>NZ_JBVJHA010000036.1:0-1040 GCF_055587065.1 Kitasatospora sp. NPDC048662 | reverse complement strand
CTGAGGACAAGCCCTCGGCCTATTAGTACCGGTCAACTCCACCCCTCACAGGGCTTCCATATCCGGCCTATCAACCCAGTCGTCTACTGGGAGCCTTACCCTCTCAAGGAGGTGGGAGTGCTCATCTCGAAGCAGGCTTCCCGCTTAGATGCTTTCAGCGGTTATCCCTCCCGAACGTAGCCAACCAGCCATGCCCTTGGCAGGACAACTGGCACACCAGAGGTTCGTCCGTCCCGGTCCTCTCGTACTAGGGACAGCCCTTCTCAACACTCCTACGCGCACAGCGGATAGGGACCGAACTGTCTCACGACGTTCTAAACCCAGCTCGCGTACCGCTTTAATGGGCGAACAGCCCAACCCTTGGGACCTACTCCAGCCCCAGGATGCGACGAGCCGACATCGAGGTGCCAAACCATCCCGTCGATATGGACTCTTGGGGAAGATCAGCCTGTTATCCCCGGGGTACCTTTTATCCGTTGAGCGACGGCGCTTCCACAAGCCACCGCCGGATCACTAGTCCCTACTTTCGTACCTGCTCGACCCGTCAGTCTCACAGTCAAGCTCCCTTGTGCACTTACACTCAACACCTGATTGCCAACCAGGCTGAGGGAACCTTTGGGCGCCTCCGTTACCCTTTAGGAGGCAACCGCCCCAGTTAAACTACCCACCAGACACTGTCCCTGATCCGGATCACGGACCCAGGTTAGACATCCAGCACGACCAGAGTGGTATTTCAACGGCGACTCCACCATGACTGGCGTCACGGCTTCAAAGTCTCCCACCTATCCTACACAAGCCGAACCGAACACCAATATCAAGCTATAGTAAAGGTCCCGGGGTCTTTCCGTCCTGCTGCGCGAAACGAGCATCTTTACTCGTAATGCAATTTCACCGGGCCTGTGGTTGAGACAGTCGAGAAGTCGTTACGCCATTCGTGCAGGTCGGAACTTACCCGACAAGGAATTTCGCTACCTTAGGATGGTTATAGTTACCACCGCCGTTTACTGGCGCTTAAGTTCTCAGCTTCGCCACGACGAATC
>NZ_JBVJHA010000035.1:0-1079 GCF_055587065.1 Kitasatospora sp. NPDC048662 | reverse complement strand
GGTTCAGCGTTGGCGCTTCAAAGCGGGTACGGGAATATCAACCCGTTGTCCATCGACTACGCCTGTCGGCCTCGCCTTAGGTCCCGACTTACCCTGGGCAGATCAGCTTGACCCAGGAACCCTTGGTCAATCGGCGCAAGAGTTTCCCACTCTTGTATCGCTACTCATGCCTGCATTCTCACTCGTGAACCGTCCACAACTCGATTCCTCGGCTGCTTCACCCGGCACACGACGCTCCCCTACCCATCACAGCGGGCGTTGGCCCTGTTGCTGCAATGACACGACTTCGGTGATGTGCTTGAGCCCCGCTACATTGTCGGCGCGGAATCACTTGACCAGTGAGCTATTACGCACTCTTTCAAGGGTGGCTGCTTCTAAGCCAACCTCCTGGTTGTCTCTGCGACTCCACATCCTTTCCCACTTAGCACACGCTTAGGGACCTTAGTCGGTGTTCTGGGCTGTTTCCCTCTCGACCATGGAGCTTATCCCCCACAGTCTCACTGCCGTGCTCTCACTTACCGGCATTCGGAGTTTGGCTAAGGTCAGTAACCCGGTGAGGCCCATCGCCTATCCAGTGCTCTACCTCCGGCAAGAAACACACGACGCTGCACCTAAATGCATTTCGGGGAGAACCAGCTATCACGGAGTTTGATTGGCCTTTCACCCCTAACCACAGGTCATCCCCCAGGTTTTCAACCCTGGTGGGTTCGGTCCTCCACACGGTCTTACCCGCGCTTCAACCTGCCCATGGCTAGATCACTCCGCTTCGGGTCTTGGGCATGCAACTCAAACGCCCTGTTCGGACTCGCTTTCGCTACGGCTACCCCACACGGGTTAACCTCGCTACACACCGCAAACTCGCAGGCTCATTCTTCAAAAGGCACGCAGTCACAGCCCCGAAGGACTGCCCCCACGGCTTGTAGGCACACGGTTTCAGGTACTATTTCACTCCGCTCCCGCGGTACTTTTCACCATTCCCTCACGGTACTATCCGCTATCGGTCACCAGGGAATATTTAGGCTTAGCGGGTGGTCCCGCCAGATTCACACGGGATTTCTCGGGCCCCGTGCTACTTGGGA
>NZ_JBVJHA010000033.1:0-1566 GCF_055587065.1 Kitasatospora sp. NPDC048662 | reverse complement strand
GCGACAACATGACACGCCACCACTCCCCGAGACCACCGACCCTATGCCTGAACAGCGGAAACGCAGCTCTCAAGCCCGGAAAGACAACAGCCACTCAGTGCCCGGCGTGATGAACGAACACGTAGGTCTCCCGGTCCAGTTCACTCACCTCGACACCGAACGCGGCCGGCACCCGGACGTACGACCGCAGCAGATCAGTGACCCGCACGGACAACTCACTGCGCACCTCGGCACTGCGCCCGGCCAGGATCTTGATCTCCACCAGCACCACCGCCTCCCCCAACGCCCCGTCACCGACCAGATGCGAAACCGCCGGCCGCACCAGCGTCTTGCAATCGGCGGTGGCCGTGTCGATCACCTCGGGAATCAGCTGGTGAACCTCCTTCGCAAACGCCGTCGCATCGAAGTCCAGGCCCGGCGAGTGGTCAATCAAAATCTGCGGCATCGCGAACACCCTCCTGAACGCCCAACGGCCCGGGTCCCTCCCGGCACGCCGACGTCCGTGGTCAGCCGACTCTACTGACTCCTCAACCGCCCGACCCAGCACGGCCGAACCTCCCCCTCCCCCCACCGGCGCCGGACCAGCCTGCCAAGCTCCGGCCTCATGACCACGCAGAGCTTCTGAAAGCTGACCGAGGACGCCCGTTGCCGACCCCCGATCCGGCCGACAGGACCGCAGCCGCCGCCATACCCGCCACCCACCCCGCAACGAGATCACCACCGCCGATCGAGTACTGCAGCACCTACTTGCCCACCCCGCCGACGCCTCCCCGCCCCAGCGTCCCGGCCTGCATGGTCCACCGGTCCGGTGTGCCACCGACTGACGCGCAGCGGGCGCCGGCAGAGCCGTTGTTGCCGCGAGTGCACCTGCCCGCCGATCCCACTCCAGGCAACACCAACCTTCGAGCACACCACGGCCCCCACCCGGATTCCCCGGCCCGTCACTCGGCCACAGACACGTCCGCCCATGACCCCGACAAACGAGGCCTGCTCCTTCCCGGGACCTCCACGGGGATCCGGGCAGTGATCCCGGACCGGCCACTCGTGTTCAGGTCGAGCACGGAAGCCCGGCGGACCGCGCCAACCAGGATGAGCGGCAGCCCCTCGTCGGCCTGGCCGAGACACGGCCCGAGGTCCACGACGAACGCATTGCGGGACCGCGCAGACAACCACCGCCGACCGTACGCACCGACCAATGACCGGCCGCACAACTCCCAACTCCTGTAGGAGCTGTCCGGCCGATCACGTGACTGTCCAGGCTGGCCCTCTTCCGGAAGGGGCAGCTGTGACGGTGATGGCTCGCGCAAAGGCCGTTGCGCTGGTGCAGAAGATCATGGATGCGGACTACGCCGACGATGCCGAGGCGTACGGCGTACTGACGGCGTTGGGCAGGGCCCTTGGCTGTCCGACCGGCTATGTAAGCGACTTGATCTTCTGGCCTACGGGCTGGGAGCTGACAGCTGCCGAGGTCGAGCAATGCTCGATACCTGTGGATCGGTTCCGGGAGGAGCGCGGAGGGCGTACCTTCCCGAATGATCCCGTGATGGTCATCGAGTAGGCCGACGT
>NZ_JBVJHA010000032.1:0-1675 GCF_055587065.1 Kitasatospora sp. NPDC048662 | reverse complement strand
AGTGGCTGTTGTCGTTCCGATCTTGAGGGGTGCTGGTCGAACGGGAGTCTCGATCGGGTGAGTATGACGGCCGGCGCGCATGAAAGCAGGGCCTCTTGGTAGCTCGAAGGGTGTCTACGCCAAAGAGCAGTCCAGGAGGCCCTGTTGTCGCAGTTCTACGGCATCGCGGGAGCGGGGTCCACTTCGGTCACTCTCGCGTGTGACTGCCTGGCACACCGGTTCGGGAACGCCACCGACCACGGGATCCGTGAGCGCCGCTACCCGACGGACATGTCCGAGGCGGAGTGGGCGGTGGTGCGGCCGCTGCTGCCGGTGCCGGGCTGGCTGCGGGGCCGGGGCGGGCAGCCGGAGGTGTACTGCCACCGCGCCATACTGGATGCGATCCGCTACCTGGTCGACAACGGAACGAAGTGGCGGGCCATGCCGGCCGACTTCCCGCCGTGGGACCGGGTCTACGCGTTCTTCCGCCGCTGGCGCGACCACGGCCTGGTCAAGGAGTTCCACGACCGGCTCCGTCGCAAGGTCCGCGAGCAGGCCGGGCGGGATGCGGAGCCGAGCGCCGGCGTGATCGACTCCCAGTCCCTCAAGGCGGACACCGTCGTCGGCGCCGACAGCCGGGGCTTCGACGGCGGCAAGCTGATCAACGGCCGCAAACGGCACGCCGTGGTCGACACCCTCGGCCTGCTGCTGGCAGTGATGGTCACCTCGGCAGACATCGGGGACCGCGCGGCCGCGCAGGTCCTGCTCGCCCAGGTCGCCGCCGCGCATCACCGGCTGGCGCTGGTCTGGGCCGACGGAGGCTACACCGGCAGCCTCGTCGAGCACGGCCTCGCCGTCCTCGCCCTGGTCCTGGCCATCGTCAAGCGCAGTGACGACATGCGCGGCTTCGTCGTGCTTCCCAAGCGCTGGATCGTGGAGCGGTTCTTCGCCCACCTGATGCGAAGCCGCCGCCTCGTGCGGGACTTCGAGCGATCCACCAGCAGCGCGGAGGCGATGGTCTACTGGTCGATGACGCAGCTCATGACCCGGCGCCTTGCCCGGTCACGCTCTTCGCGAGCGTGAACCGGCCCGGCGCCGGCTCGGCCAGCCACCCGCGCGCTGTCAGCCGCTTCGCCTTCGACCGCAACGCCTCGATCTTCGCGGGCACCGGGTCCAGGCCGAAGCAGCCGGCCATCTCCTGGCAGGTCAGCGGACCTTGACCGAGCCGGTTGCGGTCCGCGAGAGCCTGCACGATGCGTTGGTAGTCCGCCGACAGTGCCGACCAGGCCAGACCCGCACGCCACATCGGCACCACCGATTTCGGCTTCGCCGCCTCCGAAGATGCGTGCGGCACCGGCGGTTCACCACGATCCGACGGCTCCTCGGCGGCATCCGGCTCGGCGGCGTCTCCTTCGCCCCGGGACAACACCTCGCCGACGCGTGAACGGGCGATGACCCACTCACTCCACTCCCGCTCGGCCACGACCAGCTCGGCCTGGATACGGTCCGCCTCCTCCCGCAGCGCGTCCACACGACGGCGAGCGGTCAGCTCACGCTCTTCCAGCAGCCCAACGACCGACGGCATCCCGACCTCCACCAGAGCGACAACATGACACGCCACCACTCCCCGAGACCACCGACCCTATGCCTGAACAGCGGAAACGCAGCTCTCAAGCCCGGAAAGACAACAGCCACT
>NZ_JBVJHA010000031.1:0-1937 GCF_055587065.1 Kitasatospora sp. NPDC048662 | reverse complement strand
ATTGCGGCGGCGTGTGTGGCGGGTGCGTTGTCGTTGCGGGATGCGGCGCGGGTGGTGGCGTTGCGCAGCAAGGCGTTGCTGCGGTTGGCGGGCACTGGTGGCATGGTTTCGGTGGCTCTTCCCGCCGCCGAGGTCGAGCAGCGGCTGGACCGGCACGCCGGACGGATCTCGGTGGCAGCGGTGAACGGACCCCGCTCCGTGGTGGTGTCGGGCGAGGTGACCGCGCTGGACGCACTGCTCGGCGAGCTGGAGGCCGACGGCGTGCGGGCCCGCCGGATCCCGGTCGACTACGCCTCGCACTCCGCGCACGTGGAGGGGCTCCGCGCGGAACTGCTCGACGTGCTGGCACCGGTCCGGCCGAGGACCGCCGAGGTGCCGTTCTTCTCGACGGTCGACTGCACGTTCAAGGACGGCGCGGAACTGGACGCCGAGTACTGGTACACCAACCTGAGGAACACGGTGCGCCTGGAGGAGGCGACGCGGGCACTGGCCGAGGCCGGGTTCCGCTGGTTCGTGGAGGCCAGCCCGCACCCGGTGCTCACCGTCGGCATCGAGGAGACCCTCGCCGACCTCGGCCCGGCCGGGGCCGCCGCGCGGACGCTCTCCACCTTGCGACGGCAGGAGGGTGGGCTCGACCGGTTCCGCCGCTCGCTCGCCGAGGGTTTCGTGAACGGTCTGCCGGTGGACTGGAGCGACGCGATCCCGGCCGGTGCCGGGCCCGCCGCCGAACTGCCCACCTACCCCTTCCAGCGGGAGCGGTACTGGCTGGACCAGGTCGCCGACCAGGCCGACGTCAGCTCCGCGGGTCTGCACACGGCCGGTCACCCGCTGCTCGGAGCGGTCGTCGAACTCGGCGACGGCAGCGGCGTCCTGCTCACCGGCCGGCTCTCGCTCTCCGGCCACCCGTGGCTGGCCGGCCACGCGCTGTCCGGTACCGCGCTGCTGCCCGGCACCGGGTTCCTGGAGATGCTCAACCGGGCCGCCGAGGCCGTGGACGCCGACCGGGTCGACGACCTCACCCTGATCGCCCCGCTGGTGCTCCCCGAGAGGGGCGCCGTCGCCGTCCAGGTGGCGATCGCGGAGGCCGACGAGTCCGGCCGCCGGGCGGTCACCGTCTACGCCCGGCCCGACACCGACGCCGCCGACGAGGAGTGGACCGTCCACGCCACCGGTGCCGTCAGCCGCGCCGGCGGCGCACCGCGACCCGCCGGCCCGTTGGCCGGCGCCTGGCCGCCGCCCGGGGCGACCCGGATCGACCTCTCCGACGCGTACGGGCGGCTGGCGGAACTCGGCTACGAGTACGGCGCCCCCTTCCAGTGCCTGCGCGGACTGTGGCGACAGGGCGACGAGCTGTACGCCGAGGTCGCCCTGCAGCCCGCGGAGCAGCGCGACGCCCAGCGCTTCGCGATCCACCCGGCGTTGCTGGACGCCGCCCTGCACCCGCTCGCCATGGGCGAGTTGGACGAACCCCGGCCCGGCGCGCTGCCGTTCGCCTGGACCGGCGTCCAGGTGCACGCCGTCGGCGCCACCGAGCTGCGGGTCCGGCTGGCCAGGCGCGCCGACGGCACCGCCTCGATCGAGCTCGCCGACCCGACCGGTGCGCCGGTCGCCACCGTCGAATCCCTGGCGCTCCGTGAGCTCGCCCAGGACCAGGAACAGCTCCGCGGGCGCGCCCTGCCGCTGCACCGGATCGACTGGCAACCGCTCACCGGCCTCGACACCACCCCCGTCAGCTGGGCCCTGCTCGGCCCCGACCCGCTCGGCCTGTCCGCCGGCGCCTCCGAACAGCTGCCGGACCTTGCCGCCCTCCTCGCGGAGGACCGCACCGCCCCGCTTCCCGAGGTGGTGGTGTGTCAGGTGGGGTTGGTGGATGAGGGGTTGGGTGTGGCGGTGGGTGCGCGGGGTGTGGTGGAGGGTGTGTTGGGTTTGGTGCAGGG
>NZ_JBVJHA010000030.1:0-1966 GCF_055587065.1 Kitasatospora sp. NPDC048662 | reverse complement strand
CGAGTAATTGTCAAGATCTGTGGATTGAGCCTTCCCGATCGTGGTCGGTGTGACTGCGATGCTCGGGTTTCTGGATCCAGGCGATGACGGCCTGCATGTCGACCGGGCGGGTCGTGTCGACGTGCAGGGTCGGACCGACCTGGAGAGGGCGAGCGGTGTGTCGCCAGCGTTCCCACTCGTCATCCGTCAGCAGGTCACCATGAATCGGATGGCGTGGGTGACGGGCTTCGAAGCGAAGGCGGGCGGTCTCCAACGGGACGTCACACCAAATCTCCACCACATCGGGGTTGTTGGCGTGGTTCAAGCCCCACAGGACGAAGTCGCGAAAGTCGGTCGGCCAGCAGGATTCCAGGACAGCACCGGCAGCTGCGTCCGCCAGTAGTGCCCACATCGTCTCGCTGGCTGCAGCGCCGAGTGAGGCGTTCCAACGTCGTTGCGGCGAGTCGGCTCTTTCGGTTCCCAGCACATCGGCGTGGGCCTCCTTGATCACGTCCTTGCTGAACAGCGGCAGCCCCAGGTGACGGGACAGGATGCGGGCCAGGGTCGTCTTCCCCGCGCCGGGCAGCCCGTTGACCAGAACAGCGAGTGGTCCCCTCATGCCGCCACCGCCTCGGGGCGCTCGACGAGCTGCCCGCGATCGAATCGGGCGCCTGCGCGGACCAACGGGACAAGATGGGCGCCGTTGACGGCCCGCCAGCGTGTCTGGGCCGACTCGATGAGCTTGAAGACCATGGCGAGCCCGGCGGCGCGGGAGCCGGCGCCCTTGGTGACCTTGGTGCGGAGCCGGACGGTGGCGAAGGTCGACTCGATCGGGTTGGTGGTCCGCAGGTGGATCCAGTGCTCGGCCGGGTAGCCGAAGAACTCCAGCAGGACGTCCTGGTCGTCGGTGATCTTCTCGACGGCCTTGGGGAACTTCGCGCCGTAGAGCTTGGCGAAGGTCTTGATCGCCCGATCGGCGTGGTCGCGGTCCTCGGCGTTGTAGATGTCCTGGATCGCCTTCTTCGCCGCCGGCTGGGCCGGCTTCGGCAGGGCGTCGAGCACGTTGGCCGTTTTGTGAACCCAGCACCTCTGCTCGCGGGTGGTGGGGAAGACCTCGCGCAGGGCCTTCCAGAACCCGAGTGCGCCGTCGCCGACCGCCAGTATGGGAGCGCGCATGCCGCGGCGCGCGCAGTCCCGCAGCAGCGCCGCCCAGGACTCCGAGGACTCCCGGTAGCCGTCGGTCATCGCGACCAGCTCCTTGGTGCCGTCCGCACGCGCTCCGATAACGACCAGGACGGCGGCCTTGGCTTCGTCCAGGCGTATACGCAGGGGGATGCCCTCGACCCAGACGTAGACGTAGTCGGTGCCGGACAGGTCGCGTTCCTGGAAGGCGGCGTGGTCGGCCTGCCACTGGGTGGTCAGCCGGGTCACCGTGGCCGGCGACAGCCCCGCCGAGGAGCCGAGGAACTGCTCCATCGCCGGGACGAAGTCGCCCGAGGACAGGCCGTGCAGGTAGAGCAGTGGCAGCACCTCGGCGATCTTCGGGGACTTGCGGCACCAGGGCGGCAGGATCGCCGAGGAGAACCGCTTGCGCTCGCGGGTGGTCTCATCGACCCGCTTGTCGTTCACCCGCGGGGCCTTGACCTCGATCACGCCGGCGGCGGTGGTGACCTTCCGGGGCTGGTGGTAGCCATTGCGGACCACCAGGCGCCGTCCGCTCTCGTCCTTCTCGTGGGCCAACTCGGCGATGTAGGAGTTGACTTCGGCCTCCAAGGCGGCGGCCAGCATCCGCCGGGCACCCTCACGAACAATCTCGTCCAGCAGGGCGCCTCTCGCGTCGAGTCGGCATTGACTACCGTGAGCACGGGCGTACCTTCCCGACCGACGCTGCAACGTCGGCCTACTCGATGACCATCACGGGATCATTCGGGAAGGTACGCCCTCCGCGCTCCTCCCGGAACCGATCCACAGGTATCGAGCATTGCTC
>NZ_JBVJHA010000029.1:0-2463 GCF_055587065.1 Kitasatospora sp. NPDC048662 | reverse complement strand
GTCGCCACGAAGTACGGCGAGAGCGGATATCGCGGCAAGTAGGGCGAACACTTCCCCCGCACCGAGCTCGAAGCCCTCAGGTCGCTCTGGCGCACACACCGGTCCGACCCGGCAGCCTGACCCCCCCGAACCCATTGACCATCGGCGCTGCCTCGCACAGGTTGAGCGGAACATGTGCGCTTTGCTGAAGGTCTTGTTCGACGTCAGGATGATCGAGCCCTTCTCATAGCGCTTGGAGATCACCTGGAAGACCAGGTTCGCCTCGGCACGGTCGAGAGGCTGGTAGCCGACCTCGTCCACCACGAGAACGCTCGGCCGCAGGTAGGTGCGGAGCTTGCTGGTCAGCCGTCCCGCGGCCTCCGTTGCCTTGAAGTGACTGACCATGTCGTCAAGGCTGGTGAAGTAGATCGAGAAGGCCGCCCGGCAGACGGCGACCGCCGGAGCGACGGCAAGGTGGGTCTTGCCGACCCCGGGCGCCCGAGCAGGGCGGCATTGGCCTTGGCCTCGACGAAGGAGAGGGTGGCGAGGTCCTTGATCTTGCGGGGATCGAGCTCGGGCTGGAACGAGAAGTCGTAATCGTCGAGCGTCTTGTGGTGTGGCTGCTTCGACAGCCGCAGGTTCTGGCGGAAGCGGCGATCATCCCGAACGGCGAACTCCTCCGCCAGGACCAGGTCAACGAACTCGAGATAGCCCATCCTCGCCTCATCGGCCCGCTGGGCGTACTGGTTCATGCCCTCGGCAAGGTGGGGCAGGCCGAGCTTGGCGGCCGTGGTGCGGATGCGGGTGCTGACCAGCTGGCTCAACGGAACTCCCTCGTCGCGGACTTGGTGGTAACGGGACGGGTTCCGGTCAGCTCGTCATAGACCGACAGCGGCCTGCGGCCGACCTCGACGTGAGCGGCGGCGGCCCGACTCAGCAGGGCCTGCAGCGGACTGGTCTCCTCGGCCACGGAACGATCGCGTCGGGGCTGGGGAAGAAGGTCCCCCGTGGTGACGCGGTGGGTTTCGCCCTTCGGAAGAAGACCGTCCCAGTGGCGTTCGTGGACGACGCGAGCGCCGCGGCCCAGCGCCCGCGGATGGACGGGCCAGCAGTGGGTTGCCGTTGGCGTCGGGGACAGTGGCGTGGAGCATCACCTGAGACTTCGTGGCCCTGATCTCGACCAGCTGACGGGCGCGGACCCTGCGGGCAGGCATCGAGTAGAGGTTGGCGTCGAAGGCGACCAGGCAGTCCTTGCCGGCATGCCGCAGGTGCCGCTGCGTGACGACGTAGGGCGTTCTCGGCAGTGGCCGCAGGGCCACGTGATCGCGGACCGCACGATGGCCGATGACCTCGCCGGGTGTGCCGTGGACGCAAGATCGCCGCAGTGGCACCCAGGCCGAGAACGCGGCGTCGAACTCCTCGATCGAGGAGAACGCCCAGCCGGCCAGGACGTGATCACGGACGATGGCGACCTGCCGCTCGACCCGGCCCTTGCCCTGCGGCCGGTAGGCGGCGAGCACGTCGATGTCGAGGTCGTAGTGGCCGGCGAAGGCCACCGCCTCGGGGTGGAGCGGGACAGCCTCACCCGGGGCGATGTACCTGCGGACCACGGTCTTGGTGCGGTCGTGAACAATGCTCATCGGCACCCCGCCGAAGTGCGCAAACGTCCGGCGGTGGCACTCGAAGAACGTCGCCAGATCCTGGCTGGTGGTGAAGCAGCAGAACGGGTCACGCGAGACGACAGCGTCATGTGAAACGAGTAGACCCGCGGGATACCGAGGTGGGCGAGGACCTTGCCCTCGTCGCCCCAGTCGACCTGGGCCTGGGCACCGGGGACCACCTCGAACCGGCGGTGCAGGCCGGCCAGCTCACCCGGGCTGATGCCGAGCTCCTCGGCGATCCGCGGCCTGGCCTCCTGCAGGTAGATCTTCACGCGCTGGTTGTTGCCCGTGAACCCGTACTCGCTGGCCAGCCGCTCGTGGACCACCGTCCCCTTGATCAGGATCTCGGACCGCAGCATCGCGTCGATCAACGGCGCGACCTCGTCCACCACCCGCTTGCGGGCCTGCCCGTTCGACATCTGGCGGGGCGGCCCGACCGGCCCCTGCGCGGAAAGGTACTTGCGGACCGGATGGCGATTCGGCCCGGTCTCCTTCGAGATCTCCGACAGGCTCATCGCCCCGGACTCGAACAGACCGTGGAATCGGCGGAGTTCCAACCATCGATGCGGATCCAAGACATCGTCAGCCGCCCTCCGCCATCCGAACCGGCCAAGCAGCAGACTGCCGAACGAGGACTCTCCGCACCTCAGGAACTGGGCACGTTCACTCGTGCGTGGTTGGGCACATTCACATGTACGCCGACAGCACCTGGGCCACGGCCAGCCAGACGAGTAATTGTCAAGATCTGTGGATTGAGCCTTCCCGATCGTGGTCGGTGTGACTGCGATGCTCGGGTTTCTGGATCCAGGCGATGACGGCCTGC
>NZ_JBVJHA010000028.1:0-4182 GCF_055587065.1 Kitasatospora sp. NPDC048662 | reverse complement strand
TCGCAGTGGTGGAGGAGCCGGTCGGGGACGGCGGTGGCGAGGACCTCGTCACCGAGGACCCGCCCCCTTCAACTGGGGCTGGCACTTGTTCGTTGGATCGCATCTGCCCTGCGACGTGCCCGTATCTGGGTCCTGGGCGGCTCTTTGATTGTCTTGCTGACAGCGCTGTTTTGTAGGCGCTACCTTCATTCGTCAGGTGCGAGGAAGGTGTGCCGGATGGTGGAGTCGCGTCTGCGGGTGATCGAGGGCCGGGCGGTGCCCGAGATACCCGTTGCCTGGGATCCGTGGGAGTTCCAGGCCCTGTGTGTGGAGGCGTTCGTGGCCTCCTGGCGGGCCCGTGGGTTCAGCCCGGTGACGGTCGACAACGACATCGGCCTGCTGGAGCGGACGTTGAAGGCGCTGGGGCGGCCGGCATGGGATGTCACGCCCGAGGACATCGACCGCGTGGTCGGTGGCCTGGCCATAGAGGGGCGGGCTCCGTCCACCCGCCGCGGATACGTCCAGATCTTCAAGGGCTTCCACCGGTTCCTCCAGGCACGCAAGGCCGTTGAGATCGAGGCCGCGTTCGGGGTCCGGCTGGTCTGCCCCGTGGACGAGTTCAACGCCTCGCGGCATGTCGGCGACGACTCCCCAGCCCTGCTGCCGCCGCCGACCCCCGAACGGGTCGAGGAGTTCTTCGACTTCCTCAAGGCGCGGATCGCCACCGCCCGCAAGTACGCGCCCGCCGCCCGCGACTACGCGCTGTTCCGGACGCTGTATCACGCCGGCCTGCGCTAGGAGGAGGCCTCGCTCCTGGACCGCCCGGATGTCCACTTCGGCCGCGGCCCGTTCGGCAAACTGCACGTGCGCTTCGGCAAGGGCGCCCACACCTCAGGGCCCCGTCCGCGTTGGGTGCCCATGCTCGACCAGCTGGACCTGGTCCTGCGCTGGTTCCTCGACGACGTCCGCGGCAAGTTCCCCGACTCGCCCGCGCTGTTCGCCGACGAGTCGGGCGGCCACCTGCACCAGGGCACCGTCCGCAATCGGCTGCGCTATCTGATGGAGCTGGAGGGCCGTCCGGCCGCCGACCGTTTCAGCCCGCATGCCCTGCGGAGAGCTTGTGCGACCCACAACTACGAGCGCGGAGTGGACCTGGTGGCCATCCAGCAGCTACTCGGTCACTGGACAGTCAGTTCGACAATGAGATACGTCCGCCCCTCGGCCACGTTCATCGAGGACGCGTATCGACGCGCCGTGACCAGCACGCTCGGCGAGCTCACCGGAGAGGAACCCACGCCGTGAACATCAGGTGGAAGCTGCGGATGGCCGCCGCCCAGCGCGAGGTCTGGACCGGAGCCCAGTTGAGGCGGCTCCTGGCCGAGAAGGCGGGCCTGGAACTGTCCTCCGCGTCGGTGTCGGCCCTGTTCACCAAGGAACCCTCGCAGGTGAAGATGTCCACGCTTGCGGCGTTGTGCACCGCGCTGGAGTGCAGCCCCAACGACCTGATCGAGGTCGACACCACCCCCGTCGAACGCCCTGTGGCTCCTCCTCGACCGGCAGCCGATCTGCCGAGGGTCGCCTCGGCCCGGGGCCGGTCGATGCCGCCGATCTGACGGAAGGGAGTGCGGGCGAGGTATGGGCACGAGGCAGCGGGACTGTGTCGGGTGCGGGGCGCCGGTCGGGTTCATCGAGCGGCAGCACTGCTGTCGCTGCATGGCCCGGATGAAGGACGAGGCCACCCGCGCGTCCTGTCCTGCCTGCGGGAGGTCACGCGTCCTGCAGGCCGAGATCGGACGGTGCATCACCTGCTCGCGGACCTGCGCGGGCTGCGGCCGCCCGGTCCGGTCACCGATCGCCAGCCACTGCGGGATCTGCCGACGAGAAGCGGACAGGCAGGCCTCGAAGCAGGTCTGTCCTCGCTGCCGGCGGCCCGGCTTCCTGCAGACCGGCACCGGATGGTGTGGCCACTGCTCGCGCCAGCGGCAGACCAAGCAGCCACCGCGGCAGTGCGTCGGCTGCGGCGAGGTGCGGCGCCATGCCGGGCTCGGACTCTGTTCGGCCTGCTGGCAGAAGCACCCCGACCGACCCTTCATCGCCTCCGAGAATCTGGCTGCGCGGCTCGCCGAGCCGGTGCCCTGGCTGGGTGACTTCGCCGGCCATCTCGCCGAACGGCACTGCGCGAGTCGCGCCTGCAGCATGATCAGCACTCTGGGCAGGCTGCTGGAGGACGAACAGCCCAACCACCCCCAGGCCCTGCTGGACCGTGCCCGCCGCCCCGGCCGGTCGATGGGCTCCCTCGCCCGGGCGCTCGAAGGCTTCTTTACTCAGCGCGGCCTTGCCCTTCCCACCGACCAGGCGCAACGGCTTGCCGCTGGACGCCGCCGACGCCGCATCGAGGCCACCCCGCTCCCGCTGCGGCCGCAGGTGCAGGCGTTCGCCGAGTCCATGTTGCGAGCACGCGAGCGCGCCCTCAAAGCCGGCACCCTGCCTCGCACGGACAGCACCATCGAGGCGGCCCTGGCCATCGTCCGTGACCTCGCCCGCTTCCTGACCGGCACGCGCAACAAGCAGGACTGGGCCCTGACCGACGTGCACGACGTCGAGGCCTTCCTGGCGACCATGCCCAAGGCCCGGCAACGTCGGCTGACCGTGCTGCGGCAGTACTTCCGCTTCGCCCGCTCCCGCAAGGTCGTGCTCATCGACCCCACCCGGGGAGTGAAGGCCAAAGGCCCGTCAGGGTTCAGCGGCACCACCGTCGCCGTCGACCAGCAACGGCAGTTGTTCCGCCGCTGGACCACCGGCACCGACGCGCACCCGCACGAGGCACTGCTCGGAATCCTGGCTCTCCTCCACGCGGCCTCCAGCAGCGAGGTCCGGCTCCTGCGCGTGGACGACCTCGACCCCACCAACCGCACCATCCGCCTGGGCAAACGCCCCCATCCGGTGCCTATGGACCCGATCAGCTGGTCGGCACTCCAACGCTGCCTGGCGCACCGCACGGACCAGCGCACCGACAACCCCCACGTGATCGTCACCAAGATCACCAAGAGCGGTCGGGCACCGGCGTCGACCGCCTATGTCAGCCACCTCCTGGACCCCTGCGGCGTTGCGCCTCGGACTCTGCGATGCACCCGCCTTGCCGACCTCGTGAACACCCTGGACCCCAAACTCGTCGCCGCAGCCCTCGGCATGGATCCCGAGGGCGTCATGATCTACCTCGCCGATCACGTCGATGCAGGACGCCTCCCCGACGCGTAATCTCCGCGACGGGTGAGGCCTCCGTGATCTACCGTTCAACCGATGAGCTCCCACGACACCGACCTCGACATGCCGACCGCCGTGACCGTCCGCTGCCAGAACAACCGCTCCGTCAGCGTGCGGCTCTGCGACTCCTCCCGGCCCGACGAGGACCGCGTGCAGTACGCCGTCGAGGCGTCCGCGCCGGGGCTGACCATGCGCGTTGACGAGGTGGTCGCCTGGAACTGGGGCGCCGACCTGGCGCCCTTCCTGGAGGGACTGGCGGCCGACTTCCGCGGCTGGGACGGGCAGCGGGTCTGGCAGACCAACGACCGCGATCTCACCATCAGCGCGGTCTTCCGCTCCGGCGGTCACGTCGGGCTGACCTGGACTCTTCACCCATGGCGAAGTGCGGCCGGTGGTTGGGAGGCATCCGTCACGACCTGGCTCGACGCCGGCGAGCAGATGTCTGCCCTCGCGGTCGATGTCCGACGCTTCCTCACACAGCAGGACGGTGGCCGTGGCTGATCTGCGGCTCGTCCGGACTCTCAACGGACACGGGTGGGCGGACTGCAGTATCGCTGACGGTCAAGCCGATGCCGAAGTCACAGCCTCGTACATCACCAGCGCCCCCGAGGACCTCCTGACGGCGGTCGCCCGACTGGTCAGCGGTGAAGCCGAGACGCGTGTTCAGTTCGAGGCAGAGCCCACCGCTTTCCGGTGGATCTTCTACTGCGCAGGCAACGATGTGTGGATCCGCCTCCTTCAACTACCCGACGGCGCCAAGCACGACAACGCCGGCACCGAGATCTGGTCGACCCAGCAGAGCGTCGACGCCGTGGCGCGAGCGGTGATCCGCTGCTTCGACGAAGTCGCCACGAAGTACGGCGAGAGCGGATATCGCGGCAAGTAGGGCGAACACTTCCCCCGCACCGAGCTCGAAGCCCTCAGGTCGCTCTGGCGCAC
>NZ_JBVJHA010000027.1:0-8158 GCF_055587065.1 Kitasatospora sp. NPDC048662 | reverse complement strand
GCAGGCCGTCATCGCCTGGATCCAGAAACCCGAGCATCGCAGTCACACCGACCACGATCGGGAAGGCTCAATCCACAGATCTTGACAATTACTCGCCGAGGTCGTCGATCAGGCTCTGGAGTACCGGCCCTTCGCCCTGTGACAGGGCCTCATAATCGCAGCCAGATGACCAGGGCGGCCGCAGTGACGATGCCGAGGAAGACGTAGCCGCGCTTGTCGTAGCAGGTCGCGACGGCCAGGGAGTTCTTCAGCCTGTTGATGGCCCCCTCGACAGTGTTGCGCTCCCTGTACCGGTCCTCGTCGAAACCCGGTGGCCGTCCGCCTCCTGATCCCCGGCGCAGACGAGCGGCGTGACTGTCGGCCTTCTCCGGATCGCATGCCGGATACCCTGCCGCCGCAAGTACTGACGGCAGATGTCCTCTGACAGGTGACCTTGACCGGTGGACAAGCGATCTTGACCGATCCGGAGAGCCGGACGCCTCGCCGTCACTGGTGGCCGTTACAGGCCGGCCGCTCGGATGAGCGGCCTCTGGGACTGCGAAGATCGGCGGATGGTGCGCGTAGGTGAGTTCTTCCTTGCAAAAGACGACGAGTCCGCCCTGCGGGTGGGCCCACGCCGCAGTCACGACTTCCCGGCTGTACCGTGCGACGGCATCTACCCCGATGACGCGGTTCTGCAGTGGGAAGCCCAGCTCACGGGCACCAGGAGCACCCTGCGAGACGTGGTGCCCATGGCCAACGACGGATTCACCGTCTTCGCCATCCCCGAGCCGCTATGCAGGGCTCTGGCCACTGCGGGAAGAGCCCGGCTCCGAGCCGCAGCTCGTGCGTGGGCCGAGGCGACCTCCGAACCGGACGACGAGATCTCCCCAGCCAACGCGGCAGACCTCCTCGAACGTGTGGCAGCCCTGGCCAACGGTCGCACGGAGGAGCACCTCGACCTGTACTGCTGGTACTTCGCTCCCTGACCCCGCAGCTCATACCGGTCATGGAGCACATCCACGTCCCGCGACGGGGCGGCGGGCACCCGCGCACGCGGCCCGACCGGGTGGGCGGCGACAAGGCCTACAGCTCCCGCCGCAACCGCTGCTACCTGCGCAGACGTCAGATCAAGCACACCATCCCGGAGCCCCAGGACCAGCAGGCCAACCGCCGCCGTCGCGGCAGCAGGGGCGGCCGCCCACCCGCGTTCGACACGGAGGCCTACAAACGCCGCAACGAGGTCGAGCGCACGATCAATCGACTGAAGACCTTCCGCGCCGTCGCGACCCGCTACGACAAGCGGGCCTACGTCTTCCACGGCACAGTCACCCTCGCAGCGATCCGTCTCTGGCTCCGGCCATGACCCGCCGGACAGAACCTAGCGATCGAACAGCCTCCAACTCCCCTCGGAAACGACCTCGACGACACCGTCCACCACCGTGATGGCCGTCCGGTCGTCGATCGCGTACCCCGGCACCGGCACGCGCGCGGCCCACTTCTCGGCGTCGGCCATGGAGTTCTCCGGGCACATCACGTTGTCCAGGTGTGGGAAGATCGAGAATCCGACCAGGCCCAGCACACTGTCGCCGCCCGCAGCCGGCTTCCAGCCGACGAACTCCTCCCCGACGTGCGGGGCCATCACCATGCTGCCGGCGCTCAGTCCCACGTAGACCGTCTCGCTCAGCGTGGGGAACAGATCCGCCAGGCCGGATGCACGCATCCAGTGGTGCAGGTACAAAACGTCGCCCCCGCACACCAGCAGCGCGTCGACCTCCCGGACCATGGGGACCCAGTTCTCCTCGTCGATGCTGGGCAGCGCGGTCAGCTCCAGCATCCCCACGGTTTTCCACCCCAACTCGACCAAGGGGGTGGACGATTGCCCGGCGATCTGCCGCCACGCCCCGACGGCCGTCCCGGGCATGCCGTACATCGCGGTGGGAATACACAGCGCGGTGGACTCCGCGATGGGTTTGCCCAGCAGATCGACCAGCGCGTCGCGAATGCTCCGGTTGCTGACGCCGCCGGAGGTGAGAAGAAGCTTCATCGCGCCTTCCTTGTCCATCGGGAGCCGTGGCAGGCCACGGCAAGCGGGAGCCCTGAACGTACGGGGGCCTTCCGGCAAGCGAGTCAATCACGGGGCACTGACACGCAGAGCACGCGAGTTGGCGACGCATCAGCCGGGAGCCGCCAATGGCGAACCGACCTGCGATCCCAGATCCGCACGGGCGAGTCCTGGCACACCCGAACCTGGACAGCTGCCAGACCGACAAGATGGTCATTCTCGACCTCACACCAGCCACTCACTGGTCCCCCGCTTCAATCCCGTGACCCGAACCCGTTCCGGCGCGGGCCCGTCCAACGTCCAAAGCGACCCGCGACCCCGGCAGTTCGGGCAACGACGCTCGGGGACCGTCCCCGGGATCGATCACCGCCCCCATGCACGGCTCCCGGCCCCACCACCTCGAGCAACACCTGCTCCCAGTAACCCCCGACACCGACCCACAGAACAACCCGAAGCCGACACCTCTCGGCCCGCCCACCACCGCCGATCAGGTTCTGCGCGAAATGACCACGAGGTATTCGCAGGGAGCGTTCGTCGGGTTGGCGAAACCGTGCTCCGGCCTGGAAGAACAGGGAGTCGCCCGCGTTGAGGGTCTCGGTGATTCCGCCGATCGCAACGGTGACGGTACCTGCGAGCACCACGAGTTGCTTCTCCGTACCGGGCGGATACGCGGGCAGCAGCCCGGTGGAGACCTGCGCGGGGAGGTGGTGACCGACCATCTCGGATCCCCCCGCGCCCGGGGCCGCTGACACGATGTGCCGCTCGAAGCCGGTCTCCGGGTCACGGAAAATCGGACGATCATCCTTCCGCATGACAACGGCCACACCGGACGCGGCGCCGGCAGGCGCACCGACCAGATCCGACAGCGACGCATCGAGCGCGTGGGCGATCCTGGACGCGACGCCGATCGTCGGACTCTTCTCACCGCGTTCGACCTTGGACAGCATCGCCCGGCACCACGCCACGTTCGAATTCGGCAACCTGCAGGTGACCTCGCTGCGGGACGGGTACATCGACATGCCATCGACCCGGCTCCGCGACGAGGACGGCCGCCCGCTCGACATGCTGCCGGCCGCCGTCCCGCTGGCCGGTGGCAACCTTCGGCTGTCGGTCAACGCCTTCTTCGTCACCGACGGCGCCCGGTCGGTCCTCGTCGACACCGGCGCGTCCAACGTCTGGCACGACCCCGCCATGGGGCTGATCCACGACGCGCTCGACGAAGCGGGAATCGACCGCGCGCGCGTCACCGATGTGGCCATCACCCACAAGCACGAGGACCACGTCAGCGGCCTGATCGCACCGGACGGTTCGGAGGCGTTCCCCGAACTCGAACGCGTGTGGATCGGCGCGGGCGACACCTCGGTGTTCACGGGGCGACTCGAACCGATCCGCGACCGGGTCGTACCCGTGTCGGAGAAGGTCGCGGTCAACGACTGGACCACCGCAGTCCCGGCACCCGGCCACACACCCGGTCACACCGTCTACGACATCAGGAGCAGCAGCGGCCACCTTCTGGTCTGGGGCGACACCGTCCACGTCCCCACCCTCCAGTTCGACCGGCCGAACGTCTCCTGGGAGTTCGACGGCGACCAGCCCCAGGCCCGCGCCGCACGAGCAGCCCTCCTCGACCAACTGACCCACCCCCACCACTTCGTGGCCGGCGCCCACCTCGACTCACCCGGCATCGCCCGCGTCACCCCCTCCGGCCACGGCTACGCCCTGGAGTACCTCGCACCACCGATCGGCTGATCGACCCCGCCAACGGCTCCCGGACGGTTTCGAAGTCGGGGAGACTCCAGCTCCTTTTCGTGCCGGCGGGGGCGGTGGAAGCGGTGCGGGGCAGCGTCGTTGGCACCAGCGGGTTGCGCGCGGGGCCACCGAACACGGCGAGGCACGTTCCTCTGCAGGTGGCGCCGCCCGGCCATAGCTGCCTCGGCAGCCCACCGGAACGGTCTCACCGCACTGCGACCGCCGGACACCCCAACCTTCAAACTTTCCCTGGTGGAGGGCCCTGTCCGGCTCCCGTGCAAGACTGCAGCGCATGTCCCTCGCCGACCTCACCTTCGACCAGTGGCAGTCCTTCGACCTCACGATCGCCCGCCGAATCGCACAACAGGCAGCTGAACTGGCGGGCGGCCGCGTGACTGCCGTCGAAACCGTCGAACACCTCGGCACCCGGATGCACCGCGTCCTGATCGACCGGAACGCACAGGAATTCGCCCTGGTGCCGGGCGGCACAGTGAGGCTCGGGTTCGACCTCGCCACCTGGCAACCGACGTCCGAACAGGCCGCCGACTACCAGGAGAGCCTGGAGCAGGGTTTCGGGTACGGCCCGGACCTCCGAGCCCACCTCGCCCATCTGCTCAGCCCGCGCCGGCACGTCACCCTGGCGACGGTGCTCATGGCGGTGAAGGACGAGAACCTGACCGAGCCACCCGCCGACATGCCCGCCGTACTCGCAGCCCGCGGCCTGCGAATGCCGACCTCCGACGAATGGGAACACGCCTGCGGAGCCGGCGCGAACACCCTCTTCCGATGGGGCAACGAATGCCCCCTCGACCGGATCCCCTACGACGACCACACCGGCCCCCAGCACCACCCGAACGCCCTCGGCCTCCGCATTGCCCACGACACCTACCGCACCGAGCTCACCAGCGACACCACCGCCGTACACGGCGGCGACGGCGGCGAGTCAGCCTGCGGCGGCTACGGCCACCTCCTCGGATGGCTGCCCCTGGCCACCGCCAACCGCAACCCGTTCTACGCCGAGTTCGTCCACGGACCGGACGGCGAAGACATGTACGAAGACTTCTCCACCCGCCCGGTACTCGAACTCTGACCCACCACCACACAGCACCCACGCTCGTCGCACCATGCACAACACGACTTCAGCAGGTACCTCCCGGGCACGGAGCGCTGGTCCGACAGGACGGCCGCACCAGCCGGATGCCGTACCGGTCGAGTTCGGCCGAGACGCAGCCCTGCCGGCGAGGCCCAGCAGGCCGGGCCGCTCGCGCGCAAGCTCGAGCTCCGTCCCGATCAACGCGGCTGGACAAGTAGTTCCGAAGTCGGCCGGGTCTGCCGGTTCCGCTCCGGACATGCGGGAGGGTGTCCAGCACCGGGATTGTGACGATCTGCGAGCCGGACACCCTCCTGACCGCACTCTACGCACGGACCGATGATCATCTGCGCCGAATGCGCATACTGCGCCGCCCTCCGCAGCTGACGAACTCCGAACTGACCCGCCACGGCTACAGCCGCTCCCACTCCCGCTGGTCCTGGGGCGTGAAACTCCACCTCGCCCGCACCCCGGCCGGACTGCCCGTGGTGCTCTGGGCCCTGGCCAGCCCGAAAGTCGACGAACGCGAGGTGCTGGCCGCGTTGATCGAGACCGAACCCGACCTCGTCCGCGAACGGCCCGGCCTGCTGATCCTCGCCGACAAGGGCCATGTCTCCGCCGAACTCGACCACCTCCTCGACCAGCACGGCGTCTGGCACAACCGCACCACGGCCCAGAACCAGCGGGAGCGCGAGCGGGGCCATAGCCGGCCCACCCGGCCAGTGCCGAGCGGCGCACGATGTCGCGGGAGCGGCCGCATTCCACCGGCGTGGAGTCGGTGATCCACACCGGCTCGGCCCACAGGTCGCTCGCCTTCGCCAGATCGCAGACGGCCCGCTGCAACGGTGGCCGGGCGGCTCGCAGACGCTTGCTGCAGGCGGGCCGTACGGGCAGACCCGGGAACATGCCCCGCAAATGGGCATGGGCGAAGCAAACCCAGCGGGCCTCGGAGCGGAACCCGAGCAGCACCTGTCCGCGTACTTGTTGAAGTGCTCAGCCAGGTACAGATGAACGTGCTTACTGACTTCGGCCTGTCAGGGTGACGTTGGACTGTCGAGGGCGAGACCGGTACTGGTCCGCCTTGGCAGCTGACATTTGGTCAGTGCAACCTCACATGTCACACTTCTGATACTTCGAACAGTGTCCGCATGTGGGAAGACCCCGGCGAACACCCCTCACCCCAAGCCGCGGTCCGCACCCGAGGAGAGGAAGACAGGTCAATGGTTCGATCGGTCGACAGATTCGTCGAGACCTCCGACGGCGGAAAGATCTTCGCCACGCAGGCGGGTGCCGGGTCTGACCTGGTCCTGCTGAACGCCGGGGCCATGGACCTTCGGATGTGGGACTCCAACCTCGGCGCCCTCGCCGCCGGGCACCGGGTGACCAGGTACGACGATCGCGGCACCGGCACGCGCTCCGCGAAACCGGTGCGTCCGTGGTCCTTCACGCGCGACCTGCTCGCCGTCCTCGACGCGCTGGACGTCGCGCGCCCGGTGCTGGTCGGATCGTCCGACGGGGGCCGCAAGGCCCTCGACTTCGCCGTGGCACACCCCGACCGGGTGTCCGGCCTGATCCTGGTCGGCACCGCCATGTACCTTCCGGACCCCGATCCGCAGGACCAGGCCGCCCTGGCCGCACTCCTGTACGCCCTCACCCCTCGCCAACACGCCGTCGACCGGGGCGACTTCGCCGCCGCGGCCAGCCACGACCTGAATGTCTGGTCCCCCAGGACCACGCCAGAACAGCGCGCCCGCATCCAGGAGATGTACGCCGATTCGCCCGGCTTCTTCGCCGGGTGGCCCGCCGAGCCGCTGCCCGAGGCCCGGCCGGGGATCGAACATCTGGGCCTCGTCCAGGCGCCGACTACGGTTGTGGTTGGCGAGCACGACACGGACTTCACCCGACGCTGCGCGCTGCGAATCTCGCACGGTGTGTCGGGCACCCGGCGGATCGACGTTCCCGGCGCCGACCACTTCGTCAACCTGACGCGCCCGGACGCCTTCCATCAGCTGGTCACCGAGTTCCGACCCGCGTAAGGGCACCGACCGAAGGCCGGCCGAGGCCGGTTCGCCGAGGGGCCGACCGCCGGGGCCGAGTGAGTGCTCCCACGCGGCAAGGCCAGGCTGTACACGGCCAGGGCCCGCCCCGCCCCGGCCAGGAGGGCCGCCTTGATGGAGCTCGGCCAGGGGAAGTCGGGCGTCGAGGCGCGGTGCCCGTGCAGAAGACCTCAACCGGTCAGCCGATTCAGATCTTCAGGTCCACGTCGGCGCTGCCCTTCACCTCGTCGTAGAAGGCCTCGTCGAGGAGCCACCCGACGTCCAGGACACCGGCATTCGGCAGTGTGTCCGGCCGCGGCGGCCAGCCGGTCGGCGAACTCCGTGATCTGCCCGGCCTCAGCCCGGTCGGCGCTCCGGACCCGCCGGTGCCGAGCGGGCGTGTGCCGAGCCGGCCGAGCACTACGTACCGGCTCGCCGCGGCGGTCCGTCCGTTGGCTTTACTAGCGAGATGGAGGCTTGATAGCGGCTGTTGCTAGGTCTCCCGCTGGCCAGCCGGTGTGTTCGGTCGGTGCCATTCGCTCTCCGCGGGCACCCCGTCCGGCCAGGCGAAGCACAACTCTCCGTCCATCGCGGCGACCAGCCATTGGGCGAAGGAGATCCCCTGCGGCCAACAGCCACCGTCTGCGTTGGACCACATCGCGCCGTCCGGGTCGCGGAAGTCGATCATCGACCACATCGTGCAGCCCCAGTCGTAGAGCGGCACGACACCTGCAGGAATGCGCCCGCTGGGATCCGGCCCGTTCTCATAGGGCACTGCGATGTGCTCCTGCCACGACCCCACATCGACTGGCGGGACCCCGTCGATGGGGCCGAAGCCGCCGTTGGACACCTCCGTGTAGAGACGCCGGAGAAGCGTGGGGAAGGCGAACCCGATGACACGTTCCGCCTCGGCAACGGCCTCCGGCGGGGCCGGCGGAGGCGCCTGCCGTTCCCGGGCGATCCTCCGGCAGGCTTCAATGATCTCGTCATCGGTCACCCAGTGATCGTATGAACCGACTCGGACAGTTGACGCCGTTCTTCCAACGCGAGGGATTCGCGTGCGGGTCAGGCCGCCTCGGTGTCGCGTTCGATGGCGGCGAGCCGGTTCTTCAGCCGGTAGCTGGGTCCGTTGATGGAGACCACTTCGCAGTGGTGGAGGAGCCGGTCGGGGACGGCGGTGGCGAGGACCTCGTCACCGAGGACCCGCCCCCTTCAACTGGGGCTGGCACTTGTTCGTTG
>NZ_JBVJHA010000026.1:0-8357 GCF_055587065.1 Kitasatospora sp. NPDC048662 | reverse complement strand
CCTCCCGGTCGGTGGTCGCATCGTCCGCGAAGCGACGATCACCGGTCGCGTCGGGCACGTACTTCACACAGACAACGATCCTCAAGCTCACGGCCTGCTCTCCTGTTACTGGTCCGATCCGGCGGCTGCGGCTGCATCCGTGCATGTCGAGCGGTCTCGGCACACGCGCGGGGCCCGCGGTCCGGGCGGCGCGCGCCGGTGCCCCTCCGGAACTCCCCGGCAGCATACTCATGAGTAGCCCAACCGTCACTACTCGCCAGTAGCTTACGCTGCCGCAGGTCCGGCGGGCACCCGTGCCACCGCCTTGGCCCATCCTGCCGCAGGGCGGCCCGGCTGCCACCTGACCTGGCACCAGATCGCCTGTGAGATTGAACGCTAGACGGCCTCACCGAGTGCCGCGATCACGTCCACCCGGCGCGGCTGACCTGCCGCCCGGCGCACCACCCGGCCCTCCGCGTCCAGCACCAGCACGGTCGGGGTGCGCAGGATCTCCAGCCGGCGCACCAGCTCCAGCTGCGACTCGGCGTCCACCTCCACGTGCGCCACCCCCTCGACCATCCCCGCCACCTCGGCGAGCGTGCGGCGGGTGGCCCGGCAGGGCTGACAGAAAGAAGTGGAGAACTGCACCAGCGTCGCCCGCTCGCCCAGCACGGCACCGAGCTCCGCCCCGGTCAACCGCACCGCACCACCCTCGCCGCGCATCCGCCGCCTCCCGTCCCGCACCTCGCCGACCGCTGCCCGCGCCCGCGGGCACCGACCGGTCCGATCACCGCTCCAGTGTGACAAACGCCGCCCGGGGCCCGGACAGTCCGCCCAGGTCACCGCCCTCGTCCCGGCCTCGTCCCGGCGTCGGGCACGCTCCGTGCGGGGGTTCGACGTCCACCTGCCGCTCCACCCCGGCGCGCGCGCCGGTCCGGGGTCGGGCACTCCGCGCGGGGGTTCGACGTCCACCTCCCGCTCCACCCCGGCGCGCACGCCGGTCCGGGGTCGCCCGGCTGCCCCGGTTCGCCCGGATTTGCCTGCCGGGCACGGGCCGCCGCCCGACCGCCACCACCCCGAACTCCGGCTCCCGACTGGGCGTTCCACCCCGGCCGCACCGTGCCCGCACCCGCAGGTCCGGGCCATGCGGTGCGCGGGCGTGACAGACCGTGCCCGTTCGGGGGATCATCGGGGAGAAACACCCGTGGCCGCCGCGGCGTGCCGCGACCCGTCGGCCCTGCCACGCCCCGGGATCCACCGCACCGGGCAACAGGCCCCGGGGAAGTAGGACTGACCGTGGCAGAGTTCGTGTACCCGCCGGTGATCCGCGCCGCGCTCACCGCATTCAAGGCGCTGGACCTGCGGATCAACATCGTCGGCGCCGAGCACGTACCCGCCACCGGCGGCGCCGTCCTGGTCAGCAACCACATCAGCTACCTGGACTTCATCTTCGCCGGCTTCGGCGCCTACCGGGTGGCCCGGCGCAAAACCCGCTTCATGGCCAAGGACGACGTGTTCCGGCACAAGATCTCCGGCCCGCTGATGCGCGGCATGAAGCACATCCCCGTGGACCGCACCGACGGTCAGCCGGCGTACGAGGCCGCGGTCAAGGCGCTGCGCGAGGGCGAGGTGGTCGGCGTCTTCCCCGAGGCCACCATCAGCCGCTCGTTCATGCTGAAGAAGTTCAAGACCGGCGCCGCCCGGATGGCCGCCGACTCCGGCACCCCGCTGCTGCCCGTCATCCTCTGGGGCACCCAGCAGCTGTGGACCAAGGGCCGCCCGAAGACCCTGACCAAGCGCCACGTCCCCGTCACCATCATGATCGGCGAGCCGATCCACCTCACCGAGGCCGACCGGCCCGTCATGGTCACCCGGCGTCTGCGCGCCGCCATGTCGGAGATGCTCGACCGCGCCCAGCGCGACTACCCGGTCAAGCCCACCGGCCCCGACGACGCCTGGTGGATGCCCGCCCACCTCGGCGGCACCGCCCCCACCCCCGAGCAGGCCGAGGCCGAGGACGAGGCGGAGGCCGAACGCCGCGCCGCCCGCACCGCCCGCTGACCCGTCCCGCCCCACCGCCCGCTGCCCGCCGCCCGGTCCAACGGGCGATCGGGCGGCGTGGGCGGTGGGGCGTTGGGCGTTGGGGCTCACCGCTCAGGCGAACTGCGCGACGTACTCGTCGAACGGCGGGATGCCGACCTCGGCCCGCCGCTCGTCCAGCCGCGCCGGGTCCTCGCACGGCCACGGCACCGGCGCCCCGTCGCGCACCCCGGCGATCTGGGTGCCGTAGACCTGCTCCCGCCCCTCGTTCACCAGCACCCGGTCCCGCAGGAACGCCAACTCCCGCACCTCCGCCGCACCTTCGGCCACCGCCTGCTCCATCAGCAGCAACGCCCGCCGCTGCACGTCCAGTTGCCGGTCGGCGTGCTGGGCGATCAGCCATGCGGCCTGCGCCGCCTCCGCGCCGACCTCCGCCGCGACCGGCCAGCCGTGCGCGTCCAGCAGCTCGGCCAGCCGGTCCGCGTGCCGCGCGGTCGAGCGCCGCCACGCCAACCGCTCGGCCGGGTCCGCACTGTTCGCCAGCGGCGCGGCCGCCCGGTCGGCGGCCCCCATCGCGGTCAACTCGGCTGCCAGCGCGGCCACTTCGGGGGTCATTCCACTCTCCCTCGCTCCCCGGCGCCCTCGGTGGCGCCGACCACCACCATTCTGGGCGGGCGGATCGGCCCGAAGATCATTCCGAAGACCGGCGACAGGCCGCCCCTCCCACTGGAACACTGGAGGTGTTCCCGCAGGCCGCAACGTGCCCCTGCGGCGCTGCTCGCCGAGCGCCGCCCACCGCCCGCAGATCTGCTCTGCTCGAACATCTCCGCCGACCGGGCCAGCATGTCCAGCCCGCGCGGGGTCAGCCGCACCACCTTGCGCCACGCGTCGCCCGGATCCTCCGCCCGCTCCGCACAGTCGAGCGCCTCCAGCCGGTCCACCGTCTTCCCGGCGGCCTGCTTCGACACCCCCAGCCGACGCCCGACCTCGCTCGCCGACGCCCCCTCCAACCCGATCGCCTGCAACGCGAACCCGTGCGCGGGCCGCACCGCACTCCCGCCGCGCCCCGTCAGCCGCGCCTCCCGCGACGCCCCGTCAGCCGCCGAACCAGCCCGCCGCGTCCAGCCGGAAGCCGGACGGGCCGGCCAACCGGGCCAGGCCGTCCTCCAGTTCGCGCAGCCGCTGCTCGCCGAGCGCCGCCGCCCAGCGCCCGCGGATCTGCTCGAACACCTCCGCCGACCGGGCCAGCATGTCCAGCCCGCGCGGGGTCAGCCGCACCACCTTGCGCCGCGCGTCACCCGGATCCTCCGCCCGCTCCGCATAGCCGAGCGCCTCCAGCCGGTCCACCGTCTTCCCGGCGGCCTGCTTCGACACCCCCAGCCGACGCCCGACCTCGCTCGCCGACGCCCCCTCCAACCCGATCGCCTGCAACGCGAAACCGTGCGCGGGCCGCGCCTCGGGGTGGCCCTGGCGGGCGAGTTCGGCGTGCAACTCGTCGATGATCGTGCGGAATCCGGCGAACAGCAGCAGCGGAAGCTCGAAGCCGTTGCGCTGATCGACAACCTGGTTTACGTTTTGGTCAACCACGTTGTCCATTCTAGGACGCGCAGCCGAGGCACGCCCCCGGCCACCCCGGCACGCCTCCCGCCGCCCGAAAGGGACCGCCATGCCCAGCACCGCCCAGCACTTCCCCGACCTCACCCCCGAGACCGCCCCGCCGACCGCCCGCCGCCCCCTGGAACAGATCACCCGCAAGCTCGGCTACCTCCCCAGCGCCGCCGCCCGCCTCGCCCACTCCCCCCAACTCCTCGACGGCTTCCTCAAGTTGACCGCCCTCTTCGACGCCACCGAGCTCGATCCGCTGGTCCGCGAAACCGTCGTCCTGACCATCGCCACCCGCAACGGCTGCCACCTCTGCGTCGCCATGCACACCGCCAAACTCACCCACCTCGACGCCGACCCCGCCCTGATCGCCGCCCTCCGCGCCCAGCAGCCCCTCCCGGACCCCCGCCTGGAAGCCGTCCGACGCTTCGTGCACTCCGCCCTCGACCACACCGGCGCCGTCCCCGAACCCGAGCTCGCCGCCTTCCTCGCCCACGGCTTCACCCGGCGCAACGCCCTGGAGATCGTCCTCGGCATCGGCGCCTACACGCTCTCCACCTTCGCCAACCGCCTCACCGACGCCCCCATCGACCCCCAACTCGCCGCCCACGCCTGACCGCTCCACCTCAGCCGGTACGCTCCCCCGGTGACCGACCGCGGCCTCACCCTCCCCGCACTACGGCGCCAACTGGTGACCGCGGTCCTCACCCTGGCCGCCCCCGGCCTCCAGGACGCCGACTTCGACCCCGCCCCGCACCTGGCCGCCCTCCTCACCGACGCCTGCGACGCCACCGCCCCCGTCCCCTGGCTCGGCCACACCCTGCGCACCTCCGAAGAAGCCGCCCTCACCGCCGACCTCGGCACCGCCCTCCGCCACCACCTCGCCGCGCTCCCGCCCGACCCCACCCCCACCGACCACCTCCGGTCCCCCACCTGGCTTCCCATCACCACCACCGCCGCCCACCTCGCCCGCCTCCTCGTCCACAACGACCACCACGCCACCACCCCTTGACGGCGCGCTACCGTCAGCCGGATGAACAACGACATCGACACCTGGAACCGCTTCGCCGCCCTCCTCCCCGAGCCGGACGCCGAAGACGTCGCCGACTGCTGGCAGATCGGAGAACAGGAAGCCGGCCTCCGCGTCCTCGTCTCCGGCCTCCTCACCCACCAGGTGCCGATCAGTGAAACCGTCCGGGCCCAGCTCTCCGTCCTCGCCGAAATCTGGGGCGAACGCGAGGCCCTCACCCCCGACCTCCTCCGCTGCCCCGGAGACGGCCGCCCCGCCCCGGTCGCCCTGACCGACCCGCCCTACGAACCCGGCGACGACAACCCCGCCGAACCCGTCCTGGTGCCCTGGATCACCTGCACCGCCTGCGGCCAACTCCTCCTGCGCGCCCACCTCCTGGACGGAGGGCGGCACCTCTCCCACCTCGCCGAGTACTACGCGATCGCCTCCCCCGACCGGGCCACCGTCCTGCACACCTTCCCGGCCTACACCGACGCCCCTTTCGACCCCGACGACCCCACCGACCCCGCCGGCACCGCCTTCGCCGCCCTCCTGAACGGGTGCGCGGAACCGCCGAACGGCCACTGACCCCCCGGCCGGACTCCCCCGCCACACCCGTCACTTGGCCCGCGAGTTCACCGACGCCGACGGCCGCCCCTGATTGCCGGACGCCGACCGCACCGGGCCAACGCCGCCCGCCCATCGGCCCACTGGCTGGACACCCCTGGCCGTCGACGCCGTGACGGTACATCATCACTTTCATCGGACCCCACGACCCGAAAGGTGATCGACATGCCCCTGACGTTCCGAAAGCCCCGCCTCAAGGCCGGCCTCCTCGCCCTCACGACCGCGGCAGCCCTGAGCGCCGCCGCCACGCCCAGCGCCCACGCGGCGGGCAACTGCACCCACTACGGTCAGCCGGGGTACGGGCAGGTCTTCACCGACTACAACTACTCGGGCGACTGCTGGGAGTTCCAGATCGGCACCTGGACGGTCTTCCCCGTCCTGGTCAACCACAAGGTCTCCTCGCTCAGGAGCTGGGCCTCCTACTCCGGCCAGCAGGTGAACCTGTCGGGCGACGGCATGACCTTCACCGCAGGCGCGGGCGAGTGGTGGCCGAAGCTGCCCGACTGGTTCAACGACCACGCCAATGCCGCCTACTGACGGTTCGAACTTCCGGGGCAGATGACCGGCCGGCCCATCTGCCCCACCCCTCCTGGACGAGCACGCACTCACGCCGAACAACCCGCCGGCCCCGCCCGTCCCGCCCCGCCACCATCGCCCCATGCCCCGCACGCACACGTCTCGGCCCCGGCCCGCGACGTCCATCGGCACCGCAGAGGCTCCGACCCCCAGCCGGCCACCCCCGCCGCCCTTCGCGGGAGCCTCCCCGACCGTTACGTCGGCCACGAGTTCACCGACACCACCGGCCGCGTCCTACTCTTCCGCTCCTGCAACTGCTGACCCGGCCCGCCCGCCCCTCAGAACTCCAGCACCACCCCGACCGCCCCGGCCCCCAATCGCTCGGCGGCCCGCAGCACCCGCACCGGCCCGGCGAACAGCTCCGCGACCGTCCCGCCGCCGTCCTCGTTCCCCATCACCGACAGCCACGCGTCGGCCCGCCCGGCATCCGCTCCCGCCAACAGCCGCTCCACCACCGGCCGTTGCTCCCGCACCCCGGCCGCGTCGAGCGCAAACTCCCCACCCCAGCCCGGCATCCGCTCCACCCCCTCCGGCCCCAGCGCGAACGCCAACGCGTCGAACGGGTACGCCCTCGCCGCGCCGATCGAGCAGCGCTCTTCTTCCGTGCGTCCCTCCAGGAGACCCAGCAGCGTCCACCGCAGCTCGTCCGCGCCCTCCGCGCTCCCGCCCCGCCAGCCGTCGAACACCCCCGCCAGCGTCAGCGCATCGTCCCCACGCCACGCCCCGCCGCCCCGCAGCCTCCGCAACCACTCCGTTCGCGCCGCGAGCCGTTCCCGCCACCACACCAGCTCCCCGGCCGCCGTCTCCGGCCGCCGCGCCCAGTGTTCGACCCGCGCCGCCACCTTGTCAGGAACCACCCCGAGCACCCAGTACCCGTGAAAGCCCATGCTCACCACCCTCCCTGACACACCAAAGGGGCCCCGGCCACCACGGCCAGGACCCCTCCCGCCCCCTCCATTCAGCGCCCCGGGCCCTCGCCCTCACCCGGCAGCGCCTCGGGCAGCACGAACTGCGGGTTCTCGATCAGGCCGACCACCGCCCCACTCGGCTCGACCACCGACACCACCCTGATCCCCCCGCCGACCTCCTGCACCGCATCCCGCACCGTCGCCCCCGCGGCCACCACCGACTTCAGCGCCACCTCAACGTCCCTGACCCCCCAGTACGTCACCGGACCGACCGCCGGATCACCGTTCGGGTCGAGCGCCAACTCGTAGCCCCCGACGTTGAAGCCGACGTAGAACGGCTGGTCGAAGTACGGCTCGATGCCCAGCACCGAGGTCCACCACGCCTTCGCGGCAGCGAGATCCGGCGCGGGGTAGATCACCGTCCGAAGACCAAGGAACATGTCAACACCCTTTCCCAGCACCACAGTTCTTCCGTGCGCGAGCCTACGACCCCGGTCCGACAACCCCGCCCCACCACGCCGCCGGCCCAGCTGGGGCACCACTCCCACCGCCGGCCCCGCCAACTCCCCCGGCCGCCCCCGCCACCGGTGCGTGCCTGGGCTGCCGCCTCGCCCGCACTGACGACCCGGATCTGGCTACGCTCACCAGCATGTCCACCTCCGCGCTGTCCTTTGGTGCCGCTGCCCGCCTGTACGACTCGATCCGGCCCACCTACCCGGTGCGGGCGGCCGCCTGGGCCATCGGCTCCGAGCCGCTGCGCGTCCTGGATCTGGGGGCGGGCACCGGGCTACTGACCGGTGTGTTGCGCGCCGTCGGCCACGAGGTGATCGCAGTCGAACCCGACGAGCAGATGCGCGCCGTGGCCACCGAACGCCACCCGGGCACGCCGGTCCTCGCCGGCAGCGCCGAGAACATCCCGTTGCCGGACGAATCCGTCGACGCCGTCGTAGTCGGGCAGGCATACCACTGGTTCACTCCGCAGGACGCCCTGCCGCAGATCCACCGGGTGCTGCGCAAGGACGGCGTCTTCGCTGCGATGTGGAACATTCGCGACGATCGGACCCCGTGGGTGGCCGCGCTTTCCGCCATCGTCGGCAAGGAGGGATACGGCCTGGAAAATGCCTGGCAGTACGGCCCGGTGGCGCCCTGGTTCACCGAACCCGAACGCGGCTTCATCGAACACACCGTGACCGTCCCAACGAACCGGCTGATCGACCTGGTGCGGTCCCGCTCCTCCTACCTGACCGCCGACGCCGCCGAGCAGGCCCGCTTGGACCGGAAGATCGGCGAGTTGGCCGCGACCGACCCGGCCCTGGCCGACCGCGACAGCGTTGACATGCCCTACCGGACCTGCGTCTACCGGATGCGGCGGGTCTGAGACCACCGACGCCGTCACCGACGTCGAAGCCCTGGTCCCGACCGCCAAAATCAGCCGCCCGCCCGGTAACCCCGCCCCGAACCCATTTCGCCCCCGGCAGCTCGGACCAAAATTCCCCGGAAACGCGAAGAAGCCCCCTGACTTCCCGTCAGGGGGCTTCTCCAGAAGAATTGTTCGGCGGCGTCCTACTCTCCCACAGGGTCCCCCCTGCAGTACCATCGGCGCTGTGAGGCTTAGC
>NZ_JBVJHA010000025.1:0-15243 GCF_055587065.1 Kitasatospora sp. NPDC048662 | reverse complement strand
GTCGCCACGAAGTACGGCGAGAGCGGATATCGCGGCAAGTAGGGCGAACACTTCCCCCGCACCGAGCTCGAAGCCCTCAGGTCGCTCTGGCGCACGCACCGGTCCGACCCGGCAGCCTGACCCCCCCGAACCCGTTGACCATCGGCGCTGCCTCGCACAGGTTGAGCGGAACATGTGCGCTTTGGCGATGCCGACGTTCGTGGTCAAGATGGTGCTCGACTTCAGATACCGCTGGTTGATCACCTGGAACAGCGCGGACGCGCCGTCCTCGGGCAGCGGGAGGTAGCCGAGCTCGTCCACGATCAGCAGCTTCGGGCCGGCGAAGAAGTTCATGCAGGTCTTCCACCGGCCTTCCAGCGCGGCCTTGTGGCAGCGGGCGGCGAGGTCGGCGGCGGTGGTGAAGTAGACGCGGTGGCCGGCCTCGACGGCGGCCCGGCCGAGCGCGACCGACAGCATCGTCTTGCCGACGCCGGGCGGGCCGACGAACAGCACGTTGCTCGCGTCGTCCAGGAACCGCAGGGTCGCAAGGTCCCGGATCAGCTTCTCGTCGACGCCGGGCTGTGCGGCGAAGTCGAAGTCCGCGAGCGACCAGGGCTCGGGCAGACAGACGAACCGCTCCCGGGCGGCCAGGCGTCGGGCCTCGGTCGCCTCGACCTCGATCTCCAGCAGCCGCTCCAGCGCGGCGGTCATCGACATCCGCTCGGTGCGGGCCTGGTCCAGCACCCGGTTGAGCGCCTCGGCGGCGTAGTCCACCACGCCCTTGCGGTTGCCGCGCCGCGGCGGGCAGATGTCGACGCCGACGCCGTAGTACTTCGCGACCGCGGCGAACGCCGGCAGCACCCGGCCGCTCGGCGGGTGGCAGACGGTGGCCATCCGGTCGAAGCGCCAGCGCCGGGCCGTGCCGCCGAGTTTGCGCACCACCTTGTCCAGGGCCTGCACCGGGTGCGGGAAGTCCTCGGCCTCCGCGAGCACCGCCCGCCAGCGGCCCGAGTGCGCGAGCGCCCCGACCAGCAGGTGGGCGTGCGAGCCGACGCCCCAGGCCGCGGGCGGGTCGGGCAGCTCCAGCCAGTCGAACTGGATCTCCTCGCCCGGCGGGTGCGCGATCACCGCGACGTCCCGGCCGGTCGCGGCCTTGCAGGGCTCGCAGTGCGGGCGGACTTGGTGGCGGCGAAGGGCCCGGGTGAACGTCGAGTAGGCGCCCCGGTAGCCGAGTTCACAGACCTCGTCGAACAGCGCCGACGCCCACAAATGCGGGTCGTCCGCCAGGCGTTGGCGACAGTAGTCCATGAACGGCACGAAGGCGTCCGGGAGTTGGGCCCGGTGCTCGGGCACGCGCTCCCCGTTCAGGTAGGCCCTGATCGTCTTGCGGTCGCGGCCCAGGTGCCGGGCGATAGCCGAGATGGACCAGCCCTGCCGACGCAGCGCGTGAGCGTCCACGTCTTCCTCCCGCGTCAGCATCAGGGCCCCCGAACAGGCCGAACTCGTTGCGAACGCAGACTTTCCAACCGGACACGAACCAACCGGACACGCCGGACAACACCACCCGAAGGGTGGGGAGGTCCACTGAGCAGGTTTGACCGTCCGGCCGAGCATGGAGCGCGCAGGGCGCAGCTCCGGCTGCCCTCCTTGCGCAACCTTCCGATATGTTCTCCCGGACTTGCAGTCGGAGGACGGTGCGCTCGGCACCCAGATTCCTAATTAGGGAGACAAGCAGTGACCTCGGCCCTGGTAAGGGAGATAGCCGACCTGGTCGGATGGGATCGCGCTAGAACGGCAGACATCGACTGGGCGCCAGCCGAGCAGACCCTGGGGCTGAGAATTCCCGGATCATTCAAAGAAATTGCGGAAGTGTTCGGTCCCGGCGAGTTCAGTCAGTACCTGTTCGTCTCCGGCTCGGGAGACGAACATGCCAGCGAGTCCCTGGTGCGCGAGGTGGCCCTTTGGTCAGAGCCCACCATCAGCGCAGACCTCATGCGCCCATACCTGCCGCGTCCCGCAGCCGGAGGACTGGTGGCATGGGGGCGCACCTGCCAAGCCGACACATTTTTCTGGCTCCCCGACTCTGACGACCCGGACTCCTGGCCGATCCTCGCATTGGAGGAAGACTTCGCCGGTTGGCACAGATTCGATATGACCGTGTCGGAATTCATCCTCAAAGTTATCGGCCCCAGCGATCGTCCCTCCGTCCTTTCAGCCATTGAATCGTTGACAGGGGCGTTGCAGTCGATCAACTTGGCCAGTCTTACGAACATGATTGCGAGCCTGCCACCCTTCCGGGCCTGCGGCGAACCCGCGCCGCTCCACCGAAGGTGGGGAACCAAGGTGAGCAGGTCCGGCCACCCCCAGAGCACAGGGTGGGGAAATTCAAAGAGCGCCATCACGGGAGCCGGACGACGGCGTGAACAGCCCGGCGCCACGCTGCCTCGTCACGGCGACCGGATCGACCGAAGGCGCGAGGGAGACCTACCTGGCGCTGCATGCCGAGGCGGTGGACATGAGCGGCTACGAGGAGAAGTGCCGCAACTTCGCGGACCTGGCCGTGCCCGTGCTGCTGTCGCGCCCGCTGACGCTGCGCCAGATCCGGGACGCGCACTTCAACCCCGAGGTGGTGATGCCGCGCACCCGCGGGCAGCTCCTGGCCCTGATCGGCGACCGGTACAAAGCCGGCTGGCTGGACCTGGCGGTGCGCATCGTGCTGGAGGACCTGGGCGGGGACCTGCCGGACGCGCGGTGGGCGGTGTTCACCCGGGCCCGGCACCACTGGCTGGAGCTGTTCGCCCACTGGCGGGAGCGGCGGGGCTGCCCTTCGCCGGCCTGAGAGGTGAGCACGCCCGGGGTGCGGGGCGGCGCCGTACACGGGCTTCCTGCCGCCGGGCTTCCGAAGCGAGCAGGGCCGCACCGGGCTGTCTCCGGTGCGGCCCCGAGCGGGTCTGCCGTGCCGTGGGCCGTGCCGCGGCGTCGTGTCGGCCGGCCTACAGCTGCTTGAGGGCCTCGTCGGTCGTGGCGGCCTGGACGAAGGCGTTGATGTCGAGGCCTTCGGGGAGCGGTTCCTGGCTGCCGCCGCCCCAGATGATGTTCGAGGCCAGCCAGCCGGCGGTGAAGCTCGTCGGAATCTCGAACTGCCCGCGGGCGCTGAAGGCGATCACGCCGTAGGTGACGGAGGCGGTCTCCGGGTGGTGGGCGAGCAGCCACCGCAGCGTGGAGGCGAGGTTCACCGAGGCGTCGGGGGCGATGATCCGCGCCCTGTCGTAGGTGGCTTCCCCCTGCGCCCAGCGGCCCCGGGCATCGGTGGTGATCTCGTCCGTCAGGGAGAGGATCGCGGCGTCCTGGACGAGCTCGCGCAGCATCTCCCTGGGGATCTCGACGGTCTCCTGGTCGAAGAAAGAGTGCGCGAAGTGGCGGCCGATCATGTGCTTCTCCGATCTCGTTGTCTGGTGGTGCGGGGTTCAGTCGCGCTTCCAGGCCGCGGTGAACTCCTCGGCCTCTTCCGGGGTGCGGGGGAAGCGTTCGGCCACGACGGCCTTGAAGGCGGCAGCTTCGGCGGCCTGGATCCAGAGTTCGCCGAGCCGCAGCGCGTTCGCGGAGAAGAACTCCAGGCGCTCGCCGATCAGGCGGGCCACGTCGACCCGCTGTTCGGCGGTGAGCTCGGTCAGGCCCGCCAGGAGGCGGCCGGCGAGCGCGGTCTCGACCGAGCGCATCAGCGTCAGCTTCACTCCTTGGGGCAGGTTGCCCGGGTGCAGGTCGAGGGAGTCCGACGCCTTGTGGATCGCCCACCAGAACTCCGAGTCGTCGGGTCCGGGGAGCACGTTCAGCAGCGCCAGGAGTTCCTGGTTGGCCGCGTACACGGTGGGCCTGGCGGACACCAGGGCCGCGATGTCGCCGATCCGCTCGACATCCAGTCGGCCGGCCTCCAGGTCGGGCGGGCAGTTGAGGTTCTTCTTGACGGCCGCCGCGCGCAGCTCGTCGCCCTCGTCGACGTACCTGGTCAGCATGGGAGCCCCTTCCTCAGTGGTGTGTGATCGCGGTGGTCATCACGCCTGGTGTGCGGGTGATCACGCGATCCGGCCCAGGATGGCAGCGCTGCGGTGATGTTGGCGGCGGTTCGTGCAAAGCCGTCTTGTTTGCGATCGTCCGGGGTCGAGGAGCGGACCCGCCCTCCGCCGACCACGCTGGTAGGACTTACTCGAAAGACATGGACAGTGTCGCAGGGGAGGCGTAGTCTCCTAGCTCTTCTAGCTAGTTCGATAGGCGTGGAGTTTGTGGGTGTGTTCGTGACGACGGGTCAGGCCGGGACGGCGTTGGGGTGTTCGATCCCGACGGTGAAGAAGCTGATGGCCACCGGCGTGGTCCCCGGCGTACGCGAGCAGGGTCGGCAGGTGTTCCCGCTGGCCGCTCTCCAGCAGTTGCAGGTCCGGCCCGTCGCCGACCTGACCGCGCTCGGCACCGGAGAAGTGGCGGTACTGCGCGTGGCCGCCCCGGTGCGGGTCGAGGAGCCGGACCGGGAGTGGATCGGCTTCGGCACCGGCCTGGACCAGGCGCAGCTGCTGGCCGCGTTGTCCGGCTGGTGGCGGTGTGACCCGGCCCGGGTCGCGGCCGGCGGCGTGTTGCCGGTGACGGTCGCCGGGTTCGTGGTCGCGGTGCTGACCGGCCTGGCCGAGTGGGAGTCCGACGGCACGGTCGGCACCACGGGCCGCTACCGCTTCACCAAGGCGCGCTTGGCCGGCAACCTGACCGACCTCACCGCTCCCGTGAACGCCGCCGACGTGGCCGACCCTGAGGACGCCCGCCTGGCGGGCCTGCTGCTCGGCACCCGCCTGCCGTCGGTCTCCAGTGGCCCGATCGCCTACGTCACCACCAACCCGACCACCGCCGACCAGCCCGCCACCGAGGGGGAGTGACCTGCTGATGGACCGTAAGACGTACACCGCCGAGCTCGCCGGTCTGCGCGAGCTGCGCACCGAGATCACGGCCGCCGAGAAGACCGTCGCTGCCGCGCAGAAGGAGCTGGACAGGCTCACCGCCCGGCGTGCGCGCCGGGTGGCCGGGCTCGCGGGGTACGAGGGCGCCCAGGCCGCGGCGGTCGCGAAGGCCTCCGGGTTGTCGGTCGGTGACGTGGTGCGGCTCGCGCCGCTGTTGGACCCGACCCCGGCCGCCGTCCGCGCCGCCAAGACCGACGACCAGGCCGCCGCGCCCGCCCTGGCTCCGGATGCCGAGCCGGTCGACAAGCCGGCCGTCGCGGTCGCCCCGGCGCAGACCCGTCCCGCCGTTCCGGCAGTCGAGGGGCCGGTCGAGGCCGGGGAGCAGGCCGTCGTGGAGCAGCCCCCGGCCGTCCCGGTGACCGGGGTGCCGGCCGTGGCCGGGGGCCAGGTCGTCGAGCATCCCGTCCCGGCCGCGCCTGCTGTCGCTGCGCCGGTCGCTTCGGTCGCGGCCCCGGCGCGTTCGGTGGCCGAGGCTGGTCCGCGTGAGCTGCCCACCCTCCCGGAGGGCCCGGCGGGCGCGCGGTTCGAGGCCGTGACGACCGGGCTGGTGTCCAAGCGCCCGAACTTCGTTCAGCAGGCCCGCAGCACCGTGTTCCTGGACGCCGCGACCGGCGACCTCGCGGTGCGGGACCGCGTGGTGCGCCTGGCCCTCGGCACCCGTACGCCCGGGGAGATCCTGGACGCGGTGCTGGCCGCCGCCCCGGGCACGGAGCGGATCTACATCACCGCCGGCGCCCCGTGGCACGACGGCGCCGAGCGGTACTCCACCCTCAAGGACGCGGTCGCGGCCTGGCTGAACACCCCGAGCGAGCGGTGGACCACCGCCGTCGGCTCCGGCCGGGACAAACTCGCCGGGCACTTCGTCCACCAGCGCCAGCCGGTCGGCCGCTACGCCCCCGCCGCCGCCCCCGACATGGCCACCACCGAGATCCGTTCCATGGGGGAGTGGTTCGATCCGGACGGCGCGGATGTCGTGACCTGCCGTCAGGCGTTCACGCTGCTGTGGCAGGCGCTGCGCCGGCACTGGGACGACGCGGTGCTGATGGGCTCGCCGTCGCAGACGGGCCGGGACCTGTGGTCGCGCACGATCCCGACCACGGGCAAGTGGGCGGGTGGTTACCCGGTCCTGTCGGAGGAGCTGCGGGGTCTGCTGCACGCGACCGGTGGTCAGGGCCGTACCGAGCTGTTCCTGCCGCCGCGGGTGCCGGAGCAGCTGCCCGCGCTGGTGGAGTACGACCGCACCTTCGCCTACGCCAAGCATCTGTGGAAGTCCCCGGTGGGCACGCCGCGCCGGATCACCGCCGCCGCGTTCGCCGCGATGACGGAGGCGGAGCAGGTCAAGGCGCTGATGTCCTGTTCGCACTGGAACGTGCGGGTGACCGTCCCGGCCGGGTGGAACCACGTCGGCCTACTCCCGGCTCCGGTGACCGGGGACCGGGCCTGGGTCTACCCCTCGGAGCCGGGGGCGACGTTCACGACGTGGGCGGGCGGCGCTGAGGTCCACCTCGTGCTGTCCAACCACCTGATGCCGTGGAAGGTCGAGATCCTGGGCGGCCTGTTGTTCGAGGACGGAAAGCCGCTGGACGAGTGGGGCAAGCGCCTCAAGGCGGCCTGGGCGGACCTGACCAACCTGTCGAAGCTGCACGGCGACGAGCGCCAGCGGCAGGCGGCCTACCTCGCCTCCCGTGCCGTCCGCAGCGTGCTGCTGTTCGGCCTCGGCGGCTTCGCGCAGCGCCCGCGCCTGGTCTCCGGCACTACCCCGGTCGGCGAGGCGCTCCCGGCCGGGGTGGAGATCCTCGGCCAGGACGGCGAGGTGGTGACGTGGCAGCGGCAGGCCGGATTCTCCCGCGACCCGTACGCGCACCCGGAGTGGGCGGCCTATGTGTGGTCGGGGGCGCGGGCGGCGCTGCTGGACATGAAGTACCGCCAGGGCAAGGAGGTCATCGGCTACGCCGGCGCCCTCCACGCCAAGCCCGGGACGGTCGTCTACTTCGGCACGGACGGCATCGCTCTGACGGAGCGCCAGCCGTGGCCCTACCGGGGCGAGCCGGGTGACTACCTCCTCAAGGGCCACCTGACCGGCCCGGTCGAGCACCCCACCACGCAGGAGCAGTACCTGAAGCTGCGCGGCCTGGGCCGTGCCGACCTCGCCGCCGGAGGTGACCAGTGAGTCCGGCCGACCCGCACAACCCGAACGAGGCTGCCCGCCTGACCCAGGAGTTGCTGGACCAGGGCTACACCAAGCGCCAGGTCGCCAAGATGCTCGGCCGCGACGCCAGCCTGGTCAGCCAGTTCTTCACCAAGGGCAAGGGCGCGAGCATGGTCAACGCGCTGCGCCAGGTGGTCCGCGCGGTGCGCGGCGGCGAGCGTGACGAGGAGGCGTTGTCCGGGATCGCGGAGGCGAACACCAGCCGCCGCCGGACCAAGACCGGGCAGAAGGCCCGGGTGCGGGGCAAGGACACGGTCGGCGAGGCGGGCGGGTCGATGGCCGGCCGGGCGGGCAAGCAGGCCATCAAGTCCGGCGCGAGCCACCTCGCCCCGGTGGTCCACGAGACCGGCCAGGCCGGAGGCCGCCTGGCCTTCACGGTCCGGATGAAGGCCGACCAGTACGTCTACAGCGCGGGCTCGGAGAAGGACTCCGGCGGAGTGCGCCGCGGCTTCATCCCCCGCGCGGACGGCACCGAGGAGCGCACCTACGGATCCGCCTCCACCGGCGGCTTCGACGCGGCCGAGTGGTCTCAGCGCGTTGCGGACCACCACGGCGACGTGACCGAGGCGATGCGGGAGTGGCTGGTGGAGACCGGCCGCGCCGTCGAGGACGCCGACATCGCCTACCTCGAGGTCAGAGGTTGGATCCCCGAGGACCAGCAGTAGTCCGGTCGGCCTCTTGTGGCTGAGCGCTTCAGTTGGCCAGTTGAGCGTCTGGCGTTGTTCCTGGTCAGCGGGTTGTGAAGCTCCAAGGGCCATTCCGCGGGGAGTGGCCTTGGAGCATCGTCGCTGGTCAGTGGCTTGGCTCAACTGGCCAACTGAAGCGCTCAGCCACACCTCCGCCCTGACCCTTCCACAGCACCGCCCGCGCCGCCCCGCCGTCTCAGCATCCGAAGGAGAGCACCGCCGTGGAGACCACCACCGCCACCGAGGCCGACGTGCCGACCGCGTTCCGCGCCGCAGCCGGGCAGCCGGTCCCGGCGCAGTCGTCCGGCACCGCCGTGGTGAACCCGCTGCCGCTGCACTGGTTTCAGAAGGACGCGGTGGCGGCCGCGGTGCGCGAGGTGAAGGCCGGCGGCCGCGCCACGGTGGTCGCCGCGACCGGCTCCGGCAAGACGCTGATCGCGGCTGGCTGCGCCCGGCGCGTGGCGGCGAAGGGCCGGGTGCTGGTGCTGGTGCCGACGATCGAGCTGCTGGAGCAGACCGCCGAAGCGTGGTCGCTGCGGGGCGGGCGCCGAGGGCTGGCTGTCGCGGCCTGTTCGCGGGATGAGGCGCTGGAGAGTGCGGAGGCCGGCGGCCGCGTCCACGCCCAGGTCACCACCCAGGCCCCGCGGATCGCCGACCTGGTCGCCGAGGAGAAGGCCGGCGAGCCGGTCACCGTGTACGCCACCTACGCGAGCCTTGAGCGGATCGTGGCGGCCCACCGTGACTTCGGCCTGCCGACGTGGGACCTGGTCGTGATCGACGAGGCCCACCGGACCGCCGGCGCCGAAGGCAAGGCGTGGGCCGCGGTTCATGCCGACGCGCAGGTCCCCGCCCTCCGTCGGCTGTACTTCACCGCGACGCCGCGGATCGCGGACGACCGGCGGGCGAAGGACGGCCTCGCCGACCTCGCCGACCTCGCCGACACCGAAGGCGCCGAGAAGCTGCCCGCGCTCTGCTCGATGGACGACGAGACGGTCTACGGCAAGACCGTCTACACCTGGTCGCTCGGCCAGGGCATCGAGCACGGCTACCTCGCCGACTACCGGGTGCTCGTGCCGGTGGTGACGGACGAGGACCTGCACGAACTGCTCAACCTCCCCGCCGTCGCCGACCTGCGTTCCCAACGCAGCAACGAGGAGCTGCTGCGCCTGGCCCTGCAGATCGCCACGGCGCGCGCGATCGCGGACCTCGGCCTGCGCAGGATCATCTCGTTCCACTCGCGGGTCTCGTCGGGACGCGGGTTCGCCGCCACTTTCCACGACGCCCTCGACCTTCTGCCCGACGCGGAGCGCCCGGAGCGCGTCACGGCACTGTCCGTGGCCGGCACCGACCGACTGCGCGACCGGCGCCGAACGTTCGCGGAGTTCCGGGCCACCACCGGCGACCGGCCCGGCGAAGAAGGCGAGGAGTGCTGCATCCTCTGCAACGCCAGACTCCTGACCGAAGGCATCGACCTGATCGTCGACGCGATCGTCTTCGCCGACCCCAAGAGCTCGATCATCGACATCGTCCAGGCCATCGGCCGCGCGCTGCGCCAGTCCTACCGCCAGGGCAAGATCGCGTGGATCATCATCCCGGTCTACCTCCCCTCGCCGAACACCAGCGACGCCGACCAGGCAGCCGCCGACCCGGCCGACGTCCGCGACGCTGACGGGGCCGTGAAGGCGGAGGCCGACGCGGAGATCGAGGCTTCCTCGTTCCGCATGATCTGGCGCGTGCTGCGTGCCCTCGCGGCGCATGACGCCCGGGTGGTCGGCCGGATCACCGAACTGCGCGCCGGCCGCTCGCAGGGCACCGCGCACACCACCGCGGCCAAGCCCGCCGAGGGCGAGGCGGCCGAGGACGGGGAAGGCGGGCAGCAGCCGGCCCCGGTGGAGTCGCCGATCGAGTGGCTCAAGATCAACGCCCGCCATCACGCCGCCCGGATCCTGCAGACCGTCAAGCTGCGGGCGTTCAATCCGCGCGCGGTCGAGTGGCAGCGCATGCACGCCGTCGCCACCGCGTTCCACATCGAGCACGGCCACCTCGACCCCACCGACAAGACCAAGCACGCCGAGCTGATCTCCTGGCTCACCCGCCAGCGCCACCTCAACGGCCAGGGCCTGCTCGATGCGGCCCGCGTTTCGGAGCTGGACGCACTCGGCATGATCTGGTCGAAGAACGCGAACGCCTGGGAACGCGGTGCCGCCTACGCCGCCGCGTTCCACCACCAGCACGGCCACCTGGCGATCCCGGCGACCGCGAAGCTGGACGACTACGCGGTGGGCGCGTGGATGCGCCGCCAGCGCAAGGCCGACAACCTCACTGGCGACCAGGTGGCCAAGCTCGACGGCCTGGACGAGCTGTGGCGGCTGGAGCCGGACTGGAACCGCTCCTACCGCCGCCTGCTCGCCTACCTCGCCACCGGCGGAACCCTCGACGGCCCAGCCAACCGCACCGGCGGCGAGGCGGACCCGACCTTCCGCCCCGGCACCTGGCTGCGCAAGCAGGACAAGGCCCGCACCGAGGGCAAGCTGACCGACCACCAGACCGCGCTCCTGGACGCCCTCACCCGGCACACCGAGACCGTCACCGGCTGACCCGCCCCGCACGACCCCGCCGTCCCGGCCAACCCCGGGCCGGGACGGCTGTCCGTACCCCGCTCCCGACTTCGGAGGCACCGCGCGATGACCGACACCACTTGCCCCGACCCCGCCGCTCCCGGACGGCTGGAGCTGGCCCCATGCAGCAGCCGGCCCGCGCCCGCGGACCGGGACCTGGGCCGCCCGATCCTCGACTCCCCGCTGGTGCGCGGCGATGTGGCTGCGCTGGACCGGCCACGACGGCATCCGCACCCTCCACCAGGGCGCCGGCCTGGCCCGCGGCTGGACCGAGTGCGACGTCGACGGCCTGGACGGCTGGGTGGCCCTGGTCGACGGCCGGATCGTCCTCAGCACCCAGCCGGGCACCCTGCCGGAGCCCATCGCCCACGCCGAGGCGTGGGAGGCCGGCGCGACGCTGCACGCCGCCCTCGCCCAACACCCCACCCGCACCCCCTTCACCCAGGGCGAGGACGAGGACCAGGACCAGGAGCACGGTCTGCTCGGCGATGTTCCCGGCCGGGTCCGCCGCCGGGCGGCCGGAATGACCCTGGAGAACCTCCAACAGGCCCTGGAACAGGCCCGGTTCGAGGAACGCTGCGCCGACCGGTACGCCGACGCCGTAGACGAGACCGCCTACGCCACCGCGGCCGACACCTTGGCCGAGTGGCAGCGCGTACGCGACCACACCGCCGAGACCCGCGCCGACGCTACAACCCCGGCCACGACACCGCCCTCCAGCACGCACTGCGCCGTGAACACCACCGCCAAAACGTCGCCGAATGCGCCCGCGAGGCAGCCCACCAGGCCCGCCAGAGGTCCGACGCCGCCCACCGCCGCCTCGCCGGCACCGCCGCCCAGCCCCTCTGCACCGCCCTCGAACGCGCCGGCCTCCACCCGCTCACCGACGACGACAACCAGGCCGTCCGCGACCTCACCCACCACCTCGACACCGCCACTCTGCGCCAGGTTATGGGCCGGCTGGAGCGCACCCGCGCTGCGGCCCTCGCACCGCGCAGCGCCGAGCCGGCCCCGCCCGCCCGGCCCGCCGTGCGGCGAAGCTGGTTCTGACGGACCGTTCCCTGGTGAAAGGTGTTGACCTCGCCGTTCGGCGGGCATTGGATGGGCGCTCCCGGCTTGGGCACCATCCTCGACCTGTAGGAGGCAGACGGTGAAGGTCACCCCGCGCGTCCGGCCGGACGGCACAACCCAAGCGATCCGCTGCCGTCTGCGGCCCAGCCCGCACGCGGTTGGCCAGCCACGGCAGCCCCGGGATCAGGAAGGACCAGCACCATGGGGTACATCGCCCCGCTTCCGTCGGCGCCAGCGGTCACCAACCGGGAGGTGTTCGAGGTGCTCTGCCTGGTCGATCGGCGACGCGCTCTACCAGCTCTACCCCGCCTTTACCGGCGCCTCGCCATGTCCTTGGTACAGAGCTTCCAGGCCCGAGCGGGCGGACCGACAGCAGAGCGACGCCGGTGACCAGGGCCAGGTCGGAGCGTTGGTGCGGTCGGCTCTATACAGCCGGCCGCCTCGCCTTCAGAGCATGTCCTCCCGGATGCGCGGGTCGTGGTCCATGAACTCCTGCTTGGTGTGCAGCACACGGACGGGGGCGAACCTGTCCAGTGCTGCGAGGAAATGATCGTGGTGCGTGTAGGCCGTGGCTGTGTGGGCGAGGGAGCGGTAGCCGAGCTTGTACAGGTCACGCGTAAGCAAATGGCTCTTGGGCAAGTCCATCGCGGGGGCCCCTGGTCGTGGGCGGACAACCAGAAGGCTGTACCACCCCACCTCCTTCGGGCGCAGGCCCATGATAGGCAGGGCTCCTATGTGAGAGATGTCCTTCCACGCTATGCGTACGGTGTCGGTGCGGTTGCGGTAGCGCAGGTGCGTGGTGACGGCCGAGCGGTCGATGACCAGTTCCGCGTCCTTCAGTCTGAACGGCGCGGCCGCTGCCGCGACTGTCAGCGCGGTGGCAGCGGCCGCGGCAGGGAATCCCCACATCCACCTCATGTCGTTGGCCAGTGCTGATACCAGGAGCGCCGGTGTAGAAAACATGAGGATCGTCGCTCCGGCCATCCGCCACAGGGTGCCCCGCCTCTTGCGCACCGCGATCGGGGAATTGCGGTGGAATCTCTCTCGGTCCGGATCGTCGAAGCCCTGGTCGTCGGCGTACGGCGTCTCGGACTCCATTCGGCCGCGGGTCAGTGACAGGGCCGCGGCGGTGTCGGTCGCGCGCTGCCGGGGGCGTGGCAGGCCGCAGGAGGCGAGGTCCGCTGCTATGGCGCGGTAGATCCCGTCGAGACTGAGGGGCTCCACGCTGTCCAGCGCCGCCAGCAGCGCCCCGGTGAACGCGGTGTATCGCTCCCCGGCCGGCGCGTAGGACGGCGTGGTCGCGCTGGTGGATGTCATCGTGTAGGTGCCCGCGATGGACAACTGGCCGTCCACCACACCCTCCTCACTGGCCATCACGTCGATGGCGCGGCCGGAGAAGCAGCAGTCCAGGATCAGGACCCGGGCCGCTGCGCCGCTGGCGCCGAGGTCCTCGCGCAGCAGGTCGACAGCCAGCGCGCTGTACTTCGGCGCGCTGGCCCGCGTGGCACTCGTTGCCAGGTACAGCCGGCCCCGGTCGTCCACCAGACCATGCCCGGCGTAGTAGACCAGCAGCATGTCCGAGGCCTCCATGGCGGCCCGGCCCACCGCGCGGCCGATGTCCGCGACCGACGCCAACGGATCGACTACCGTGCAGTTCCCCGCCTTCAGCACCCCCGTCCGGGCATCTGTCAGGCGCCGCCGCAGACCCGCCACGTTCTCCCGCACCGTCGGCAGATCAGCAAGCCCGGGCGCCTCTGGGAAACGGTCCACCCCGATCAGCACGGCACGCGACCGCCCAGGATCCGGGAAACGACTCATCCCTGTTCCCCCGGCCCATCCACCAGCCGGCCGATCTCCCGCATCAGATCCGGCAACCCATCCCCGGCCACCCGCGCGTCGATCTCCACACGGCGCCCGTCCCGACCCGTGAGAATCACCTTCACCTCCGTGCGGCGCTGGCTGAACCAGGCGGACAGGGAACTGGCGAGCACCGCCCCGGCGCCACCTGATCCCAACGCGACGGTGAGCACATCGAGCAGAGCGCCCATTTCCCCGGCGCCCGCGTCACGGGAAGCCTCCAGACGCAGCCGCCCCCGCAATCCGTCATCCAGCCTCAGCCAGTCGAACAGCGACTGCAGCGTGCCGTCGCGGTCGTCGGCCACTGTGATTCTCAGGAGCTGTGTTCCCGTACCCGCTGTGAGGTCCATGGTGACTATCGTGCCAGCCGCCTGACGGCCGGTCAGCAGTTGCACCGGGCCGGCTTCCGGATCGCCGGGGAACACGCTCTGCCGCCGCCCGGCGGGCTTCACGCCTTCGGTACGTGGGCGATCTCGCAGTGGATGCCGGGGGCCATTTTTGGAGTTGGTGGTCTGCAGCGGGCACACACATTCAACTTCAGTAGCATCCCGAACCAACCCGCTCCGGCCGACCCCGCCCCGACAACCCGGTGCGCTCCCGATCACACTCCCGATGCTGCTCCCCCATCCCGGCCGAGCCCGCCGCGTTTGCCCAGGTCGAAGGGTTGGCGGAGACGGCTGGGAATTCTGACATCCCGGTCTGCGCCCCTTCTGTCTGTGGTGATGGGTGGGTGTCGGTGGTGCTGGACGGGACCGGCGGTGCTGTGCGTAGCCCGCCCCGGTGCCTGGCTGGGACGGCGACGGCCAGCCTGCCGGGCAGGGCTGCGGCGGACTGCCAACGGCTCCTGACGGCCCGCCTGGCGTCCTGTCCGGCAGGCCGTTCGACGCTTGGGTCTGACGCCGTCACCCCGTCCCGGCCACCGCTGCGCGGGGCTTCACCTCTGAGGTTGCCTGGCCAGGCCGGGACGGGGCGGCCGGGCACGGCCGCCGGTGGCACGGGACCGGTATTGCGAGTCTGCCGGTACGCATCGAGCAGGACCTTGTTCCAGAACATGACGTGATCGGTAGGCCCGGACGCGGCCACGGCCTTTCTTGGCGGCACGAATACGGCGGAGCCCGCGACGGTCAGCACCGCGACCGCCGACATACCGACCCGGTGGCGTGTTCGAACAGGTCTCATTTCCCCTGGCATGGAGATATCAGTCGCGCCGGAGCATGCGCCGGGGTTCGGTCGGGAACGCTCGCCGGCCGAACCTGACTCCTGCGGCGCCCGCCTGATGGGGTGTAGCGAGATGCCAGACACATGAATCGAACGCGTTCATGACAGAAAGGCTAGCGGTTCGCCGGGCCGGACGAGGCGTTCGGACTGACTTTCCCGGGAGGAGGTCGTGCAAGCGGTCCTCAGGCTTCTGGTTACTACGGGACAGCCCATGAGGGTGCGGGAGATCATCAGGCCATCGGGTGCCGGCAAAGAAGGCCGGGCGCCGACTTCCTGCGCCGGCGTCAGCGTCGGCGGCGGTCGAGCACCCGATGAGAGCGGCAAGGTCGGCGGCGCCGGCCGGGTCGTCAGCCCGGCCGCCCCCGCTGGCCTACCAGACGGGGACCCTGGGGCCCTCACCGACGACCCTGACCGCCCCGGTGCCGCCGGCTGGCACTGGGGAACGCAGTGCCAGCCCCCCCCACACGATGGCGCATCCTCAGCGCGCGCCGTCTCATCTCACTGGCGCGCCCGTGCGCAGCTCGGTCAGCTCACGGTCGTAGTAGCCGGCGGCGTCGGACAGGGTGGTGCGGGAGTACGGGCCCTCGCACACGAACCACGCGGTC
>NZ_JBVJHA010000024.1:0-28681 GCF_055587065.1 Kitasatospora sp. NPDC048662 | reverse complement strand
GCGTAGAGAACTCCATGATCACGTGGACCCGTGCCCGCACTGCATCCACCCCGCTCGATCACTCCACAGCGGCCGCCTATTGCCGGTCGGTCTTAAACGCTCACCTCGAACCACATCCGCTTGCCGGAACCCCTGGGCTCCACACCCCACGTGTCCGCGAGCCCCTCGACCAGCATCAGCCCACGCCCGGAGGACGCCTGTTCCCCGGGCGTGCGGCGCGTCGGCCAGAGATCGCTCTCGTCCTCGACCTCGACCCGCAGCCGTGCCCGCCCGTCCTCCTGGTACAGCCGCGCGGTGAACATCGCGTCCCGGTCCGTGTGCCGAATCGCGTTCGTCACCAGCTCCGACGACAACAGCTCGGCGGTGTCGATGAGTTCGGGCACCCCCCAGCGCCGCAGCGCGTCCCGCAGCTCCGCCCGGAGCTCCGAGATCCGCGCCAGGTCCGCCTGCCCGATCCTGCGCCGCAACTGCTGCGCGGCCCGCCCGCCCGCAGGGCCGTCCCAGCGCAGCAGCAACAGCGCGATGTCGTCCTCGCGTTCGCTGGTGTCCGCGGCCTGCGAGGCGATCCGGTCGGCGAGTTCCTCCAGTGGTTCGCGGGGGGATTCGCCGATCGGGGGGAGGTGTTCGGAGACGGTCTCGCAGAGGCGGGCGAAGCCGGTGTCGAGGTCCATGTCCCGGGCTTCGACCAGGCCGTCGGTGAACAGCAGCACGGTCTCGCCGGGGTCGAGGCTGAACCGGGTGACCCGGTACTCCTCGTCGGGGGCGACGCCGAGCGGCAGGCCGCCCGCCACCGGAACCGGATGCACGGTGCCGTCGGCGCGGCGGACCACGGGGTCGAGGTGCCCGGCCCGGACGGCGTAGACCACGCCGTAGTCGACGTTGACCTCGGCGTAGGTGCAGGTGGCGAAGTGGTCGGTGTCGAGGTCGGCGAGGAAGCGCGACGCCCGGGCCATCACGGCCGCCGGCGGGTGCCCTTCGGCGGCGTAGGCGCGCAGCGCGATGCGCAGTTGGCCCATGATGCCGGCGGCGTGCACGTCGTGGCCCTGGACGTCGCCGATGACCAGGCCGACGTGACCGCCGGGCAGCGGGACGACGTCGTACCAGTCGCCGCCGATCTGCAGACCGGAGCCGGCCGCGAGGTAGCGGACGGCGGTGGTGACGCCGGGGACGGCGGGGACGGTGCGGGGCAGCATGACCCGTTGCAGGCCGGCGGCGAGTTCGTGTTCGGCGTCGTGCAGCCGGGCCCGGGCGAGGGACTGGGCGACCAGTCCGCCGAGGGTGGAGAGCAGGGTGCGCTCGTCGGGGTCGAGTTCGCGGTCGTCGTCGAAGGAGACCACGCAGACGCCGGTGGGGCGGCCGCTGGCGACCAGCGGGAGGAAGGCCCAGGAGGAGCGTCCGGTGTTCTCGGCCCAGTCCCAGGCGTCGGGGTAGCGCTCGCGGTACTCCTCGCGGCTGGAGACGAAGATCGGAGCGCGCTGCCGGATCGCTTCTGCGGCGGGGTGGGTGGGCGCGAGCGGGATGCGGTCGAACTGGTCGCCGAGGGCGTTGCGGTAGCCGCTGGAGCCGAGCAGCGCGATCCGGCCGCCTTCGAGCGAGGCGAGGGCGAGTCCGTCGGGGCCGAGGCCGGGCAGCGGCAGCTCGGTGAAGACCCGGGCGACGTCGCGGACGGTGACGGCGTCGGAGAGGGCGCGGGCGGCTTCCTTGATGAACCGGGAGCGCTCTTCGCGCAGGACGGCGAGTTCGTCGGCGCGTTCGCGTTTGTGGAGCTCGACGGTGGCGTCCCAGACGAAACCGACCATCCGGGAGGGGCGGCCGAAGGCGTCGGCGAGGACCCGGCCGCGGAAGCGCACGGCGTGCATTTCGCCGTCGGGGAAGACGGTGCGGTAATAGGCGCCGCACTGGCCGAGTTCGGCGACGGCGCGTTCGACCCGGCGGCGCACCACGGGGGCGTCCTCGGGGTGCAGCAGGGCCAGGAAGGAGTCGGAGGTCCGGTCGAAGGACTGGCCGGCCAGGCCCAGGATGGTGCAGGCGCGCCGGTCACCGACCAGGGTGTCGCGCCGGATGTCCCAGTCGAAGGAGCCGATGCCGTTGGCGGCCATGGCCGGTTCGAGCCACTCGGGGGTGGAGTCCCCGGTGCGGGTGGGCAGGCCGCGGGCGGTGGACGGCACGGCGCGGCCGGCGGCGGTGCGCAGCGGGTTCGCGGGGGTGCTGTTCCGGGTGGCCTGGGTGGCCTGGGCGGGCGGGGTGCGGCGGGCGGGCCCAGGCGCCTCGGGCTCGGTGGCCATACTTCTCCTGCCGGTGCCTTGCCTGGCGGCCGCTGGTGGTATCCGTGTCCCCTGCTGGGCCGGCCGGACCGCGATGGTTGCGTGTGCCTACTGGCACACATTCTCACTACCCTCTCGTATGTTCGGCAAGGCGGCAATGCCAGTGGCCCGGACGGTACTGATCGCACACAATCCGCCCAAGGACCCTCACCCGAACGGCCTACCCGGGTGGCCGGTGCGGAATTCTCCCCACCGGTTCGGGGCGGGCCCGCTCAGAGCACGGACAGCTCGAACCAGGTGACTTTTCCGTCCCCGCGCAGCTGCACTCCCCAGTCGTCGGCGAGCGCCTCCACCAGCAGCAGCCCGCGCCCGGAGGTGGCCTCCTCGCTCGGGTGACGGCGGCCGGGGAGCCGGCCGGTGCGGTCGTGCACCTCGACCCGCAGGCGCTGCTCGGCGGTCAGCTGGGCGTCGAACTCGGCGCCCTTGCCGGTGTGCACCAGCGCGTTGGTGACCAGTTCGGACGCCAACAGTTCGGCGGTGTCGGCGAGTTCGGAGACGCCCCAGTGATCGAGGGCGGCCCTCAGCCGGCGCCGGACGGTGCCGACGGCGGGCAGGTCCGCGGCCTCCAGGGAGGCGTGCAGCCGGCGGTGCAGGGCGCACTCCGACTGGTGCACCGGGGCCGGACTCTGCGGCTGCGACTGCGCCCCCGGCTTCGACTGCGCCGGTGACTGGATGTGTGCGGCCCCCTGCCGGTCGGCCTGCTCCCGGCGCGAGGCCGAGCGCTGCCGCGGGAATCTTGCCTGACCGTCCATCAACTTCTTCAGCCCCCGCCCTCGTTCCGGACGGCCGCTCCGGTCCCCCACCGGTCCGGCGGCCACTTCTGGTCATCCTCATGCCCACTCGGCGGCGTTTGCAACAGTGATCCGCCCCTACGCCCGTGGTGAACGGTGCGCAAGGGCGTGCGCGGGCACGCGGGTGAGCCGGGGGCGCTCGCCCGGGCCGGGGCCCCGGGGCGCTGACGCAGGTCCACCGGCGGAGTGTCGGCTCGCCCCCGGTGCGATCTTCACACGCTCCGATCACCGGATCCGCCCCCGCCGACCATTCCCCCACACCCCTCCCGTGCGCCTGCGGGGCGTCCCGGGCCCGTGGCCGGACGCTGGACATCACGGGCAGCCGCAGGTTCAATGGGGCCCGAACACGTTTGAACGTCGTTCTAAACTCTTCGACCACCCTCCGTCCACCCTCGACGAGCGAGGCACCGTGCGACTGACTCCCACCGAACGGGACCGGCTGCTGATCTTCACCGCGGCCGAGTTGGCCCGCGCCCGACGGGCGCGCGGCGTGCGATTGAACGTGCCGGAGGCGACGGCGCTGATCGCCGACACCGTCTGCGAGGCGGCCCGGGACGGCCGGCGCCTGGCCGAGGCGATCGAGGCCGGCCGCAGCGTGCTGAGCGCCGCGGACGTGCTGCCGGGCGTGCCGGACGTGGTGACGGTGGTCCAGGTGGAGGCGGTGTTCGAGGACGGGACGCGCCTGGCGGTGGTCAACGACCCGTTCCGCGGCGCGGGTTCGCTGGGCGACGGGGCCCCGGGCGCGGCGCTGCCGGGCTCCGGCGCGGGCTACGACCCGGTGGAGGAGTCGCTGCTGCTGCCCGTGCACAACACCGCCTCGGTGCCGATCTCGGTGACCTCGCACTTTCACTTCTTCGAGTCCAACCCCCGCCTGGCCTTCGACCGCTCCGCCGCCTACGGAATGCACCTGGCGGTGCCGGCCGGTTCCTCGGTGCGCTTCGACCCGGGCGTCACCGTCGAGGTCGGGCTGGTGCCGATCGGCGGCGAGCGGGTGGCGATCGGCTTCGCCGGGCTGGTGGACGGGCCGCTGGACGCACCGGGCGCGAAGGACGCGGCGCTGGCCAAGGCCCGGGCGACGGGCTACCTGACCGAGTTCGACGACGCGCAGCCCGAGCAGTGACCGCCACCCGCCGCACCAGGAAGGACCAGGCATGAGTTCCATCACCCCGCACGACTACATCTCGGTGCACGGCCCGCGCGCCGGCGACCGGGTCCGGCTCGGCGACTCGGGGCTCATCGTCCGGGTCGAGTCGGACTCGCAGGCCCCGGGCGACGAGTTCCTCGCCGGGTTCGGCAAGACCGCCCGGGACGGGCTGCACCTGAAGCCGGCCGCGGTCCGCGAGACCTGCGACGTGGTGATCTCCAACGTGCTGGTGATCGACGCGGTGCAGGGCATCCGGAAAACCTCGATCGGCATCCGGGGCGGCCGGATCTCGGCGATCGGCCGGGCCGGCAACCCGGACACCCTGGACGGCGTCGAGGTGGTGGTCGGCACCGGCACCACGATCGTCTCCGGCGAGGGCCTGATCGCCACCGCGGGCGCCATCGACACCCACGTCCACCTGCTGTCGCCGCGGATCATGGAGGCCTCGCTGGCCTCCGGCGTGACCACCATCATCGGCCAGGAGTTCGGCCCGGTCTGGGGCGTCGGCGTCAACTCGCCGTGGGCGCTGCGGCACGCGTTCAACGCCTTCGACGCCTGGCCGGTCAACATCGGCTTCCTGGGCCGCGGTTCGTCCTCCGACCCGGCCCCGCTGGTGGAGGCGCTCGCCGAGGGCGGCGCGTCCGGCTTCAAGGTGCACGAGGACATGGGCGCGCACACCCGGGCGCTGGACACCGCGCTGCGGGTCGCGGAGGAGTACGACGTCCAAGTGGCGCTGCACACCGACGGGTTGAACGAGTGCCTGTCGGTGGAGGACACCCTCGCGGTGCTGGAGGGCCGCACCATCCACGCCTTCCACATCGAGGGCTGCGGCGGCGGCCACGTGCCGAACGTGCTGAAGATGGCCGGCGTGCCGAACGTGATCGGCTCCTCCACCAACCCGACCCTGCCGTTCGGCCGGGACGCGCTGGGCGAGCACTACGACATGATCGTCTCCGCCCACGACCTCAAGCCCGACCTGCCGGGCGACGCCGCGATGGCCCGCGACCGGATCCGGGCCGGCACGATGGGCGCCGAGGACGTGCTGCACGACCTCGGGGTCATCGGCATCACCTCCTCCGACGCCCAGGGCATGGGCCGGGCCGGCGAGACCGTGCGCCGCACCTTCGCGATGGCCGGCAAGATGAAGGCCGAACTCGGCCCGCTGGACGGCACCGGCTCCTACGGCACCGCCGAGGGCGGCGACGACAACGAGCGGGTGCTGCGCTACATCGCCAAGCTGACCATCAACCCGGCCATCGCGCACGGGCTTTCGCACGAGGTCGGCTCCATCGAGGTGGACAAGCTGGCCGATATCGTGCTCTGGCGGCCGGACCACTTCGGCGCCAAGCCGCAGCTGGTACTGAAGGCCGGCTTCCCCGCGTACGGCGTGGTCGGCGACCCGAACGCCTCCACCGACCGGTGCGAACCCCTGGTGCTGGGCCCGCAGTTCGGCGCGCACGGCGCCACTGCCGCGGACCTCTCGGTGGCGTTCGTCGCCCAAGCCGCCGCCGACTCCGCCTACTTGGACGTCGCGGGCGACCAACTGCCCACCCGCAGGCGGCGGGTGGGAGTGCGCGGCACCCGGGGCATCGGCCCGAGTTCGATGCTGCGCAACGGCCGGCTCGGACAGGTCGACGTCTCGGCGACCGGCCTGGTCTCGCTGGACGGCGAGCCGCTGCGCTCCGCGCCCGCCGACTCGGTCTCCCTCAGCCGCCTGTACTTCCTGTGAACTCCCTTCACCTTCCGAGGACTTGATCCCTGATGACTTCCCCCACCCCCGCCTCGCTCGGCTTCCGGATGCCCGCCGAATGGCACCCGCACGAGCGCACCTGGATGGCGTTCCCGACCCCGAACCCGACCTTCGACGGAGCGGAGCAGCTGGACGCGGCCCGCCGCGCCTGGGCCGAGGTCGCCAACACGATCGTCCGCCACGAGCCGGTCACCCTGGTCGTCAACACCGGCGAGACCGAGCAGGCCCGCCCCTACCTCTCCCCCGAGGTGGAGATCGTCGAGCGCCCGCTGGACGATGCCTGGATGCGCGACATCGGCCCGTCCTTCCTGATCGACGACGATGGCCGACTGGCCGCCGCCGACTGGGTGTTCAACGGCTGGGGCGCCCAGTCCTGGGCCCGCTGGGACAACGACCAGCACATCGCGGAGCACGTCACCGAGCTGGCCGGCGTGCGGCGCTTCGCCTCCCGGCTGATCAACGAGGGCGGCGGCATCCACGTGGACGGCGAGGGCACCGTCCTGGTCACCGACACCGTGCAGCTCGGCGAGGGCCGCAACGCCGACTGGACCCGCGAGCAGGTCGAGGCCGAACTGCACGCGCACCTCGGCACCACCAAGGCGATCTGGCTGCCGCGCGGACTGACCCGCGACTACGACGAGTTCGGCACCCGCGGGCACATCGACATCGTCGCCTCCTTCGTCCGCCCCGGCACCGTCGTCGTGCACTCCCAGCCCGACCCGGCCCACCCCGACCACGCGGTCTGCCAGGAGCTCGCCGAGATCCTGCGCTCCGCCACCGACGCCCGGGGGCGCACCCTGGAGGTCATCGAACTCCCGGCCCCCACCGTCCTGTTCGACGAGGACGGCGAGCCCGTCGACTACTCCTACATCAACCACTACGTGGCCAACGGCGCCGTCGTGCTGTGCGCCTTCGACGACCCGCGCGACGAGCAGGCCAAGGCCATCCTGGAGAAGGCGTACCCGGGCCGCACCGTCGAACTGGTCGACGCCCGCGAGATCTTCGCCAACGGCGGCGGCATTCACTGCATCACCCAGCAGCAGCCGAAGGCCTGACCGGCCTGACCCGCGCGCAACGGCCGCGGGCCGGAACCTCCGAGGAGGTCCCGGCCCGCGGCCGTTCGGCGTTCACCGGCGGTCGGTCAGTGGCGGCGCCGGGGGCGGCGGTACGTCACCGCGCAGAGGACCGCGCCGCCGACGGTGAGCACGCCCGCGATCGCGGCGAGCACGCCGCCGGGCAGGTCGGTGCCGGTGTGCGGCAGGCTCCCACCCTCGCCCGGCACCCCGCCGCTCTCCCCGGCGGACGGCGAGGCCGAGGGCTCGGGACCCTCCGACGGTGAGACCGAGGGCTCCGGGCCCTCCGACGGTGAGACCGAGGGCTCCGGGCCCTCCGACGGTGAGACCGAGGGCTCCGGGCCCTCCGACGGTGAGGCCGAGGGCGACGAGGACGGAGACGGAGAGGGGCTGGTGGTCGGCAGGATCAGGCCCATGTCCAGTCCGAGGTCGCGCCGGCCGCCCGTCAGCGTGACGGTCTGGGTCAGGCCGGTGACCGGGTCGGCGTCGGAGTCGAGCGCCGGGTCGGTGCCCGCGTGCCGGACGGTGACCTTGGCGTCCTTGGGGATCGTGGCGAGGTCGAAGTGCACCTGGTAAGTGCCGTCGGGCAGGTTGTCGAACAGGTAGTGACCGTTCGCGCCGGTGATCGTGGTGACCGGGTTGCCGTTCAGGTCGCGCACGGGCTGGCCGTCACCGTCCAGCAGGGCCACGCGCACGCCCTGGACGCCGGGCTCGCCGGGCTGCTGGATGCCGTCGTGGTCGAGGTCGTCCCAGACGAAGTCGCCGAGCGCGTTGTCGGACGCGCCGGTCCGCTCGACGGCCACGCCGACCTTGGCGGGTTCGGCGGGCAGCAGCCGGCGGCCGGTCGCGTCGGTGGCGGTGTAGGCGAAGGAGTTCCAGGCGTACGCCGAGTCCGGCGCGTCGAACGGCACCACCATCGGCCACTCCAGCGTGAAGGACTCGCCGGGGGCGAGGGTGCCGGGGCGTCCGATCCGGAACCAGGTGGCGACGCCCGGCCCGGGGAAGGCGGCCGTCCACGCCGCGTTCGGGTGGCAGCCGGGGTCGGAGGCGGGCGGCAGCACGGCGGGTACGCACGGGTGTTTGTCGGTGGTGTACTCGACCGTCACGGTCGGGTCGGAGCTGGTGATCGGGCTGCTCAGCGACGGCGCCCAGGCGCTGCCGCGCGCCGCCGAGGGCGTCAGCACGTAGCTGTCGCCGGGGGTCGGCAGCTTGTCGTGGGCGAGGAACTCGGTGACCGGGTCCGGCGAGTCGTTGCGGACGGTCATCCGGTAGGACGCCCGGCCGCCGGGGGTCGCGGCGCCCATCGGCCCGTAGCCGGTGTCCAGGTCGCCCTTCACCTCCTTGTAGGAGCGCAGCACGCTCGGCACCTGCACCTCGACGTCCGAGGCGGCGTGGCACATCGTCTCGGTGCGGTCGCCGTTGCCGTTCAGGTCGAGGTCGTCGGGGACGCCATGGCTGGTGCCGTTGTAGTAGCAGGTGACGGGCACGGTCGGCTGGTCGGCGGTGACGAACACCTGGTTGGTGAGGGTGCCGGCCCGGACGCTGGCGGCGACCTGGACGTCGAACTGCACCCGGTAGGCCCGCGGGTCGTTCAGGTACGTCATGTCGGGCGCGCCGGCCGGCCAGGTCATCTTGATGATCTGCGTGCCGTCCGCACCGGGCACGACCTGCACGGACTCGGGGAGCTTGGCGTCCGGGTAGCTCGGGCTGGTGCGCAGCGAGCCGTCCACGTAGACCAGGCCGGCGGGCAGCACGTCGTACAGCACCAGCGGCCGGTCCAGGGCGCGCCCGCTGCGGTTGTAGGGGATCACCTCGAAGGTGGCGCGGCCGCCGGCGTTGGTGACGGCGCCCGCGACGGTGGTCTTGGCCGCGCCGAGGTTGGTGGCGGCGGAGACGGTGGACTCGGCGCAGCCGGTGGCCGAGGCGGTGGTGGTGCCGTCGGTGGCGGTGTTGTCGACGCAGTTGGTGAGCGACTCGGGTGCGGGGCGGCCGTCGTGGCCGGGGGTGACGACCTGGGTGACGACCTGGACGCCGCTGCCCGGGGACCAGCCGGTGGGCAGCGGGCCGTTCCAGGTCAGCCGCAGCCCGTCCAGCCGGCGCCCGGCGGGCAGGCCGAGCACGTCGTTGGCCGGGTCTCCGGCGCCCTCCGCGAAGGCGACGCGGCGGTTGCCGGAGCCGTCGAACGGGGTGCCGGGGGTGAAGGTCAGCCAGGTCGGGTCGCCGTTCAGCCGGTACTGGAAGGTGAGTTGGATGCCGGGCGGGTTCCACGCGTCGAGCTGGACGGTCTGCGGGAACAGCCAGTTGTAGAGGCTGTCGGTGGTGCCGGTGCCCGGGTCGGTCATGGTGAGCGAGGTGGCGGGTGCGGAGGAGTTGGTGGCGAACAGGCTGAAGCTGTTCAGGTCGCCGGAGACGCTGTGTTCGCCCCAGGACTTGGACGCGGTGACCTGCACGCCGGTGGCGGGCTCCTGGAAGACGCCGGTGGTGGCGTCGGCCGTGGACAGGCTCTGCTCCGCTGCGGCGCCCAGCGGATCACCCGTCAGTTCGACATGGTTGGTGGAGGTGGTGCCGGACGGGAAGCTCGGGTCCGGGTAGTTCACCACCAGCACGCCCGGGATCCGGCAGCCGGCCTGGCCGTTCCCGGCCCGGAAGGCGCCGATGTCGTACTGCCAGGTGTTCGGGCCGGGCGGCACCTGGGTCCAGCCGGGCGAGCGCGCGGTGTCGACGACCGCGCCAGGCGGCAGGGTGTCCAGCAGGTGGCCGGCGTCCAGGTCGACGTTCGGGCCGGCCGTCGAGCAGGCGCTGAACTGGTAGGTGACGGTCCGTCCGTCCGCGCTGGAGGCCTGCACGCCCTTGGTGACCTGGTAGACCGGCTCGACGTGGGCGGTGACGTGGGCGGTCCCGCTCTGCGGGGCCTCCCCGTCCACCGTCAGTTCCGCCGTGTTGGACGCCGAAGTGCCGTTCGCGGTCGTCCAGTTGGGGAAGCGTGTGACGACGGTGACGGCGGCCGTGGTACCCGGGCTGAGGTCGAGCAGCCGGATGTCCAGCTCGCCGCCGGTCGTCCCGGGCTCGGGCACCTTCGAGTTGGCCACGTCCACCGTGGTGGGGTCGGGCGACCAGCCGACGAACTCCAGCGACGGGGGCAGCGCGTCGGTGATCCTGCCGTTGACGCACTCCTGGACCGAGCAGGTGAACTTCAGGGTGAAGGTGACGTTCTCCCCCGGCGCCGCGGTGGACTTGTCGACGGTCTTGGTGAACGAGATCGCGGCGTGCGCCGGTGGGGCGAGAGCGCCGCTGCCGAGCAACGAGCCGGCCAGCAGTGCCAGGACGGAGGCGATCCGTCCTGAACGGAGGGGAGTACGCATGCCGAGCAGTTCATCCGACTACTTGGGGCCAAATGGCGGTGCCGCGAGCCGAAATGACCCTATTTCACCCGAACGGAGCAGCAGATCCGCCCGCCCGACCGAAATTCCGCCGAACACCCTCCGCCAAATGCCCGTCCGGTCGCCGATGCACCCCGGCGGACGATCTCCGATATTCGACCTCCGAACACCTGTCGGCGGTTAGCATGCCCATGCGGCGTCAGGGGGACGCCCGCCCAGCATTGGGGGAACCACGCATGCGCATCCGCGCGAACGGACTCACCGCCCTGCTCCTCGGCTCGCTGCTCGCCGTCGGCGCCACCGCCGCACCGCAGGCCGGCGCCGCCAGCACCACCCCGGCCGCCACCACCGCCACGACCCGCGGTCTGGAGATCGGCATCCCGGCCTACACCTTCCCGGACTACCCGATGATGCTGGACGTCCAGGCCACCCAGCCCGCGCCGTCCGTCGTCATCCTCAACCCGAACAGCGGCGAAGCCCCGTTCGGCCCCGCCTGGCAGGCCCGCGCCGACGCGCTGCGCGCCAAGACCACCGCCACCGGCGAGCACACCAAGGTACTCGGCTACGTGCACACCGAAGCCACCGCGCGCGACCGGGCCGCCATCCTCAAGGACGTCCGCAACTACCTGGTCACCGCGGACGGCAAGCTGCACGTCGACGGCATCTTCTTCGACACCAGCAGCCGCAACTGCGGCGTCAACAACGTCGAACGCGACTTCTACCTCGACCTGCGCCAGCAGGTCCAGGCCCTCGTCCACTCGATCGACCCGAGCGTGCAGGAAATGGTGGTGAACAACCCCGGCACCGCCGTCCAGGACTGCTTCCTGGAGCCCGGCAAGCGCACCGCCGACACCTTCGTCACCTTCGAAGGCACCTACGACAACTACATCAACCACTATCTCGGCGGGAACGTCTTCAACCTGACCGTCGGCTACTACCCCGGCAACGGCTTCGACCCCGACGGCACCTCCTACTGGCACCTGATCCACGCCACCCCCGACGCGGCCGCCATGAAGACCGCCCTCGGCACCGCGTTCACCCGCGGCGCCGGCTACGCGTACGCCACCAACGACGTCGAGCTCAACCCGTGGGACGCCAGCCCCGCCTGGGGCTTCAACGCGGAGACCTCCTACGCCGCCACCCTCGGCTGACCCCTCGGCCGGGCCCGCCCCTGCGAAGGAGCGGGCCCCGCCGCGACGCGGTGTCATGGAGCCATGACACCCCCCACGCTCGACGAGCTCACCGACGAACTGCTGCGCCTCGCCCCCGGGCTGGAGCGCGAACAGGCCGCCGCCGTCCTCCGCAAGGCCTACCGGGCCGGCCTCGACCACGGACGGCAGGAAACCGCCGAAGGACGCGAACACAGCGGCTGGTGACCCCGGCCGCGCCCCCGCCCCGCCCCGTACGGGAGACTGGACGCCGGACAGCCAGCAACGAGGAGAGCGGATGGCCCCGCCACGCACCCGCCGCCCGGCCCGCCCGCGGGAGGAGGTGTACGCGGCCGCCCGCGCCGCCATCGCCGAACACGGCCTCGCCCGCCTCACCATGGCCGGCCTCGGCCAGCAGCTCGGCATGAGCGCCGGACACCTGCTCTACTACTTCGGCAGCAAGGACCAGCTCCTGCTGGAGACCCTCCGCTGGAGCGAGGCCCAACTCGGCGAACGCCGCACCCGCGAACTCGCCCGCCACGACCTGCCGGTGCTCGAACGGCTCGCCCGCTACATCGACCTCTACCTGCCCGAAGGCCCCGGCGACCCCCGGTGGATCCTGTGGATCGAGGTGTGGAGCCGCTCCCCCGGCACCGCGGAACTCCGCCAGGGCCAGCTCGACATCGAGACCCCCTGGCAGAACGACCTCACCGCGCTCATCACCGAGGGCCTCAGCACCGGCGTCCTCGCCCCCACCGTCCCCGCCCCTGCCCGCGCGACCCAGCTCCGCGCCCTCCTCGACGGCCTGGCCATCCCCCTCGCCATCGGCCTCCCCGCCACCACCCACGCCACCTCCGCCGCCCACGCCACCTCCGCCGCCCACGCCCTGCTGGGCGTCCCGCCAGGGGCGACGCAGTAGCGGGCCCGGACCACGGGCACCGGCCGGACGGGTGGCGTCACTCCGTCCAGACCGCCACCGCTGTGCGGTCGTCGGCGTAGCCCTTGGCGCGGACCTGGATCTGGCGGAGGAAATCGACGGTGCCCGGCGGGTGCGGGTGGGCCCAGTGGCTGGACAGGAAGTGGGCGACGGCCGGCTCCTCGGCGATCGGGGCGGCCAGGCCCGGGGTGCAGAGCAACAGGATGTCGCCGGAGGTGGCCGGCACCAGGCGGAACCGGAACGGGCGGGGTGCCGGAAGGGCGGCCGGGGGCAACGGGGGCTGGCCGTCCGGGTGGTGGAGCAGCCGGGCCGCGTACGCGTCGATCCAGTGCCCCGAGCGCAACAGGTACAGCCCGCCCGGGCCGGTGCCGAACGCGGCCCGGTGGGTGGCCGCCGGGTCGGTGGACATCAACAGGCAGTGCAGCGACGCGGTCTCCTCCGCCGGCAGCGCCTCCTCCGGGAGGACGTCCGGCTCGGCCCCGTCCGGCACCGGCCCCGCGCTCTGCGCGCCGCTGCGCAACCGGGCCGCCGCCTGGACCGCGATCCGCTGCAGGCCGTACCGCAGCCGGTCGCGGGCGCCCGCCCGCAGGTCGGCGGCGAGTTCGGGGCGGCTGCGCCCGATCGCGGCGGCCAACTGCCGGGCCGCGTCCGCCGCCGCGGCGGAACCCCACACGGCGTCGGCCCGCCGCGCCGGGCCCGCGAGCACCGTCAGCACCAGCCCGTCCTCGGCGTCCCCGAACCGGACGGTGAGCAGCGCGTCGCGTCGTGGCTCGCCCCGGTAGCGGGCGGAGTCGCCGCGGATCGACACGGCCCGCAGCGTGGTCGCCGCGAACCGGGCGCCGTCGAGGGCCGTGTCCGGCACGATGCCGGCCAGCCCGTCCGGGTCGGTGACCGGCAGCGCGGTCGGCTCGGCGGCGTACGTCGGCGGGCGCTCCCCGACATGCGGCACCGCCGGCGTCTCCGGCTCCCGCCACGGCGCACCGCGCTCCGACGGCGGGGCCGCGGCGGCGTCCGGCTCCACGACGTCCGGCTCCACGACGGCCGGCTCCGCGACGGCCTCGGGCTCCACTGCGGCCTCTGGCTCGACCGCCACCGGCTGCGGCTCCGGCTCCGGCTCCGCAACGACCTGCGGCTCGACCGGTGCGTCCTGCGTGGGACGGAGTTCGGGCCAGGCGGCCTCGGCCCAACTGCGCGGGGACGGTTCGCGGTGCGCCGTCGCGGCCTCGGCTGTCGGCGGGGTGTCCCCGGCGGTCGGCGGGGTGTCCCCGGCGGTCGGCGGGGTGTCCTGGGCGGGACGGTCCTGGGGGTCGAACAGGCCGGCGGCGGAGGTGAACCAGTCGTCCACGGACGAGGTGTCGGCGACGGCGTCGGGAGTGTCGGGGAGGGTACCGGCGGGGCCCGCGTAGACGGTGTGCCACCAGGCGTCGTCGGGTCGGGTCGGCCTGGGTGCGCCCTGCTCGTTCAACTGACGGCTCCTGATTGATCCGTGGAAATGCCCGACGTCACCCCATTCTTCCGAAGCACAACGACGGTGTCCGGGAATCGGAACATCGCACCGACACCGGGGAGGGGTTCCGGCCACGGCCGGTCGGAATGAGCCGCAGTGATGGGCCGCGCGACGGAAATTCGGGACCCGAAGGGGGCATCGCTTCACCCGATCGGCTGATTAATATGTGCGCATGACCGCGCCAGGACTTCGCACTCGACCCCGGGAAGGGACCGCGTACGCGGTGCTCCGCCCGGTGGCGGTGCTGTGGTCCGTGCTGCTGGCCGCCCTGCTGGCGCTGCTGCCGTGCGCGGCGAACGCCCGCACTGCGAGTTCCGTGCCGACCGGGCCCGTCACGTCCGTGCAGGCGGTGTCCACCGTCACCCCGGCGGCGGGCGCCGTCGTCGCGGAGCGGCACGGTGCACCGTCCGGCACCCGGCACGCGCTGGCACCGGAAGCTCCCGGCGTGCTCATCCTGTGCACCGCGGACGGCCCGAACCGGGTGCCCGGTCACGGCTGTTCCAGTCACTCCTTCTGCGGCCCGGAGTCGCAGCTCCCGAACGCGCCGCCGCAGCCCGGCGCGGTCGTCCTGCCGCAGTTGGTGGCTCCTCCCGCGTCGCCCGCCGTCCCGGCGTGTGACGTCCGACCGGCGCCGCACCACGCGCCCGACCTGCACGCACTCCAGGTTCACCGGTCCTGAGCGGAACCCACCGCCGACCCGTTCCCCGACGTCGGGGCGGTCGGCGGCTCCGCTGCCCCAACCCCACCGCAGACCGCCGTGAACAGCACGGCGGGGACAAGGACACCATCCATGGGTTCCGCCTCCAAGCAGTCCTCCCAGCCGACCGGCAAGCAGCCGCGCCCCGGCAGCAAGTCCGCCCAGCAGGCCGACCGTCGGGCCCGGATCGCCGAACTGCGCGCGACCGAACAGCGCCGTGAGCGCCGCAACAAGATCTTCACCATCGCCCTCTCGGCCGGGCTGGTGCTCGCCATGATCGGCGGCGGCACCTGGCTGGCGCTGGACGCCAAGCACAAGAAGGACCAGCAGACCGCTGCGGCGAAGTCCCCGATCGAGGGCGTCAAGACCTGGGACAACCTGTCCCGCACGCACGTCCAGACCGAGGTCAAGTACCCGCAGGCCCCGCCGGTCGGCGGCGACCACAACCCGGTCTGGGCGACCTGCATGGGCACCGTCTACGACCAGCCGGTGAAGAACGAGAACGCGGTGCACTCGCTGGAGCACGGCGCGGTCTGGGTGACCTACAACAGCAAGGCGAAGGCCGAAGACCTCAAGGTGCTGAGCGAGAAGGTCAAGGCCACCCCGTACAGCCTGATGAGCCCGTACCCCGACGAGGAGGGCACCATCACCCTGAGCGCCTGGGGAACCCAGCTGATCGTGGAATCCGCGAACGACCCGCGGATCGAGCAGTTCTTCACCAAGTACGTGCAGGGCCCGCAGACCCAGGAGCCGGGCGCCTCCTGCAGCTCGGGCGCGATGTGACCGGCGACCGGGAACCGGAGACGGAACTCGCGGAACCGGCCGGCGGCCGGCGCCGCCGCGCCCTGTGGTGGCCGGCCGCGCTGGCGGCCGTGGTCGCGCTCGGCCTCGGGGTGCCCGCGCTGGTCTCCAGCGGCACCCCCGCGTCCGGGAGTTCCTCGTCCACGCCGAGCACCGACTCGGCGGAGGCCGGGTTCGCCCGCGACATGGCCACCCACCACCAGCAGGCGATCGACATGTCGTTCATCGTCCGCGACCGCACCCAGGACCAGGCGGTCCGCACCCTGGCGTTCGACATCATCAACACGCAGGCCAACCAGCGCGGCATGCTGATGGGCTACCTCGACCAGTGGGGCCTCACCCAGACCGGCGCAACCAAGCCGATGGCCTGGATGGGGCACACCTACCAGGCGCACGACGGTTCGCTGATGCCCGGCATGGCGACCAACGCCGACCTGGAAAAGCTCCGCACCCTCAACGGCCGGGACGCCGAGGTCTTCTACCTCCAGCTGATGCTCGCCCACCACCGCGGCGGTGCGGACATGGCCCAGGCATACGTGGACGCGGCGAAGAACGACGTGGAGAAGCGGCTCGCGCAGACCATGGTCAACGGCCAGAAGGCCGAGATCGACCTGATCACCACCATGCTCACAGAACGCGGCGCCCAACCGACCCCCTGACCCACCCCCACCCCGCCCAGCCACGAGGGGCGCCACCCGGAACCGCCCGGGGGCGCCCCTCACGCATTCCTGCCGACGCACCGGCGGGGGCGCTTGCGGCGTAACCCGGCGGGCGTTCCCGACGTGAGATCAGCAAGCGTTCCCGACCGTACGCGGCGGGCGATCCGAGCGTGTGCCGAGGGGCGTTGCCGACCGTGCGGCCAGCGGGCGTTCCCGAAATGACGTCAGCAGGCCGGACCGTACGCGGCGGGGGCGCTCGCAACATGACACCAGCGGGCGATCCCGGGCGTGCGCCGCTGGGCGTTCCCAACCGTGCGCCACTGGGCGGCGTGCCCAACGTGAGATCAGCAAGCGTTCCCGACCCGACCGCACGCGGCGAGCGATCCCGAACGCGCGCCAACGGGCCTCACCAACCGTACGGCCAGCGGGCGTTCCCGAAATGACGTCAGCAGGCCCGACCGTACGCGGCGGGGGCGCTCGTGACATAACGTCAGCGGGCGACCCCGGGCGTGCGCCGGTGAGCTCCCAACCGCGCGCCACTGGGCGTTCCCGGCGTGAGATCAGCAGGCGTTCCCGGCCCACGCGGCGGGCGTTCCCAAGGTGAAGCCAACGAGCGATCCCGCGCCTGCGCCAGCAAGCGTTCCCGACGTGAGGTCAGCGAGCGTTCTTGCCTTACGCGGCGGGCGTTCCCGACGTCAGATCAGCGGCGTTCCTGGCAGTAGGCGGGCGTCCCGAGCACGCGCCGACGGGCGTCACCAACCGTGTGCCAGCGGGCGTTCTTGCCTTACGCGGTGGGCATCACCGAACCATGCGCCAGCGGGCGTTCCCGATATGACGTCAGCAGGCCCCGACGACGCGTCGGCGGGCGACCCCGACGTGGCGTCAGCGAGCGGACAGTCGCGCCGCCAACACAGCAACCGCAGCGAGCAGCAACAGGACCGCCCGGCCGCCGGACGCCGCCCCGGCGAGGTGGACGGCGAGCACCGGCAGGGCGGTGCCGAGTGCGGTGCCGAGGCTGCGCACCATGTTCACCAGGCCGCCGCCCACGGCCGCGCTCTGCGCGGGTATCGCCCGCATCACCAGCGCGTTGTTGGCGGGCAGTAGCAACCCGAGGCCGTAACCGGCCACCAGCAGCGGCAGCACCGTCGCGCCGGGCCCGGGCCCGGGCAGCATGGCCAGCACCAGCAGTCCGGCCGCAGTGGTCAGCGCGCCAACCCGGCAGCGCGTCGCGTCGCTCCACCCACGCGGCAGCAGGCCGCCACCGACCGTGGCGGCCAGCGCGAACGCTGCGGGCAGTGCCGTGATCACCACTCCGGCCGTGCCGGCGGACACCCCGCGACCGGTCAGCACCACGGGCTCCAGCACCAGCGGGCAGAACAGCAGCAGGTAGCCGATCAGCGCCACCAGCAGCCCGGCCCGAATGCCGGAGGTGTTCACCAGCCCGGGCGGGACGATCGGCCGGTCCGCGCGCCGCTCCTGCCGGACCAGCCCGGCCGCCGCGAGGACCGCGAGCACCGCCAGCACGGCCACCGCCCAGCCCGGCAGCGGCAGCCCGGAGGCGGCGGACAGCGCCAGCAGCAGCGCCGTGGACGCGGCGGCCAACAGCACCAGCCCGGCCAGGTCGAAGCGCCCACCACCTCCGCTCCGCCCGCTCCCGCTCAGCCCGCCGCCGGTCCGTCCACTCCCGGTCCGCCTGCCCCCGCGCTGCCCGCCCCCGGTCAGCCCATCCCCACGCCACTCATCTCCGCTCAGCCCGCCGCCGGTCCGTCCACTCCTGATCGACCTGCCCCCGCTCCGCCCGTCTCCGCGCCGCCCGCCGCCGGTCCACCCACCCCCGCTCCACCTGCCCCCGCGCTGCCCATCCCCGCTCCGCCAATCCCCGATACGCCCGTCCCCGCGCTGCCCATCCCCGCTCCGCCAATCCCCGATACGCCCGTCCCCGCGCTGCCCATCCCCGCTCCGCCCGTCTCCGCGCCGCCCGCCGCCGATCCACCCGCTCCCGCGCTGCCCGTCCCCGATACGCCCATCCCCACGCCACTCATCTCCGCTCAACCCGTCCCCGGTCCACCCGCTCCCGCTCCGCCCGCCGCCGGTCCGCCCGTCCCCGGTACGCCCATTCCCGCGCCACTCGTCTCCGCTCAACACGCCCCCGCGCCGCCCGCCGCCGATCCACCCGCCGCCAGTCCGTCCGCCCCCAGCCCGTCCGACGCAGGACTGTCGCCCCTCCGGGAAGGTTCGTGGGAGCAGGAACCAGCCCGCCAGGATGCCGAGCGCACCGATCGGGACGTTCACCCAGAATGCCCAGCGCCAGGAGGCGTGGGTGACCAGCAGGCCGCCGAGGGTCGGGCCGAGGGCGAGGCCGAGGGCCTGCGCGGCGGCCTGGATGCCGAGCGCGGTGCGCATTGCCCGCTCCGGCACGCCCCGGGCTACCAGCGCCACGCTGTTGGCCTGCATCATCGCGCCTCCGACGGCCTGCACCGCGCGGCAGGCCACCAGGACGGCCAGGTTGCCGGCCAGTCCGGCGCCGAGCGAGGCGGCCGCGAACACCGCGAAACCACCCAGGTACATGGTTTTGCGGCCGACCAGGTCGGACAGCCGCCCGACCGGGGCCAGCAGGGCGACCAGTACCAGCAGGTAGGACAGCGACACCCATTCCACGGCGGCGAAGCCCGCGTCGAACCGGCGTTCCAGCGCGGGGAACACCAGCGAGGTGACACTCGCGGTCAGCTGGCCGAGGAACGCGCCCAGGCAGACGGTGCCGACGGCCAGCCAGTGCGCGTGCGGCCAGCGTGCGACGGCGCGCGGGCGCGGGCGTTCGGCGCGTTGCAGGGCGTCGAGCAGCCTGGGGGCTACGGCAGGTTCGGCCATGACCCCAACATATCTGCCACCGACATAATCGCTCAAGGACAGTTTCCGGCACCGAGGCATCTGCCCTCGCCCGGCACCAGTCCTCCCTGGTCAGCGCGCGAACCCGGGTCGGCACCAGCACCGCCTGAGGTCGGCACCGGCACCGCCTGAGGTCAGCGCCCGCACACACCGCCTGAGGTCGGCACCGGCACCGCCTGACGTCAGCGCCCGCACACACCGCCTGAGGTCGGCACCGGCACCGCCTGAGGTCAGCGCCCGCACACACCGCCTGCGGTCAGCACCGACACCGCCTGCGGTCAGCACCGACACCGCCTGCGGTCAGCGCCGACACCGCCTGGCGCTACGCTGTCCGCCATGTCTTCGCAGCCCCAGCCCGCGCCCGACGCACTCGCCGGGGCCCAGCAGCTCACCGATGTGATCACCCGACTGCGCCGCGCCCTGCGCAGCTCCATCAGGTCGGAGTTCCCCTGGGAGGCGCTGCCGATGGCCCAGGTCGAACTTCTCCAGACCCTCGCCGTCGCTCCCATGCGGGTCGGCGAACTCGCTGCCCGCCAGCGCCTGGCGCCCAACACCGTCAGCGGCCTGATCTCCAAGCTCCTCGACGCCGGTCTGGTCGATCGCCAACCCGACCCGGGCGACCGCCGTACCGCCCGCATCGCCCTCACCGAAGCCGGCCACCTGCAGCTCCGTGACTGGCGCAGCGCCCATGAACGCCGCCTGGCCGCCGCTCTCCAGAGCCTCACCCCCGCCGACCGCGAGGCCGTCATGCTGGCCCTCCCAGGCCTCGACCACCTCGCCCACACCCTCGCGGGAACCGACCCGAGAACCGACCCGAGAACCGACCCGAGAACCGACCCGACCCGCTGACACCACCGCGCCCGTGGCCGGGGCATGGCGATGTCCGGCCAGGCATGGCGACGTCCGATTTCCGCCAGTCGGGCCTCCGGCGATGACGCAGACTGGATGGCGTGATCGACGACGAGACCAGGTACCGAGCCGTGCACAGCCGCGATGCCCGCTTCGACGGGGTGTTCTTCACGGCGGTTCGCACCACCGGCATCTACTGCCGTCCGAGCTGCCCGGCCACCACTCCCAAGCGCACCAACTGCTCGTTCTACCCGACCGCGGCCGCCGCCCAGGGCGCAGGCTACCGGGCCTGCCGGCGCTGCCGGCCCGACTCGGTGCCGGGCTCGCCCGAGTGGAACCACCGGGCCGACCTGGTCGGCCGGGCCGTCCGGCTGATCGGCGACGGCGTGGTGGACCGCGAGGGCGTCGCCGGGCTGGCCGACCGGCTCGGCTACAGCGCCCGCCAGCTCCAGCGCCAGCTGACCGCCGAACTCGGCGCCGGCCCGCTCGCCCTGGCCCGCGCGCAGCGCGCCCAGACCGCCCGGCTGCTCCTGCAGACCACCGAACTCCCGGTCACCGACGTGGCGTTCGCGGCCGGCTTCGCCTCGGTGCGGCAGTTCAACGACACCATCCGCGAGGTCTACGACCGCACCCCCAGCACGCTGCGCACCGAGCGTGGCGGCCACCGTCGCTCGCCCGCCGCGGCCGGCCCGCTGGGCCTGCGGCTCGCCTACCGGGGCGCCGTCGACACCGAGCACCTGCTGGACTTCCTCGCGCTGCGTGCCGTCCCGGGCGTCGAGGAGGTCGTCCCCGGCCCGCGCCCCGGCACCCGCACCTACCGGCGCACCCTGGCCCTCCCGTACGGGCACGGCATCGCCGAGATCGACGGGCTCGCCCCGGGCGATGATCGGGCCCGTGGCTGGCTGGACTGCCGGCTCACCCTCAGCGACCTGCGCGACCTCACCACGGCCGTGCACCGGCTGCGCGCCCTGTTCGACCTGGACGCCGATCCGGACGCGGTCGATGACCGGCTCGCCGCCGACCCGCTGCTCGCCCCGCTCGCCGTGGCCCGGCCCGGGCTGCGCTCCCCCGGCCACGTCGACCCGCACGAGCTCGCCGTCCGCGCCGTCCTCGGCCAGCAGATCAGCGTCGCCGCCGCCCGCACCCTGGCCGGCCGGCTCGCCGAGACGTACGGCACCCCGCTGCCGTCCGCCGACGGCGGCCTGCGCCTGCTGTTCCCGACCGCCGACGCCCTCGCGGCCGCCGATCCCGAACACCTGGCGATGCCGCAGGCCCGCCGCCGCGCCCTGCTCGGCCTGTGCGCCGCCCTCGCCGCGGGCACCGTCCGGCTCGACCCGGGCGTGGACCGCGAACAGGCCGCCGCCGACCTGCTCGCCCTCCCGGGCATCGGCCCGTGGACGGTCGGCTACCTGCGGATGCGCGCCCTCGCCGACCCGGACGTCTTCCTCCCCACCGACATCGGCGTCCGCGACGGCCTGCGCGCCCTCGGCGAGAGCGGCGAGCCGCGCAGCGCCGCCGACCGCTCGACCGCCTGGGCACCCTGGCGCTCCTACGCCCTGCACCACCTGTGGTCGGCCGCCTCGGCCCACCACGCCGCCACTCGAAACACCGCCACTCGAACCCGCGACACCCGCAAGGAACCGGCATGACCACTGTGTTCACCACCATGGACAGCCCGCTCGGCACCCTGCTGCTCAGCGGCACCCTCGACGAGGAGCACGGCTTCGCCCTGACCGCCGTCACCGCGCCGGGCCAGAAGTACGCGCTCGCCGAGCCCGCCGCCGACTGGCAGCCCGACCCGGAGGCGCTCGCCCCCGTCGTCGAGCAGCTCACCGCGTACTTCGCCGGCGAGCGCACCACCTTCGACCTGCCGCTCGCCCCCGTCGGCACCGAGTTCCGCCGCCGGATCTGGGAGTCCATCGACGAGATCCCCTACGGCACCACCGTCACCTACGGCCAACTCGCCGACGCCGCAGGCCAGTCCCCCCGCGCCGTCCGCGCCGTCGGCGGCGCCGTCGGAGCCAACCCCCTGCTGATCGTCCGCCCCTGCCACCGCGTCATGGGCGCCAGCGGCAGCCTCACCGGCTTCGCCGCCGGCATCGACGCCAAGCGCTGGCTGCTCGCCCACGAGAGCGGCGAGGACACGGACAAACTGTTCTGACCGCCGTCGGCCCGACGGCACCTCCTCGGTCCGCCGGGCCGACCGGGATGAACCCGCCCGGGCGGAGGTCAGGTGCGGCGGACGGTGCGGGCCGCCTTGGTGCGGGACTTGTGGTGGCGGGCGCGTTCGGCGCGGAGGCGGGCGTCGGTGCGGGAGGCGATCCAGTCGTTCTCGCGCTGGAGCTTGAGGTAGGACTCCCAGCGGCGTTCGGGGAGGGTGCCGTCGGCGAGGGCGGCGCGGACGGCGCAGGCGGGTTCGCTGCGGTGGGAGCAGTCGTCGTAGCGGCAGCCGGACGCGAGCTGGTCGATGTCGGCGAACGCGAGGTCGATGCCCTCGCCACCGAAGAGGCCGACGCCGCGCAGGCCCGGGGTGTCGATGACGGCGCCGCCGCCCGGAAGGGGGACGAGTTCGCGGGTGGTGGTGGTGTGCCGGCCCTTCTCGTCGACAGAGCGGACCTGCTGGACCGTCATGGTGTCCGTGCCCGCGAGCGCGTTGGTGAGGGTGGACTTGCCGGCGCCGGACTGGCCGATCAGGGCGCAGGAGCCGGTGGCGAGGGCGCGCAGCGCGTCCATGCCGGCTCCGGTCTCGGCGCTGACCGTCAGCACGGGGACCCCGGGTGCGACCGCCTCCACGTCCGCCCGGACGAAGTCGCCGTCGTGCACCAGGTCGGACTTGGTGAGGACGATCAGCGGTTCGGCCCCGGATTCCCAGGCGAGGGCGAGCAGACGCTCCACCCGGCCCAGGTCGGGCTCCGCGGCGAGTGAGACGGCGATCAGGACGGTGTCGATGTTGGCGGCCAGCACCTGACCTTCGGAGCGCTTGTGGGCGCCCTTGCGGATGATCGCGGTGGTGCGGGAGAGCACGGTGGTGACGGCGGGCAGCGGCCGGGCGGCCGGGTCGACGGCCACCCAGTCCCCGGTGCACGGGTTGCGGATGGTGTCGGCACCGGTCACCGGCCGGGTGTCGGCGCGCAGCGTGGTCGGCTCGCCCGTCTCGGGATCGATGAGCAGCACGTCGCAGCGGCCGCGGTCGATGCGGGTGATCCGCCCGGGGAGCAGGCCCGCCTCGGCGAGCGGACGGAAATCGGCGGCCCGGCCCTCGTCCCAGCCGAGGCCGGAGAGCGGGTGGGCAGCGGAGGTCGTGGAAAGCACGGGGTGAACCCTTCAGGGAACGGGTGGCCCCGGCCGGACGACGGCGGTGTCAGCGTATGGGCGACACCGGTTCGAGGTCGGCCGCGGACCGGGGGGTACAGGACTCGATGAACTTCTGAACGCGGGAACCAACACCTGCAAGGACAGGCCTCACGGTCCTCACCTCCTCTTCTGCGACACGCCTCGCGCACCCCACCCTGGGGTGCCCTCGATCGGCGGACGCCACGCTAGTACCCGCCCGCCCCCGCCGCCACCGAATTTCCGCGCCACCCGATCGGGGCCTCACCGCCCGTGCGCGGCAGGGCAGTTGACGCACGGGCTCACCGGCACGCGCGGCCACTCCCGGCGCACACGAAGCGGCCCCCGCCCGCACCCGAAGGTACCGACGGGGGCCGCTTCCCGCCCCACACGTTTCAGTGCGGCCTGCGCCGCACCCGGCTCAGCCGCCGGCGGACGTCGTCGTGCGGCAGGAACGCGGCCCAGCGTTCGGGGTACTCGCTGGGCACCGGCTCGTCGTCCTCCTCGTCGAAGAGGTCCTCGTCGTGGCCTTCGGCGAGCCCGAACTGGCGGGTGCGTTCGGCGCGTTCGGCGGCCCGGCGGGCGGCGGCCTCGCGGCCGCGCTGGACGGCGGCGTCCTCGGTGAGGCGCTCGACCTCGGCGCGGGCGTCGGCGGTCTCGACGGCGGGCCAGCGGCGGTCTATGGCGGCGTTCATCGCGGCGCCGATCAGGACGGCCAGCGCCACCACGAAGATCCACAGCAGGACGGCGACGGGCGCGGCGAGCTGGCCGTACACGGAGTGGCCCTCGACGGAGCTGACCAGGTAGAGCCGCAGGGCGACGCTGCACACCACCAGCACCAGCAGGGCGACCAGCGCGCCGGGGATGTCCTCGCGCCAGGGCGTGCTGACGGGGACGGCCACGTGGTAGAGGGTGGTGAGGAAGACGATCAGCAGCAGGATCGCGGCGGGCCAGTAGAGCGAGGTGATCACTCCGGCCCAGCTCTGGAAGGTGTTGATCAGCAGTCCGGGCCCGGTGACCAGCAGTGGCAGCACCAGGGAGCCGATCACCAGCGCGCCGAGGTAGAGGCCGAGCGACATCAGCCGGGTCTTGACCAGGCCGCGTTTGCCGTCGAGGCCGTACATCACGGTGATGGTGTCGATGAAGATGTACAGCGCGCGGGAGCCGGACCAGAGCGAGAGCAGGAAGCCGATCGAGATCAGGTCCGGCCGGGCGCTGCCGAAGACGTCGTCCAGCAGGGGTTGGACGATCTGGTCGATGGAGCCCGGTGAGAGCACTGTCCCAGCTGCTGAGATGACGTCCGCCTTGAGCCGCACGATGGTGCCGGCGCCGAGGATGTCGTCGAGGTAGCCGAGGGTGCCGGCCAGGCAGAGCAGCAGCGGCGGGATGGACAGCAGCGTGAAGAACGCCGCCTCCGCCGCGAGGCCGGTGACGCGGTACTCGACGCAGGTGTTGGTGGTGTCCTTCACCAGCGCCCACAGGGTGCGGTACCAGGTGGTTCGCTTGGCGGCGCGGCGGCGTCCGCCTCGACGACGGGGGTGCCGGTCGGCGGTCGGACCGGTCCCTCCGGAAGGATGCGGAGTACTGCCTGCTGCTTGCACGCCCCTACGGTATCGGCCCGCACTCGCCGACCGACGCGCCGCCGCCGGGAACCGACGGGCCGTGGGGCGCGGAGTGACCCCGGGCGAGCAACCGTCCCGGCATGCGGAACATTCAGGTCCAGGATTCGGACGTCAGTGGACCGCGAGTCACCGGCCGTGCGAATCTCTTGCCATGTCTAGCGCCGGAACCACCCTAGTTGGCCGACTCCACGTCGACCTCCTTCGCGTGTCCAGCGCCATCTGTCCGGTGATCTGAGCCCCACTCGCACGCCGCCACCGCACCGGCGCCCTGCCCGCGCGTCCCCGCTGTCGCGGATGCCCGCACCATCGACCCCGGCCCAGCGTCACCTCTCCCGCCGCCTGCTGAATTCCGCAGGTGGGAGCGGGTCACGCCCGGGGATCGGCCAGCACCCCCACATCTGCCAAGCCGCTCAAAGGACTGACACCATGGCCCGCACCCCCGAGCCGGACGCGCCGGACGAGCCCCAGGCCGGCGCCGCCGTCGCGGCCCGCCCCGCCGCCCGCAAGGCGACCCGCCACCGCGGCGAGGGCCAGTGGGCCATGGGGCACTTCACCCCGCTCAACGCCAACGAGCAGATGAAGAAGGACGACGACGGTCTCAATGTGCGGACACGCATTGAGACGATCTACGCCAAGGGCGGCTTCCACTCGATCGACCCGGCGGACCTCCGCGGCCGGATGCGCTGGTGGGGCCTGTACACCCAGCGCCGCCAGGGCATCGACGGCGGCCGCACCGCGATCCTGGAGCCGCACGAGCTTGAGGACGAGTACTTCATGCTGCGGGTGCGGATCGACGGCGGTCAGCTGACGGTCCCCCAACTGCGCGCCATCGGCGAGGCGTCCGAGCAGTACGCGCGCGGCACCGCCGATGTGACGGACCGCCAGAACGTCCAGTTCCACTGGGTGCGGATCGAGGACGTCCCGGCGATCTGGGAGAAGCTGGAGTCCGTCGGCCTGTCCACCACCGAGGCGTGCGGCGACTGCCCGCGCGTGGTGATCGGCTCGCCGGTGGCGGGTATCGCCGCCGACGAGATCATCGACGGCAGCTGGGCGATCGACGAGATCAACCGCAGGTACATCGGCAACCCCGAGTACTCCAACCTGCCGCGCAAGTTCAAGACCGCGATCTCCGGCTCGCCGCTGCTGGACGTGGTCCACGAGATCAACGACATTGCGTTCGTCGGCGTGGTCCACCCGGAGCACGGCCCGGGCTTCGACCTGTGGGTCGGCGGCGGCCTGTCCACCAACCCGAAGCTGGGCGTCCGGCTCGGCGCCTGGGTGCCGCTGGAGGACGTCCCCGAGGTGTGGGCCGGCGTGGTCGGCATCTTCCGCGACTACGGCTACCGCCGTCTGCGCAACCGGGCCCGGCTGAAGTTCCTGGTCGCCGACTGGGGACCGGCCAAGTTCCGGCAGATCCTCCAGGACGAGTACCTGAAGCGCGAGTTGACGGACGGTCCGGGCCCGCAGCAGCCGGCCGGCCGCTGGCGCGACCACGTGGGCGTCCACCCGCAGAACGACGGCCGGTTCTACGTCGGCTTCGCGCCGAAGGTCGGCCGGCTGAACGGCAAGCTGCTCCAGCAGGTCGCCGACCTGGCCGCCGAACACGGCTCCGGCCGGCTGGCCACCACCGTCGAGCAGAAGCTGATCGTGCTGGACGTCGAGCAGGACCGGATCGACTCGCTGGTGGCCGGCCTGGAGGCGCTCGACCTGCGGGTCACCCCGTCCACCTTCCGCCGCGGCACGCTGGCCTGCACCGGCATCGAGTACTGCAAGCTCGCGATCGTCGACACCAAGGACCGCGGCCGCACCCTGATCGACGAACTGGAGCGCCGCCTGCCGGAGTTCGACGAGCCGCTGAGCATCAACATCAACGGCTGCCCGAACGCCTGCGCCCGCATCCAGACCGCCGACATCGGCCTCAAGGGCCAGCTGGTCACCGACGAGAACGGGCAGCAGGTCGAGGGCTTCCAGATCCACCTGGGCGGCTCGCTCGGCTTCGAGAACGCCGCGTTCGGCCGCAAGATCCGCGGCCTGAAGGTCACCAGCGCCGAACTGCCCGACTACGTCGAGCGCCTGCTGACCCGCTACCAGGCGGACCGTCAGGACGGCGAGCGCTTCGCCCAGTGGGCGGTGCGGGCCACCGAGGAGCAGCTGTCGTGAGCGAACGCGCCGCCCCCTTTTACTGCCCGTACTGCGGGGACGAGGACCTGCGCCCGTCCGAGAGCGGCCACGGCGCCTGGGAGTGCCGGGCCTGCCGCCGGGGCTTCCAGCTGAAGTTCCTCGGGCTGTTGCCGGCCACCGACAGGGGGACGGGCCATGACGACCGTGGCTGACCACGCGGCGGCCGACTACGAGGCGCTGGCCGTCCGGGCCGGCCGGGAGCTGGAGGAGGCGTCCGCGCAGGAGATCCTGCGCTGGGCGGCCGACACCTTCGGCAAGCGGCTCTGCGTCACCTCCTCGATGGAGGACGCGGTGGTCGCCCACCTGGCGTCCACCGTGCTGCCCGGCGTGGACGTGGTGTTCCTGGACACCGGCTACCACTTCGCGGAGACCATCGGCACCCGGGACGCGGTCGCCGCGACCATGCCGGTCAACGTGATCACGCTGACCCCGAAGCTCACCGTGGCCGAGCAGGACGCCCGGTACGGGCCGCGGTTGCACGACCGCGACCCGGACCTGTGCTGCGCGCTGCGCAAGGTCGAGCCGCTGAACCGCAGCCTGGGCGGGTACGACGCCTGGGCGACGGGACTGCGCCGCGACGAGTCGCCGTCCCGGGCGAACACCCCGGTGGTGGCCTGGGACGCCAAACGCCGCAAGGTGAAGCTCGCCCCGATCGCCCGCTGGACGCAGGACGACGTGGACGCGTACGCGCAGACCCACGGGGTACTGATGAACCCATTGCTGTGGGAGGGCTACACCTCGATCGGCTGCTCGCCACTGTCCTGCACCGCCAAGCCGGGAGAGGGCGAGCAGGGCCGGGCCGGCCGCTGGGCGGGCTCCGGCAAGACCGAGTGCGGCATCCACCTCTGATCCACCGTTGTTTGTTCCACCGTCACCGACCGTCAGGAGTAACCACCGTGACCACCGCCGACACTCCGGCAGCGGGCCGCGAGCGCGGCGCCACCGTGTGGCTGACCGGGCTGCCCAGCGCCGGCAAGACCACCCTCGCGTTCGCGCTGGCCGAGCGGCTGCGCGCCGAGGGCCACCGGGTCGAGGTGCTGGACGGTGACGAGATCCGCGAGTTCCTCTCCAAGGGCCTCGGTTTCTCCCGCGAGGACCGGCACACCAACGTCACCCGGATCGGCTTCGTCGCCGAGAAGCTCGCCGCCAACGGCGTAAAGGTGCTCGCCCCGGTGATCGCCCCGTTCGCCGACTCCCGCGCCGCGGTCCGCGAGCGGCACGCCGCGAAAGGCACCGAGTTCCTGGAGATCCATGTCGCCACCCCGGTCGAGCTCTGCTCGGAGCGGGACGTGAAGGGCCTGTACGCCAAGCAGGCCGCCGGCGAGATCTCCGGTCTCACCGGCGTGGACGACCCGTACGAGGCGCCCGAGAAGCCGGAGTTGCGCCTGCAGACGCAGGGCCGGACGGTGACCGAGTCCGCCGGCGAACTGCACGCCTTCCTGACCGAGAGGGGCCTCGCGTGAGCACCGTGACCGACAGCCCGGTCCGCACCGACGACACCCCCTTCGCGCTGTCGCACCTGGACGCGCTGGAGGCGGAGTCGGTGCACATCTTCCGTGAGGTGGCGGGTGAGTTCGAGCGGCCGGTGATCCTGTTCTCCGG
>NZ_JBVJHA010000023.1:0-36807 GCF_055587065.1 Kitasatospora sp. NPDC048662 | reverse complement strand
TTCAGGCGGCCTTCCGACCTGCCCTCCGGGCGCTTCGTTCTTTCGTGTTTCCAGCTTATCAGATGTTTTCCGCTCCGTTTTCCGGAGTTTCATTCGATCCGATTTTTGCTTCCCGCTGGAGTGGGAATTCCTTCGACTTCGCTACAGACCTTATCAAAGGTTCTGCGTCGCTCTGCTTCGGGGTTTTTCGCCGGAACCCGTCCTGCACCCTCTCGGATGCCCGCCGTGTTCCTGTCGATGTCGTAGACCCTACGCCCGGGCGGACTGTAAGTCCAATCGCGCCCAACCGTTCAAACCTACTGACCCGGAAAGATCAAGTCAATGATCCCTTGGGGTGATCACCAGGCTACCAGGTTTAAAACGGCACCCGTGACCAGGCACGCCGTGGTCAGGCGGCCATCGGCTGGTGGTCGGTGCGGTCGGCGGCTTCGACGTCGCCGAGCTCGCCGCGGGCGGCGGCGTGCTTGCCGAGGACGAGGGCGTAGACGAGGAAGAGCGCCTCGACGGTGAGGCCAATGCCGACCCGGAGCCAGGTGGGGAGGGCGGAGCCGCTGACGAAGCCTTCGATGATGCCGGTGACCAGGAGGACGGCGGCGAGGCCGATGACGGAACCGATGACGGCGCGGCCTTCCTCGGCGAGGGCCACGGTGCGGGTGCGGGGGCCGGGGTCGATGACGGTCCAGCCGAGGCGGAGGCTGAGGCCGGCGGCGACGAAGACGGCGGTGAGTTCGAGCAGGCCGTGCGGGATGAGCAGGCCCAGGAAGAGCGGGAGGCGGCCGGCGGAGGCCATCAGTCCGAGGCCGACGGCGAGGTTGATCATGTTGCTGAGCAGGATGAAGATGACCGGGATGCCGAGCACGACGGCGCAGATCAGGCAGTAGGCGGCGACCCAGGCGTTGTTGGTCCACACCTTGGCGGCGAAGTTCGCCGAGGGGTGGTCGGTGTAGTAGGCCTCGTACTCGCCGCCGGGCTTGGTGAGGTCGTTCAGCTGGTCCGGCGGGATCAGGGCGTTGCGGACGTCGGGGTTGGTGCCGATCCACCAGGCGACCAGGGCGCTGAGGAGGAAGAAGACCAGGCCGATGGTCAGCCACCAGCGGCGGGCGCGGTACAGCGCGGCGGGGAAGCTGGTGGTGAAGTAGCGGGCGGCGTCGCGCCAGGAGGAGCTGCGGGCGCCGGCGACGGCGTTGCGGCCGCGGACGACGAGTGTGGTGAGGCGTCCTTCCAGGCCGGGGTGCGGGGCGGCGGCCTGGACCTGGGCGAGGTGGCTGGTGGCGCGCTGGTAGAGGGTGATCAGTTCGTCGGACTCCTCGCCGGTGAGCCGGCGGCGGCCGCTGAGTATCTCCAGCCGGTGCCATTCCGCCTGGTGGGCGGCGACGAAGACGTCCAGGTCCATTGCGGCTCTCTCCGGGTGCGCGGCGGGGCAGGACGGCGGGCACTGGTTGGTGTGCGGCCGGGGCGGTGCGGGGCTCAGCATGCCAGAGGCGGCGCCTGGTGTGTCGGCGGATGTCGGATGCGGCTCCCGGGGTTACCGGGCGGGGGTGGGCAGCCGTATGTTTGCCGCTGTTGATCGAGGGGGGCGGGTTGCGCGACGTGGGTCGTCCGGCGCCCCGGGAGCGGAACGGGTGGGTGGCGTGAGCGAGCTGGTGACCGGTGAGGCGGTCGTCCTGGGGCTGCGGACGGCGAGGTTGCCGTCGAGAGCCCTGGCCCGGCTGCTGGACGCAGCGGTGTACATGATGGCGTACTTCTTCTGCGGGATCGCGATGGTCTTCGGGCTGTCCGCGATCGAGGGGGCGGCGGGAGACGCGTTCGTGGTCGCGCTGATGGTGTTCTTCACGGTGCTGCTGCCGGTGATGGTGGAGACGCTGTCGCGCGGCCGGTCGCTGGGGAAGGCGGCGCTGGGGCTGCGGGTGGTGCGGACGGACGGCGGGCCGATCCGGTTCCGGCACGCCCTGGTGCGCGGGCTGGTGGGGGTCATCGACTTCGGTCTGCTGGCGATGCCGGCCGTGGTGGTGTCGCTGTTCTCGGAGCAGGGGCGCCGGCTGGGCGACATCTTCGCGGGGACGCTGGTGATCCGGGAGCGGCTGCCGCAGAGCGCCCGCAGCCACGGGGCGGTGCCGCCGGTGCCGCCGCAGGTGATGCACATGCTGGGGGCCGAGCTGGTGGCGCTGGACCTGTCCGGCGTGCCGGACAGCCTGTGGCTCTCGATCCGCCAACTGCTCAGCCGCATGCACGAGTTGGACCAGCCGGTGGCGGCCGGGCTGGCGGACCGGTTGGCCGCGGAGCTGGCGGCGCGGATCGGCTGGTCGGCGCCGCAGGGCCTGCCGGCGATAGTGTACCTGGGCGCGGTGACGATGGAGCGCCAGCGCCGCGAGTGGGAGCGGGCGGCCCCGGCGGCGTACGGCGCACCGATGTTCGGGATGCCGGCACCCATGCCGGTTCCGATGTCCGTGCCGGTGCCCGCGCGGACCGGGCCAGCCCCTGCGGGCCCGGCGCAGCAGCCGAACGGGAAGCCGGTGCGGGTGCTCGGCGTACCGCAGCAGGCGCGGCCCGAGCAGGCGGCGGCCCCGGCCCCCGTCGCGCAGCCCGTCCCGCTCGCGAAGCCCGCTGAGCCCGCGGTACCCCCGGCGCCCGTGGCGCCCGCAGCGCCCCTGGCACCGCCGCAGCCCGCGCAGCCGCCGGCCGACGGGGGTGGCGGGTTCGCGCCTCCGGCGTGAACGTGCGTGTCAGCGGCGGGGGTTGGGCGGGCTGTCGAGTTCTTCGAGGTCGATGCCGGGGGCGGCGAGCAGCACGTCCCCGGTGAGGTGGATGTCGCGGAGCTCGCCGGTTTCGAGGTCGGTGACCCGGTAGTGCTCGACGGGGAGCGGGCCGGTGTCGGTGGGGTGGTCCTCGACGGTGAGCAGTTGCCAGCTCTGGTCGAGGGTGCGGGGGGCGAGGGCCTGTCCGGTGAAGGAGACCAGACGGATCCGGGCACTGACGCCGGGGTCGAGGTCGAGCAGCCGGGCGGTGGCGATCAGGAACGCGGGCGAGTCGCCGGTGAAGGCGTGGGCCCGGTCCTCCCCCTCCATGGCTTCGGCGACGGCGGGGTCGGCAGCGGCCCGGACCCAGTGCACGCCGTCGAGTGCGCCGCCGCGTACCTGCCAGCCCCCGCTGCGGAGCTCGACGCGGATCGGCCGGTGGCGGGCGTCCAGGGTGAGGTCGGTGGTGCCGAGGACGGTGCCGTCGGGCCGGTAGCGCTTGGCCACGTAGCGCCAGCCGGCCGGGCCGGGGGCGCACTGGAAGCGTTCCTCGCCGAGCGGGGTTCCGTCGTGCGGATCGTGGAGGGTGTAGCGGCCGTTCGGCATGGGGGGAAGCCTACGTAATTCGCCGTGCAACCTTCGTGGGGGCGGGGCGCATCAGGGGGTCGGCGGTGCGGTCGTGCCGTCGGTCCACTGGGAGGAGGGGCTCCGGAGATGGCGGAGCTGGCGCGGGACGAGGAGTTCACCGCGTTCGTGACCTCAAGGGCGGTCTGGTTGCGGAGTGTCGCGTATCTGTTGTGCGCGGACTGGCATCGTGCGGACGACCTGGTGCAGGAGTCGATCACCAAGCTGTATCTGCACTGGGGGCGGGTGAGCCGGGCGGAGAACCCGGACGGGTATGCCCGGGCGGTGCTGGTGAACGCGTTCCTGGCGGAGCAGCGCACCGCGTGGTGGCGGCGGACCAGGCCGGCGGCGCGGCCGCCGGAGGTGCCGGGGCCGGTGGAGGCCGATCTGGCGGTGTCGCTGGACCTGCGGGAGGCGTTGGCGGCGTTGCCGCCGCGCCAGCGGGCCACCGTGGTGCTCCGCTACTACTGCGATCTGACGGTCGAGCAGACGGCGGAGGAGCTGGGGTGTTCGAGCGGAAATGTGAAGAGCCAGAGTTCGCGGGCGTTGCAGGCGCTGCGGCGTTCGGTGCGGCTCCGTCCGACGGGGAGGTCGGAGGCATGACCGGGGACGGGGAAGAGCTGTCCGTGCGGATGGCGCGCTTGGTGGCCGCGGAGGAGGCGTCGGCCCCGCCGTCGCGGGTGGATCCGGCGCTGGCGGTGCGGCGGGGCCGGGCGGTGCTGCGGCGGCGGACCTGGTCGGTGGTGGCGGCCGCGGCGGCGGTGCTGGCTGCGGGGTCGTTCACGCTGCTGGGCGGGGACGGGGCCGGGTGGAGTCCGTCCGGCCCGTCGGCGGGTGGGCGGGCCGGACAGCCGGCGCCGGTGACCGGCCGCACGGTGTTGACGGTGCCGGCCCGGTTCGGCTGGCTGCCGGCCGAGGTGACCGGGCTGGAGTACCGGTCGAGCGCGGCTGGGGTGGAGGTGCTGGCCACGGGCTCCGGGCCGCAGTTCACCCTGACCGCGTTCCCGGTGGGGGTGACCCCGCTGGTGGACCCGCTGCTGGGCCCGGGTGACGGGGTGCGCCTGGACGCGCCGCCGGTCAACGGGCAGGAGGCGTACTGGATGTCGTCGAGCGACCCGGGATTCGCGAGAACGCTGAACCTGTTGCGGTTCCGCGGCCCGGACGGTCGCTGGTTCCAGCTGGAGAGCACGGGCCTGGCGGAGGCGGACCGGCAGCAGGTGCCGTTGCGGGTCGCGGCGGGGGTGGTGATGGGGAGGTACACGCCGCCGATGCCGGTCGCGTTCTCCTCGCTGCCGGCGGAGGCGGTGGTCACCCAGGCGTCGCTGCGGCGCACGGTGGGCGGTGCGGACCTGTGGACGGCCCAGGTGGGTCTTCAGGAACGGGGTGGCCACGCCGTCACGGTGTCGGCGGTGCCGGAGGGCCCCGGGGCGGCCACGCTGCCGCTGCGGGACACCGGGCTCTGCGCGTCCGGCCAGGGGATGCGCTGGTGCGTGGACGAGCTGCATCCGGCGTCGGACGAGATGAGCACGCTGCGGACCTGGCTGGCCCGGGTGGTGCCGCACGGCGCGGACGACCGCGACTGGTCGGTGGACGTGCTGCCCTGAGGCCCGCGAACGCGCCGGTGCCCGGCTCCCCCACAGCTGGGGGCGCCGGGCACCGGTGCGAGGGGAGGTCAGTAGCGGTACTGCTCCGCCTTGTACGGGCCCTCGACCGGGACGCCGATGTAGTCGGCCTGCTCCTGGGTGAGGGTGGTGAGCTTGACGCCGAGGGCGTCGAGGTGGAGGCGGGCGACCTTCTCGTCCAGGTGCTTCGGGAGGACGTAGACGCCGACCGGGTACTGCTCGGTCTTGGCGAACAGCTCGATCTGCGCGATGGTCTGGTTCGCGAAGGAGTTGGACATCACGAAGGACGGGTGGCCGGTCGCGTTGCCGAGGTTCAGCAGGCGGCCCTCGGAGAGGACGATGATGGTCCGGCCGTCCTCCTTGCGCCACTCGTGGACCTGCGGCTTGATCTCGGTCTTCACCACGCCGGGGAGCTTGGCGAGGCCGGCCATGTCGATCTCGTTGTCGAAGTGGCCGATGTTGCCGACGATGGCCTGGTGCTTCATCCGGGCCATGTGCGAGGCCATGATGATGTCCTTGTTGCCGGTCGTGGTGACGAAGATGTCGGCGATCTCGACGACCTCGTCCAGCGTGGTGACCTGGTAGCCGTCCATCGCCGCCTGCAGGGCGCAGATCGGGTCGATCTCGGTGACGATGACGCGCGCGCCCTGGCCGCGCAGCGACTCGGCGCAGCCCTTGCCGACGTCGCCGTAGCCGCAGACGACCGCGACCTTGCCGCCGATCAGCACGTCGGTGGCGCGGTTGATGCCGTCGATCAGCGAGTGGCGGCAGCCGTACTTGTTGTCGAACTTCGACTTGGTGACCGAGTCGTTGACGTTGATGGCCGGGAACAGCAGCTTGCCGTCGCGGTGCATCTCGTACAGGCGGTGGACGCCGGTGGTGGTCTCCTCGGTGACGCCCTTGATGGTGGCGGCGACCTCGGTCCACTTCTGCGGGGTCTCGACCAGGGTGCGGTTGAGCAGTTCCAGGATGATCCGGAACTCGTCGTTGTCCGCGGTGTCGGGCGACGGCGCGGCGCCGGCCTTCTCGAACTCGACGCCCTTGTGGATCAGCAGGGTGGCGTCACCGCCGTCGTCCAGGATCATGTTGGGGGTCTGGCCGTTCGGCCAGGTCAGCGCCTGCTCGGTGCACCACCAGTACTCCTCCAGGGTCTCGCCCTTCCAGGCGAAGACCGGGACGCCCTGCGGGTCCTCGGGGGTGCCGTTCGGGCCGACCGCGATGGCGGCGGCGGCGTGGTCCTGGGTGGAGAAGATGTTGCAGGAGCACCAGCGGACCTCGGCGCCCAGGGCGGTGAGGGTCTCGATCAGCACGGCGGTCTGCACGGTCATGTGCAGCGAGCCGGTGATCCGGGCGCCGGCCAGCGGCTGGGAGGCGGCGTACTCGGCGCGGATCGCCATCAGGCCGGGCATCTCGTGCTCGGCGAGCTGGATCTCCTTGCGACCGAACGGGGCCAGGGAGAGGTCGGCGACCTTGTAGTCGCCGGCGGGCTGGATGGACATGCGAACTCCTCGCTGCATGGGCCTGGTTACGGGTGTGCTGAGCGGCAGAGGGGCGCGGTGGCAACCCTCTGCTGCGGCACAATCCGTCGGAGGACCTCTCTCCCTCGACCGGAGCCGGGCTCCGATCGACCGCCATCAGCAGCGACGTTTGGCACTCCGACGAATCTACACCGATTGGACGGGGCTCAGTGGGCGTTCGGGCCCGGACCGCCCGGCGTCGCTTCGGCATCCGGCCCGGCCAGCGCCTTCTCCTCGGACCAGACGTCCGGCTCCAGGTAGATGGCGCGGGCGATCGGCACCGCCTTGCGGACCCGGACCTCGGCCCGGTCGATCGCCTCGGAGACCACGGCGGCGCTGTCCTCCGCGTTGACGGCGATCTTCGCGGCGACCAGCAGTTCCTCGGGGCCGACGTGCAGCGTGCGCATGTGGATCACGCCGGTGACGGTGTCGTGGTCGACCAGCGCCTCGCGGATCTTCGCCACCACCTCGACGTCGGCGGACTCACCGATCAGCAGCGACTTGGTCTCCAGGGCCAGCACCAGCGCGATGACCACCAGCAGCAGGCCGATGCACAGGGTGCCGATGCCGTCCCACACCGCGTCCCCGGTGACGACGGTCAGGCCGACGCCGAACAGCGCGAGCAGCAGGCCGACCAGCGCGCCGCTGTCCTCCAGCAACACCACGGGCAGCTCGGGAGCCTTGGCACGGCGGATGTAGGACGCCCAGCCGTGCTTGCCCTTGGCCTTGGACGCCTCGCGGAACGCGGTGAGGAAGGACCAGCCCTCCAGCAGGATGGCGAACACCAGCACGCCGACCGGCCAGTACCAGTTCTCCAGCTCGTGCGGGTGGCTGATCTTCTCGTAGCCCTCGTAGATGGCGAACATGCCGCCGAGGCTGAACAGCACGATGGAGACCAGGAACCCGTAAACGTACCGCTCGCGGCCGTACCCGAACGGGTGCTCCTCGGTGGCGGCCCGCTGCGAGCGCTTGCCGCCAACCAGCAGCAGCACCTGGTTGCCCGAGTCGGCCAGCGAGTGCACGCCCTCGGCGAGCATCGAGGACGAACCGGAGAACGCGAACGCCACGAACTTGCTGAGCGCGATGCCGAGGTTCGCGGACAGTGCCGCCACCAGAGCCTTGGTGCCGCCTTCGGTACTCAACCCGGTACTTCCCTCCGCAGCGGGCCCTGACTTTGCCGGGCCTTGGTTGACGAGAGGGGACGATACCTTGTCAGTCCCGGGTGGCCAGGCCCAGGTACACGGCCGCGAAATCGGTCAGGCCGATCAGTTCGGCCAGCGCCTGCAGCGGGTCCTCCAGGCTGGAGGTGTGCTCGGTGATCCGCACCTCGTGGGCGGCCGCCAGGCGGCGGGCCCGGTCGACCGGCCAGGCCGGCTCCTCCAGTTCGGCGACGCCCGGGGTGTGACGGAGCATCAGCACCTGGAGCTGGAGCGGCACCGGCTCGTCGACCCGGTCGCGGAAGAAGTCGTCGGGGTCGGCTCCGGCGCCCAGCCGCCCGTTGAACATGCCGCGGTGCGCGGTCAGCGCCTGCGGGAGGCGGGCGGTCAGCGCGGGCAGGCCGGCCCGGTCGGCGAGGGCCGCGGCGAACCGCTCCCCCGCCGCGGCGGCCGGGGCCCCGTCGGACCACAGCAGCGGAACGGTCTCGGCGAGTTGGCCGGCCAGCGTCTTGGCCGGGTTGTCGTACGCCTGGGCGTCGGGGCGGCAGCGCACCGCCACCTCGTCCAGCCGGTCGGCGGCGGCCTCCAGCGAACCGGGGGCGAGCGGGGCCACGCCGATCCGGTCGGCCAGCGTGAGCAGCGGGGCGAGCACCGCCCACAGCGCGGCCGGGTCCTCGGCGGGCAGGTCGGGTTCGGCGTCGGCGCCGGCGGGTTCCACCGCACTCGGCTCGAACGGCAATGGCAGGCCGCGTACTTGGAGGGCCGCCTCGGCGAGCTCCGAGCCGTCGGGGGCGATCACCGCGATCGCGCAGCCGCGGGTGTACGCCTGCTCGGCGAGGTTGATCATGCCGCCCTCGCGGCCGCCGGCGCTGGCCAGCACCACCAGGTCCAACGGGCCTGCCCAGCCGGGCAGTTGCCAGGACTCGCCGTCGGTGAAGGCGGGCCCGGCGGGGCGGGCGTCGGCGGGCGGCAACGGCCACACCTGACAGCTGGGCACCGCCAGCGCGGCCAGCACCGCGGCGGCGGTCAGCACCCCGCCGTGCCCGGCGACCAGCACCGCGCGCGGGCGGCCCTCCGGGTTCAGCGCGTTCACGCCGGCCGCGTCGGCGCGGCGCAGCGCGACCCGGATCCGGGCGCCCGCCCCGGCCAGGGACAGCAGTTCACGTCGGCGGTCGGCACGCTGCAGGGCGGCCGGGTCGTCCAGCAGGGAGTCGTCGAACATGGCGGCTGGCCTCCAGCGACTGGCGGGGCAGGGTCAGGACGGGCGGCGGGCCTCGTCCACCAGCAGGACCGGGATGCCGTCGCGCACCGGGTACACCAGGCCGCAGCCCTCGCCGGTGCAGCGCAGCTCGTGGGTCTCGCCCTCGATCTCCTCGGCGAGCGGCGCGCGGCACTCCGGGCAGACCAGGATCTCCAGCAGGAAGGACGGCAGGCTCATGGTGGTCGGGCTCCGGATCTGTGGGCTGTCGCGGTACGGATGGCCGGTGACACAGCAGTACCCCGGCCGGTGGTAACCCTACCGGCCGGGGCACCCGAAAAGTCAGCGGCTGGCTGACCTGGCGGTCAGGCCCGCACGATGGCCAGCACGCCGTCCCGCAGCTCTTCCATCTTCGCCGGGTCCTTGGCCTCGGCGTTCAGGCGGAGCAGCGGCTCGGTGTTGGAGGCGCGCAGGTTGAACCACCAGTCCGGGCCGGCCACGGTGAGGCCGTCCAGCTCGTCGACGGTGACGCCCTCCTGGCCGGCGTAGGCGGCGCGGACCTTCTCGGTGGCGGCGGCCTGGTCGGCGACGGTGGAGTTGATCTCGCCGGAGGCGGCGTACCGGTTGTACTGCTCGGTCAGCGCGGACAGCGGCGCCTGCTGCCCACCGAGGGCGGCCAGCACGTGCAGCGCGGCCAGCATGCCGGTGTCGGCGCGCCAGAAGTCGCGGAAGTAGTAGTGCGCGGAGTGCTCGCCGCCGAACACCGCGTCGGTGACGGCCATCTCCTGCTTGATGAAGGAGTGGCCGACCCGGGTGCGGACCGGGACGCCGCCGAGGTCGCGGACCACCTCGGGGACGGTCCAGGAGGTGATCAGGTTGTGGATGATGGTCGGCTGCGCCTCGCCGTTCGCCTGGGCGCGGGCGATCTCGCGCTCGGCGACCAGGGCGGTGATCGCGGACGGGGAGACCGGGTCGCCGTTCTCGTCGATCACGAAGCAGCGGTCGGCGTCGCCGTCGAAGGCCAGGCCGATGTCGGCGCCGACCTCGCGGACCTTGGCCTGCAGGTCGACCAGGTTGGCCGGGTCCAGCGGGTTGGCCTCGTGGTTGGGGAAGGTGCCGTCCAGCTCGAAGTACATCGGGACGACGTCCAGCGGCAGACCGTCGAACACGGTGGGCACGGTGTGGCCGCCCATGCCGTTGCCGGCGTCCACGGCGACCTTCAGCGGGCGGATCCCGGTCAGGTCGACCAGCTTGCGCAGGTGCGCCGCGTAGCCGTCCAGGGTCTCCTTGGCGGACAGCGTGCCGGTGACGGCGTCGGAGGCCGGGACGTGCACCTTGCCGTTCTCGTCCAGCCAGGACTCGACCAGCTCGCGGATGTCGGCCAGGCCGGTGTCCTGGCCGACCGGGGCGGCGCCGGCCCGGCACAGCTTGATGCCGTTGTACTGGGCGGGGTTGTGCGAGGCGGTGAACATCGCGCCGGGCAGGTCCAGGCTGCCGCTGGCGTAGTACAGCTGGTCGGTCGAGCAGAGGCCGATCTCGACCACGTCGGCGCCGCGAGAGGCAGCACCCTCGGCGAACGCGCGGGACAGCGACGGCGAGGACGGGCGCATGTCGTGGCCGACCACGACGGCGCTGCCGCCGACCACCTCGACGAAGGCCGCACCGAAGGCGTACGCCAGCGACTCGTCCCACTGGTCCGGCACGACGCCCCGGACGTCGTACGCCTTCACAAGCTGCTTGAGGTCCCGCACCAGAATGCTCCCGTGTGTGTGCTGCGATGTGCTGCGCGCATACCGGACGCGCCGTCCGAGCCGCAGATGGGCAGCGTACCCGGCTCCGGGGAAGCTCAGGTGTCAGGCCGGTGCGGGGTCGCTCAGTTGTCCGGGGAGCGCAGCACCCGCAGGTGGCCGCGGCGGCCGGACTCGCCGTCCGGCGGGGGGCCCTGACGGGACGTCCGCTCCTGCGGGCGGGCGGCCTCGCGCACCGCGTTGGCCAGCGCCTCCAGGTCGTCGCTGCTGCGCCGCAGCGGGTTGGTCTCGGCGGCCAGCCGGACCACCTCCCAGCCGCGCGGGGCGGTGAGGCGCTCGGCGTGTTCGGCGCACAGGTCGTAGCAGTGCGGTTCGGCGTACGTCGCGAGCGGGCCGAGCACCGCGGTGGAGTCCGCGTAGACGTACGTCAGCGTCGCCACGGCCGGACGGCCGCACGCGGTCCGCGAACAACGACGTACAGAGCTCACGAGGGTGGACGGTACCGCAAGTGGGACCGGGCCGCGAAGACCCGCCCCCGGCTCGCGTGTCCCGGTGCCGTCACGCGCCGTGCCCGAGTGGTCCACTTCGGGGCATCCAGGGACTACTCTCGACACTGCTATGGACAGCTCGACACCCCCGTCCCCGCCCGGTCCCGGTCGCCGCAGGCACCGCGACCGGCACGGCCGTGGCCTGCGCGGGCCGCTGGCCCCGCCGCAGGTGCCCATTTCGCTGACCCGCTCCGAGCTCTTCGACGACTACGTCCGGGAGTCGATGGAGCGGCTGCTGCGGCGCTGGCCGCAGTTGGAGGACGTGGAGTTCGCCGTCCTGGAGGTGCCGCTGCCCGTCAAGGGCGAGCCGGACCTGGACGGGGTGCCGCTCGGCCGGGTGATTCCCGGCGGCAAGGGGCGGCGCAGCCGGATCCTGGTCTACCGGCGGCCGGTGGAGATCCGCGCGAAGGCGAAGGAGGACCGGGCCGCGCTGGTCCACGAGGTCCTGATCGAGCAGGTCGCGGAGCTGCTGGGGCTGTCGCCGGACGCGATCGACCCGCGGTACGGCGAGGAGTAGCCGGCCGGGGCCGCCGACTCCTCGCCGCGGCACGCTACTTGAGCACCACGCCGGGGTCGCCGGTGACCTGCGGCACCTGGACGGTGGCGTGGTCGTCGCGCAGCTGCTGGGTGGTGAAGGCGGGGACGTCCTTGACGTTGGTGGCCAGCTGACGGGCCGCGAACACCGGGCCGCCGCTGAGGGTCTCCACGGTGAGCGCGTACGGCCCGTTCAGGCCGGCCGGGTCGATGCCGTCCACGGCGACGGTGGTGCCCGCCGGGACGGACACCTCCTTGGTCACGGGGGTGCCGCCGCTCGCGCCGGCCGAGGAGGAGACCCGGACCTTGGCGTCGGAGTCGGCGGCGGTCAGCAGCAGGGTGGTCTGCCCGCCGCGGTTGTCGGCGATCGAGGCCCGGGCACCCACGGGGGTGCCGCCGGCCAGCCAGGCGGCCTCGGTCTTGCCCTTGTTCTCCCGGTCCACCCGCAGCCCGGCCACCACGGGGGTGACGTGGTTGGGGTCGGACGGGGTGAGCCGGATCGCGCTGACGCCGTCCCGGGTGTCCGCCGTGAACTGGAAGTCCAGGACGGCGGTCATGCCGGCCTTGACGTGGATGCTCTCCTTGTTGGCGGGCGTGAACCAGCCGTTCTTGCCGGAGAGCTGGACCTTCAGGTCGGCGTCGTCCGCGGAGTCGGTGGCCACCACCAGGTGGGCGGTGGTGACGTCCGCGGGGATGCCGGGGATGGTGACGGCGGGGGCGGGGTCGGCGGACGGCTCCAGCCAGTCGGCGCCCTTGTTGCTGTCGCGGGCGTGCAGGCCCGCGCCGATCCGGCCGCTGCGGGCGACCACGTGCACGGCGAGGTCGGCGACCGGGCCCTTGCTGAGCCCGTTGAGCGCGATCGACTGCGAGGTGCCGGGGGCGAGCGCGATGCCGGTGGCCAGGTCGTTGTCGATCAGGCCCTTGTCGCCGTACAGCCGCAGGTCGACCACGGCGGGCAGGCTGTCGGCGTTGACCAGGGTGATGTAGTCGTACCGGTCGCTGACGGTGCTGGCACCCGAGAACCAGAAGCTGGTGCCGGAAGGCGCGCAGCGGGCACCGGACAGTGCGGCGGAGCCCTGCTCGGAGGTGGTGGTCTGGGTGGCGGTGAACCCGGGGGCGAAGCTGCCGGTGGCGATCGCGAAGGTGCCGGGGGCGTTGTCGTTGTTGGCGGCCGGCCCGCTGACCGGGACACCGGGCTTGGCGAGCGTGACCCGGGCGTCGAACACCGCCCCGGACTGCTTGCCGGGGCCGCCCGACGGCGCACCGGAGGGCTGACCGGACGACTGCCCGGACGGCTGGCCCGAGGGCTGCCCCGACGGGTCGCCGGAGGGGCCGCCGGCGGGCCGGGCGGGGCTCTGCGCGGCCAGCACGTTGTCGGGCCTGACGTCGCCGAGCACGCCGGTGCCCGCGTTGCCGCTGCCGCCCTCGGGGCTGAACAGGGTCAGGCTGGTCTGCCCGACCGCGCCCTGCAGCGGCATCGGGCAGACCAGCGCGCTGCGTTCGACCTGCGCCGTGGTGCGCTGGCCGGCCGTGCCGGTGGCCGGGGCGACGGGGGCACGCAGCTCGGCGATGCCGAACACCAGGCCGAGCACCGCGACTGCGGCGAGCAGCGACTGGCCGGTGCGGCTGCCGCCCTTCACCGCGCTCAGGTCGGGGGCCTTCAGCTTGGGGGTCTTCAGGGTGGGCCTCTTCATCGCGGATCAGCTCCCCGTCCCGGGCTGCTGCGGGTGGTGGCCGCCGCCGTAGGGGTCGTTGGGGTCGTAGTAGGTGGTGGGCTGCTGCTGTTCGGGCAGCCAGGTCTGCTGCTGCCCGTCCTGCTGCCCGTCCTGCTGCTGCGGGTAACCGGCGCCGGCGGCGTACGGATCGGTCCAGCCCTGGGCGGGCGGGGTGTCGTAGCCGTAGCCGGGCTGCTGGCCGTACTGGTCGTACGTCTCGGGCTGGTAGGGCGCGCCGACCGGCTGCTGCTGGGTGTAGTCGTGGCCGTAGCCGTCCGACTGGTAGCCCTGCTGCTGGTACGGGTCCGCCTGGTAGGGGTCGGCCTGGTACGGGTCGGCGAACGGCTCGGACTCGGCCTGGTAGGCCGGGGCGGGCTCGGGGTCGCCGGCCGGCTGGGCCGGGATGCCGGGGGCGTAGACGCCGGGTTCGGCCTGCGGGTCCTCGCCCTCGCCGCGTTCGGCGAGCCGGCGGGCCCGGCGGCTGCCGGGGGCGGGGGCCTGGGCCTGCGCGGCGGCGGCCAGCGCCTGGGCGGCGACCACCTCCTCGGGCAGGTCGTCGTCGTTGTGGTTGCGCCGGCCGGGCAGGGCCAGCACCAGCACGACCACGCCGAGTGCGAGCTGCGCCCAGACCCAGCCGGTGTGGAGCAGGCTGCCGGTGCGGGTGACGTCCAGTCGGCCGCCCTCGGCGGGCAGGTCGAAGCCCTGCGCCCAGCCGTCCAGGGTGACGGCCTTGAGCGGCTTGCCGTCCAAGGTGGCCTGCCAGGCGGGGTCGGCCTGTTCGGCGAGCCGCAGCTGGCGGCCGGCCGGGCCGGCCGGGATGGTGGTCCAGATGTCGTGGGCGCCGGCCGGGACGACCACCGGGACGGCGCCGGGGCTGACGATCTGGGCCCGGGTGCCGGGGACGGCGGTGACCTGCCAGAGGCCGACGCCGTGGTCGAGGCTGAGCCGGATCACGCCCGGGGTGGTGTCGAGGACGTCCTTGACCTTGCCGATCACCGGGTCCTTGACCTGGATGTAGCTGACGCCGTACCCGGCCAGGGTGCGGGCCAGGTCGCCGCCGGAGCCGGCCAGCAGCTTGGCGGTGAGCTTTCCGAGCTGCTGGTCCGCGGCCTCGTCCACGGTGCCCTCGGCCTGACCGGTGCTCAGACCGGCGCCGCGGACCAGCGCGTAGCGGATCGTGGTGCCCTCGGCGTCGCCGCTGACCGTCAGGGTGCGGGAGCGGTCGGAGGTGTCGCCGGCGTCCGCGATGAACGCGGGGACCTGCGCGGCGGTGTCGCGGCGCAGCGGGCCGTCGGCGCCGACGAGCGCCCACCAGGCGGCGGTGCCGACGGGGGCCAGTACGGCGAAGGCCAGCACCAGGGCGGCGACCGGCTGGCGCCAGCCGAAGGCGATGCCGGACACGCGGGCGTTGGCGCCGTCGGCGCCGATCGCGGCGGCGGCCAGCAGCGCGACACCGGCCAGCAGGGTGGCGGGGCCGGCCCAGGCGGCGGTGGCGGGTCCGCCGGAGGCGGGGGTGACGGCGGTGCCGGCCACCACGACCGAGAAGACCAGTCCGGCGGCGGCCGCGCCCCAGGCGGCGAGCACCGCGCGGCGGCGGTCGGCGCGCAGCAGCGCGGCGAGCGCGGACAGCACCACGCCGGCCGACAGCCACACCGGGGGGACGCCGGCGCCGCCGGGGTTGACCAGCACCAGGCCGAGCGGGTCGGCGGCCGGGCCGCTGAAGCCGGGGACACCGGCCTCCAGCAGCAGCCGGGACGGGTGCGCGAGGACCTGGATCGACCAGGGGGCGAGCACCAGCACGGGCACGCCGAGGATCACCACGACGCGCAGGCCGAGCAGCCGCACCGCCTGCATGCCGGAGCCGAACGCCCCGCCGCGGAGCACCGCGTGGACCAGCGCGGCCACGCAGAGCGGCACCGCTATGGCCCAGACGAGCGGGACGAAGGCGGTGCTGAGGGTGAGCAGCAGCACGGTCATCCAGGCGGAGCGCCAGCCGGGGCGGGCGCCCTTGGCGGCGGTCTCCTTGCGGATGCCGAGGCCGGCGGCGATCGCGGCGGCGCGGGCCAGCGGCGGCAGCAGCACGGCGAGCACGGCGGTGCCGATCCGGCCCTGGGCGAGCGCTCCGGTGGCGGCGGGCAGCAGCGCGTAGGTGGCGCTGGCCCAGGCGCGGACCAGCTTGGAGGCGATCAGCGGACGGGAGACCAGGTAGGCGCCGACCGCTGAGAGCGGCACCGAGAGCACCACGATCAGGGTGAGCGCCAGGTCGGCGTGGTCGAACAGCGCCCAGGAGAGGATGGCCAGCACGCCGAGGTAGGGCGGGGTGGCGGCGGTGGAGCCGGTGCCGACGGGGTGCCAGGGGTCGGCGAACATGTTCCACAGGCCGGCCGCGCCTTCGCCGGCGGGCAGCAGCGCGCCGCCCTGCAGGAAGCCGGAGCCGATCAGGTTGCGGCAGGCGACCAGCGCGACCAGCAGCAGCGCGGCGAACAGCACCGGGGCGGGCCGCCGTACCAGCTTCTTGAGCAGCGCGAACTGTTCGACCACCAGGTCGTCGGTGTCGTCCTCGCCGGGCCCGGACTCGACGGAGCCGTGCCGGCCGGCGCCCGCGTCATCGGCGCCGCCGATGCCGAGCGAGCCGACCATGTTCTCGACGGCGAGGCGGACGGTGGCGCCGGGCGGGGGGAACAGGGTGCGGTCGTCCATCGAGTCGACCGAGCGGGTCTTGCGACGCTGCGCGCGGGCGGCCATCAGCCGTGGCAGGCGCACCAGTTCGTGGCCGAGGCCGGCGATCTCGTCGTAGGCCTGCCGGGGGTCCTTGCCGACCAGGTTGCCGATCACCCGCACCAGGGTGCCGACGATCAGCCGGAGCAGGACGTACGGGAACAGCGCGCCCTTGGAGTTGGCGAGCAGGGTGTAGACGGCGCCGGCCTTGTCGACCCGGTGCGGGTGGGCGGGGCCGCAGTCGATGGCGCGGCGTTCGCGGCTGGCGGCCTCGGCGTGCCGGAGCACCGCGTCGGGGGCGACCACCACCCGGTGGCCGGCCGCGTTGACCCGCCAGCAGAAGTCGGTGTCGTCGCGCATCAGCGGCAACGCCCGGTCGAATCCGCCGAGTTCCTCGAACACGTCGCGGCGCACCAGCATGCCGGCGGTGGAGACGGCGAGCACCGGGCGGACCTGGTCGTGCTGGCCCTGGTCCTGTTCGCGGCGGTCGAGTCCGGTCCAACGGCGGCCGGAGCGGGCGATGGTGACGCCGACTTCGAGCAGCTGCCTGCGGTCGTACCAGGAGCGGAGCTTGGGGCCGACCACGGCGGCGGTCGGGGTGGAGTCGGCGACCTGGAGCAGGCGGCGCAGGGCGTCGGTCTGCGGTTCGCAGTCGTCGTGCAGCAGCCAGAGCCACTCGACCGGCTTGGTCTCGCGCGGTCCGCCGCGGCCGAGGTCGTCCTCGTGGGCGAGCGGGTCGCCGAAGTCGTCCCAGCCGCCGGTGACCGGGTCGTAGCCGGACGGGTCGAGGCTGTAGGAGAGGTCTTCGGGGCGCAGCGGCGGGCTGTTGAAGACGGCTTCGCCGACGGCGCGGCCGAAGCCGACCCGGCGGCCGAGGATCTGCGGGCCGCTGCCGGGGAGCCAGTCGCCGAGGGTGTCGGCGAGCAGCTGCGGGGAGTTGTCGGTGGAGCCGGTGTCGACGGCGAGGATGCGCTGGACCTGCCGGTCCTGGCCGAGCAGCCCGGCGAGCGCCTGGGGCAGCCAGCGGGCGCCGTCGTGCGAGACGATCACCGCCGTGACCAGATGGCGCGGGTAGGCGGGAGGCCTGGCAGCGGAGAAGCCGCTCTGGTGGCTGTAGACAGTCATCGGGTGCGCGGACCACCGGTTCGGGTTTGACGGCAGATGACGCACCACACTAACGGCTCCGACTGGTCCGGTTCTCCCGGGTGGTGTGAAGAGACGGTGCAACGGGTATCGGCACCGGCGGCCAGGCTGCTGCGGGAATGCGAAAGCGCCCCACCTGAGGGTGAGGCGCCGACACGGGTGAGGTCTGCAGGGAGGTCAGACCGCGCTCTTCTTCAGACGGCGGCGTTCGCGCTCGGACAGGCCGCCCCAGATGCCGAACCGCTCGTCGTTGGCGAGGGCGTACTCCAGGCATTCGGCGCGGACCTCGCACGCCAGGCAGACCTTCTTGGCCTCCCGGGTGGATCCGCCCTTCTCGGGGAAGAACGACTCGGGGTCGGTCTGGGCGCACAACGCGCGCTCCTGCCAGCCGAGTTCCTCTTCGTCTTCCTCGATGCCCTCACCGATCAACAGCTCAAAGAGCTCGCTCATTCTGGCGCGCCTCCTCTGCCCCTCTTGGCGTCCCCGTGGTGTTGCCGTTGCCGGTGCGGCGGAACGACACGAGAGAAATTACAGTTGCGTCACTCTGGCCCAGTCAAGCCGAGCTCTGGTATTGGGCCAAGGATTCACTCCCCGGAACCAAGCCACTACGAATAGTGTACATATCCGGACAACCCGGACATCCACCTTGGTTCCTGACCTGTCGTCAGCCCGCCCGACCGTGCCCGACCTGCCGGTTCGAGGCGATCTCACGCCGTCCTTTCCCCCTGATCTTCCCATCCAAACCTGATTGGGCGTTTATCACCCCATCCGGCGCTTCCAGGCCGATGTGACCCGAATGTCCGACCTGCTCCTTGACACTGGAGGGTCGGTTGCGGTCTGCTTGCCCGCATGTCCGAGTTCCCGGCCCTCTTCGCCGACCGGCGCCGCCAGGCGCTCCTCGGTGCTGCCGCGAACTCCTCGTGTTGTTGCCGCTGTCTCCGCTGTATCTAGGCGCCCGCGTCCCACCGCGCGCCGCCCCGGAACAGAGGCCGACCGCGCGACAGTCCCCCTGAACGCTCTCGCGGATCCGGCTGATCCTTGCCCGCAGCCGAACCCGAGGACGTCACACCGTGCGAATGCCCCGCCTCCGCAAGCGCAACCGCGACCGCAACCGCCTGCCCGTCACCCCTGCCGCCGCCCCGCGCTGGACCGACGGTCTGAGCGATGTGTCCATCGCGGGCGACCCGACGGCCTTCCCCCACCTGGCCCGCACCGACCTGCCCGCGCACCCCACCACCGTCGCCGGCTACGCCCGGCTGGTCCGGGAGATCGCCGCCGACCGCGCCCGCTGGGAGCCCCTGGTCCGCTACGACGCGCTGACCCGCTGGTACTCCCGGCTGGAGACCGGCCCCGGCTACGAGGTGTGGCTGCTCAGCTGGCTGCCCGGCCAGTCCAGCGGCTTCCACGACCACGGCCGCTCCGCCGGTGTGATGACAGTCCTTCAGGGTGAGCTCACCGAACGCTCGTTGACGGCGGGCGGCGAGGGCTCGCGCGCCCTGACCCCCGGCGGGCTGCGGGTGCTCGCCACCGGCCACCTGCACGAGATGGTCAACGCCTCGCTGGAGCCCGCGGTCTCCGTCCACCTGTACACGCCCGGCCTGGTCGAGATGAACCAGTACCCGGCGCCGACCCCGCGGCTCCGTCACCGGGTGCACTGACCCGCTGGCAGGATGAAGCCATGCGAATCACTGCACTGGCGGGCGGCATCGGCGGGGCCAGGTTCCTGCGCGGACTGCGGGCGGCGGTCGCGCCGACGGACGAGATCACCGTGATCGGGAACACCGGCGACGACATCCACCTGTACGGGCTGAAGGTCTGCCCCGACCTGGACACCGTGATGTACACCCTCGGCGACGGCATCCACGAGGAACAGGGCTGGGGCCGCCGCGACGAGACCTGGTCGATCAAGGAGGAGATGAAGGCCTACGGCGTCGGCCCCGACTGGTTCGGGCTCGGCGACCGGGACTTCGCCACCCACCTCGTCCGCACCCAGATGATCGACGCCGGCTACCCGCTGTCCGCCGTCACCGAGGCGCTGTGCACCCGGTGGAAGCCGGGCGTGCGCCTGCTGCCGATGAGCGACGACCGGGTGGAGACGCACGTCCGGATCACCGACGCGGACGGCCCCCGGGTGGTGCACTTCCAGGAGTACTGGGTGCGGCTGCACGCCGCCGTGGACGCCGAGGCGATCGTCCCGGTCGGCGCGGACACCGCGAAGCCCGCGCCCGGTGTGCTGGAGGCCATCGCCGGGGCCGACCTGGTGCTGCTGCCGCCGTCGAACCCGGTGGTGTCGATCGGCACCATCCTCGCCGTCCCCGGCATCCGGGAGGCGGTGGCCGGCGCGAACGCCCCCGTGGTGGGCCTGTCCCCGATCATCGGCGGCGCGCCCGTGCGCGGCATGGCCGACAAGGTGCTCGCCGCGGTCGGTGTGGAGACCTCGGCCGCCGCCGTCGCCAAGCACTACGGCGCGCGGACCTCCGGCGGGCTGCTGGACGGCTGGCTGGTGGACAGCTCGGACGCCGCCGCCGTCGCCGAGGTGGAGGCCGCCGGAATCGCCTGCCGGGCCGTGCCGCTGCTGATGACCGACGTCGACGCCACCGCCGAGATGGCCCGCGCCGCACTGGAGTTGGCCGCCGAGGTCGCCAAGTGACCACCGACGGGCTGCGGTTGCTGCCCGTCACCGGGCTGCCGGAGATCGCCGCGGGCGACGACCTCGCCGAACTGATCGCCAAGGCGGGCGAGTTCGAGGACGGCGACATCCTGGCGATCACCTCCAAGGTGGTCTCCAAGGCCGAGGGCCGGCTGCTGCACGCGACGGACCGCGAAGCCGCGATCGACGCCGAGACCGTCCGGGTGGTCGCCCGGCGCGGCGCCGCCCGGATCGTCCAGAACCGCAACGGCCTGGTGATGGCCGCCGCGGGCGTCGACGCGTCCAACACCGCCCCCGGCACCGTCCTGTTGCTGCCGCTCGACCCCGACGCGAGCGCGCGCCGACTGCGCGCCCGGCTTCAGGAGTTGACCGGACGGCGGCTCGCCGTGATCGTCACCGACACCTTCGGGCGGCCCTGGCGCAACGGCCTCACCGATGTGGCCATCGGCGCGGCCGGACTGTCGGTGCTGGAGGACCACCGCGGGCGGACCGACAGCCACGGCAACGAACTGCGCCTGACCGTCACCGCCACCGCCGACGAACTCGCCGCCGCCACCGACCTGGTGAAGGGCAAGGCCACCGGCACGCCCGTCGCGATCGTGCGCGGGCTGCCGCAGCTCGTCACCGCGGAGGACGGGGACGGGGTCCGGCCGATCATCCGCCCCGCCGAGAACGACATGTTCCGGCTGGGAACCTCCGAGGCGATCCGGGAGGCCGTCACACTGCGACGGACCGTCCGGGCGTTCACCGACGAACCGGTGGACGGCGGTGCGGTGCGACGCGCCGTGGCCGCCGCCGTCACCGCGCCCGCGCCGCATCACACCACTCCGTGGCGGTTCGTGCTGCTCGAATCCGCGGAGAGCCGGACGCGGCTGCTGGATGCGATGCTCGGCGCCTGGCAGCGCGACCTGCGGGAGCTCGACGGGTGGTCCGAGGAGCGCATCGCGCGGCGCACCGCCCGTGGTGAAGTGTTGCGCGGGGCGCCGTACTTGGTGATTCCGTGCATGGTGATGGACGGCTCGCACGAGTACCCGGACGCGAGGCGGGCGGGGGCCGAGAGGGAGATGTTCACGGTCGCGATCGGGGCTGCGGTGCAGAACCTGCTGGTCACCCTCACCGGCGAGGGGTACGGCTCGGCGTGGGTGTCTTCGACGATGTTCTGCCGGGAGACCGTCCGGGACGTACTGGACCTCCCTGCGGACTGGGACCCGATGGGTGCGATTGCCGTCGGCCGGTCGGCGGAGGAGCCGAGGGTGCGTCAGCCACGGTCTGCGGATGACTTTTTGACGGTGAGGTAGGCGCGCCGGGGGCCGGGAAGCGGCGGGGTGGGGTCAAGGCGGGGACCAGAAACGGCGGAACGCCAAGCGCCCTGTTGATCACCAGCAGACCCGGCCCCGCCGTTCCCCGGGCCCCTGGTTTCGCACCCCCGGGCCCCTGGATTCGCGCCCGCAATGTTCACCTTGCCCGGTGGTCGTTCGGGGTGAGGCGGGGTCCGTACTTGGGTGGGCGGGTGCCGGTGAGGGGGATGATGCGGCAGAGGCGGTGGCGGTGGGGGCGGTAGGGCTCCAGGAGTGCGAGCATTTGGGTGTCGTCGCTGCGGGGGCGGCCGGCCAGGGCCCAGCCGACGATGTTGGGGAGGTGGAAGTCGCCGACCGAGACGGCGTCCGCGTCGCCGTTGCTGCGCTGCAGGGTTTCGGCGGCGGTCCATGTGCCGATGCCGGGGACGGCGGTGAGGCGGGCGAAAGCGTCGGCGGAGGGCATGGTGGAGGCGGCTTCGAGCTTCGCGGCGAGGCGGACGGCGCGCTGGACGGTGGCGGAGCGTTTGGGATCGACGCCGGCGCGGTGCCAGGCCCAGCTGGGGATCAGCGACCAGTCGCGGGCGGAGGGGGCGACCCGCAGGCCGAGGTCGGCGGCGGGGCCGGGGGCGGGGGTGCCGTAGTCGCGGAGCAGGGTGCGCCAGGCGCGGTAGGCCTCGCCGGTGGTGACCTTCTGTTCCAGGACGGCGGGGACGAGGGACTCCATCACCAGGCCGGTGCGGGTCAACCGGAGCCCGGGGCAGGTGCGTTGGGCGTCGCGGAGCGGTCCGGGGGGCAGTACGAGGCCGGCCGGGTCGTCCTCGGCCCCGAGCAGCGCGGGAAGTTGCTGGAGCAGCCAGTTCGCGCCGGGGCCCCACGCGGTGGCGGCGATCTCGTCGTGGTCGGGTCGGATGCGCAGGGTGCCGGGGCCGTCGGGGGTGCGGGAAGCGCGCCAGACGGTGCCGTCGGGGTCGCGGCGGAAGGCGGGGTCGCCGGTGCCGCGTTGCAGCGGGTAGAGGGTGCGGCCGAGGTCGAGGGGGTAGCCGGGCCGCCACTGTCGGGTCAGCTCTGGCATCGGAGTTCCTCGGGGTGTGCGGGTGGCGGGGGCGTCTGCGAGGGTAACGCGGCGCGGCGGGTGGACGGGCGGGCACCCTCCCGTCCGGCCGGTTGCAGGACGTAGGCTGGACCGCACCATGACTGCGCTTTTCGCTGCCGAAGCCCGCACCCCCGCCGAGCTGTTGCAGGCCTACCTGCGCGCCGGGGCCGGTGCCGATCCGTCCCGCCCTCTGGTGACCTTCTACGACGACTCGACCGGGGAACGGGTGGAGTTGTCGGCGAAGACTTTCGACAACTGGGTGGCGAAGACGGCCAACCTGTTGCAGGACGAGCTGAACGCCTCGCCGGACGACCGGGCGGCGCTGCTGCTGCCGGCGCACTGGCAGAGCGCGGTGTGGCTGCTGGCGTGCTGGTCGGTGGGTGTGGTCGCGGTGCCGGGCGGTGAGCCGAAGGACGCGGACCTGGTGGTGTCGGGTCCGGAGGGCCTGGAGGCGGCGCAGGAGTGCCCCGGGGAGCGGGTGGCGCTGGCGCTGCGTCCGCTAGGCGGCCGGTTCCCGCAGAAGCCGGACGGGTTCCTGGACTACGCGGCGGAGGTGCCCGGGCAGGGCGACCGGTTCGCCCCGTACTCGCCGGTGGATCCGCAGGCGGTGGCGCTGGAGTCGTCGGTGGACGGGCTGGCGCTGAAGCTGACGGGCGAGCAGGCGGTGGCGCTGGCCCGGGAGGGCGCGGCCCGGCTGGGCCTGGACAGCGGAAGTCGTGTTCTGTCGACGCTGTCGTTCGACGACTGGACGGGGCTGGAGGCGGGTCTGCTGGCGCCGCTGGCGGCCGGGGCGTCGGTCGTTCTGTGCCGGAACTCCGGCCAGTTGACGGACCGTCAGTGGCAGCAGCGGATTGAATCCGAACGAGTGACGCTGCGTCTCGGCTGACCATCCCGTGACGACGGCGCGCGCTGCCTGGTGAGGTGATCCGGGCGGGGCGCGCCGTTGTCGTTTCCCGCCGCTCCCACGGGTGACGGCGGCCCGGAGCGGGGTGGTTCGCCGAACGGGCTCCTCTAGGGTGGCCCGGATGAACAGCGGACACCGGAACCGGGGCGACTCGGACAACTCCGGCCGGCGGGCGCGGAGTGCCAGTGCGGTGGCGGGCGGGCGGTCGGCGCGGCGGCGCGGCCGGGTGGTGCGCGGGCGGCGGTTGCTGGCCTGGGTGGCCGGCTCGCTGGGCCTGGTGCTGGTGGCGGGCTGCGGCGGGGCGTTCTACGTGTACCGGCACTTCAACCGGAACATCTCCTCGGTGAAGGTCCAGGTCGGCGACGAGTCGGAGCGCCCGCAGGCGACCAACGACGCGCTGAACCTGCTGGTGATCGGCACCGACAGCCGGGTCGGCCTGGGCCGCGAGTACGGCGACGAGGGGTCCACCGGGCATGCGGACACCACGCTGCTGTTCCACATCTCCAGGGACCGCAGCAACGCCACGGTGGTGTCGATCCCGCGCGACCTGATGGTGACCGTCCCCGAGTGCCGCAGCGGCAGCAGGCGGATCCCCGGCGAGGCGCGGGCGATGTTCAACACCAGCCTGGGGCAGGACGGTCGGGACCCGGGCTGCACCTGGAAGACCGTGGAGAAGTTGACGGGCGTCCGGATCAACCACTTCATGATGGTCAACTTCGAGGCGGTGAAGTCACTCTCCACGGCGGTCGGCGGCGTCGAGGTGTGCGCGGCCACCGCCATCGACGACCCGTACTCGCACCTGAAGATGGCCGCCGGGCGGCACGTGGTGCAGGGCGAGGAGGCGCTGGCGTTCGTCCGGACCCGCCACGCGGTGGGCCTGGGTGGCGATCTGACGCGCATTCCGCTCCAGCAGCAGTTCATCAGCTCGATGATCCGCAAGATGAAGAGCAGCGACACCCTGACCAGCCCGGCCAAGCTGTGGAGCCTGGCGGACGCCGCCACCAAGGCGCTGACCGTGGACAGCGCCCTCAACGACGTCAACCGGCTGAAGGATCTGGCGCTGGACATCTCCCGGGTGAACACCAGGAACATCACCTTCACCACGGTGCCGGTGCTGGACGACCCGACGGACAACAACCGGCTGGTCCTCAAGCCCGGCGACGCGCAGCAGCTGTTCGCGATGATCGCCGCGGACCGTTCGCTGACCGAGGCCGCGCAGCAGCAGACACCGGCCTCCCCCACCCCGGCCCCGACCCCGAGCCCGTCCCCGCTGGACGCCGGCGAGGTGCGGGTGACGGTCCGCAACGGCACCGGGACGCCCGGGCAGGCCGGCCGGGCGGCCTCGGCGCTGCGGGCGAAGGGGTTCACCTCGGCCGTCATCGGCAGCAACACGGATGCCCGCCAGGCCAGTTCGGTGTCCTACCCGGCCGGCCAGGAGGACCGGGCGCGGGCGGTGGCCGCCGCGCTCGGGCTGCCCGCGACGGCGGTGCGGGCGGCGGGCCGGGACGGCCTGCTGGTGGTGCTGGGTGCCGATTTCGTCGGGGCGGGCGTGCCGTCGGCGGTGCCGACCGAGGCCCCGAAGGATCTCCAGCGGGTCCGGGCGGACGACACCAACGTCTGCGCGTCGAAGTTCAAGTAGCCCGGTCAGGACGGGAGTTCGGCGTCCTGAACGAGCGTGTCGGGGGCGGTCTCGGTGTACCGCTCGCCGGTGCGCGGACAGCGCCAGCGGCCTTCGCCGACGGGCTCCAGCGGTTCGCCGGCCCGGCCGACCCACTTGATCCGGCGGGCGGGCACCCCGGCGACCAGCGCGAAGTCGGGGACGTCCCGGTGCACCACCGCACCGGCCGCGACCAGCGCCCACCGGCCGACGGTGACGCCGGCCACCAGCACGGCCCGGCCGCCGATCGAGCAGCCCTGCCGGAGCGTGACACCGCGGGCGTGCCAGTCCTCGCCGCGTTTGAGCCGGCCGTCCGGCTCGACGGAGCGCGGGTACCGGTCGTTGGTGAGGACGGCGGCCGGGCCGACGAAGACGCCGTCCTCGAGCACTGCGGGCTCGTACACCAGGGCGTGGTTCTGCAGCTTGACCCGGTTGCCGAGCCGCACGCCGGGCCCGACGTAGGCGCCGCGGCCGATGATGCACTCGGCGCCGATCTCGGCGTGCTCGCGGACCTGGGCGAGGTGCCAGACGGTGCTGCCCGGGCCGACGGTGGCGCGCGGGTCGACGTCGGCGGTGGCCTCGATCCTGGGGGCGCTGCTCGTCATGGCGCGACCCTAGCGCGGGTGGACGGCCCCCGTCCGGCCTTCCGGGGACCGTCCTCGACGGCCGGTCAGGCGCGGCCGGTGGTGGCCGGGTCGATCGGCGCGGGCGGGGTGGAGGCGATCACCTTGCGGGCCAGCTTGCGCGGCGAGGTGAGGAAGCCGAAGCCCCAGCTCAGGTGCATGGTGGCGAGGGCCAGCGGGACCTGCACCCGGGCCTTGGCGGACAGGCCTCGGCCCTCCAGCAGGCCGCCGGCCACGATCGCCGCGAAGTAGCCGCCCGGCAGCACCAGGAACACCGGGTGCAGCGCGGCGCCCAGCACCGCTCCGCCGACCACGCCGAGCAGGGCGGCCGGCGGGGCCAGGTAGCGCAGGTTGACCGAGCCGCGGTGGTAGCGGGTGACGACCCGGCGCCAGCGGCCGTAGTCCTTGTACTGCTTGGACAGCGCGCGGGGGGTCGGCCGGGGCCGGTAGGTGACCTTCAGCTGCGGGGTGAACCAGACCAGTCCGCCGGCCTGCCGGATCCGGTAGTTCAGCTCCCAGTCCTGGGCGCGGATGAACTCCTCGTTGTAGCCGCCCTGCTGCTCCAGCACCTCGCGGCGGAACACCCCGAGGTAGACGGTGTCGGCGGGGCCGGCCAGGCCGCCGGTGTGGAAGGCCGCGTTGCCGACACCTATCTTCGAGGTCATCGCGGTGGCGACGGCGCGCTCCCACTCGGTCTCGCCCTCGGCGTGCATGATGCCGCCGACGTTGGCGGCGTCCATCTCGTCCAGCAGCCGGACGGCGGTGGCGATGTAACCGGGCGTCAGCAGCCCGTGGCCGTCCACCCGGACCACCACGGGGTGCCGGCTGGCCCGGATCGCGGCGTTCAGGCCGGCGGGGGTGCGACCGGTCGGGTTGGGGACGGTGCGCACCCGCGGGTCCTCGGCGACCAGGGTGGCGGCGATCTCGTCGGTCCGGTCGGTGGACGGGCCGAGTGCGATCACCACCTCCAGTTCGCCGCCGTACTCCTGTTCCAGGATCCGGTGGACGGCAGTGCGCAGGTGACGTTCCTCGTTGAGCACCGGCATGATCACGGAGACCGCCGGCAGCTCCTCAGCAGCCTTGGTGTTCATCGTGCCCGAGCGTACCGGCGCGAACCGCCGGGTGTCGGCCCGGGTCGGTCCCGGTCCGGCGCGTCGCCCGGGCCGGGCGCGCCGCAGCGCTTAGCATTCGGAGAATGCCTGCTCAGCGCCAGCTCGTACGCCTGACCGGATCCAGTCGGAGGCGCCGCCGGCGCTGGGGGATGTGGGCGGCGGGCACGCTCTCCTTCTCGGTACTGGCCGCCTCCTGCGCGGGCTGGGCGGTGCTGAACGGGGTCGGCTCCTCGCTGGGGCGGGTGGACGCGATCGGCGGCGGCCCGGACCGGCCCGCGGACGACGGGGCCTCGACCTTCCTGGTGGTCGGCACCGACGAGCGGGACGGCATCCCGGAAGCCACCCTGAAGAACGTGCTGCACGCGGGCGGCGAGTCCTGCCACTGCACCGACACCATGATGATCGTCCAGCTGTCCGCGGACCGCGGCCGGGCCACCGTGGTGTCCGTGCCGCGCGACTCGTACGTGGACATCCCCGCGCACCAGGACCTGGTCTCCGGCAAGCAGGTGCCCGCCTCCAAGGGCAAGATCAACGCCGCCTACGGGATGGGCGGGGCGCCACTGGCGGTGCGCACCGTGGAGCAGAACACCGGGCTGCGGATCGACCACTACATCGAGGTGAACTTCCTCGGTTTCGTCTCCACCGTGGACGCCCTCGGCGGCGTCGAGGTGTGCTCGCCCAAGCCGCTGAAGGACGACTACTCGGGCCTCGACCTGCCGGCCGGCACCAGCAGGCTGGACGGTGCGGGGGCGCTGCGCTACGTCCGGGCCCGGCACGTGGACGGCTCCTCGGACCTCGGGCGGATGCACCGCCAGCAGAAGTTCCTGGCGCAGCTGCTGCGCCAGGCGTCCTCCGGTGGCACCCTGCTCAATCCGGCGAAGCTGACCGGGGTGATGGACACCGTGCTGCGGTCGGTGAAGGTGGACAAGGGCCTGGGCAACGCCGAACTGCTGGATTTCGCCACCCGGTTGAAGGATGTGTCGGCGTCGAACGCGGACTTCGCGACGGTGCCGCTGTCCTCGGTGGACCATCCGGTGCCGGGCTGGGGCTCGACCGTGCTGTGGGACGAGAAGGGCGCGAAGGCGCTGTTCGAGGCGGTCCGGGCCGGGCGGCCGCTGACCGGTCCGGCGCCGGCGGCGGCCCCCTCGACGGCGCCGACTGCCGGAACGGTTCCTCCCGAGCAGGTGCGGGTGCAGGTGCTGAACGGCGCGGGCGTGCAGGGCCTGGGCATCCGGGTGGACGAGGACCTGCGCAAGGCCGGGTTCGTCACCACCGGCACCCCGTCCAACGCGCCCGGCAACGGACCGGCCGCCACCCGCACCGTGATCCGCTACGACCCGCACTGGGACGAGTCGGTGAGGACGCTGGCCGCCGTGCTGCCGGACGCCGAACTGGTCAAGGTCCCGAACCTCGGCGCGACCTTCCAGGTGGTGGCGGGCAGCGACTACAAGAGCCCGGCCACCGGGCCCGCGCCCGCACCGGCCGCCGCGGGCCCGGTGGCCGGGGCGGAGAGCGGCAACGAGATCAGCTGCCCGGCCTGACGGACGGTCAGCGCAGCAGGTACTGGGCCACCACCCATCCCAGGTAGCCGGCGAGCACCAGGCGGTTCAGCCACAGCATCGAACCGACCGTACTCGCGGGCAGCACGCTCAGCGGGCGGCGCTCCGGGCGCCGGGCGAGCGCGGTGACGGTGCGGGCGACCTGCTGCGGGTCGAACTCGCCGCCGAAGTGACGGTGCAGCAGGCGGGCCGGGAGCACGGGGAAGCCGAACTCCCGGAGCCCGCCGCGCAGCGTGAAGCGGCCCCGGTGCACCGCCGCCGCCGTCACCTGCTGCCAGCCCGCCCGGCCCGCCCGCAGCACGCCGCTGAAGGCGACGCCGTCGCGGTCCACCGCGAGCTGCCAGCCGAACCCGCCCATGACGGCGAGCAGGAGTCCGCTACCCATCAGCAGCGGGCGGAGCAGGCGGTCCATCACGTTGTCCTGATCGGCCAGGAAGTCCATCACCACGCCGATCAGCACGGCGGCGACCGGGGCCGCCGCACAGCGCAGCGCGGTGGGCAGGCCGAACACCCGGGCCGGTTCCGGGCTGCCGTCGGGGTGTTCGGCGAGGTCGGCCGCCAGGTGGCGGGCGGCCTCGGTCTTCACCAGGGCCGCCTCGTCGCGCACGGCGCGGCGCCGCTCGGACGGGGCGGTCAGGACGGCGGCGTGTGCGGCCGTCCACCGGTGCGGCGCCTCCGGGGAGCGGAACACCAGGAGCCGGTTGCGGCCGATCCAGCGGTAGAGCAGCGCTTCGACGGGGGTGTCCGAGCTTCGCTCGTCGTCCGCTTCGCCGCCGGGGTCGGGTATCCAGGCGGCCGGCCCGCCGGGGTCGGCGGACGCGTACTGGGCGGCCCCGTCGCCGAACCGCAGCAGCCGCCACAGAGCCGCCTCGCGGTCTCCGCCGTCCACCGGCAGCACCTCCAGGGCGCCGGCCTCCGTCCGCCGGACCCGGACCCGCAGGGCGGGCGCGCTGTCCCCGATGGTTCGGCGGGCCAGGGTGGTGCGGCGTGCGGAGAGGACCAGCAGGACGGCGAAGGTGCCGAAGGCGCCGACGCCGAGCCACCACACCGTGGAGTCCTGCCACTCGTCGGCGGCCCGGTACCAGCCGGTGCCGTCGACCAGCAGCGGGACCTGCTCGCCGACCGTGCGTTCGCCGCCCACCTCGGCGGTGAGGGTGCGGAAGTCGTGCGGCAGCCGGTACTCGACGGTGGCGCCCTCGCCGCCGTCGTGGACGGTGCGCACGGTGCCCCACGTCCGGTCGGCGCGGGCGGCCCGGCCGATGCCGTCCTCGGTCTGCGACACACCGGCCACCAGCAGCGCCACCGCGCCCGCCCCGAACAGGGCGGCCAGGATCCGCCGTACCCGGGGCACCGCCGGCGGGTCGATCGGGGAGTCGCCGCCCCGCAGCGTCCACGGGTAGGGCACCGACGGGCCCATCAGCGTGGCCAGTTGGGCCTCGGCACGGCGGTGGCCGGCCTCCGCCCGGTACAGCGCGGCGGCGGCTGCGAGGTGCGCGGCGCAGGCGGCAACCGGCAGCCAGGGGCCGGGCAGCGCGTTCGGCAGGAACCAGAGCAGCAGGCCGGCCACGGCGGGCACCACGAAACCGGTGTTCCGGCGCAGCAGCAGCACCAGGAACTCCACCAGCAGCACGGCGGGCGCGGCGCTCTCGGCGTACGGCACGGTGCAGGACCGCCACGAATCGCAGCGCTCCGGCGTCCGGTCGATCACCATCGCCACCACCACCGTCACCACCGGCAGCAGCACCAGCCAGCGGCTGTGCAGCCTCGGCCACACCCGGGCGGCCCGCCACTGGTCGGCGGCGGCCAGCGTCAGCGCGGGCGCGGCGGGCAGCGGAGGCACGGGGTATTCCGACATGCGCGCGATTGTGACAGGCGTCTTCCGGGGCGCTCGCACCGGAGGTAAAGAGAATCTCAATTCCCGTTGCTCGAACCGCCGTTGACGATCAGCCACGAGGCCACGTTGAGAAGAGGAGCGATTCGGACCGGCCGACGGGAGCCGGGGCGTCAACCGGGTGCCGGTGACGGCACTTCACGGCGGCCCGGAACGACGCGGGCCCGCCCGGATGCTCCGGGCGGGCCAGGTGATGTGACGGCCCGTCAGTCGGTGGCGATGGCGGCCAGGACGTTCATCCTCGCGGCGCGGAAGGCCGGGACGAGGGCGGCGACCAGGCCGACCAGCACGGAGCCGATCAGGACGGTGACGACGGTGCCGGTCGGGATGGTCAGCACCGTCAGGCCCTGCTCGGAGAGGACGGCGCGGGCGGTGACACCCCAGCTGAGGCCGAGCACGGCGCCGAGGACGGCGCCGAACAGGGCGATCACCACGGACTCCAGGCGGACGGTGCGGCGCAGCTGACGGCGGGACAGGCCGATGGCGCGCAGCAGGCCGATCTCCCGGGTGCGCTCGACCACGGACAGCGCCAGCGTGTTGACCACGCCGAGGACGGCGACCACGATCGTCAGGCCGAGCAGGCCGTAGACCATGGCGAGCAGCTGGTCGAACTGGGACTTGACCATCTCCTTGTAGCCGGCCTGGTCCTTGACCATCAGCTGCGGGTACTCGGCCAGCGACTTCTGCAGGTCGGCGAGCACCGCGGCCTTGTCGGCGCCGGCCGTCGCGGTGCCGAACGCCACGCCGGCGGGCGGCAGTTGGCCGTTCATCGCCTTGGCGACGGTGTCGGTGTCGGTGAAGAAGCGGTGGTCGAACAGCTGGTTGCCGGTCTTGATCACGGCGGCGACCTTGAGGGTCTGGGTGCGGCCCTCGCCGTAGTTGACGGTGAGCTGGTCGCCGACCTTGACGTGGTGCTCGTCGGCGAAGTCCTGGCCGACCGAGAGGCTGCCGCCGGCGAACACCGCCTCGGCACTGCCGGCGGCCACCGGGAGCCGGAAGTCGCGCAGGTAGTCGGCGTTCGAGACGGCGAGCCGGGTGCGCAGGGTGCCGCCGTCGGGCAGCGCGACCTCGGCAGGGACGTTGCGCTGCTCGGTGAGGTGGTCGAGGCCCTTGGTGCGCCGGGCGGCCTCGGTCATCGCGAGGGTGAGGCCGTTCGTGCGGCCCTCCACCACATAGTCGGCGCCGACGGACTTGTCGATCTGGGCGGTCATCGAGCCGACCATCGAGGAGGTGACCACCGAGGCGCCGATCACCACGGCCAGGCCGATCATCAGCGCGGCGGCGGTGGAGCCGGTGCGGCGCGGGTTGCGGATCACATTGCGCTGGGCGAGCCGCCCGGCGGGGCCGAACAGCGCGGGCAGCAGGCCGCCGAGCAGCCGGACCAGGACGGAGACCAGCAGCGGGCCGAGCACCACCGAGCCGGCCAGGGTGGCCAGCAGGCCGAGGCCCAGCAGCAGGCCGCCGGTGGAGCCGGGCGAGCCTGCGGCGAGCACCAGCGCGGCGGCGCCGGCGCCGGTGATCAGCAGGCCGACCGCGGCCCGGATCCGGTTGGCGCGGGGTTCGGCGGGGGCCGAGTGGTCGAGCAGCGCGGCCATCGGGGTGATCCGGGCGGCGCGGCGGGCCGGGAAGAACGCGGCGAGCAGGGTGACCGGCAGGCCGACGGCGTAGCCGACCACGGGGACGGCCCAGGTGACCTGGAGCGAGGAGGCGTCCAGGTTCATCCCGGTCGCCTGCATCAGCTGGATCATGCCGGCGGCCAGGCCGAGGCCGGCGCCGATACCGATGGTGGAGCCGATCAGGCCGAGGATCAGGCCCTCGACCAGCACCGAACGGTTGACCTGCGACCGGCTGCCGCCGATGGCGCGCAGCAGGCCGATCTCCCGGGTGCGCTGGGTGACCAGCATGGAGAAGGTGTTGACGATCAGGAAGATGCCGACGGCGGCGGACAGGAAGGCGAAGCCGAGCATCGCCCACTTCATGAACTTCAGGAACGAGCCGACGCCCTCGGAGTTCTCCTTCTGCTGCTCGGCGGCGGTCTTCGCCTGGTAGCCGTTGCCGAGGTCGGCCAGCGCGGCGGTCTTCAGCTCGTCGTTGCTGCGGCTGCCGTCGCCGAACACCTCGACGGAGGTGTACGCCTCGGTGCCGAGCAGCACCCGCTGCGCGGTCGGGGTGTCCAGGAAGGCCAGCGCCGCACCGGGGTTGGTGGTCCGGAAGGTGGCGATGCCGGAGACGGTGAAGTCGTGGCTGCCGGTCTCGGTGATCACCCGGACCTTGCCGCCCAGGCCGAGGCCGGACTTCTTGGCGGTGTCGGCGTCCAGCATCAACTGGTCGGAGCCCTGCGGCTGGTGGCCGGAGGTGATGTCCAGTGACTTGCGCGGGGAGTCCGTCCAGTTGCCGGTCAGGGTGGGGGCGCCGCTGGTCGGGCCGACCAGCTTGTTGGTGGCCGGGTCGACCAGGGTGGCGGAGGAGACCATGACCTCGCCGAGGGCGGCCTTGACGCCCGGTTCGGCGGCGAGCCTCTGCTGGGTGGCGACCGGGACGGTCGGGGCCCGGCCGGGGCCGCCGGCGGTCAGCTCGTCCTGCGCCTTGCGCACCGACAGGTCGGAGGCGGTGGCGGCGAACAGCCGGTCGAAGGTGGTGGTGGCGGTGTTGTAGAAGACCAGGGTGCCGGCCACGAAGGCGACCGAGAGCACCACGGCCAGCAGGGAGAGCACCAGGCGCCACTTGTGCGCGAGGAAGCTCCGCAGCGAAGTCTTGAGCAGCATCGTTCCCGGTCCCGTCTCAGCTGGTGCGCTTGCCGTCGAAACGGCGCATGCGGGTCAGGACGGAGTCGGCGGTGGGGTTGTGCATCTCGTCGACGATCACGCCGTCGGCGAGGAACAGCACCCGGTCCGCGTGGCCGGCGGCCACCGGGTCGTGCGTCACCATCACGATGGTCTGGCCGAGTTCGTCCACCGAGCGGCGCAGGAAGCCGAGCACCTCCGCGCCGGAACGGGAGTCCAGGTTGCCGGTGGGCTCGTCGCCGAAGATGATCTCGGGCCGGGCGGCCAGCGCCCGGGCCACCGCGACGCGCTGCTGCTGGCCGCCGGAGAGCTGCCCGGGCCGGTGCTTCAGCCGGCCGGACAGGCCGACGGTCTCGATCACCTGCTCCAGCCACGCCCGGTCGGCCTTGCGGCCGGCGATGTCCATCGGCAGCGTGATGTTCTCCAGCGCGTTCAGCGTCGGCAGCAGGTTGAACGCCTGGAAGATGAAGCCGATCTTGTCGCGGCGCAGCCGGGTCAGCTGCTTGTCCTTCAGGCCGGTGACCTCGGTGTCACCGATCCAGATCCGCCCCTCGGAGACGCTGTCCAGGCCGGCCAGGCAGTGCATCAGGGTCGACTTGCCGGAGCCCGACGGGCCCATGATCGCGGTGAACCGGCCGCGCTGGATGTCCACATCGACCGCGTTCAGCGCCGCCACCCGGGTCTCGCCCGAACCGTAGGCCTTGGTCACCTGCCGGGCCCGGGCGGCGACATCGTTCTGATCGACTACGGGTGTGAGGTGCGCGGCGCTCGGTGCCGTGGTCACTGCGTGCTCCTTGAGGTGGGGTGGGGTCCGCCCGATGCCTCAAGCCTCCCGGCCGCGCCGCGCCCGGGCGTCCTCCACCGGGACGAACGCCACCACCGGGGAACGCTCCGGGACCCGGGCCCTCTCCCTTAGGGGTTCGCGCCCCGCGGGGTAGGGGTCCGGATCCCGGCGGTTGACGAACTGTCAGCCGGCGGTGGCCAGTTCGGCCCGCGGCCGGAGCGCGGCGGAGAACGCGTCCACCACCGGGGTCAGCAGCACCTCGGTCTCCCGTTCCAGCTCGGTGCCGCCGTCCTCGCGCACCCCGATGTGCCGGTCCAGCACGAACCAGCCCTGGGTGACATGCGCGGCGCCCATCGAGGTCAGCACCGGGCGCAGCGCGTAGTCCACCGCCAGCACGTGCGCGGTGGAGCCGCCGGTGGCCAGCGGCAGAACGGTCTTGCCGCGCAGCGCGTACTGCGGCAGCAGGTCGAGCAGCGCCTTCAGCAGGCCCGAATAGGCGGCCTTGTACACCGGCGTGCCGATCACCACTGCGTCGGCCCGCTCGAACAGCTCGACGGCGCGGGCTATCGCCGGGTCGGTGGTGTCGGCGGACAGCAGCGCCTCGGCAGGCAGCGTACGGACGTCCAGCGCGTCCACCCGGTGGCCGTGCGAGACGAGCCGGCGGTCGACGTGCCGCAGCAGCCGGGTGGTGCGGGAGGTCAGGGACGGGGAACCGGAGACGGACAGGATCACGGCCATGGAGTCACCTCGGTGCGTACGGCCGCGCGCACGGCGGCCGGAAACGGGGAGAACGGGAACGCGAGGGCGCGGACGCAGCCGCAGGCACGGGGGTGCGGGTGCGGGTACGCGGGGCTCGCGATGAGGGTGAAGGTGCGGCGAGGACTCAGCCGCGACACAGCGAGCAGGACACCCGACCGTGGTCGACGTGCCGCCGACGGGTGAGGACCTTCCGCTGCTCCATACGGCCATGCAAACACGCACGGTTTTACCGGGTCAAGAACGTGTCCGGCCGATGAACACCGCACCGAACGGTCCGGGCCCTGCATCAAATCGGCCACAAGGAGCCCCGGCCGACCCGGACGATCACTACGCGGCCCGCGGTTCGGGCATCCTTCCCCTCATGAACACGTGGCAGGAGCGCCCGGGGGGCGGCGCATACGGGCAGGGCGACGCGGCACGCGGCCGGGGCGGGGCGGCCTCGGAGCCGCCGCTGCCGCCGTCGTTGAATCCGCGCGGTACGGGCGTCCCGCTCTCCCGCCCCGACCAGCCCCCGTACCAGGGCGGCGGCACGCCCGGCGGCCCCGGCACGCCCAGCGGCCCCGGTGACCGGCCTCCGTACGGTGGCCGGCCGCCGTACGAGCCCGGGCCGAACCCGTCGGGCGATGCCGCCCAGCAGCCGGCCCGGCCGCGCCGCTCGCGCAAGAAGATCATCGGATACTCGGCGCTCGGCCTGGTCCTGGTGCTGCTCACGACCCTCACCGGCACCTACTTCTGGGCGGACGGCAAGCTCCGGCACGAGAACGTGCTCGCCGACTATCCGGGCCGCCCGCCGGCCGGCAAGGGAACCAACTGGCTGATCGTCGGCTCGGACAGCCGCGAGGGCCTGACCGACGCCCAGGAGGACTCCCTCCACACCGGCTCCGCCGAGGGCAAGCGCAGCGACTCGATGATGATCCTGCACATCGGCGACCACGGAAACACCCTGATGTCGATCCCGCGCGACTCCTGGGTGCAGATACCCGCGCACCAGGACACCTCCGGCAACGGAAAGTCCATAGCCGCCGCCACCCGGAAGATCAACGCCTCCTTCGCGAGCGGCGGCGGCCGGCTCCTGGTGCAGACCGTCGAGACCAACACCGGCCTGCGGATCGACCACTACGCGGAGATCGGCTTCGCCGGGTTCGTCGGCCTGGTCGACGCCGTCGGCGGCGTCGAAATGACCATCGACCAGCCGATCAAGGACAAGGACTCCGGCCTCGACCTCAAGGCCGGCACCCAGACCCTGAGCGGCAAGCAGGCCCTCGCCTTCGTCCGCCAGCGGCACCAGATGGCCGACCAGGACCTCGGCCGGATGCGCAACCAGCAGAAGTTCCTCAGCGCCCTCGCCAAGCAGGCCGCCTCCCCCGGCACCCTGCTCAACCCCTTCACTTTCTACCCGCTGGCCTCCGCCGGTCTGGACACCCTGATCGTCGACAAGGACGCCGGCCTCACCGACCTCGGCTCGATGTTCCTCGCCATGAAGGGCGTCACCGGCGGCGACGGCCAGACCATCACCGTCCCGATCGGCAACCCCGACTACCGCACCCCCACCGGCGAATCCGCCGTCAAGTGGGACCCGGCCAAGTCCAAGGCCGTCTTCGACGCGATGAAGAACGACACTGCGGTGCCCGACACCAAGTGAGCGCCTGGCGCAGGACGGCGGGAGTTTCGAACTCCCGTCCTCCAGCGCGTCGTTGACGTGCGCCAGGGCGATCGCCGCGACAATGTCCGGCATGTCGCTGGTGACCTCCCTCATCTACCGCCGCCGAAGCCGGCTGTTCGGCCGCCTGGTCCAGGAAGCCCTGGCCCTCTACGGGGTGGAGGTCCCCGCCGCCGCCGAGATCGGCCCCGGCCTGCTCGTCTACCACCGGGGCTTCGGCACCGTCCTGCACCCCTTCACCACCCTCGGCGCGAACGTCACCCTCTACAACGGCGTCACCATCGGGCGCGCCGACCCGTGGGTACCGCAGGAGGAATCCGCGATGCGACGGGTGGTGCTGGAGGACGGGGTGGTGGTCTGCGCCGGCGCGAAGATCGTCTGCAAGTCCGGCATTCTGACGGTCGGCGCCGGGACCATCATCGGCGCGAACGCGGTGCTCACCCGGTCCACGGGCCCGAACGAAATCTGGGCCGGCGCCCCGGCCCGGAAGGTGGGTGTGAGGGCGCCAACCCAGGGAGAGCGGAGCCAGGGGGAGCACAACCAGGGGCGCGGGGAACTGCGCGAAGCGGAAGGCGCCCGTCGGCAGGATCGCGCCACGGACAGTGACCTGCGCGTGGAAGCGACCCAGCAGACGGGCGCGTGAGAAAACCCGTACTGCCTACGGCAGGTTGCGGGCCATCACGATGCGCTGGACCTGGTTGGTGCCCTCGTAGATCTGGGTGATCTTCGCGTCGCGCATCATCCGCTCCACCGGGTAGTCCCGCGTGTACCCGTA
>NZ_JBVJHA010000022.1:0-65026 GCF_055587065.1 Kitasatospora sp. NPDC048662 | reverse complement strand
AGCAGTGGCACGGTCTGCAGCGGGTTGCGGGTGCCGTCGGGGCGTTCGCGCAGCACGCCGCGGTCGATGAACTCCTGGACGGAGGCGACGTGCAGGCGCAAGTCGTGCCGCGCCACGGTGCGGTCGCGGTACTCGATGACCTCGGGGAAGTTGTGGCCGGTGTCCACGTGCAGCAGCGCGAACGGCACCGGGGCGGGCGCGAACGCCTTCAGCGCCAGGTGCAGCATGACGATGGAGTCCTTGCCGCCGGAGAACAGGATCACCGGCCGCTCGAACTCACCCGCCACCTCACGGAAGATGTGCACCGACTCCGCCTCCAGCGCGTCCAGGTGCGACAGCGCCAACAGACCCCGCATACGTCCCCCCTGCCTCCGACGACCCACCAGCCCGAGCTGTCTCAAAGTACCGTCATCCGCCGGATATTCAATGGCGCGTGTCCGCCAGCCACGCGGCGACCAGCTCGACGCCTTCCTCCACCGGGGCCAGGACGGCCACCTCGTCCGCCAGGACGCCCCGGCGGAACGGGAGTTGTGCCTCCAATCGCTCCCTCAGCTCCGGCGCGTCCAGCTCGGGAGCGGCGACGGTCGTGAACGTGACCCATTCCCGGCCGGTGCCCGCGCTGGACTTCACGACGCAGGACTCCGTCACCATCGGCGGGTTCGGGATCCGCGAGGCTGCCAGGTTCCACGCCAGGCATTCGTTCACCGGCACGCCCAACAGCAGGGCCTGTGCGCGACTCTGATGTAGCTTCAGGAGTGGAGAGTGCTCACCGTGGGGTGAGTCCAGCCGGTGATCCTCCATCAGGTACTGGGCCCAACGGCCCGACGCGACAAACGAGTGCTGGGGGTGAGCACTGCGGACGCTGTTGCTGTCCTGGGAGCGCCGAAGACACTCTGCGAGTGACCCCGCCGAGGCCGAGACCGGGGTCACCAGGGGGTCGAAGGGCGGCATGTAGGACCGGTAAACCTCCTGCGCGTCGGGTGTCAGACCGGCAAGGGCGCCCTTGGTGTACGCGGAGTTGAGGGAGTTCTCGGGAGTGGCGGCCGACATCACCACCGTGCCGTCCGGCCCCAGCACCTCATGGAGTGCTGCCATCAACTGCTCGGGGAGCACTGCCCTGACGGCCCGCTCCGACACCTGGACGAACAGCACTCCGCCGGGCCTGACGCCCAGGTCGCGCAGCTGGCGGCAGAGCCGGGTGTGGGAGTAGCCGACACTCTGCGGGGAGCTTGGGTCCGCCGTGGGGCGCAGCCTCGTGATCAGCGCTGCTCCGGTGGACCCGAGCATGCCGAACCAGGCCTGAGCATCGCCGGATTCTCCGGTCGGCCGGAACGGTACGTACTCCAGCACCGTGGTGCCCTGACTGCCGGGCCGCATCTCCTGATGAACCTCGTCCGTGAGGAGGACAGCCAGCGCCTGGCCCGGAGCACCGAGTGCCCAAGGGAGGGCGTCGAGACCGTTCCACAGCCGCGACATGGCGGCGGTGCCCTTGCCCACCACGGCGCTGTCGAAGGGCGCGTGGCCGACAGCCAGGCAGAGTTGCCGCCCCGCGAGTTCTGCTCTGCGCCGACGAAGGTTGTCGACCAGGGTCGCCAGCTCCTCGACCCGGAAGGCAGCGGGGTGTTCGGGGTCGGTTGCCGCCCGCACCTGGGCACGGATTTCCGCGAGTTGACGCAGCCCGGCATCCGAGAGCGGACCCTGCCCTTCATGGTCGGGAAGCACCAGGACGTCGGCCGTCGCGGTCACCCGCCCGGCTGCCCGGTTGTTGTCCGAGCCCGGAGCCGGAACGAAGAGAGCGACGACGTGGACGTTCTGCTCCTTGTGCCGGAAGACCAGAGGTCCCATCGGGTTCTCGAAGCGGCCGACGAGCATCTGGATCCGGAGCGGGTGGTTCACCAGTGGGCCGACCGAGGCCGGCAGCGTCGGGTCGGCCTGAGAAGCCACCAGCAGCTCGAACGGCAGCCCCGGTCCGCCCTCCCGCCGCCGGCAGGACAGGTGATGCCCGCTGTCCGGGTCGGATGCCAGGACCAGGGCCGGCCCCAGGAAGTCGGCGAGGGCGTCCCGGACGTCGGGTTCCCCTACCTCTCCGCTCGCCACCTGCTGTGCGTAGCTGTGCGAGAACGAGACCAGCGCCAGGAGAATCGGGGCGATCTCGTCCGAGACCTGGATGCCTCGGGCTTCGAGTTCCGCCCGGAGTCCGAGGAAGTCCATCCGCACCTCGGCTCGGCTGTACTGCAGGGCCTGCCGGTTGCGCAGGATCGCGGGCACCTCCACCGGCCCGTGGGCCGACAGGCGAAAGCTTGCGCTCGACCCGGACGGGCGGCGGCGCGGCAGCCGCAGGAGGGTGTCCAGCCCGATGACGTCCGGTCCGCCGGGGATGCCTTCCTCGGCATCCTTCGCCAGGCTCCGGGCCAGGCTGAAGTCGTCGTCCGCACCCTGGCGCTCGGCGGAAAGAATCGCGACGGCGCCGGCCAGCCGGGGGAGCCGCCGCTCGATCGGCCTCGCCAGCTGGGTCGCGTCGTTGCCGTCCATCATCAGCACGGTGGTGGCCGCCGGGCGGTTGTCCAGCAGGTCGCTGATCGCTTGCAGCACCCCACCGGGCGGCCCATCGTCGGAAACGGCCTCGGGGAAGTCTCCCTGCACGTACACCAGCAGCGCGTCCTCCGCTCCCAAGTCCGCGGCCGCCAGCAGGACTTGCACCTGCTCCGGGGTGCTCGCCCCGAGCAGGACGTGGCACCGCTCCGGCGGAAGGTTCCAGCTCATCGGCGAGGTCAGAACGGACTTGAGCTCGTCGAGGGACGTCCGCAGGTTCTCGGGCGAGTCGCGCTCCGCCGGCCCCGGGATCCCGATCAGTACCGCCGCGCTCCGCGCCGGATCGGGGAATCGGGGCGGCGCCGGTGTGGCCGGTCGCCCGCGTGGCGCTCTCCGGCGGGCGGGGGCGAGGAGGGTGAGCAGGTCGGCGGTGGCGGTGGCGAAGGGCTGGAGGTCGGCGGGGAGCTCGTCGAGGTGTTCGGGGGCGATGGCCGAGAAGGCGTGGCCGGGGCGGGGGTGGTGGGTGGCGAGGTGGTGGGTGAGGGCGGCGTGGACGGTCCAGGCGTCGTGGCGGGTGAGGTGGGGGGTGAGGGCGGCGCGGGCTTCGGGGTGGAAGGTGAGGGCGGCGGGGGTGCGGGTGTCGAGCAGGCCGGCGGTGAGGACTTCGGCGAGGTCGTCGGTGTCGGCCTCGGGGACGGCTTCCTGCCGGACCAGGCGCAGCAGCGGGAGGCTGAGGCGGCTGAACGGGCTGCACAGGGCGGCGAGTCGGCGGGCGGCGGGGGTGGCGGTGTGCAGGAACGCGGCGGCCCGGCGGGCGGGGTCGTCGGCATCGGTGGGGTCGTCGTCGGCGAACGGCGAGGTGAGGATGCCGGCGGCGGGGACGAGGACGGCGTCGTGGCCGGCGGGGGTGCCGCGCATCATGGCGTCGGCCCAGCGGCGCAGCGAGTGCGGGGTGAGGGACGGGGTGGGCAGCGGCACCCAGCCGGCCTCGGGGCCGAAGGCGGCGGTGAGCATCAGTGGTACGGCGTGGGCGAGTTCGGTGTTGCGGGCGTCGGGTCGGCGGTGGCGGACCCGGACGGCGGGGAGGTCGAGGGCGGTGCGGTGGCGCAGGCGTCCGGGCAGCGGGTTGAGCAGGGCGACGGGGCCGTGGGCGCCCCAGGTGTGCAGGAGTTGCCAGATGGCGGGGGTGCGCCAGTGGGGTCCGGCGCAGTCGGTCAGGACGAGGAGGAGCCGGCGTTGCTGCGGCAGTCGGGCCGGGGGGACGGGGCGGCCGTGGGTGTCGGTGACGGTGGGGTGGGGGTCGAGGTCGAGGTGGAGTCGGCGGACCCGGCGGAATGCGCCGAGTCCGGTGAGCAGGGTGGTGAACTCGTCGAGGGTGTCCTGCCAGATCTCCATGGTGGGGCTGCGTTCGACGAGCACCACGACCTCGAACCAGCGTTCGGGCGTGGGGCTGAGCACGGGCAGGAGTTCACCCGTGCGGGTGTACGCGCTGACGGTCGCGTCGAGGTCCACGGTGCGCCGGGGGCCGTGCGGGTAGCGGCGTTTGAACGGGCGCAAAGCACGGCCGGCGTCCAGGGCGTGCGGGAGGGCGCGGGCGGCGGCGACCTCGACGCGGGGCGCGGCGGGGTCGCCGGTCGGCGGTTCGTACAGCGGGGTGGCGGGCCGGTGCTCGGGTTCCTCGGGCGGTGCCTCGACAGCAGCGGAAGCTGCGGGGGCGGCGGGATGGGAGACCGAGAACGAACGCGGAACAGACGGGTCGGACAAATGGACTGGCGGGCCATCAGGCGCCAAACCGGCTGCGAGCCAGAGCGCGTCCGCCACCGCCGCGCCGTCGGTGTCGGGCGGCAGCAGCGCGGTCAGCTTCGCGACCAGCTCGGCGGTGTGGTCACGCACCGGACAGGTCCCGGAGCATCAGGTCGAGCAGCCTGCTGCGGCGCTCACCGGTCGGGGCGCCGGCGTCGGTCACCAGGCGTACGGCGTTCAGGAGTTGGTCGATCGCCAGCTGGTCGCCGCGGGCGACTCGCTCGGCGAACAGCGCGATCAGCGCGGTGGCATCGGGCGGCAGCGGCGTCCCGTCCAGTCCGAGGTGGGCCTGGACGGCGCGGTGCAGGGTGTCGGCGGTGGGCCTGGGCATGTCGTAGCGGATGCAGCGGCGCAGGAACGGTGCGGGGAAGTCTCGTTCGCCGTTGCTGGTCATGACGATGAACGGGAAGGTGGTGCACTGCACCCGGCCGTCCTCGATCTCGGCGGTGTCGGTGGACACCCAGGTGCTGACGGTCAGCCGGCCGGCGGGCTGCCGAACGAGTTCGGGGATCTCGAAGGTGCCGGTCTCCAGGACGTCGAGCAGGTCGGCGGGCAGGTCGATGTCGCTCTTGTCGATCTCGTCGATCAGCAGCGCCCGGGGGCGCTCGCTAGGCAGCAACGCCGTTCCCAGTGGGCCGAGTTTGAGGAAGGACTCGATCGGGGCGGCGTCGCGTTCGGTGGCTTCGCCGATGCGCAGGGCGTGGATGTGGCCGAGTGCGTCGTAGCGGCACAGCGCGTCCGGGAGGGTGCTGCGGGAGGTGATGTGCCATTTCAGGACGGGGCCCAGCCGTAGTTCGGCGGCGACCTGTTCGATGACGGTCGACTTGCCGGTGCCGGCGCTGCCGGTGATGAGCAGCGGGCGGTGCAGGTAGAGGGCGGCGTTGACGGCGTCGGTGAGGCCCTCGGGCGGCAGAAAGGCGCGGTGCGGCTGGTGGGTGCCGAGGCGGCGCCAGGGCGGCGGGGGTGCGAGTGTCACCTCGCGGGGTTCGCCGTCGCCGCGGTAGTAGCTGTTCCAGGACATCAGGTGCTCCTCGGGGCGGGTACGGCGGCGGGTACGGCGGCAGGTGCGGCGTTGAGCACGGCGGCAGGTGCGGCGGCGGGTGCGGAGCCGGGCTGGTGCCGGTCGTAGCGGGCGCAGAAGTCGAGCCACTCGACGTCGTGCCAGGCGGTGCGCAGCTGGGCGAGGCGGACCAGGTGGGCGTCGGTGACGGGGTCGGCCGGCGCGAGGTCGTCGGGGCCGGTGAGCATCCGGCGGTAGGCGGTGCCGAAGCGGGCGGGCAGGCCGTCCCAGAAGTGCCTCAGGCATTCCCAGTCGGCGGCCGAGGGCGACTTGTCGGCGCGCGGCCACAGGACGATCGGGGCATACGGGAGGAAGGCCTCGACCAGGTCGCGGACGGCGCTCGGGGCGGTGGCCCGGTCGGTGAGCAGGACGGCGGGCCGGTAGCGGCCCCGGCGCAGGTCGGAGCGCAGGGTGTCGAGGGGGGTCGTGGCGGGGTCGATCCGGGAGAGGGGCGGGCCTTGGCCGCCCGGGGCGCGCCGCAGCTCTTCGAGTTGGGTTCGGGCTCTGCGGTTCATGCCGCGCAGGTGGCCGGGTTCGACCAGCCGGCCGGCCCAGCGCAGTGCCACGGTGTGGTCGACGCCGAGGTGGTGGAGGCCGGTGAGGGCCTCCTCGGGGTGCCAGTCGAGCAGGACGGGGGCGTTCACCACCAGGTCGATGGTGCTGATCGGGCCGGTCGCGGTCGGCAGGCCGTCGGCCCAGTCGATGACCTCGGCCAGGGTTGCTTCGACGCCCGCCTGGTCGGGCGGGCAGGCGAAGTGCCGGTGGTCGACGCAGGCCGCTCCGTCGCGCACGCACACCGAGAGCGAGTCGGGCCAGTCGATCTGGGCGGCGTCCAGGCTGACCACCAGCCGGCGTTCGGACGCCTTCGCGCGGTGCGCGGTGTACCTGGCCAGGGCGTCGTTGAGGGCGATCTCGGCTTCGTTGTCGCGCGCCCAGTCGCCGATCAGCGCGTCCCGGGGGTCGCGGCCGCAGGCGTGGGCGGCGGCGACCAGGTACCAGGCGAGCGCGCCGTGCCGGGAGGCCGTGGCGGGTGCCAGCACCACGGCGTCCTCCAGCAGGTACTGGAGCAGCGTACGGTCGCCGAGCCCTTCGGGCGGCTCGACCGGGCCGGGCCGGTCCCCGATCCATTGGCGGTTGAACTCGGCGGCGAGCAGCCGCAGTTGGTCGGTGGTCAGGGAGGCTCCGGCGAGTTCGACCAGCACGTCGGCGGTGTCCATGGCGGCGAGGATGTCGTCGGCCGCGTCGTGCACCGGCCAGATCCCGGCCGCCGCGGCCTGGTCGGCGAGCGCGGCGAGGCCGTCGCGGGTGTGCGGCAGCGGGCCGGGCGGCGCCTGCGGCCACGTGCGCAGGGCTGCGGCGAGGATCTCGGCGCCCAGGGTGCCCGCCCTGCCGCCCGGTGGCCGGGCCGAGTGGCGGTTGCGGGCCAGCCAGAGTCCGCCGTCGGTCCCGTTGTAGGCGAAGTCGGTGGCCAGTTGGCGGTCCAGGGCGTCGCGGATGTGCGGGGCGAGCGCCCCGACCCGCAGCAACTCCCCTTCGCCCGGGAGCCCTTCGGCCAGCAGCGCGGCGAGGCGTCGGCTCAGCGCCAGGCCGAAGGCCCGTTCGTGGGCGGCGCAGGCGGCCAGGACGGCGACCTTCTTCGCGCCGACCCCGAAGCCGCCGATCAGGCTGCCGGTGTCGGGGAGCCCGGCCGCGGCGTGGCAGGTGTCGATCAGCACGACCAGCCCGGCGACGCCCGGGTGGTCGGCGGCCAGCTCGACCAGGTGGGCGACATCCACGCAGTCCAGGCTCTGGCCGTCCTTGCTGTCGGCCGCCATGTACCGGAGCCGGCCGGCGACCTGGCCGTGGCCGAGGAAGGCCAGCACAAGGGTGGCCCGGGCTTCTCCGGCGGCCGCGACGGCGGACCGCACGGCGCTGTCGATCTCCGCGCGCAGCACCCGGCCGGAGCGCAGGTGGGCGGCGTCCAGGCCGGGGCTGTCGGTGCAGCCGCCGATCGCCGGGTCGGTCAGCACGGTGTGCAGCTCGCCCGCCGCGGTCTCCAGGCCGTCCAGCTTGTTCTCCGCGCCGTCCGACTGGGTGGCGATCAGCAGCAGGTGCCTGGGCGGCGGCTGACGAACGCTCACTGCCGGGCGGCCAGGGCCGCCAGGGTGCGCATCACCGGTTCGGCCACCTCGGCGCGGCGCAGGTAGGTGGTGGCGTCGTGCGGCCACAGGGTGGCCGACTCCATCCGGTCGGAGAGCGGCTGCACGCCGCGGCTGTTCGGGGCCATCGCCTTGGCGAGGCGTCGCTTCGGGACCACCAGGTCGTCGCTGTCGCGGAAGTCCGCCCAGGCCTCCACCGTCTCCGGGGTGGCCGGCGGCCGGGGACGCAGCAGCGGCCACACCACGGCGTGGGTGGTGATCGGGGATCCGAGCGTGACGAACAGCGGTACGGCGCCCGGGTATTCGGCCAGCGCCTCGAGGGCGACGACCGTGCCGAGCGAGTGTGCCACCACGATCGCGGGCCGGGCCGGGTCCAGGCAGGCCAGTACCCGCTCGCGGACGCGCTGGTCCAGGGTCCTTCCGGCGGCGTCGGGTTGGTGCCTGCGCAGGTAGCGGCCCGGCTGGGAGACGATGCTGAGCAGCTTCTGCCGGCTGAGTGCCCGCAGGCCCACGTTCAGTCCGGGGACGGCGGCGAGTGCGGCGACGCCGGTGGCCAGCGTCCTGGCGACGTTCCCGAGGCCCTGCGCCTGCTCGTCCGGGCCGAGTTGGGCCCGGATCCGCCGCAGGTCGCGGTTGCCGCTGTGCTCGGGCAGTTCGAGGAGTTCCTCGACGAACTCGGCCAGCAGGCCGAGCATGATCGCATCCTGCTCCTCGTCCCCCTCCCCCGGCCCGCCCGCGCCCTGGGCGTCACCGGCGTAGAACAGGTCTCCGTAGTGGGCGAACGAGGCGTCGGCGGACCAGTCCATGGTCAGCGCGGAGATCTCCTCGGCGTAGCCCGCCGCACGGGCCCCGTCCGCCAGCGCCCGCTTCCACTCGGTGAGTTCCGCCTCGGGGTCGCGCGGCCGGCCGATCCCGTGCACGAACACCAGCTGCGGCTTGACCCGATCGACTGCCACTGCCCGCTCCCACCCACCAGCCCGGCCCCGACACTCGCGCACGCGAGGAGTGCCACGGTACCAACTGGCGGGCCACACATGGAACCTGACGGTACGGCGGCTGCCCACTCGGCCTTCGGCGGCCGGGATCGACGGATTGGTGCAGCACGTCGGCGGGCGGGGCGGCCACCTCCAGGTCGTGCTCGAAGTACGGGAGTGCGGAACGTGCCGGCGGTCCAGGCGCGGGCGCGTTCGCCGCCGGTGGTGGCGGGGGAGGCGGTGATGACGGCGACCGGCTTGCCCGCCCGCAGGCTTCCGACGATGCTCTCCCCCGGCTTCCGTCACGCCTTGCGCCCATGGTGCCGTGCCGGGGAGTGCCTTCGAATGTGCCGGCGGCCACCTGGCGGCCCGGGTGTGGGTGCCGGGTGCGCCAGGTGGCCGCGGGCTTTCAGGTGGCCAGGAAGCGTTCGTGGAAGACCTGGCAGTCGGGGGCGGCCCGGCGGACCGCGTCGATCATCGGCGGGGGCCCGCAGACGTAGAGGTCGGGGGCGGGGCCGGTGTGTTCGGCGAGGGCCCGGGCGAGCAGGTCGGCGGGGGTGCCGATCGGGCCGGTCCAGGTCGGGTCGGGCTCACGGACGCAGAACTCGTGGCGGAAGCCGGGCAGTTCGGCGGCGACCGCCTTGAGCTCGGCGTCGCCGAACAGTTCCTCGGGCGTGTTGACGCCGAGGAACAGCCGGGCCGGCTGCGGGTCCTGCCACTCGGCCATCTGCCGGGCCATCGCGAGCAGCGGGGCCAGGCCGGTGCCGCCGGCCAGCAGCCAGCGCGGGCGCAGCCCGGTCTCGTGCAGGCCGAAGGCGCCTTGCGGGCCGTGCACCGTCAACGGGTCGCCTGGGCGGAGCCGTTCGGCGAGCGCCCCGGAGAAGGCGCCGCCGGGGCGGAGCCGGATGAAGAACTCCATCCGGCCTTCCCAGTTGCCGGTGTTGGCGAGCGAGTAGGCGCGTTTGACGCCGGTGCCGGGCAGTTCGAGTTCGACGAACTGCCCGGCGTCGAACTGGCAGTCGGGGCTGTCGGTGAGGGTGACCTCCAGCCGGACGGTGTCCCGGGCGACGGCGGTGACCGACGCCACCTCGGCGGCCCGCTGCGGCACCCCGCCGTACAGGATCCGCGACTGCGGGTAGGGCAGTTCGGCGGTGAGCGGCCCGCACGGCACGGTGCGGCACAACAGGACGCCGCCGCAGGAGAGTTGTTCGGGCGACAGGGCCTGTTCGCTGTGCGGGCCGAGGTGGTACTCGCCGGAGGTGACGGTGGCGTGGCAGGAGCCGCAGGTGCCCTGCTTGCAGGAGGCGGGCAGCGCGGCCCCGGCCTCGGCGGCCGCCTCCAGTACGGTGCCGCCGGGCGGGCAGCACAGCTCCAGCCGGGCGCCGTCGGTGGTGGTCAGCACCACTTGGTGGCCCGCTACTTGCTGCTCCGTCATTTCGCGGCCGTTTCCAGCGCGGCGGCGAGGTCGGCGGTCGGGTCGCCGATCAGCCGCAGGTCGAAGCGCTGCACGAGGGCGTCGATCAGGTTCGGGGTGAGGAAGCCCGGCAGCGTCGGGCCGAGGTTGATGTTGCGGATGCCGAGGGCGAGCAGGGCGAGCAGCACGGCGACGGCCTTCTGCTCGGTCCAGGACAGCACCAGGGTCAGCGGCAGGTCGTTCAGCTCGCAGTCGAACGCCTCGGCGAGGGCGGCGGCGATCCGGATCGCCGAGTGGGTGTCGTTGCACTGGCCGAGGTCGAGCAGCCGCGGGATGCCGTCGATGTCGCCGAAGTCGTGCCCGTTGAAACGGTACTTGGCGCAGCCGAGGGTGAGGACCACGCTGTCGGCGGGCGCGCCGACCGCGAAGTCGGTGTAGTAGTCGCGTCCGGGGGTGGGCCCGTCGCATCCGCCGACCACGAAGAAGTGGCGGATCGCACCGCTGCGGACGGCGGCGGTGACCCGGTCGGCGACGGCGAGTACGGCGTCGGCGCCGAAGCCGACGGTGAGCATCCGCTCGGGCTCGCCCTCCGGTTCGGCGGGGAAGCCGGGCAGCGCGCGGGCGGCCTGCAGGACGGGGCCGAAGTCGCCCTGGGCGAGGTGGCGCACGCCGGGCCAGCCGACCGGGCCGGTGGTGAAGATCCGCCGCCGGTAGCTGGCGTGGGGTTCGATGATGCAGTTGGAGGTCATCAGGATCGGGCCGGGGAACGCGGCGAACTCGCGCTGCTGGTCCTGCCAGGCGCCGCCGTAGTTGCCGACCAGGTGCGGGTAGGCCTTCAGCGTCGGGTAGGCGTGCGCGGGCAGCATCTCGCCGTGGGTGTACACGTTGATGCCCTGGCCGGCGGTCTGCTCCAGCAGTTGCTCCAGGTCGTGCAGGTCGTGGCCGCTGACCAGGATCGCCTTCCCGGCGACGGGCGTGGTGCGCACCGCGGTGGGCTGCTGGGCGCCGTACGCGCCGGTGTTGGCGGCGTCCAGCAGTTCGATGGTGGCGAGGTTGAGCCGGCCGAGGCCGACCGCGCGTTCCACCAGGTCGGCGGCGTCGGTGGGTTCGCCCGCGAGGTAGGAGAGGGCGCTCTCCACGCCGCCGAACACCTCGGCGCTCTCCTTGCCGAGGACGTGCGCGTGGTGCGCGTACGCGCAGATGCCCTTCAGTGCGTACAGGTGCAGCGCGCGCAGGCCGACCACGTCCGGTCCGACCAGGGCCAGGCCGGCGTCCACGCCCACCTCGGCGGCCTGGCGCATCAGCGCGTCCGGGTCGTCGGCGGGCTGCCAGGCCGCAGGGCCGGTCAGTTCGCGCGGTTCCTGTCCGGCGGCGCGGGCGGCCCGCTGGTAGGCGGCGCGGGCGCGGTCGCGGTGGGCGACGGCCTGCTGGATCAGTGCGCCGAACCGCGACGGGTTGAAGTTCACGTTGGTGAGCGTGGTGAACATCGCGTACAGCAGGAACCGCGACGCCTCGTCGTCCGCCGCGCCGAGGGTGCGCGCCTCGGCGGCGTACTGGGCGATGCCCTTCGCCGCGTGGATCAGCAGGTCCTGCAGGTCGGACGTGGCAGCGTCCTTGCCGCAGTTGCCGATCGCGCCCGCGCACCCGGGAACCGTACCGGTACGGTCGGTCTGCTCGCACTGGTAACAGAACATGCGGTCCTCCTGGACTCGTGCACCTCGCCCCGGGGCCGGCGGACCCCCCGCACGGGCGTGCCTCCACGCTACGAACCCCGCCCGCGCCGTCGCAGGTCCCGTACGTCCCCGCGCCCCGGGCCGTCCGGCCCCTCCGCGCGGCCCGCGCGGGGCCGCAAGTCCTCTGCCGCGCCCGGCCCGTGGCAGCCGCTCGGCTCCGCTGGCGACGGGCGTCCCGTGGCTGTTGATCCGTTGTTGATCGGCGGAGGCCAGCATGGGAGACGTGCCGGTCCCGGGGGTGGGTTCGAGTGGTGGCCGGCCGTCAGTTTCGGCGCGGTACCCGCTGCGGGGCCGCCGAGATCACGGGGAACAGATCATGCGTATCCGTCAGCTCTCCGCCGCCGCCGTGGTGGCGGCCCTGGGTGTGTCCCTCACCGCGTGCGCCGACGACCGGCCGTCCGGCCCCGTCGCGCCCGCCGGGCCGGTGGCGCCGGTCGCGGCGGAACTCCCGGTGTCGCCCGTGGTGGCGAGCTCCCCGGCCGCGAAGGGGACCCGCCCGTGCACGGCGGCGGACCTGCGGGCGACGGTGGCGGCGGCCTCGGTGGTGCCGGCCTCGGACGGGCCGGTGGTGGAGCGGATCGAGCTGGCCAACCGGGGCACCGCCACCTGCACCATGCAGGGTTTCCCGGGCGTCGACCTGGTGAGCGGGGAGACGACCTGGAGTCTGCCGCGCTCCCGTTCGGCGCAGGCCCGGACGGTGACGCTGCCGCCCGGCGGGACGGCGTACCTGCTGATCGACTACCTGCCCTACCGGGGGCGCGGGCAGCGCGGCCAGGACGAGTTCAAGGTCACCTCGATGGTGCTGACCCCGCCGAACGACACCGGCCGGCTCACCGTCCACTGGGAGGGCGCCAACCCGCAGGACCGCCGCACCGCCCCTCAGCCGGGCACCCAGGTCCGTCCGATCGCCGCCACCCGCTGAGCGGCGATCTGTCGGAACGTCAGGACGCGGACGGGGAGTTCGGGTCGGGACGGATCGCGCCGAGGATGGGCAGCATGGTGACGGGGGCGAGTTTGATCACCGTCCCGGCGTGCGGAGCGTGCACGACGGTGCCGCCGCCCAGGTAGAGCGCGACGTGGCTGGCGTCGTTCTGGTAGATGACGAGGTCGCCGGGCCGCAGTTCGCGCAGCGGGATCCGGTGCAGCGCGGCCCACTGCTCCTGGCTGGTGCGCGGGATGGTGACGCCGGCGGCCAGCCAGGCCTGCGAGGTGAGGCCGGAGCAGTCGAACGCGTCGGGGCCGGTGCCGCCCCACAGGTACGGCTTGTCGCGCTGGTCGAGGGCGAAGGCGATGGCCTGGCGGCCGGCCTCGGACGCGCTGCCGCCGGGGCCGAACACCCCGGCGGCGAGCATCTGTTGGCGGGACTGGTCGGCGCGGTCGTAGTCCAGCTGCTCCAGCAGTTCGAGCTGGTCGGCGGGGGTGGAGTCGAGCAGCTGGGCGGTGCGGTCGGCGGCGGTGCGGGCCTGGTCCAGGGCCTGCTGGGAGTCCTGCGCGGCGGCGGCCGCCGACTCCTCGGCCTGCCGGGCCTGGTCGGCGGCCAGTACCAGCCGTCCCCGGGCCTCGCGCAGTTCGCTCAGCACCTCGGCGGCGCTGTGGGACCCTTCGAACGCCTGGCGCCGGCGGCCGAGGAACTCCTCGGGCCGGTCGGAGAGCAGCAGCCGGGCCAGCGGGCCGAGCGAGCCGAGCGGGCCGTTGCGGTACTGCTCGCCGACCAGCCGCTCGGCCTGCGTCTCCGCCTCCGCGACCCGGGCCCGCTCCCGGTCGGCCTGCACCGCCGCGTCCGCGGATTCCTTTTTCCTGCGGTCGAGTTGGGCACCGGCGGCGGTGGAGCGCTGCTCCGCCGTCTCCGCCGTGTGCCGGGCCTGCGCGAGGTCCTGGGCCAACTGGTCGAGTGCCGCCCCGGCGACCGCGCTCTCGGGGGCCGCCCCGGCGGCCTCGCTCTCGGGTGCCTCCCCGGCCTGCTCGCCGCCGGCTGCTTCGCCGGCGGACTCGTTGTCGGGAACGGGCAACGGCTCGGCGCCGGCGGGTGCGGCGATCGTCAGCAGCAGCGCCACGACCGGCGCGACCACCGCCGACCGCCAGGACCGGGAGGTGCCACGGGACATGGGAGTCCACCGCCCTAGCTACAAACTGCACCGGACGCGCCACCGACCGGTCGGGTCCCCCGGACCCACCGGCCGCCGCGCATCCATCGGATGATCGGAACCCGGCCACTGTGCCACCCGCCCCGCCCACTCCCCCGCAGGCCGACCCCGACACCCCCCACATCTCACCCGGCCGGCGCAGCCTCCTCCGCGACCGCCCAGCCCAGCTCGCGGGCCCGCTCGGCGACGGTGCCGTGGTGCGCGGTGGCGCTGAGCGCCGCGACCGTGGCCCTGGTCAGCGGGGCGCCCGCCATCACCGCCGCCACCGCGTCCCGGTCCACGGGCCGCTCGTAGTAGTCCTCGGCGAAGCTCAGGTACCCGTCCGTGCTCCCGTCCACCAGGAGGTCGAACAGCCAGCCCGCGCCGTCCGACTCGCCGGGGCCGAACCGAACCGGCCCGCACCGCCACGCGCTGTCGCCGGCCTCGCGCCAGACGCACACCGAGGCGTCGAAGAACCCCTCGAACCGGAACGCCGGATCCTGCGCGTAGTGCGCGAGCGAGGCGGGCAGGCCGTCGAGCAGCCCGGGCCAGTGCGCGCGGTCCTCCTCCCGCCACGGCGTCGCGGCGCTCTCGTGGTCGAAGCCGTGAAGGAACACCCCGGCGGCCGGGTCGAACACGATCGCGTACCGGTCGCCCCCGCCGTTGTCCATGCACGCCAGATCCACGCCCTCCCGCCAGCCGGGCAGGTACGTGTGCCTGGGGTCCGACGGGTCGAGGACCGCGTCGAGCAGGGCGATCGCCCGGCAGCGGGCGCGCAGCACAGCCGGTTCGGGCAGCAGGGGCAGCAGGTCGTGAACGTTCATGGCGGCCATTCAACAGTGCGTCACCGACAGCGCTGACCTGCGCGTTCGCTCCGCCCGGGGGCGGGGGCGCCGGGCCCGTGGTTACGGTGGGCACATGACCGATCGTCAGCACCCGGGGTACCTGGGGGCGGCGGGCGCGTTCGCCGTCTGCATGGCGGGCACCACGCTGCCCACGCCGCTGTACGGGCTGTACCAGGAACAGATCGGCTTCTCCGAGCTGATGGTGACGGTGGTGTTCGCCATCTACGCGTTCGGGGTGATCGGCGTGCTGCTGCTGGTCGGCAACGTCTCGGACGCGGTGGGGCGGCGCCCGGTGCTGCTGGTCGGCCTCGGCTGCGCGGCGGCGGCCGCGGTCGCGTTCCTGGCCGAGGGGGGTCTGCCGCTGCTCTGCCTGGGCCGGCTGCTGTCCGGACTGTCGGCGGGCCTGTTCACCGGCACCGCCACCGCGTACGTGCTGGAACTCGCCCCGCCCGGCCGCCGCGCCCGCGCCGGGTTCGTGGCCACCGCTGCCAACATGGGCGGTCTCGGCCTCGGACCGCTGCTGTCCGGGCTGCTCGCCGAGTACACCTCGCACCCGCTGACGCTGCCGTACCTGGTCCATCTGGTGCTGCTGGCGGCCTCGTTCGCCGTCACCTGGTCGCTGCCGGAGACGGTCGCGGACACCGTCCCACTGCGGGCGGCGCGCCCCCGGCGGCCGAGTCTGCCGCCGCAGGTGCGCGGAGTGTTCGTGCCGGCCGGGATCGCCGCGTTCGCCGGGTTCTCGCTGCTCGGGGTGTTCACGTCCGTCAGCCCGGCGTTCCTCGCCGAGAGCCTGGACGTGCACAACCACGCCGCGGTCGGCGCGATCGTCTGCCTGGCGTTCTTCGCCTCCACCGGCGGCCAGCTGCTGGTGCCCCGGCTGGGCGCGGCCCGGGCGATCCCGCTCGGCTGCCTGGTGCTGATCGCCGGACTCGGCCTGCTCTCCCTCTCCCTCGCCACCGGCACCCTTGCGCCCCTCGTGCTGGCGGCGCTGGTCGGCGGCACCGGCCAGGGCATGGGGCTGCGCGGTGCGGTCGACGAGGTCGCGGACGCGTCCCCGGCCGGGGAGCGCGGCGGGGTGCTGTCGGCGCTGTTCGTGGTGGCGTACTTCGGCATCTCGGTGCCGGTGATCGGCATCGGCCTGCTCAGCGGCCCGCTCGGCCTCACCCACGCGGGCCTGGTCTTCGCGGCCTGCATGGCCGCCCTGGCGGCAGCCTCCGGCGCGTACCTGCTGCGCCGTGGGTCCTGACCGGGCCCGGTGACGACAGGTCTGATTGCTGTGACCGAGGAGGACGGGCGAGGAACGGTCGGGGGCGGGCTGTGGGGGCGCTGCTGGCGGCGATCGGCGCTGCTGACGTGCGCACCCGGGGTGGCGGCAGCCGACCGTACACACGCCCAGCCGGAGCACAACTCCCGGCGCCGGCCGGGCCGTTCGCGGTCGTGGGCACCGCCCCGGTCCGGCGGCGAATCGTCGACGCGGTTGATTCACCCACCGGGTGCGCCGAGCCGGGCCTGGCGGGTCTCGGCACCACGCCGCGTCAGTGAGTCAACTCCGGGAACCCCTCGAGACGCTCGCCGACCCGCTCCCGCAGCAGCAGGTACTCCGCCCACCGCCGACGGGTCGGCCCGGCCGGGCGCTCGACAACCCGCGCCGCCGTCACGGTCTCCCCCGCCCGGAACTGTTCGAGCGTCAGGTCGAGCTCCACCCCGCTCGGCAGCCGGTTCCACCAGTGGAACCCCCGCTGCTCGCCCTCGCAGTGCACCTCCCCGACCAGGAGATCCCCGCCGAAGATGTCGTGCACCACGAGCGCCGTGATGTCGCACTGGCCCCACGCCGGATTCTCGGGCTGCCACCCGGCCCGCTCCAGGTCGTCGGGCGAGCAGGTGTCGGCGGCCCAGCTGGCGCGCAGCGCCCTGTCGAGGTCGAGCAGATTCCACGGGATCATCCCGGCAGCATGGCAGCCGCCACTGACAATCCGGCCCGGCCGGCCGTCAAAGCCTCCCCGCACCACGCTCCCGCCCGGGTGGAGGACGGTCGGGCCCGCGTGCCGGGCCTCGCAGGCGGAGACCCGGTGCGCGGGAGAGCGGGTGTCAGGAGGTCTTGGTGATGAGCAGCACGGTGTACACCCCGCACTGGGAGCCGTTGACCTGGTTGCTGACCACCCAGCCGGCCGGGATCGGGGACGGGCCGCAGACCACCATGCTGGTCTGCGTGGTCACCTTCACCAGGGTGTACATGGTGTACGTCCCGCACTGCCCGGAGCTGCCCGCCTGGGTGATCACCCAGCCGACCGGGATCGGCGACTGTCCGCAGACGGTCAGGGTGGTCTGGGTGGTCACCTTCGTCAGGGTGTTGACGTTGTACGCGCCGCAGGCCGAACTGCCGCTCTGCACCTGGGTGATGACGTACCCGGCCGGGATCGCGGACTGCGCGCAGGCCTGGATCGACGGTTGGTCGGCGAGCTTGACGAGCGAGTACACCTGGTAGCTGCCGCAGCCGGCCAGGTTCTGCATCGCGGTGATCACCCAGCCGTCGGGGACGCGCGAGTTGGCGCACACCTGGAGCGAGGTCTGGGTGGTCACCAGCGTCACCGTGAACGTCCCGTACGAGCCGCAGGCGGGCGAGTTGGGCTGGATCGCGGTGACCACCCAGCCGGGCAGGATCGCGGACTGGCCGCAGTCCTGGAGCGTGGTCTGGGTGGTCACCTTCAGCAGCGAGTACAGCGGATAGTTGCCGCAGCCCGCGCCGTTCTGCGAGGAGGTGATCACCCAACCGTTCTGGATCGGCGAGATCGCGCACGCCTGGTACGAGGTCGCCCCCGGCGGGATCAGCGTGACGGTGTACGTCCCATAGGTGCCGCAGGCGGAGGAGACGGTCTGGATCGCGGTGATCACCCAGCCGGGCAGGATCGCGGACTGGCCGCAGTCCTGAAGCGTGGTCTGGGTGGTCACCTTCAGCAGCGAGTACAGCGGGTAACTGCTGCCGCAGGTCGGGCCGTTCTGCATTGCCGTGATCACCCAGCCGGCGGGCACGGGCGAGTTGGAGCAGGCCTGGATGGTGGTGGCGTCGCCCAACTCCGTGATGGTGAACAGCCCGTAGCCGCTGCACCCGGCCCAGTTCTCGCTGGTGATCACCCAGCCGGCGGGCACGGGGGTGTAGCCGCAGATGGTCGTCGTCGCCCCCTGCGCGGCGGCCGGAGCCGCGTCTGCGGGTTGTGCCGTCAGTGCGACGGCGCCCAGCAGGACGGCCATCACCGCGATCCATCGGGTCAGTGCCTGCCGAATTCGTCTCATCTCCGTTGCCCCTCCTGGTCGGTGTCCGGAGCGGCGAGCCTGACAGGCCGCCGGGCCCGTGAACAGACCGCCTCCCACCTGCTGCGACACCGCCGGAACGCGGCCGAAAACCGTTCGCTCACCCGTGTACCGCTGTGTACCGCCGTGGTCCACCACACCTCGCCCACCCGCCCGACAAGCCGAACGGGATACCGGGGCCGATGGACGAGCACTGCTGCGAGACGCTGACCGACCGGGGCGGGCGCCCGCCGGAGTCGCTGGGCGAGCGGCGGTTCGACGCGCTGGAGCGCCTCGGACCGGCCCGTGGGAGGACGAGATCCCGGCCGCGTCCGAGGACGGCAGCCGGCCGACCGCGCATCCCTGCGCCCAGCACGACTCCCACCTGCGACTGCGCGGGAGGGACCAGGCAGAATCGGCGTCATGCGTACCCTTCTCGTCATCGGCATCGGTGCAGGCGATCCCGACCACCTCACTCTGGAGGCGGTCAAGGCGATCGGCCGCACGGATGCGTTCCTGCTGCTGGACAAGCCCGAGGAGCGCCAGGACCTGATCCGGCTGCGGCGCCGGATGATCGCCGAGCACGGGCGACCCGGGCACCGGGTCGTCGAGCTGATCGACCCGGCGCGCGACCGCGGCACGGCCGCGTACCGGGAGGCCGTCGAGGAGTGGCGGGAGCGGCGCGCCGACCTGGTCGAGCAGGCGGTGATCGAGGAACTGGCGGACGGTCAGACCGGCGCCCTGCTGGTCTGGGGCGACCCGGCGCTGTACGACAGTGTGATCGCCGTCCTGGACCGGATCCTGGCGCGCGGCCGCACCGAATTCGACTACACCGTCATCCCCGGCATCAGCAGCATCTCCGTCCTGGCGGCCCGTCACCGCACCACCCTGACCCGCACCGCGCGGCCGGTTCGGATCACCACCGGGCGCCGCCTGGCCGCCGAGGGCTTCGGCCCGGGCTCGGAGGACGCGGTGGTGATGCTGGACGGGCAGGCGGCCTTCACCAAGATCGACCCGGCGGGCGTGCACATCCACTACGGCGCCTACCTGGGCACCGAGGACGAGATCCTGGCCGCCGGCCCACTCGCCGAACAGGCCGACCGCATCGCCGAGTTGCGCGAACAGGCCCGCGAACGCAAGGGCTGGATCATGGACAGCTACCTGCTGCGCCGCACCGAGGACTGATCCCCGCCCCTCCCCCGGAGCGGACGGGCCCGGAGCCCGAACTCCCCCACCCGTCCGCTCCCTTCGACGCCCTCCGCGCCACTCGGCGCGGGCCACCGGGGCTCGCCCGGCGCCGCGCGCTCCAGGCAGCCACCCGCTGCTCGCGGTCGCCGCCCTCCACGCCGTCCCCCGGGACCCGGCAGCGCCCTGGAGGCCTCCGCCGCCGGGACCCGTGCGCGCGTTCACCTGTGCGCGGCCGCCCCTACGGCCTGGCCGACAGGACGTTCTCCCGATAGGACTTGCCCGGGTCCTGCGGATCCGTCGCGGTGTTCCCGCGCGGCGCGAAGTCGCAGGCGATGTAGGTGTCGAACCAGAAGAAACCGTCCTTGTCGGGGCCGCCGTCGCGCGGTCCGCCCACCCGGGCGCAGCCGATCTTCGTCGTGGACTTCCACACCAGCTGGGTGAAGTTGCCGGTCTCGCGGGAGAAGCCGGGCTTGCTGTAGTCGTAGTGCGCGCTCCCCTCGTACCAGGCGTCCACCGCGACCCTGCAACTGTCCGGCGCATAGCCGCTCCCGGGGTTCTCACCGGCGAACGAACTCCAGCTCAGGGTCTCGCCGTACCCACGGGCAAGGCCGTCGTGCTGGAAGCCGCCCGGCTCCGACACCTTCTGCGCCCGGGACTTGGCGTATTCCACGATCTGCGGATCGACGGTGAGTGGAGGTGCCTGATGCTTGGCCCGGTAGGCGTTGATGGCCGCGAGGCAGTCGTTCTGGAACCCGCTGTCGGTTCGGTCCGTGAACGCCCGCCGCACCGGACCGGCAGCCGTCGCGGGCTGCATCACCGTCATCACGGCCACGGCCGCCGCAGCCGCGGCCAGGGCAACCCTGCGGACCTGAGATGCAATCAAGGAGTCCTCCTACTCGCGCTGATCCTGCCACCCTGACTAACGCCCCGACCGCCACCAGGGCACGGCCCCGCAGGCCCTGCCGCTTCCTCGTCACCATCCGGTCGTTCGGAGCCGCGCCGCTGGCGTGCACGCGGCCTCGCGGGCCCGGGGTCACCCTCCTCGGCGTCACCCGTACAGGTGAACGCGGGGGTCGCTGAAAGCTGTGCACCGGCGTACCGTCGGGGGTCTCGTCAATCTGACGCCCCATCAGAATTGCGGGACGCCAATCCTGTTGCCGGTCCGGCGCGTCTGCGCGTTGCGGGGCGCGCAACACCCTCACGATCCGGCATGCTGCTGTCCACCCCGGCGCAGCGGCGGCCGGGGTTGGCGCGACCGGACCGTGACGGGCCGGCGGGTACGGGTGGAGGATTCGGGTGCGGCGTACATGGCGACCCGGCGGATCGATGAACGGCCGACGGGGGTGCGGAGCGTGATGGCAGGGCCTGTCCGGGACGGCGGGCTCCAGCCGCTGGATCGTGAACTGAACAGGGAGTGCCGGGAGTTCGCCGAATCGTTGCGCGAACTGTTCCTGGAGCTCGGCATCTCGGTGCGCCGGTACGCCACCCGCTGCTACCTCAACCCGGGCACGCTGTCCCGGTACTTGGCGGGGTCGCGGATCGCACCGTGGCAGTTCGTCGAGGAGTTGCTGCACCACCTCGACGAGGACTGCGGCACCCGACTCGACCCGTCGGCCCTGGAGGGGCTGCGCCGCAGGCACGTGGCGGCGCTGCGCACGGCGGCGTCGATCGGCCGGGCGGTGCAGCAGCTGGAGGACCAGTTGCAGGCGGCGGACCGGGAGGCCCGCCGGGCGGGGGCGCGCGAGGAGCAGCTCGACCACGCGCTGGACGACACTCGGCAGAGCATCGCCGACCTGGACGCCCGGCTGGTCCGCCTGGAGTCCCGCCCCCTCCTGCCCGCACCGCAGGACCGCACCGAACAAGCCGAACGCGCGGGGCACACCGAGCAGGCCGGGCACACCGAGCAGGCCGAGCAGGCCGGGCAGGCCGAACCGCTCTCGGCGCCGGACCGGGATGCGCTGCTCGCCGAGCGCGACGCGCTCGCCCGCGAAGTGGAGCGGCTGGCCGAGGAGTTGGCCCGCGCCCGGGAGCGGGCGGCGTGCGCGGAGACCCGCTGCGACCTGTTCGAGCGTCAACTCGCCCTGGTGGAGCAGCAACAGGGCCTCGCGGAGATCCCGTTGCAGCCCGCACGTCCGCCGGCTCCGCCCGCTCCCCCGGCTCCGCCGGGCCCGTCGGACGAGGGCCCGCCGCCGAAGGTGCTGCTGGTGGACGACCGGCCGGACAACCTGATGGTGCTGGAGGCCGTCCTGGGGCCGCACGGGCACCGGCTGGTGCGGGCCGCGTCCGGGCCGGACGCGTTGCGGGCGCTGTTGGAGCCGGACGAGTTCGCGGTGATCCTGCTGGATGTGCAGATGCCGGGGATGGACGGCTACGAGACCGCCGCGCACATCAAGCGCCGGGCCCGTACCCGCGACATCCCGATCATCTTCGTCACGGCGATCGGCACGGACCCGGATCACTCGATGCGCGGCTATGCGGCGGGTGCGGTCGACTTCATCCCGAAGCCTGTCGATCCGTGGGCACTGCGTGCGAAGGTCGCCGTGCACGTCGAGCTGCACCGCGAACGCCGCCGCCACACCGCGCTCCCGGCGCCGACCCGGCACACGATCTCGGCGGCCACCGGGACGGCGATCCCGAAAGCCGGTGTTCCTTCAGTGAGTTGACCGTCCGTCGGAAACCCAGTTGCCGTGCAGGCCGAGCGGCACCCGGACCGGCAGGTGGATGCGGGCGACGGGCTCGCCGGCGAAGTCCTGCGCGGCGAGGATCACCAGGTCGGCCGCGCCGCGTTCGGGGTTGTGCGCGTAGGCCATCACGTAGCCGTCGTCCTCGGCGGTGGGCGACTCGGCGGGGACGAACACGCCCTCGCCGACGGCTCCGAACCGGCCGAACTCGTGGGCCTCGACGGTGCCGCGCAGCAGGTCGTGCTTGAGCAGGGCGCTGCTGAACCCCTCGTCGGGGCGCGGGTCGTCGGGGCCGGTGGGCGTGGCGTACAGCTCGGCCACGGCGGCGTAGCCGTAGCGGTGCGGGCGGGCGACCCGGCGGGGGTCTACGCGCGGGAACTCCTGGGTGCGGTCGTCCAGCCGCTCCTCGCGGATCCTGTTCGCCGCCAGGTCGATCCGCCAGCGGTCCAGGGTGGGGCGGCTGCGGCCGAAGTCCCGGATGCTGAAGCCCTCGGGGTGGCGGACCACGTCGATCACCACCTCGGTGCCGTCCTCGTACGCGTTGAGGGTGTGCCCGACCAGGCAGGGGGCGACGTCGAACCAGCGCGCCGGCCCGCCGCCGCGCGGCATGATGCCGACCCGCGCCTGGTGGGTGTCGTCCCAGGTGAACGGCACGCCGGTGGGCAGGTGGGCTGGGCTGAACACCACGGGGGCGTCGAACAGTACGACGTGGTGCTCGGTCAGCGCGAAGTCGTGCATGTACGGGTTGCCGGGGGTGTGGATCAGCGTGGTGCGGCGGACGGTGCCGTGGTGGTCCATCACGATGTGCTGGACGTACTCGGTGCCGTACAGGAACGCCAGCGAGTGCAGTTCCCGGGTGTGCGGGTCGAAGACGGAGTGCGCGTTGGCGCTGTAGCCCTCGGGGGTGGCGCCGAGCTCGCAGGGGCCCAAGGTGTCGAGTTCGTATCCGAGTTCGTAGGGACGTATGCCGCCCTCGATCAGCGCGAAGGTACGACCGTTCAGCCCGGCGACCTGGACGTTCGGCGCGAAGTCCAGCCGCGGATCGACGGGTGCGCCGCGGCGCGCCTCGCCGAGGTGGTCGGCGACGGCGCCCGAGCGCACCCAGCGGTTGCGGTACCACTCGGCGCGGCCGTCGCGGATCCGCACGCCGTGCACCATGCCCGGGCCGAGGGTCCAGATGTGCGCGGTGGGGTCCTCGATGCCCAGCGCGTTGGGGCCATTGCGCAGGTAACGGCCGTTCAGGTGGGCCGGGATGCGGCCGGTGACGGGAAGGTCGTGGGCGGTGACCTCCTCGGTGACCGGGGCGAAGCTTCCCGTCAGATAGCGGTTGATCGTCATGCCGGCTGTCCTTTTCCGTGCGGTTCGTGCGGTGCGCGCAGTCGGTGCGAGGCGCGCGGTTCGTGCGGTTCGTGCCGTCCGTGCGAGGCGTGCCATCCGTGCGGCGCGCACAGTCCGTGCGGTCCGGTTCGACGGGGAACGGTCACTGCGGCTCGGCGAGGAACGCCCGCCCCACCGCCGCCATCAGCGCGTCGAAGCGGTGGGCGGCGCTCTCCGGCGGGAAGTGGCCGGCGAGTTCCAGGCTCACCGCGCCGTGGGCCGCCGCCCAGAGGAGCTTGGAGATCTCGTGTGCGTCGCCGGGCGCGAAGACGCCCGCGTCGATGCAGGCCTGGACGGCCGCCACCGAGGCGTCGAAGGCGTGGTCGGCGGCGGCGAGCGCCTCCGGTCCGGGCTGGTAGCCGGGCACCGCCTGCTCGAACATCACCCGGTAGTAGGCGGGTTCGGCTTGGGCGTGCGCCCGGTACGCGGTGCCGAGGTCGTTCAGTGCGGTCAACGGGTCGTCGGCGCACGGGACTTGCTGCTGGGCGCGGCGCAGCCGGGCGAAGCCTTCCCGGTAGAGCGCGTCGGCCAGGCCTTCCTTGCCGCCGAACATGGTGTACAGGACCTTGGTCGAGGCACCGATGCCGGTGGCGATCCGGCGCATCGTCAGCGCGGCGGGCCCCTCGGTGACCAGGAGGTCGATGGCGTGGTCGAGGATCGCGGTCCGCACAGCGCTCTGGCCGATGCGTTGCGCGTCCTGGTAGGGCGTGTTCACGGGTAACACCGTAGCCCACCGGTAACAGCGTTACCCACACTTTCCGACAATCCGTTGCGTCGTCAGCACGCCTTTCCCGTACGGCAGTTCGCGGTGGTGACTTTGTCCGGACTTACTGGTAGGAAACTTTCCTTTCACCTACGCTCCGGGGAAACGGCCCGGCGTGGCCCCGTCCTCGGCATCCAGGACTCGCGCCGCGGCGCGCCCTGTCCGAAGGGAACCCTCATGACGACCGAGACCACACCCGGAGCCGCATCCGACCCAGCCCAAGACACCGATCCAGCCCAAGACACGGACTTCGCACCGGACTTGGCGGAGCGTCCGGCGGCCGGGGCACGTCTGGTGGTCCTGGTGGTGGTCGTGGTCACGATGCTCGGCTCCGCGCTCGGGTTCGCCCTGCACACCTGCCACCGCGACGGCCCGCACCAGATCGTCCCGGCCGACGCCACCTTCACCCTCGACGAGCCCGGCCTGTACTACCGTGACGCCGCCTCCGGCCGGATCGCCCGCGCCGCGCACACCGTCGGCGATCCGGCGGCGGTCGGCGGCCCGTCCTGCGAACGCTTCTATGCCGCGGGCAACCGCGCACTGTGCCTGCGCACCAGGCCGGGCCGGCCCGCCGGTACCGAAGCGGTGGTCTACGACCGGCACTTCCACCGGCTCCAGACCCTCGCCCTCCCGGGCCTGCCGAACCGGGCCCGGGTCTCCCCGTCCGGGCAGGTGCTGTCCTGGACGACCCTCACCAGAGGCACCCACGCCACCGCCGGCTACTCCACCCGCACCTCGATCCTCGACCTGCGCTCCGGCTCCCTGGTCAGGGCCGTCGAGAACATCCCGCTGACCGTCGATGGCGTCCCCTCCCACGCCACCGACCTCAACTACTGGAGCGTCAACTTCGCCGCCGACGACAACCGCTTCTACGCCACCGTCTCCGCCGACGGCCACACCCACCTGGTCGAGGGCGACCTGAAGGCCTGGTCGGCACACACCCTGCGGGAGAACGTCGAATGCCCGTCCCTCTCCCCCGACGGCACGCAGATCGCCTTCCGCAAGCGCGTCTCCGCCGACCCCGCCGACCCCTGGCGCCTCTACGTCCTCGACCTCGCCGACCTGCGCGACCACCCCGTGGCCGAGACCCGCGCCGTGAACGACCAGGCCGCCTGGCTGGACGCCCGGACCCTCGGCTACGCCCTCCCCGCGAAGGAGGGCCACGCCACCGACCTCTGGTCCGTCCCGGCGGACGGCTCCGGTCGGCCCCATCTGCTGGCCACCGGCGCCTCCTCGCCCGTCGCCATCACCAATTGACGTGCCACGTAGCGATATTGACGGTCAGTCAAGCCAGCGGCCCACTGTGGTGCGCCAGGGCCGGCCCCGGACGACCACCTCGCGGAGGGTCGGCCGCAGGCCCGGGACGCGTTCGAACAGGGCGCAGAACCACTCCTCGAACGCGTCGCGCCTCACCGCACCTCCAGGTTCGCCATCATCCCCATGTCCTCGTGCTCCGCGTTGTGGCAGTGGAACAGGTACCGCCCCCGGTAGCCGTCGAAGCGGGAGATGATCTCGGCCGCCTCGCCGGGCCGCAGCGAGACCGTGTCCTTCAGCCCGGCGTCGTGCGGCAGCGGTGCGCGGCCGCCCCGGCTCAGGATGCGGAAGCCGACCAGGTGCAGGTGGATGGGGTGGTGGACGTCCGCGATCAGCCGCCACACCTCCAGGTCGCCGAGCCGGACGCCGACGTCCTCGCGCGCCGGGTCGAACGGGCGGCCGCCGATCAGCCAGCCGTGGCCCTCGCCCATCCGGCCGGCCCGGAACGCGAACTCCCTGGTTCGGACGGCCTCTTCGCGTCGCCACTCCGGCAGGTCGGTGGCCAGCGTTTGCGGCACCGGGGTGTCCTCCCGCTGCGCCCGGACCACCCGGAACGCCATCACCTCCCGGGTCCGCCCGCTGCCCATGCGGTTCAGCAGCCGGACCGTCCCGCCCACCGGCACCGCGCCGAAGTCGACCAGCAGGTCGTACCGTTCGGCGGGCGCGAGCGGCAGTCGGCGGTGCGTCACCGGCGCGGACAGCAGACCCTGGTCGGCGCCGATCTGCACCAGCTCCAGGGCCCGCCCGTCCTGATCGACCGCCTCCAGCTCGTAGTGGCGGGCGTTGGAGCCGTTGAGCACGCGCAGCCGGTGCCGCACCGCCGCCACTTCGTGCACCGGCCACGGCGCGCCGTTGACCAGGATCACATCGCCCAACACCCCGGCCATGTAAGGTTCTTGAACCCCGGGCCGGTCGCGAAGCGAGGGGTCGAGCGACGGGTACTCCAGGCTCCCGTCGGCAGCGAACGCGCGGTCGGTGATCACCAGCGGCAACTCCCGTTCTCCGTCCGGGAGTTCGAGCGCCTTCTCGCTGTCCTCGCGGATGATGTGCAGCCCGGCCAGGCCGCGCCAGATCGCGGGGGCGGTGTAGTCCATCCGGTGGTCGTGGTACCAGAGCATGGTGGCGCGCTGCTCGTTCGGGAAGGTGTACTCGCGCACCACGCGGCTCTGCACGGCCCTCGGATCCGCCATGGTGCCGCCGTGGCCGCCATGTCCACCGTGGCCGCCGCTCTCCGGCCAACTCGCGGGCAGCACAAGGTCGGTGGGGTAGCCGTCGAACTCGGCGGGGGTGCGGCCCCCGTGCAGGTGGACCACGGTGGGAACGGGCAGTTCGTTGCGGTGCGTGACCACGGCGGGACGGCCACGCCGGGCCTCGATGGTCGGACCGGGGAAGCTGCCGCCGTACGTCCACACCGGGGTGTGCACGCCGGGCAGGATCTCGGCGACGCCCTCCCGCTGGGTGATCTCGTACCGGTCGACACCGCCGGTGGTGGACACCGGCGTCAGCACCTGCGGCCGGGGCAGCGGCACTTGGAACGCGGGCGGCAGCTCGATCGCGCTGCGCAGCAGGCCGCCCGTCCCGGCCGGGCGGTGGGCGAGCGTCGCGGCGGAGGCCAGACCACCCGCCGTCAGCAGTCCGAACGCGCCACCGAGCGCGAGCAACCGCCGCCTGCTGAGCTGGAGTTGGGGCTCACTCACCGCGCACCTCCGGCGCCTGTCCGGGCAGCGGGGCGCGCAGCAGGCCGATGGTGAGGACGGTGAGGGCGGCGATGGTGGCCACGCCGAGCGGCAGGTGCAGCCACAGCGCGCCGTCGAGTCCGGCGAAGTACTGGACGGTCTCGGCGATCACCACCAGCGCGGTGCCGGTCAGCGGCCAGGCGATCCGGCGGCGGTACCAGAACACCATGGCGGCGATCAGTTGCAGGTAGCCGAGACTGGTGACGGCGTTGGCCCCGGCGAGGTGCCAGCCGAGGCCGTCGTACGAGCCGCTGAGGTAGACGCCGGCGAACACCGGTTGCCCGTACACGGCCACCATGTGCACGGCGGCCAGCACGCGCAGCACCTGCCCGGCAGGACCGGTCCGGCCGGCGCGGTCGGCGCGGTCGGCCGCTTCGGCGTGTTCGGGTACGGCTGACACAGCCATGGCAGAGTTCTCCCTCAATCCTGGTACGGGGTACGGAACTTGCACCTCCTCGACGCTATGCCCCGGCGGCTATCCCGTCTAAGATCAATATTGCTATGGGGTTATGCCGTTTCCGGCATGGCCGGTGCCGGACGTGCCGGGCGGTCTCGGGCGGTGTCGGCCGTCGCCGGCCGGTGCCGGACGGTTGCAGCAACACGGGGAGCGGCCATGGATCTGCACGCGCTGACCCAGTTCCTGGTGGTGGCACGTCTGGAGCACCTGAGCCGGGCCGCCGAGGAACTCCGGGTCGCCCAGCCCTCGTTGAGCCGCACCATCGCCCGCCTGGAGGAGGACCTCGGCACCCCGCTGTTCGACCGGGGCGGGCGGCTGCGCCTGAACGAGGCGGGCCGGCTGTTCCGCGGCTACGCGGAGCGGGCCCTCGGCGAGCTGGAGGCCGGCCGCCGGGCCGTCGCGGAGGCGGCGGGCAACGGCTTCGGAACGGTCCGGCTGGCGTCCGAGACCTTCCTGACCTTCACCGCCCCACTGGCCGCGTACAAACGCGCCCACCCCGCCGCCGAGATCGACCTGCGGCAGCTCCCGGCCGATCTGATGCCACGCCAACTCCGCGCTCAGGAAGTGGACTTGTGCGTCGCCTCGCAGCCGATCCGCACCGAGGGCCTGCAGAGCGCCCAACTCCTGGACGAGCCGGTCTGGTTGGCCGTCCACCGCAGCCACCCGTTGGCCGGGCGCAGCTCCGTCGCCCTGCCCGACCTCGCCGCGCTCCCGTTCATCACCGCCCGCCCCGGTCACTGGAACCGCCGTCTGCTCGACCAGCTCTTCGCCGACCTCGGCCACCCGCCCCGCATCGTCTGCGAGAGCGACGAACTCGCCGCCATCGCCGACCTGATCACGGCGGGCCTCGGCGTCGGCCTGATCCCCGCCGTCGGCCGGCAGAGCGCCACCCGCCTCCCGCTCGCCCTCCTCGCCGTCGACCATCCCGCGTGCCGGCGGACCCTCACCCTGCACTGGTCCGAGTCCGCCCGCCTCTCCCCCGCCGCCGGTCTGATGCGCGAGGCCCTTCTCAACTGGCCCTGGCCGAGCTCCTCCTGACGCCCGGCCTCCATTTCGATACACGTGTTGCGCAATGGCGCCGTCCCGCGCTAGCCTCGCCCTCATTACGAGACACGCGTAGCGAAATGAGGGGCGGGAGACATGGCCAGGCCGCGGGACACCGGTGTTGACGCCAAGGTGCTGGAGGCGGCGCGCGGGCTGCTGCGCGAGCGCGGGTACGCAGGGTTCGCACTCGACGAGGCCGCCGCCCGCGCCGAGGTCGCCCGCACCACCGTGTACCGGCGCTGGCCCACCAAGGACCACCTGGTGGTCGCCGCCTTCGCCACCATGTTCGAGACCGCGCCGATCCGGGAGACCGCCGACGTCCGGGCCGATCTGACCGCCACCCTCACCGCGATCGCGGCCGGCCTGCGCCTGCCCGCCACCCGCGCCCTGGTGGCCGAGTTGATCGCCGCCGGCACCCGCCACCCCGAACTCGGCGACGCGCTGCGCCCGTTGTGGACGCAGCGCCGCACCGCGGCCGCCGAGCTGCTCGCCCGGGCCACCGCCCGTGGCGAGTTGGCGGCCGACGCCGACCCCGCGCTGATCATCGACCAGCTGGTCGGCCCGCTCTACTACCGGGTGCTGATCAGCGGCGACCCGATCGACGACCACTTCGCGCGCGCCCTGGTGGACACCACCCTGGCGCGCCACCGCTGAAACACACGACAAGCAATCACCAGGGGGAGACCATCATGAGCCTGTTCACCTGCGAGGTCAGCGCCGAAGCCGAGTTCCCGGGCACCCCGGAGGCCGTCTGGCAGCTGATCACCGACCACGACCGCTACCCGCAGTGGCACCCGGTGGTGGTCCGGGTCGAGGGCGAACTCGCCGTCGGCACCCGCCAGACCGAGGTGGTCCGCACCGCCTCCGGCCGCGAGCTGACCTTCCACCCGGTGCTCACCGTGGTCGCCCCGGGCCGCGAACTCTCCCGCGCCGGCCGCCTCCTGGTGCCCGGGCTGCTCGACAACACGCACTCCTACCTGATCACCGACCTCGGCGACGGCCGGGTCCGGGTCGTCCAGCGCGAACGCTTCACCGGCCTGCTCGCGCTCTTCTTCCACGGCCGCACCGCCCGCGACACCGAGGCCCGCTTCAAGGCCGCGCTCGCCAACCTGGCCCCGCTCGCCGGGCAGGTGGCGCAGCCCGCCGAAGGGTGCGCCGCACGGTAGCGTGGCCCGGTGAACGGCACGGAGATCAACAGCGGCGGCAACGACGACGGCATGGTGCGGGTGCGCGGCGCGCGGGTGCACAACCTGCGCGACGTGGCGGTGGCGGTGCCGCGCGGGGCGGTGGTGGCGTTCACGGGGGTCTCGGGGTCGGGGAAGTCCTCGCTGGCGTTCGGGACGCTGTTCGCGCAGGCGCAGCACCGGTACCTGGAGTCGGTCTCGCCGTACGCGCGGCGGCTGTTGCGGCAGGTGGAGGCGCCGCAAGTGGACTCGGTGACGGGAATGCCGCCGGCGGTCGCGCTGGAGCAGCGCCGTTCGGTGCCGTCCTCGCGCTCCTCGGTGGGCACCATCTCCACCATGTCGAACCTGCTGCGGATGCTGCTGTCGCGGTGCGGCGACTACCCGGCGGGCGCGTCGCGGCTGGATTCGGACGCGTTCTCGCCGAACACCCCGGCCGGCGCCTGCCCGGAGTGCCACGGGCAGGGGGTGCTGCACCGGGTCACCGAGCAGTCGTTGGTACCCGATCCGTCGTTGTCGATCCGGCAGGGCGCGGTCGCGTCCTGGCCGGGTGCGTGGCAGGGCAAGAACCTGCGGGACATCCTGGGCGCGCTCGGCCAGGACCTGGACCGGCCCTGGCGGGAACTGCCCGCACGCGACCGCGAGTGGATCCTGTTCACGGACGAGCAGCCGGTGGTGACCGTCCACCCGGAGCGCGAGCCGGGCCGGATCCAGCGCCCTTACCAGGGCAAGTACAGCAGTGCCCGCCGGCTGGTGCTGAAAGCGTTTTCCGAGTCCCGCAGCGAGGCCACCCGCGCCAAGGCCGCCGCGTTCATGACGCAGTCCCCGTGCCCGGTCTGCCACGGCCACCGGCTGCGTCCCGAGGCCCTGGCGGTGACCTTCGCGGGCCTGCCGGTCACCGGGCTCGCGGCTCTCCCGGCCGACCGTCTCGCCGCCCTGCTGCACCCGTTCACCGGCGACGAGGGCCCGGCAGGTCTGCTCACCGCCGATCTGACGGACCGGCTCGCGGCCCTACGCCGCCTCGGCCTCGGCTATCTCTCGCTCGACCGTGCCGCCCCCACCCTGTCCACCGGCGAGTTGCAACGCCTGCGCCTGGCAAGCCAGTTGCGCTCGGGCCTGTTCGGCGTGGTGTACGTGCTGGACGAGCCCTCGGCGGGCCTGCACCCGGCGGACACCGAGGCGCTGCGCGAGGTCCTCGCCGAGCTGCGCGCCGCGGGCAACTCGGTGTTCGTGGTGGAGCACGACATGACGGTGGTGCGCGGCGCGGACTGGCTGGTGGACGTCGGCCCGGGCGCGGGCACCGGCGGCGGCCAGGTGCTGTACAGCGGGCCGGTGGACGGCCTGCGCGAGGTGACCGGCTCGGCGACCCGCCGCTTCCTCTTCGACCCGCCGCCCGCACCCGCCTCCCGGGGCCGCACCCCGACCGGCGTGCTGCGCCTGCGCGAGGTGACCCGGCACAATCTGAGCGGCGTGGACGTGGACGTGCCGCTGGGCGTGCTGACGGCCGTGACGGGCGTCTCCGGCGCGGGCAAGTCGACGCTGCTGGGCGCGGCGGCCGACGCGGCGGCCGCCGACCCGTCCGTGGGCCGGGTGGTGACGGTCGACCAGACGCCGCTGGGCCGCACCCCGCGTTCCAACCTGGCCACGTACACCGGCCTGTTGGACACCGTCCGGAAACTGTTCGCGGCCACCGACGAGGCCCGCCGGCGCGGCTACGACGCCGGGCGGTTCTCGTTCAACGTGGCGTCCGGGCGCTGCCCGACCTGCGAGGGCGCGGGCGCGATCGAGGTGGAGCTGCTCTTCCTGCCCACGGCCTGGAGCCCGTGCCCGGACTGCCACGGCAGCCGCTACAACCCGCAGACCCTGGAGATCACCTACCGCGGCGCCACCGTGGCCGACGTCCTCGCGCTGACCGTTGACGCCGCCGCCCCGTTCCTCGCCGACGTCCCCGCCGCCGCCCGCGTCCTGACGGTCCTCCAGCAGGTCGGCCTCGGCTACCTGCGGCTGGGCCAGCCCGCGCCCGAACTCTCCGGCGGCGAGGCCCAACGCGTCAAACTCGCCGCGGAGTTGCACCATGCCCGCCGCCACCACACCCTCTACCTCCTCGACGAACCCACCACCGGCCTGCACCCCGCCGACAGCGAGGTCCTCACCGCCCAGCTCCACCGTCTGGTCGACGCCGGCGCGACCGTCCTGCTCGCCGAACACCACCTCCCGCTGATCGCCACCGCCGACCACCTCATCGACCTCGGCCCGTCCGGCGGGACGGCCGGCGGCCGCGTCCTCGCCACGGGCACCCCTGCGGCCCTCACCACCACCGCGGGCAGCCCGACCGCGCCGTACCTGGCCGCCTACCTTCGCTCGAATGTGACCCAACCGCACCACCGTTTACAGACCGACCCTCTACGCTCGGCCCTCGAAGGACTCCGAGCTGTGGGGGCGAGCAATGGACCGTCATGACATCGAACTGGCCGATGCGATCGAGGCGATCAGGCAGGAACTGCTCGACGCCTCCGAGCGCGGTCGCGGCCAGGCCCTCCAGTTCGAGGTCGGCCCGGTCACCCTCGACTTCACCGTGGAGCTGAAGCGCGACGCCCGCGCCAAGGGCGGCATCAAGGCCTGGGTGCTGTCCGCCGACGCCGAAGCGGGCCTGGCCCACGGCCGGACCCACAAGGTCTCCGTCACCCTCACCCCGAAGGACGCGGACACCGGCGGCAGCGTCACCATCTCCAACGACGACCTGGGCAGCCGGGACGGGTTCTGACCGTGCCGTTCCTCGCTCACCACGTGGCGGCCGTCCGGGGTGCCACGCAGGGCAGCGGCTTCCTGCTCGGCCCCCGGCTGGTCCTGACGGCGGCCCACGTCGGCGGGTCGTCGCCGGAGGCCGCCGTCCTGGACGGCACCGGGTGGACGCCCTGCACCACGGTCTGGCGCTCCACCGGCCTCGACGCCGCCCTGCTGCTCGCGGATCGGGAACTGATCCCCGCCGGTCGCTTCGAACCGCTCCGCTGGGGCACCGTCACCACGCTCGACCCGGTGGCCGGCTGCCACCTGACCGGCTTCCCGCTCGCCGGACGCGACCGGGAGGGCCGCCTCGACACCGTCCAGGTGCTGGCCACCCTGACCCCGGCCGCCGGACAGCGGACCGGCCGTCAGGTCCTGGTCGTCCAGCAGCACCCGCCCCGACGCCGCCGCGAGACGGACTCACCATGGTCGGGCCTGTCGGGCGCCGGCGCCGTGTTCCGCGACCGCCTGCTCGGCATCGCCGTCCAGGACCGGACACCGGACACCTGGGAACACTCCCAGTTCGACCTCGTCCCGATGGCCGCGCTGCTCACCGACCCCGGCTTCTGTGCGGCACTCATCTCGAACCTGGGTGAACTCCCTTACCCCGAGGGCATCTCCGCCACCGAGATCGCCGACTCCGACTTCGAACGCGACTACGCCGCCGCCATCGAGGCCGACTACGGCCGCATCCGCATCTTCGGCCTCCGCCAGGCCGCCGGCCACGGCCGCCGCGGCTGGGACCTCACCACCTCCTACCTCAGCCTGGAAATCCGGTCCACCGCCACCACCACCGGCCCCGACCCCGGCCCCGGCCCACAGCGCGCCGAGCGCATCCTCGCGGGCCGCCGCCGCGTCCTGATCCGCGGCGAGGCGGGCTCCGGCAAGACCACCCTCGTGCAGTGGCTGGCCGTCGGCGCCATGAACGGCACCCTCGGCGAGGACCTCGCCAGGTTCAACCACCGCGTCCCGCTGGTCCTCCAGCTCCGCAAGCTGCACCGCAAGGGCGTCATGCAGCCCCGCCCCGAGGAGTTCCTCACCCTCGACGACCGCATGTGCGCCGAGCGCCAACCACCCGGCTGGGCACACCGCCTCCTCTCCACCGGCCGCGCCCTGCTCCTGGTGGACGGCCTGGACGAGGTGCCGACCGACCAGCGCGAGGAGGCCCTCGACTGGCTGGACCGACTGCTCGACCACTACCCCGACACCTGGACGCTGGCCACCGTCCGCCCCTCCGCCGTCCCGCACGGCTGGCTCGGCCACCTGGGCTTCGACGAGTTGCAGCTCTGCCCGATGAACCGCCAGGACCGCCGCCACTTCGTCGAACGCTGGCACGAAGCCGCCCTGCGCGAACTCCTCACCGCCCAGCACACCGAGGCCGAGGCGCAGCGCTGGCGCCGCGAGATCGACCTGGACCAGGCCGATCTCCTCCGCACCCTCGACACCGTGCCGGAGGTCGCCCAACTCACCGACAGCCCCCTGCTGTGCGCGATGATCTGTGCCCTGAACCGCGAGTCGGACGGCGCGCTGCCGCGCCACCGCATGGCGCTGTACCGCGACGCGATGTCCATGATGCTGGTGAAGCGCGACGAAGGCCGCCGGGTGCAGGGCGCGGAGCAGCTCCAGGCCTCCGAGGAGGAGCAGCTGGCGATGCTCCGCCGACTTGCTCACTGGCTGGTGCGCAACAACCAGGCCGAAGGCCGACGACGGGACGCGATCGCCCAACTCGCCAAGGCCCTGCGAGACTTGCCCGCCGTCGCCCGTCGCACCGACGCCGAACAGGCGTACGTCCACCTCCTCAACCGCACCGGCCTGATCACCGAAACCGGCCCGGACACCTTCCAGTTCATCCACCGCACCTTCCAGGAGTACCTGGCCGCGATGGAGTTCCGCGAGGAACGCGACTTCGGCCTGCTCGCGGGCCACGCCGCCGACGAGCAGTGGGGCGACGTGATCCGGATGACCGTCGGCCACTGCGGCCGCCGCGAACGCGCCGAACTCCTCACCACCGTCCTCGCCGCCGCGCACACCGCCCCCGACGAGCTCAAGCCCGTCATCCACCTCCTCGCCGCCACCTGCCTCCCGAGCGCCCCGGAACTCGACGGCGAGGTCCGTGACACCGTCCTTGCCCGGCTCCGCGACCACCTCCCCGCGCTGCTCACCGGCGATGCCACCGCCCTCCAACTGGCCGGCGTCGGAGAAGAACTCGTCCCCCTGCTACGGGAGTTCGCCGAAAACGAGCCGGACCTGCTGGCCGGAACCCGCCACCTGGTCCCGAACGTCCTGGGTCTCATCGGCGGCGCCGACGCCCTGGCCCTGCTGGCGACCCTGGCCGAGCAGGACGACCCGTTGCCGAACGTGGTCCACCAGTGGCCGCGCTTCGAGGTCGACGCCTTCGCCCGGCAGGTGGTGGACCGGGCCGACCTCTCCGCCGTCCATGTGCAGCTCCATTCGCCCGCGCAGCTCGACGCCCTGGTCGACCACCCGACGCTGCGTCAGGTCTGGCTCGGCGGTCCGGCCATGCCCGTCGATCCATGGCGATGGAGCCAACTGGCGGACAGAATCGAGTACTTGACCCTGTCGGCGATCCCCGGGCTGCGGGACATCTCCTTCCTGAGGCAGTGGACGCAGCTCAGCGGTCTCGGCCTCTACCAGTGCCCGGAGCTGGACGATCTGACTCCCTTGCGTGGCTTGCCACTTGAGGCCCTCGCCATTCGATCCGTCCGGGCCGCCGAGCAGCGGTTCGACGAGCTGTGGGCGATCCTGCGCGACATGCGGAAACTGCGCATCCTCTCCCTGCTGACACCCGACCCGGCCGCACTCACCGGACGGGAACCACTGACCGGTGTGTGGTACCTGACGCTGATCGACGTCCCCACCGACTACCCGCTCGCCCCGCTTCTCCCGCTGTTCCCCGGCCTGGAAGAGCTGAGCCTGATCGTCGCCCCCCACTGCACCTCACTCGACCTGACGCAGCTCCCCCACCACCTCCCACTGGTCCTCACCGTTCCCGAGGGGACAGCCCCACCCCACCTGATCGGCCAGGAGCAGTTCCCGCCCCACCACCTCACCGTCCACCAACTCGGCAGCCCCGCGCCCCCGTCCCGGCCCGACCGCGGTTGAGTGCCCCCCGCGCGGTGGAACGCGATGCGGTGCCCGGCTACGCTCCCCCGGTGACCGCGGCCGGCCCAGGATCGGTGCGGAGCAGCGAATAGATCACCTGGTCGCGCCACCGACCGCCGCGCCACTGCGCGGAACGCAGGACACCCTCACGAACGAACCCCGCCTTCTCCAGGGCCCGCTGTTCGGCAAGATTGGCGCAGTCCGTCCAGGCCTGGAGCCGCTCGGCGCGGGTGTGGGCGAACAGGTAGTCGGCGAGCAGACCTTGGGCCCGGGTGCCGATACCGCGCCCCTGGGCGGCGGGAATCAGGCCGATGGCAAGCGTCCAGCAGGCGGAGGTCTCGGGCCGCCCCCAGCTCCCGGCGAACCACTCGACCCGGCCCACCGTACGCCCGGCCTCGGCAACGGAGAGCACGCCACCGTCCGGACCGAGCAGGCCGTTCTCCGCGAAGCGCCGTCGCAGACCGTCCGCCGACCGAAACCCGAACCACTGGTAGGCACCGACACCTTCCGGCCCGCCGAACTCGCGCTCGAACAGGTCGAGGTCGTCAACGGTGACGGGTCGCAGCGTGATCGCGTCCGGCATGAGGGGGCAACTCCTGATCGTCTCGGCTCGGCCTCACCTTACGACGCCCCCTCTCCCGCCCTACCAACAGGTTCTGACTGCCCACCACTGCCCGACGTTCAACCACCGCCCGGATCCGCCGCGGAGCTCGGCGGCGCGGATCCGAGCGCTGCTTGAGGCGCCTGCGCTGACCGCCCGAAGTGGATTGCCAGGGGTCGGCCGCCGCGCAACCATCGCCGGACGGCCTCGGTGAGTTGAGATCGCTGCACACGCCAGGCGCCGGGACGGCGTTCCTCGCCGCCGCCATTGCCCCAGAACCGCGTCCACACACCTCGACCTGGAAACCGTGCTCACCCAAACCGCCACAGCAAGCGCCGGAGGCCCGCACCGGCCTCCGGTGCGGGCCTCCGATATCCGGTCATGGGGCCTCAGTTGGCGAAGTTGAAACCTCAGCGACCTGGTTCAGCTCGACTCCGGACGGGCCGACCGCCGAACTCAGGCTGAACCACCGCGAGTTGGCGGCACCGTCACCGAACTACCTTGTGGTGACATGGCCCTGGGCCCGCAGCAGCAGGTCATCGACGGGGGCGGCGCACCCCAGGGGCGGCCCGGCCAAGGCGCGGGCGAGCGGGAAGTGCCGGGGACTCCTCCCGTGGAGGGGACCTACCGGATGGGCAGGGCGTCAGCGTCCGGGCGCGACGGCGGCACGCTCGACGGGTTCGCCGTGAACGAGTCGGCCGGGCGGCGGCAGCGCGGGGTAGACCTTGTCGACGGGCCGGACGGCGACCGGTGCGTCGCCCTCCTCGCTCCCGGGAACGCCACCCCCCGCAGGGGCCCCGCCGGGCGTGGCGACGTCACCGGTCAGCGGGACACCACCGGGCGTGGCCACATCTCCCGGCTGCTGGAGGCCGGCGGGGGTCTTCATACCGAGGAACTCGAAGAGCTCTCCGACCCCGGGAGCGTGACCGGGCTTGGCGCCCGTGGCCTTGGTGGGCGACAAGCTCGGCTTGTCGGCGGTCGTGCCGGCGGGCGACAGGCTCGGCTTGTCGGCCGTGGTGCCCGCAGGGGCCACGCCCGGCTTCGCCGCCGTCGTGTCGGTCGGCTTGGCGTCCGTCGTACCGGCAGGCGCCGCACCCGGCTTCGCGGCCGTCGTCTTCGCCGGCTTGGTGGCAGCGGTGTTGGCCGGCTTCGCGGCAGCGGTGTCGGCCGGCTTCGCGGCAGCGGTGTTGCCCGGCTTCGAAGCCGTCGTGTTGGTCGGCTTCGAAGCCGTGGTGTCGGCGGCGGTGGACTCGGAGGGGCTGACCGGGGCGCCGACGGCAGCGGCGGTGGGGGCCAGGAGCAGGGTGATCGCGGCGGCCGCGAGCATCGCGGTGCCTCGGAACTGTGGTGCCATGGAAGGTTCCTCGTGATCCCGGCCGGGCGGCACACTCTGTGGCGGCGGGCCCGACCCAGTGGACGGGGTGAGTGGGACTGCCCGAATACCTAACCGCCCGTCAAAATGTTTCTGCCGCCGCGCTCCGCATTCCATACCGACGGACCATCAGTTAGTTCACCCTTCTCCCGCTCCGTCCGCACCCCCGCACCCCGCCGACCGACGCCGCCCGCCGCTTCACCCCCTGCTCCAGGTGCCCGCACAGGTTCGCACCGGTCGCGGCGAGGGGCTCGCCCGAACGGCTTCGACCCGATCTCGCCGAGGCCGGAGTAGGTCCTGGCAACCACTCGGGTACTCGTGATCGACGCCGCACACGGCCACGCTGCCCTGCCCTGCCCTTCCCGGACACGGCGACGGTCGGGCCCCGTATCGCCCGGCGCAGTTGATCGCCACGGTGCCGATCAAGCCGATCACACCGGCGACCCGCTCTGCAGCTGGTGCCACGTCAGAAAGGCGCAGCCGCCGCACCCGAAGTCAGCGGTGGTGCTCGGCGCGGCGTCCCGCTCGCCGGGACCAGCGCGTCCCGCACCGTCCACCGGGCTACGACCCACCGCTTTCCGGCCATCCGCTTTCCGGCCATCCGCGCGGCGCACTCCTCCTCCCTGGCCCACCGTCACCAGCAGCGCTCAGCGGCAGCGACTGTCGGCCCGCGCCCCTGCCCTCTCACCCACACGAGCCCCACTCCATCAACTCCGCCGCCCATCCCCGCACTTGCTCGTCATCGTGCAGGTACGGCCCGCCGGGCCCGGTGCGCAGATCGATGCCGTCCAGCAGGTTCAGCCCCCACCAGCACGCCTCGTCCCAGTCCAGCGCGTCGTCCTCCATCCACCGTCCCGCCCACCGGTCCGCCGCGTCCCGATCCACCCGGCCCTCGGCGACGGCGCCGAGCCACTCCGCGATCTCGGAAGCCCCTGGCTGCGGCCGGTTCACGACCGCCCCTCCGCGGCTTCCTGCGCGGCCATCACCTCGTCGCCGTGCTCGAACGCCCAAGCCCCGAAGGCGTCGATCGGGGTCAGCAGGGTGCGGCCGAGCGCGGTCAGTTCGTACGCCACGCCGGGGCGTTGCGGGTGACGTTCAACCAGGCCGTGGTACTGGAGGCGACGCAACGTCTGCGCGAGGACCTTCGAGCTGATGCCGCCGATCCGTTCCCGCAGTTCGACGGGGCGGCGCGGGCCGTCGCGCAGGGCCCAGAGCACTACGGCGTTCCAGGTGTTGGAGAGCAGGTCGAAGGCGAGCCGGGCTCGGCAGTCGGCGAGGAAGGCGTTGGTCGTCACGTACCGAATGGTGCCCGGCGAGCTCCGTACTGTCGAAGGAGATCTTCCAAACCCGCGCAGAGTGGAGCCAGTTGATGAACACCTCGATGACGATCGGCGTCCTCGGGACCGGCGGAATGGCCGATGCCCTCGCCACGCAGTGGGCGCGGGCCGGTCACCGGATCACCATCGGCGGCCGGGACGCGGCCAAGGCCCGCCGACTCGCCGACCGGATCGGCCATGGCGCCCGCCCGGCCGGCCTGCGCGCGGCGGCGGAGTCCGGAGAGGTGGTGCTCGCGGCGCTGCCGTACGGTGCGGGAACGGAGGTGGTCCGCGAGCTGCGTGACGCGCTGGCCGGCCGCACCCTGATCGACTGCGCCAACCCGGTCGGCCCCGGCTTCCGCCTGCTCACCGGCCAAGGTCCGTCCGCCGCCCAGCAGTTGGCCGAGGCGGCACCCGACGCCCGGGTGGTGAAGGCGTTCAACCTGTGCCACGAGGACGTCTGGCGCCGCCAGCCCCCGGTCTTCGACGGCCGCCCCCTCGCCGTCCCGCTCTGCGGCGACCATCCGGACGCCCTCGCCCGCACCGCCGCCCTGGTCCGCGACCTCGGCTGCACCCCCGTCCACGCCGGCGCCCTCTCCCGCGCCCACCTGCTGGAGGCCACCGCCGCCCTCTTCATCGGCCTCTGGATCGGTGAACACGCCGACGCCCAGGCCATCGCCCCACCCCTCGCCCACGCCGCCGGCTGACCCGACCCGCGCACCACCGACGGCCAGGCCCTCGGCCTCCGCGCACCGCGCCCACAGCTCCTCGTCGTCACCATCCATGTCCTCCCGCACCAGGAGGTGGCGGAGCGGAAACTCCCGCCCCCACGCTGCCTGTTCCCCAAGCTCCGCGCGCCTGTCCGTTGCTCCCCGGACACTGAGCCCATGGTCCGCCACGCGGGGCCGCACCGCGTCTTCACGGCGCCCGCAGTGCGGTCACGCCACCGGCGGCCGCACCCACGGCGCGTGACGCTCCCCCGGCCTCAACTCCTCGCGCCAGTACCGGAAGACCGTTCCTCGGACGATGCTCAGCCGACCGGCGGCGATCAGCCCGTCGGCCGGGTCGGGGCCGCCCGCGTCGGCGGTGAAGGCGACCAACACGGCTGGCGTCGCGCCGAGTTGGCGTTGGACGCGGGTCGTCTCGGCCGGTGTCGGGGCGCGGAAGACCGGGTCCTGGAACGAGGCCGGGCAGGTCACCAACTCGGGCTCGTCGAAGCGCAGTTCGAGCGAGTGGTGGTACGTCAGGTCGTGGTCCGCACCCAGCACCAGGCGGGACGGGTCCCAGGAGACCACGTCCCAGTCCCACCAGGACCCTTCGGGCAGCTCGATCGTCATTGGACGTCCGTGGTCAGCCGTCGAGCAGGGCGGCCAGGTACCGGTCGGCGTCCGCCGCCAGCTCGGCGCGGCCGGGCGGGTACGCGTGCCCGCCGCCCGCCGTCGCGTTGAACAGCACGCCCTCGCACCAGCGCACCAGGCGGCGCGCGTCGGCGACCGGTTCCGCAGAGCCGCACGCCTGCAGCAACTGCACCGCCACCTCCACGAAGCCCGCGCCCAACCGGTCGTAGACGGAACGGAGTTCGGGTCGCCGGGCGGCCTCCAGCGCCAGCTCGATCCGGGCCACCGTCAGCACCCGTCCGGCCGGGGTCAGCGCCTGCTCCAGCCCGTCCGCCACCACTCGCACCAACCGCCGCCGCGCCGCCGCGCCGTCCCCCACCGGCCGGGTCGTCGGCACCTCGCCCAGCATGCCGGCCGCCTCGACCTCGGCGATCCGCACCAGCGCCACCTCGAGCAGCGCGGACCGCGTCCGGGCCACGTTCGACGTCGATCCCAGCGGAAGGCCCGCCGCCTCGTCCACCGCCCGGTGCGTCAGGCCGCGCAGGCCTCGCTCCGCAATCACGGCAATGGCCGCATCGGCAATCCGGGTCGGTCGCGCCACAGTCATGGTCCCGATCATCCCGCGCCCCGCCCGCAACTCCCAAACCCCGCCACACCCTCGCGCACGGAACGTCAGGTCACCACTACCTTCTGCCACATGAACGAGATTCGGCCGCCCCGCCCCCAACCCGCGCCACCCCGCCCCCAACCCGCGCCGCCGAGCCCCCAGCCTGCGCCACCCCGCCCCCAGCCTGCGCCGACCGGCCCCGGCACCAAGGTGTGGTACGCGGCCTACGGCTCGAACATGAGCGCCGGCCGCCTCGCGCGCTACATCACCGGCGGGCGCCCGAACGACGGCACCCGCGTGCACCCGGGCTGTCGCGACCGCACGCCGCCCGAACGGACGTTGCCGATCCGGCTGCCCGGAATCCTGTACTTCGCGCACGAATCCCTGGTGTGGACGGGCGGCATCGCCTTCTACGACCCCACCCGCCACGGCGAGATGCCGGCCCGGGCCCACCTCGTCACCGCCGGGCAGTTCGCCGACATCGCCGCCCAGGAGATGGGCCGCGAACCCGGCGCCGACCTCGACCTCACCCGCGTCCTGACCACCGGCCGCGACCAGCTCGGCCCCGGCCGCTACGAGACCCTGCTCCACCTCGGCAACATCGACGGCATTCCCGTCCTCACCTTCACCTCCCCCTGGACGCTCGCCGACGCCGACCTCAACCCGCCCACCGCCGCCTATCTCGCCGCCGTCGCCACCGGCCTCGCCGAATCCCACGGCTGGACGCCCGCCCAAGCCGCCGCCTACCTCGCCACCCGCCCGGGCGCCACCACCCGCTGGACGCCCCGATCCGCCCTGCAGGCCATCCACTCAGCCTCCGCAGCGCCCGCAGGGCCGGCAGCGCCCGCCTGAGTCGGCTCCCCCACCCCCGGCGAGACCCCCTCCCCACCCGCACTACAGCCGTAGTACGCTCAGCCTCAGCACTCGGAACTACAGGTGTAGTCAACCGGCCGATCGGAGCCCGCCATGCCCTCCGCCCCGCACCCCTCCCCGCACCCCGCCACCGACCCGCGCCCAGCGATCGTTCTCGGTGGTGGCATCGGCGGCCTCGCCGCCGCCCTCGCCCTGCACCGCCGCGGCATCCCCGTCACCGTGCACGAGCGCGCCGCGAGCCTCGAACCGGTCGGTGCGGGGCTGGCGCTGGCGCCAAATGCCTTGCGGGCGCTGGACGTTCTCGGTGTCGGTGGGCGCCTGCGCGCCCTCGCGGTGCGGCACCCGGCCGTCGGCCTGCGCCGCCCGTCCGGCCGGTGGCTGGCCCGGACCGACACCGAGGCCGTGCAGCAGCACTTCGGCGATCCGGTGCTGGGTGTCGCGCGGGCCGAGCTGATCGCCGCACTGCTGGACGCCCTCCCGCCCGGCACCGTCCGCACCGACTCCCCGGCCACCCTGCTCGACGCCGGCGACGCCCACTCCCCGGCCCTGGTCGAGACCGGGGACGGCCGGCGCGAGGCGTCCCTCGTCGTCGCGGCCGACGGCATCCGCTCCGCCACCCGCACACAGCTCTTCCCGGAGCACCCGGGGCCGCGCTACTCGGGGTTCACCACGTGGCGCACCGTCATCGACGACCCCGAACGCCCGCCGGCCATCGTCGGCGAGGTGTGGGGACGCGGCGCGCTCGCGGGCATCGTGCCGCTCGCCGGCGGGCGGGTGTACGTGTACGCGGCCGCCCTCGCACCGGCGGGGCAGCGCGCGGACGGCGGCGACGAGCACGCCGAATTGCTGCGCCGGTACGGCAGTTGGTGCGCCCCGCTGCCGGAACTGCTCCGCCGCACCGACGCCGACCGGGTGCTCCGCCACGACGTGTGGGCGCTCACCGACCCGCTGCCCGCATTCCATCGCGGACGGGTCGCGCTGCTCGGCGACGCCGCGCACGCCATGTCGCCGTTCCAGGGGCAGGGCGCCTGCCAGGCCATCGAGGACGCGGTGGTCCTCGCCGCCACGCTCCCTTCCCCGCAGCACGCGTCGGACCCGCTGGCCACGCTCCCCTTCCCGCAGCACGCGTCGGACCCGCTGGCCACGTTCCCCTCCCCGCAGCACGCGTCGGACCCGCTCGCCGCTCTCCGCGCCTACTCGGACGCCCGTCTGCCCCGCACCTCGCGGATCGTCGCGGGCTCCCACACCATGGGCCGCCTGGTCGCCACCCACTCCCGCCCGGGCGTCCTGCTGCGCGACGGCGCACTCGCCCTCGCCGGACGCCTGCCCGCCCGCGTCCTGCTCGACCGCTCCGCGCCCACGTTCACCTGGCAGCCGCCCGCCCTCGACACCCTCGCGGGGCGCTGACCCGATCGGTCAACCACCGTGCCCAGCAGCACCGTTCGGGCCGCCGAGGGCCACGTTCGCCGCCCGCACCAGCTCGGCCAGCGGGCGGGAGCGGGCGGCCGGGTCCCAGGCCAGCACGGTGGTGACGGGCGGGGCGTCGGGCACGGGGACGACGGCGACGCCGGGGCGCAGCTGGCTGCGGGCGGAGTCCGGCAGCACGGCGTGCATCCGACCGAGCGCGACCAGTTCGGTGAGCTGGGTGCTGTCGCGGATCTCGGGGCCGGGGCCTTCGGGGTAGCTGCCGTCGCGGCGGGGGAAGCGCGGTGCGGGCAGGTCCGGCAGGGCGGCGAGTTCCGCGAGCCGCAGGGACGGGCGGGCGGCCAGCGGGTGGCCGGCCGGGAGCAGTGCGACCCGTCCCTCGGTGTGCAGTTCCTCGCTGTCCAGGCCGTCGGTGGAGTCGAACGGCAGGTGCAGCAGCGCCGCGTCCACCGCGCCTTCGCGCAGCAGGCGTTCCTGCTCGCCGAACCGGCACAGCCGCAGGTCCACCGGCACCGGGTCCGGCCCGGCGGCGTACGCGTCGAGCAGGGCCGCCAGCAGTTCGGTGGACGCGCCGGCCTTCGCCGCCAGGGCCAGACCGGGCGCCTGTCCGGCCCGCCGGGTGCGCGCCTCCGCCGCGGCCACCGCCGCCAGCACGGTGCGGCCCTCGCGCAGCAGGACGTGACCCGCGCCGGTCAGTGCCACGCCGTGGCTGTCGCGTTCCAGCAGGACGGTGCCGAGCCGTCGCTCCAACTGCGCGATCGCCCGCGACAGCGGCGGCTGTGCCATCCCCAGCCGCCGCGCCGCCCGGCCGAAGTTCAACTCCTCGGCCACGGCCACGAAGTAGCGCAGTTCCCTGGTCTCCATGGCCCCAGCCTACGGCGATACCCGCCCGGTATCGCCGGGCCACCGGATCGGTCTTGGCCACCCGCCCCGGCCGGGCCGGAGGATGGCGGCATGAACGAGAACACGAACGGGCGGACCGTGGCGCTGGTGACCGGCGCGAACAAGGGCATCGGGTACGAAATCGCGGCGGGCCTCGGCGCGTTGGGCTGGCAGGTCGGCGTGGGAGCCCGCGACGAGCGGCGGCGCGAGGACGCCGTGCGGGCGCTGCGCGCTGGCGGTGCGAACGCGTTCGGGGTTCCGCTCGACGTCACCGACGACGACTCCGCGACGGCCGCCGCCGAGCTGCTCGCGGAGCGCTTCGGGCGGCTCGACGTGCTGGTCAACAACGCGGCGGTGGCGGGTGGTTGGTCGCAGCAGCCGAGCACGGCCGACCTCGCAGCGGTGCGGCTGGTGATGGAGACCAACGTGCTCGGGGTGATCCGGGTGACCAACGCGGTCCTGCCGCTGCTGCGCCGCTCGGCCGCCCCGCGGATCGTCAACATGTCCAGCGCCGTCGGCTCGTTGACGCTCCAGTCCGATCCCGAGGCGTTCACCGGACCGGCCTCGGCCGCCTACGGGCCGTCCAAGACCCTCCTGAACGCCGTGACCCTGCAGTACGCCAAGGAGTTGAGCGACACCGGCATCCTGGTCAATCTCGCCTGCCCGGGTTACTGCGACACCGACCTCAACGGCCACCGCGGCACCCGAACTCCTGCCCAGGGCGCGGTGATCGCCGTCCGCCTGGCCACCCTGCCCGCCGGAGGCCCGAACGGACAGTTCTTCAACGAGGACGGCCCGCTGCCCTGGTGACGGCACCCGGGCTCGCGCCGACGCTCGACTCCGGTCAGCGGGCGCAGCCGTCCTCCCCATGCGCCCGGCCGGCCCGGCGGGGTCGGCATGCCGCGTTCGGCCGACGCGATCACGCAACTCCCCAACGAGGTTGGCCCATGGTGCTGATGACGGTGCGTCAGCTTGCGCTCAGAGCTCTCCTGCCCACGGCGGATTCGCGCCCGCCACCGCCACCGTCCGTGCCGCGACCCGCGACGCGAAGCCACCCGCCCGCTCCAGGCCCTCGACCGTCAGCGGGTCCAACCTCCCGCCCAGGGCGCCCTGTTCGGCCAGCGAGTGGAGCAGTCCGGCGGTGAACGAGTCGCCCGCGCCGACGGTGTCCACCACGGTGGTCGGCGGTGCGGGCACCCGGATCCGCCGGCCGTCCAGGGAGGCGAGCGCGCCGTGTTCGGCCAGGGTGATCACCACCAGTCGGGCGCCCGCCTCGTGCCAGTGGTCGCAGGCCTGCTCGGGCGTGGCGCCGGGGAGCAGATGCGCCAGGTCGTCGGCGCTCAGTCGCAGGATGTCGGCGAGTTCGCACCAGCGGGCCAGCCGCCGCCGGTAGGCGGCCGGGTCGACCAGCAGCGGGCGGACGTTCGGGTCGATCGAGACGGTGGCCTCGGCCCGCACCTCGGCCAGCAGGTCCTCGATCCGTGGCCCGCCGGGCTCGCGCACCAGCGCGAGTGAACCGGTGTGCACGCACACCGCGCCGTCGGAGCGGGCCGCGGTCAACTCCCGTTCCGTCCACTGCCAGTCGGCGGTCCCCTCGGCGTGGAACGAGTAGTCGGCGTGGCCGTCGCCGTCGAGCGCGGCCAGCGCCAGGGTGCTCGGCTCGGCGGCCCGTACCGTGCCCGACAGGTCCACGCCGGAGCCGGCCAGACGCTCGCGGAACAGTTCGCCGTACGGGTCGGTGGAGATCCGGCCGAGGAACCGCGTGGGCGTGCCCAGCCGGGCCAGCGCGACAGCGGTGTTCGCCGGACCCCCACCCGGCAGCACCCGCAGCGCCAGCTCACCCGGCCGCGCCGCGCCGCGCTCCACGAAGGCGTCGGCGACGCACTCCCCGACCACGGTGATCGACCGACCCGCCATCGAAACCAGCCTCCCATCAGGGCGAACGCACAGCACCGGTCCGGACTCCATCACCGCGACCCACCCCGCGTCAACGCGGACCGGCCCGGGGGGGGTGTCACCGCCGGGCGATGTACCTTTCGGCGCACTCCTGACGCGGATGTGGCAGCCGCGTTGGCGGTCAGCTGCGGACGGCCTCCAGGAACCCGGACGGCTCGCCCCCGGCAACGCCTGGCGGCAGCAACCGGCCGTGGGTGGCGGCGAGTTCGTCGAGGGCGGTGAAGCGGGTGGTCCAGCCGTGGGTGTCGAGCCAGTCGGCGGTGCCGGGTCCGAGGCCGCCGCGCCACAGGGCGGTCATCTCGGTGAGGCCCTCCTCGACGGGGGTGCGGCTGGTGTCGCGGCCCTTCTCGACCAGCAGGCGGCTGCCTGGGGCGGACAACTCGCCGACGGTGGTGAGCAGTTGGGCGGCCTGGTCGGCGTCGAGGTAGACCAGTAGTCCCTCCGCCAGCCAGGCGGCGGGCTGCCCGGGGTCGAAGCCGGCGCTCCGCAGCAGTTCGGGCCAGCCGGGGTCGGTGAGGTCGGCGGGCAGCGTGATGCGCTCGCACTGCGGCCGAGCGCCGCGTTCGGCGAGGATCCGGTCCTTGAAGGCGAGGACGGGCGGCAGGTCCAGTTCGAACAGGCGGGTGCCGTCCGGCCAGGGCAGCCGGTGGGCGCGGGTGTCGAGTCCGGCGGCGAGCAGCACGACCTGGCGGGCACCGGCGGCGAGCAGCCGGTCGTCGTAGTGCCGGGTGCGCAGGATGCCGTGCAGGAGCAGGCGCTGGGCGAACGGCCCGAGCGGTGCGCCGCCGGGGCGGGGCGGGTGGCCGGCGGCGGTGACGAAGGCGAGCGCGTACGGGTCGGTGAACAGCGGGTCGGGCTGGGCGCTCTCGTAGGCGCGGACCCGGGCCACGGCGACGGCGGTGCGCGACACGGGGCTCAGCCGCTCGGCGGCCGGCCGGCCGGAATGTGCGGGGCTCGACTGCTCGGCGGCCGGCAGGCCGGGGCGGGCCGGCTCTTGGGTCGTCATGCCGGAAAAATACATCGGCGCCGATGCATCTGTGAAGATGTATTCTGCCGCGCATGGACGGCGTACGACTTCTGCGGCTCGGCAAGCGACTGACCGAGCTCGGCCGGGAGCTGGTCACCGACCACGCCTCGGCGACCCTCTCCCCCGGCGAGATCGCGGTGATCTCCGACGTGTACCGGCACCCGGACACCTCGGTGCAGGACATCCGGGCGCGCACCGGCTTCGCCCAGAGCCACGTCTCCACCTCCGTCGCCCGTCTGCGCGAACGCGGCCTGCTGGACGCCACGCCCGACCCGGCGGACGGCCGCCGCACCCTGCTGCGCGCCTCCGGACTCGCCCGCGGACACATCCGCGCCCGGGTCGCCCGCCCGGCCGAACCCGTCATCGCCAAGGCCGTCCCCGACCCGGCGCAGGCCCGCCGGGTCACCGAACTCCTCGACGAGCTGGCCGGCCTGCTGCTCCCGCAGGACGCCGATGCGCGAACGGGCGGACCCGCGCACCGTCGATGACCATGGACAGGTCGGGAATCCCCGTCCAGCCACGGTCCGTAGCACCGGCAGGCCGTACCAGCGGCAGGCCGCACCACCGGCGGACCATCCAGCCATCGGAGGCCGTCAATGATCGAGATCGCCGAAATCCGCGAGTGGCGCGGCCACGACGTGGTCGACCAGGACAGCAAGAAGATCGGCACCCTGGAGAACGTCTACGTGGACACCGCCACCGACCTGCCGTACTTCGCCACCGTCACGGTCGGCATGTTCGGCCGGCAGAAACGCCTGGTGTTCGTCCCGATCGTGAACGCGGTGGCCGGCCCGGGCTACCTGCGGGTCCCGTACGGCCGCGACGACGTGAAGAACGCCCCGTCCATCGACCCCGACGGCATCCTGCCCGCCGACCAGGAACCCGAGGTGTTCGCTCACTACAACATCGACTACGCCACCGGCGCAGGCGGCGAACGGCGCCTCGCCCGCCGCTGAGAGCCGCCGCCTCCGGCCGGGCCGACGTGTCCTCCGCGCTGCCCGCCCTGCGCACCCCTCACCGCCCCGGCTGCCCCGGCCTCCCCGGCCTCCCCGGCGGTCACGGCGGTCACGGCGGTCACGGCGGTCACAGCCTGTACATCGGGCAGCACACCGTCGACCGCGGGGGGCGCCGACCCGCACGCCCGGGGCAAGTCCATCTGGGCGGAGGTCGACGCCTCCCGCCTACGCGCGCAGGGCATTACTGGCGTAGGGCGCTCCTGCCTGCGGGCCCTACCGCCTGCGCGGCTTGCGGGCCGCTGCGGTCAGTCCTCCTCCGGCTCCGGCGGCGAGGAGACCGGCACGGCGAACTCGGGGCCGTCCTCCGCCGTCTTCTCGCTCTCGTCCGGCGGCGGCGAGCCCTCGGCGGTCATCCCGGCCTCCGGCGTCTCGGTGGGCGGCCACTCGTCGGCCGGTGCGTCGTGAGTGCCGTGCGTTCCGTGGGTTCCGTGCGTTCCGTGCGTGTGGTGCGACATCTCGCCTCCCGCGGCAGTGGTTCGACCCCCTCGTCTCCATGGTGCGTCCCCATCCGCCGCCGCACCCGGCCGGTGCGGGGCGCGTCCGCCTCGCAACGGAGCGTCCCCGGCCCCGGCTGGCACCAGCACGGCGACAAGCGCACCGTGGACGGGGGGCCGTTGTCCACTGTCGCGAGAGGAGAGTGTGGCCATGTCGTCAAAGCGACGCCGCAAGAAGAAGACCCGCGCCCGGCACAAGGCGAACCACGGCCGTCGGCCCCAGTACTGAGGCCCACCCGCGTTCCCCGCAGTGCCCAACACCGAACCCTGGCACACCGAAGCGGCCGCAAAGCCCGGACCCAGCCCCGGACAGCGGCCGCTTCCGCGCTCCGCTCCAACCCCCCGAACACGCCCGAACGCGCCCGAACATGCCCGGCCGGTAAGCCCACTCCCCGTACGCCCGACCTCACCCCGTCGTCCGTACGCCCGGCCTTACCCCGCCGTCCGGACGCGCGCCCGCACCCGCGCGTGGGCGGCCGCCCTGACCGGGGACAGGCCGCACGCCCACACCATCACCGCGCCGAGCAGCCGGGCCAGCGGCCGGTCCCACAACCGTCGCACCATCCACGGCCTGCGGATGCCGAGTTCGTCGCGGACCCAGCCGGGCAGCAGCCCGACCGCCGCGTTGGTGAGCACCCGCACCGCGAGGCGCTCCCGTCGGCTGCGCCCGAAGCCCCGCAGCAGCGCGACCGCCTCCAACGCCTCAGGACCGGCCCGCAGTTCGCCGCGCACCCGGGCCAGGTAGGCGGCGACCTCGGCGCGTGAGGCGGGCACCCCGTCCGCGCCGAGCAGTTCGCCGATCAGTGCCACCTCGGCCAGGTACGCATCGCACCCGGCGCCGGTCAACCTCCGTTTCCCGGCGAAGACTTGATGGCCGAGCAGGAAGCAGGACACCTCCGCCGTGTGCACCCAGCACAGCAGTTCCGGCTCGTCGGCCCGGTACGGCCGACCCGTCGCGTCGAAGCCGCGGACGTAACGGTGGATGCGGCGCACGTCCGCGATCGCGGCCTCGGCGGCGGAGGAGGAGCCGAGCGTGGTGGTGGAGACGAAGCGTGCGGTGCGGTGCAGCCGCCCGGTGGGGTCGGTGCGGTAGTCGGAGTGCTCGGCGACGGCCCGCATCGCCACGGGGTGCAGCGACTGGAGCATCAGCGCGGCGAACCCGCCCACCAGCATCCCGGCGGACTGCTCGTGCACCCGCCAGACCACGCTGGACGGGCCGAACAGGCCGGGGTCGCCGGGCGGCCGGTCGTAGCGTTCCAGATGCAGGTCGGCGCCGTGCACCGTGGCGTTGATCTCCCGCAACAGCCTCCGCCGCAGCACCTGAACCGGCCGCCGCCACCCGCCTGTCACCGCCGTGCACCTCCCGCCCCGGTTCTGCCCCGGTCTTCCCTGCCGCCACCCTACGCCGCACAGCCCCGCCGGCGAACGGGGCTGACAGCACGCCCGGCGACCCGCTACGATCACCGGCGATGACTACTCACGGATTGGAGGTCCTGTCCCTTCGAAGTGAGTGCTGATGCACCACACTTCGCTGATGGACGAGGACACTCGTACCTGCTTCTGGCCGCGCGTACGGCAGTTCGCCGTTCCCCCGGCCATGATCGAGACCGCCACCGCCCGCCGCGAGGCCGGCGACTGGGGCGGCGCCTGCGCTGCTGCCCGGTTCGACGTGGAATTCGACGTCCGGGCCGTGGCCCGCGCGTACGGTTCCGAGCTTGCCGGTCAACTGCGCGCCGACCTGCGCCACTTGGCACCGGACCTGCTGCGCTGGCACCTGCCCCGCACGGCCCCTGACGGGCTGCTGCGGCCGGGGCTGCGCGCCACGCTGGCCCGCTATCCACGGGACGGGCCGACCGCGTTCCACCTGGTGGCCCGCACCGCGCCGCGCCATGCGTCGAGGGACCAGCGGGTCGCCCTGACCCTGTGGCACCCGGCCACCCCGGCCGCAGGCCCCCGCCCGCAGCCGCGCTTCCGCCTCGACCTGCACCGACACCTGTGGGACGCCCGCCGCGCTCCCGAACTCGCCGACCGGACAGCAGATCTGACGGATGGTCAGGTCACCCACGGCGCCTGGGAGTTCGAGGCAGCGCTGCTGCGTGCCGCCGACGGATTGCCACCCGACACGCCGGTCGCGGCACGGCTGGCCGCTCGCCGGTTCCTGCTGCTCGGCCCCGCCACCGTCGCCACCGTCGCCACCGGCACGGAACTGCGCGCCGCAGGCGGCCTGCCCGTGCTCCCGGACGCCGCCACTTGGGCGCCGCCGGACCTCTGGCTGCTGCGCTCCGGGGCGCTGGACGCCGACCGGTTGCATCCGCTGGTCATGGCGGCGCTCGTCCCGGGCCACCGCCCGGTGCGCGCGGCGCCGCCGTCCGCGGCGGATCCGCTGCTGGTGGACTGCCGGGGCGCCCGGCACCGGGTCGCGCTGGTGGACGGCCGGCTCACCGCCCTGGACCATCCACCGGAGCAACTGCGCCGGGAGGAGCTGCTGTTGGCGTTCGGCGGCCCACCGCTGCCCTGCCTTCGGACCATCGACCGTGCGCACCGGCAGCCCGACGACCTGGACGCCATCATGCAGCGCCTGCTGCACGGCGACCGAACCGGCGCGCTCACGGCCGTCCGTCAACTGATCGGCGAGGACGCGCCGTTGCTCCCCGGGGCGCTCGCCGACCGGCTGGCCGAGGACGACGACCAACGGCTGGTGGCCGCGCTGCACCGGGCCGGGCTCGGCCCCGGCCGCCGGCCCAGTACCCACGAACCCGCTCCCGACCCCATGCCGAACGGCCGCCCGCATCGCCCCCGCGCGCCTCGCGGCCACAGGTGGTGCAACCGACACACCGCGTGCGCCTTCGCGCACCGGATCTGACCTTCACCCGGCGCCCGCCGCGCCGGGATCCGACTCTTCCCTCCCCAGGTGATCACCCATGTCTTCCACCACCCAACTCGCCGTCGCCGACCACCTGTTGGCACTACTCGCCGAGTCCGCCACCGAACCCCGCCAGGACCTCCGGATCGAGGCCCTGACCCTCGCCGTCGCCGCCGACCTGCCGGTCCTTCTCTGGGGGGAGCCAGGTATCGGAAAGACCGCCGCGCTGAACCAGCTCGCCGCCGAACTCGACCTGCCACTCACCACGGTGATCGCCAGCGTGCACGAGCCGTCCGACTTTTCCGGCCTGCCGGTGATCGGCGCGGACCCGGCCACCGACGGGGTGCCGCTCGCGCCGCCGGACTGGGCGGTGCGTCTGGTCCGGCAGGGGCGCGGGCTGCTGTTCCTCGACGAACTCTCCACCGCCCCACCGGCCGTGCAGGCGGCGCTGCTGCGCCTGGTGCTGGAGCGCCGCATCGGGGCACTCCGGCTCCCGCCGGGGGTGCGGATCGTGGCGGCGGCCAACCCGCGCGCCTCTGCCGCCGACGGCTGGGACCTGAGCGCGCCGCTCGCCAACCGGTTCGTCCACCTGGACTGGGTGCACGACCCGGAGGTGGTGGTGCGCGGCCTCGGCGGGGTGTGGCCCCGCGCCGAGCTGCCCCGGCTGGACGCCGAACGGCTGCCCGCCGCCGTCGAGTTCGCCCGCCGCGCGGTGTGCGACCTGCTGACGGTGCGGCCCGAGCTGACCCACCGGCTGCCGTCCGCCGAGACCCGGCGCGGCAAGGCATGGCCGTCGCCGCGCAGTTGGGAGATGACGGTGCGGCTGCTGGCGTTCGGTGCGGCCGCCGGGTCGTCCCGCGAGGTGCTGTCGGCGCTGGTGCGCGGCACGGTCGGCGACGGGCCCGGGCTCGAACTGCTGGCCACCATCGACCGGATGGACCTGCCCGCCCCCGAGGACCTGCTCGCCGACCCGGACAACGCGGAACTCCCGGCCCGCGGCGACCTGCGGCAGACCGTGCTGGACGCGGTGGTCGCCGCCGTACGCACCCGGCCGACCCGGCAACGCTGGGACGCCGCCTGGGCGTTGATGGCCCGGGCGCTGCAGACCGGCACGGCGGACGTCATGGTGGTGCCCGTCACCACACTCGCCTCGCTGCGCCAACCCGACTGGGAGGTACCGGCGTTGATCGAACGCTTCGCGGGCGCACTGGAGCTGTCCCGCCGCGCCGACCGGGCCACCGCCCGGGTCTCCGCCGCCGCCGGCGCGGGCCGCCGATGAGCACGTCCCGCCCGACCCAGGGCCCGCCGAAACCGAAGCCGAAACCGAAGGCCGACCCGAAGGCCGACCCGAAGGCCGACCCGATTCCTGCCCCGAAGCCGAACGCGCCCCACCCGATGCCCGACCCGCCGAAGCCGCGCCCGCCGCGGGCCCGCCCGGCGCCCGTCCCGACCCGGCCCTACGCACCGCACCCGCACGCACCCCGGCCGCCCGCACCCCGGCCGCCCGCACCCCGCCCGGCCGGGCCGCCGCTGGACCTGGAGAAGCTGTACGCGGCCCGCCTGCAGGCCGTCCGGGCCCGCCCGTACCTGGCCACCGCGCTGTTCGCCATGCAGGTGGTCGAGTCGATGCGGGTGCCGACCATGGCAGTGGACCAGTACTGGCGCTGCTACGTCTCCCCCGCGTTCGTGGCCGCCCGACCGGAGGAGGAACTCGCCTCGATCTGGGTGCACGAGGTCTCCCACCTGCTGCGCGACCACGCCCGCCGCAGCGACCGGGCGATGCGCAAGTTCGGCCTGGCCGGGCCCCGGGACCGGCTGCGGATCAACCTGGCGGCGGACTGCGAGATCAACGACGACGTGTTCGGCGACGGCCTGCTCCGCCCCGAGGACGCCGTCCTCCCCGAGACCCTCGGCCTGCCACCGAACCTGCTGATGGAGGACTACCTGCCGAGTTTCACACTCAACGCCCGGACGCAGAGCTTCAGTTGGCTGGAGTGCGGCAGCGGAGCGGACGGGTACGACCGGGAGTGGGAGCTCGGCCCGGACGGCGGCCGAGGACTTCAGGCGCACGAGAGCGACCTGGTCCGGTTCCGGGTCGCCGAGGGCATCCTCGGGCGGCCGGGCGAGGCCCCGGCGGGCTGGCGGCGCTGGGCCCGGGAGGCGTTCCATCCGCCGCAGCCGTGGCGGGAGTTGCTCGGCGCGGCGGTCCGCTCGGCGGTGGCCGGAGCGGGCGCGGGCTCCGACTACACCTACGGCCGCCCGGCGCGCCGCGCCACCGCGCTACCGGGTGTCGTGCTGCCCGCGCTGCGCCACCAACTGCCGCGCGTGGCCGTCGTGGTGGACACCTCCGGCTCGGTCAGTGACCAGGAGCTCGGCACCGCGCTGCTGGAGATCTCCGCGATCGCCCGCACCCTCGGCGGACGGCGCGAGGTGCTGTCGGTGATCTCCTGCGACGCCGCCGCCCAGCAGGTCCAACGGATCGGCGGCGACGGCATGTTGACACTGATCGGCGGTGGCGGCACCGACCTGCGGGAGGGCTTCGCGGCCGCGCTGCGGCTGCGCCCGGGCCCGGACGTGGTGGTGGCGCTGACGGACGGCCAGACCCCCTGGCCCTCGCGTCAGCCGGCCTGCCGGACGGTGGTCGGCCTGTTCCGCCGCCCGTCCTACGTCAACGAGAACGATCCGAACTATCGGCCGGACCTGCCGCCGGAGTGGGCGCGGGTGGTGCAACTCGGCTGACAGCGCCGCGAGTTCAGGCAAGCCGGAAGTGCAGGGTGTCGCCGGGGCGGGCCTGCGCGGCGGCGCCGAGGTCGGCGCGGCGGACCACCGCGATGACGGGGTAGCCGCCGGTGACGGGGTGGTCGGCCAGGAACAGGATCGGCCGCCCGGACGGCGGTACTTGCAGCGCTCCGCCGACCATGCCCTCGGAGGGGAGTTCGCCGGTGCGGGCACGCTCCAGGGCGGGCCCGTCCAGGCGCATGCCGACCCGGTCGCTGTCGGGGGTGACGGTGTACGGCTCGGTGAGCAGGGTGCGCAGCGCGTCGGCGGTGAACCAGTCCTCGCGGGGGCCGGGCAGCACGTGCAGGACGGTGCGGTCGGCGGGGGCGGGGCGCGGGGCGTGGTCGGCGGTGGGCCAGCCGGTGGCGGCGTCGCCGAGGGGCAGCAGTTGCCCGGCCGCCAACCGGTCGGGACCGATCCCGGCGAGGGTGTCGGTGGCGCGCGAGCCGAGCACCGGGGGAACGTCCAGGCCGCCGCGGACGGCGAGGTAGACCCGCAGGCCGCGGGTGGGGGTGCCGAGGCGCAGCCGGGCGCCGGCGGGGAGGTGCAGCGGGGTGCGGGCGGCGGCGGGGCGGCCGTCGATCCAGGCCGGGCAGTCGGCGCCGGTGAGCGCGCAGGTGGCGGCGCGGGAGAAGGCCAACTCCAGCCCGCCCATGGGGGCTTCGAGGCCTGCGGCGTCCTCGGGGTTGCCGACCAGGCGGTTGGCCAGCCGCAGCGCGTCGCGGTCGGCGGCCCCGGCCCGGCCGACGCCGAGCGCGGCCAGCCCGGGGCGTCCGAGGTCCTGCACGGTGGCGCCGAACCCGGCGCGCAGGACCAGCAGTTCGGCGCGCGTCATGACTCGCTCCCGGCGCTCTCCCGGGCTTCGACACCATTGACACCTTCGACGGCTCCGGCTGCTCCCACGGCTCCGACAACTTCGACAACCTCGACGACCTCGACGACTTCGACGAAGCGGACGGCGGTGCCGGGGCGCAGCCGGGTGGGCGGGTCGGCGGTGGGGTCCCACAGGGTGAGGGTGGTGCTGCCGAGCAGGTGCCAACCGCCGGGCGAGGGGCTGGGGTAGATACCGGTGTACTCGTCGGCGACGGCGACGGACCCGGCGGGCACCCGGGTGCGGGGTTCGGTGCGACGGGGCAGGCGCAGCTGCGGGTCGAGGCCGGTGAGGTAGGCGAATCCGGGGGCGAAGCCGCAGAACGCGACGCGGTAGTGCGCGGCGGTGTGGCGTTCGATCACCTGGCGTTCGGTCAGCCCGGTGCGCGCGGCGACCTCCGCGAGGTCGGGCCCGTCGTAGCGGACGGGGACGCGGACGGTCCGGGCCGCGTCGGCGGAGGTGGCGGCGTCGGTGCGGGGCAGTGCGGCGAGGGCTGCGAGGGCGGTGATGGCGGCGCGCAGGCGGCCCGGGTCGGTGACCCGGGGGTCGTAGCGGACCAGCAAGGTGCGCGCGGCGGGGACGAGTTCGGTGACGCCGGCGGGTGGTGCGGTGTGCAGTGCACCGTGCAGTTGCTGAACCTGCTCGGCGGTGTCGGCCTCGATCAGGACGGCATCGCTTCCGCATGGCAGTACTCGCACCGGACCGTCCTGTTCCGTTCGCCCGGCCGCTGCTGGGCCGTCCTCGGCTCAAGCTACCAAGCGTGCGGCGGGTGCGTTGCGTACGCCGTACACCGGAGCACCGTCGGGGCCGGGCAGCGGCCGCGAGGGGTGCCCTCCGCACCGGCGGGAGGTCGCAGGAATGCCGTCCACACCGGCGGGAGGTCACAGGAATGCCGTCCGCACCGGCGGGAGATCGCAGGAATGCCCTCCGCACCGGCGGGAGGGCGCAGGAATGCCGTCCGCGGCCCCCGACCGCTCGGTGTGCGGGGGTCGCGGACGGTGTGCACGGCGCAGGCCACGCTCCTGCGCCGTGGGCCGCCCCGGTCTAGGCCGGGGTCGCTTCGCGTTCGGCGAGGCGGCGCGCCTTGCGCTTGCTCAGGGGCTGGTCGGGGAGCCAGCCGAAGGCCAGGGTGCTGCCGATCAGGCCGAGGATCAGGCCGATGAAGAACCCTCCGATGTTGGAGGTGATCCAGCTGCCGAGGGTGGCGAGGACCGCGACCAGGGAGTAGAAGAGCCGTTGCACGGGGTGGAAGATCAGCAGCAGTCCGCAGAGCACCATGAGCGCCGGGATGACATAGCCGGCCAGGCCGAGCAGTCCGATGCGGATGACCATGTGCATCGGGGCTTTCTCGGTGAACAGGATCTCGGCGCCGGCGAGGGTGACCAGCAGTCCGCCCCAGAACGGGCGGCGGTCGCGCCAGCCGGCGAAGCCGGTGCGGGCGGCGGGGGCCGGTGGAACGTCCACGGCGGGGTGCTCGGAACCGGTGGGCCGGGCGGCCGCGGTGTGCTCGGCCGCCCGGTCCGGTGCCGAGTCGAACTCAGCAGCCATCGGTGCTGAAGCTGAGGTGCATGTTGGGCAGCCGGAACACTCCGGCGGTGGTGGCGTAGTTCCGCTGGCGGAAGTGGTCGACGGTCACCTCGTCGCCCTGCTGGCCGAACATTCCGGGCGGGCCCTGGACCGGGCCCTTGTCGAAGGTGCTGGCGTCACGGCCGACTTCGAGACCCTTGAACTCGGCCTCGCCGCTCATCAGGTCGGAGTCGGTGGTGAGGTTCTCGGCGTGGACAGGGGTGCCCTTGTCGCCCGCCGTGATCAGCAGGTTGATGCCGCCCAGGTTGACGCTCTGACAGAGCTTCGTCAGATCGGCCGACTTGACGGCGGTCTGGATCAGGAACAGCTGGCCGCCGGTGTCACCGGCGTTCGGGCTGTTCTCGATCATGTTGTCCAGTACGCCGAACTGCGCGACCCCGGTGCCGTGCAAACGGTCGGCAGTGACCTCGAAGGCCATGCCCGAGATGGAGAACTGGTTGGCGAGGACGTTCTGCGCGGTCAGGGTCACCAGGACGCCGGCGGTCACGCAGGCGGGAATCGCCATCAGTGCGGCGCGGCGCAGCCGGACCCGGCCACGCCCCGAAGGGGTGACGGCGGGCTGTTCTGCGGGGTGGGGCATGTGCAGCTCCAGAGGGTTCGAGTGGGGGTGCGCTCCTCGCCGGCGGTGAGGTCCTGGCGTGGACGGATGCGTCAACGATCTTTTTTTGCAAGGAAGTTGACGATCTTTCTCATACCTGCGAGCTGTCTGGAAGTTACCCCGGGGTACATGGCGGGTCAATACTTCGCGCACCGTCCCCACACATCTGAATGCCAGTCAACTCCTGTGACTGGAATGCCTATTGTGGCGAGGAGGCACTGGAACTCCACTCACCGACCTGCCAACTTCCGCACATCTCCTTGACGTTGCCGTCCGGCCCCCCATAGAACTTGGCGATGTACCCGGCGGTAACCGCGCGCTGTCACGGCGCGGCCCCGGGTGACTTTCCGCCCCGGCGGTACGGACCGCCCCGGTACCACGGACCGCCCCGGCGGCAGGTGCGGACGTGCGCCTTCGTTCCGGTCGCTCGTGGCGTCGAGCGACCCGGCCGCTCGCTGAACACCCGTATGCCGCATCGCCGTTGAAGCGTCCAGCACGGGCCGCCACCCCCCCCGATCCCTTGCCTTGAGGAGTTCCCCCACCATGCGCCGTACCCTGCCGGACCACTCCGCCAGCAGCTCCGACCGCTCCGCCGCCCGCCGCGGCTCCCGTCGACTGCTCGGCCGTCTCGCCGTCCCGGCCGCGCTGGCCTGCGCCGCGCTGCTGGCCGGCACCGTCCCGGCCTCCGCCGCCGCGCCGGGCGGGCCGTACACCGGCATGGGCAACTGCCCGCTGAGCGCACCCGCCATGACGAACCCGGAGAACCTCCAGGTCGGCTGCCTGGTGTCGATCACCAATGCCGGGAAGTTCACCCTGGGCAGCACGGTGGTGCCGTTCAACTCGCCGATCAAGCTTCAATTCGGCTTCTACTGGGACAAGTCCGCGCCCTCGGTGACCTTCCCGGACGGCACCACCGCCAACCTGTACAACGTGGTGCCGCCCACCAACGGCCCGCTGATGAGCGCGCCCATGGTGGAGATCACCATCCCCGGTATCCAGAACTTCCTGCCGGGCATCACCAGCGTCTTCGCCCAGGTCGAACTGGCGGGCTCCGTCAGCAAGTTCACCCCGATGGCGACCGGCGAGCCGTACCCCGTCTTCCAACTGCCGATCAAGCTGCACCTGTTCAACGCGCTGTTCGGCCCGGACTGCTACGTCGGCTCGAACTCCGCGCCGCTGATCCTCAAGCCCACCACCGGCACCACCGCCCCGCCCGCGCCGACCGCCCCGATGACCGGTGACCCCGGCACCGTCGACTTCACCATGGACCCGGCCGGCCACAACGCGCTGGTGGTCTCCGAGAGCAACGCGAACCTGGTCGACAACACCTTCTCGGTGCCCGGCGCCAACGGCTGCGGCCTGCTCGGCTCGCTCAACCAGATCATCAACTGGACCATGAACCTGCCTGCCACGCCCGGCAAGAACTCGGTGAGCTTCCAGCAGACCAACGCCAACTTCGCGCTGGACGAGAGCATCTCCGACCTGACCGCCGCCATGGCCGCCAGCGCCGGCCACTGATCCGCTCCCTGACGCGGCGGCCGCCCGCCGGCCGGCCGCTCCCCCACCGACTCGTGCCCGCCCCGCCGCGGGCGGGCACGCGCTCCGCACCACCGGAGCCCCGCCCCGGCCACCCGGCCGGGGCCGCCCTCACCGGACGCCCCCACCCACCGGAAGGAACCCTCATGCGCAACCGTCTCGTCGCCGGCACCGCCGCCCTGGTCGCCGCCACCGCCCTGGTCGCCCTCCAGGCCGGCACCGCCAACGCCACCGTGGCCGGGCCCCTCCTCTACACCAGCAGCGGCGCCGTGAACGTCAACGACCCGCTGTCCGCCGACCTGGTCGCCGGCACCGTGGCGACCATGTTCAATCCCGGCACCACCACCGGCGTCACGTGCACCGCCTCCCACATCGGCGGCACCGTCGGCTCCAACCCCATCGTCGGCCCGACCACCCCCGGCACCGCGTCCGGCCCGGTCAACGTGCTGACGTTCAGCGGCTGCACCTCCAACGTGCCCGGTGTCATCTCCGTGACCAGCCTGACCATGAACAACCTGCCGTACACACTCGCCATCTCCGACACGGCCGGCTACCCGGTGTCTCTCACCCCCTCCGCGGGCAACGTCATCCAGGCCACCGCCGTCCTCAAGACGCTGGCCGGAACCGCCACTTGCGTCCTCAAGGCGAACGTCCTGAACGGCAACGCCACCAACGTCCCGCCGCAGATCAACCTGGTCAAGCAGCTCCTCACCAAGTCCTCCGGCCCGGGCATCTGCTTCCCGAGCATCGAGTTCACGGCCTCCTACGGCCCGGTCACCGACGGCGGCGCCACCGTCCTCGTCAACTGACGTTCCCGACCCGGCACTTCGGGTGCCGCCCCGCCCCACGGCGCGGCGCTCTGCCATGACCTGCCGTCAGCTCCCTGTCTGAACGGCCCTTGGCCGTCCGCGCCCGCACATGCACCCGCTCCCCGGCGGCCCGAACAGGCTCAGGAACTCCGCCGGCGTAGAACGAGCCCGCGTCGGTGCACACGTGCGGCGTGCGGGTGTCGAACTCGGCCACCCTCACCGGACGCCCCCCACCCACCGGAAGGAACCCTCGTGCGCAACCGCCTCTTCGCCGCCCTGGCCGCCGCGACCGCCCTGATCGCCCTCCAGACCGGCACCGCCAACGCCACCGTGCCCGGCTCCCCGGTTCTCTACACCAGCGGCCCCGCCGTCAACGTCGGCGACCCGCTGTCCGCGGACCTGGTCGCCGGCACCGTGGCGACGATGTACAACCCGGGCACCACCACCGGCGTCAAGTGCGGCGCCTCCCACATCGGCGGCAAGGTCGCCGTCAACCCGCCCGCCCCGGGCACCGCCTCCGGCCCGGTCAACACGCTCACCTTCGGCAGCTGCACCTCCAACGTGGTCGGTGTGTCCTCCGTGATCAGCCTGACCATGGACCACCTGCCCTACACGCTGAGCATCTCCGACTCGACCGGCTTCCCGGTCAGTCTCGACCCGACCTCGGCGGGCGTCATCCAGGCCACCGTCGTCCTCAAGACGCTGGCCGGAACCGCCACCTGCGTCTACCACTCCACCTCGCCGAACCTGGCCGGCTCCGCCACCAACGTCCCGGCGCAGATCAACCTGAGCACCCAGAACTTCACCAAGACCACCGGTCCGAGCATCTGCTTCCCGTCCATCGACTTCTCGGCCTCCTACGGCCCGGTCACCGACACCGCTCCGGGCAACGGCCAGGTCGTCCTCGTCAACTGACGTTCCGCACCCGGCACTTCGGCGCCGCGCCCGGCCGGGGCGCGGCGCTTTGCCGTTCCGGGCCGTCAACTCTCCGTGCCCGTGGTCCGCGCCCGCACATGCACCCGCTCCCCCTGCGGCCCGAACAGGCTCAGGAACTCCACCGGCGTCGGGCCCGCGCTGGTGAACCCGCGCGGCGTGCGGGTGTCGAACTCGGCCACCCTCACCGGACGCCCCCCACCCACCGGAAGGAACTCTCGTGCGCAACCGCCTCTTCGCCCGCACCGCCGCCCTGGCCGCCGCCACCGTCCTGCTTGCCCTCCCGGCCGGTACCGCCGGCGCCATGCCCGGAACCCCGGTTCTCCACACCACCGGCCCCGCCGTCAACACCGGCAACCCGCTGTCCGCCGACCTGGTCGCCGGCACCGTGGCGACGATGTACAACCCTGGCACCACCACCGGCGTCAAGTGCCTCGCCTCCCACATCGGCGGCACGCTCGCCGTCAACCCGAACCCCCCGGTCATCGTGTCCGGCCCGGTCGACACGCTCACCTTCAGCGCCTGCACCTCCAACGAGGTCGGAATCATCTCCGTGCTCAGCCTGACCATGAACTACCTGCCGTACACGCTCGCCATCTCCGACTCGACCGGCTACCCGGTGACCCTCACCCCCTCCGCGGGCAGCATCCTCCAGGCCACCGTCGTCCTCAAGACGCTGGCCGGAAACGCCACTTGCTTCTTCCGCGCGAACGTCCTGAACGGCTACGCCACCAACAACCTGACGCAGATCAACCTGGTCAAACAGCCCCTCACCAAGAGCTCCGGCCCGAGCATCTGCTTCCCGAGCATCGAATTCTCGGCTTCCTACAGCCCGATCACGTACGGCGGCGCCACCGCCCTCGTCAACTGACCTGCCACACACAGCACTTCGGCGCCGCGCCCACCCAGTGCGCGGCGCTTGGCCATGCCGGACCGTCAACTCTCCTTGCCCGTGGTGCGCGCCCGCACATGCACCCGCTCCCCCTGCGGCCCGAACAGGCTCAGGAACTCCACCGTCGTCGGGCCCGCGTTGGTGAACACGTGCGGCGTGCGGGTGTCGAACTCCGCCGCCTCGCCCGCCTTCAGCACCACGTCGTGCTCGCCGAGCCGCAGCCGCAGCTGACCCGACAGCACGTACAGCCACTCGTGGCCCTCGTGGGTGCGCTGTTCGGCGTTCTCCCGAGTCCCCGGCGGGACGATCATCTTGTACGCCTGCATTCCGCCGAGGTTGCGGGCCAGCGGCAGGTACGTCCAGCCGTGCCGGACGAACGGGCGCAGCCGCACCCGGGGGTCACCCGTCGGCGGTGCGTCCACCAGCTCGTCCAGCGCCACCCCGTGCGCCCGGGCCAGTGGCAGCAGCAGCTCCAGCGTCGGCCGGCGGCCACCCGACTCCAACCGGGAGAGCGTGCTCACCGAGATGCCGGTCTCCTCACTGAGCTGCGCGAGCGTGGTGCCGCGCTGCTGCCGGATCGCCCGCAGCCGCGGCCCGACCGCGCTCAGCACCGCCTCGAAGTCCTCGTCCTCCGCGCCCACCACGCGACCCCTTCCGTTCGACATCGACCCACTTCCTCCATTTGCCACCTCAGCAACATTGTTTGTCAATCCGGCCACAGCGGCGCACCATCGAGCCATGACCGCCACGCACCGCGACTCGCACCCGCACCCCGCCCGCCACCACGACGTCCTGGTCGTCGGCGGCGGCGCCGCCGGACTGAGCGGCGCCCTCGTCCTGGCCCGGGCCCGCCGCTCCGTCCTGGTCGTCGACGCCGGCCGACCGCGCAACGCGCCCGCCGAGGGCGCCCACGGCCTGCTCGGCCAGGAGGGCGTGCCGCCCACCGAACTCCTCGCCCGCGGCCGGGCCGAAGTCGCCTCGTACGACGGCGAGTTCCACGACGCCGAAGTACGCGCCATCACCCGGCAGCCGGACGGCGCCTTCCGCGCCGAACTGTCCGACGGCAGCGCCGTGCACGCCCGCCGGGTGCTGCTGGCCACCGGCACCACCGACGTACTGCCCGAGCTGCCCGGCCTCGCCGAACGCTGGGGACGCCAGGTGCTGCACTGCCCGTACTGCCACGGCTGGGAGGTCCGCGACCGCCGGATCGCGGTGCTCGCCACCGAACCCGCACTCGCCGTCCACCAGGCGCTGCTGTGGCGCCAGTGGAGCTCCGACGTCACGCTGCTCGCCCACACCACCGCGCCGTTCACCGAGCAGCAGCAGCGCGAACTCGCCGCCCGCGGCATCACCGTGCACACCGGCGAGGTCGTCGCCGTCCTGCCGGAGAACGAGGCCGGCCCGCTCACCGGCGTCCGGCTCGCCGACGGCACCGTGATCGACTGCGACGCGCTCGGCGTCGCCACCGGCCTGACCATGCACGCGCCGTTCCTCGCCGGCCTCGGCCTCACCCCGACCCCCCTGGTCCGCGACGGCGTCAAGCTGGGCGAACGCCTCGCCACCACCGACCCGTCCGGCGCCACCGAGGCCCCCGGCGTGTGGGCGGCCGGCAACCTCACCGACCCGATGGCCCAGGTCGCCGTCGCCGCCGCCGACGGCCTGCGGGCCGCCCTCGCGATCAACGCCGACCTGATCGCCGAGGAGACCAGGCTCGCCGTCGAGGCCGTCGAGTTCTGGGAGAACCGTTACGGCGAGAGCGAGCAGATCTGGAGCGGCCGACCCAACGCCTCGCTCACCCGCGAGGTCACCGGCCTCGCCCCCGGCCACGCCCTCGATCTCGGCTGCGGCGAGGGCGGCGACGCGATCTGGCTGGCCCAGCAGGGCTGGCGGGTCACCGCCGTCGACATCTCCCAGGTCGCCCTGGACCGGGCCGCCGCCCGCGCTGCGGCCGCCGGCGTCGCCGACCGGATCAGCTGGCAACGCACCGACCTGGCAAACGCTTTCCCGTTGGGTTCCTACGACCTGGTCTCCGCCCAGTTCCTGCACTCCCCCGCCGAGTTCCCGCGCGAACGGGTGCTGCGCCGCGCCGCCGACGCGGTCGCCCCCGGCGGCACCCTGCTGATCGTCAGCCACGCCGTCGCCCCCGCCCGGCACAACCACGCGCAGGACAACTCGCACAAGCACACCCACGACCACGACCACGACCACAACCACAACCACAGCGACGCCCACGACCACGCGCCCTCGCACAATCACGGGCACGACCACTCCGGAATGACCTTCCCCACCCCCGCCGAGCTGCTCGACTCCCTGCACCTGACCCCGGGCGCCTGGACGGTGGAGCGCGCCGAGGAACACCCCCGGCACGACCACCCCGAGCACCCCGTCACCGAGCCCGACGGCCGCCCGAACCGCGACTCCACCGTCCGCCTGCGCCGCGAGCCCTGACCCGCCCCCCGCACCCCTCCTGTTCGGCCGCCCGCGCGCGCACGCGGGCGGCCGACGTTTTCGTCCACCCGCCCGGCCACCCGCCCGACCACCCGTCCACCCGCCCGGCGAACGCGTCAGCCCTATGATCACGGCGTGCCCGCATTCCGCCCCACGATCCGCCCCCCGGCCCTCCCCGCCGTCCGCAAGGCCCTGGCCAACCACGAGGACGCGGTGCTGCGCCGGCTGCCGATCGTGTTCCGGGTCGCCGCCGTGCTCCTCCTGCCGTGGATCGTCGACCTGGCGCTGAACGTCCGCGGCCACTTCGGCGCCCGCAACCTGTCCAACTCCTGGGTCTGGCTGGACCTGCTCGAATCCGCCGCGCTGCTCCTGCTGGCCTCCCTGGTCCGCCGCCGCCACCGCGCCACCAGCCCGATCGCCGCTGCCACCGCTGTCCTGCTGGCCATGGACGCGTTCTTCGACCTCTGGTCCGCCCACCGCGGCGACGCCTTCCGCACCGCCGAGATATGCGCCTACGTCGCCGAACTCCCCAGCGCCGCCCTGCTCGCAGGCCTCTCCTGGTACTCCCTGCGCTGGGCCGCCGCACTCCACCCCACCCCGACCACCTGACACTCAGTTCCCTCATTCGGGACACTGAGTCCCCTCACACTTCACTCCAAACCATCAAAGAGTGGATCTGTGGCACGGAGTGTGGTCTAGTGGGGGTACTGAGTTCCCTCCGCGCCGTGAAAGGACAAGGTGGCCGTGAGCTTGAGGATCGTTGTCTGTGTGAAGTACGTGCCCGACGCGACCGGTGATCGTCGCTTCGCGGACGATGCGACCACCGACCGGGAGGGCGTGGACGGCCTCCTGTCGGAGCTGGACGAGTACGGCGTCGAGCAGGCGCTGCGGATCGCGGAGGCGAACGACGGCGCCGAGGTGACGGTGCTGACGGTGGGCCCGGACGACGCGAAGGACGCGCTGCGCAAGGCGCTGTCGATGGGCGCGGACAAGGCCGTGCACGTCAATGACGACGACATCCACGGCACCGATGTGATGGGTACCTCCGCGATCCTCGCGGCGGCGCTGGAGAAGACCGGCTACGACCTGGTGGTGTGCGGCATGGCCTCCACCGACGGCACGATGGGCGTGCTGCCCGCCCTCCTCGCCGAACGCCTCGGTGTTCCGCAGGCCACCCTGCTGTCCGAGGTCTCGGTCTCCGGCGGCGTGGTGACCGGCCGCCGCGACGGCGACGCCGCGACCGAGAT
>NZ_JBVJHA010000021.1:0-70460 GCF_055587065.1 Kitasatospora sp. NPDC048662 | reverse complement strand
GGTACTGCAGGGGGGACCCTGTGGGAGAGTAGGACGCCGCCGAACAATTCTTCAGGGAAAGCCCCCCGCCTCACGGCGGGGGGCTTTTTCGCATTTTCGGGTACCGGGCACCAGCCGGCAGGGTGGTGTTAGGTCCACCCGAAAGATGGGTGGCTGGGCCAATGTGCCGGCCTGGGGGTCGGAGAGAGACTGAGAGCGTTCTTGGGGACGGCGATCAACTCTCGGGGAGTAGGCCTTGGCGACGACAGCATGGTTCGACGGTGGGGCCGTCAGGTCCGTTGCGGTGGAGCGGGCGGGTGCGGGGACGCGGGCCTTCGGGCAGGGCCTGGTGATGGCGGCGGCGGCCGTCGCGGGGCCGGTGGTCCCGGTGTTGGCGGCTGTGTTCACGGCATTGGCTGCGGTGCAGCTGTTCGACGGCGGGCCGTTGGCGCCGTTCGTGGCCGCGCCCAGTGCGATCGTGGTGGGGGCGTCGGCGCTGTACTGGTTCGTGCGGCACGGTGCGGGGTGGACGCGGCAGCGGGTGGAGCGGTCGTCGGGGGAGGCCTGGCGGGTGGCGTATTCGCCGCGGGAGGCGTTGGAGCAGGACGCGCGCGGGTTCTGGTGGACGGGGGTGTCGTACCACCGGAGGCTGGAGGTGGCGCGGCTGGTGCAGCTCGTGCAGTGGGCGGTGCGGGATCGACAGGTGCAGCGGGAGGGGCTGTGGCTGCTGGCGAACCCGGTGGGGGTCGTGGTGCTGCTGGGTGTGCCGATGGTGCTGGTGTGGGGCGGGCTGGTGTTCATGGCCTCGGCGACGGTCGACTCGCGGCACTTCTTCGGGCTCAACAGCCACACGGTGAACCTGCTGTTCTCCGCGCTCATCGGCGGCGTCATCGCGGCGGCCGGCCTGCTCGCGATGCCGTGGGCGGTGCGGATGCACAACGAGTTGGCGTGCCGGGTGCTGGGCGGCGGGCCGCAGCAGAGTCGGGCCCAACTGACCGAGCGGGTGGCTCATTTGACGGAGACCCGGGCCGACGCGGTGGACGCCCAGGCGGCGGAGTTGCGGCGGATCGAGCGGGATCTGCACGACGGGGCGCAGGCGCGGCTGGTGGCGATCGGGCTGACGCTGGGGACGATCGAGCACCTGATGACGAGCGATCAGACGGCGGCCCGGGAATTGCTGGCGGAGGCGCGGGAGTCCTCGGCGAAGGCGTTGCAGGAGCTGCGGGATCTGGTCCGGGGCATTCATCCGCCGGTGCTGGCGGAGCGTGGACTGCCCGATGCGGTACGGGAGTTGGCGCTGACGGCGGTGGTGCCGACGGAGGTGACGGTGAGTCTGTCGGGGCGTCCGGAGGCGTCGTTGGAGACGGCGGTGTACTTCAGTGTCAGTGAGCTGCTGGCGAATGCGGCGAAGCACGCGCGGGCCCGGCAGGTGTGGGTGGATGTGCTGCACCGGGCGGGCCGGCTGCGGGTGGTGGTGACGGACGACGGGCACGGGGGTGCGCGGATGGAGACGGGCGGTGGATTGCGGGGGATCGAGAAGCGGTTGGGTACGTTCGACGGAGTGATCTCGCTCGACAGTCCTGCGGGCGGGCCGACCACCATCACGATGGAGCTGCCGTGCGCGTTGTCCTCGCCGAGGATCTCTACCTCCTTCGCCAAGGCCTGACACGGCTGTTGGAGGTCCACGGGTTCACCATTGCGGCCGCTGTGGAGACCGGGCCCGATCTGCTGGCCGCGCTGCTGTCGGAGCGGCCGGACGTCGCGGTGGTGGACGTCCGGCTGCCGCCGACGCTGACGGACGAGGGGCTGCAGGCGGCCTTGGCGGCGCGTCGGGAGATACCGGGGCTGCCGGTGCTGGTGCTGTCGCAGCACGTCCAGCAGTTGTACGCGCGGGAGTTGCTGGCGGACGGCACCGGCGGGGTGGGCTATCTGCTGAAGGACCGGGTGTTCAACGCGGACCAGTTCGTGGACGCGGTGCGTCGGGTGGCGGCCGGCGGGACGGCGATGGACCCGGACGTGATCGGCCGGCTGTTGCAGCACAACGCGGGTTCGGAGCCGTTGCAGCGGCTGTCGCCGCGCGAGCGGGAGGTGCTGGGGCTGATGGCGGAGGGCTGTTCGAACTCGGCGATCGGTGCGCGGCTGACGATCAGTGACGGCGCGGTGGCCAAGCACATCGCCAACATCTTCGGGAAGTTGGAGCTGGTACCGACGGAGGACGGCAACCGCCGGGTGCTGGCCGTGCTGGCGTACCTGAATGGTGCGGCGGAGCGGTCGGCCGCCGGGTAGCGCATCCGGCGGAGTGGTGTGCGCGATGGTGTGGACCAGTGGAGGAGTGGTGCCGGTCCGGCCTGACGGCAGGGGCGAACGGCCGTGCGAGTAGTATCCGGTGGGCCGAGTCTGTCAACGGCGCATCAGTACCGCGTTGTCCCGCGGTCGTGCGCCCCGGGGCGGGGACGTGTACTCGGCGGCTACAGGTCCTACGGCAGCTGCCGAGTCCCAGGGGTTGATCATTCGAATGGCACGTCCTTCCCTTACCCGCGCACACCGTGCTCTGCTGGGCGTGGTGGCCGTCGGCGCGTGTGTGATCTCGGGCATCGGTTTCGCGGGGTCGTACAACTCGGTGCGGGACTTGGCGATCGACAAGGGCTTCGGTGCCTTCGCCTACGCGTTTCCGATAGGCGTCGACGCGGGCATCGTGGTGCTGCTCTCGCTGGACCTGGTGCTGACCTGGCTGCGGATCCCGTTCCCGCTGCTGCGGCAGACGGCGTGGCTGCTGACGGCGGCGACCATCGCGTTCAACGCGGCGGCGTCCTGGGGCGACGCGCTGGGCATGGCGATGCACGCGGTGATCCCGGTGCTGTTCGTGGTGGTGGTCGAGGCGTCCCGGCACGCGGTGGGGCGGATCGCGGCGATCACCGCGGACCGGCACATGGAGTCGGTGCGGCTGATGCGCTGGGTGCTGTCGCCGGTGCCGACGTTCCGGCTGTGGCGGCGGATGAAGCTGTGGGAGCTGCGCTCGTACGACGAGACGGTGCGGCTGGAGCAGAACCGGCTGGTGTACCGCGCGCAGCTGCGGTTCCGGTACGGGCGGGGCTGGCGGCGGTCGGCGCCGTTCCAGGCGCTGCTGCCGTTGAAGCTGGCGAAGTACGGTGTGCCGCTGGACCCGACGATCCTGGACCGGATCGACGGCCCGCTCCAGGTGCACGGCGGCGCGGCGGTCGAGGCCGAGGAGACGGTGCAGGCGGACCGTTCGGTGCCGGCTGCCGGTCAGGTGACGCAGGGTCAGCCAGCGGCGATCGGTGCGGCGGCGCCGGACCAGGGCCAGGCTGCCGCCGCGCCCGCGCCCGCGCCTGCTGCCGCGCCCGCTGCCGCGCAGCCGAAGCCTCAGCCGCAGCAGGCGTCCTCGCAGTCGGCGGTGCCGCCGGTGTCGGCGGCGGTCGCGGTGCCGACGCTGGCGAAGCTGGCCGCGGTGCGGCTGCGGGACCAGCAGGACCCGGAGGCGGCGCAGGCCGCGCCGGTGGTGGACCGGTCCGCGGAGCTGAACGTGTGGACGGCCCGTCCGGTGCGCTCGCACCTGGCGGAGCCCGACCAGGTGCACACCGCGCGGGTGCCGGGCCAGGCGTCGCCGTGGTTCAAGGCCCCGCGTCCGCAGGACGCGGTGGAGCAGGGGCGTCCGCAGTCGGGTTACCAGCCGGCCGACGGGTACCCGGAGCAGGACTACCCGGAGCAGGACTACGCGGACCAGGGTTACGACGAGCAGGGCTACCCGGCGCAGTCCGGCTACGACGAGGGCTACCGTCCGGCCGGGGCGGAGCAGGAGCGGGTGGCGGCGAACGGGCGCGGCCCGGTCCGTCCGCAGGGGCCGTACGGGCCGCAGTCCGCGCAGGCGCCGCAGCAGCCGCAGCCGGTTCCGGTGGACCCGAGCGGCCGTCAGCCGGCGCAGGACCAGGAGGCCGAGCCGATCCGGCTGGGCGTCCGACCGCTGCGGCTGGACGCGATGATGGAGGCGGAGACGCTGCCCTTCGACGAGGGTGCGGGCGCGGAGGTTCCGGCGCGCCGTCCGTTCGCAGGAGGGGCGGAGCCGCTGGACGCGGACGAGTGCTTCGCCGCGCTGGTCGGCTACATGGAGGAGAACCAGCGCCACCCCGACGAGCGCCGCTTCGCCGAGTACCTGTCGCAGCGCGGCGTCCCGGGTTCGCGCCCGGACGGGGGCGTGGCGGTGAAGGACGTCGCGAAGATCTGGGACCAGCTCCAGGAGCGGTACATGGAGTCGGGCCGGGAGTAATCCGTGCGGTGCCGGCGCCGTCCCAACTCGTCGCCGCACCGCACCTCATGCCATGGCCACCCGCCGGTTCTCCCGGCAGGTGGCCATTGACGCCTCTACGGGGCCGCACTACCTTCGCCGGACCGTTTCGTTGAGCCGTGCGGTGAGTGAAGGAGCCCCGGATGCCGCAGCCCGCTCAGGCCGTACCCGGGCGAGCGGCCCGGCCGGCAGCCCGTCCACACCGTGTACGTGCCGGCCGACGCGTACGGGGCGCACACCGTCCGCGAGTGGGGTGCGCAGGCGCTCGACGTGTTCGACCGGCACGCCGGGACGCCCGCCCGGCTGGCGCGGGCACTCGGCGTGGCCGACGACGCGCTGCTCGCGGAGGTGCACGCCCGGGTGCGGGCCAAGCTGGCGCGCGAGCCGATCGAGGACCTGCGGATCGACTTCGAGGACGGCTACGGGCCGCGCCCCGACGCCGAGGAGGACGCCGCGGCGGTGCGGGCGGCGAAACTGGTGGCCGCGACGGTGGCCGACGGCAGCGCACCGCCGTACATCGGCATCCGGGCCAAGTGCCTGGAGGCCGCCGTCCGGGCCCGCGGCATCCGCACCCTGGAGGTGTTCCTCGGCACCCTGCTGGCCGAGGGCGGGCTGCCCGACGGCCTGCAGCTCACCCTGCCGAAGGTCAGCCACGCCGCGCAGGTCACCGCGCTGGCGCGGCTGTTGGCGGATTTCGAACGGCGGGCGGGGCTGCCCGCCGGGCGGCTCGGGTTCGAGATCCAGATCGAGACCACCCAGGCCATTCTCGGCCCGGACGGCCGGGCCACCGTCGCCCTGCTGATCGAGGCCGCCGAGGGCCGGGCCACCGGGCTGCACTACGGCACCTTCGACTACAGCGCCGCCTGCGGAGTCGGCGCGGCGCAGCAGAGCCCGGACCACCCGGTCGCCGACCACGCCAAGGCCGTCATGCAGGTCGCCGCGGCCGGCACCGGCGTCCGGCTCTCCGACGGTTCCACCAACGTGCTCCCCACCGGCCCCGCCGAGCAGGTGCACGCCGCCTGGCGGCTGCACCACGGCCTGGTCCGCCGAGCGCTGACCCGCGCCTACTACCAGGGCTGGGACCTGCACCCCGCCCAACTGCCCACCCGCTACGCCGCCGTGTACGCCTTCCACCGGGAGGGCCTGGACGCGGCGTGTGCCCGGCTCGCCGGGTACCTCGCCAAGTCCGGCGGCGCGGTGCTGGACGAACCCGCCACCGCCCGCGCCCTCAGCGGCCAGCTGCTGCGCGGTCTGGACTGCGGCGCCCTCGACCCCGCCGAGATCACCGCCCGCACCGGCCTGGACCGCGTCGCCCTGCACGCCCTGGCGGGCCGCCGAGCAGGCACGGCCCCGCGTGATCCGGACAGGCCCTAGGCTGGACGGCGAGACCGGTGGTCGCTGTTCGAGGCGGCGCCGGGTGGAGAGCGACAGCGGAGAACACCAGCGTCATGGCCGAGCCGAGCCCGAAGCCGTACCTGACCGTCCGGGGCGATGGCAGCCACGAGTTGGAGATCAAGAAGTCCCGGTTCATCTGCCACCTGGCCCGGGTCGCGGACGAGGATGCGGCGCAGGCGTTCATCGCGGCGATCCGCAAGCAGTACTGGGACGCCCGGCACAACTGCACGGCGTTCGTGGTGGGGGAGGAGCAGCCGCGCGAGCGCTCCAGTGACGACGGGGAGCCGGCCGGGACGGCGGGGGTGCCGATGCTGGAGGTGCTGCGGCGGCGCGGGGTGACCGACACCGTCGCGGTGGTGACCCGGTACTTCGGCGGGATCAAGCTGGGCGCGGGCGGCCTGGTCCGGGCGTACGGGTCGGCGGTGTCGGAGGCGCTGGACGAGATCGGGCTGCTGGAGCGGCGGCCGGTCGCGCTGCTGTCGGTGGCCGCGGACCACACCCGGGCCGGGCGGCTGGAGAACGACCTGCGGGCGGCCGGATACACGGTGGCGGGGCTGGAGTACCTGGCGGACGGGGTGCGGATCGAAGTCGGCGTCCCCGAGCCGGAGGTGACGGAGTTCCACACCTGGCTGGCCGAGGCGACCGGCGGTTCGGCGAGCGCGCAGTCCGCCGGGCGGACCTTCGTCGAGGTCGAGGTCTGAGAGACCGGAGGGTCTGAGGGGTCCGAGAGATCTGAGAGGTCCGAGCGGCCTGCGCGGTCAGGGCGCACGGCGGGGGCTCGAACCGCGGGCGGTTTTCGGCCAATTTCCAGGCCCGGTACGGCCGTCGAGAAGACCGCGGCAACCGCGGGCGGGCAGGTAGCAGAGGCGGCGCGGGCGGAGTTCCGGTTGCCGTCCGATGACACTCGAACGAAGGAAACGGGACGGAAGAAGGAACTTCCGCTCCGGGTCACTTCGTCTCCTGGACAGGACACCACGGTCCGGCACGGCATCGGAAGGAGGACTCGCAGACCGCAGCACCGTACCTCGGGAGGTTCCGCGTATGCCCACCGACCACGCCCAGCCGCCCTATCGGCTGACGGCCGCGACACCCCGCCCGCACCACGACACGATCGCCCTCGTCGACCACCTGCTCGCCGCCTGGCTGAAGGCGGAAGGCCACGACGAGCCCCCGCCCCGCGACCACGGGGCCCCGCCGGAGCGACTACGGCTCGGCGACCGGGTGCTGCTGGACCGCGACGGCGGACCGCTGCCCGGTCGCGGCCCCGAAGCCCGCTACAGCCGCCGCCGGCTGCGCACCCCCGCTCCGCACGGTACCGACCAACTGACCTTCACTCTCGCCGCCGAGGACGCCGACGGCCCGACCCGGCTGCGCGTCGAGGCCGAACACCTGTCCGCCGGGCCCGCGTTGGCCGGTCACGGCCGGGTCCCCGTCCCGGAACTCGTCCGCCGGCTGCTGCCGCTGCTGGACGCCACCGAGGGCCCGGTGCCGCTGGCGGTCGCCCCGCGGCTGCTCGGGCCGGCCGACCTGGACGACCTGATCGATGAACTGTGCGACCCGGAACGGCAGTTGCCGACCGTGGTGGCCAGCGTGCCGCCCGCCGCGCCGGTCGAGCAGTGGCAGGAACAGGTGCTCGGCCCGCTGCTGCGTCAACTCCCGGGCCTGGCCTCGATGTACGTGCTCGGGCACACCGCGCTGCCGCGGTTCAACCTGGCCCTGGAGTACCACAAGGTGTACGGCGGCGCCGTCCGCACCTTCCTGCCCGAGGTCGACCCGGCGTCCCGCGCCGACGCCGCCCGGCACCCCGTCCTGCCGCGCCAGCGGATCGACGAGAACCTGCGCCGTGCCGCCGCCCTGCTGGCCCGCGAGCCGCGCCGGGTGGCCGCCGAACTCGCGCTCCCCGCCCCGCTGGACGCGGTACCGCAGCTGTGGCTGCCGCCCGAGGCGCGCAAGGCCCCCGAGCGCCCCGCCCACCCGGCGGTCCGGCTGGAACGCTGTCGTCTGCGGGTCGAGCAGCCCCGCCCACCGCGCCGCCCCCGGTGCGGCACCGACCCGGTCAGCTTCGGCGAACTGGTCGACCGTTTCGGCGAGTTCCCGTTGCTGGAGTTCACCGGCGACAGCAAGGAGACCCTCGCCCTGGACGGCCAGGCCGACGGCCCCGGCTGGGCCCGGCTCACCTGGGACGGCCTGACCGCGCTCCAGGAGTACGCGGACGCCGCCGTGCGCGGCGAGGCCGGCGGCGACTTCAAGCAGTGGTGCGAGCACACCCCGCCCGGCTGCCACCGCTTCCCGCCGCGCAAGGCGGTGCGCGGCGAGTCCCGGACCGTCGCCAGCCACGGCAAGTGGAAGCGCCAGCGGATGCTGCCGGTCCCCGCCGTCGTCGACTCCTCCTGCCGCGCCTTCATGGGCGCCCACCTGCGGATCGGCGGCGGTGGCACCGCACCCCGGGTGCACTACCTGGACGACTGTTCCGGCAGTGGCCGGATCTACGTCGGCTACATCGGACTGCACCTGACCAACACCCGCACCAACTGACCCGCCCGACCCGCCCGACCCGCCGCGCCCGATCCGGCTTCCCGGGGCCGATCCCGCTTCGCCCCCGTCCGGAGCGGGTGCGGGCGGCTGATCCCGCGTCAACGGTCGGCCAAACCCCAGAGGTTGGCTGACCCGGAGCGCCGGACGGGGGACAATGCTGATCGGGCCCCGCCGACGGCGGCCCTCCGACGTGCGCCGGACGAGCAGGGGGAACGACCGCCGATGCAGCATCCATCCGAGGGCCGCGCCGACGGCACCGCCTCGGTGCTCCAGCCCGGGTTCCTCGCCTCGCTGTTCCGCGAACTCGGCGCCGACGAGGACGAGCCGCCCGTGCCCGTCGTCCCCGCACCCCAGCCCGTCGTCGCAGCGGCACCGGAACCCGCCGCCGTCCCCGAACCCGCCGCCGTCCCCGAACCCGCCGCCGTCCCCGCGCCGGGCGCCGTTCCCGCGCCGGGGGCCGTTCACGAGCCGGGTGAGGCAGCCGACCCGGTCGCCGCGCACGGCCGGGCCGCCGCGCTCACCCACCACCGCACCCTCGCCGTGCAGGCCGACCACGAGCGCCTCGCCGACCTGCTGCGCCGGGCCGCCCAGCCGGTCTCCGCGATGGACTTCGAGAGCCAGCTGCGCAGTTACCGCCCCAAGCCGTACCCGGAGGCCGCGCCGGACGCCGAACCCGAGCCCGCCTGGGCCGACTTCGCCCCGCCGGAGCCCGCCGACACCGACCCCGACCAGCCCCGTTCGCGCCGCCTGCTCGACTCCGGCTACCAGCGCGAACTCGCCCAGGCCCGGCTGCGCCACCAGCGCGCGCTGCGCGAGTGGCGCACCCGGCAGGCCGACCTGGCCGACAGCGGCGCGGTCGCCGCCCGGCAGGCCCATGAGGAGGCCGAACAGGCCCGGGCCCGGGCCGTCCAGGAGTACAACGACAGCCTGGAGGAGTGCCGCCGCGCCTACCGGCAGGCCGAACCGGCCGCCGTCGAATCGCTGCTGGAACGCGCCCTGGCCGCCGCCGAGGGCTCCACCCGCGACCTGCCGGCCCCCTGCCACGCGGTGTTCCGGGCGCTCACCCGCACCGCCGTCCTCGACCTCGACCTGCCGCCGCTGGACACCGTCCCCGCGCTGTCCGGCTACCGGCTCGCCGAGGACGGCACCGTCGAGCCGGTCCACCGCCCCGACGCCGACATCCGCGCGGACTACCTGCGGCTGGCCGCCCGCCTCGCGCTGCGCGCACTCCAGGCCGCCGACGCCGTCGACACCGACGACGTGCTGGCCGGTGTCGTGTTGAACGGCTGGCTGCGACTGCCCGGCCGGCCCCCGCGCTGCCTGCTCAGCGTGGACGCCGACCGCGACGCGCTGGCCCGCACCCGGCTGGTCCCCGACTCCGGGCACCTCGGCGACGACGGCGTGTACGCGGACGCCGAGCACGACGAGTCGCTGCTGCGGCTGCGCGCACTGGCCGCCGTGATCACCCCCGACCCGTACGCGGACGAGGCGGTGGTGCCCTGGGGTACCGCCGACGCGGCGGTACCGGCGCTCGGCGAACTCTCGCCCGGCGAATTCGCCGTGCTGGTCAGGGCGGTGCTCACCGCGGGCGGCCTGGAGGACTGGAGCGTGCGGCTGCGCGGCCCGGCCGGACTGGTCGCCACCGCCGAAGGCCGGCCCGGCAGCCGGCTGCCCGGACGCTGGGTGGTGTGGGCCTCCCGGGGCCCCGCGCCCGTCACCGCCGAGGAGATCGCCACCCTGTCCGAGGCCGTCCGCGAGGAGGGCGCCGACCGGGGCCTGCGGATGACCTGCGGTCAGTTCACCGACGAGGCGGTGGACCTGACCAGCGAGGAGCGCCACCAGCGGATCCACCTGGTCGACGGCCAGGGCATCCGCGAACTCGCCCTCACCCACCTGGCGCTGCCACTGGCCGGCTGACGGCCCGCCGGAAACCCCGGCGGGTCCTGTCCGGCGTACTCCCGTTCCGCCGTTCGAGGTGACAGGCTTGGGCCGTGGAGAACGGACACCTCGGCCGCCGGCCCGGCCGGCACCCGGCCGAGAACGCAGAACGGCACACCGCCGAGGCCCGCGAACAGGCGATGGCAGGGATGTACGCCGAGTGCGGCCTGCTGCGCGAACTCGCGGACGCCGCCGGAGTGCGACTCGACGACACCGTCGACTCGCTGACCGCGCTCGACCAACTGCTGCCGCGCTGGCGCGACGACCCGCAGGTCTCCCAGTGGCTGGGCATCGACGCCGGCCTCTACCTCGGCACGGTGATCCGCCGCCGGATCCCCGGCTCGGCCTGGCGGCTCGCCTCCGACGGCCGCCCGCTGATGGTGCTGGCCACCGGCTTCGAGCTCGACGTCACCGCCCTCGGCGCCGGCTGGGCCGAGCAGGGCGCCCCGCAGCTCGCCGCCGTCTACCGGGCCGCCGGGGACGGCTGACGGCCGCTCACCCCGGCGGGTCCGCCGGGCGGCGCGGCGGCGGAGCGGCCCGCACAGTGGTCCCCAGGGCCCGGCGCCGTCCGGCCCGGGCCGGACGACTGGGCAGCCGTGGGCAGCGGTCCGCGCAGCCGTCCGGCCCCTGGCGCGAGTCGGGGGAGGCCGAAACTGACCGCCGTGCTGGTCGCCGCGGGCGCCTTCCTGATGACGCTGATCGGCGGCTTCGTCGCGCAGCGCACCGGCGACCGCCGCCACCTGGTGCTCGGCTTCGCCGCCGGACTGATGCTCGGCGTGGTCGCCTTCGACCTGCTCCCCGAGGCGATGGAACAGGCCCCCGAGAAGCTCCACGGCGTGCCCGAGGCGCTGCTGATGTTCGCCGCCGGCTTCCTGCTGATCCACGTGGTGGAGCGGGCCGTCGCCATCCACCGCGGCCACGAGGGCGAGTACGCCGCACACAGCCACGCCCACGGACACGGACACGGCCACGGGCCCGGGCACCGGCACCGCGAGCAGGGCGTCGGGCTGGCCGCCGCGTCCGCGCTGGTGCTGCACAGCATGATGGACGGCTTCGCGATCGGCGCCGCCTTCCAGGCCGGCACCACGGTCGGCGCGGTGGTCGCCGTCGCCGTCGTCGCGCACGACTTCGCGGACGGCTTCAACACCTACACGATCACCCGGCTGTACGGGAACAACCGGCGGCGGGCCGTCGCGCTGCTGACCGCCGATGCCGTCGCGCCCGTCACCGGCGCCGCGATCACGCTGCTGTTCACCATCCCCGAGCATCTGCTCGGGCTGTACCTCGGGTTCTTCGCCGGGTTCCTGATGTACCTGGCGACCTCCGACATCCTGCCCGAGGCGCACAGCCCGCACCCCTCGCGCACCACCCTCGTCTGCACCCTGCTGGGCGTCGGGTTCATGTGGCTGGTGGTCGGGCTGACCTGATCTGCGGCTCAGAGCTCCAGGGCGGCCCAGTGTCGGCGCAGCGCGTCCAGGGCGGCGGTGACGGCCGGGCGGCGCGAGGTCTGCGCTCGCCACAGGGCGTACACCCGGCGGAACGGCCGCGGGGTGACGGGGCGGGCAGCGACCCCGGGCGGCAGCGGGCCGCGGCCCAGACGGGGGACCAGGCCGAGGCCGAGGCCGGCCGCGATCAGCGCGATCTGGCTCTCGAACTCGCCGACCTGGTACCGCACGTCCGGCTCCTCGCCGATCTCGCGCATGGTGTGCAGCAGCCAGTCGTGGCAGATGTTGCCCGGCGGCACGCTGGTCCAGCGCTGCCCGCGCAGCTCCGTCATCGGGACGGCGTGGAGGGCCGCCAGCGGGTGGGCGGCGGGCAGCAGCAGATCGACCGGGTCGGTGCCGAGGTCGAGCCGGTCGATGCCGTCCTGCACCGGCAGTGGCACGGAGACCCAGTCCTGCACCACCGCCAGGTCCACCTCGCCGCGGGCCACCAGCTCGGCCGCCGGGTACGGGTCGCTCTCCAGCAGCCTGACCTCCAACTCGGGGTGGTCGGCGTGGAGTTCGGCGAGCACGCCGGGCAGCAGGCCGCGCGAGGCGGTGGCGAAGGCGGCGACCAGCAGTCGCCCGGTGGCCCGGCCGCGCTGCTCCTCCAGCGTCACCTCGGCCTGCTCGACCAGCGCCAGCACCCGCTGCGCGGTCTCCGCCAACCCGCGTGCGGCGTCCGTGAGTTGGATGCCCCGGCCGTGGCGCTCCAGCAGGACGGTGCGGGTCTCGCGTTCGAGTTTGGCGATCTGCTGGGAGATCGCGGACGGGGTGAAGCCGAGCGCCGCGGCGGCGCCGCCGACCGAGCCGTGCACCGCGACCGCGTGCAGGGCGCGCAGGCGTCCCAGATCCATCATGCAGCGATGCTAAACGATGGTCTTGAGAAACTGTCGCTGGTGCTGAACATTCCGCGTGGGCGATCCTCGGAGTCATGCCACCCTCCCCTTCTGCCTCCATGGCGCCCCGTCACATCGCGCTGGCCGTGCTGATCGCCGCCGTCTGGGGCCTGAACTTCGTGCTGATCGAGGTCGGCCTGCACGACTTCCCGCCGCTGCTGTTCTGCGCGCTGCGCTTCACCGTGGTGGCGCTGCCCGCGGTGTTCTTCGTCGGCCCGCCCCGGGTGGCGTGGCGCTGGGTGCTCGGGGTCGGAGTGACGCTCGGCGTGGTGAAGTTCGGGCTGCTGTTCCTCGGCATGCACGCCGGGATGCCGGCCGGACTGTCCTCGCTGGTGCTGCAGGGCCAGGCCGGGTTCACCGCGCTGTTCGCCGCCGCGCTGCTGCGCGAACGGCCCGCCCTGGTGCGGACCGCCGGCCTGGCGCTGGCCTTCGCCGGCATCGCGCTGGCCGCCGTCGATCGCGGCGTGCACGGCCCGGTCGGCGCCTTCGCGCTGCTGATCGGCTCGGCGGCGGCCTGGGGCCTGGCCAACGTGCTGACCCGCAAGGCCGCCCCGCCGGACGCACTGCGCTGGATGGTGTGGGTCTCCGCGGTGCCGCCGCTGCCGCTGCTCGGCCTGTCCCTGCTGGTCGAGGGCCCCGCCGCGGACTGGGCCGCGCTGCGCGGCATCAGCTGGGCGGGCGTCGGCGTGGTGCTGTACGTCGGGCTGGTCTCGACGCTGCTCGGCTTCGTCGCCTGGAGCCACCTGCTGCGCCGCTACGACGCCTCGGTGGTCGCCCCGTACTCGCTGCTGGTGCCGATGTTCGGGATGTCCTCGGCGGCGCTGCTGCTGGGGGAACGGTTCAGCCTGCTGGCGGGGGCGGCGACGGTGCTGGTGATCGCGGGGATCGGGCTGGGGGCGGTGCCCGCTACGGCCTGGGCCCGGTTTCGTACGCCTCCTCGGCGTGACGCAGCGCCCGCAGCAGGGCGTCCTGCTCGGTAGGGCTGACCGGGCCGAAGTACTGCTGGGCGACCTCGTGCCGGACCTGGGAGATCCGCTCCAGTGCGCCGTGCCCGGCGGCGGTCAGGACCAGGCGCACCGCCCGGCGGTCGGCCGGGTCCGGGGTGCGGGCGACCAGGCCGGCCTCCTCCAGGGCGTCGACCACGGTGGTCGCCGAACGCGGCGCGATGTGCAGACGCTCGGCGAGCTCGCTCAGCCGCATGGTCTCGGCGCTCTCGCAGCCGGGCGCGTGGGCGAGCGTGCGCAGCGCCCGGGCCTGGGCCGGGGTGATGCCGTACGGCTCCAGCCGCTGCATGGTCCGCCGGCGGATCCGCTTCATCGCCCGGGTGAGGGCGTCGGCGAGTTCCGCGGCGGTGTCGGCCGGGCCGGGGGAGGTCATGGGCACAGGGTAGCGGTCGGCTCGTCACCGCCCGGAGGGCGGCAGGTTCCATCCCCGAAATATGTTGAGCTTGGCTCAGCAATCGAGTAACTTAGGTCAGCCTAAGTCACTATGCATCGAGGAGTTCCGCCATGGCCCGCTCCACCGCCCGTGTCACCACCGACCGCCCCGGCCGCTACGCCAAGCAGCTGGCCGCCCACATGGGCCGCAAGGTCCCCGCCGAGTGGTCCGAGGAGACCGGCCGCGGCTCGCTCGTCTTCGGCGCCGGTCGGGCCGAACTCGCCGCCGAGGACGGCGCCTTGCTGCTCGCCGTCGAGGGCGCCGAGGAGAACCTGCCCCAGCTGGAGGACGTGGTCGGCCGCCACCTGGTCCGCTTCGGCACCCGCGACGAGCTGGTGGTCGCCTGGCGGCGCGAGGGCGGCGAGGCCGGCACCGTCCAGCGCCTGACCGGCGAGGAGGGCTGACCGGCCCCGCGCGAGTGCCGCCCGCTCGGCTCTGCCGCGCTGCAGCGTGCGCGCGAGCCGGGGGGCCGTCAATGGTCCGGACCGGACCGCGAACCGACGTGGTGTCAGGCGGGAGCCCTGGGCAGCAGGCGCGGCAGCATCCGGTGCAGGGCGAGCAGCGGCAGGCCCGAGAGGCACCAGCTGGCGATCACGTCCAGCAGCCAGTGGAAGTCGCTCCACACCAGCCCGGCACCCACCCCCAGGCAGAGCGCCGCAGCGGCCCACCCGACCTGCCGGGCCCGCCGCGAGGGCAGCACCCGGGCCAGCAGCAGCGCCGCCGTCCCGTACGCGATCGCCGAGGTCGCGGTGTGTCCCGACGGGTACCAGCCCCACTGGCCCTGGGCGAGCGGCGCACCGAACGGGCCGGGCCGGGCGAACCAGGCCTTGGCCGGCACCACCAGCAGCGGGATCAGCACCGCCGCCAGCGCGGCCACCGGCACCGGCGTCCACCAACGCGGCCGGCCGCCGCGCCGGGCCAGCCAGGCCGCCAGGCCCGCACAGCCCAGCAGCACCGGGACGGCCGGCACCCCGCCGCCCAGGTCGGACAGCGCCACACCCAGGTGGTTCAGCGGCGCGGAGCGCAGCGAACGGCGGAGATGCCGAACCGCGTCCCGCACCGCCGGATCGATCCCCAGCAGCGGGCCGTCCACCGCCACCTGCCAGGAGATCACCACCAGCAGCACCGCGAGTGTCATGGGCAGGACAGCAAAAACAGGCCGCCCCGGAGCAGGGGGGAGAGCTCCGGGGCGGCCAAGGCGATCGCCGCGCCGTGCGGCCCGGGGGGTGTGGGCGGGACGGTCGGTCGATCGGTCCTTTGCGCCCGCCTCAACGGCGGACGACGGTGTGGGCAGTGGTTGAGGTTCGCTGTCCATCTGTGATGACAGTACGTCAAAGCCGGGGCGCGCCAACGGCCGATGGGCTTTCGTGCACAGCATCTTCACCACCGGCGGGGCAACCTCCACCCAGGGGTCGAACAGCAGAACGCGCGGGGGCCGGACAGGATCCGCATCCGTCCGGCCCCCGCGCCGCTCAGGGGGTACTACCTGGGACTCAGACGCCCGCGAAGGCCGACTCCAGGATGTCCAGGCCCTCGTTCAGCAGGTGCTCCGGCATCACCAGCGGCGGCAGGAAGCGCAGCACGTTGCCGTAGGTGCCGGCGGTCAGCACGACCAGGCCCTCGGCGTGGCAGGCCTTCGCGATGGCCGCGGTGGCCTCCGCGTTCGGCTCCTTGCCGCCCGGCTTCACCAGCTCGACGGCGATCATCGCGCCGCGGCCGCGGACCTCACCGATGATCTCGAACTTCTCCTGCATCGCCCGCAGGCGGCCCAGCATGATCTCACCGATCCGCTGCGCCTTGCCGTTGAGGTCCTGCTCCTTCATGGTCTCGATGGCGCCCAGCGCGGCCGCACAGGCCACCGGGTTACCACCGTAGGTGCCACCCAGACCACCGGTCTGCGCGGCGTCCATGATCTCGGCGCGGCCGGTCAGCGCCGACAGCGGCAGACCACCGGCGATGCCCTTGGCGGTGGTGATCAGGTCCGGGACGATGCCCTCGTCCTCGCACGCGAACCACTGGCCGGTGCGGCAGAAGCCGGTCTGGATCTCGTCCGCGACGAACACGATGCCGTTGGCCTTCGCGAACTCCACGATCGCCGGCAGGAAGCCCTTGGCCGGCTCGATGAAGCCGCCCTCGCCCTGGATCGGCTCGATGATGATCGCGGCGACGTTCTCGGCACCGATCTGCTTGTTGATCGTGTCGATGACCTGCTTGGCAGCCTCGGTCGCGGCGTTCTCCGGGCCCGTCAGCCAGCGGTACGGGTAGGCCACCGGCACGCGGTAGACCTCGGGGGCGAACGGACCGAAGCCCTGCTTGTACGGCATGTTCTTCGCCGTCAGCGCCAGGGTCAGGTTGGTGCGGCCGTGGTAACCGTGGTCGAACACCACGATCGCCTGACGCTTGGTGTAGGCACGGGCGATCTTCACCGCGTTCTCCACGGCCTCGGAGCCGGAGTTGAACAGCGCGGTCTTCTTCGCGTGGTCGCCCGGGGTCAGCTCGTTCAGCTGCTCGGCCACCGCCACGTAACCCTCGTACGGGGTCACCATGAAGCAGGTGTGGGTGAACGCGGCCAGCTGCTCGGTGGTCTTCTCCACCACAGCGGCGGCGCTGTTGCCCACGTTGGTGACGGCGATGCCCGAACCGAAGTCGATCAGGCTGTTGCCGTCCACGTCCTCCAGCACACCGCCACCGGCACGCGACACGTACACCGGCAGCGTGGTGCCCACACCCGCGGCCACCGCGCCGAGCTTGCGAGACTGCAGCTCCTGCGACTTCGGGCCGGGGATCGCGGTGACCAGGCGGCGCTCCTGCGGGAGCGGCGTTGCAGCGCTCATCTGTGTTCTCCAAGTTCTCAAGGCGCGGTAATCGCAGGCTACGGCGGGCCCCGTTCGGCGGGCATGCGCCACTCGGTACTGCTGCGCTGTACGAATTGTCCTGCGCGGCCAGTGGCCGAAGATCGGCTCCCGCCCCCACTCCCTCCACTAGATTGGCCCCGGGTGTGTGGGTGGGACGGCGGAGCGGGTAGGGCACCGCCGGCAACGTAGGAGGGCCCCGAAGTGGAACAGAACGACGCGCGAACCCAATACACCCACCCCCACCTCCCGCCACCCCGCGCCCCCTTCCACCTCCCCACCTGGGCCACCGCCCCCCGCCCCCAGGCCCCGCCCGGCATCTACCGGCAGCACCACACGCCCTACGACCCCAGGACCGCCACCGAGAACGAGACCCCGGTGGGGCCGCTGCTGCTGCGGGCGGCGTTGAACCTGGTGATCGCTGCCATCCTCTACCCGTATGTGGTCGAACTCGAGGTGCTGCTGATCCAAGCGGTCGGGCTCGGCCAGCAGCTCACCAGCGCACTCGCCAACCCGCTCGCCCTGCTTCTCGGGGCGATCGCCGCAGTCCTGCTGATCTGGGTGTTCGGCCGCATGGGCCGCTGGCGCGAGGTCGGCCGACGCTTCCTGATGCCTCTCGTCTCCCGCACCGTCACCGACGTCCCGCCCGAGCCCGAGGCGGCGCCCGTGGTGGACGTGTGGGCCGAGCTGCGGCCGGCCGGGGAGGTGGTGCGGCGGCTGGAGAGCGAGCCGGTGGGGGACGTGGACTACGTGCGGCTGCACCAGGCCTGGCGGAGTGTCGGAGCCGACCCGGCCGGCCGGCAGGAGTTCGCCGCGCAGGTGGGCAGCCGTGGCGCGGCCGCCTGCGCGCACCCGTCCGAGCAGCGCGACCTGCCCGGTGGGCGGGCCGCGCGGCACGATCTGCTGGTGCGCCAGGTGCGGCTGGGTACCGCGCAGGACGTGCCGAAGAACCCGGCCACGCACCGCAACGCGGGCTTCGCGCTGGACCCGGCGCTGCTCGGTACCTCGCTGCTCGCGGTCGGCCCGGCCGGCACCGGCAAGACGGCGGCGCTGGCCCGTCCGGTGGCGGAGGCGCTGTGCCTGCAGGCGCTGGCGGGGGCGGCCTGCGCGGTGGTGGTCGGGGCGGCCGACGCGGACCTCGGCCCGGACGACTGGTACGACGTGGTGATCGCCCCAGGCGACCCGTCCGCCCCGTACGGCCTGGACCTGTACGGTGCCGCGCCGAACCCGGACGAGGCGGCGGCGCGGCTGGCCGACGCGCTGCTGCCGGACGAGCTGGCGTCGCGGGCGGAGAGCGCCCGTACGTCGATGCAGCAGGTGGTCGGGCCGTTCCGGGCGGCGTACGGCCGCTACCCCGGGGTGCGGGAGCTGCGCGGGCTGCTGGCCGGTGACCGGGACGGCTGGGCGGAGCTCGCGGAGCAGTTGCAGAAGTCGGGCCGGCGGCCGGAGTTCGAGGCGGACCTGCAGCAGCGGGAGCGGATGCACGGCCGGGTGGACGACCCGGGCGCGCTGCTCGCCGACCGGCTGGCGCTGTTGGACCGCCCCGCACTGGCCGCCGGCTTCTCCGGCAGTCCGGGCGCCAAGCCGGCGTTCGCGATGCGCGCCCTGGAGCACCCGCTGCGGGTGCGGGTGAAGCTGCCGGAGCGCAGTCACCCCGAGGCCGCCCGGATGCTGTCGCGGCTGCTGCTCGGCCAGTTCACCCAGGCCGCCGCCGACCGGGCCGACCGGGAGCTGTTCGCCGGGCTGGTGCTGGACGACGCCACCGCCGCCGTGGACGCGCAGACGATCCGCGGCATCCAGCGGCTGCGCGGCGCGAACGCCGGTGTGGTGCTGCTGCTGCGCACGCTGTCGGACCTGCCGGAGGCGCTGCGCGCGCCGCTGTTCGGCGCGGTCGGCAACCGGATGGCCTTCCCCGGCATCGCGCCCTGGGACGGCCGGCTGTTCTCCGAGGCCTGGGGCACCCACCTGGTCCGGGAGACCGCCGTCACCCATACGCCGGACACCTCCGGCGGCACGATGCGCCGGGCCGGCCGACTGGTGCGCAAGGCGCTGTCCGGGACGACCGCGCAGACCGAGTCGGTCACCACCCGGGACGTCGAGCGGCACCGCTGGTCGCCGTCCGACCTGGCGCACGCGCTGCCGTCCGGGCACGCGGTGATCTCGCTGACCTCGGTGACGGGGGAGCAGGTGCCGCCGCTGCTGGTCGACCTCCGGCATTGAGACGCGGGGACTCCGAGGGGCCGGTCGCAGTGCGGTCAGTATTGGGTTACGGAAGGTACGGACCGGCGGATTTCGGCACTCCGGCTTGTCCGGAGCGTCCATAATGGGGGGAGAACCCTCACTCGCCCGGCCGCAACGGCGCGACCAGGTCGAACCACCGAAGGTGCCATGCCCCCCACACTCGCCTCCGTCGTCCGTACCAGCACGCTCCACCTGACGGTCCTGGCCGGCGCGGACCACCTGGAACGCCCGGTCCGCTGGGTGCACACCAGCGAGCTGGACGACCCCACCCCGTTCCTCGAGGGCGGCGAGCTGCTCCTCACCACCGGCATCAAGCTCGGCAAGAGCTCCGCCGGGCTGCAGGCCTACGTGCACCGGCTGGCGGATGCCGGCGTGGTCGGGCTCGGGCTGGGGGTCGGCCTCTCGCACACCGAGGTGCCGCAGGCCCTGGTGGACGCGGCGGCGCAGCGCGGGCTGCCGCTGCTGCGGGTGCCCGAGGCGACGCCGTTCATCGCGATTTCCAAGGCCGTCTCCGCCGCCCTCGCCGCCGAGCAGTACGAGGCCGTCACCACCAGTTTCGAGGCGCAGGAGGAGCTGACCCGGGCCGCGCTCGGCAAGGACGGCACCACCGCGATCGTCCGCCGGCTGGCCGCCCGGCTGGGCGGCTGGGCCGCGCTGTACGACGGGTCCGGCGCGCTGTCCGCGGTCGCCCCGGACTGGGCCGCCCGCCGGGCCGGCCGGCTGGCCGCCGAGGTGGACCGGCTGCGCCGCCGCCCCGCGCCGTCCAGCGCCGCGCTGCAGGGCCGGGCCGGCACCATCGACACCGCCGACGAGGACTACGTGGTGGTGCAGTCGCTGGGCGCGGACCGCCGCCCGCGCGGCTTCCTCGCGGTCGGCACCGAGGACCGCATCACCCCGACCGAGCGGTACGTGCTGAACGCCGCCGTCGCGCTGCTCACCCTCACCCTGGAGCGCTCCCGCGAGCTGCGGCAGGCCGAGGAGAAGATGGGCGCGGCGCTGCTGCGGATGGTGCTGGCCGGCGAGGTCGGCACCGCCCGGCAGGTCGCCGCGGGGCTGTTCGGCGGCCTGCCCGAGGGCACCGTCCGGGTGTTGGTGGCCGCCGCCGGGCCCGGCCCCGAGGCCGCGGAGGCGCTCGGCGAGCTCGGTGACCGCGCCGAGCAGGCCGGCGGCAAGGTCGGCGAGAAGCTGCTGGTGGCCCGCGAGGACGGCGCCCACGGGCCGCGCCTGATGGTGCTCGCCATCGACAACGGCTCGGTCCATCGGGCCTGCCTCGGCGCCGTCGAGGAGCACGAGAGTCTGGCGCTGGGCGTCTCCGCCCCCGCCGCCCTGGAGGACGCCGGCACCGCGCACGCCCAGGCCGAGCGCGCCCTGGCGGTCGCCCAGCGCGGCGGCCGCCGCACCGTGGACCACGAGGAGGTCGGCGCCGGCTCGCTGCTCCCGCTGCTCGGCGAGGAGGCCGTCACCGCGTTCGCCGAGGGCCTGCTGCGCCCGCTGCGCGAGCACGACCGCACCGCCCGGGGCGACCTGGTGGCCTCGCTGCGGGCCTGGCTGTCCCGGCACGGCCAGTGGGACGCCGCCGCCGCCGACCTCGGCGTGCACCGGCACACGCTGCGCTACCGGATGCGCCGGGTCGAGGAGCTGCTGGGCCGCTCGCTGGACGACACGGACGTCCGGATGGAGCTGTGGCTGGCGCTGCGGGCGGGCGAGGACTGAGCCCCGCCCCGGACGGGCCTGTCCTGTCCGTAGAAATCGGACGGGTGCTTTCCACCCGTCCGTCCAATCGGAAAGCCGCGCCCCTCCGCCTACCGTGAACGGGAAAGCGAAGTCTTCGAGGGAAGGGGCCGGTGCGACCGTGACCACCACGTACGAGTTCTGGCTGGCCGGGCAGCGGGCGAGTGGCGAGACGGACTTCGAGGTCCGTCACCCGCACGACAACAGCCTGGTGGCGAAGGTCAGCGTGCCGACCGACGCGCAGGTGGAGGAGGCCGTCGCGGCCGCCGCCGCCGCGGTTCCGGTGTTCACCGCGACCCCCGCGCACGTCCGCGCGGCCGCGCTGGACCACGTCGCCAAGCGGCTGACGGAGCGCACCGAGGAGATCGCCCAGCTGATCACCGCCGAGAACGGCAAGCCGATCAAGTGGGCGCGCGGCGAGATGGGCCGTGCCGTGTCGGTGTTCCGCTGGGCCGCCGAGGAGGCCCGCCGCACCAACGGCGAGACCATGCGCCTGGACACCGACCCGGGCGGCACCGGCCGCTACGCGCTGGTGCGCCGCTTCCCGCGCGGTGTGGTGCTGGGCATCGCGCCGTTCAACTTCCCGCTGAACCTGGTGGCCCACAAGCTGGCCCCGGCGATCGCGGTCGGCGCGCCGATCATCCTGAAGCCCGCTCCGGCCACCCCGCTCTCCGCCATGGTGCTGGGCGAGATCCTGGCCGAGACGGACCTGCCGGCGGGCTCCTGGAGCATCCTGCCGGTCGAGAACGCGAAGATGCCCGCGCTGGTGCAGGACAAGCGCCTGCCGGTGATCTCGTTCACCGGTTCGGACAAGGTCGGCTACCAGATCATGGACTCGGTGCCGCGCAAGCACGTCACCCTGGAGCTCGGCGGCAACGCCGCGGCCGTGGTGCTGGCGGACTGGAGCTCCGAGGCGGACCTGGACTGGGCCGCGAGCCGGATCGCGCTGTTCGCGAACTACCAGGGCGGCCAGTCCTGCATCTCGGTGCAGCGGGTGATCGCCGACGCGACCGTCTACGACCGCCTGGTCGAGAAGGTCGTCGCCAAGGTGCAGGCGCAGGTCACCGGTGACCCGCGCGACGAGGCCACCGACGTGGGCCCGCTGGTGGACGAGAACGCCGCCAAGCGCGTCGAGTCCTGGGTCGAGGACGCCGTCGCCAAGGGCGCCAAGGTGCTCACCGGCGGCAAGCGGGACGGCGCGGCCTTCGCGCCGACCGTGCTTGCCGAGCTGCCCGAGAACGCCATCCTGGCGAAGTCCGAGGTGTTCGGCCCGGTGCTGTCGCTGCACAAGGTGTCCTCCACCGAGGAGGCCTTCGCGATGGTCAACGACTCCGACTTCGGCCTGCAGGCGGGTGTCTTCACGCACGACGTGCAGACCGCCTTCCGCGCCCACCGCGAGCTGGAGGTCGGCGGCGTGGTGATCGGCGACGCGCCGTCCTACCGTGCCGACCAGATGCCGTACGGCGGCGTGAAGGCCTCCGGCGTGGGCCGCGAGGGCGTCCGCTACGCGATGGACGACTTCACCGTCGAGAAGGTCCTGGTGCTGACCGGCCTGGACCTCTGAGCAACCCTCCTGACGCCCCGTCACCGCACCAGCGGTGGCGGGGCGTCGGCCTGCCTTGACACCCCCCGGGGCCGGGCGTAGTCCGGGAGGCAGGAAGGAAGGAGGTCCCGTCATGCTGGGCGATCTCATTGGTGAGGAACAGGGCCGGATCACCGGTCAGCGGGTGCTGGCGAGCGAGCACGGGCTGCCGCCCACGGTGGAGTCCTCGTTCGCGGCGAGCGGCACCCTGCTCGGCGTCCAGGTCCGGGACCTGGGCACCTACACGTCGCGGCTGCGCGCCGACGGCACCCTGGAGGGCGGCGGTCAGGGCGTGCTGATGGGCCCGGGCGGGGCGCACGCGAGCTGGCACGGCCAAGGCGTCGGCACGTTCACCGAGAGCGGCGGCAACAGCTTCCGCGGCTCGATCGTCTACGAGACCGACTCGCCGGAATTCGCCGCGCTGCGCGGTGTCGCGGGCGTGTTCGAGTGGGAGACCTCGGCGGACGGCGAGGCCGTCGGGAAGCTCTGGGCATGGCGGTGACCACGGCGTAGCACAGGACACAATGGGGGGCATGAACTCGCTTGCCCATCCGCAGCTGCGCTTCACCCCGACCGTCGCCGACCCGGACGGGCCGCGGGAGTTGGTCATTCTCGGTTCGACCGGTTCGATCGGCACCCAGGCCATCGACGTGGTGCTCCGCAACCCCGGCCGGTTCAAGGTGGTCGCGCTGTCCGCGGCCGGCGGCCGGGTGGAGCTGCTCGCCGAGCAGGCCGTCGCGCTGGGCGTGCACACCGTCGCGGTGGCCGACCCGGCCGCCGAGCGGCCGCTGCGCGAGGCCCTGGCGGCCAAGGCGCAGGGCGCCCCGCTGCCGCAGGTGCTGGTGGGCCCGGACGCGGCGACCGAGCTGGCCGCGACGGAGTGCCACTCGGTGCTGAACGGCATCACCGGCTCGATCGGTCTGGCGCCGACGCTGGCCGCGCTGCGGGCCGGCCGGGTGCTGGTGCTGGCCAACAAGGAGTCGCTGATCGTCGGCGGCCCGCTGGTGAAGGCGGTGGCGCGGCCCGGCCAGATCGTGCCGGTGGACTCCGAGCACGCCGCGCTGTTCCAGGCCCTGGCCGGCGGCACCCGCCCGGAGGTCCGCAAGCTGGTGGTGACCGCCAGCGGCGGCCCGTTCCGCAACCGCACCCGCGAGCAGCTGGGCGGCGTCACGCCGTCCGACGCGCTGGCGCACCCGACCTGGGCGATGGGCCCGGTGGTGACGATCAACTCGGCGACCCTGGTGAACAAGGGCCTCGAGGTGATCGAGGCGCACCTGCTGTACGACGTGCCGTTCGACCGGATCGAGGTGGTGGTCCACCCGCAGTCGGTCGTTCATTCGATGGTGGAATTCGTCGACGGTTCGACGCTGGCCCAGGCCAGCCCGCCGGACATGCGGATGCCGATCGCGCTGGGCCTCGGCTGGCCCGAGCGGGTGCCGGACGCCGCCCCCGGCTGCGACTGGACCAAGGCCGCGACCTGGGAGTTCTTCCCGCTGGACAACCAGGCCTTCCCGGCCGTCGAACTGGCCCGCGAGGTCGGTACGCTCGGCGGGACCGCCCCGGCGGTCTTCAACGCCGCCAATGAGGAATGTGTGGACGCTTTCCTGAAGGGCGCGCTCCCTTTCACCGGAATCGTGGACACTGTGGCGAAGGTGGTCGCCGAACACGGCACCCCCGACTCGGGAACTTCGCTCACGGTGGAGGACGTACTCCACGCGGAGCGGTGGGCCCGGACCCGGGCCCGCGAACTGGCGGCCGGCTAAGCGGTAGGACGACGGAGGCGACGCGGTGGACAAGCTGATGTGGGTGCTGGGCGTCCTGATCTTCGTGGTCGGGTTGTTGTTCTCGATCGCCTGGCACGAGCTCGGCCACCTCTCCACCGCGAAGCTGTTCGGCATCCGGGTGCCGCAGTACATGGTCGGCTTCGGCAAGACCATCTGGTCGACCAAACGCGGCGAGACCGAGTACGGCCTGAAGGCGATCCCGTTCGGCGGCTACATCCGGATGATCGGCATGTTCCCGCCCGGCGCCGACGGCCGGATAACGAAACGTTCCAGCTCGCCCTGGCGCTCGATGATCGAGGACGCCCGCTCGGCCTCGTACGAGGAGGTCCAGCCCGGCGACGAGACCCGGCTGTTCTACACCCGCAAGCCGTGGAAGCGCGTCATCGTGATGTTCGCCGGCCCGGGCATGAACCTGATCCTGTCGATCGGCCTGTTCCTGACGCTGTTCATGGGCATCGGCATCCAGCAGTCGGTGCCCACCGTGCGGTCGGTCAGCGACTGCGTGGTGCCGGTCAGCGCGAAGACCGACACCTGCAAGCCCGAGGACCCGAAGTCCCCGGCCAACCTGGCGGGCCTGCGGGCCGGTGACACCGTGCTGACCTTCGGCGGGGTGCCGATCCACGACTACCCGCAGCTGTCCGGCCTGATCCGCGACTCGGCGGGCAAGCAGGTCGCCATCGAGGTCCGGCACAAGGACGGCAGCCCCGGCACGCTGACCGCCGACATCACCACCAACACGCTGCAGGCGCAGGAGAAGGACGGCACCCCGATCAAGGGACAGACCGTCACCGCCGGCTTCCTCGGCATCACCCCCGCCACCGGCGTGCACCACCTGTCGCTGGGCGAGAGCGTCGACCAGATGGACTCGATGGCCCGGCACAGCGTCGAGTCGCTGGCCCAGCTGCCCGGCAAGATCCCCGGCCTGTGGCACGCCGTGGTCGACGGCACCCCGCGCGACACCGACTCGCCGATCGGCATGGTCGGCGCCGCCCGGCTGGGCGGCGACGTGTTCGCGATGGACCTGCCCGCCACCCAGCAACTCGCCTTCTTCGTCCAACTGCTGGCCGGCATCAACCTGATGCTGTTCCTGTTCAACATGCTGCCGCTGCTCCCGCTGGACGGCGGCCACATCGCCGGCGCCCTGTGGGAGTCGCTGCGCCGCGGCGTCGCCCGGGTGCTGCGCCGCCCCGACCCCGGACCCTTCGACGTGGCCCGGCTGATGCCGCTGGCCTACGTGGTCGCCGGGGTGTTCATCTGCTTCACCGTCCTGGTGATGGCCGCCGACATCGTCAACCCGGTGCGCCTCAACTAGTCGCACGCCATCACGGCCGAGTGTGCTCCGCCACCCGGCCGTGCCGTACCGTTGGACGCCGGGCGCGCCGGATGCGGCGCGCGTCGGCTCACCGAATTTCTGCAGAGGAAACACTGCGCACATGACCGCGATCTCGCTCGGTATCCCCTCCCTGCCGCTCAAGCCGCTGGCCAAGCGCCGGTACTCACGGCAGATCATGGTCGGCAACGTCCCGGTGGGCGGCGACGCGCCGGTCTCGGTGCAGTCGATGACCACCACGCTGACCTCGGACGTCAACGCGACGCTCCAGCAGATCGCCCAGCTGACCGCCTCGGGCTGCCAGATCGTCCGGGTCGCGGTCCCCTCGCAGGACGACGCCGACGCGCTGCCGATCATCGCCAAGAAGTCGCAGATCCCGGTGATCGCCGACATCCACTTCCAGCCCAAGTACGTGTTCGCCGCGATCGACGCCGGCTGCGCCGCGGTGCGCGTCAACCCCGGCAACATCAAGGCGTTCGACGACAAGGTCGGCGAGATCGCCAAGGCCGCCAGGGACGCGGGCGTGCCGATCCGGATCGGCGTCAACGCCGGCTCGCTGGACAAGCGCCTGCTGGAGAAGTACGGCCGGGCCACCCCCGAGGCGCTGGTGGAGTCCGCGCTGTGGGAGTGCTCGCTGTTCGAGGAGCATGACTTCCGCGACATCAAGATCTCGGTCAAGCACAACGACCCGGTCGTGATGATCAACGCCTACCGGCAGCTCGCCGCGGCCTGCGACTACCCGCTGCACCTGGGCGTCACCGAGGCCGGCCCGGCCTTCCAGGGCACCATCAAGTCCGCGGTGGCGTTCGGCGCGCTGCTCGCCGAGGGCATCGGCGACACGATCCGGGTCTCGCTGTCCGCCCCGCCGGCCGAGGAGATCAAGGTCGGCAACCAGATCCTGGAGTCGCTGGGCCTGCGTGAGCGCGGCCTGGAGATCGTCTCCTGCCCGTCCTGCGGCCGCGCCCAGGTGGACGTCTACAAGCTCGCCGAGGAGGTCACCGCCGGCCTGGAGGGCATGGAGGTGCCGCTGCGGGTGGCCGTCATGGGCTGCGTCGTCAACGGCCCCGGCGAGGCCCGCGAGGCCGACCTGGGCGTCGCCTCCGGCAACGGCAAGGGCCAGATCTTCGTCAAGGGCGAGGTGATCAAGACCGTGCCCGAGTCGAAGATCGTCGAGACCCTGATCGAGGAGGCCATGAAGCTGGCCGAGCAGATGCAGGAGGAGGGTGTCGAATCCGGCGCCCCCGTCGTCGTGGCCGCCGAGTGACGGTCTGAAGTCCCCGGCGGGACCGCCCACTTCGGCGGCCCCGCCCCCTGCGAGAGGTACCTCCCGTGCTCGATCGAGGTGTGATGCTGCCCGGCCCGTTCCAGGTCGCCCGGGCGCTGGCCGCAACCCGCGTGCTGGAGACGCCCGACCTCGACGAGGCGCTGGAGATCCTGCACCGCGACCCCGTCGCCAACGCCTTCGTCGCCACCCGGGTGGAAGCCGTCGGTCTCGACCCGTGGCGGCTCGGCGGCGAGATGTGGGGCTGGTACGGGGCCGACGGACGGCTCGACGCGCTCTGCTACGCCGGCGCCAACCTGGTCCCGGTCAACGCCGGCCCGGAGGCCGTCCGCGCGTTCGCCGAGCGGGCCCGCCGACAGGGCCGCCGCTGCTCCTCGATCGTCGGCCCGGGCGACGCCGTCTCCGCCCTGTGGGCCCTGCTGGAACGCTCCTGGGGCCCGGCCCGCGACGTACGCGGCCACCAACCGCTGATGGCCACCTCCACGCCCGTCACCGGGGTCGAACCCGACCCGCTGGTGCGCCGGGTGCACCGCGGCGAGATCGAGGCGCTGATCCCCGCCTGCGTCGCGATGTTCACCGAGGAGGTCGGGATCTCCCCGCTGGCCGGCGACGGCGGCCTGCTCTACCAGGCCCGGGTCGCCGAACTGGTCTCCTCCGGACGGTCGTTCGCCCGCTTCGACGAGGACGGCAAGGTCGTCTTCAAGGCCGAGATCGGCGCCGTCACGGCCGGTGCCTGCCAGATCCAGGGCGTCTGGGTGGCCCCCGAGCACCGCGGCAAGCGACTGTCGGAGAGCGGCATGGCCGCGGTCGTCAACACCGCCCTCGCCGAGGTCGCCCCGGTGGTGTCGCTGTACGTCAACGACTTCAACCTCCGGGCCCGCGCCGCCTATCGCCGGGTCGGCTTCCGCGAGGTCGGCGCGTTCATGAGCGTGCTGTTCTGACGCTGCCGCTTCCGACGGTGCGGCATCCGACGGTGCGGCATCCGACGGCGCGTCAGGGGCGTGCGGGGTCGCGCAGCGGCAGGTACGCACCCATCACCGCGTACGGCCGGGCCGTGTTCGGGAAGCGCACCGCCGGCGCCAAGTCCCGGTAGCCGAGCGAGCGGTAGAGCCGGCGCGCCGGGGTCTCCGCGTCGATCGCCGACAGGATCGAACGGTCCAGACCGGAGCGCTCGCACAGCGTGCGGATCAGCCGGGTACCCACGCCCAGGCCCTGACACTCCGGCAGCACATGCAGCTCGGTCACCGCGAACACCCCGTCCAGCCAGTCCGCGAGGCCGCGCGCCGCCAGGTACGGCTCGATCACCGTCGACCACCAGTGGGTGCGCTGGTTGGGCATCCCGTAGCCGAAACCGACCAGCCGGCCCTGCGCCATCGCACCCAGCGCGATCACCCCCGGCTGCAACGCGTGCCGGCCGATGATCGGCAGCCGCACCGCCACCTCCTGCGGACCCAGCCCGAACGCGACCGCCTGGACCTCCAGCACGGCAGGCGCCCATGCCGCCAGGTCAATGGCCTCGATCGTCACCCCGGTGAGCTGCTCCATGAAGCGGGACGTTACTACTTGCGTCCCGGGCGGTGGCGCGCGCCGTCCTCACAGCCAAGCCGCGAACTCCAGATGGAGCTCCGCGCCCGCCACCTCGCCCCGGGCGAGCGCCGCCAGCGCGATGTCCACGGCCCGCAGCAGCGCCCAGGCCCGCACCCGGTCGGCGGGCAGCTCCACCGCCTCCGACAGCTGCGCCAGGCGCCGGCGGGCCGCGCCCCGAGGACCGGGCGCGGCCGCCAGGGTCTCCACCCGGTCCAGCACCAGCCGGGCCAGGTCGTACGCCCGGTCACCCACCACCGGACGCGGCCCGACGGCCAGCCACGGTGCCCGGTCGGCGGCCAGCACCCGCCCGTGGTGGAAGTCCCCGTGCAGCAGCCACCCGCCGCCGTCCGAGGCCAGCGCCACCGCCTCCAGCGCCTCGTCCACCAGCGGAGCGGCCTCCGCCGCACCCGGCAGGGCCCGCCGCTCGGCGATCCGCGAGGACAGCCGTTCGGCATGCTCGGCGAGTGCCGTGAACGCGTGCCCGGCGGGCGGCTCCACCCACAGGCGACGCAGCAGGCTGGTGGCCTCCAGCGTCGCCTTCGCCTCCGCGAGCGAGCGCAGCGGGATCTCGCCGTGAAGCCGCTCCAGCAGCAGCATCCGGTCCGCCTCCGCCTCGGCGAGCAGCAGCACCGCCCCGCGCCCGGCCCACACCCGCAGCGCCGCCGCCTCGGCCGCCGGGTCGGCGGCCGGCCGCAGCGCCTTCACCGCCACCGGCGTCCGGTCCTCGGCCCGGTACGCGTACCCGACCACGCCGCCCCGCCCGCCGGGCTGCGCCACCCGCTCCAGCACCAGCCCCCAGTCGGCCAGCCGCTCCGCGAACCGCGACGGCAACGCGGCCAGCCACTCCGCCTCGCCCGGATCACCCCCGGCCCGGACCGACTCGGCCAGACGCTCGGGGACGGTGAACTGCGCGGGCTGTGCGGACATACCGTCCATCATCGCGCAGCGTCCGGCCCGGGGTGCTAGCCGGCGGCCGGGGTGGGGTCGGTGGGGGTGAGGCCGGGGAGGGCGGGGAGGTCGGCGCCCCAGTGGGCGGCGCGGAGGGCGGATTCGCGCAGGGCGGTGGCGGCCCGGGGGCGGAGGGTGGTGGTGGCGCAGAGGTCGGCGTAGGCGGCGGTGAGTTGGGTTTCCAGGTGGGCGGCGAGCTGGGTGGCGGTGGTGGCGTCCTTGACCGGGAACGGGAGCCGGTAGCCGGGTGCGGCGGCGGTGGGGGAGACGCCGCCGGTGGTGAGCAGCCGCTGCCAGGCGTCCCGGCGGGCCTGGTGGGCGGCGTACGCGGCGCGTCCGTCCTCGCGTTGCGGGCCGACCGGCAGGAAGGCGCCCACCACGCCGTAGCCGTACACGGCGGCGTGTTCGGCGGCGAGCGCGGACTGGAGGGCGGCGGCGTCGGCCGCGGGCAGGGCGGCCGTTGAGGTGGACGGGGACGGGGAGGCGTCCTCGGTGAGGGGGCCGGTGTCGCCGAGGGCGGTGGCGTGCGCGGCGCCGGAGGCGGCCACCGAGGCGAGGGTCCTGGCCAGCGCGGGGGAGGCGGCGGCCAGGTCGGCCAGCCGCAGGCCCGCGGTGCGGCGTTCGGATGCGGCCAGGTCGGCGACGCTGCGGGCCGTGCCGGTACCGGCGGCGGTGGGGGAGGGAGAGGGCAGTGACTGGGCGAGTGCCTCGCGGTGCTGGAGCACGTCCTCGCGCAGGTCGCCGAGCCGGTCGGCGTCGGCGGGGCTCGCCGCGAGCACGGCGGCGTAGTCGGCGAGCAGTGTGTCGGTGGCGGCGAGCTGGCGCAGCCGCAGCGGCCGGTCGGCGTCCTCGGCGGCCTTGCCGGGGGTGTGCTCGTGCTCGTCGGTGCAGCCGCAGAGGAGGTGGAGCCCGCCGAGCGCCCCGAGCGTGAGGAAGGACCGCCGTGTGGGCGCGGGCATCGGCACTCCAGCGTGGTCGTGGGGCCGGACGCCCCCGTCGGGAGGGATCATTCCCGAGCCGGGCGTTCCCGGCGAGAGCTTGGACAGTAACGCGTGGTTGTGACGTTCCTCGCAGCGAGGCGGCCCCGGCCCGGGTCGGAATCGGCGGTTCGGGGGTTGACCGGATAGGCTTCGCGGTGAGTTAGCACCTCCGACAACAGCAGACGCGGCCGAGGAGTCACCCGGATGAGCACCACCCCCACTGACCGGCTGCGCACATTGCTGGAGCCGCTGGCCGCCGAGTCCGGGCTGGACCTCGAAGAGGTCAAGGTGACCCAGGCCGGCAGCCGCCGCCAGGTGCAGATCGACGTGGACGCCGACGGCGGCGTCGACCTGGACGCGATCGCCGAGTTCTCCCGCCTGGTCGGCCAGGCGCTGGACGAGTCGGACCTGATGGGTGACGCCCCGTACCTGCTGGAGGTCGGCTCGCCGGGTGCGGAGCGCCCGCTGAGCGAGCCGCGGCACTGGCGCCGGGCGACCGGCCGGCTGGCGGCGATCAAGCTGGTGGACGGCGCGGAACTGACCGCGCGGGTGCTGGAGAGCGACGAGGACGGCGCACTGGTCGAGGTGCAGCCGGTGAAGGGGCGCGGCCGCCCCAAGGAGCGCCGACTGGAGTTCGCGGAGATCGCGCGGGCCCGGGTGCAGGTCGAGTTCAACCGCAAGGACGAGGAACTGCTCGACGCCGCCGCCGACATCGCGGACACGGACGAAGAGGAAGAGGAGGCGTAATCGTGGACATCGACATGAGTGCCCTGCGCGGGCTGGTCACCGAGAAGGGCGTGCCGTTCGACCTGCTGGTCGAGTCGATCGAGTCGGCCCTCCTCATCGCGTACCACCGCACCGAGGGCTCGCGCCGCCGGGCGCGGGTGGAGCTGAACCGCAAGACCGGCCACGTGACGGTGTGGGCCCTGGAGGACGCCGCCGAGCTGGACGAGGGCGTGGAGCCCAAGGAGTTCGACGACACCCCGAGCGGGTTCGGCCGGATCGCCGCGTCCACCGCCAAGCAGGTCATCCTGCAGCGGCTGCGGGACGCCGCGGACGACCAGACCTTCGGCGAGTACGCCGGTAAGGAGGGCGACATCGTCACCGGTGTCGTCCAGCAGGGCAACGACCCGAAGAACATCCTGGTCGACATCGGCAAGCTGGAGGCCATCCTGCCGCCGCAGGAGCAGGTCCCGGGCGAGGACTACCGGCACGGCACCCGGCTGAAGTGCTACGTGGTGGGCGTGCGGCGCGGTGTGCGCGGTCCGTCGGTCACCCTGTCGCGGACCCACCCGAACCTGGTGAAGCGGCTGTTCGCGCTGGAGGTTCCGGAGATCGCGGACGGCTCGGTGGAGATCGCGGCGATCGCCCGTGAGGCCGGCCACCGCACCAAGATCGCGGTGTGGTCGCGCAGGCAGGGCCTGAACGCGAAGGGTGCCTGCATCGGCCCGAACGGCCTGCGGGTGCGCGGCGTGATGGCCGAGCTGCACGGCGAGAAGATCGACATCGTCGACTGGTCGGAGGACCCGGCCGAGATGGTCGCCGCCGCGCTGTCGCCCGCGCGGGTGACCAAGGTGGAGATCGTCGACCTGGCCCAGCGTTCGGCCCGGGTGATCGTGCCGGACTACCAGCTGTCGCTGGCGATCGGCAAGGAGGGGCAGAACGCCCGCCTGGCCGCCCGGCTCACCGGCTGGCGGATCGACATCCGTCCGGACACCGAGGCCCCGGCCGGGGAATCCTCGGACCGGTAAGAACGTTGTTGCTAGCCTCCGGAGATCTACTCGGCGGCGGCGAGTCCCTTCGGAGGGGTAGACTTGAACGTGTCTGGCCGGACGCATGTCCGCGCATGCCCTGAACGCACCTGCGTGGGCTGCCGCAAGCGGGCGGCCAAGCACGAGCTGCTGCGTGTCGTGGCGGGCGAGGGCGAGTGCGTCCCCGATCCTCGCGGCACACTGCCGGGCCGGGGCGCGTATCTGCACCCCGTACCGACCTGCCTCGACCTCGCGGTCCGTCGCCGCGCGTTCCCGAGGGCCCTCCGGGTCCAGGGCACGCTCGAACCCGGCGCCCTGCGGGAGTACGTCGGGACAGGAGCAAGTCCGGCCGACGGTCAGTCGGCTCGCTGACGGGCCTCGCGCCCGGCAACACGCACCAGCGCACGGCAGTGGGTACGCCGCCGTGCGCCCAGTCAGGTACCTCGCGAGATGGAAGTAGGTCGAGATTGCGATGAGCACTCGATGAGTACGCGATGAGTACGCCCATGAAGTAGCGACAGTCCGGCGGACGAATACCCCGGACGTATAGACAGGAGCGAAGTGGCTAAGGTCCGGGTATACGAACTCGCCAAGGAGCTTGGCTTGGAGAGCAAGGCCGTCATGGCCAAGCTCACCGAGCTGGGTGAGTTCGTGCGTTCGGCGTCCTCGACGATCGAGGCGCCGGTCGTGCGCAAGTTGACTGACGCTTTGGGAGCGACCCCGCCGTCCGGCGGCGCGTCCTCCGCGAAGCCTGGCCCGCGGAAGCCCGCGGCGCCCCAGCCGTCCGGCGGTGCCGGTTCGGCCGCACCCAAGCCGGGTGCCCCCACCCCCGGCCCGCGTCCGACCGCGACGCCGGGTCCCCGTCCCACTCCCGCGCCCGCCGCGGGCTCGGCCGCGCCGAAGCCCGCCGGGGCGCCGACCCCGGGTCCGCGCCCGGCGGCCCGTCCGGCCGCGCCGGCCGCGCCCGCCCCGGCGGCCGAGTTCTCCTCCCCGGCTCCGGCCGGTGAGGCTCCGGCGCGTCCGGCCGCCCCGCGGCCGGCCCCGGCCAACCCCGCGGCCCGTCCGGGCCCGCGTCCGGCCGGCCCGCGTCCGGGCAACAACCCCTTCACCTCCGGTGGCGCTTCGGGCATGGCCCGTCCGTCCGCCCCGCGTCCGGGTGGTCCGGCCGGCGAGCGTGGCCAGCGTCCGGGTGCTCCCGGTGCCGGTGCTCCGCGTCCGGGTGGTCCGGCCGGTGAGCGCGGTCCGCGCCCCAGCGGCGCCCCGCGTCCCGGTGGTCCGGGTGCTGGTGCTCCGCGTCCGGGCGCCCCGGCCGGTGAGCGCGGTCCCCGTCCCGGTGGCGCTCCGCGTCCCGGTGCTCCGGGTGCCGGTGCCCCCCGTCCCGACGGCATGCCGCGTCCGGCCGCTCCGCGCCCGGGTGCGCCGAGCCCGTCCGGGATGCCCCGTCCGAACCCCGGCATGATGCCGCAGCGTCCGGGCCCGCGTCCGGGTCCGGGTGCCGGTGCGCGTCCGGGTGGTCCCGGTGCGCGTCCGGGTGCCCCGGGTGGCGCCCGTCCGGGCTTCCAGGGCCGTCCGGCCGGTCCGGGCTCGCGTCCGGCCGGTGGCGGCTTCGGTGGTCCCCGTCCGGGTGGCGCCGGTGGTGGCGGCGGCTTCGGTGGCGGCGGTGCCCGTCCCGGTGGCTTCGGCGGTCGTCCCGGTGGCCCGGGTGCCCGTGGTGGCACGCAGGGTGCGTTCGGTCGCGGCCCCGGTGGCCGTCCGGCGCGTGGCCGGAAGTCGAAGCGCGCGAAGCGCCAGGAGTACGAGGCCATGCAGGCCCCGTCCGTCGGCGGTGTGATGCTGCCGCGCGGCAACGGCTCGACCGTTCGCCTGTCGCGCGGTGCGTCGCTGACGGACTTCGCGGAGAAGATCAACGCCAACCCGGCCGCGCTCGTCTCCGTCATGTTCAACCTCGGTGAGATGGTCACCGCCACCCAGTCGGTCTCCGACGCCACGCTGCAGCTGCTGGCGGACGAGATGGGCTTCGTGCTGGAGATCGTCAGCCGGGAGGACGAGGACCGCGAGCTGCTGGAGTCGTTCGACATCGACTTCGGCGCGGACGAGGGCGACGAGGAGCAGCTGGCTCCGCGTCCGCCGGTCGTGACCGTCATGGGTCACGTCGACCACGGTAAGACCCGACTGCTGGACGCGATCCGCAAGACCAACGTGGTCGCGGGCGAGGCCGGCGGCATCACCCAGCACATCGGTGCCTACCAGGTGGTCACCGAGGTGAACGGCGAGCAGCGCCCGATCACCTTCCTCGACACCCCGGGTCACGAGGCGTTCTCCGCCATGCGTGCCCGTGGTGCCAAGTCCACCGACATCGCGATCCTGGTGGTCGCGGCCAACGACGGTGTCATGCCGCAGACGGTCGAGGCGCTCAACCACGCCAAGGCCGCCGGGGTGCCGATCGTGGTCGCCGTCAACAAGATCGACGTCGAGGGTGCCGACCCGACCAAGGTCCGCGGCCAGCTGACCGAGTTCGGTCTGGTGGCCGAGGAGTACGGCGGCGACACCATGTTCGTCGACATCTCCGCCCGCCAGGGCCTCAACATCGAGGAACTGCTGGAGGCCGTGGTCCTGACCGCGGACGCCTCGCTCGACCTGCGCGCCAACCCCGAGCAGGACGCCCAGGGCATCGCGATCGAAGCCCACCTGGACAAGGGCCGCGGCGCCATGGCGACGCTGCTCGTCCAGCGCGGCACCCTGCGGGTCGGCGACTCGATCGTGGTCGGCGACTCCTACGGCCGCGTCCGCGCGATGCTGGACGAGAACGGCAACAGCCTCTCCGAGGCCGGCCCGTCCCGTCCGGTGCTGCTGCTCGGTCTGACCTCGGTGCCCCGCGCCGGCGACAGCTTCATCGTCGTCGACGAGGACCGCACCGCCCGTCAGATCGCCGAGAAGCGCGCCGCCCGCGACCGCAACGCCTCGATGGCCCAGCGCCGCGTCCGCGTGTCGCTGGAGGGCTTCGAGGCCGCGCTGGCCGCCGGCAACATCGAGAAGCTCAACCTCATCATCAAGGGTGACGTCTCCGGTTCGGTCGAGGCCCTGGAAGACGCCCTCGTCAAGCTGGACGTGGGCGAAGAGGTCGAGCTGCGCGTGCTGCACCGCGGTGTGGGTGCCATCACCGAGTCCGACGTGGACCTGGCGATGGGCTCGGACGCCATCATCATCGGCTTCAACGTGCGCGCCGAGGGGCGTGCCCGTACCGCGGCCGAGCGCGAGGGCGTCGACATCCGGTACTACTCGGTCATCTACCAGGCGATCGAGGAGATCGAGGCCGCGCTCAAGGGCCTGCTCAAGCCCGAGTACGAGGAGGTGCGCCTCGGCTCCGCGGAGATCCGCGAGGTGTTCCGCTCCTCCAAGTTCGGCAACATCGCCGGTGTCCTGGTGCGCGAAGGCATCATCCGCCGCAACACCAAGGCCCGCCTGCTGCGCGACGGCAAGGTCGTGGCGGAGAACCTCAACATCGAGGGTCTGCGCCGCTTCAAGGACGACGCGACCGAGGTCCGCGAGGGCTTCGAGGCCGGTGTCACGCTGGGCTCGTTCAACGACATCAAGATCGACGATGTCATCGAGACCTACGAGATGCGCGAGAAGCCGCGCGCGTAACGGCTGCTGACCGGGGTCGGCCGACGGGGTGCAGTTATCCCGTTGGCCGGCCCCGGCCGCGCTGTTAGGGTCCTGGCTGTCGGGAATCCTTCGAGGCCCCCAGGCCGGCCAGGCCTGTCACTTCATGTACGTAGGAACTCTCACCTTCGACCTGCTCCTCGGCGACGTGCACTCGCTGAAGGAGAAACGGTCGATCGTGCGGCCCATCGTGGCCGAACTGCAGCGCAAGTACAGCGTGTGCGCCGCAGAGGTCGGGAACCAGGATCTGCACCGCAGGGCCGAGATCGGCTGTGCGGTGGTGTCCGGCGACGCCGGGTACGTCAACGAGATCCTGGACAGCTGTGAGCGGCTCGTCGCCGGCCGCCCCGAGGTGATGCTGCTCTCCGCGAGGAGGCGGCACCACCACGACGGCGACGAATGACCTGCGGGCGTCACCACCGTCACACCCGCATCGGAACCGGAGCGCCCACAAGGCTGGGCGCGGGCGGGTACGTTGGGGAGAGGGCCCCACCGGGTCGAGGTCATGACCCGGGTACCGCGCCTATTGCACGAGGAGGCAAGGCAACGTGACCGACACCGCAAGGGCGCGCAAGCTCGCCGACCGCATTCAGGTGGTCGTGGCGGAGACCCTGCAGCGCCGGATCAAGGACCCGCGACTCGGGTACGTCACCATCACCGACGCCCGGGTGACGGGTGACCTGCGCGAGGCCACCGTCTTCTACACCGTCTACGGTGACGAGACCGAGCGGGAGTCCAGCGCGGCCGCGCTGGAGAGCGCCAAGGGCATCCTGCGCTCCGAGGTCGGCAAGCAGACCGGGGTGCGGTTCACGCCGACCCTGACCTTCGTCGCCGACGCCCTGCCGGACAACGCCCGGAACATCGACGACCTGCTGGACAAGGCCCGGGTCTCCGACGCCGCCGTCCGCACCGCCGCCGCCGGGGCCACCTACGCCGGCGACGCCGACCCGTACAAGTCGGCCCGCGACGACGACGAGGACGAGTGACCACGGCCGGGAAGCCGGCCGAGTCCGGCGCCCCGGGGGCGGTCTCCACTGTTGAGGTGGAGACCGCCCTCGCGGTGCTTCCGGGCCCTCGCAGCGGGGCGTCGCCCGAACCCGGGGCGCAGCCGCCGGACGGTCCGTTCGCGCAGGAGTGGGCGCGGACCCTCGAACTGATCGCGGGCGCCGACGAGATCGACCTGATCTGCCACATCTGCCCCGACGGCGACGCGCTGGGTTCCGCGCTGGCCGCCGCGCTGGCCCTGCGCGGCCTCGGCAAGCGGGTGCGGGTGTCGTTCGGCGAGGACCCGCAGATCATCCCCGAGTCGCTGTCCTTCCTGCCCGGGCAGGAACTGATCGTCCCGGCCGCCGCGATCCCCGACGCGCCCGCGCTGGTCCTGGCCTTCGACGCCGCCTCCGAGGACCGGCTCGGCCTGCTGCGCGACAAGGCGTTCGCCGCCGCCGGCCTGGTGGTCTTCGACCACCACGCCTCCAACCCGGGCTTCGGCGACGTCCGGCTGATCGACCCGTCCGCGCCCGCCACCGCCGCGCTGGTGGACGAACTGCTGCGCCGGCTGCGGGTCCCGCTGGACCAGCCGATCGCGACCTGCCTGTACACCGGCATCGCCACCGACACCGGCTCGTTCAAGTACCGGGCCACCACGCCCGCCACCCACGAGATGGCCGGGCGGATGCTGGCCACCGGGATCCGGCACGACCTGATCTCCCGTCAACTGTGGGACACCACCTCCTTCGGCTTCCTGAAAGTGCTCGCCGGGGCGCTGGAGCGCGCCGTGTTCGAGCCCGAGCAGGCCGGCGGGCACGGCCTGGTGTGGACCTGGGTGCCGTACCAGGACCTGGCGCTGTTCGGCGTCACCGTGGAGGAGATCGAGGGCCTGATCGACGTGCTGCGCAAGCCCGCCGAGGCGGACGTCGCGCTGGTGCTCAAGCAGGACCCGGACGGCACCCTGCGCGGCTCCTGCCGCTCCCGGGGCGCGGTCGACGTGGCCGCGGCGTGCGCCCGGCTGGACGGCGGCGGGCACGTCTTCGCGGCCGGGTTCTCCGCCCGGGCCGGGGTGCCGGAGACCGTGGAACGGTTCCGGGTGGCACTGGCGGAGGAGAGCGGGCGTTAGGCTCGTCCGGTTCGGTGGACGGGCTTCGACCGGCCGCGAAGGCGGCTGCGAAGGCGGCCGCGCAGGAATGCGCGCAGATTTTGAAACGATGATGAAGCGATGAAGCGTAAAGGGACGGGCCCCGACGGGCTGGTCATCGTCGACAAGCCGGAGGGCATCACCTCGCACGGCGTGGTCGCCAAGCTCCGCCGGCTGGCCGGCACCCGCAAGGTCGGTCACGCCGGCACCCTCGACCCGATGGCCACCGGCGTGCTGGTGATCGGCGTCGAGCGGGCCACCCGGCTGCTCGGGCACCTGATGCTCACCGCCAAGACCTACGACGCCACGATCCGGCTCGGGCAGACCACCGTCACCGACGACCGGGAGGGCGAGGTCACCGGCTCCGCTCCGGCGGACGGTGTGACGCGGGAGGCGATCGACGCCGAGATCGCCAAGCTCACCGGCGAGATCATGCAGGTGCCGTCCAAGGTCAGCGCCATCAAGATCGACGGCAAGCGCTCGTACGCGCGGGTCCGCGAGGGCGAGGACTTCGAACTCGCCGCCCGGCCGACCACCGTGCACTCCTTCACCGTGCACGGGATGCGCCCCGCCGTCGCCGAGGACGGCACGCCGGTGCTCGACCTCGATGTGACGGTGGAGTGCTCCTCCGGCACCTACATCCGCGCGCTGGCCCGCGACCTGGGCGCCGCGCTCGGCGTCGGCGGCCACCTGACCATGCTGCGCCGCACCAAGGTCGGCCCGTACGCGGTCGAATCCGCGCACACGCTGGAGCAGTTGGAGGAGAAGCTGGAGGTCCTGCCGATCGCCGACGCGGCCGCTGCCGCGTTCCCGCGCTGGGACATCGACGCCGAGCAGGCCAAGCTGCTCTCCAACGGCATGCGGCTGCCCGCCCCCGGTCTCGGCGTGGACGGCCCGATCGCGGTCTTCGACCCGGACGGCCGCTTCCTGGCGCTGGTCGAGGAGCACGCCGGCAAGGCCAAGCCGGTTGCGGTGTTCGTCGGCTGACGCGGCGTCAACTGGCTTGAGCGGCCCCGGTGGAGAGCACTCCGCCGGGGCCGCTCGGCGTCTCAGCGCAGCGCCAGGTGCCAGTCGTTGCTGTGCAGGAAGCGCCCCGAGCGCCGGGGGTACTCGAAGGCGCACGGGCCGGCGTCGGTGAAGCCGAGGCGGGCGCAGAGGGCGTTGGAGGGGGCGTTGTCGGTGGCCGGGAAGGCGTGCAGGGTGCCGGGGGCGGTGAGGTCCGCGGCGGTCACCTCGCGCAGGGCGGCCAGCATCAGGCGGCCGGCGGCGAGGGCGATGCCGCGGCCCTGGAACCCGGGCAGGACGTTCCAGCCGGTCTCGTAGATCTCCTCGCCCTGCCAGCCGCGGCGGTGGTAGGCGATCGAACCGGCGGGTTCGCCGTCCGCCAGGACCGCGAACATCACGCCGCCCAGGGCGGGGAGTTCGAGGTAGCGACGGTGGCGGTGCAGCAGCTGCTCCGCGCTCTCCGGGCCGCCGACGTGCCGGCGCATCACCGGGGTGTTGATGCGCTCCAGCAGGGCGAAGTGGGAGCCGGTCCAGGGGGCGAGGCGGACGTCCATGCCGGGATGGTGGCAGACCGGGAGCCGCCCGGCCCACGGGCTTTCGGCGGGCGGGAGCGGGGCCGGCCGGGCGGTGCGCGGCGTGTCGCGGGGGGCGCGCGAAGTGAACGGGTGTGGTGAGCGGGGCGCGCGGGGTGCTGTGGGGCTGGTGGGGGGGCAAGCTGACCGGCGGCCGGTGGAGCGGCCGGTGGGAGCGAGAGGCGCGGCGGCGGGAGGACTGGCGGGATGGGCGAGGGCGCGAGCCCCGGTTTTGCGGGAGACCCGGCGCACGGGCTGCTGCGGATCCGGGACGTGCAGGGCCGGCTGTGCGGCCTCGGGTTCGTCGCCGACCGGCAGGGCACGGTGGTGACGGCGCACGAGGTGGTGGCGGGCCTGCCCCGGCTGGTGCTGCACACCCCGGGCGGGCAGTCCCGGGTGCTCGGGCCGGACAGCGTCGACCTGCTGCCGGAGCACGGGCTGGCACTGCTGCGCACCACCGCCGTCGGCGGGGTGCCCGGCCGCGCGCTGCCGATCGGGCGGGGCGAGACCGGCGGCCCCGTCGTGGTGCCGCACCAGCGCCGGGAGGACGGCGTGCCCGTGCTGGCCCGCGGCGCCCTGCTCGGCCGGGAGAACGGCCGCTGCGGGGACGGCGCGCAGACCCGGACGGTACCGGGCGTGCTGCTGCTCGACCTCGCGGTGACGCCGGTGGCCGGCGCGCCCGTGCTGGACCCCGGCACCGGAGCCGTGCTGGGCGTCGTCGCGCCCCGGGTGCGCACCGCCGCCGGGTCCGGGGTGGCGGCCGTCCCGCTGTCCCTGCCAGGCCCGCCCGGCGGCGGCCCGCTCGGGCTGCTGCTGGCCCGCAACGCCTCCGGCGTGCCCGCGTTCGGCCGCGCCCTCAACCTGGCCGGCGGACTGCGCCTGACGGCCGCCCAGCTGGACGCCGCCACCGCCGGGCCCGGCCGGATCACCGAACTCGCCGCCGACCGGGTGGACCGGCCCGACGGCCTGAGCGGCGAGGAACCGCAGGACACCCTGACCGTGCTGCTCGGCCACGCCGGCAGCGGGCGCACCACCGAACTCGCCGCGCTCGCCGTCCGCCGGGCCGGCGCCGCCGAACCCCTGCCCACGCTGTGGCTGCGCGGCGCCGACCTGGCCCCCGGCGACCACACCATCGGCGACACCCTGCACCGCCGACTCGCCACCGCCGCACGGCAGTTGGGCGTCCCCGAGGTCGGCCCGGCGGAACTCGCCGAACGGTGCGCGGACAGCGGCCGCCCGCTGCTCGTGGTGCTGGACGGGCCCGAGGAGGCGCCGCGCGAGCTCACCGTGCCCTGGCTGGCCACCGGCCTGGAATGGCTGCGCACCCACCACGCCCGCGCCCTGGTCGCCTGCCGCCCGGACGCCTGGGAGCAGCTCGGCCCCTGGCGGGCCACCGCCCGGGCGCTCTGGCTGGGCCCGCTCACCGACGACGCGGCGGCCCGGGCCGGGCGCCGCTACGGGCTGCCCGAGGCCTTCCTCGGCCCCGCCGACCGCGGCCACCCACTGGCGCTGCGCCTGGCCGGCGACCTGCGCGGCGCGGGCGCGCTCGGGCCGGTCGCCGACCGCACCGAACTCTTCGACGGCTGGCTGGACCTGGCCTGCCTGACCGTCGCCCGCCGGGTCGCGCTCACCCCCGGCGGCCAGCGCCGCCACCGGCGCGGCGGCCCCGTCCCGCCCGGCGAGGACGCCCGGCAGGTGCGGCGGCTGGCCGCCGTCGCCGCCGGCCGACTGCACGAGGCCGCCCGGCTGATGCTCGGCGCGGGCGACGGGGCGCTGCCCGCCGAGGAGTTCGAGCGGCTGTTCCCGGCCGTCGGCGGCTGGGCGCGGGCCGTCCACGAGGAACGCCTGCTGGTCCCGGCGGGCACCGGGCGCCGGGCCGGCCACGAGGAGTGGGGGGAGTGGCTGCAGAGCCTGCACCTGGACCTGGACGCGGCCCTGCGGCTGCTGCTGGCGGAGGGCGAGGCGAACGAAGCCGGAGTCAGTGCCGGCGAGTTGACCGATCGAAAGGTGCTTCCGCCCGCGGCGACCTCCCCAGTGGCGGGCCGTCAGGGCGCGGTCGGCCGGGCCCGGGTCGGCGTGGTGGTGGGGGCACTGCGCCGGGTCGGTGCGGCGCGCGGCGCGGGGGCGCTGGACGGGTGGCTGCACCGGATCCGGCTGGCGCTGGAGCGCGCCGAGCCCGGCGGCGACCCGGACTGGTGGGCGGGCCGGCTGCTGGCCGACGGCATCGCCGCCAGCCCCGAGCCGGGCGCCCACCGGGAGCTGCTGGAACTGCTGGTCGAGCGGGCCGGGTGGGACGAGCGCTTCGGCCCGGCGTTCTGGGCCGGCCTGCCGCTGCCCGCCGCCGACCGGGTCGCGCTGCTCGGACGCCTGGCCGCCGACCCGGACGGCGAGCCGGAGGCGGTGCGGGAGAGCGTCGCGGAGCTGCTCGCCGCCGACCCGCACACCGTGCTGCCGCTGCTGTGCGGCTGGTACGAGCACGCCGGGCCGGGCGCCGCCGAGCTCGCCGACGCGCTGCTGTTCGAGCACCGGACGCTGGCCCTGGACGAGTTGACGGAGGCCCTGGTCGCCGCCGCGCACCCGCGCGCCGACGCGCTGCTCGGGCGGCTCGCCGAGCGCGAGCCGTCCGCGCTGTGCCGGGCGGTCGACCGGTGGGCCCACGACCCGCGCCCCGAACGGCACGTCGCGGCCGCCGTGCACGCCCTGCGCACCGTCCCGCACGCGGGCGGCTCGGGCGCGCAGCTGCTGCGGCTGGCCGCCCGCGCCCTGCTGGACCGGGAGGAGGAGCCGGCGCTGCACGGCGCGGCGCTGGCGCTGCTGGTGCGCGACCCGCAGGCCCGGGCCGAACACCTGCCGGCGGCGCTGGCCGCGTACCGGGCGGGCGACCCGTTCCTGACCGAGGAGGTGCTGGGCGAACTCGTCGAGGAGTACCCGGCCCAGGTGCTGTCCGCCGTCCGCGACCGGCTGAAGCTGCCCGGGGCGCGGGTCGGCGACGGGCTGCGGGTGCTCGACCGGGCGGCGGACCCGGCGGTGGTGCGCTCCGGGGTGCTGCTCGCGGCCGAGCTGCTGCGCGAACGGCCCGAGCGGACCGGGCAGATCGCCGACCACCTGGACCGGTTGCTGGACGCCGGACGGGACGCCCGCCCGCTGCTGCCGGCGGTGCTCGCCGCCGGCCCCCCGGAGCGGGCCCGCTTCGCGCCGGTGCTGGCCGCCCCCGGGAAGGGCCGTGCGGGGCTGCTGGACGCCCTGCTGGCCGCCGAGCGGGACCCTGGGGTGCTGGGCGCCGTACTGGAGGCGCTGGCGGCCCGGCACGCCGGCCATCCGGCGTCCCGGGTGCGCGAGTTGCTGCACCGGATCGCCGACCGCTGGCCCGGAGCGGACGCCGTCCTGGTGCGCTGCGCGGCCCGCTGGGCCGGTTTCGCCCGGCTGCTGGCCGACTGGCCCACGGAGGCCGCGCCCTCGCCCGCGGGGCCCCGGCTGACCAGGATGCGGACACTCGTCGCGGCCGGCCGGGACCCGCAGCACGCCGCCGCGGAGGCCGAACGGCAGGTGGACCGGACCGGCGGCCGTCTGACCGGTCACACCGGGGGCCTTCCGGTACCTGGGCAGGGTCGGTCGCATGGCACGCTATAGGAGTTCGGTTTCGGTCTTTCGAGTGCACCGGGTGTGCACACCGTAGGAACAAGGAGCGGTCAGGTGCAGCGCTGGCACGGCCTGGAGGAGATCCCAGGGGACTGGGGGCGCAGCGTCGTCACCATCGGATCGTTCGACGGGGTCCACCGCGGACACCAGCTGATCATCAATCGGGTGGTCGAGCTGGCCGGGGAGCTGGGGGCGAGGTCGGTCGTCGTCACCTTCGACCCGCACCCCAGCGAGGTGGTCCGCCCGGGCAGCCACCCGCCGCTGCTCGCCCCGCAGCACCGGCGGGCCGAACTGATCGAGCAACTCGGCGTGGACGCCGTGCTGGTGCTGCCGTTCACCGCCGAGTTCTCCCAGGAGTCGCCGGAGTACTTCGTGCGCTCGGTGCTGGTCGACGCGCTGCGCGCGAAGGCCGTGGTCGAAGGCCCCAACTTCCGCTTCGGGCACCGCGCGGCGGGCAATGTGGAACTGCTCGCCGAGCTCGGCCGGGCCGACGACTTCGCGGTCGAGGTGCTCGACCTGCAGGTGCGCGGCGCCGCCGGCGACGGCGAGCCGTTCTCGTCCAGCCTGTGCCGCCGCCTGGTCGCGGCCGGCGACATGGCGGGCGTCGCCGAGGTCCTCGGCCGCCCGCACCGGGTCGAGGGCGTGGTCGTCCGGGGCGCCCAGCGCGGCCGCGAACTCGGCTACCCCACCGCCAACGTGGACACCGTCCCGTACTCGGCGATCCCCACCGACGGCGTGTACGCGGGCTGGCTGATCGCCGACGACGAGACCATGCCCGCCGCGATCTCGGTCGGCACCAACCCGACCTTCGACGGCACCACCCGCACCGTCGAGGCCTACGCCATCGACCGGGTCGGCCTCGACCTGTACGGCAAGCACGTCGCCGTCGACTTCCTCGCCTGGCTGCGCGGCATGGAGAAGTTCGACTCCATCGACGCCCTGCTGGAGCGGATGGCCGAGGACGTCAAGCGCGCCCGGGACCTCACCGAGCGCCCCTGACCGGCGCCCACGCGAAAGCCCCCCGCGAAGAACTCCTCGCGGGGGGCTTTCCGATGCGCGCTCAGCCGTGCTGCGGCGGCGGGTACCCGTAGCCCGGCGGCGGGGCCTCCTGCGGCGGCGGGTAGCCGTAGCCGGGCACCGGCGGACCCTGCGGCGGGTAACCGCCGGGCTGCTGCTGCGGGTACGGCTGCTGCGGCGGCTGCTGCTGCCACGGCTGCCCGGGCGCCGGGTAGCCGCCCTGCTGCGGCGGGTACTGCTGCGGGTACGGCTGCTGCTGCGGCGGGACGCCCTGCTGCTGGCCCTGCCAGCCGCCCTGCTGCTGTTGCTGCTGTGCCTGCCAGCCGCCCTGCTGCTGGGCCCGCGCGATGTCCTCGCCGACCAGCGCCGCCAGCTCGAAGTAGGCGTCCCGGACCTTGGGCCGCATCATCGCCAGGTTGACCTCGGCGCCGGCCGCGAGGCTCTCGTCGAACGGCACCACCACGACGCCGCGGCAGCGGGTCTGGAAGTGCGCCACGATGTCCTCGATCTTGATCATCTTGCTGGTCTCGCGCACCCCGGAGACCACCGTGATCGACCGCTGCACCAGATCCGCGTAGCCGTGCGCGGACAGCCAGTCCAGCGTGGTGGAGGCGCTGGACGCGCCGTCCACGCTGGGCGTGGCGACCACGATCAGCTGGTCCGCCAGGTCCAGCACACCGCGCATCGCCGAGTACAGCAGACCGGTGCCCGAGTCGGTCAGGATGATCGGGTAGTGCTGCCCGAGCACCTGGATGACCTGGCGGTAGTCCGAGTCGTCGAAGGTGGTGGAGACCGCCGGGTCCACGTCGTTGGCGACGATCTCCAGGCCCGAGTTCGGGTCCTGCGAGGTGAACTGACGGATGTCCATGTAGCTGCGCACGTGCGGGATCGCCGTCACCAGGTCGCGGATGGTCGCCCCGGTCTGCCGCTTGATGCGGCGGCCCAGGGTGCCCGCGTCCGGGTTCGCGTCGATCGCGATGACCTTGTCCTGCCGCTCACTGGCCAGCGTCGCGCCCAGCGAGGTGGTGGTCGTGGTCTTGCCGACGCCGCCCTTGAGGCTGATCACCGCGATCCGGTAGCAGGTCATCACCGGATGCCGGATCAGCTCCAGCTTCTGCTGCTTGCCGGCCTGCGCCGACTTGCCGCCGAACTGGAACCGCGACTGCTTCTGCACCTTCGGCTGACCGCGCAGCAGCCGGTCCGAGGAGAGCTCCACCGCCGCCGTGTAGCCCAGCGCGGCGCCGTGCGCCGCCTGCTGCGGACCCGGCTGCTGGAACTGGGCCGGCGCCTGCGGAGCGTTCGGGCCCGAATGCTGCTGGTACGCCGGACCCGGTCCGGCCTGCGGTCCGGCCTGCGGCCAGCCGCCCGCCCGCGGATCCACCGGCGGCTGCCCGCCCCACTGCTGCGGCTGGCCCTGCTGCGGGTACGGCTGCTGCTGCTGGACGGGCGGCTGCTGGCCCTGCTGCGGGTAAGGCTGCTGCTGCGGCGGCTGGTTGGGCCACTGCTGCTGCGGCGGCTGCTGCACCGGCGGCTGCTGGCCCCACTGCTGCGGCTGGCCCTGCTGCGGGTACGGCGGCGGCTGCTGCTGGACGGGCGGCTGCGGGGCCTCCTGCACCGGCGCCGCCGCCGCGAGCTCCACCGGCGGAGCGACGGGCACGCCCTGCCCGTCGGTGGCTGGCCCGGCGTGCTGCTCGGCGCCCGGCGCGGGCGGCTGCGGAGCGGCCACCGGCGCACCGGCCACCGGCGCACCGGCCACCGGCGCACCGGCCACCGGCTCGGCCGGCGGAACCTGCGCCTGCACGGGCTGCGGCTGTACGGGCTGCTGCGGCTGCTCGGACGCTACCGGAGGCTGCGGCGCAGCCTGCTGGACCTCGGGCTGCACCGGCTGCGGCGGCTGCTGGACCGGCGGTTGCTGCACCGGCTGCTGCTGGGCAGGCGGCTGGGCCGGCCCGGGAGCGGCGCTCTGGGTGTACCAGGACGGAGCGGTGTAGTCCGGGGCATCGGGCCAGTCATCGTCGTCCTCGGCCGCGTTGTCGCCGACGTAGACGCCGTCCCGATCGCTGCTCACTGGGGCTCCCTCGTTCTCGCCGACATCACTTCGGCGGTTGCCTTCGGGCAACAAGACTAGGCCGTGCGGACCGGTCCGCTGAAGGCGGAGGCCGATCTGACGGCAGATCGGAGCGGGGCGGCCGACCGGTCCGTCCCTCGGGGAACACCGTCCCCTTCGGACGCACCGGCCGGCCGGCCCGCGCGACGCGGCCCGCCCGGCCGCGCCGCTTCAGTCCATGCGGCGCGGGCCGCCCAGCACCTGGGTCTCGGCCTCGCCCGGATTGGTCATCACGTACTGACGGCGCATCCGGGTCGCCCACAGGGTGATGTGGTCGGGCATCGTCGGCAGCGTGTTCACATCGCCCGGCGACAGCGACAGCAGACGGCCCACCAGCTCCGACTCCTGCGGCGAGATCCGCTGCAGGCCCACCAGGTCGGCGGCGTTCAGCACCCGGGACGCGTTCGGGCCCAGGTACGGCAGCACCGTCAGCGTGGTCTGCCACGGAGAGGCCGACAGCCGGCTGCGCGAGGGCCGCGCACCCAGGTCCCGAACCACCAGGACGGGTGACGCCACCGACGCGCCCTGCGCCCCCAGACGACCCACCTGGTGGATCGTCACACACGGCTGCCCGCCGCCCGCAGCCTGCGCCATCGGCGCCCACGCCTGCGGACGGCCGGTCTCCACCGCGACCCGGGCACCGGTGGCGGCGGCGCGCAGCGCGATCAGCTGCGCCGTCCACATGCCGCCGACCAGCACCACGTCGTACTGCGTCGGCCGGAACAGGCCGATCACCGCGGGCCGTTGCTGCTGGTCCAGGCCGATCACCACGCCGTCGTCGCCGACCGGGAAGGCCAGCGCCGCCAGGTCGTCGACGGTCAGCACGTGCTTCTCCCGGCGCGGACCGCGCAGGCCGTAGCCGGGACGGACCCGCACCCGGTTCTGCTCCGCGGGCTGCGGGGCCTGGCCGCCATAGGTCTGATAGGCCATCAGGAAGTCCCTCCCAGGGGCAGCGTGGCGAGCAGGCCCGGGCCGTGCTCCTGGTCGAGACGGGTCAGCGCGGTGCCGGCGTGCTGGGCGCGGGACTCCACCAGGCGGCCCACCTGGGCGACCTCGCTCTCGCTGCGCCCGGTCAGCCGGACGTGCCCGCTGAGCGCCACCGAGCCGCCCATCGCGCGGGTCGCGGTGATCGAGAAGGTGGAGGCGAACGCCGGGGTGCTGGTCAGCTGGTTGACCAGGTCGGGGGCGGCGACCCGGCCGCCGCCCGCGTTCGGACGGGACAGCTCCGGCCACTTGGAGATCCAGTAGGTGGCGTGCCAGCGGTCGTCGATCCGGCAGAACTTCGCGGACTCCTGGGCCCGCCGCACGCCGACCCCGCCGCCGCCGGAGCCCTGACGGCCCGCCACCGCCACCGGGTTGGCGCACACCGAGATGGCCAGCGCGGCGATCAGCTCACGCTCGTCCAGGACGGTCGCGGTGAAGCCGGCGCTGTTCAGCCGCCCGGCGAGCTGGTCGGTGACCCGCTGGAGCGCCTTGCGGGCGCCCTCCTCGCCGCCGCCGCGGGCCAGCACGGCGGTGGAGGCGTGCTCCGGGTCGAGCTTGATGGCGATCCACGTCAACCGCAGCGCAGGAGTGTTCACTCCTCCGGGAGCCTGCTGGTAGGCGCGCGCGGCCAGCGAGTGCTCCGGCAGGTGCGGCGCGGGCGCCGGCTGGGTGTGCTGGATCAGCTGCACCGACTCCAGCGGAATGTCGTCGACCTGCAGGACCGAACAGATCAGGTCCAGCGGCAGCGAGGACTCGGGGGTCCGGCCCGGGCGCAGCGGCTGGTCCTTGGACTGCACCAGCAGCACCGAGGTGAAGAAGGTGCCGTCGCCGACCATGCCGGTCTCGCGGCGCAGCGGCCGCCCGTCACCGAGGTCGGTCTCGATGGCGTGGGTGCAGGTGCGCAGCGCCGGTTCCAGCTCCATCATCGGCGCCAGCGCCGGGTCGGTGCCGGGCGGCGGAACGTTGTACTTCGCTTCCTTGCGACGGGAGTTGAACGCGGAGCGGACCCCCATCGCCTCGCCCATGGTGCGGCCGCCGAGGCGCAGCACCGCCACCACGACGAGGATCACCGCGGGCACCGCGAGAACCGCGGCCATCAGCTTGCTGATCGACCAGCCGACCGCCACCAGGGCGACGGCGACCTCGAGTTGGACGATTTGCTTGAGTTCCAGGCGGCGGGCGAGCAGCCCGGGCCTGGGCAGCAGCCGCAGGCCGACCGGCCCGGTGGGCGCCGCGGCCGGAGCGGTACGCGCCCGCCGGCCGCCCTGGGCGTCCGGCCTCCGGCCGTGCGTGCTGGAGCGTCGTCGTGCTGGAGCGGACTGGCTTGGCATCCCCCGAATTGCCCTCTCTGCTTCAGATGTGCCGTCAGATCCCCGTGCGGCTGCGGCCATCAGGGCCGGGCCGCGGGCCGGGTCGACGGCCCGGATGGCGGACCGTCGGAGCCTACCCGTTACCGTACTCACCGTCTGCTGTCGCATCGTAGAGGGTTGACCGCTCCGGACGCCCGTCGGGTGGCAGACTCACGCACAGCACAAGCGCGTTGACACCCGCAGGTCGGGTCACACAGGGGAGACGGGGACGAGCATGGCATCACGCCGGGACGAGCTGAACGCCTACACCTTCGCCCGCAAGCGGATGGTGGGGGCTTTCCTGCAGCCGGGGGGCGGCGGCAATGACGAGGACGCGCCGCGTCCGATCCGTGCGATTCTGCCGAGCTTCGTGATCGGGGCCGTGGTCGTCGCCGGCTTCGGCATGTGGGGCGTCATCAAGCCCAGCGCGCCGCCGAACTGGGACAACGGCAAGTACATCCTGCAGGGCAAGACGTCCACCACCCGGTACGTGATCCTGACGGACCAGAAGAGCGGCAAGCCGATGCTGCACCAGGTGCTGAACATGTCCTCGGCCCGCCTGGTGCTGTCCGAGGGCGCCACCGTGCAGACGGTCGCCGACGACGTGCTGGACAAGTACCCGCGGCGCGGTCCCGCCATCGGCATCCCGTACGCGCCGGACAAGTTGCCGAAGAGCGACGACGCGGGCAGCGCGAAGCTGTGGTCGGTGTGCGACAAGCAGGGCAAGGACAACCTGTCGTCCTCGGTCGCCCAGTCGGTGTTCATCGCGGCCGGGGCGGACGCCAAGACCCTTCAGGCGGAGCGGAAGCTCGGTGACGGTCAGGCGCTGTTCGTTCAGGGGCCGGACGAGCAGGGCACCACGGGGTCGAAGTTCCTGGTCGACGGCAACGGGTTGAAGCACGCGGTCGGCCGGGAGGACACCAGCGACACCGACAAGGCCGCCATGGTGACGGCCCTGTTCGGCCCGGACGCGAAGCCCCAGCGCGTCACCAAGGAATGGCTGGCGACCCTGGAGTACGGCGAGCCGGTGAAGTTCTTCCGGTTCGACAACGTCATCGCCAAGCAGTCCCAGTCCTCCACCGTGGACCTGTCGCAGGCCCCGGAGAAGAAGGTCGGCCGGGTGCTGAAGTTCGAGGACAAGTACTACGCGGTCGGCCCGGACAAGCTGTACCAGGTCAGCGAGTTCCAGGCGAACCTGATCCGCCTCGACCCGAACACGCAGGCCGCGGCGTACGGCGGCGCGACGCCGACCATCGCGGAGCTCGGCGCGGGCGACTACAGCAAGCTCCAGCCGACGATCTCCAAGAAGTGGCTGGACGACGCCAAGGACCTGCCCACCCGCAAGTCCCCGGCGGTCAACCTCGGCGACAAGGACGCCCGCACGGTGGTCTGCTCGACCTTCAACGGCTACGAGGGCGACCAGATCAAGCGCTCGGTGTGGGCCGGTACCACCTACCCGGCGGACATCAGCTCGGACGCGGCCAGCGCGCACGTGACGCCCGGTCACGGTCTGCTGTACCGCTCGCTGGACGGCCGCAGCAAGCCGAGCGACGGCGGCACCGGCACCGGCTACCTGATCACCGACTCCGGCCTGCGCTACACGCTGCCCGCCAACAACGACGGCGGCAACGGCACGGCGAGCCCCAGTGCGAACCCGCAGGGCGGCGACAAGAAGGGCACCAACGAGGCGCAGGCGCGGCTGGGCTTCAAGTCCGTCAACCCGCAGTTCGTGCCCGACTTCTGGTCGAAGCTGGTGCCGGCCGGTCCGGTGCTCAACACCAACACTGCACTTCAGCCTCAGAACGCCTGACGAATCGTCAACGCCGGTGCGGGAGTTCAGTGTCATGGTCTGGTAACTACCTGCGACCCGGTGTTGGGCCGAGGGCACTTGGCCGTTACAGTGCTACAGAGCACCACACCACGTGGTGCCCGTGCGGGCGTTCGCCACAGGGGCGCCCGGACGGAAGTCTGTCTCATGGGGGACGGTGGATCATGGCAGGTCAGTTCACGATGACCGCGGAGGAAATGACCTCCTTCGCGAACCGCATCGGCGAGGTCAACCAGCAGGTGCAGGCCGAGATCGGTCGCCTGAACAACCTGGTCTCCGAGATCTCCTCGGGCTGGCAGGGCGCGGCCGCGACTGCGTACAAGCAGATGCAGGAGCGGACCAACGACGACGCCAACGCGCTCAACAAGGTGCTCGACGAGATCCGTCAGGCGATCGAGGCGACCACCAAGGCGTACTCGATGACCGAAGAAGAGCAGCGTGCTGCCGTCGGTGGCATCGGCTGACGCCGAGCCGGTAACCGTCACACCGCGCCCTTACGGGGGCGCGCCGTGCATCCATCGACAAGGAGACAAGCATGTCCATTCTCGTCAATTTCCAGACCCTGCAGAACGCCAGCTCCGAGGTGCGCCAGACCGCTTCGCGCATCCAGTCGCAGCTTGACGACCTGAAGTCGGGCGTCACCCGCGTCGCCTCCTCCTGGCAGGGTGCGGCCCAGGAGGGCTACCAGGCCCGCCAGGCGCAGTGGGACGCCAAGGCTGCCGACCTGCAGCAGGTGCTCGGCCAGATCGCCACCGCGCTGGACAACGCGGCGCAGAGCTACCAGCAGACCGAGAACCAGAACCAGTCGCTCTGGTCCTGACTGTTCCCTCTCGGGACTCTGCGCGGTAAGCGCTCTTCACAAGGGCGGGCGTCCCACGGGGCGCCCGCCCTTCGCGCGTTGCACGGGGCACGCGCCGAACACGGGTGGAAGCAATGAGGGGTGGACTTCAGGTGTCGTCAGGATCGTTGCGCCGGGCCGGCGCGGTGCTGCTGGTGCTCGGGGTGGTCGGCACCACGGCCGCCGGCCCCGCCTACGCCGAGCCCTCGCCCGCGGCCTCCGGGGGAGCCGGGTTCCGAGCGCCGGTGGCGATCGCGGCGGCCGGTGACTGCGCCCAGAAGGACGTCGAAGCGGTGCCCTGGTCGCTCCAGCGGGTCTTCCTGGACGAGCTGTGGGGCGTGGACAAGAACGGCAAGGCCCAGCACACCGGGGACGGCATCAGGGTCGCGGTGATCGACACCGGCGTGGACGTCAGCAACCCGCAACTGGGCGCCCCCGGCAAGGTGATCGACGGCGGCGACCTGCTCGGCGATTCGCAGCCGGCCGGTCAGCCGAAGCCGGAGGGCGGAGCCACCTCCGACAAGGTCGGGCACGGCACCAAGGTCGCAGGCATCATCGCCGCCGATCCGAGGCCCGGGGTCGGCTTCGTCGGCCTGGCCAAGGACGCGAAGATCATTTCGATCCGGCAGAACGATGCCGAGGGCCACGGCAGTGTGACCACGCTGATCGAGGCCATCAAGAAAGCGATGCAACTGAAGGCCGACGTCATCAACATCTCGCAGGACGTCCGGGTCGAGGTGGACCCGACCAAGCCCTCCGACGCGCCGGCGTTCGCCGAGGACCGTCAGTTGGAGGCGGTACTGAAGCAGGCCGACGAGGACGGGATCGTGGTGGTCGCGTCCTCCGGCAATGACGGCGCCGAAGGCCCCACCTACCCGGCCAAGTACGACACCGTGCTGTCCGTGGGCGCGTCCGACCGCAACAACGAGCGGGCCACGTTCTCGCAGTACGGCGACTTCGTCAAGGTGGTCGCGCCGGGCGTGGACATGCTCTCCACCGTCCCCGGGGGCGGACAGTGCACCGACAACGGCACCAGCTTCTCCGCGCCCTACGTCTCCGGCCTTGCCGCGGTGCTCAAGGGGATGCACAAGGACTGGACCCCCAAGCAGATCCGCACGGTGATCGAGCAGACTGCCCAGCGCACCGAGCACGGCCGCAACAAGTGGATCGGCTGGGGCGTGGTCGACCCGGTCAAGGCGGTCTCGTTCACGGGTACGCCCGAGTCGTCCCCGACCCCGGACGCCCCGACCAAGCTGGACACCGTTCCGCTGGTCGCGCAGCCGGCCGGCCTGGAGGAGACGCAGGCGGACCGGGACCGGCGGACCGGGACCTTCGTGCTCGGGGCGGGTGGCCTGCTGGTGGCGGGCCTGGCCGGCGGTGCGATCGTCGCCCGTGACATGGGCCGGCGCCGCCGCCACTGACCGTTCGGAACGACGTGAGGGGCCGTCCCCGGACAGGGGTCGGCCCCGCCGGTCGGGGGAAACCGGCGGGGCCGAGAGGGAGCGGTCCGCGGGGGGTCAGACCCGCTCGTCCTCGGGAAGGGTGATCACCCAGCGGGTCTCCTGACGGGGCCGCAGGTAGAACGCCCAGTACAGGCCGGCGGCGGCGGTGATGCCCAGAGTCCAGTAGAGGCCGGGGCCGTTGAGCTGGTAGAGCGTGTAGCCGAGGGCACCGATGACCAGGATCGGCAGCGCGGGCCACAGCGGCTGGCGCCAGGCGGGGGCGTGCTTGTGCTCGCCGCGGCGGGAGAACAGCGAGCCGACGGCGACCAGCAGGTACAGCGCGGCGACCGCGACGCCGGTGATCTCGATCAGCAGGGACTGCGGCACGAAGCAGAGCACCGCGCCGGGGACGCCGACGGCCAGGGTGGAGACCCACGGGGCGCTGAACTTGTTGAGGGTGCCGAAGGCGTCGTTCACCGGCTGCGGCCAGGCCTTGTCGCGGCCGGAGGCGAACAGCACCCGGGAGTTCTGGATGACCATCACGATGCCGGCGTTGATGATCGCCAGCGCGATGCAGAGGCTGATGAAGGTGCCGACGCCGGTGTTGCTCCAGCCGATCACCAGCTGGGAGATGTTGCCCTCGGTCAGCGCGGTCAGGTCCGGCGCGCCCATGGTGATGGCGGCGACCGGGATGACGATGATGGCGACCGACAGGCCCAGCGTCCACAGCACGGTGCGGGCGACGTTCTTGCGCGGGTCCTCCAGCTCCTCGGAGAGGTAGATCGCGGTGGAGAAGCCCTGGGTGACGAACAGCGCGGTGCCCATCATGGCGATGATCACCGAGAGGCCCACGCCGGAGGTGGCACCGGCCGCGTCGGCGATGGTGCCGTGCAGCATGGTGTCCGCGCCGCGCTGGGTGTGGGTGAAGCCGAGGAAGGACACCACGGCGCAGGCGATGACCTCCAGCACCAGGAAGATGCCGGTGATCCAGGCGTTGGCGCGCAGGTCGAGCAGACCGGCGATGGTGGCCGCGATCATCACCACGGCGCCGGCGATCTTCGGGTCGACGTGGATGATCGGTTCCAGGTACTCGGCGGTGCCCATCGCGATGATCGACGGCACGATCATCACCACGATCAGCGACTGGACGAAGACCAGCCAGCCCGCGAACTTGCCCGCCAGAGTGCCGACCATGGCGTACTCGCCGCCCGCCGAGGGCACCAGGGTGCCGAGCTCGGAGTAGCAGAACGCCACCGCGATGCAGATCACCGTGCCGATGACGATGGCCATCAGGGTGTAGGTGCCGAGGCCCTGGAACAGCTCGGGGACGAGCACGAAGAGCGAGGACGCCGGGGTCACGCAGGAGAGCGTGAGCAGCGTGCCGCCCACGACGCCGAGCGATCGGGCGAGCTTCTTCGGGGCCTCCGTGCCGGTGGCGGCACCCGGGGCGGGGGCGGCTGCCTGCGGAGGGAGCGTGTCGGTCATGGGGCATCCGATCGGCTGTCGGCGGTCACTGGGGGAGGGAGCGGTATCGCCTCCGAAACACGTTCTCGCGGGTCTGGTTCTCCATCGCTCCCGATGCGCCAGGTTGCCTGGGTGAATTGGCCCCGTCAACGCGGGATCAGCTGCGGAATCCGTTGTCGTAAGCCGGGTTTTCCTACGGAACGCAGCCGAGTGGCCGGTTGGCTGCTTGTTTCCATTGAGGTAACTCCGATGAACCGCGCTTGAATCGAAGGTGAAGTGATCTGCGCAACTCAGATTCAAAGGCGCTGCGCCGGGGTGGCTGATGGCCCGAAATCCCAGGCGGTTCGGCCTTCGGAGTACGGGAACCGAAGGAGGTGGCGAAAAATCAGAAGATAACGTTATGGCACCGTTCGGACCTTGGGATGCCAAAGGGCCGGATCCCTTTCGGAACCCGGCCCCCTTGGTCACACTGCGTGACTCTCGCCCGTCGGCTACTGCAGGGTCGGCAGCCAACCGGTCTGCACCGTCTGGCCCGCCTGGATCCGGCGGGAGACGAACACACCACGGCCCTGCGGCAACGGCTGCGGCTTGACCGTGCCCAGCAGCGCGCCCTCGCCCTTGTCACCGGAGAGGATCAGGCCCTGGCCGCCCAGCTCGCGCATGCGCTGCATCACCGGCTCGAACAGCGAACGGCCGGCGCCACCCGCGCTGCGGGCGACGATCAGACGCAGACCGATGTCGCGGGCGAACGGCAGGAACTCCGCCAGCGGCGCCATCGGGTTGCCCGACTGGGTGGCGACCAGCTCGTAGTCGTCCACGATCACGAACATGTCCTTGCCCTGGTACCAGCTGCGGTTGCGCAGCTGCTCCGGGGTGACGTCCGGACCGGGCAGACGACGCGAGCAGGCGCCGCGCAGCATCTCCACGATCGCCGACATGGCGGGCGCGGCGGCCGCGTACTCCACCAGGTACTCCGGCGGCACCACGCCGAGCAGCGAGCGGCGGAAGTCGCCGACCACGATGCCGGCCTGGTCCGGGGTGTACCGCTCGGTGATCTGCTTGATCAGCATGCGCAGCATCGCCGACTTGCCGGACTCGCTCTCGCCGAAGATGACGAACAGCGGGTCGTTCTCGAAGTTGACGAACACCGGCGCCAGCTCGACCTCGTCGACACCGAACGCGACACCCAGCTCGGGGTGCTCGAAGCCCTTGGGCAGCGAGTTGCCGTCCAGCACCGCCGGCAGCATGCGCACCTGCGGGGCGCGCGGGCCGGTCCAGGCCGCGTTGATCTGGCTGACCATGTCGGCGACACCGTCCACCAGGTCCTCGGTGGTGCCGGCGCCGTCGATGCGCGGCAGACCGGACAGGAAGTGCAACTGCTCGTGGGTCAGACCGCGGCCCGGGATCGACGGCACGTTCGCGGCGACCTTGCGGTTGATCTCCGACTCCATGGAGTCACCGAGCTTCAGCTCGACGCGGTTCTGCAGCTGGTCCTTCAGCGCCGGGCGGACCTCGGCGTAACGGGCCGCCGTGATCACCACGTGGACGCCGTAACCGAGACCTCGCTGGGCGATGTCCGCGATGACCGGCTCCAGGACCTCGAACTCCTGCTTGAAGATCAGCCAGCCGTCGATGAACAGGAACACGTCGCCGAACTGCTCGTCCGGCAGCTGCCCGTTGGCCCGGCGGGTGCGGTAGGTGGCGATGGTGTCGATGCCCTGGGAGCGGAACAGCTCCTCACGGCGGTTGAGCACCCCGTGCACCTCGCTGATCATGCGGCGGACCTTCTCGACGTCCAGTCGGCCCGCGACGCCGCCGACGTGCGGCAGGTCGGCCAGCGAGCCGAAACCGCCACCACCGAAGTCGAGCAGGTAGAACTGCGTCTCCACCGGGGTGTGGGTGACCGAGAAGCCCGCCACGATGGTGCGCACCATGGTGGACTTGCCGGACTGCGGACCGCCGACGATCAGGCCGTGGCCGGCCGCGCCCGAGTAGTTCAGGTACATCACGTCGCGGCGCTGGTCGCGCGGCTTGTCGACGATGCCGACCGGGACGATCAGGTTGCCCTGGTGGATGGACGCCGGGGTCAGACCGCGCTCCGGGCTGACCTGCAGCGGCTCCAGCAGGGTGTCCACCGACGGCGGCGCCTCCAGCGGGGGCAGCCACACCTGGTGGGCCGGCGGGCCCTGGCCGATCATGCGCTGGACGAACACGTCGAGCATGGTGTCCAGCAGCGCGTCGTCCTTCTCCTCCTCCTCCGACGGGTCGGGAAGGACCTCCTCCACCTCGGGCTCGATGATCTCGACCTCGGCGGCGGTGAACAGCACCGGCTGGGCGGTGACCACCCGGCCGCCGACCGCGCGCTGCTGGCCCGGCGGACGGTACTTGCCGGACACGTACGCGGCCCGGAAGCGCTCCATCACGTCGGAGCCGAACTTGAGGTAGCCCACGCCGGGGATCGGCGGCAGGTGGTAGGCGTCCGGCACACCGATCGCGGCCCGCGACTCGGCGGCCGAGAAGGTGCGCAGACCCAGCCGGTAGGACAGGAAGGTGTCCAGACCGCGGAGCTTGCCCTCCTCCAGTCGCTGCGAGGCCAGCAGCATGTGCATACCGAGCGAACGGCCGATCCGGCCGATCTGGATGAACAGGTCGATGAAGTCCGGCTTCGCGGTGAGCAGTTCGGAGAACTCATCGATGATCATCAGCAGCGAGGGCAGCGGGTCGAGCGGCGCGCCCGCGGTACGGGCCCGCTCGTACTCGTTGATGTTCGCGTAGTTGCCCGCCGCGCGCAGCAGCTCCTGGCGGCGGTTCATCTCACCCTCGATCGCGTCGCGCATGCGGTCGATCAGGGTGGCTTCGCCCTCCAGGTTGGTGATCACGGCCGCGGTGTGCGGCATCTCCGCCATACCGGCGAAGGTCGCACCACCCTTGAAGTCGGCGAGGACCAGGTTCAGCACCTCGGACGAGTGGGTGACCGCCAGCGCCAGCACGATGGTGCGCAGCACCTCGGACTTGCCGGAACCGGTCGCGCCGACGCACATGCCGTGCGGGCCCATGCCCTCCAGCGAGGCTTCCTTGATGTCCAGCCAGACGTACTCGCCGTTGCTGCCGACGCCCAGCGGGACGCGCAGCTTCTCGCGGATCGGCTTGGGACGCCAGTGCCGGGCCGGGTCGAAGGAGCCCGGGTCGCCGGTGTGCATCATCTCGGTGAAGTCCATCGACACCAGCGACGGGTCGCTGTCGTCGCCGCCCGCGGACGCCCGGAACGGCGCCAGCTGCCGCGACAGCGCCTCGGCCTGCCACCCCGACAGGGTGTCCGGCTTGCCGGGGTAGCTGGCGCCGGAGGCGGCCTCCAGCAGCAGCTCGTGCTTGCCGACGGTGATCACCAGGTGGCCGTTCGGCTCGTCCAGGTCACCCGGGACGACCTCGATCACGGTGACGCCCTGGACGCCCTCCGGACCGGCGATCACCGAGTCGACCGGCACCGAGGCGCCGTCCATGATGACCACCAGGTGCGGCTGGTCCGAACTCGGCGTGCTGTCCCGGGAGAAGCCCTTGCGGCCGGCCAGCTCGTTGGCCAGCAGCTCCTCCAACTCACCCAGCCCGGAAGCGATCAGACGGCGCGAACCGGCGCCGTCGCTCTCCTTGCGGTGCTGGGTGTGCGGCAGCCACTTCGCCCACTCCCACTCCTCCACCGCGCCGGGCGCGGCGGCCACCCCGATCATCAGGTCCTCGGGGGAGTGCAGGGTCGCCAACTGGGCCACCATCGCCCGGACGTTGCCGTACACCGAGTCCGGGTCGCCGCACACCGTGATGTGGTAGAAGGCGCGCAGCGACACCGCCAGCGGCAGGTCCTGCAGCGTGCCGTGGGTCTTGATGAAGGTGCCCATCGCCTCCGCGGCGAGCGGCTCCAGCTCGTCCATCGGGGCGGTCTGCGGCGCCACCAGCGGCGTCGACAACTGCAACGGGCCCAGGCCCACCCGGATCTGCGCGAAGTCCGGATCCGTCGGCCGGCGCTCCCACAGCCGGCGGCCCTCGGCCACGATCGACCACAGCTGGTCGGGTTCCGGGTGGGTGAACAGCAGTGCCCCGCGCTGACGTTCGGCCGTGCGACGCACCTCGCGGCGCTTCTGCTGCAGGTACTTCAGGTAGTCCCGGCGCTCGTCCGAGGTGGCCGCGCTACCGCCCTTGCGCGCCTTGACGATCTGCGCCACCGCCATCGCGGCGGTCGACGCGACCATCAGGACACCCATCATCTTCATCGGGCCCTGTGCGCCCGGCGAGAAGAAGAACGCCGCCGAACCGCCCATGCCGAGCAGCGGCAGCAGCGACATCATCCAGTCCTCGCCACCGCCCCGCGGCAGCTCCGGCGGCGGAACCAGCTCGACCGGCTCCTCCGACACCGGAGGCGGGAACGCCCGCGGCGGACGCTTGACCGTCACCGTACTCATGCGTTCACCTCGCTGGCGCTCGGTGAGCACTTCGTACACACGCGCCTCTTGATGGTGAGCTCGCTCCGCTCGCTCACGTGGTCACCCCGCCCCCAGCGGCAGCCGCAGCGCGCGACTCCCCGTCGTCAACGGTGCGCCCTCCCCGGGCACAGGGTCGGGGGCACCCCCATCGCTCGCTCACAATCCGCCCTCACGCATCTGGATACGTACGGTGAGGGCGCCCCGTGTGATGACGCCGCCCCCGCTCCGCCGAACCGCAGGCGCGCGGGGCTGTCGCGTTCGATCGCCGCCCCCGTACGCCGTGCGCAGGGGCCGATCCTACTGCGCTGGGCAAGCCGTTCGTCCACGGGGTCGCCCACCCGCAGGGTACTGATCCGGCGTCAACACACAACCCCCGGCGCTCCTGCGCACCGCCTCCATCCGCATGCGCCGCCCACACCTCCTCCACGCCCCCGACGCGGTGCACCCTTGCGCGGAGGGGGTAAGGTGACGCCGCGCCAACTCTCGTTCGGGCCGTGACAGTTCCGGAGCCGGTCGACGAGTGGTCAGCAGACTTGCCGACACAGCCAACGAGGGGGAGAGGGCCGGTGAGCACAAACGCTACGACCGGTTTCTGCCGGGTCACCGTGGTGGCACCGGACAGCCGGATCGACGTCGCCCTGCCGGAGGACGTCCCGCTCGCCGACATCTACCCGGAAGTGCTGCGGCTCTCCGGGCAGACCCAGGTGGACGGAACGCCGACCGGGTTCCATCTGGTGCGGCGGGACGGCACCGTGCTCGACAGCGGACTTCCGCTGGCGGCCCAACAGGTCCGCGACGGCGACCTGTTGAGCCTGCGCCCGTTCTCCGAGTCGCTGCCGCCGGCCGTCTACGACGACGTCGCCGACGCCATCGCCTCCGCGGTCGAGGCCGACCGCCGGTTCTGGAGCCCCGACCTGATGCGGGCCTTCGGCCTGATCGCCGGCACGGTGCTGCTCACCCTGCTGGCGTTCGCGCTGTGGTTCTCCGACCTGCGGCACAACATGTTCGGCCTGCCGGGCATCCTGGCCGGCGTCACCGCCGTCGTGCTGGTGACCTTCGCCGCCGTCCGCGCCCGGGTCTACGAGGACCACGTCGCCGCGCTCGCGCTCGGCCTCGGCGCGCTGCCGCACGCCATGCTGGCCGGCTCCGGCATCATCGACGTCCCGCACCTCGGCGACGGCCCCGGCCGGCTCCAGTTCCTGGTCGGCTGCGTCGCCGTGCTGGTGGTCGCCGTCCTGCTGGTCGGCCTGCTGCCGGAGAAGGACTCGGTGTTCGTCGCCGCCGCCTTCGTCGCCGCCGCCGGCACCCTGGCCACCTTCGCCGCCGTGCTGATGTCCGGCACCGCGATCACCGACATCGCCGCCGTCACCGGCGTCGCCGCGGTCGCCGCGATCGGCTTCCTGCCCGCGCTGTCCGCCCGGTTCGCCCGCCTGCCCGTCGGCTTCAGCGCCCCCGGCCAGGCCCGCACCCGCGGCACCGCCTACGGCGAGGAGAACACCAGCGCCGAGACCGTCCAGTACGAGCGGATCGCCGCCCAGGCCCGCCGCGGCCACGAGGTGCTGGTCGGCCTGGTCGGCGGCGCCGCCACCACCATCGTCGGCGCCTGCACCGTGCTCGGCTTCAGCGACCGCACCTGGGCCGAACTGCTGGCCCTGGCCATCGGCGTCACGACCATGCTGCGCGCCCGGCTGTTCCGCTACACCGCCCAGGTGTTCGCGCTCACCATCGCCGGCCTGGCCGGCCTGGCGCTGCTGATCCTGGGCCTCGCCCTGCACACCCCGATGCACCTGGCGATGGCCGCGGCCACCGGCGGCGACGGCGGCGACCTGCGCACCGTGTGGCTGTCCACGTCCATCGCGGCCGGCGCCGCGATCATGATCGCGATCGCGCTGATCGTCCCCCGCTCCGGAGTGTCCCCGTTCTGGGGCCGCATCCTGGACATGGTCGACAGCCTGATGCTGATCGCCCTGGTGCCGCTGGCGCTGGCCGTGCTCAACATCTACAACGTGGTGCGCGGCGCGACCGGCTGAGCCGCGCTGGTATCGTTGATCCGTCCGAGTTCTGTCAGGTCCTGTGCCTTCGACCAGGACCGCTCGGCCAACACCGAAGGAGATGCCCGTGGCCCTCGCCGCTGACGTCAAGAAGCAGATCATCGCCGAGTTCGGCCAGAAGGAGGGCGACACCGGCTCTCCCGAGGTTCAGGTGGCCATGCTCTCCCGCCGCATCTCGGACCTGACCGAGCACCTGAAGTTCCACAAGCACGACCACCACTCGCGTCGTGGCCTGCTGATCCTGGTCGGCCAGCGCCGCCGCCTGCTGCAGTACCTGGCCAAGAAGGACATCGAGCGCTTCCGTACCCTGGTGGACCGCCTCGGCATCCGCCGCGGTGCCGCCGGCGGCGCCCGCTGACACCGCTCGTAGGGGCGGCTCCCCTCACCGGGGGAGCCGCCCCTCGGCGCTTTCCGCGCCACCTCGCGACCGCACCCCGCGAACAGCCCGGCCGTAAAGCCGCGCTCGATAGGGTGTGAATTTGTAAGGTAAAGGGCATGCCCGCCCTTGCGGGCCGACCAAGGCTTCAAACGGAAGCCGCCCGCACCGCAGGAGCGTCCACACGCCGACCGCCGCACGCCGAAAGGCGCCGGTCCTCGGTAGTGGCCGCCGGGACCCCCGACACGCGGGGACGGACCCGGTGGCTTCGATCGAAGACCGGCCCAACTGCCCGGGCCACGGCAGGCACGCGCAGGGGCGCTCCTGGGGAGACGTACGAAAGAGGAGATCTTCCAGGTGGAAGAGAACGTTTTCTACGCCGAGGCCGTCATCGACAACGGCAGCTTCGGCACCCGCACCATCCGCTTCGAGACCGGCCGCCTGGCCCGTCAGGCCGCCGGCTCCGCCGTGGCCTACCTGGACGACGACACCATGGTGCTGTCGGCCACCAGCGCCTCGAAGCAGCCCAAGGAGCACTTCGACTTCTTCCCGCTGACGGTGGACGTCGAGGAGCGGATGTACGCCGCCGGCCGCATCCCCGGCTCGTTCTTCCGCCGTGAGGGCCGGCCGTCCGAGGACGCGATCCTCACCTGCCGCCTGATCGACCGCCCGCTGCGCCCGTCCTTCGTCAAGGGCCTGCGCAACGAGGTCCAGGTCGTCGTCACCGTCATGGCGCTCAACCCCGACCACCTGTACGACGTGGTGGCCATCAACGCGGCCTCCGCCTCCACCCAGCTGGCCGGCCTGCCGTTCTCCGGCCCGATCGGCGGCGTCCGCGTCGCGCTGATCAAGGGCCAGTGGGTGGCCTTCCCGACCCACTCCGAGCTGGAGTCGGCCGTCTTCGACATGGTCGTCGCCGGTCGCGTCCTGCCGGACGGCGACGTCGCGATCATGATGGTCGAGGCCGAGGCCACCGACAAGACCATCAAGCTGGTCGAGGGCGGCGCCGAGGCCCCCACCGAGGAGGTCGTCGCCTCCGGCCTGGAGGCCGCGAAGCCGTTCATCAAGGTGCTGTGCGCCGCCCAGGCCCAGCTCGCCAAGCAGGCCGCCAAGCCGACCGGCGAGTTCCCGCGCTTCCTGGACTACCAGGACGACGTGCTGGCCGCGCTGACCGCCGCCGTCAAGGACGAGCTGGCCAAGGCGCTGACCATCGCCGGCAAGCAGGAGCGCCAGAACGAGCTGGACCGCATCAAGGCCGTCGCCGCCGACAAGCTGCTCCCGGAGTTCGAGGGCCGCGAGAAGGAGATCAGCGGCGCCTACAACGCGCTGACCAAGAAGATCGTCCGCGAGCGCGTCATCAAGGACAAGGTCCGCATCGACGGCCGCGGCGTCACCGACATCCGCACCCTGGCCGCCGAGGTCGAGGCCATCCCGCGGGTGCACGGCTCCGCCCTGTTCGAGCGCGGCGAGACCCAGATCCTGGGTGTCACCACGCTGAACATGCTGCGCATGGAGCAGCAGCTCGACACGCTCTCCCCGGAGACCCGTCGGCGCTACATGCACAACTACAACTTCCCGCCGTACTCGGTCGGTGAGACCGGCCGCGTCGGTTCGCCGAAGCGCCGCGAGATCGGCCACGGCGCCCTTGCCGAGCGCGCGATCCTCCCGGTCCTGCCGACCCGCGAGGAGTTCCCCTACGCGATCCGCCAGGTCTCCGAGGCGCTGGGCTCCAACGGCTCCACCTCGATGGGCTCGGTCTGCGCCTCCACCATGTCGCTGCTGAACGCCGGTGTGCCGCTGAAGGCCGCCGTCGCCGGCATCGCCATGGGTCTGATCTCGCAGGAGATCGACGGTGAGACCCACTACGTGACGCTCACCGACATCCTCGGCGCCGAGGACGCGTACGGCGACATGGACTTCAAGGTCGCCGGTACCCGCAACTTCATCACCGCCCTGCAGCTGGACACCAAGCTCGACGGCATCCCGGCCTCCGTGCTGGCCGCCGCGCTGAAGCAGGCCCGGGACGCCCGCCTGCACATCCTCGACGTGATGAACGAGGCCATCGACTCGCCCGACGAGATGTCCCCGAACGCGCCGCGGATCATCACCATCAAGATCCCGGTGGACAAGATCGGCGAGGTCATCGGCCCCAAGGGCAAGATGATCAACCAGATCCAGGAGGACACCGGCGCCGAGATCACCATCGAGGACGACGGCACCATCTACATCGGTGCCGCCGACGGCCCGGCCGCCGAGGCCGCCCGCTCGACGATCAACCAGATCGCCAACCCGACCATGCCGGAGGTCGGCGAGCGCTACCTGGGCACCGTGGTGAAGACCACCACCTTCGGCGCCTTCGTCTCGCTCATGCCGGGCAAGGACGGTCTGCTGCACATCTCGCAGATCCGCAAGCTGGCCGGCGGCAAGCGCGTCGAGAACGTCGAGGACGTGCTCGGCGTCGGCACCAAGGTGCAGGTCGAGATCGCCGAGATCGACCCGCGCGGCAAGCTGTCGCTGATCCCCGTCATCGAGGGCGAGGAGGGCGGCGAGGCCGCCGCCTCCGAGTGACACCCCGGTAACACCCTGCGGCCCGCACGCCCCGATCGGCGCGTGCGGGCCGCGCCCTGTTCGTGAAGCTCCCCTCGTGAAGCAGTAGTTGGAAGGAACACCCGTGGCCCAGGCCTCGGCGGCGAAGCAGCGCCCCGGCACTACCCGGACCCTGCTCAAGGGCACCGAAGGCGGCGCGGGCACCGTCCGCCGCACCGTGCTCCCCGGCGGCCTGCGGGTCGTCACCGAGACCCTCCCGACGGTGCGCAGCGCCACCTTCGGCATCTGGGTCGGCGTCGGCTCCCGGGACGAGACCCCGGTGCTGAACGGCGCCACGCACTACCTGGAGCACCTGCTCTTCAAGGGCACCGCCCGGCGCGACGCGCTGGAGATCTCCGCCGCGCTGGACGCGGTCGGCGGCGAGATGAACGCGTTCACCGCCAAGGAGAACACCTGCTACTACGCGCGGGTCCTGGACACCGACCTGCCGCTGGCCATCGACGTGGTGTGCGACATGCTCACCGGCTCGCTGGTCCGCCCCGAGGACGTGGAGTCCGAGCGCGGCGTCATCCTGGAAGAGATGGCGATGGCCGAGGACGACCCGGGCGACGTGGTGCACGACCTGTTCGCCAAGGTGATCTTCGGGACCGGCCCGCTCGGCCGCCCGATCCTGGGCACCCAGGAGACGGTGTCCGGCCTGAGCCGCGACCAGATCGCCGGCTTCTACCACCGCCGGTACAAGCCGGAGAACCTGGTGGTCGCCGCGGCCGGCAACCTCGACCACGCCAAGGTGGTCAAGCTGGTGGAGAAGGCGTTCGCGCCGGTGCTGGCCAAGTCCAAGGGCCACCCCGCCGAGGTCCGGCGCGGCGTCAAGGCGGTCCGCACCTCCGGCAAGGCCGCCGTCCTCAACCGCCCCACCGAGCAGGCCCACCTGGTGCTCGGCGTCCCCGGCATCCCGCGCCACGACGAGCGCCGCTGGGCGCTGGGCGTGCTCAACGCGGCCCTCGGCGGCGGCATGAGCTCCCGGCTGTTCCAGGAGGTCCGGGAGAAGCGCGGCCTGGCGTACTCGGTGTACTCGTACTCCTCCTCCTACGCCGACACCGGTCTGTTCGGCATCTACGCCGGCTGCCAGCCCAAGCGGGTCGAGGAGGTGCTGAAGATCTGCCGCGAGGAACTCGCCCGGGTCGTCGAGGAAGGCATCACCGAGGAGGAACTGCGCCGTGCGATCGGCCAGATCTCCGGCTCCACCGTGCTCGGCATGGAGGACACCGGCTCGCTGATGAACCGCATCGGCAAGGCCGAACTCTCCTACGGCCACCACCTGTCGGTGGACGAGATGCTGCGCAAGATGGCCGAGGTCACCCTGGACGACGTGCACGCCGTCGCCCGTGATGTGCTGGGGGCGCACCGGCCCTCGCTCGCGCTGATCGGCCCGGTCAACGACCGCCGGGCCGCCAAGCTGGCCGACCTGCTCGCCTGAACCGCCCGAGAGGACAACTGACATGACGCTGCGCGTCGCCGTGATCGGCGCCAAGGGCCGGATCGGCTCCGAGGCCGTCAAGGCCGTGGAGGCCGCCGACGGCATGGAGCTGGTGGCCGCCCTCGGCCGTGGCTCCGAGCTCACCGAACTCGGCGAGGCCGGGGTCGATGTCGCGGTCGAACTCACCCACCCCGACTCGGTGATGGGCAACCTCGACCATTGCCTGCGCAACGGCATCCACGTGGTGACCGGCACCACCGGCTGGACCGAGGAGCGCCTGGAGACCGTCCGCGGTCTGCTCGCCGAGGCCCCCGAGCTCGGCCTGCTGATCGCCCCGAACTTCTCCATCGGCGCGATCCTCGGCATGAAGTTCTCCCAGCTGGCGGCCAAGTACTTCGAGTCCGTCGAGGTGGTCGAACTCCACCACGACCGCAAGGCCGACGCCCCGTCCGGCACCGCCACCCGCACCGCGCAGCTGATCGCCGCCGCCCGCGCGGAGGCCGGCCTGCCCCCGCAGCAGGACCCGACCACGCACAGCCTGCCCGGCGCCCGCGGCGCCGACGTGGACGGCGTCCCGGTGCACGCGGTGCGGCTGCGCGGCCTGCTCGCCCACCAGCAGGTGATGTTCGGCGACACCGGCGAGACGCTGACGATCCGGCACGACTCGATGCACCACAGCAGCTTCATGCCCGGCATCCTGCTCGGCGTGCGGAAGATCGCCGACCACCCGGGCCTGACCTTCGGCCTGGAACACTTCCTGGACCTGTGACATGACCTCTCGCACCGGTTTCTTCGTCCTCTCCGGCATCCTGCTGCTGGTCAGCGCGGTCTGCGTCGGGGAGGGCGTGCAGCTCGTCGCCACCGGCAAGCCGCTGGGCATCGGCATCGGCGTGTGCGCCTTCGTCATCCCGGTGATCGGGCTCTGGTTCCTCCGCCAGACCATCCGCTTCGGCCGGGCCAGCGAGCGGCTCGCCCGCCAGCTGGAGGCCGAGGGCGGCCTGCCCGTGGACGAGCTCAAGCGCACCGGCGGCGGCCGGATCGACCGGGCCTCCGCCGACGCGGTGTTCGCCCGTCGCAAGCGCGAGGCCGAGGCCGACCCCACCGACTGGCGGAACTTCTTCCGGCTCGCCGTCGCCTACGCGGACGCCGGCGACGTCCCGCGCGCCCGCAAGGCCATGCAGCACGCGATCAAGCTGCATGGCCGGGACGCCGCGGCCACCGCCGTAAACTGACCTGTACCGCCCCCAACAGCCAGGACATCACCCATGCGCGCAGTCGAACCCCAGGTCCACCTGATCGCCCGCCCCGAGCTCGACTACGACGAGGTCGCGGCCTACCTGCAGGACGTCGGCGGCGAGAGCTGGCTGGAGCGAGTCGACCGCGGCGACCTGGACGACGCCCAGAACCTCGCCGAGTTCGCCGGCCGGATCTGCTACCGCTCGTGGAAGCCGGGCCTCAACCCGAACGTCACCAAGGTCCGCACCGACCAGGACGTCTACCTGAAGAACATCCTGGCCAGCGCGCACGGCTCGGTGCTGGAGCACGTCTCCTTCACCTTCGTGCTGCACAACGTCAGCCGGGTGGTCACCCACGAGCTGGTCCGCCACCGGGCCGGCGTCGCGGTCTCCCAGGAGTCGCTGCGCTTCGTCCGCCTCGACGACATCCCGTTCTGGTTCCCCGAGTGGGCGCAGCGGGACGAGGAGCTGATGAGCCGCGCCACCGGTCTCATGCAGCAGATCGAGGAGTTCCAGCACTGGATGGCCGACCACTTCGGGCTGGACGAGGAGGGCGTCAAGTTCCACGAGAAGAAGGAGAAGACCTCCTTCATGCGCCGCTTCGCCCCCGAGGGCCTGGCCACCGGCCTGGTCTGGACGGCGAACGTGCGCACCCTGCGCCACGTCATCGAGAACCGCACCGCGCCGGGCGCCGAGGAGGAGATCCGGCTGCTGTTCGGCAAGATCGGCGAGCTGATGGTCAAGGAGGCGCCCTCGCTGTTCGGCGACTACACCGTCGAGGACGGCGCCTGGGTCCCCGGCTGGCGCAAGGTCTGACGCCCGACCCCCTGGCCGGGGTCTGACGGACCGTCGGATCCCGGCCCGGCCGTGCTCACCCGTGCGGCCTTCCGCGGGCGGCCGTGAACCGGCCGCTGACCTGCGTGGACGGGCAGATGGCCGGACCCGCCCGAGATGCCCGGATTGCGGCGTTCTCGGCCGCTCCATACGCTCGGGGCACGGATTCCGGTGCTGCGTGAACCCCCGAGCGCGCAGCACCGGAATCCCATGTCGGGCCCGGCCCGCGGCCCTCAGGACTGTCCAAACCCTGGACCTGCGTGGCGATCGACCACCGCCCTACGAGTAGCTTTGGACCCATGGCTCCGACCTCCACACCGCAGACGCCCTTCGGCCGGGTCCTGACCGCGATGGTCACCCCGTTCACCGCCGAAGGCGAGCTCGACCTCGACGGCGCCCAGCGCCTCGCCGCCCATCTGGTGGACTCCGGAAACGACGGCCTGGTGCTCAACGGCACCACCGGCGAGTCGCCCACCACCACCGACGCGGAGAAGGCCCAGCTGGTCCGGGCCGTGGTCGAGGCGGTCGGAGACCGCGCCCACGTCATCGCCGGCGTCGGCACCAACAACACCCACCACAGCGTCGAACTCGCCCGCCAGGCGCAGGCCGCCGGCGCCCACGGCCTGCTCGCGGTCACCCCGTACTACAGCAAGCCGCCGCAGGAGGGCCTGTACCTGCACACCGTCGCGATCGCCGACGCCACCGAACTGCCGGTGATGCTGTACGACATCCCCGGCCGCGCCGCCGTCGCCCTCGAACACGACACCCTGGTCCGCCTCGGCGAGCACCCGCGGATCGTCGCCAACAAGGACGCCAAGGGCGACGTCGCCGCAGCCGCCCGCGCCATCGCCGACACCGGCCTCGCCTGGTACTCCGGCGACGACAACCTGACCCTGCCGCTGCTCTCGGTCGGAGCCGTCGGCGTGGTCAGCGTGGTCGGCCACGTGGTCGCCGCCGAGATGCGTGCCATGATCGAGGCCTTCGTCGCCGGCGACCACGCCAAGGCGCTCGCCGTCCACCAGTCGCTGCTGCCGGTCTACACCGGTATCTTCCGCACCCAGGGAGTGATCCTCTCCAAGGCTGCGTTGAACCTGCAGGGACACCCGGCCGGCCCGCTCCGGCTGCCCCTGGTCTCCGCCACGGACGCGGAGATCGCCCGGCTGAAGGAGGATCTCGCCGCCGGCGGGGTACACCTGTAACCAACAACAGACGTGCGCGCCCCCGGCTCGCCGGACCCCCACCGGGTCCGCCGCTGGACCGGGACCGACGGCGCGCGGCAATCGGCAGTCAGGTAACCACGATGGACGCACGCCATATGCCACCGGGGGAAGAACCCTCCGGGCATATGGCGTGCGTCGTGAGGAGAGTCTTTTGAGCCACCCGCACCCCGAACTCGGCGCTCCCCCCGCTCTCAAGGAGGGCGCCCTCCGCATCACCCCGCTGGGCGGTCTCGGCGAGATCGGCCGCAACATGACGGTCCTCGAGTACGGCGACCGCATCCTGATCATCGACTGCGGCGTGCTCTTCCCCGAGGACGAGCAGCCCGGCGTCGACCTGATCCTCCCCGACTTCAGCTACATCCGGGACCGCCTCGACAAGATCGACGGCATCATCCTGACCCACGGCCACGAGGACCACATCGGCGCCGTCCCCTACCTCCTCCGGGAGAACCCGGACATCCCGCTGATCGGCTCCAAGCTCACCCTCGCCCTGATCGAGGCCAAGCTCGCCGAACACCGCATCCGCCCCTACGTCCTGGAGGTCGCCGAGGGCGACCGCGAGCGGATCGGCCCCTTCGACTGCCAGTTCATCGCGGTCAACCACTCCATCCCCGACGCCCTGGCCGTCGCCGTCCGCACCCCCGCGGGCATGGTCGTCGCCACCGGCGACTTCAAGATGGACCAGCTCCCGCTGGACGGCCGCCTCACCGACCTGCCGACCTTCGCCAAGCTGGCCGAAGAGGGCATGGACCTCCTCCTGGTGGACTCCACCAACGCCGAGGTCCCCGGCTTCATCCCGCACGAGCGCGACATCTCCGCCGCGCTGCGCAACGTCTTCGCCAACGCGGAGAAGCGCATCATCGTCGCCTCCTTCGCCAGCCACGTGCACCGCATCCAGCAGGTCCTGGACGCCGCGCACGAGTACCGGCGCAAGGTCGCCTTCGTCGGCCGCTCGATGGTCCGCAACATGGGCATCGCCCGCGACCTCGGCTACCTGAAGGTCCCCGGCAACCTGATCGTCGACGTCAAGACCCTCGACGACCTCCCCGACAAGGAGGTGGTGCTGATCTGCACCGGCTCCCAGGGCGAGCCGATGGCCGCGCTGTCCCGGATGGCCAACCGCGACCACCAGATCCGCATCGTCGAGGGCGACACCGTCGTCCTCGCCTCCTCGCTGATCCCCGGCAACGAGAACGCCGTCTACCGGGTCATCAACGGCCTCACCCGCTGGGGCGCCAAGGTTGTCCACAAGGGCAACGCGAAGGTGCACGTCTCGGGCCATGCCTCGGCCGGTGAACTCCTGTACTTCTTCAACATCTGCAAGCCGAAGAACCTGATGCCGGTCCACGGCGAATGGCGCCACCTGCGTGCCGCCGCCGACCTCGGCATCGCCACCGGCGTCCCGCGAAACCGCGTGGTCATCGCCGAGGACGGCATCTGCGTCGACCTGGAGAAGGGCGTCGCCCGGATCGCCGGCAAGGTCCAGGCCGGCTACGTCTACGTGGACGGCTCCTCGGTCGGCGACATCACCGAGGCCTCGCTCAAGGACCGCCGGATCCTCGGCGAAGAGGGCTTCATCTCGGTCTTCGTGGTGGTCGACTCCACCAACGGCAAGATCGTCAGCGGCCCGACCATCCAGGCCCGCGGCTCCGGCATCGACGACAGCGCGTTCGCGTCCATCGCCGGCAAGCTGGAGGAAGCCCTCACCCGCTCCGCCGGGGAAGGCGTCCTGGAGGTCCGTCAGGTCCAGCAGCTGGTCCGCCGGACCATCGGCAAGTGGGTCGCCGACAACTACCGGCGCCGCCCGATGATCCTCCCGGTCGTCGTCGAGGTCTGACCGACCTGATTTGACCTGGGGCAGCCCGGTGCGTAACGTTCTCCGGGTTGCCCCACGGTCGTGCGGCTTCGCTCCGGATTCGAATTCGTTCGAATGGGGCGGGGAAAACAGGCCGAGAAACTCTGATAGAGTTCGGGAGCGCCGAAAGGCCAAAGCAAATCGGAATGAATGAAACTCCGGAAAACGGAGCGGAAAACATCTGATAAGCTGGAAACACGAAAGAACGAAGCGCCCGGAGGGTTCGCAGGAATGCGGCTCGAAGGAAGTGTCCGTTCCTTGAGAACTCAACAGCGTGCCAAAAGTCAACGCCAGATATGTTGACATCCCCGGCCAG
>NZ_JBVJHA010000020.1:0-85827 GCF_055587065.1 Kitasatospora sp. NPDC048662 | reverse complement strand
GTGGGTCGTCGAGCGCACGAACTCCTGGATGAACAACTTTGGCAAGCTCCGGCGCTGCACCGAACGCCGGAGAACGGCCGTCGAGTTCTTCCTCGCCCTGGCCGCCACCATCATCACGGTCCGCTGCCTGATCCGACACGCCTGGACCCTCTACCGCTGGAACACCCGCCCTCGAAGCCCACGCATCCGATGACCTACTGGCGGACGCCCTAAGAAGTCATCTCATTTGGATAGCTGGACTCTGGGCGTACTGATCGTGGAGCGTCTGGTGCCGGACGAGTTGTGGGAGCTGTTCCAGTTGGTGGTGCCGGCGGCGCCGACCCGGCCGCAGGGCGGTGGTCGGCGCCGTTACGGGGACCGTGAGGTGCTGGCGGCGATCGTCTTCGTGGCGACCTCCGGATGCACGTGGGCTCAACTGCCGCCCTGCTTCGGTCCGTCCGGGCCGACTGCCCCTCGGCGGTTCACCGAGTGGAGCGGGGCCAGGGTGTGGGCCAAGCTGCACCGGGTCGTCCTGAACGAACTCGGCGCGAGGGGCGAACTGGACTGGTCCCGCTGCGCGGTCGACTCCGTGAACATGCGGGCCCTGAAAAGGGGGACCTGACAGGTCCGAATCCTGTCGATCGCGGCAAGTACGGGTCGAAGATCCACCTGCTCACGGAACGTACCGGTTTACCCCTGTCGCTCGCGATCTCCGGCGCCAACGTCCATGACAGCCAGGCCCTGATCCCACTGACCGATGCCATCCCGCCCATCCGATCGCGCCGCGGCCCCAGGCGACGCAGGCCCGGCAAGCTCCACGGCGACAAAGCCTACGATCACCGATTCATCCGCGCCTACCTGCGGCGACGCCAGATCCCAGCGCGCATCGCCGCCCCTCGTGCTCCAGACCCTGAACCAGGAGCCGGGCCACCTCCTCGTAGCCCTGCCCGAAGAACAGACACATCGCCAGCACGAAGTAGACCACCACCCGCGCAGGCAGCAGCCGGTGCCGCTGCCCGGTCCGGCCGCACTCGGCGACCACCTCATCGATCAACTCCGGCGGGAACGCGCGCGTCAGCACCCCCAACGCGATCCGGTCCGAGAACCGGTCACCCACCGAGACGCTGCTTCGCTGGTCGAGGCGGGCGAAGTCCTCGCAGGCTCTGGCCCAGCGGTGCCGGATCGTGCTCGGCTGTGCGGACGGAAAGACGAACCAGCAGGTCGCCGCCGAGTTCGGCATCTGGCCGCAGACGGTCGGCAAGTGGCGGCGACGTTTCCTGGAGCGTCGGTTGGAGGGGCTCGCGGACGAGCAACGCCCCGGCGCTCCACGGAAGATCAGCGACGAGCGGATCGAGGAACTCGTCGTCGCCACCCTGGAACGCACCCCGAAGGACGCCACCCACTGGTCGCGGGCGTCGATGGCCGCCGAGACCGGATCAGTTCGATGATGTCGTAGAGGTTTCCGGTGTTGCCGGTCCTGGACACGCTGCTCGCGCCTAGCGGCACCACACTCACGGTGCCTCCCTTCGCCGGCCCTTCGCCGCGGCCGGAGCCGATGTCAAGCCATCCAGCGCCGGGTTCTCACGTCGGCCGGTCGATCTGTCCACGGGTGCAGCGGCGGTGCCGCTCGTACGCGATGAGCTCGCCTTCCTCGTCGAACGTCACCCGGTAGCTGGCCATCACACTGGTCGTTTCCGGGATGCGTTCCAGTTCGACCACCTCCACGTCGGCCTGCCACCCGTCCTCGGTGGGCTGTCGGGGGTCCTCGTCCTTGCCTGCGGCCAGCCATGTTCCTCTCCGGACTCGGAGGGCGCCAAGGGCAGCACCCGCGGGGTCGTGAGCTTCCACGAGCTCACACCGACACTGACCCGCGTCGTCCTGGTTGTCGAGTACTACCCCCTCGGGGTTCTTCGAGAAGGCCGGGAACATCTGGCGCGCACAGGGACGCCGGCTGCGGCTTGACTTCAAGAACTTTCAGCGGCAGGTCTCCCTCAGCAACGACGAGGCGGCGGGATGGCACGGTGAGATCCGCGACGGCGAGGTCGTCCGCAGTCATGAGGAAGCCATGGAAGACGAGGAAGCGGACCTGGACGACCAGCCCGAGGAGGAGTACGACGGAGAGGAAGGGGAAGATGAGTACGAAGAGGAAACCCTGAGGACGATGAAGAGGAGAGGGGTTACGCGGGTCGGGACCTCGAATTCGAGGAGGAGCCCTTCGAGGAGGGCGAACGAGACGAACCGTGAGCCGCCGTTTCTCGCCCCCGCGTTCGTGGTCGGGAGGACCCGCAGATAAGGATCGCGTTCGGGGACGAGAGCTTTTCCGATCCATTCCGGCCCGTTGCCACATCGTGCATGGGGACACGAAAGCGGCTTGCAGAATGGGTAGTGGAGGAATCTCATGAGCGCCAAGAAGAAGATCAAGCACGCCGCTAAAACGGCTGAAGGAAAGGTCAAGGAAGGAACCGGCAAGGCCGTCGGAAACGAGAGCCTCGTGGCCAAGGGAAAGGCCGAGCAGGTCAAGGGAGATACGGCGCAGGCAGGCCAGAAGATCAAGGACGCTTTCAAGCACTAACCGGATTCACCGAAGCTTGCCGGCCGCCGCTGAGTGCACCCTGTGCCACCTGGTCATCGGCTGGTACACCGACCCGGGTGGCGGGGGTGTCGAAGCGGGCGGTCTCCAGGGCCGTGGCGATCATCCACTGGCTCTGCCCCTGCAGGAGCAGCTTGCCCATGTAACGGACCGCCTCGGACGTGACCGGGTCCGGCTCCAGCGTCCGCCCGCCGCCGGGCCGATCCACGATCCGGTACCCGTACGGCGGCTGCCCGCCCGCCCAACGGTCCGTCTTCCGCAGATGCCGGTGCGCACCGGCGACGCGGGCCTTGATCCGCTTCAGCTCCATCTCCGCGAAGATCGAGGCCAGCATCAGGAAAACCTTGGCCAGCTCGTTCCCGAACGACGACTCCCTCCCCTTGCGGTAGTCCAGGGTGATCCCGTCGTCGGTGAAGACGAGGACCTTGTGGTTCTCCTCCGCCCAGTGCGCCACGTCCGCGCAGTCCTTCGCCGACCGGAACGCCCGGTCCACCTTCGCCCACACCAACGCGTCCCACTCGCCCTGCCGATCGGTCAGCCACGGCCCCAAGTCCGGGCGCTTCCACGGCGTGACCTCCGCCGACAGGTCCAGATCCTCGAACGACCCGACGATCTCCCGTCCTGCCCGTGCGTGTCCGAGACACGCGAACCAACCACCGCCCGAACCGGCGCCAAAGTCGTCGTACTGCCCACGGGTAGCCCCCTCCCGCCCAGGCCAGCAGACGCATCCGAACCACCCACACTCGAACGGGTGGACCCTTTCAGAAAACGCGTCGTTCCGCTGGAGGATCGACTACCAGACGGCCTCCCCGGGCCTGGCCGCCCGCTGCACCGACGCCTTCGTCGAGCGTGCCGCCACCCATGAGGAGCGCTGGTCCGACCACGCGCCGGTGACCGCGCACTACGACCACGGGTTCTGATCCGGCGCACTACGACCACGGGTTCCGATCCGGCGGCCCGACAGGCGGGCGGGTCAGCAGACCGGCGTGGCGTTCCAGTGCTGGCGGAAGCGGCAGCGGGCCCGGTGCAGGCGGGAGCGGACGGTGCCGACCGGGAGCTGCAGGGTGCGCGCGATCTCCTCCTCGCTCAGGCCCAACACCCTGAGCGAGAGCACCTGTTGATGCTGATGGGAGAGGCGCTCCAGGATGTCGTCGATGTGCACCACGTCCAGTGGGTCGGCGGTCTGGGTGACCTCGGGGAGCGCGTCCGTGGCGGAGGTCGCCGAGAGCCGGGCGGCGCGGACGGCCTCCCGGACGGCGATGGCGCGCACCCAGCCGTAGAACGCCCCGGCGTCCCGCAGGCCGTGCACACCTCGGTAGACCGCGAGCAGGGCCTCCTGGGTGGCGTCCGGGCCGTACCGCCTGGCGATCGGCGTGCACACCCGGGAGACGTAGGGCGCGATGTGGGCCAGCAGGTCGTTGAGCGCCCGGCGGTCGCCGGCCTGCGCCCGTACGAGCAGCCGCGCCGCGGTCGCGGCCGGGCTCGCGTCGAGGGCCGGGCTCGCGTCAAGGGCCGGGCTCGCGTCGAGGGCCGGGCTGGTGTCCAGGGCCGGGCTCGCGTCGAGGGCCGTCAGCACGCGGCGCTCCCTGTCGGTCCGCCGAGCGCGGCGAGGTCCAGGAGCGCGGACTGCACCTCGTCCCGGAGGGCTGTCATGAAGGGGCCGCCGAAGCACTCGGTCCAGTACGGGAATTCCATCGCGAGGCGCCCGTCGAAGGTGGTCACGCAGGCCATCAGCGGGCTGCGTCCGGCCTGCGGGAAGTACTGCTCCCGCGCCGGCACCAACCGCACGTCGAGCAGTTCCAGCCCCTCGGGCATCGGTGGGGCCGCGACGGCTCCCATGTTGGTGACGATCACCGTGCCGGCCATCAGCGGCGGGAACTCCGGCACCCGGGGCATGATGCGTACCTCGAGCAGCGGCTCGCCGGCCTCCAGGGATCGGCGCAGTCCGCCGGTCACCGTGCGGGCGAGCTCCACCGGATCGCTGTCGGGGGCGACGTCGAGCGCCTGGACGTGGGAGGTGACGGCGGCGATCATCAGCTCGCGTGGCACCGGGGGCGTCACCCGGGAGCGCAGGTCCACGGGCGACAGGCAGCCGAGCGTCCGCGGGCCCTCGCCGGGCAGCCGCCGCCGGGCGGCGGCCAGCAGGGCGCCGGCCACCAGCCCCTGCACCGAGACGCCGAACGCGGCTGCCGCGTGGCGCAGTTGGGCGGTCTGTTCGGTACTCAGCCGCAGTCGGGCGACCTCGATCCGGCCGTCCTCGGCCCCACCCACGGCGTCATAGGACACCAGTTCGACCGGGTGGGTCCGGACAGCGGCGACGCGGCGCTCGAAGTACTGGGCGACATCCTCCTCGGGGCAGGGCGGCAGCAGCTCGGTCAGCGGCGCGGGCCAGTCGGTGCACCAGGGCTCCGGGGCCGTGCCGGGTGCGGCGAGCAGCTGTCCGTAGCGCTCCCAGAGTGCGTGGTGCAGGGCGATGGCACTGTGGCCGTCGACGATGGCGTGGTCGATGGCCAGCACCACGGTGTCGGTGCCGGTGCCGCGCAGGAGGGTGGCGCGGACCAGCGGGCCGCCCACCGGCAGCGGGGCGTTGAGTTCGGCGGCGTAGCCGTCCTCGGCTCCCTCCCGCACCACCAGACGCGGCGGGGTGTCGAGCTCCTGGAGGACGAATCCGGCGTCCTCCCGCGCGATGCGGCAGCGCAGCGGTGGGTGCTTGGCGGTCAGGTCCGCGAAGGCCGCGGTGAGCACCTGCGGGTCGACCCCGCCCGACACCGCGCAGGAAATGACGGCCCGACTCCGCTGGCCGACGTAAAGCGTTTCCACGGGGCAAAGCAAGCGCTGCATGATGAGCCTTTCGAGCTGTGGTACGGCGCACTGTTCGGCGCTGCGGACGGCCACCTGGTCAGGCCCGGCCGAATCCGGATTTCCGCAGCGCAATTCGCATCCCCCGCAGCTGCTGCGGCGGACCCGCCGAATGGGTCCGCGCGCCCAGCTTTTCACCTGGGCACGTTTGCGCCAAGCTCGCCACTCAGACATGGCCGAATCGCGATTTCCGGCAGGTTCTCGGCCAAATCCGCACCGCCAGGGGAACCGGCGGATCCCGTTCCGAGCTGGCCGAACGCACCAGTTGTCCGCTTTTGTCCCGGCCGAACCCACCAAAGTTGACCTTGACCCAACAAGTACGGCTCCTGATAATGAGCCCGGAGTGATCACCGTCGCCAATGCAATCACCGGTGCGACGCCTCTCCGTTCCGGGCTCCGTCGAGCCCGAATTTACCTGCTCTTTCCCTGAGCTTTCATCCGAGATTTCCTCGGGTGCGCCGACACCATTTCTCGCACACCCCGACCCGCGCTCCCGCACGGGCCGGTCCCTCCTGCGGTATTCCGCTCCGCGCTGAAGGTTGGTGCCATGTCAGTCCATGAGGAAGAACTCCGGCCGGTGTCGGGCGCCCAGGAAGGAATCTGGTTCGCCCAGCGGCTCGATCCCGCCAATGGCGCCTACAACACCGGCGAGTACGTCGAGATACACGGCCGGATCGACCCGGCGCTCTTCGAGACCGCCCTGCGGCGCACGGTGGCGGAGGCCCAGACCTTCGCGCTGCGCTTCTGCGACACCCCGGACGGACCGTGCTGCGCGCTGCCCGCCGAGCCGGCCCACTGGCCGCTGCACCGGATCGACCTGAGCGCGGAGCCCGACCCCCGGGGCGCGGCCGAGGCCTGGATACGCGCCGACCTGGCCACCGCCGTGGACCTGGAGAGCGGCCCGCTGTTCACCCACGCGCTGTTCACACTCGGCCCCGACCACTACGCGTGGTCCCTGCGCGCCCACCACATCCTGCTGGACGGCTACAGCTACAAGCTGGTGGCCCGCCGACTGGCCGAGACGTACAGCGCGCTGGCCGCGGGCAGCGAGGTCCCGCCGGATCCGTTCGGCCCGATCGGCCCGCTGCTGGAGGCCGACGCCGCGTACCGTTCCTCGGAGCGCTTCGCCCGGCACCGCGCGTACTGGACCGAGCGCCTGGCCGGCGCGCCCGCGCCGGTGCGACTGAGCGCGCGCACCGCGCCGCCGGTCTATCCGTTCCGCCGCCGGGCCACCGTGCTGCCCGACGCCGCGGGCCTGGCGGCGGCCGCCGGCCGCCTCGGCGCCTCCCGCACCGACCTGCTGGTGGCCGCCGTGGCCGCCTACCTGCACCGGGTGACCGGCGCGGAGGACCTGGTGCTCGGGCTGGCCACGATGAGCCGTCCGGGTTCGGCCGCGCTGCGCACGCCCGGCACCACCTCCGACATCCTGCCGCTCCGGGTCGCGGTGAGCCCGGGCACCACCGTGGGCGAGCTGGTGCGCCAGGTCGCCGCCGAGCTGGCCGCCCTGCGGCGCCACCAGGAGTACCGAGGCGAGTACCTGCGCCGTGACCTGGGCCTGCTCGACGGAGGGCGAGCGCTGTACGGGCCGGTGGTCAACCTGATCCCGTTCAGCGAGGACCTGCGCTTCGCCGGGCACCCGGCCACCTCGCACCACCTCACCGGCGGCGCCGTCGAGGACCTGCAGATCAACGTCCGGCCCGCCGAGGACGGTCCCGGGCTGTGGCTGGCCTTCGACGCGAACCCCGCGGCGTACACCGACCGGGAACTGACCGCACACCAGCAGCGCTTCGTGCACCTGCTCGACCAACTGGCCACCGCCGAGCCCGGCCTGCCGCTCGGCCGCACCTCGCTGCTGCTGCCGCACGAGCACGAGCAGCTGCCCGAGCTCACCCCGGCACCGCCGCTGCCCGCCGGCCTCACCGAGGCGGCCCGTGGCACCCTCGCGGCCCGGTTCGAGGAGCAGGCGGCCCGCACCCCGCAGGCGCCGGCCGTCACCGACGAGCACGGCACCCTGACCTACGCCCGGCTCAACGACCGGGCCAACCGGCTCGCCCGCCTGCTGGCGTCGCGCGGCGCCGGCCCCGGCCGTCTGGTGGCACTGGCCCTGCCGCGCACCGCCGAGCTGGTCACCGCCGTCCTCGCCGTGCTCAAGACCGGCGCCGGATACCTGCCGCTGGATCCGGCCCAGCCCGCCGAGCGACTGCGCCTGGTGACCGAGGACGCCGCGCCGCTGCTCACCGTCACCGACACCGGAAGCGCCGGGAAGCTGCCCACGGACGGCCCGATGCCCGTGGTGCTCGGCTCGCCGCAGGACGAGCGGGACATCGCCGCGCTCTCCCCCGCCGACCTCACGGACGCCGACCGGACCGCGCCGCTCACCCCGGACACCGTCGCGTACGTCATCCACACCTCGGGCTCGACCGGCCGGCCCAAGGGCGTGCCGATCCCGCACAGCAACGTGCTGCGGCTGTTCGCCGCCGCCGCCGAGCACTTCACGTTCGGCCCCGAGGACGTGTGGACGCTCTTCCACTCCTACGCCTTCGACTTCTCCGTCTGGGAGCTGTGGGGCGCGCTGCTGCACGGCGGCCGCCTGGTGGTCGTCCCGTACGAGGTCTCCCGTGCGCCGGGGGACTTCCTGGAGCTGCTGCGGCGCGAGCGCGTCACCGTGCTCAACCAGACCCCCTCGGCCTTCCACCAGCTGGTGCGGGCCGACCAGGAGGCGCCCGCCGGTGCCGCGCCGCTGGCCCTGCGCTACGTCGTCTTCGGCGGCGAGGCGCTGGAGGCCGCGCACCTGCGCCCCTGGCTGGACCGGCACGGGGACCGGCACCCGGAACTCGTCAACATGTACGGCATCACCGAGACCACCGTGCACGTCACCCACCACCGGGTGACCCGGGAGTCGATCGAGGAGACCCGTTCGCGGGGCACCATCGGCGTTCCCCTCGCCGACCTGCGGGTGTACGTGCTGGACCACTGCCTGCAGCCGGTGCCGCCCGGCACGGTGGGCGAGATGTACGTCGCCGGGCCCGGCCTGGCGCTCGGCTACCTGGACCGGCCGGAACTGACCGCGCAGCGCTTCGTCGCCGACCCGTTCGGCGCGCCCGGCTCCCGGATGTACCGCACCGGCGACCTCGCCCGGCGCGCCGAGGACGGCACCCTGGAGTACCGGGGCCGGGCCGACCAGCAGGTCAAGATCCGGGGCTTCCGGATCGAGCCCGGCGAGATCGAGGCCGCCCTGGTCACTCACCCCGCGGTGGCCCAGGCCGCCGTGGTGGCCCGCGAACTGGGCGGCGACCGGGCGCTGGTGGCGTACGCGGTGCCGGCGCCCGGCGAGCGGCCCGACCCGGCCGAGCTGCGGGCCCACCTTTCCGCCCTGCTGCCCGACCACCTGGTCCCGGCCGCCTGCGTGCTGCTGGAGGCGCTGCCGCTGACCGGCAACGGCAAGCTGGACGCGGCCGCGCTGCCCGCTCCGGACTTCGCCGCCGCCGCCGGCGGCCGGGCCCCGGACACCGCCGAACAGGCCCTGGTCTGCCGGCTGTTCGAGGAGGTGCTGGGCCTGCCCGGGGGCAGCGTCGGCCGCGACGACAGCTTCTTCGCCTTGGGCGGCCACTCGCTGAGCGCCACCCGGCTGCTCTCCCGGCTGCGCCTGGAGACCGGTCAACAGGTGGCGGTGGCGGCGATGTTCGACGCCCCGACGCCCGCCGGGGTGGCCGGGCGGCTGACGCCCGACGCCCCCAAGTCGCCCACCCGGCCGCCGCTCGCGCCCGCCGCGCGCCCCGAGCCGCTGCCGCTCTCCCACGGGCAGGAGAGCATGTGGTTCCTCCACCGGATCGACGCTTCCGGCGCGACCTACAACATCCCCCTGGTGGTACCGCTGGCCGCCGAGCCGGAGGTCGAGGCGCTGCGTGCGGCGCTGGCCGACCTGGCCGACCGGCACGAGAGCCTGCGCACCCTGCTGGTGGAGACGGAGGGCCGGCCCCGGCAGCTGGTGCTGCCCGCCGGGGAGCGCGCCCCCCAGCTGACCGAGGTCGACTGCCCGGCCGAGGAGGTCGCCGCGCAGCTCGCCGCCACGCTGCGCCACCGCTTCGACCTGGCGGGCGAACTGCCGCTGCGCGCCTGGCTGCTGGGCACCGGCCAGGACCGCGTTCTGGTCCTGAATCTGCACCACAGCGCCGGTGACGGATGGTCGCTGCGCCCGCTGGCCGACGACCTGTCCACGGCCTACGCGGCCCGGGTCGCGGGCCGGGGCCCCGAGTGGCGCCCGCTGCCGGTGCAGTACGCCGACTGGGCGCTGTGGCAGCGTCGCCTGCTCGCCCCGCCGCCGGACGGGACGGACCTGCTGGAGCAGCAACTGGCGTTCTGGCGCCGGACGCTGGCCGACCTGCCGGAGGACGCGGGGCTGCCCGCGGACCGGCCCCGGGGCGAGCGGCCCGGCGACCGTGGCGCGGCCCGCACGCTGACCGTGGACGCCGATCTGCACCGGGCGCTGCTGCGGCTCGCCGAGGACGGCGAGGCCAGCCTGTTCATGGTGCTGCAGGCCGCGCTGGGCGCGCTCCTCGCCCGCTGGGGCGCCGGCCCGGTGATCGCGATCGGCACGCCCGTCGCCGGCCGCACCGACCCGGCGCTGGACGACCTGGTCGGCCTGCTGACCAACACCCTGGTGCTGCCCACCGACACCTCCGGCGACCCGGACTTCCGCACCCTGCTGGCCCGGGTACGGGCCCTCGACCTGGCCGCCTACGACCACCAAGACCTCCCGTTCCCGCTGCTGGTGGAGGCCCTCAACCCGCCCCGGCACCCGGCCCGGCACCCGCTGTTCCAGGTGATGCTGGCGCTGCAGAACGCGGGCGAGGCCGTGCTGCGGCTGGGCCCGACCACCGCGCCGCTGCGGCCCACCGCGACCGGCACCGCCAAGTTCGACCTGTTCCTCGACGTGGTGGAGCGCTTGGACGAGCAGGGCGCCCCGGCCGGCCTGGACTGCCATCTGGAATACGCCACCGGGCTGTTCGACGAGGCCACGGCCCAGTCCCTGACGCAGGCACTGCACGGGCTGCTGGCCTCGGTCGCCGCCGACCCGGCACAGCGACTGGGTGCGCTGCCCGCCCCCAGGCCGCCGCACGGCGAGGCCGATCCGGCCGGGCCCGGCACCGACCCGGCGGCGCTGGAGCGCTCCGCACTGGCCGCGGGCGGGCTGCACGCGGCGGCCGCCGTCGCCGAAGGGGACGGTCCGCCACGGCTGTTCGCGGTGCCCGCCCGCCTGGGGGCCGCCGAGCAGGCCGCGCGGGCGCTCGGCACCGACGCCCGGGTGACCGCCGTCGGCACCCTGCCGTACGACGCCGACGGCGCGCTGGACACCGCCGCGCTGCTGAGCCTTCCGCCGCTCGACCGGGTGAGCGCCGAGCAGTGGCAGCGCGCGCTGGCCGCGCTGCCCGGCGTCCGCGCGGCCACCGTCGAACTGGAGGACGCGCCCGAGGAGTTGGGCACCCGGCGACCGGCCGCCGCCCGGCGGCGCCCGGTGGCGCAGCAGTCGGCCGGGGCAGCAGCCGGCACGGAGGCACCGCTCGCGGTGAGCACCGGCCCCGAACTGCCGGAGCCCTCGGTGGGCAGCTGGGCCGAGGCGCTGCGCCGCGCCGCCGCGGCCGGGGAGCACGCGGAGGTGGTGCACGTCCGCGCGGACGGCTCGGAGACCCGGCGCAGCTACGCCTCGCTGGTCCCGGAGGCGTCCCGGGTGCTGGGCGGGCTGCGGGCCCTCGGGCTGCGCCCCGGCGACCGGGTGATCCTGCAGTGCGAGGACACCGAGGACTACCTGGCCGCGCTGTGGGGCTGCATCCTGGGCGGCATCACGGCCGTCCCGCTGACCGTGCCCGCCTCCTACGAGGCCGCGTCGGCGGCACTGACCAAGCTGGAGGGCATCTGGCGGATGCTGGGCATGCCGCCGGTGGTCACCACCACGGCCGGCGAGCCGGGGCTGCGCGGCCTGGCGGAGCGGCGCGGCTGGCCGGAGCTGCGGCTGGCCACGGTGGACGCGCTGCGCCAGGGCCCGGAGGACCTGGACTGGTACCGGGCGCGGCCGGACGACCTGCTGCTGATGCTGATGACCTCGGGCAGCACCGGCCTGCCGAAGGCGGTGCGGCTGACCCACCGCAACGTGCTCACCCGCTCGGCGGCCGCCGCGCTCACCAACGACCTGTCGGCCGCCGACGTCTCGCTCAACTGGATTCCGCTGGACCACGTGACCGGCGTGGTGATGTTCCACCTGCGCGACGTCTACCTGACCTGTCGTCAGGTCCACGCGCCGACCGGCTGGCTGCTCCAGGATCCGCTGCGCTGGCTCGACCTGGCCGACCGCCACCGGGTGAGCGTCACCTGGGCGCCCAACTTCGCCTTCGGCCTGGTGGCCGAGCACGCCGAGCGGATGGCGGGCCGCCGCTGGGACCTGTCGCCGATGCGGCTGGTGATGAACGCGGGCGAGGTCGTGGTGGCCGCCACCGCCCGCAGCTTCCTGCACGTGCTGCGCCCGTTCGGCCTGCCGCAGGACGTCATGCACCCGGGCTGGGGCATGTCGGAGACCTGTTCGGTGGTCACCGACGTCAGCCTGCCGGGCGAGCCGACCGGGGCGGACGAGTCCTTCGTCAGCTGCGGCCTGCCGTACCCGGGCTTCGCGATGCGGATCGTGGACGGCGAGGACCGGGTGCTGCGCGAGGGCGAGGTCGGCCGGTTCCAGGTCCGGGGCACCTCGGTGACCTCGGGCTACCACGACAACGCGGTGGCCAACGCCGAGTCGTTCACCCCGGACGGCTGGTTCGAGACCGGCGACCTGGCGTTCCTGCGCGCCGGTGAGCTGTACATCACCGGCCGTGCCAAGGACGTCATCATCGTCAACGGCGTCAACCACTACAGCCACGAGGTCGAGGCCTGCGTCGAGGAACTGTCCACCGTGGTGCGCAGCTTCACCGCCGCGGTGGCCGTGCGCCCCGATCCGTCGGCGGGCACCGACGAGCTGGCGCTGTTCGTGCACCTGGCCGACGGGGTGGACGCCGCTGCGGCGCTGCGCGAGATCCGCGGCAAGGTGACCCGGGAGATCGGGGTGAGCCCGGCCCATCTGCTGCCGGTCCCGGCGGCCGCGATCCCCAAGACCGAGATCGGCAAGATCCAGCGCACCCAGCTGCGCAAGCGCTTCGAGGCCGGGGAGTTCGACGAGGTGCTGCGGCGGGCGGAGGAGCTGCTGGGCACCGCCGCCACCGTCCCGGACTGGTTCCTGCGGCCGGTGTGGCAGCCCGCCCGGCCGCACCGCGCGCCGGGCGGCACCCCGGGGCACACCCTGGTGCTGGCCGGTCGCGGCGAGCGGGCCGCCGCCGTGGCGGAGCGGGTGGCCGCCGGGCTGCGGGCGGCGGGCGGCCGCTGCACCGTGGCGACGGCGGGCCCCGGTTTCGAGCGCGCCGACGCGGCCCGCTACCGGGTGCGGCCGGACCACGAGGGCGACCTGGCCCGGCTGCTGGACCGGCTCGCGCAGGACGGCCGCGCGGTGGACGCCGTGCTGCACCTGGGCGCGCTGGACGGCGCCGACCGCGAGCCCGACAGCGTCGCGGAACTGGTCGAGGCGCAGCGCGACGGCGCACAGTCGCTGCTCGCGCTGGCCCGGGCGCTGGCCGCCGGGGCGCCGCACGGCACCGCCCGGCTGCCGCTGCTGTTCGTCACCGCCGGTTCCCGGCCGGTGCTGCCGGCCGAGCGGGGCGGTTACCTGCACGCGGCCGCCGGCGGGCTGGTGCGCACGCTGCGCGAGGAGCTGCCCTGGCTCGGCGCCGTCCATCTCGACCTGGCGGCGGACGTCGAGGCCGAGGAGGCTGCCGGGGCGCTGCTGACCGAGCTGGCGCTGCCGCCCGAGGAGCCGGAGGTCGCCCGCCGGTCGGGGGTCCGCCACCTGCGCCGGCTGGCACCGCTGCCCGAACAGCCGCCGACCGCCGAGCAGGGCGCCGAGCAGGCCGCCGAGCCGGGCGCCGACGGGCCCGGATTCGTCCTGGTCAGTGGCGGCCTGGGCGGGGTGGGCCGGGAGCTGGCCGCCCACCTGCTGCGCACGGCCGGCACCCGGCTGCTGCTGCTCGGCCGCACCGCCCTGCCCGACGGGCCCGACGGCCCGGCCGCCGACCGGGCCGAGGTGTACCGGCGGTTGCGCTCGCTGGGCGAGGTCCGCTACGAGGCGGTCGATGTGACCGACCCGGTGCAGGTGCGGGCCGCGGTGGACCGGGCCCGCGACGCCTGGTCGGTGCCGCTGACCGGCGTGCTGCACCTGGCCGGTGACCGGGACGAGGCGCCGATCGCCGAGCTGGATCCCGAGCGCTGGCGGTCCGCGCTGGCGGCCAAGGTCGAGGGCGGCTGGGTGCTGCACCGGCTGGCCGCGGAACTGGGCGCCTCCTTCACCGCCTTCTCCTCGGTCAACGGCTTCTTCGGCGGCTCGCTCAACGCGGCCTACGCGGCGGGCTGCGCGTTCCTGGACGCGCTCGCCGAGCGCCACGGGCGCGCGGGACGCCCGGTGCGCAGTCAGGCGTGGAGCGTCTGGCAGGGACGCGGGATGAGCGAGGGCTACCGTTTGGCGGCGCTGACCGAGGCCCGCGGCTACCGCGCCCTCGATCCGGTGGCGGCGCTGCGCTCGTACGACCTGGCGGCCTCGGTGGCGGAGCCGCACCTGCTGATCGGCGCGGACCGCACGGCGCCCTGGGTGCGCGCGCACCTGGCCGGCCCGGCCCGGCCGGTGCAGCGGCTGGCCGGCCGGGTGGTGCTGGCCGACGGCGCCGACCTGGGGGCGGTGTGCGCGGGCGCCGGCGAGGCGGCCCGGGCGCTGGCCGTCGAGGGGCACTGGGTGCTGCGGGCCGCGGGGTCCGCCGAGCCCGGCGCGGCCGGGGCCGCGGACGGCGGCGCGGCGGACGCCGAGGCCCGGCTGGAGGAGACCATCGCCGGGCTCTGGGCCGGGGTGCTGGGCCGGGAGCGGATCGGCCGGGAGGAGAACTTCTTCGACCTGGGCGGCAGTTCGCTGCTGCTGGTGGCCGCGCAGGCCAGGGTGAACGAGGCGCTGGGCACCGACCTGACGGTGGTGGACCTGTTCGGCCACCCGACGGTGCGCGGCCTGGCCCGGCACCTCGCCGCGAGCGGCGTGCGCACCGCCGACGCCGCCCCGCCGGAGACCGCCGCCGGCACGCCGGATTCCGCCGTCGGCCGGCCCGCCGGGCCGACGGCCCCGAGCGCCCCCTCGGCCCTGGAGCGGGCCCGTCAGCAGGCGCAGCGGCGGCGCGGCGCGCAGGCCGCCCGCCGTACCACCGCACAGCAGAAGGGCGACAAGCATGACTGACCAGCACCTGGCCACCGACAACCCGGCCGAGGGGGACGACCCGCCGCTGATCGCGGTGATCGGCATGGCCGCCCGGTTCCCGGGCGCGGCCGACGTCGCCGAGTTCTGGGCCAACCTGGCCGCCGGCCGGGATGCCATGCGGCAGGTCGGCGAGGAGGAGTTCCTGGCGGCGGGCGGCGACCCGGCGGACCTCGACGATCCCGACCTGGTCCGCACGGTCTCCGTCCTGGAGGGCATCGACCGGTTCGACGCCGCGTTCTTCGGCTACAGCCCGACCGAGGCCGCCGTGGTGGACCCGCAGCAGCGCCTGCTGCTGGAGACCGCCTACCACGCCGTGGAGGACGCGGGGTACGCCGGCGGCTTCGGTGACCGGCAGGTCGGGGTGTACGCGGGGGCGGGCGACAGCCGCTACTACCCGGCGCACCTCCACCCGCAGTACGCCGGCCGGCCCGGCTCGGTCGCCCTGGTGCACGCGGCCACCAGCAACTCGCTGGGCACCCTGGCCACCCGGGTCTCCTACGAGCTGGGGCTGACCGGGCCGAGCCTGTCCCTGCAGACCGCCTGCTCCACGGCCCTGGTGGCCGTCCACCAGGCCTGCCAGGACCTGATCGACTACCGCTGCGACACCGCCCTCGCCGGGGCGGTGTCGGTCAACCCCTCGGCGCTGCTGGGCTACCGCTGGGTGCCCGGCGGTCCGTTCTCGCCGGACGGGTACTGCCGGGCCTTCGCCGCGGACGCGGCCGGTACGTCCTCCGGGGACGGGGTGGGCGTGGTGGTGCTCAAGCGCCTGGAGGACGCGCTCGCCGACGGCGACCGGATCCGGGCGGTGGTGCGCGGCTCGGCGGTGAACAACGACGGCCGCCGCAAGGTCGGTTTCACCGCGCCGAGCCCGGCCGGTCAGACCGAGGCGGTGCTGGCCGCGCAGCTGGCGGCCGGAGTCACCGCGGACACCATCGGCCTGGTCGAGGCGCACGGCACCGCGACCGCGATGGGCGACCCGATCGAGGTCGCGGCGCTCACCGAGGCGTTCCGGCACACCACCGACGAGCGCGGCTACTGCGCGCTGGGCTCGGTGAAGACCAACATCGGGCACCTGGGTGCGGCGGCGGGCATCGCCGGTTTCGTCAAGGCCGTGCTCGCCCTGGAGCACCGGCAGGTCCCGCCCAGCCTGCACTTCGAGCGGCCCAACCCGCTGATCGACTTCGCCGCCACCCCGTTCCGGGTCCCGACGGCGCTGGAGGACTGGCCGTCCGGCCGGTATCCGCGCCGCGCCGCTGTGAGCGCCTTCGGCGTGGGCGGCACCAACGCGCACGTCGTGCTGGAGGAGGCGCCGCCCGTCCCGGCGGACTCCCGGGCACCGGAGCGGGAGCGCTGGCGGGTGCTGCCGCTGTCGGCCCGCACCCCGGGGGCGCTGCGCGGCCAGGCCGACGCGCTGGCCCGGCGGCTGGCGGAGGACCCCGGGCTGCGGCTGGCCGATGTCGCCCACACGCTGGCCGCGCACCGGCCGGCCATGCGGCTGCGCTCGGCGGTCGCCGTGCGCAGTGCCCGGGAGGCGGTGGCCGCGCTGCGCGCGCCGCTGCCCGAGCCGGTGGAGGTGGCGGACGGCGCGCCACGGCCGGTGGCGTTCCTGTTCCCCGGCGGCGGCACCCAGTACGTGGGCATGGGCGCCGAGCTGTACCGGGCCGGCGGGGTGTACCGGGACGCGGTGGACGAGTGCGCCCGCATCCTGCGGCCGGGGCTCGGCGGGGACCTGCGCACCGCGCTGTTCGAGCGGGTGGACCCGGCGGGCGCCGAGGCGTTCCTGGCGCTGGTGGTCACCCAGTACGCGCTGGCCGCGGAGCTCGCCGGGCACGGGGTGCGCCCGGCCGCGATGATCGGGCACTCGCTCGGCGAGTACACGGCCGCCTGCCTGGCCGGGGTGTTCACCCTGGAGGAGATGCTGCCGCTGGTCCAGGAGCGAATCCGGCTGATCTCCGCCTGCGGCGGTGCCACGGTCGGGGTGGCGCTGGGCGAGCGGCAGCTGCGGCCGCTGCTGACCGAGGGGGTCTCGTTGGCCGCCGTCAACGGCCCGGCCGCCTGCACGGTCGCCGGCCCGGCGGCCGCGGTGGCGGAGCTGGAGGGGCGCCTGGCGCACGCGGGGGTGACCTTCCGCCGGCTGCGGATGCCGGCTGCGGCGCACTCCGCCGTGCTGGAGCCGGTGCTCGGCGAGCTGGCCGGGCACCTGCGCTCGGCCTGGCTGCGCCCACCGCGCGTCCCGTACGTCACCAACGTCACCGGCGACTGGGCCACCGACGCGCAGGCCGGCTCGGTGGAGCACTGGGTAGCCCACACCCGGCAGACCGTGCGGTTCGCCGACGGCATCCGGACGCTGTGGGAGCGCGGCAACCCGGTGCTGGTCGAGATCGGCCCCGGTGACACCCTGCTGAAGCTGGCCCGAGCCACGCTCGGCGAGCAGGCCGCACCGGTGGGGGTGACCACGATGCGGCACGCCAAGGCGCAGAGCCCGGACGGCCAGGTGCTGGCGGCCGCGCTCGGGCGGCTGTGGGCCGCCGGGGTGGCCGCGCTGCCCGATCCGGACCCGGACGGGCAGGTGCGTACCGTCCCGCTGCCCGGCTACGCGTTCGACCGCCGGCGGTACTGGATCGACGCCCCCGGGGCCCGCCCGGCCGGGGCGGCGGACGGCCCTGCCCAGAGCTCCGCGACGCGCTCCCCGCGCCCCTACCTGACCACCGAGCAGGTGCCGCCGCGCACCCCGCTGGAACAGGCCGTCACCGAGGTCTGGGAGGCGGTGCTGGGGGTCGAGGGCATCGGCGTGGACGACAACTTCTTCGACCTGGGCGGCGACTCGATGCGCGGCGTGCTGCTGGTGGGCCGGCTCCGCGAGGCCAGGGTGCTGGACGTGCCGGCCGCCGCGCTGCTGTCGGCCCCGACCGTGGCCCGGCTGATCGCGGCCGCTGGGCGCGGCGGCGGCACCGAGTCCTTCGCACCGCTGCTGCCGCTGCGCGCCGAGGGCGAGCAGACCCCGCTGTTCTGCGTGCACCCGGGGGCGGGCGTGTCCTGGCGGTACTCCGGGCTGCTGCCCCACCTCGGTGCCGACCAGCCGGTCTTCGGCATCCAGGCCCTCGGGCTGGACGGGCAGCGGCCGCCGGCCGCCGACGCCGCGGCGATGACCGACGCGTACGTGGCGCTGCTGCGCGAGCGACAGCCGCACGGCCCGTACCGGCTGCTCGGCTGGTCCTACGGCGGCTTCGTGGCGCACGCCGTCGCCTGCGCCCTGCAACGGCAGGGCGAGCGGGTGGAGTTGCTGGCGATGCTGGACGCGCCGCAGCCGTACGGCCTGCCCTGGACGCAGGAGCAGATCGAGTCCCAGGTGGCGGCGCTGCTGCTGCGGGTGGCGGGCCTGGAGCCCGGCGACGGACCGCCGCCGACCGTGGCCGGGGTGCTGGCGCGGCTGTCCGGGGACGACGGCGGGACTTCGCCGGTGACCGGGGCGGAGGCCGAGCTGATCGCCGAGGTGATGCGCAACAACCTGAGGATCGCGCCCGGCTTCGCACCCGAGGTCTTCGACGGCGACGTGCTCTTCTTCACCGCGAGCGCGGACCTGCCCGCCGCGGACGACCCGTCGCTGACCTCCGGCAAGGCCGAGGCCTGGCGCCCGTACGTCACCGGCACCCTGCACGACCATCCGGTCGCCTGCAGCCACTACGGCATGACCGAACCCGAACCGATGGCCGAGATCGGCGCGGCGCTGGCCGCCGCGCTGAAGTCGCGAACGGCCCCGTGAGACAGGAGAGATCCGTGCGCAGTCCGTTCGAGGACCGCGGAGACGAGGCGTCGCACGTGCTACTGGTGAACGCCGCCGGAGAGCATTCGCTCTGGCCGGTCTTCGCCGAACCACCGGCCGGCTGGCGGCAGGCGCTGCCCGCCGCCACCCACCGCGCCTGCCTGGCCGCCGCCGAACACGCGGCCGCCGCCTCCCACCCCGGTACCACCACCCGAGGAGCCTCCCGGTGACCCGAGCGAGCCAGGTCCCCTTCGCCGAGAAGGACCTCTACGAACTGGGCGACGCCCCCGAGTTGGGGCACACGCCGCGTCGCATGTACGCCTCACTGATCCGCCAGGAGCGCTACGGCCGCCCCTTGGACGCCTTCCGCACCGAGGTGGTGGACGTGCCGCCGGTCGGCCGCAACCAGGTGCTGGTGAAGGTGATGGCGGCCGGCGTCAACTACAACAACGTCTGGGCGGCGCAGGGCTACCCGCTGGACGTGATCGCGGCACGGCAGAAGCAGGGCGCCACCGAGGACTTCCACATCGGCGGCTCCGACCTCTCCGGCGTGGTGTGGGCCACCGGCGAAGGGGTGCGGCAGTTCAGGCCCGGTGACGAAGTGGTGGTGCTCGCCAGCACCTGGGACGAGCACGCCGAGGACATTCGGCTCGGCGCCGACCCGGCGGTCTCCACCAGCCAGCGGGTGTGGGGCTACGAGGAGAACTACGGCTCCTTCGCACAGTTCGCGGTGGTGGACGAGTACCAGCTGCACCCCAAGCCCGCGCGGCTGTCCTGGGCCGAGGCCGCGTGCTACGTCGCGACGGCGGCCACGGCCTACCGCCAGCTGTTCGGCTGGCAGCCGCACACGGTCCGGCCCGGCGACCCGGTGCTGATCTGGGGCGGCGCGGGCGGCCTGGGCAGCATCGCGATCCAGCTGGTCCGGCACGCCGGGGGCATCCCGGTGGCGGTGGTCTCCAGCGCGGAACGCGGCGAGTTCTGCGTGCGCCTGGGCGCCCGCGGCTGGATCGACCGGCGCGACTTCGACCACTGGGGACGGCTGCCGGACGCCGCCGACCAGGAGGCGATGGCCCACTGGCTCAAGGGAGCCCGAGCCTTCGGCCGCCGGTTCTGGGAGGTACTGGGCGAACGGCGGGCGCCGCGGATCGTGCTGGAACACTCCGGCCAGGACACCATCCCGACCTCGATGTACATGTGCGACAACGCCGGCATGGTGGTCATCTGCGGCGGCACCACCGGCTACAACGGCGACGTGGACCTCCGGTTCCTGTGGATGCGTCAAAAGCGCCTGCAGGGCTCGCACGTGGCCAGCGCCCGGGAGGCGCGGGAGGTGTCCGAGCTGATCGCACAGGGGCTGATCGACCCGTGCCTGTCACGCACCTTCGACTTCGAGGAAGTCGGACTGGCCCACCAACTCATCCACGACAACCAGCACCCGCCGGGCAACATGGCCGTGCTGGTCAACGCCGGACGCCAGTAGCCAGCACCGCCCAACAGACCCCCCGTCCCCAGGTCCGACAGGCCCGGCCGCGCCCGACAGGCTCGCGGCCGGGCACCATGGCGTGGCTGGTCAATACCGGTCACCGACAGGCAGCACCGCCCAGCAGAACACCCGCGATGCCGACCCGCACCAGCACGGCGGACGGGCGGGTCCGCCGGGCCCGGCAGGCTCAGCCACAGCCAAGAGGCCGGGCGCCGGGCCGGCGGCGGGGCGATCCCGCCGGGCAACATGGCAGCGCTGGTCAACGCCGGACGCCAGTAGCCAGCAGCACCCAGCAGAACCCCCGCCGCCGGGTCCGGCAGGCCCGACCGCGTCCGACAGGCTCGCGGCCGGGCACCGTGGCGCGGCTGGTCAATACCGGTCACCGACAGGCAGCACCGCCCAGCAGAACACCCCGCCACCCGCACCACCACCGCACCCGGCAGAGCACACTGCGCCCGGGCCGTGTCCGCCGGGCTCGGCAGTTCCGGCCGTAGCCGGAAGGCTCGCGGCCGGGCACCGGCCGGCGGCGGGTCAGACCCCGCCAACCACCGTGGCGTGGCTGGTCAATACCGGTCGCCGACAGGTAGCACCGCCCAGCAGAACACCCCGCCACCCACTGCCCCCGCCCGCACCACCACCACGCCCGGCGGAGCACCTGGCGGAGCACCCTGCGCCCGGGCCGTGTCCGCCGGGCTCGGCAGTTTCGGCCGCAGCCGGAAGGCTCGCGGCCGGGCGCCGGCCGGCGGCGGGTCGGCGGTCAGGCGGGCCACGGTGAGCGCGCCGAAGGTCTCCGGCCACCCGCCGCACAGCAGTTTGAAGGCGGCCTCCTTCGCGGAGAACAGGGCCAGCAGCCGCTGCTCCGCGTCCGCCGCACTGGCCTCGCCGGCCCAGGCGCGTTCCGGCCCGGTCAGCACCAGGCGTGCGGCGGCGGCGGGCAGCGGGCGCAGCTCCAGGTCGCAGCCGACCGCGGCGTGCCGGCCGGTCGGGGCGGCGACGGCCACCGCGATCCCGGCCGAGTGGCTGATGGACAGCGCCCAGCCGGCCGGCGCCAGCGGGCGGCGTCCGGCGCGCCCGATCTCGCCGTCCGGTCCCCCGGCCGCGCGCAGTGCCCGCCGCGCGGCGCTCCGGCCGGCCAGGAACTCGCGGCGCCGGGTGGGCGGCATCCCGGCTGCGGCCCGGGCCTCGTCCGGACCGGCGGGTGTGAGGTCCGCAGGCCTGGTGCCGCCGTCCCCGCCGTCCCCGCCGTCCCCGCCGGCCTCGTCGGCCTCGGTGACGGCCCAGCCCAGGGACAGGCCGTGGGTGGCCAGGGCGGCGCGAAGCGGCGGCAGGTCGTCCAGGACCCGCCGCCGCGTGAGCTCCGCGGTCACCCCCGGAGGAGCTTCTTGACGATCTTTCCGGCCGGGTTGCGCGGCACCTGCTCGATGAACTCGATCCGCGCAGGGCGCTTGTACGGCGCCAGCCGCCCGGCCAGGTGGCGTTGCAGCTCGGCGTGGCCGGTGCCGGGTTCGGCCACCACGTAGGCCAGCGGGACCTCGCCGTAGTCGGCGTCGGGCATGCCGACCACGGCCGCGTCCTGCACCGCCGGGTGCTGCAGCAGGGCCCGCTCGATCTCGGACGGGTAGACGTTCTGCCCGGCCCGCAGGATGAGGTCCTTGGTGCGGTCGACCAGGTGGATGCGGCCGGCCCGGTCGATCCGGCCGAGGTCGCCGGTGCGGGTCCAGCCGTCCGCCGTGGTGATCTCGGCGGTGGCGTCCGGGTTGTGCAGGTAGCCGTGCATGACGCCCGGCCCGCGGACCACGATCTCGCCGATCGCCTCCGGCGCCACCTGCTGCCCGTCCGTGCCGATCGCGCGCACGGACATGCCGGGGACGACCCGGCCGGCGGGGATGATGTCCCCCACCGCGTCCGGGGCCGGGTGTTCCTCCGGGCCGAGGGTGACGAACGGGCCGCCGACCTCGGTCATGCCGTAGACCTGCCGGAACCCGCAGCCCAGCCGCTCGGCTGCCGCCGTGTACACCTCGGGGGGCATCGGCGCGGCGCCGTACATCACCTCGCGGAGGGTGCCGAGCTCGGTGCGTTCCAGGGCCTTGGCCTGCAGCATGAAGCGCAGCATCTGCGGGACCAGCCAGATGTGCGTGGCCCGGTGGGTCTCGATCGCGGCCAGCGCGCGCTGCGGGGTGAAGCCGGGCATCAGCACGGCGGTGGCCCCGGCGGCCAGGTAGGTCAGCGTGACCACCATGCTGCCGTGGTAGAGCGGGCAGCAGTTGACCAGCACCAGGTCGTCGGCCGGCTTGCTGGCGGCCAGCCAGCCGAGCGCGATGGCCCGGAACGACTGCTGGTCCACCACGACGCCCTTGGCCCGCCCGGTGGTGGCCGAGGTGTGCAGGATCGCGGCGGGGTCGGTGTCCGCGACCTGCGGCAACTCGAACTGCTCGGCGTCCGAGCCGAGTTCCGCGAAGGCCGGCTCGTCCAGGGCGATCCGCCTCGGCACCGCGAGCTCCGCGAAGCGTTCCAGCAGCGCCGTCTCGCCGATCAGGGCGGCCGGCTCGACCCGCTCCGTGATCTCGGCGACCTCGGGCACCGTGAGGCTGTGGTTGAGCGGCACGAAAAGCGCACCGAGCCGGGCCAGCGCGAAGTAGGTCTCCAGTACCTCGATGCGGTCCAGCGAGAGCACCACGACCCGGTCGCCGGGGGCGATGCCGAGGGCCGCCAGTCCTTTCGCGAGGCGGACGGTGCGCTCGTGGAACTCGGCCCAGGTGATCGAGCGGCGCTCGTCCACCAGCGCCACCCGGTCGGGGAAGCACTGCCGGTTGCGGTCCGTCAGCTGGCTGAGCCACATCACGCGCCGCCGGACTGCAGGGCGGCGCTCCGCTCCTCGACGAAGCGCTCGTAGTCGCCGATCGTGGCGAGCTTCTCCATGTCCTCGGCGGTGACCTCCACGCCGGTGCGCTGCTCGATGAGCAGGACCAGGCGCACCAGGTCCCCGCTGTCGATGCCGCTGGCGGCGAGGTCGGCGTCATCGCCGATCGCGTCGGTGTACTCCGAGGTGCCGGTCAGTTCCACCAGCATCGACCTGATCAGGCTCATGGTGTTCCTTTCGCTGTGCGCTCGTTCGCTTCCTGGGCGTGTGCACTTCGCCGTGGGCCGGTCCGCCGCGCCGCTCGCCGGTCCTCGCGCGGCCGAGGCGAGCGGCGGCGCCCGGCACTGCCCTCGTCTCTGGAAGGAGGGGCTCCGCGCGTGCGGCACTCCCCGCCCGGTGCGTGACCTTCGTCACGTCGTGGATCCGCGGCGCCGGGGATAGCCCGCGCCGATCGGTGCCTCTTTCTGTTTCGGAGGCGCCGATCGCGACGGTGCGCGGCGCCCCGGACCGGCAGGGGAGTTGAGGGAGTGGCCAACAGGACCGGCGGGCATCCGCCGACGCGACCCGCGCCGGCCTCCGGGCAGAGCGCACAGATCGGTCAACAGATCGGTCAACTTCCGCAGAACGACGAGGAGTTGCTCGCGCAGTTCGAGGCGCTGGTGGCGGCCGGCGAGACCGTCGAGCCGCGCGACTGGCTGCCCGACGGCTACCGGCGGATGCTGATCCGGCAGATCGCCCAGCACGCGCACTCGGAGATCATCGGCATGCAGCCGGAGGGCGCCTGGCTGACCCGCGCGCCGTCCCTGTACCGCAAGGCGGGCCTGCTGGCCAAGGTGCAGGACGAGGCCGGGCACGGCATGTACCTGTATTCGGCGGTCGAGACCCTGGGTGTGGACCGCGCCGACCTGCTGGACGCGCTGCACCGCGGCCAGCAGCACTACGCGGCGACCTTCGACCACCCGGCGCTGACCTGGGCCGACACCGGCGCCATCGCCTGGCTCACGGACGGCGCCGCGGTGGTCAACCAGGTGCCGCTGACCCGTACCTCCTACGGCCCCTACGCCCGGGCGATGCGCCGGGTCTGCCAGGAGGAGGCATTCCATGTGCGGCAGGGCTACGACCAGTTGCTGGCGCTGAGCGGGGGCACCCCGGAGCAGCACCGGATGGCCCAGGACGCGGTGAACCGCTGGTGGCTGCCCGCGGTCGCGCTGATGTTCGGCCCGCCGGACACCGAGGCGGGCGGCGCGGGCACGGCGGTCGGTTCGGCGGTTTCCCGGCGGGCGATCGCCTGGGGCATCAAGCAGCACACCAACGACGAGCTGCGCCAGCGCTTCGTGGACCTGGCCGCGCCGCAGGCCGAGAGCCTGGGCCTGACCCTGCCGGACCCGGCGATCCGCTGGAACCCGGAGCGCGGCCACTACGACTTCACTCCCGTCGACTGGCCCTGCTACCGGCAGGCGCTGGCGAACGGCACCCACTGCGCGCGGCAGCGCCTCGCGCACCGGAGGGCCGCCCACCAGGACGGCGCCTGGGTGCGGGAGGCCGCCGAGGCGTACGCCGGGCGCGGCAGCGACGAGACGGCGGAGGTGGCGTCATGACCGGCGGGAACGGCAGTGGGACGGCGTCCTGGGAGGTGTTCCTGCGCGACCGGCGCGGACTGGCCCACCAGCACGTCGGCTCGGTCCGCGCGGCGGACCACGAGCTGGCCCTGGCCACCGCGCGCGACCTGTTCGCCCGCCGCGGCGAGCCGCAGTCCCTGTGGGTGGTCCGCTCGGACCAGGTGCACGCGGTCTCGCCGCAGGAGAAGGACCCGTACTTCTCCGGCGCGGCGGACAAGCCGTACCGCTACCCCGGCGACTACGCGCCGCTGGGCGGTCCCGGAGCGTCCAAGTCGTCCGAGTCGTCCGAGTCCACGGAGGGAGCGGGCGATGACCACTGACACGACGGCCGATGCCGCCGCCGCGACGACGACGGCCGCCCAGGAGCACGACCTGGCCCGCAGCGTCCTCGGCCTCGGCGACGACGCGCTGATCCTGGCCCAGCGGCTGTGCGCCTGGATCACCCGGGCACCGAGCATCGAGGAGGATCTGGCGCTGTCCAACCTCGCCCTGGACCTGCTCGGCCACGCCCGGGTGCTGCTGACCATGAGCGGCCGCCTGGACGGCACCGGCCGCAGCGAGGACGACCTGGCGTACCTGCGCGACGGACGCGAGTTCCGCAACACGCTGCTCACCGAGCTTCCGAACGGCGACTTCGCCGTCACCGTGGCCCGGCAGCTGCTCTACACGCACTACGCGCGCTCGTACTACGCCGAGTTGGCGAGCTGCGCCGTCCCCGAGCTGGCCGCCTTCGCCGGGCGTGCGGCGACGGAAATGGGCTACCACCAGTCGCACGCCGACGGCTGGACGGTCCGGCTGGGCCTCGGAACGGCCGAGAGCCGCCGCCGGATGCAGGACGGCCTGGAGGTGATGTGGCCCTACGCCGCCGAGCTGTTCGAGGCGGACGGGGCGGTGGCGCGGCTGGACGCGGCGGGCCTGGTCCCCGCCCCGGGCACGGTGCGCGAGCGCTGGCGGCACGAGGTTGCCGAGGTGGTGGCCCGGGCCGGCCTGCGGGTGCCCGAGCCGTCCTGGTCGGCCGACGGCGGCCGGGAGGGGCGCCACTCGGAGGAGTTCGGGCTGCTGCTGGCCGAGCTCCAGTCGGTCCACCGCCAGTACCCGGGAGGCACCTGGTGAACGGCCCGGAACCGGCCCGGGCGGGCGGTCCGGCCGCCGGGTCGCCGCACCCGCGTCAGGCCGAACAGCGTCCGGCCGAACAGCGTCAGGCCGATCAGCCGCTGGCCGAACTCCGCCGCGCCGTCGAGGAGTTGCCCGATCCGGAGCTTCCCATGGTGACCCTCGGCGACCTGGGCATGGTGCACGAGGTCCGGATCGGCGCGGACGGCACGGCGGAGGTGGAGCTCGTCCCGACCTTCCTGGGCTGCCCGGCGATGGAGGTCATCGAGCGGGCGGTGCACGGCGCGCTCGCCGAGGCCGGCCACCCGGCGGGCCGGGTGCGCCGGGTGCTGGTCCCGGCCTGGAGCACCGACCGGATCAGCGAGCGGGGCCGGCGCCGGCTCGCCGAGCACGGGATCGCCCCGCCGGGGCGCCCCGGCGGGGAGCAGCTGGTGACGGTGGCGCTCGGGCCGCCCTGCCCGCACTGCGGCTCGTCGGCCACCCGGCCGCAGAGCCCGTTCGGGGCCACCCGTTGCCAGGCGATCCTGCTGTGCACGGCCTGCCGCGAGACGTTCGCGCAGTTCAGGGCGGGGTGAGGCGAGATGCTGAGCACGATCGACGAGACCGACCGGCCCGCCGGGCCGCACGGTTGGCACGCACTGACGGTGAGCAGGCTGGAGCACCTCGCCGAGGACACCGTGGCGATCACCCTCGCGGTGCCGGACCGGCTGGCCGGGGTCCTGTCCCACCGTGCCGGGCAGCACCTGGTGGTCCGCCACCAGCAGGGCGGGCGCGAGCTGCGCCGCTGCTACTCGGTCTGCCCGCCGCCGTTCGACCCCGACCGGCTGCGGCTGATCGTCAAGCGCTCCGGTCCGGACGGCTTCGGGGCGTACGCGACGACCCGGCTGGCGGTGGGAGAGCGTCTGCGGGTTTCCCCGCCGACCGGCGCCTTCCGGCTGGCCGGCGCACCGGTCACGCACCACGTGATGCTGGCCGGCGGCACCGGCATCGCCCCGCTGCTGGCGATGGCCGCGGCGGCGCTGCGCGAGGACCCGCACTGCCGCGTCTCCCTGCTGTACGCCGCCCGCGGCGCCGGCTCGCTGCTGCTGGCCGACGAACTGGCCGACCTGAAGGACGCGTACCTGGGCCGGTTCACTCTGCTCCAGGTCCTCTCCCGGGAGCGCCGGGAGGCGGACCTGCTCTCCGGTCGGCTCGACGGCGCACGGCTGCGGCGTCTGCTGTCCGCGCCGGGCACCGAGTTCGACGCGGCCACCGCCTTCTACCTGTGCGGGCCGTCGGGGCTGGTGACCTCGGCCCGCACCGCGCTCGCCGAGGCCGGCGCGGACGAACAACAGATCCGCCTGGAACTCTTCTCGCCCGAGGGGACGCCCGCCGCGGCCGCGGCAGCGCCGGTCGGCCGCAGCGTCCGGGTCACCGCGCGGCTCGGCGGCCACACCTCCGACGCCCCGATGCTGCCCGGCGACCGCACGCTGCTGGACGCGGTCCTGCGGGCCCGGCCGGACGCACCGTACTCCTGCCGGGTCGGGCTGTGCGGCAGCTGCCGTGCCCGGGTGGTCTCCGGCTCGGCGGTGCTGGACAGCCAGCACGTGCTCGGCCGGGACGAGGTGGCGGCCGGCTACACGCTCACCTGCCGTGCCCGTCCGCAGACGGATGCGATCGCACTCGACTTCGACGCCTGAGACCTCGGGCGTCCCGACCGCCGTCCCCGGCTGGGCCGGCGCAGGAAGGAACCTTCATGACCTCGACCAGGCTCGCCGGCCGAACCGCGCTGGTGACCGGCGGCAGCCGCGGCATCGGCCGGGCGATCTCGCTGCGGCTGGCCGCCGAGGGCGCGCTGGTGGCCGTGCACTACGGCCACGACGAGCAGGCCGCGAAGGACACCGTCGAGCAGATCGCGGCGGACGGCGGCCGGGCCTTCGCCCTGTGCGCCGAGCTCGGCGTACCGGGCGACGCCGAGTCCGTCTGGGACGGCTTCGACCGGGGTCTGGAGGCGCTCGGCGCTTCGGCCGGTGTGGACATCGTGGTGAACAACGCGGGCATCACGCTGCCCAGGCTCATCGCGGACGTCACCGAGGAGGACTACGACCGGGTCTTCGCCGTCAACACCCGCGCGCCGTTCTTCATCCTCCAGCGCGCCCTGCCCCGGCTGCGCGACGGCGGCCGGATCGTCACCGTCTCCTCGGGCGCCACCCGGATCGCCTACCCCGCGATCGCCGCCTACTCGATGACCAAGGCCGCACTGGACGTCCTCACCCCGGCCCTGGCCGTGCAGCTGGGCCCGCGCGGCATCACCGTCAACACCGTCGCGCCCGGCTTCACCGACACGGCGATCAATCCGACCCTCGCCGACCCGCAGATCCGCGGCGCCCTCGCCGCGCACTCGGTCTTCAACCGGCTCGGCACACCCGCCGACATCGCCGACGTGGTGGCCTTCCTGGCCGGCGACGACGCCCGCTGGATCACCGGCCAGTGGATCGACGCGACCGGCGGCGTCCACCTCGGCCTCTGACACCCTGGAGCCCCAAGAGATGATCGACCAAACGCCCGTCGCCGGGGACGCCGCCGAGCTGGCCGTCTTCGCCGGGACCTCACCGTACGAGGACTACGTGCACGCGTCGGTGCTCGGCTCGCTCCAGCAGCCGCTCACCGATGCGCCCGAGGAAATGGGTTTCCTGATCACCACCCAGGTGATGGAACTGTGGTTCAAGCTGATCGTGCACGAGTGGCGCACGGCCTGCGACGCGTTCGCCAAGCAGGATCTGCCGGCGGCGCTGGACGCGCTGGAGCGCAGCCGCCGTGCCCACCTGTCGCTCAACGCCTCCTGGACTCCGCTGGCCGCGCTGACTCCGGTGCGCTTCAACGGCTTCCGGGCCGCGTTCGGCCAGGCCTCGGGCGCCCAGTCCGCCCGCTACCGGATGATGGAGTTCCTGCTCGGCGAGAAGTCCGGAGCGATCCTGGACGCCCACCGCGGCGACCCGGTGGAGCACGCCGAGCTGGCCGAGCACCTGCACACCCCCACGCTCTGGGACGAGGTGCTGCGCTTCCTGCACTACCAGGGCCACGAGGTGCCGCAGGCCGTGCTCCGACGGGACGTCACTCAGGCCTACGAGCCAGACGAGGACGTCGTCGGGGTGTGGCTGCGGATCTACCGCGGACCGCAGCACGACCCGCTGCTGCTGCTGGGTGAACTGCTCACCGACATAGCCGAGTTGGTGCAGCGCTGGCGCGCCGACCACCTGCTGGTGGTGCGGCGCGCGATGGGCGCCAGGCCGGGCAGCGCCGGCACCTCCGGGATGGACTGGCTGGAGCGGCGCGCGGCGCGCCGGCCCTTCCCCGAGCTGTGGGCGGTGCGCAGCCATGTCTGACCCGACCACCACCACGACCGGCAGGACGATCTCCGCCTTCGCCGCCGAGGAGGAGCGGCGGGTCCTCGGCCTCAGGCCGGTCCTGGCCCCGGTCCACGGCCGTTACGGCGACCACCCGCACCAGGTCTACGACCTGTGGCCGGCCGAGGGCACGGACGAGAACGCGCCCCTGGTGATCCTGCTGCACGGCGGCTACTGGCGTTACGACCGGATGCACCTGACGCCGTTCGCCGCCTACCTGGCGCGGCAGGGGCTGACCACCCTGCTGCCGGGCTTCCGCCGCTCCGGCGGCGCGGGCGGATACCCCGAGACCTTCGACGACATCGCACGGATCGTGGACACCCTCCCGGCCGGGCGCCCGTACGTCCTCGCCGGGCACTGCTCGGGCGGGCACCTGGCCCTGTGGGCCGGGGCCCGCGCCCTGCTGCCGGCCGACTCCCCCTGGCACAGCACCACATCGCCGACCGCGATCCTCGCGCTGGCCCCGATCACCGACCTCCGGGCCACCATCCGTGACCGGCTCAGCGAGGACGCGGCCCTGCAACTGCTCGGCGGCCCGGAAGCCGCACCCGAGCGGCTGGCGCTGGTGGACCCGGTCACCCTGCTGCGCGGGCCGGGCACCACCGGGGTGCGCACCGTCCTGCTGCACGGCGCGGTGGACGAGGAAGTGCCGCTGGGCCAGTTCACCGACTACGCCGCCGTCCACCGGGACCTGGAGGTCGTCGTGCTGCCGGACACCGGCCACTACACCCTGATCGAGTCCGGCGCGCCGGGTGCCCGCGCGGTCGCGGAGCAACTGCACCGGCTGGCAGCGGAGTTCGCCCCCGAGCAGGCCGCCGGGAGCGCCGGGGGCACGGCATGACCGGCGCCGTCGAACACCTCGCCGCCCGGGCCGCCGCGCTGGATGCCGCCGACCCGCTGTCCGGCCTGCGCGAGCGCTTCCTGCTCCCGCCGGGCGTCGTCTACCTGGACGGGAACTCGCTCGGCGCCCTGCCCGCGGCCGTCCCGCCGGTGCTGGCGGACGTGGTGCACCGGCAGTGGGGCACCGGTCTGATCCGCTCCTGGAACGACGCCGCCTGGTGGCAGGCCCCGCTGCGGGTCGGCGACGCGGTCGGACGGCTGATCGGCGCGGCCCCGGGGCAGGTGGTGGTCGGCGACTCCACCAGCGTGCAGTTGTTCAACGCGCTGAGCGCGGCGGTCCGGCTCCGCCCCGGCCGGCCGCTGCTGGTCGTGGACCAGGACCACTTCCCCACCGACCGCTACCTCGCCGCCTCCGTCGCCCGGCTGCACGGCCTGCGGCTGCGTGCCGTGCCGGCCGACGCGCTGACGGACCTGCTGTCCCGGGAGGGCGGGCGGGTGGCCGCCGTGCTCGGCGCTCCGGTGGACTACCGCACCGGCCGGCTGACCGACCCGGCGACCGTCACCCGGGCCGCCCACGACGCGGGCGCGCTGACGGTGTGGGACCTGTGCCACGCCGCCGGAGCGCTCCCCCTCGACCTGGACGCGCTCGGCGCCGACCTGGCCGTGGGCTGCGGCTACAAGTACCTGTGCGGCGGCCCCGGCGCCCCGGCCTTCCTCTACGTGGCCCACCGGCACCAGGCCGGCTTCGACCACCCGCTGACCGGCTGGAACGGCCACGCCGACCCGTTCGACCCCACCGAGGAGTACCGGCCCGCCGAGGGCATCGCCCGCGCCCGGATCGGCACCCCGCCGATGCTCTCCCTGCTCGCGCTGGAAGCCGCCCTCACCGTCTTCGACGGCGTCGATCCGGCCCAGCTGCGCGCCAAGAGCCTCTCCCTGACCGGCTTCCTGCTCGACTGTGCCGACGTCCTGCTCACCGCGCACGGGTTCACCCCCGCCACGCCGCGCGAGGCGGACCGGCGCGGCAGCCAGGTCGCCCTGCGCCACCCCGAGGCCTATCCCCTGGTCCAGGCCCTGGCCGCCCGCGAGGTGATCGCCGACATGCGGGCCCCCGACCTGCTCCGTTTCGGCGTCAACGCCCTCTACGTGTCCCACACCGAGGTGCTGCACGCCATGACCACCCTGCGGGAGATCGTCGCCGGGCGTGCGCACCGGCCCTACCTGGACGGACAGCGGGCGGTGGTGACCTGACGCCCGGGCCGGTGCGAGGCGCAGGTTCAGGCCACGCAGAACTCGTTGCCCTCGGGGTCCTGCATGACCACGCAGAAGCCGGCCGGCTCGTCCACCTCGCGGACCACCTTGGCCCCGGCATCGACCAGCCGGGCGACATGGTCGGTCAGCCGGGCCTGGCCCGCCTCGGACCGGTGGCCCTCGGGGGCGCTCACCTGAATGTCGAGGTGCGCACGGTTCTTCAGGGTCTTGCGCTCGGGCACCTTCTGGAAGAGCACGCGCGGGCCGACCCCGGCGGGGTCGACCACGGCGGCCAACGCGTCCCAGCGGTCCTCGGGGATCCCGATCCTCCGGGCGAGCTGCTCCCAGCTGTCGAACCCGGGCGGCGGCGGCTGCACCACGTAGTCCAGCGCGAGGGCCCAGAACTCGGCCAGGCTCGCCGGGTCTTCGCAGTCGATGGTCATCTGCACGGTGTGGGCCATGGTGTGTCCAGGGTGCTCGGGAACGGCCCGGGCGCCAGGCGCCCGGACCACGACCCACTCATGCTGCACCACCGGCCGGCCGGCGCACGGACCCCGTTGACCCGTACGGGGGAACCTTGCCGGATTCCGCCAGGGGCCCGGTGCGGCTTCACGCCTTCCGGGCGTCCCCTTCGCGCCTTCCGGTGCGGCCTCAGGCCTTCCGGGCGATCACCGCGCCGTTCGCCCCGGGCGCGGTGAACGGAACCGTCCGGATGTCGCTGAACCCGGCGTCGCGCAGCCACTCGCCGTACTCGGCGGCCGTGTAGTTGCGGCCCCAGGTGCCCACCACCATGTTCATGCTCATCAGCGCGGCGTCCAGCGGCCCGGTCTTCGCGTCGTCCACCAGCAGTTCGCTGATCACCAGCAGGCCGCCGGCCGGCAGTGCCCGGTGGCACTTGGCGAGCAGCGCACGGTTCCGGGGCTCGTCCCAGTCGTGCAGGATCAGCGAGAGCAGGATCGCGTCGTGGCCCCCGGGCAGCTCCGGTTCCTCGAAGAAGTCGCCGGGGTGGGTGCCGATCCGCTCGGCGAGCCCGGCCGCGGCGATCCGCTTCTCGGCGTACGCGCAGACGAACGGCAGGTCGTACACGGTGGCCCGGAGCTGCGGGTGGCGGCGGCAGAACTCGATGTCGAAGCCCCCGCCCCCGCCGCCGACGTCCAGCAGCCGGGTCGAGCCGCCGAGGTCGACCGCCGCGGCCAGGGCCCGGCCGGTGAGGACGGACAGCGGGTAGAGGCCGTCCCAGAAGGCGGTGGTGCGGTTCTCCGCGTCGAAGATCCGGTCCTGCTGCTCCGGCTTCCAGCGGCTGGGGGTGTCCGAGCGGAGTGCCTCGGTGACCCGCAGCCAGCCGGGGGTGGTGTGGTCGCGGAGCATGGTGATGTAGTCGCCGAGGTAGTCCGGCCCGCCGCGGACCAGGTACTGCCCCGCCGCCGCGGTGTTGCGGTACCGGCCGTCCGCGCCGGTCAGCAGGCCCAGCGCGGCGCAGGCGGTGAGCAGGACCTCCGCGGGGCGGGCCGGAATGCCGAGCAGCCCGGCCGCCTCGGCGGCGGTGAGGCCGTCGGTGGCGGCGAGGGCGCTGAACACGCCGAGGTCCAGGGCGGCGGTGAGTGTCTGGGCCGCCCACATGCCGTTGGCGATGCCGAGCAGCCCGTCCAGGCCGCCCGCCCCGTCCGTCGGCAGGCCGTCGGGGCCGTCCGCCCCGTCCGTCGGGTGACCGGATGCGGTCATCGGTCCGTTCCTTCCGCTGCCGGGTCCTGCGCGGCCGGGTCCTCGAACCGGACCTTGACCGCGTCGAACACGATGTGCCGGCCGTTCTCGAAGCGCCGGTGGGGTTCTTCGGTGAGGTGGTACACGGGGTGCCGGGCGAGTTCGCCCAGCACCGTGCGGAACTCCAGCCGGGCCAGGCTCGCGCCGAGGCAGTGGTGGATGCCGAAGCCGAAGCTGAGGTGCTGGTGGGAGGTGCCGCGTTCGAGCGAGAACTCCTCCGGGTCGGGGAACTTCGCCGGGTCGCGGTTGGCCGCGTCCAGCAGCAGCACCACCCGGGCGCCGGCCGGGATGACGGTGCCGTCGACCACCACCTCCCGGGTGGTGACCCGGGTGAAGCGGTCGGTCGGGCACCAGCGGCGCATGGTCTCGTCGCCGACGACCGGCAGCAGCTCGGGCTCGGCGCGCAGCCTGGCCTGGAGTTCGGGGTGGCCGGCCAGGTACCAGAGCATCCGGCTGAGGGTGTTGAGGGTGGTCTGGTGGCCGGCGATGCACAGCGACACGATGATCGAGTGCAGCCGCTCGTCGGAGATCGGTTCCCCGTCGATCTCGGTGGCGGCCAGCCGGGAGAGGTAGTGGTCGCCGGGGTTGGCCCGGGCGGCCTCCACCTCCTCGGTCAGCAGGGCCTGGAACTGCGGCCAGAAGTCGTCGGCGTCGCTGTCCTTGGACAGGTGCTGCCACAGGTTGCTGGTCAGTTCCCGCACGCGGGACTGGGCCCGGTCGGACAGGCCGATGGCGAGCGCCAGCACGCCGATGGCGAAGGGGTGGGCCAGCTCGGCCACGAAGTCGCCGTGGCCGCGCCGGACGATCGGGTCGATCAGGTCGGCGGCAAGCGCGCGCACCGGCTTCTCCAGCCGGCGCACCTCCTCGTTGTGCAGCGGAGGCGCCATCAGGCGGCGCAGCTCGCCGTGTTCGGGCGGGTCGAATTCGATCGGGGAGAACATCGGCATGCCGGCCGCCCGGGGGTGGAAGACCCCGGATCCGGAGCTGAAGGTCTCGTGGTCCTTCAGCGCCGCCCGGACGTCGGCGTGGCGCGACAGGATCCACAGCCCGCCGTGGGACGGCGTGTAGGTCACGCCCGAGCGTTCCCTGATGCCGCGGTTGACGTCCTCCGCCACGTCGGGGGTGTACTCGGGGTCGTGCCAGTCGAACTCGCCGACCAGCCGGGCGATGAGATCCTGTCGCGCCTGCGTCATCAGTCCTCCACGAGCTCCGTCGTTGCGTTGTCCGCCGCCGAATCAGCCGCGTCGGCCGCGTCGGCGGCTTGCGCCTGCTCCTCGGCGGTGCGCCGGGTGAGTTCCTGGACCAGGGACTCGGCCAGGGCGTTGACCGTCGGGTTGCTCCACAGCACGGTGGGCGGCAGGTCGACGCCGAAGCGCCGGTTGAGCCGCACCCGCAGGCCGACGGTCAGCACCGAGTCGACGCCGAGGTCGAGCAGCGGGCGGTTGGGGTCGATCTGCTCGGGCGGCAGGTTGAGTTCGGCCGCCACCTGCTCGTTGACCTCTTCGGTGGCCTTGGCCCGCAGTTCCTCCGGTTCCAGGGCCGCCCAGTCGGTCACGCCGGGCAGCGCGCCGCCCTCCTCCTCGGTGACGCTGGTGAGCTCGCTGAACACCGGCAGCTTGCGCTCCGGCAGCACCCGCATGATCGCGTAGTACGGGCTGTTGAAGCGGTCGGCGAAGGACCAGGCGCGGAACGCCTCGGTGATCGAGATGCTGCCCAGTCCGCGGGACTCGGCCTCGATCGTGGTGGTCCCGGCGGTGGTCTCGGCCATGCCCGCGCCGCGCCAGGACGTCCAGGCGAGGCTGGTGGTCTCGGTGTGTCCGCCCGTGGAGCGGTGGGCGGCGAGCCCGTCCAGGAAGGAGTTGCCGGCCGCGTAGCTGGCCTGGCCGGTGAGCCGGGCCAGCTGACCGCAGGAGGAGAAGAGCACGAAGAAGTCCAGCGTCCCGGGCGGGAACATCCGGTGCAGCACCATGGCTCCGAGCATCTTGGGGGCCATGGCGTGCCGCAGGCCGTCCCGGTCGACGTGGTCGACCAGGGCGTCGTTGACCACGCCCGCGGCGTGCACCACGCCGCGGATCGGCGGCAGGTCGAGCGCGGACGGGTCGAGCGCCGCGGCCACCTTGTCGGCGTCCGCGATGTCCAGTGCCAGCACCCGGACGGTCGCGCCGAGCGCCTCCAGGGCCTGGACGGCGTCGATCTGGCCGCGGACGGCGCCGTCCTCGACCTCGGCCCACTGGGAGCGCGGCGGCAGTCCGCGGCGGCTGACCAGGACGAGTCGGCGGGCGCCGCGTTCCACCAGGGAGCGGGCCACCTCCAGGCCGAGTGCGCCGACGCCGCCGGTGATCAGGTAGGTGCCGTCGGGGTGGCACTGGACGCTTCCGGAGCCGGCCGCGCGGTCGATCTGGGTCAGCCGGGCGACCGAGGTGCTGTCCTTGGTCACCGAGATGACGTCCTCCGCGCCGGCGAAGGCCGAGAGCACTCGCAGCACCCGGTCCGAGGTGTCGCCGTCGAAGGCGGCCAGCTCGCCGGAGACGTCGATCACGCCGCCCCAGAGGTCGGGGCGCTCGCCGGCGGTGATCCGGGAGACTCCCCACAGCGGGGCATGGGCGAGTGCGTTCTCCTGCTCGGCCTCCCGGACGCCCTGGGTGAGGCACCACAGCTTGAGCGGGGACTCGGCGTCCGGGACGGGCCGGTCGGCGAGCCGGCGGCTGAGCGCCTGGACGGTCTCGATCAGGGTCCAGGCGGAGCGCTCGGCGGCCTCCTCGGGCGACTCCCCGTCCTGCTGCCGGGGCGGGGCCACCAGCAGGGCTCCGGGCTCGTCCAGCGCGGCGTCGGCCAGGTCGGCCGGCGAGCCCAGCTGCACGCAGCGCACCCCGGAGTCGGCCAGGTCCCGGGCCAGGGCTCGGGTCACGGTGTCGTCGCCGAGCAGCAGCAGCTGCCGGATCCGGTGGTTCTCCTCGGGTTCCACCGCGCGCCAGTCGATCTCGTGCACCAGCTCGCGCGGGGCCATGATGCCGCCGGGGCGGTCCTGGACGATGGTGTAGCGCAGACCCTTGAGCTCGCAGACCACGTCGCCGTTCTCGTCCGCGATCAGCGCGTCCACGCTGGTCTCCGGGGAGTCCGCGGAGCGGGTGGTGTGGACGGTGATGCGTCCGGGCGGGGCGCCGCGGAAGGCGAGCGCCTCGATGTGCGAGGAGGTGCGCAGGGTGGTGGTGCCCTCGTGGGTGACCAGCACGCCGCTCACGGTCAGCGCGCCGTCGATCACCGCGGTCCAGCTGCTCGGGTGCAGCTTGGGCTCGTGGTCGATGATCATCGTGGCGAACTGTTCGGTGGCGTTGCGGCGCAGCTCGGTGACCACCCAGGGGAAGGTGTAGCCGTCCACACCCATCTTGCGGAACATGGTGTCGACCCGGTGCCAGGTCCACTCCTCGGTGCAGCGCTCCCGGATGTCCTGCGGGTCCTCCATCTGTACCGCGCCGACCTGCACCTCGTGGTCGATGGTGGCGGTGGTGTGGGTCAGCCAGTCCATTTCCTGGCCGGCCACGAGCTCGGCGGGGTCGCGCTGGACGCAGCTGGCCAGCCGGATCTGGTTGCGGTCCAGGACGACCTGCACCACGCGGGGCGGCAGCGCGGCCAGCGGGGTGCGGAAGACGATGTCCTTCAGGCCCGGCAGGGTGTCGCCCTGCGCGGCCGCCGCGACGAAGCTGTTGAGCACCACGGAGGCGGGGACGGTCTCCACGCCGACCACCTTGTGGCTCTGCGCGTAGGGGCGGCTGTCCATGTCCAGGTGGGTCTGCCAGACCTGCTGGGCGGGCGCGCCGGCGACGGTCATCCGGCCGCCGAGCAGGGTGTGGCTGTCCGGGTCGTGGCCGCGGCCGTGGCTCTCCGCGGAGGTCTCCGGGAAGATCCAGTAGGGGCGGTGCTGCCACTGGGTGGCGGGCATCGGCAGCAGGCTGCCGGGGCCGGCCGGCCAGGCGATCTCCGCGCCGTGGCAGTGGAGTTCGGCGAGGTTGCGGAGCAGGGTGGCGGTCTCCGGCCGGTCCCGCCGCAGGGTGCTCACCACGACGGTGTCGTCCGCGCCGAGGTGTTCGGCGGTCTCGGTGACCGACTGGGCGACCACCGGGTGGGAGGAGATCTCCAGGAACAGCCGGCGTCCGTCCTCGATCGCGGCCTGGACGGCCTGGGCGAACCGGACGGGCTCGCGCAGGTTGGCCGACCAGTAGCCGCCCTCGCGCAGGTCGGTGGCGCGCGGGTCGGGCAGTGCGCTGCTGTACAGGACGGTGTGCGGCTCGCGCGCGGTGAGCCGGCCGGCGGCCTCGGCGACCTCGGCCAGGACGGCGTCCACGTGCGGGCTGTGGAAGGCCACGTCGGTGTCGACCCGGCGCACCTGGAGTCCGGCTTCGGTCCACTCGGTGACCAGCCGGTCGATCTCGGCGGCGTCGCCGGAGACCACGGTGGAGCGCGGGCTGGCCGAGATCGCCGCCGTCAGGCCGTTCCAGCCGTTCAGCCGCTCCTCGACGGCGGCCAGCGGCTCGCCGACCATGGCCATGCCGCCGAGTCCGGCGACCCGCTCCAGGGCGGCGGCGCGGCGGCAGGCGAACCGGGCGGCGTCGACCAGGTCGAGGGCGCCGGCCGCGACCGAGGCGGCGATCTCGCCGACGGAGTGTCCGATCACCGCGGCCGGGGTGACCCCGCGGGCGCGCCAACTGGCCGCGAGGGCGGCCTGCATGGCGAAGGTCATGGCCTGGACGACGGTGACGGTCCAGGGGCCGCCCTCGCGGATCACCTCGCGCGGTGTCCAGCCCAGCTCCTCCTGGAAGACCGGCCCGAGCTCGTCGATGACGGCGGCGAACTCCCGGTCGGTGCCGAGCAGTTCGCGGCCCATGCCGGTCCACTGCGCGCCGTGCCCGGAGAACACCCAGACCACGCCGGGGTCGGCGGAGGGCTGGGCCCGGCCGGTGACCAGTTCGGGGGCGCGCTCGCCGGCGGCCAGCAGGTCGAGGCGGCCGGCCAGTTCGGCGGCGGAGTCGGCCAGCAGCGCGGCCCGGGAGTCGAGGTGGGAGCGGCGGTGGGTGAGCGTGTGGGCGATCGAGTCCAGGTTCGCGGTGGGGTTGGCGCGCAGCCAGGCGGCGCTCGCTCCGGCCAGCGCCTTCAGGCCGGCCTCCGACATCGCCGAGAGCGGGAAGAGCCGGGGCTCCTCCTCGGCCCGGTGGACCGGCAGGGCCGGTGCGGCGGGGGCGCTCTGCGGCGCGGGCGCCTCCTGCAGGATGAGGTGGGAGATGGTGCCGCCGACGCCGTAGCTGGAGACGCCGGCCCGGCGGGGCTCGGGGCCGGCCGGCCACGGGGTGGTCTCGGCGACCAGGCGGAGCCCGGAGCGGTCGAGTTCGAGGTCGGGGTTGGGCTCGTTGTGGACGCTGCGCGGCAGTTCGCCGTGTTCCATGGCCAGGACGGCCTTGATGGTGCCGGCGATGCCGGAGGCGGCCTCGACGTGGCCGATGTTGGGCTTGAGGGTGCCGAGCAGGCAGGGGTCCTCGGTGTCGCGCGCCTGCCCGAACACGGCGGCCAGGGCCTGGACTTCGGCGCGGTCGCCGGCCTGGGTGCCGGTGCCGTGGGCCTCCAGGTAGCCGACCGTGGCGGGGTCGATGCCGGAGCGCCGGTAGACCTCCCGCAGCATGTGCTCCTGGGCCTTGCCGCTGGGGGCCATCATGCCGTCGGAGCGGCCGTCCTGGAACACGCCGGTGCCGATGATCAGGGCGCGGATCGGGTCGCCGTCGCGCTGGGCGTCGGCGAGCCGCTTGAGGACCACCACGCCCGCGCCCTCGCCGCGGCCGTACCCGTCGGCGGCCTTGTCGAAGGCCTTGCTGCGGCCGTCGGGGGAGGTCGCTCCGGCCGCGTCGAGCGCGACGTTGAGCGCCGGGGTGGCGATGATGTTGATGCCGCCGGCGATGGCCACCGGGGTCTCGCCGGAGCGCAGCGCCTGGCAGGCCAGGTGGAGGGCGGTCAGCGAGCCGGCGCAGGCGGTGTCGACCGCCATGCTCGGGCCGTTGACGTCGAGGAAGTACGAGATGCGGTTGGCCATCCCGTAGAAGGTGGTGCCGTTGACGGCCCACGCCCCTGATCGGGGGAGGTCCTCCAGCAGCCGTCGGCCGTAGTCGTTGGAGTTGGCCGACATGTAGACGCCGGCGCCGCTGCCGCGCAGGCCGAGCGGGGGGACGCCGGCGTTCTCCAGTGCCTCCCAGGCGAGTTCGAGCAGGATGCGCTGCTGCGGGTCGAGGAACTCGGCCTCCCGCGGGGTGATTCTGAAGAACTCGGCGTCGAACCCCTCGATGTCGTCGAGGTACATGCCCTTCCGCGTGGTGCGGCGGAGGATCGCGGTCGCGTCCGGGCTCTGTGCCGCGTACGGGTCCCAGCGCTTGTCGGGCATTTCGCTTATCGCGCTGCTGCCATCGACGAGGTATTTCCAGAGTTTCTCCGGATTGTCGAGATCCGGCGCGAACCGGCAACTCATCCCGACAATGGCGATGGCTTCCTCGAATTCCTGCCCGTGCTGCCCGTTCACATGTCCTCCGCTAGCTTTCGGTGGAGCTCACGTCGTGTGTTCTGAGCGCTGCTATGCGATCCCGAGCCGATTCCGCAGGCTGAGCGGCCGCATGTCCGTCCACACCTCTGCGATGTGCGCCAGGCAGGCTTCCTTGGAGCCACTGAAGCCGGCTTCGGACCATCCTGCGGGAATCGGTCGATCGGTCTGCCAGATCGAGTACTGCTCTTCCGCATTGATGACAACGTGGTAGTGGCGACCGTCGTCGGTCATTTCGCCTCCCGGCTCGCAGAATCGTACCGCACCACTATTCGATGCGGGGCGGAAAATCCGTCGATTATTTCTTTTCAGTGGCTGGTTCGCGGGGTGATGGGCGCCAGCTGCTCGATCCCGGCGCCGGCCGCGGCGGCGCGCGCCACCTGCTCGGCCAGCTCGGCCGGGGTGGCCCCGCCCATCAGGTCCTCCAGGCCGAGCCGGACGCCGAAGCGCTCGCCGATCCGCGTCTGCAGCCGGGCCGCGAGCAGGGAGTCGCCGCCCAGCTCGAAGAAGTCGTCGTCCGCGCCGACCCGCTCGACCGCGAGGAGTTCGGTGAACAGTTCGGCGAGCCCGACGGCGTGTTCACCCTCCGGCGCCCGGTACGGGCCCGCCGGGCGCCAGCGCTGCCAGCCCTGCGGTGGCAGGGCCAGCCGGTCGATCTTGTTGGAGGTGTTGACCGGCAGGCGGTCCAGCAGCACGTAGGCGACCGGGACCATGAAGTCCTGCAGGCGCTCGACCGCCCAGGCGCGCAGTTCACGCGGCTCGGCGCTGCCGTCGGTGACCAGGCAGGCGACCAGCTGGAGCGGCCCGGCCTCCTCCCGCGCGCCGACCACCGCGACCTGCCGGACGGCGGGGTGTCCGGCCAGCGCCCACTCGACCTCGCCCACCTCCACCCGGTGGCCGCGGATCTTGACCACGTCGTCGATCCGGCCGTGGTGCTCCAGGATCCCGTCGGCGCGCAGCCGGCCCGCGTCGCCGCTGCGGTAGAGCCGGCTGCCGGGCTCGCCGAACGGGTTCGGCCGGAACCGGTCGGCGGTCGTCGCCGGGTCGCCGAGGTAGCCCAGGGACAGGGACGGGGAGTCGACCCAGACCTCGCCGATGGCACCCGGTTCCACCGGGGTGAGGTCCTCCTCCAGCAGGTGCACGCCGACGCCGGGCAGCGGCTCGCCGACCGGCGGCGGGGCGGCCCGGTCCGCGGCGGTGGCGGTGGCCGGGGTGCGACGGGTCTCCCAGGGGTGCAGCGAGTTGGCGATCTGGAAGGCCTCCAGCGAGCCGTAGGAGACCGCGACCTCGAACGGCAGGCCGGGCGGGGCCCAGCTGTTGAGCTTGTCGCCGCCGAGGGTCATCAGGCGCAGCGGGCCGTCCGCGGGCCACTCCAGGGCCTGCAGCGCCTCGCCGACCGGGGTGATGACGAAGGTCTGGGTGATCGCGTGGTCGAGCAGCCAGACCCGCAGGTCCACCGGGGAGGCGACCACGTCCGGTTCGCAGATGTGGATGCTCGCGCCAGCCCACAGCAGCATGCAGACCTCGTGGACGGCGATCCCGGCTCCGGCGGGGGCCAGCCAGGAGCCGCGGTCCGCCGCGGTGGTGCGGTTGACGGCGACGCCGCGCCGGACCCCTTCGGAGAGCCAGCTGTGCTGCGCCAGAACGATCTTGGCCCGTCCGGAGGAGCCCGAGGTGTGCATGGCGAAGGCGAGGTCCTCGGGGCGCAGCTCCACGTCCGGGTTCTCCTCGTCCTCCGGGCCGGCCGCGAGGGTGTCGAGCAGGATCACCGGCGCGCCCTCGGGCGGGGTGCCGCCGTCGCGCCGGCCGGTCAGCACGGCCACCGGGCTGGCGGCCGCGATCGCCCGGGCGGTCCGCTCGGCGGGGGCCTTCGGGTCGAGCGACATGCACACCGCGCCGGCCTTGAGGACGCCGAGGACGGCGATCACCCACTCCGCGGAGCGGCCGAGGTGGACGCCGACCACCGAGCCGCGGCGCGCGCCGCGGCCGAGCAGTTCCCGGGCCACCCGGTTGGCCCGGGAGTTGAGCTCCCGGTAGCTGAGTTGTTCGCCGTCGCGCTCGATCGCGAGGGCGTCGGGTGTTGCCTTGGCGTGCTGTTCCACTGCCGCAGGTACGGTGCGGTCCACGTACGGTGCTCCCTCGGTGTTGCCTGGATGGACGGCCGGTCGGCGCCGGCCGTGCGGGTCGGGTCAGGCTCGGTCCTCGTCGTCCAGGGCCGCCAGCATGGCGTCGAGTTCGGCCTCCGAGAGGCCCTCGATCCAGTCCTCGCCGGCCACGGCCAGCCCGGTGTCGGCGCTCTGTTCCAGTTCGTCGAGGCCGTCGGCCATCGCCTGGAGCTCCGGCCGCAGGAAGAGCGTCTCCATCGGGACGACGACGCCCAGCGAGCGGTGGATCCTGGACACCAGCTGAACCACCATCAGCGAGTGCCCGCCCAGTTCGAAGAAGTTGTCCTCGCCGCCGATGCCGGTGACGCCGAGCAGTTCCTCCCAGATCGCGGCCAGGGCCAGGGCGGTCGGCCCGTGCGGCGGCTCGGAGGGCTCGCGCAGGCGGGTCTCCTGGCGCTGGAGTGCGGCGAGGGCGCGCTCGTCGAGCTTCCCGTTGCGGGTGAGCGGCAGTTCCTCCACCAGCAGCACGGTCGCCGGGACCATCCACTCCGGCAGGGTGCGCAGCAGTCCGCGGCGGATCTGGGTCGGGGTGGGGGCGGCGCCGCGGTCCGGGTCGGTGGCCGGTACCACGCAGGCGAGCAGGCTCTTGCCGCCGAGCCGGTCGTCGGTGACGAACACCGCGCCCTGGGCGACGCCGTCCAGGGCCAGCAGCGCGCTGCGGATCTCGCCGGTCTCCACCCGGTGACCGCGGATCTTGTGCTGCTGGTCGGCCCGGCCGAGGTACACCAGTTCGCCGTCGCGCCGGCGCACCGCGATGTCGCCGCTGCGGTACATCCGGGCGCCGGGTTCGGCGGTGAACGGGTCGGGGACCATCCGGGCGGCGGTGATCGCCGGCGCGGCCTGGTAGTACGACGCCACTCCGGCGCCGCCGACGTGGATCTCGCCCGGGATGCCGTCCGGCACCGGCTGGAGTTCCTCGTCCAGCAGGTACAGGGCGAGGTGGGCGAGCGGCCGGCCGATCGGCGAGGCGTGCTGTCCGGCGTCGGCGGCGGTCACCGGGCGGAAGGTGACGTGGACGGTGGTCTCGGTGATGCCGTACATGTTGACCAGCTGCGGCGCCTGGTCGCCGTAGGTGTTCAGCCAGCCGGACAGGGTGGCCAGGTCGAGCCGTTCGCCGCCGAACACCACGTACCGCAGGGCGAGTTCGCGCCGCTCGGGGGCGGCCAGGGCGGCCAGCTGGGCGAACGCGGACGGGGTCTGGCTCAGCACGGTGACCCGCTCGTGCTCCAGCAGGTCGAGGAAGGCGTCGGGCGCCCTGGTGATCCAGTACGGGACCACCACCAGCCGGCCGCCGTGCAGCAGCGCGCCCCACAGTTCCCAGACCGAGAAGTCGAAGGCGTACGAGTGGAACATCGTCCAGACGTCGTCCTCGCCCAGCTCGAAGTCCCGGCGGGCGCCGTCGAACAGTGCCAGCACGTTGGCGTGCGAGACCACCACGCCCTTGGGGACGCCGGTGGATCCGGAGGTGTAGATCACGTAGGCCGGCGACTCGGGTGGCGTCGGCACGTCCACCGGGGCAACGGGGCCGGTGTCCTGCGGCCCGGCGTCCGCGTCGAGCGGGACGGCCCGCACCGGCCGGTCCGGGAGGCGGCCGGTCAGCGCCGGGGCGACCACCGCCACCGTCACCGCGCAGTCGGCGAACTGGACGGCGGTGCGCTCGGCCGGGTTGTCCGGGTCGATCGGAAGGTAGGCCGCGCCGCACTGGAGCACGGCGAGCACGGCCGCCGCCAGGTCGGTGGTGCGCTCCACCAGCAGGCCGACCACCGTGCCGGGGCCGACCCCCTCCCCGCGCAGCCGGTGCGCCAACCGGTCGGCCCGCTCGGCGAGTTCGCGGTAGCTCAGGGAGCCCCGGTCGTCGCTGACGGCGACCGCGTCCGGCCGCCGCTCGGCCTGGGCCCGGAACGCGCCGTGCAGGGTGGTGGCGGCCCGGGGAGCGGCAGCGGCCGGCCCGGCGACGGCCTGCGCGGGGACGGCGGCCAGCGGGACGGCGGCGATCGGCAGGTCCGGCCGGGCGGTGCCCTCCGCCAGCAGCCGGGTCATCCAGCGGACGAAGTCGGCCACCGTGGTCTCGTCGAACAGCTCGTCGTCGTACGGGAAGTAGCCGACCACCGCCTCGCCCTCGCACCACAGCTCGGCCATCAGGTCGAAGTGCGTCGCCCCGCCGTCCAGGTCCGCGAACTCCGTCTCCAGGCCGGGCAGCGCGGGCACGGTGGGGGCGGAGTCGCGCAGGCTGAAGGAGGTCTGGAACACCGGGGTCACCCCGGGGGTCCGGGACGGCTGCAGCTCGCGCACCAGCATGTCGAAGGGCAGGTCCTGGTGGGCCAGCGCGGCGGTGAAGGCCTCCCGGGTGCGGACCACCAGCTCGCGCAGCGAGGGCCGGCCGTCCAGCCGGACCCGGACCGGCAGCCAGTTCAGGAAGTAGCCGACCATGCGCTGCAGTTCGGGCCGGGTGCGGCCGGCCACCGGCACGCCGACGACCAGGTCCTGACGGCGGGTCAGGCGCTCCAGCAGCGCGAAGTACGCCGCCAGGAAGGTGACGTGCAGGGTGGTGGAGCACTCCTTGGCGAGCGCGCGCATCGCGGTGACCAGCTCCGGCGGGAACTCCACCCGGTGGAAGCGGCCCTGGCTGGAGCGGATCGGCGGCCGGGGCCGGTCGGTGGGCAGTTCCAGGGTGCCGGGCAGGTCGGCGAGCCGGGTCCGCCAGTGGTCGAGCAGTTCGCCGAGGGCGTCGGCGTTCATCGTCCGGCGCTGCCAGTCGGCGAAGTCCGGGTAGTGCAGGTCGATCGGTTCGAGTTCGGCCGGGTGGCCCGTCTCGGCGGCGTAGCAGGCGCCCAGGTCGCCCAGCAGGATTCCCAGCGACCAGTAGTCGGAGACGATGTGGTGCTGAACGATCAGCAGCAGGTGCTCGGCCGGGCCGGTCCGGTACAGCGCGCAGCGCAGCAGTGGCCCGGTCCGCAGGTCGAAGGGCTCGGTGACGGCCTGCGCGGCAAGGCGGCGGGCCTCGGCCCGCGGGTCCGACGCGGCGGTGCAGTCGGCCACCGGGAGCTCAATCGTCATCGTGTCCAGCACGATCTGCCGGGGCCCGTCCTGGGTGTCGGTGAAGACCGTCCGCAGCGCCTCGTGCCGACCGGTCAGCCGGCGCAGTGCCCGGCGCAGTGCCTCGGTGTCCAGGTCGCCGGTGATCCGCAGGGCGATCGGGACGTGGAAGATCTCCCGGTGGGTGAGCAGCTCGTTCATGAACCAGAGCCGCTCCTGCTCGAAGGAGGCGGGTATCTCGGTGAGGTTCGCGGGCCGTCGCCGGACGCCCTCGGGTGCCTGTGGCGCGCCCTGCTCCATGATCTTCCGGACCAGCTCCCGCTGGGCCGGGCCGAGCGCCGCGAGCCGTTGCTCCAGCGGGTCTCCGGAGCGCGCCTGGTCCGCTTGCCCGGTCATTGCCTCTCCTTCCTGTGCCGATGGGGGTGCCTGAGGGTGCCCGTCGGGGGGTGCCGTCGGGCGGTGTCAGCGGGCGGTGTCAGCGGGCGGTGTCAGCGGGCGGTGAATCCGCCGTCGACGACCAGGGCGGAGCCGGTGGTGCCGGCCGACTCCCGGCCGGCCAGCCAGAGGCAGGCGGCCGACACCTCCTCGGCCGTCACCAGCCGGCCGATCGGGTGGTAGGAGGTGGAGCTGCGCTCGTAGTCGGCGAGCGAGGCGCCCATGCTGGCCGCGACCGCGGCGGTGGAGCGGGTGTCCAGCCGGTCCTCGGCGGCGACCGTGGTGGGGCAGACCGCGTTGACCCGGATGCCCGACCGGCCGTACTCGAGGGCCAGCGCCTTGGTCAGGCCGATCACGGCGTGCTTGGAGGCGACGTAGCTGGAGTACATCTCGTAGCCGACCAGCCCGCCGACCGAGGCGGTGTTGACGATCGACCCGCCGCCCTGTTCCACCATGACCGGCAGCACGGCCCGGCAGCAGCGCCAGGTGCCGTTCAGGTTGACGTCGACCACCAGGCTCCAGTCCTGCTCGCTGAGTTCGTGCGAGCGGACGCCGCCGGGGGCGAGCAGGCCGGCGTTGTTCAGCAGGATGTCGATCCGGTCGAACTCGGCGAGTCCGGCGGCGACCGCGGCGTCCACCGAGGCCTGGTCGCGGACGTCGGCGACGGCGGTGACGACCCGCGCGCCGAGCCGTCGGCATTCGGCGGCGGTCTCCTCCAGTTCCCGCCGGCCGGCCAGCGGGTAGGGCCCGTCCTCCCGGCAGCGGTCGACCAGCAGCAGGTCGGCCCCCTCCCTGGCGAACAGGAACGCGTGGGAGCGTCCGAGTCCGCGGGCCGCGCCCGTGATGGCCGCGACCTGTCCTTCAACCCGCATCTGTCTCCTCCTCAGGCCGATCCGGTGGCCAGCGCGACCGGGGTGCGCCCGCCGCCGGTACCGGGCCGCTTCAGCAGCGCACCGAGCCGTTCCAGCGCGGTGTCCAGTACGGCGGCCGAGCGGCACAGTTCGGCGATGGCGATGTGCTCGTCGCTGGTGTGGTCCAGGTGGGCGTCGCCGGGGCCGTAGGCGACCATCGGGGTGCCCCACTGCTCGACGACGTTCATGTCCGAGGTGCCGGCCTTGAGTTTCAGCGCCGGGTCGCCGCCGTGTGCCTTGATCGCGGCCCGCAGCGCCCGGGCGACGGTGTCGCTGGCCGGTCTGCGGACGGCGGGCACCCGTTCGTCGAAGCGGAACCGGCCGCCGGCGCTGTGCCGCGTCAGGTGCTCCTCGAAGGCGTCGAAGTCGAAGCCGGTGGGGACCCGGCAGGTCAGGAAGGCCTCGGCGGTGCCGAGGTCGCCGTGCAGGCTGACCACGGTGGCGGTGGCGGCGTCGAAGGCCACCGGGTCGGCGGCGCGGGACTGCGTGCGCAGGTAGGCCCGGACCTCGGCGCAGAAGGCGGCTGCGGTCTCCACCGCGGTCGGTTCGGGGCAGCTCGTGTGCATCGGCGGGCGGCTGACCTGGTACTCGATGCCGACCCGGCCCTTGTAGCCCAGGCAGATCCCGTCCCAGCCGCTCGGCTCGCCGATCACCACGGCGTCGGGCCGGGGCAGGGTGCGCAGCACGTGCCGGGCCCCCCGGGAGCCGGCCACCTCCTCGCCGACCGCGCCGACCACCACGGCCCGGACCGTCCTGGCGCGGGCGGCCGCGGCGATCATGGCCGCCATCGGGCCCTTGGCGTCGACCGCGCCGCGGCCGTACAGCAGGTCTCCGACCCGGCAGACCGGCACGGTGCCGGGGACGGTGTCGATGTGGCCGAGCAGCAGGACGGTCGGCGCGTCGCGGGGGCCGGCCGCGCCGTGCACGTTGCCCACCGCGTCGATCCGGGTGTCCATGCCCAGGCGTGCCATCTGTTCGGCGAGGAAGGCGGCGAGCCGGCCCTCCTGCCCGGAGACCGAGGGGATCGACAGCATGCCCCGCAGCAGCGCCACGAGCTGGTCGGTGGGCGCGGTCATGCCGGTCTCCGTTCCGGGTCGGACGGGGTGGTGAAGACCGTGCCGCTCCCGCGCAGGGCCGCGCCGACCGGGCCAGGTACGGCCGCGGCGGCGATCACCACCCGCCGAACGCCCGCCTGCCTGGCCCTGGCCGCGGCGCGCACCTTGTGCCGCATCCGGCCGCCGGCCTCGGCCAGGGTGGGCGCCGCGCAGTCGATCTCGGGGATCACGCTGGCCGGGTCGGCCGGGTCGCGCAGCACGCCGGGCACGCCGGTGAGCAGGACCAGGGCGGCCGCGCCGAGCGCGCCCGCGAGCGCGGCGGCGGCCTGGTCGGAGTCCACGTTGAGCAGTCGGCCGCTCGGGTCGGCGGCCGGCGGGGACACCACCGGCACGATGCCCTCGCCGAGCAGGGCGCGCAGGACGGCCGGGCGCGCGCCGGTGATCCGGCCCGAGCGGTCGTCGCGGACCAGCAGGGTGCGGCCGTTCTCGACGCTGCGGACCGCCGGCCGCCGTTCGGCGGTGAGCAGGCCGCCGTCGGCGCCGGACAGGCCGGCCGCCAGCACCCCGCGCGAGCGCAGGCCCTGCACCAGGGCGGGCTTGACCCGGCCGAGCAGCGCCATGGCCAGCACGTCGAGCGCGTCCTCGTCGGTGCGCCTGCTGCGGGTGCCGTCCGGCGAGAGGAGGGTGCGCACCGGCCGGCCGAGCTGGCCCGCCAGCCGGTCCACCTCGCCGCCGCCGCCGTGCACCACGACGACCGGGGTGGCGGCGGCGGTCAGCTCGGCGATCTCGTCCAGCAGCGGGTCGGCGGGCAGGCCGCCGCCGAGTTTCACCACCAGGATGTCGTCCATCGTCCGCGTCCCTCCGTTACACCGGGTGCAGGCCGGGGAAGTCCACCCCGGTCGTCTCGGCGAGTCCGGCGGCGGCGTTCAGGCTCTGCACGGCTCCGCCCGCGGCGCCCTTCACCAGGTTGTCGAGCGCCGCGACGACCACCACGCGCCGGCCGTCGGGATCGACGTCGAAGCCGATGTCGGTGAAGTTGCTGCCGGTCAGGAACTGCGGATCGGGCAGCCGGTGGACTCCGGTGCGGCGGGCGATCAGCCGGACGAAGGGCTCCTCGTCGTACCGGTGGCGGTAGGTCTCCCAGATCTCCGCCCGGGTGACCGGCCGCGGTGGCCGGACGTGCAGGATCACCTGGACGCCGCGGACCAGCGGCAGGGCGGTGACCGTCATCCGGACCCGGGTGCGGCAGAGCCGGGCGATCTCCTTCTCGTGCCGGTGCCCGGTGGCCTTGTAGACCCGCAGGGCGTGCTGGCGTTCCGGGTGGTGGCTCGCCTCGCTGGGGGTCGCGCCCGCGCCGCTGGAGCCGGTCCGGGCGTCCACCACCACGTCGCCCGCCACCAGGCCGGCCTCCGCCAGTGGCTTGAGGGCGAGGGCGGCCGCCGTGGCCATGCAGCCGGGGACGGCGATCCGGGTCGCGCCGGCCAGTTCGGCGCGGTACAGCTCGGGCAGCCCGGTGACGTAGCCGCCGCCCTCGGTGCCGTCCGGTTCGCGGTGGTCCTGGCCGAGGTCGACCAGGGTGGGCGCGAGGTCGGCGAGCCGGGCGGCGAGCTTGCTGCTCTCGCCCTTGGGCAGGGCGGTGAACAGCACGTCGACGGGTTCCAGCCGGTCGGGCTCGGTGAACCGCAGGGTGCGGTGGTGACGGAGGTTGGGGTGGACGACGCCGAGCGGGCTTCCGGCGTGCCGACGGGACGTCGCCTGCACCAGCTCCAGCTCGGGGTGGCCGAGGGCCAGACGTACCAGCTCGCCGCCGACGTAGCCGGCGGCGCCGATGACCGACACCTTCATGGGTTCCTGTCCAACACGTAGTCGATCATCAGGTCGGCGATGGAGAGGCCGGGGTGGGCCTCGGCCAGGCCGTGGAACTCGACGCCGCCGTTGACCTCGACCACCAGCCTGCGGCCGGCCCGGGTCTCCAGCAGGTCCACCCCGAGGATGCCGCCGCCCACGGCCTTGGCGGCGCGTTCGGCGAGTGCGGCCAGTTCGGGGTCGAGCGGGCACGCGGTGGCCCGCGCGCCCCTGGCGGTGTTGCGCACCCAGTGCTCGCCGGTGCGCTCGATCGCCGCGACCGCCTGCCCGCCGACGACCAGCACCCGCAGGTCCCGGCCGTGGACGAACTCCTGCGCGTAGCCGAGCTTCTGGACCGGCGAGCTCAGCTGCTCGCGCAGCGTGAAGACGGCATCGACCGCGTCCGGCCCGTCGACCCGGGCGATCCCCCGGCCCCAGGAGCCGACCACGGGCTTCACCACGGCGGGCAGGCCGACCTGCTCGACCGCGAGGGCGCCCGCCGCCGGATCGAGTGCGACCGCGGTGGCCGGCACCTCGACGCCCGCGAGGTGCAGCGCGCTGGTACAGGCGATCTTGTTGTCGCACAGGTCGAGGGTGGCGGTGGAGTTGACCACCGGGATTCCCGCCGTCTCGCAATACCGGCTGGCCTCCAGCCTGCGGGTGGCGGACAGGGCCCGGTTGAGCACCACCCGCCACGCGGGCGGCGGCTCGCCGATCCGGTAGACCAGGGTGCGGTCGTCGACGTGCAGGTACGGAATCGATCTCCGCCGCAGCGCCTCGACCAGCTGACGTTCCTCGATGCGAATTCTCGTGGCAATCAGTACGAGCGGATCCGTTGACCGCAAACTGGCCCCCCTGAATGAACGCCTGCTTACGAACGAAGGGCCTGCCTACTCGCCCCAGTCCTCTTCGATTTCCGGGGCGAGCGCAAGAATCAGGGGGTTCGCGGATACCACCTCGAGGGCGGTCGAACAATCCGCACAATCAATGATTTCGGCGACCATAACGCCGTCTTCGACAGTGACCGGGGAACTGCACTCCGGGCACTTGTCCAGCAACTCGGCCATATCGCTTCCCCCAACTGTCCCGTTCCCCAACACCCGGCAACGAAACGTGATTTGACGATCATGTGCAGTGCAACGGACTGCGCCAGTAGAGCATCTGATCCACAGTCAGTCAAGGCTCTCCCCAGCACGTGGCAAGCCTTGCGCCGCACGGACCGGCTCGTCTAGCATCCGGGCTCAGCGCCATGGCACGCCGGATACTCCACTTGAATCGACGAGAGTCAAGCAGTGAGCCAAATTCTGCCGGACGAAACCATCCGAACCCACAGCATGACGGCCGTCGACCTGGGACCGCTTCTCAACAATACGGCCCTCACCGACGAGCAGACTTTGCACAACGGCCGGCTGAACATTTGGGGGAACAGCTTGCCCGCGGAAACCGTCCCCGCTGAACGATTCACGGTGGGCGGGGTTCCTTTCACCGCCCCCCGGCGCTCCCCGGCCGGAGCGGACAACGTCCGCTGCGAGGGGCAGCTGCTGCCGCTCCCGGAGGTCACCGCGGACTGGCTGCACCTGCTCGCCACCGCCGAACGCCGCTGCGAGGAGATCGCGCACGTCCACTACGCCGGCGGGGCGGTGGACCCGGAGTGGATCCGGGTCTCCGACTTCTGGCCCGCCCGCCCCCGCTTCGGCGAACAGCTGGCGGCCCGCTCCGGCGCGATGCACTATCCGCATCACCGCCAGGGCAACCTGGGCGGCCAGCTGTGGGCACTGCGGGTCCCGGTGACCCGGCGCGCACCGCTGCGCGCCCTGCGGCTGCCCGCCAACCCGGCGCTGCACCTGTTCGCCCTCACCGTGGAGACCGTCCGGTGAGCGCGCCCGCGCCGGGTTCCCTGGTCCCCTGGTACGACGATCTGTGCAGCTGCCTGCAGATGGACATCGGCTACGTCCTGATGTCGGCCGGCTGGGACCCCGTCCGCGCACTGGCCTCCGGCTGGCGTTTCACCGCGCCCACCGGGCCGGTCGAGTCGGTCGAGTACTACCATCCGGCCGGCGAACGGCTCGGCGAGCAGTTCTGCCTCTACCACCCGGTCGAGCTCCGCTGGCACCGGCCCGCCGACGCCGCGTCCGCGCACCGGGCGGTGCTGGACGCGCTGGCCGACGGCATCCTGCCGATCGTCGCGGTGAACAACTACCACCTGCCGTTCCGGCCCGCGTACCACGACGTGCACGCCGCCCACCTGCTGGTGGTCACCGGCTACGACCCGCGGCGCGAGGTCTACCGGATCGCCGACCCGATGCCGCCCGCCTACCGTGGCGAGCTGCCCCGGGCGGTCCTCGAACTGGCCCGGCAGGCCCTGGCCGTGGACGACGAGAGCGACCCGTTCTTCGCGGGCAGCTCCCCGGCGCTGCGCTGGCTGGAGGTGCGCCCCACCGGCCCCCAACCCGAGCTCACCGAAGCATGGGTGGAGCACACGCTGCGGGAGAACCTGGCCGCCATGCGGGCCCCCGGCGACCGCTCCGGCCCGGCGGCCCTCGACCGGATGCTGAACGAACTGCCCAAGCGCGCGGCGGAGTTCGGGCCGTCCGCGCTCCAGGAGTACTACGTGCTCGGCTGGCCCGCCCAGGCGGAGGCCGCGCTGCACGCCACCTTCCTGGCCGACGCCGCCGCCCGGCTGGAGCGGCCCGACCTGGCCGAGGCCGCCCGCTGGGTGGACCTGGTCGCCCACAGCTGGACCGGACTGCGCGTCAGCGCCGCCCACGCGGCGCTCGGCGCCGGACCGAGCACCACACACGTCATCGACCAGGGAAGGAAGCTGCTGGTGCACTGGGAGCAGAGCCTGCAACGGCTGGAGAGCGTCGTCCAGGAGGCGCGATGAGCCGCCTCGCGATGCTGGGCGGGACCCCCGCCGTACCCGCCGGCTCCACCGACCCCGCCGCCACCGACTGGCCGGTCGTCACGGAGGCGGAGGAGGCGGCCGTGCTGCGGGTGCTGCGCAGTGGCCGGCTCACCGCGACCGCCGCGGGCGAGCCCGAGATCGTGGCCCTGGAACGCGAGTGGGCCGAGTACGCGGGCGTGGCGCACTGCGTCGCGGTGGGCTCGGGCACCGCGGCGCTGCAGGTCGCGCTGGCCGCGGCCGGCGTCCGCCCCGGCGACCGGGTGGTGGTGCCGGCCCTGACCATGAACGCCACCGCGCACGCCGTCCGCCAGTGCGGCGCCGAACCGGTCTTCGCCGACATCGACCCCGACACCTACACCCTCGACCCGACCCGGGTGCCGGAGGCACTCACCGCACGCACCACGGCCCTGCTCCCCGTCCACCTGCACGGCCTTCCGGCCGACCTGGACGCGCTGCGCTCCGCCGCACCCGGCCTGGCGGTCGTCGAGGACGCCGCCCAGGCACACGGCGCGAGCTACCGCGGCCGGGCGGCCGGAGCGCTCGGCCTGGCCGGCTGCTTCAGCCTGCACCCCAGCAAGAACCTGCCCACCTGCGGCGAGGGCGGCCTGATCACCACCGACTCGGACGAGGTGCACCGGGCCGCACTGGCCCTGCGGAACTTCGGCGAGCGTCCGCCGGTGCGCACCCGCAGCTACATCGCCCACGGGCCCGGCGGCAACGCCCGGCTCGGCCCGGTGCAGGCCGCGTTCACCCGCTGCCAGCTGGAGCGGCTGCCGGAGCAGACCAAGGAACGCGACCGGGTGGTCGGCGCGTTCCTGGGCCGGCTGGCCGAACTGCCGGGCCTGCGGGTGCCGGTGGTGCCGGCCGACCGGACCCACGCCTGGCACATCCTGCGGCTGCGTCTGGTCCCGGCGGAGCTCGGCCTGCCCGGCGTCGCGCCCGCCGCCGTCCGGCGGGTGCTGCACCGGGCGCTGCGCGCCGAGGGCGTGCCGCTGTCGCAGTACCAGGTCGCGCCGCTTCCGGCCCACCCGGCCTTCCGGCCGGCCGGGCTGAGCGTGGACGAGATCGCCGAGCGCTTCCCGGTGGCCGGCGCCACCGTGGACGGCACCCTCTGCTTGCAGCGCCGCCAGCTCAACCCGGCCGCCGGGCCGGTGCTCCAGGCCTACGCGCGCGGCTTCGAGAAGGTCTGGGAGCACCTGCCGGTGATCCGTGACATGGTCCGCGCCCAGCCCTCGGACGACTGGCGCCGGGCGCTGGCCGGGGAGGCCCGGTGAACGCCGCGGCGGAACTGGCCCGTCAACTGCGCCGCGACATCGTCGAAATGGCGGCCGGCCCGCAGGGGGCGCACCTGGGCGGAAGCCTGTCCTGCGCCGACGTGCTGGCCGTGCTGTACGGCGAGGTGCTCGGCGAGCGGGACGCCTTCGTGCTCGGCAAGGGCCACGCCGCGCCCGCCCTGTACGCCGCGCTGGCCGCCACCGGCCGGATCGACCGGGCCGAACTGGCCCACTACGCCACCCCCGGCAGCCGGCTGTTCGGGCACCCGCCGCGCGGCCTGCCGGGCGTGGAGTTCCCGACCGGCTCGCTCGGGCACGGGCTGAGCCTGGGCATCGGGCTGGCCCTGGCCGAGCAGCTCACCGGCGGCGACGGCCGGGTGTACGTGCTGCTCGGCGACGGTGAACTCCAGGAGGGCTCGGTGTGGGAGGCGGCGATGTACGCCGGACACCGCCGCCCGCCCGGCCTGGTCGCGGTGGTGGACCGCAACGGCCTCCAGCTGACCGGCGACACCGAGGACACCGTCGGGCTGGAGCCGCTGGACGCCCGCTTCGAGGCCTTCGGCTGGGAGGTGCGGCCGGTGGACGGCCACGACCTGGACACCCTGCGGACCGCCCTGACCACGCCGGCCGACCGCCCGGTGATAGTGCTCGCCCGGACCGTCAAGGGCAAGGGCGTGCCCTTCCTCCAAGGCCGCACGTCGAGCCACTACGTCACGCTCCGGCCGGAGCTGCTGAAGCGCGCGCTGGCCGCGCTGGACGCCCGGAGGCCCGCATGAGCAGCCCGGCCGACACCCGCGCTCCCCGGGAGGCGTACCGGGAGGCGCTGCTCTCCCTGGCCGCCGAGGACGAGCGGATCGTGTGCCTGGACTCCGACACCGGCGGCCTGGAGAACTCCTTCGGCGCCCGGTTCCCGGAGCGCTACCTCAACATCGGCATCGCCGAGGCCAACATGTTCGGCATCGCCGCCGGTCTGGCGGCCCGCGGCCTGCGGCCCTACGTGCACACCATGGCGTGCTTCGCCACCCTGCGCGCGGCCGAGCAACTGAAGCTGGACATCGTCGGCAACGGCCTGCCGGTCCGGGTGGTGGCGACCCATGCGGGCCTGTCGGCCACCCACTTCGGCACCACCCACTACGGCCTGGAGGACCTCGCGGTGGCGCGGGCACTGATGGACCTGACCATCGTGGTGCCCGCCGACGCCGCCGAGATCGGCCCGGCCGTCGGCGCGCTGCACGGCCTGCCCGGCCCGTCCTATCTCCGCCTCGGCCGCTCCGCGACCGCGCCGGTGCACGCCGGGCCGCCCGCTTTCGAGCTGGGCCGGGCGGTGACGCTGCGGCCCGGCACGGACGTGACGCTGCTCGCGGCCGGCCCGCTGCCGGTCCTGCTGGCGCAGGAGGCGGCGAGCGCGCTGCAGGCCGACCGGGTGGACTGCCGGGTGGTGCAGATCCACACCCTCGACCCGCTGGACGAGGCCGCCGTGACGGACGCCGCCCGCACCACCGGCGGGCTGGTGACCATCGAGGAGCACCGCCCGCACGGCGGGCTCGGCGACGCGGTCGCCGAGGTGCTCGGGGCCCACTGCCCGGCACCGCACCTGCGGGTCGCCGTGCGCGGGCCGGTGGGCCGGGTGGTCCGCAGCCACCGGGACGCCCTCGCCGAGGCCGGCGTCAGCGCCGAGGCGGTCCGCCGGGCCGCCCTTCGGGTCCTCGACAACCGCCCGTCCTGAGACAACCGCACTCCGAGACAACCGCACATTTGAAGGGGGAGCAATGCCGGAGGGAACCAGCGCACGGATAGCCCGGCTGTACGGGCAGGTGCTGGACGTCGACCGGGTGTCCGGCGACGACGACTTCTTCGTCCTGGGCGGCAATTCGCTGACGGCGATGGAACTGCTCGACGCCATCGACGCCGAGCTCGGGATCCGGCTGCCGCCCCGGGTCCTGTACCGGGCGACCGCCGTGGCCGACCTCGCCCGTGAGGTGGACGCCCTGCTCGCGCGACCCGACCAAGGAGCCTGACATGCGGATCACCCGGCCGCCGTTCGCACCGGTGGACTTCAAGGACGCCGACCTCCTGGACTCGGCCTGGTACGCCACCGCCGACCCGCACGCGCTCTGGGCGCAGCTGCGCGAGAGCGACCCCGCGTACTACTGCGACCCCGCCGACGGGCGCGAGCCGTTCTGGGTGCTGACCCGGTACGAGGACGTCTCCCGGGTGCTGCGCGAGCACGAGTCCTTCTCCTCGCGGCGCGGCACCATGCTGTGCATCGTCGATCTGAGCATGCCCGACTTCGCGTCGGACGAGATGATGCCGGACACCGACCCGCCCCGGCACCGCCAGCTGCGCGAGCCGGTGAACCGGGCGCTCACCCCGCGGGCGATCGCGGCCCAGGAGGGCGCGCTGCGCCGCATCGTCCGGGACCTGCTGCGGCCGGCCCTGGACGGTGAGGTCTTCGACATCGCCCAGGCGGCACTGCTGTTCCCGATGGCCTTCACCGGGACGCTGATGGGCCTGCCCAGCGAGCACTGGCGGCGGATGTCCGAGCTGACCACGATGACCGTGGCCTACGACGATCCCGACTACGCGGTCGGCGACGCGAAAACGACGCTGCGCCTGGCCCACCACGAGCTGTTCGACTTCTTCCGGACCGAGGTGCGCAGCCGCGCCGCCGGCGGCACGGAGGCGACGGACGTGATCGGCGTGCTGCGCGCGATGGACGTGGACGGCGAACAGCTGACCGAGCGCCAGCTGATCCTCAACTGCTACGCCCTGCTGCTCGGCGCCAACGTCACCACCCCGCACGTGGCCGCGACGATGGTGCGGATGATGGCGCACCACCCGGAGCAGTACCGGGCGGCCCGCGCGGACCCGGAGCTGCGCCGGCCGCTGCTCCAGGAGGCGCTGCGCTGGGCGTCCCCGGCCAGCCACTTCATGCGCTACGCCGTCCGGGACGTGGAACTGCACGGGAAGACCGTGCGCGCGGGCGAGCCGGTCAGCGTCTGGCTGGGTTCGGCCAACCGGGACGAGCGGGTCTTCGAGCGGCCGTACGAGTTCGACGGGACCCGCCAGAACAACAAGCACCTGGCCTTCGGGGTGGGGCCGCACTACTGCATCGGCTCGGGCCTGGCCACCCTGGGCCTTCAGCTGCTGCTGGACGAGCTGCTGGAGCTGGTGGAGGCGGTGGAGCCGGCCGGCGAGGTCCGGCACCTGGCGTCGAACTTCGTGGCGGGCTACAAGAACATGCCGGTCCGGCTGACCCCGCGGGCCGGCCTGACCGACCGGAAGCTGGCGGGGGCGGGCACGTGACGGCTTCCCCCGCCCGGGCGCGGGCCGGGTCCTGGTTCGACGACCGCTTCCGCTCGGCCCGGGCCGAGTTCAGCCTCTTCTGCTTCCCGTTCGCCGGCGGCACCGCCGCCTACTACGCCTCGTGGGCGGCCGCCTTCGCCGGTGACGTGGTCGAGCTCGTCCCGGTGCAGCCGCCCGGGCGGGGCGCGCGGATGTCCGAGCCGGGCGCGGAGAGCATCACCGCGATGGCCGAGGAGGTGGCGGCGCTGATCGCCGGCTCGGGCAACCGGATCCTGCTGCTCGGCCACAGCATGGGGGCGATCACCGCCTTCGAGGTGGCCCGCAGGTTGGAGCGGCTGGGCCGCCCGGCGGAGTTCCTGACGGTCAGTGGACGGCCGTCGCCCGTGCTGACGCGTCCGCTCTCACCGGTCTCCACGCTCCCCCGCGGCGAGTTCGTCGAGATGCTGCGGGAGTACGGTGCCGCGCCGGACGAGGTGCTGGCCCATGAGGAGCTGCTGGATGTGCTGATCCCGATGATGCGGGCCGACTTCGCGATGATCGAGGGCTACCGATACAGCCCGGGCCCGGCACTCTCCTGCCCGGTGCGGGCCTGGTGCGGATCCCGCGATCCCGAGGTCACGCCGGCGGACATGCGGGGCTGGGGGGCGATGACCGAGAACCGCTTCGAGCTGTCGGTCCGGCCGGGCGGGCACTTCTTCCTGACCGATCACCGGAACGAGGTGGCAGCCGAGGTGCTGAACGCGGTCGCGGCGCTGGGCTGACGAACCCGACTGCGGGCCGGGACGGATCACCGCCCCGGCCCGCAGTCGTGCTGGCGCCCGCCGCCGCACCGGGGCCCACCCATCGGCACCCACCGCACACCGGGCCCGCCGTCATGTCAGCACCCGCCGCCATACCGGGGCCCGCCCTCATATCGGCACCCACCTCGTGCCATGGTCCGCCCTCATGCCGGGGCCCACCGCCATACCGGCACCCGCCCTCACGTCGGCGCCAGCCGTCCTGCCGAGGCCTCGCCCATCGGCACCCGCCGCGTACCGGGCCCGCCGTCATGTCAGCACCCGCCGCCATACCGGGGCCCGCCCTCATGTCGGCACCCACCTCGTGCCGGGGTCCGCCCTCATGCCGGGGCCCGCCGTCATATCGGCACCCGCCCTCACATCGACGCCAGCCGTCCTGCCGAGGCCCACCGTCGTATCGTCGGCACCCGCCGTCATATCGGCACCCGCCCTCACGTCGGCACCCGCCGCCGTGCCGGGGCCCGCCGTCCTGCCGGAGCCGGCCGTCGTCTCGGCGCCAGCCGTCGTCTCGGCACCCGCCCTCACGACGGCACCAGCCGCCGCGCCGGGGCCCGCCGCCCTGCCGGAGCCCGCCGTCATATCGGCGCCAGCCGTCCTGCCGACGCCCGCCGCCGCATCGGCGCCAGCCGTCGTCTCGGTACCCGCCGCCGTCTCGGGGCCCGCGCAGGGTGGCGCGGGCCCAGGGACGGTCAGCCGCGACCGGCCGCGTCGATCGCCGCCGCGAGTTCGCGCACCGTCGGGTTCCGGTACAGCAGCGGCACCGGCAGCTCGTGGCCGAAGCGGTCGCTCAGGCTGCCGGCGACCTGGAGCACCTGGATGGAGTCGCCGCCGAGCGTGAACAGCGAGTCCTCCCGGCCGACCCGGCGGTGGCCGAGGTGGGTGGCGAAGGCCCGGGCCACGGCCTGCTCGGTCTCGCCCTCGGGTTCGCTGTAGCGGGCGGCGGCCCGGTCGCCGTCCCGCCCGGCCAGGATCTGCGCGGGGTCGGGTGCGCCGGCGGCGTCCCGGGCGATCCGCGGTGTCACCAGTACCTGCACCAGCCGGCCGTGACCGGCCAGCGCCGCCGCCACCGCTCGCCGGACCTCGGCCGGCTCGGCCGTGGCCTCCGGCACCACGGCGACCACCGTGCTGCTGCCCGCGAACTGGTCGTCCGCCAGCTGCGCCTTCAGGTGCGCGTTGGCCGGATCGACCCCGAGCACCAGGTACGGCAGCGGCTGGTTGAGCGCGCCAAGCAGCAGGGCCAGCCCGTCGGACGGATCGACGGTCAGCAGTCCGCGCCGCTCGGCGGCGGCGACCAGCGGGCTGCCCGCGTTCATGCCGGTCTCCGCCCACATGCTCCAGGCCAGGCAGCGGACGTACCGGCCGTCGGACGCCCAGCGGTGGGCGTAGCCGTCCAGGGCCGCGCTGGCGGCCGAGTAGGCCCCGTAGGTGCTGCCGCCGAGCAGTCCGTTGACCGAGGAGAACAGCACCACACCGGTGTCCGGTCGGGTGGCGAGCAGTTGTTCCAGGGCGGCGCCGCCGGCCAGTTTCGCGTGCAGCATCCCGCGCAGCCACTGCGGGTTCTCCCGGCGCAGCTCGTGGCCGGACAGGTCCTGCCACTGCGGGGTGACGGACGCGCCGGCGGTGTGCACCACCAGGTCCAGCGGGCGGCCCCAGTCGGCCTCGGCCTCGGTGACGGCCCGGCCGAGGGCCTCCGGGTCGCCGATGTCGGCGGCCGCGTAGCGCACCTCGCCGAGGGTCCGCAGGTCGGCCAGGACGGCGGCCGGTTCTGCGGCGAGCCGGTCCTCGGGGGTGCGGCCGGTGATCAGCAGCCGCGCGCCGAGCGCGGCGAGCAGGTACTCGGCGACGTGCCGGCCGATTCCGCCGAGCCCGCCCGCGAGCAGGCAGCGGCCGCCGGGCCGCAGCGCCTGCGGCGGCACCGACCGGGTGTCGGGGAGGTCGGCCAGCCGTAGCCGTGGGGTGTGGGCGACGGCGTCCCGGACGGCCACCAGGTCGGCCGGGTGGCCGGCCAGCGCGGACCGGGCCGCTTCCTCGGCGTCGGCCGCGGGCGCCAGGTCGACCAGCCGGATCGCGCCGACCGTGCCCTCGGCCGCCGCGGTGCGCACCAGGCCGGCGAGTGCGGCGCTGCCCGGGTCGACGGGGTCCTCGGCGTGGACGCCGAGCGCTCCCCGGGTGAGCACGGTGACCTCGGCGGCGGGCAGGGTCCGGGCGAGGGCCGCGAGGGTGTCCAGCAGCCGGACGGAGCGCGCGGCGGGGTCGGGCTCGGGCCCGGACTCGGCTTCCCAGGCACAGATCACCCGGGGGTCGGGGCCGAGGGCGGCGAGGCGGGCGAGTTCCGGCTCGAAGCCGGCTTCGGTGCCGGGGAGGGTGACGGTGTGCAGCTCGCCGGCCGGCAGCAGGGCGGCGAGTGCGGCGGGCAGTGCGCTGCCGGGCCTGGCGAGCAGCAGGACCGGGCCCCGGCCGGGCTCGGTGTCGCGGGCCGGGCCGAGCGTCTCCCAGACGCGTTCCAGGACCCGGCCGGGGCCGGCCTGCTGCGGGCCTTCGGCGGTTTCCGGTCCCCGGCCGTGCTGCCGGTCGTACTGCCGGTCGGCGAAGCGTCCGGCGAGGTACTGCTCGGCGAGCTGCCCGCGCTGGATCTTCCCGCTGGCGGTGCGCGGGAACTCCTCGGCGCTGACGGGCACCACCGCCGCCGGGCGCAGCGCCAGTTCGCGGGCGAGCGCGGTGCGCACGGCGGCGACGGCGCCGTCCAGGTCGCCGGCGGCCTCCTCGGCGGGGACGAAGAACACCAGCACCGCGTCGGTGCCCGCCTCCTCGTCGTGGATTCCGCAGACCGCGGCGCAGGCGGGCCGCACCCCGGGTACCTGCTCGATCACGGCCTCGGCGTCGGAGACCGGGTAGTTGGCCCCGTTGACGATCACCATGTCCTTCTCGCGCCCGGTCAGGGTGAGCCGTCCGTCGCGCAGGAAGCCGAGGTCGCCGGTGTCGAACCAGCCGTCCGCAGCGAAGCTCGCCGCGTTGGCGGCGGGGTTGCGGTAGTACTCGCGCAGCAGGGTGTCGCCGCCCACGTGGAGTCGGCCGATCCGTCCCTCGGGGAGCAGCGCGCCCTTTTCGTCGACGATCCGCAGTGCCACTCCGGGGATCGGCGGGCCGACCTCGGTCAGCGCCACCGACCTGGGCGTGCCGTAGGGGACGGCGCCGAGCTGCCCGTCGAGGGTGTCGGGGTCGAGCGAGACGGTGCCGACGGCGGGGTCCTCGGCGTGCAGCACCGAGTAGGTGACGCCGGAGGAGGTCTCGGACATGCCCCAGCAGGGCACCATCGCGTCGGTGGGCAGGCCGTGCGGTGCGAGCTGCTGGAGGAAGCGCCGCGCGGTGCGGGCCACCACTGCCTCGCCGGCGTTGCACAGGTGGCGGGCGGTGGAGAGGTCCCAGTGGCCTGCGGCGATCTCCTCCGCGTGCTTGTTGACCAGTGCGAACGCGAAGTTGGGGGCCCAGGTGTTGGTGATCCGGTAGCGGTCGATCCAGTCGAGCAGGGCGACCGGCCGCCGGACGAAGTCCTCGGTGCGGGCGTTGACGTGTTCGCAGCGCAGGAAGACGTCCCGGACGTTGGACATGACGATGCCGCCGACGTGGTCGAGCGGCATGAAGTTGAGTGTCACCTCGTGCTCGGTGAAGCCGTTGGCGGCGATCACGGCGTGGCTGCGGGCGGTGATCGACCGGTGGGCGTGCCGGACGCACTTGGGCGCTCCGGTGGAGCCCGAGGTGAGCAGGTGCAGGGCCGGGCGGTCCGGGTCGTCGGGCAGCGGGTCCGCGGGGTCGGCGGCGGTCAGTTCGCGCACCGAGGCGACCCGGGGGCCGTCGGCGGTGCCCCAGAGCCCGGCGAGGCCGGCGGTCGGGTCGCGCAGGGCGTCGTCGGTGAGGATCAGCGGCCGCTCCAGCAGTTCCCAGGCCGAGCGCAGCCGGCGGGTGACGGCGTTCTCGGCGGTGTAGTCGGGTGCGGGCCCGACCGGGGTGGGGACCAGTCCGCCGAGTACGCAGGCCCAGAAGCCGGTGAGGAAGGCCCGGCTGTCGGCGCAGTGCAGCAGCACGGCCTCGCCGGGTTGCAGTCCGCGCTGCCGCAGGCCGGTCAGCAGGCAGCGGGCCTCGTGCAGCAGGGCGGCGTAGCTCTGCCGGTCGGTGCTGCCGTCGGGCAGCAGGAAGAGCGTGCCGCGTTGCGGCGCCGTCTCGGCGGCCCGGATCAGCGCCGCGGTGAGGGTGGTGGGTGCGTCCGGCGGGAGCGCGAGGGGCCCGCCGGTGCTGAGGGCGGGCCGGTCGCCGGGGATCGGCCGGGCGGCGGGCGGCCGGACCGGGGACGGTGATTCGGCGGTCCGGTCGGCGGGTGCGGCGCGCAGTCGGCGGTCGGCGACGGCCGCCGCTTCCCGGACGCCGGGCACGGCAGCGGCCAGCCGCCCGAGTTCCGCCAGGTCGGGGCCGGTCGGCCGCGGTGGCTCGGCGGGGTACGCCATGGTGGGCCCTTTCAGTCGGTCAGCACGGTGCGGGCGAGCACCTGGAGGGTCCGTTCGGTCGGGCGGTTGACGAAGTAGTGGCCCCCGTCCACCTCGTGGTGGCTGTGTCCGGCGGTGGTGCAGGACTCCCAGCCGGCCAGGTCGGCGCGGTCGACCACGGTGTCCTCGGTGCCGCGCAGGGTGGTGACGGGGCAGGGCAGCGGGTCGCCGGGCCGGTGCCGGTACTGCTCCCAGAGCGCGAAGTCGGCGCGCAGCAGCGGCAGCAGGAACTCCACCATGGCCGGGTTGGCCAGCACCGCGTCGGGCAGTCCGCCGCGTTCCCGGACGGTGTCGAGGAGTTCGGCGTCCGGCAGGGTGTGCAGCGGGCGGGCGGGCGGTGGGGACTGCGGGGCGGGCTGGGCGGCGGCGATCACCCGGCGCGGCCGGATGCCGTGCCGCTGCCCGAGCTCGCGGGCCAGTTCGTAGGCCAGCAGTCCGCCGGCGCAGTGCCCGTAGAGGACGAACTCGTCGGTGCAGAACGGCCGCAGGGCGATGGCGGCGGCCCGGACCAGTGGGTTGAGGCCGGCCGGCGGGTCCTCGGCGGAGCGGTCCTCGCGGCCGGGCAGTTGGACGGCGAGGACCTCGACGGACGGCGGCAGCAGTTCGGGCCAGTCCCGGTAGACCGAGGCGCCGCCGCCGGCGTAGGGCAGGCAGATCAGCCGGACCGAGGGGGCGGGCCGGGCGGCCCGCCGGATCCACGGCGACTCCGCGGTGAACACGGCGCCCGCCATCACTCGTCCCCGAACCGGGAGCGGGACAGGTCGGCGATCTCCTCGTCGCCGAGTCCCTCGACCAGGTCGAGGGCGGCGGCCAGCAGTTCGCGGCGCTCGGCCTCCCGGGCGAGTGTCTCGTCGATGATCCGGGCCAGCCCCGCGGCGGTCGGTGCGGCGAAGAACTCGGAGATCGGGATCTCCACGCCGAAGACGGCCTTCACCCGGGGGGCGATCCGGATCGCCTGGAGGCTGGTGCCGCCGAGCGCGAAGAAGTTGACGTGCTTGCCGACCCGGGCGCCCAGCAGCGGGCCGAACACCTCGGTGGCGACGGTGCGTTCGGTCGCGGTGGCGTCGGCGAGGTCGTCGGTGCCGAGGAGGTCCGGTGCGTCGAACTCGACCGCGGGCAGTGCCCGCCGGTCCACCTTGCCGCTGCGGGTGAGCGGCACCTCGTCGACCGGGACCAGCACGCTGGGCACCATGGTCGGGGGCAGCCGGTGGCCCAGCGCCGAGCGGACGGCGTCCAGCTTCAGGTCGGCGCCTTCGGCGGCGACCACGTAGGCGACCAGCAGGGTGCCTCGGTGCGGGTCGACCGCGACGTCGGCGACCGCCCTCGCCACCTCGGGCAGCGACTGGATCGCCGCTTCCACGTCGCCCAGTTCGATCCGCACCCCGCGGACCTTGACCTGCCGGTCGGCCCGGCCGCGGAAGACCAGGTCGCCGTCCGCGCGCCAGCCGGCCAGGTCTCCGGTCAGGTACATCCGGGAGCCGGGCGGCCCGTACGGGTCGGGCCGGAACCGTTCGGCGGTCAGGTCGGGGCGGCCGAGGTAGCCGCGGGCCACGCCGAGGCCGGCCACCGCCAGTTCGCCGACCGCTCCGGCCGGGAGCAGCCCCAGCTCGGCGTCGAGGACGTACGCGCGGTGGTTGGTCATGGCCCGGCCCATCGGGGGCGAGCCGGTCCAGTGGCCCTCGCACTGCTTGGCCACCACCGTCACCGTGGTCTCGGTCGGGCCGTAGCCGTTGGTGAAGGCGCAGTGCCGGGCCCAGCGGGTGGTCAGCTCGCCGGAGAACGCCTCGCCGCCGACGAAGGCGACCCGCAGGTCGGCGTAGCGTTCGGGGGCGAGCAGTTCCATGATGGCCGGCGGCAGGTCGATCACGGTGATCCGCTGCTCGGTCATCAGCCGGTCGACGGTGTCCAGCGAGGACCGTTCCTCGTCGTCCACCACGTACAGCCGGGCCCCGGACAGCAGCGCGGCGAAGATCTCGAACACCGACACGTCGAAGCCCACGGAGGCGAACTGCAGGACCCGGTCCTCGGGGCCGAGGCCGAACATCTCCTGGACGTTGCGGATGAAGCCGGTGGCGTTGCGGTGCTCGATCAGGACGCCCTTGGGGCGGCCGGTGGAGCCGGAGGTGTAGATCACGTACGCCAGGGACTCGGGCGCCAGGTCGATCTCCGGCGGGGTGTCCGGCAGCCCCGTGGTGTCGGTGTCCACCGGTATCACGGTGAGGCCGGGCAGTCCGCTCAGCTGTTCGGCCTGCGGGTCGGCGAGCACGGTGCGGGCGCCGCAGTCGGCGAGCACGGTGCGGACCCGGTCGGCGGGCTGGCCGCTGTCGATCGGCACGTAGGCGGCGCCGGCCTTCAGTACGGCGAGGACCGCCTCCACTGCGGCCGGGCCGCGCGGCAGCAGCACCGGGACGCATTCGCCGGGGCGGACACCCTGTGCGACGAGATGGTGGGCCAGCCGGCTGGTGCGGTGGTCCAGCTCCCGGTAGCTGATCTCGCCGCCGCGGGCGGCCAGCGCGATCCGGTCGGGGTGGGCGGCGGCGACCTCGGCGAAGCGCCGGTGCAGCAGTTCGGGCGGCCGGTGTCCGATCGGCGCGTTCCACTCCGCGAGGATCCGCTCGCGTTCCTCCTCGGCGGTGACGGAGAGCCGGCCGAGCCGCCGGTCCGGGACGGCGCAGCCCTCGGCAAGCAGCGCCAGGTAGCGTTCGGCGAGCCGGCGCGCGGTGCTCTGCTCGTACAGCGCGGTGGCGTAGCGCACCAGGACGGCCGGGTCCCGGTCGTCGAACCGGGTCTCCAGGGCGAGTTCGAAGGCGCTCGCGCCGGTCTCGACCTGTTCCGCGCGCAGGCGCAGCGCTCCGGCGGTGGCGGTGCCGATCGCTTCGGCGCCGGTCTGGAAGCCCAGCTGGGCCAGCGGCAGCCGGGACGGGTCGGGCTCCAGCCGCAGCCCGTCGAGGATCAGCCGGAACGGCAGGGACCCGTGCTGCTCGGCCTCGGCCCGGTGGGCGGCGACCCGGCGGACGGTGTCGGCGAAGGAGGCGTGCTCGTCCAGCTCGACGCGCAGCGGCAGCAGGTTTCCGCAGTCGCCGACCAGCAGCCCGGAGGGCAGCCCGTCGAGTGCCTGGTACGGCAGGCCGATGGTCAGGTCGGTGGCCGAAACGTGCCGGGAGACGAGCGCGAAGAATGCACCCAGCAGAACATCCCGTTCGGATACGTCCAGATTTTCCGCGAGTTTTCTCACGTTCGCCTGAATTTCACCGGAAGCCGCCACCTCGACGACTTCCGCGGTCAGGTCGAGTACCCGCGGCCGGGCATGGTCGGCGGATATTTCGGTGTTTTCCCAGGCCGCCAGCGCACGCTGCCAGAATTCCGCGTCCCGCTGGGCCTGCGGAGTTCCGGTCCGTTCCCGCTGGGCGCTCGCGTACTCGCCGAAGTGGCGGCTCGGCGCCGGGTGGCGGGGCGGCTCGCCGGCCGCCCGGGCGCGGTACGCCTCGGCCAGGTCGTCCAGCAGCACGCCGGCCGAGCGGGCGTCCATCACCAGGTGGTGACTGACCAGGACCAGCACATGCCGGTCGGCCGACACCCGCAGCAGCCGCCAGCGCACCGGCGGCTCGGCGTTCAGGTCGAACCCGGTGGCCAGCGAGGTGGCCACCAGGTGGTGCAGACGATGGGTCAATTCATTTTCTGTGCAAGGTTCTTCGGAGAGTACGGCCGGTCGCGCCTGTTGCACAACCTGTACCCCGCCCTCGTGCTCGTGCGGGAAGACCGAACGCAGCACACTGTGCCGCTCGTGCAGGTCGTCCAGCGCCTGCCGGAGGGCCTCCCGGTCCAGCGGTCCGTCCAGGTGGAACGCGAACCCCAGCCCGTACGCCCTGCTGCTGGGCGACACCTTGTCGAACAGCCAGAGCTGCTCCTGCCGGTACGACAGCGGCGCGGTGCGAGCGCCGGGTGAGACTCCGTCCAGTCGGGAAAGCAACTCCGCCCGGCGGTCCGCCGGCATGCCGCGCAGCCTTCTGAGCAACTCGCTCTGCTGACTCAAATTTCGCCCCCCAGTCCACCGGGCGGCATCCACGGCTCTGCGGGAGACCACCCGTCCGAATTAATCGCGGGAATTACGCGCTCTGCTATCCAGGGTCGTCAACGTGTGACACAGTAGTGCGGTCATCGAGTCTCGACAAGGATCACAGCCATGGATTTTGGCATCACCCGGAGAGCTGTTGACTTCGGCGAAGAGCTGAAAACCCTGTTGACCTCTGCGGATACCGCCCGTTTGCTGGAGCGACTACGGGCGCGCGAGGACGGCATGGACGGAGACGTGCGCGAGGTCTACCGCCACCTCGGCCGGGCCGGGGTGCTGGCCCCGTCCTGGCCCGAGGAGCACGGCGGCCGGGGCGGCGACTTCACCGAGACGATGGTCCTGCTGGAGGAGCTGGTGCGGCACGGGGTGCCACAGAGCCTCTACTACATATCGGTGCAGATCGTCGGCTCGCTCATCATGCAGTCCGGCAGCGAGGAGCAGAAGCGCGAGCTGCTGCCCCGGCTCGCCTCCGGCGAGCTGGCGGCCTGCATCCTGTTCACCGAGCCCGAGCACGGATCGGACCTGGCGTCCGTCACCGCCAGGGCGGAGCCGGACCAGGCCGGCGGCTGGGTGCTGGACGGGCGCAAGACGTACAACCTGAAGACCGGCTACGCCGACCTGGCGCTGTGCGTGGTGCGTACCGACGACGAACTCAACCGCTACGAGGGCCTCACGCTGTTCCTGGTGCCGCTGGACGCGCCGGGGGTGACGGTGCGGCCGATGCCCGCCCTGGCCGGCGAACAGTTCAACGACGTCACCCTGGACCAGGTCCGGGTCGGCCCGGAGGCACTCCTCGGTGCGCCGGGCGCGGGCTGGTCGCTGATCACCCGGATGTTCGCCGCCGAGCGCAGCGGGCTCGACTACTACGCCCGCGCCCGGCACTGGCTCGACCTGACGGCCGAGCGCCTCACCGACGCCGGCCGCGAGCCCGACTCCACCGAGCTGGCCGACCTGGCCCGGCACCGGGCCCGGCTGGACGCCGGCCGGCTGCTCACCTGCCGGGCGATGCAGCAGCTCCAGGAGGACCGGCCGGACATCGCCCGCGCGTCAATGTCGAAGTGGCACTGCAGTGAGACCGCGCAGGCGATCTCCTGGTGGTCGCTGGAGGTGATCGGGGTACCGCTGCTGGACCCAGGCCGGGACGAGGGTGTCCTGGAGGCCGCGTACCGGGAGGCCCCGGGGATGACCATCTCCGGCGGCGCGTCGGAGGTTCTGCTGGACATCGTGACCGGTGCCCGGCTGCTCGAGGACGTGGAGACGGGGGGCAACTGATGGATCTTCGGACGGATCCGGTCCAGCGCCGACTGGCCGAGGCCGTGGACGCCGCGCTCAGCCGCACCGGCGACCCGTACGCCGAGCTGGCCGCCATCGGCGTGCCCGAGCTGAGCCTGCCGGCCCGGCTCGGCGGGTACGGCCTCGGGCTGGGCGCCGACGTGGTCGTCAACCTGCGGCTCGGCCACCACCTCCAGCCGCTCCCGGCCGGGCGGGAGACCCTGTTCGCGCTCGGCCTGCTGACTGCCGAGCAGCTGCCCGACGGCCTGCTGGAACAGGTGCTCAAGGGCGCCGCGCACGTGGTGACCATCGGGGTGCACGACCGGCCCACCCTGCGGGCCGACCAGGCGGGCGGGCTGTGGGGGGAGAGCGGGCCGCTGCCGTCCGGCGAGCCGGCGCTGGCGGTGGTCCGCGCGACGGCCCCCGGCGGCGTCCCGCGCTGGTACGTTGTGCGGCCCGACCCGGCGGACGAACCGGCCGGCGACGGAAGCCTGTTGGGCGTTCCGGGCCGGACGGTGCGGTTCGCCGGCACCCGGGCCACCGAGATCGAGGTGCCGGACGAGCTGCTCCGCTCCGAGCTGGACGCGGCCCGCATCCGGCAGGCCGCCGTCCTGCTCGGCCTGGCCGACCGGGCGGTGGCGGCCACCCGCACCCATGTGAACCGCCGGACGCAGTTCGGCCGCCCGCTGGTCGAGCTGCAGACGGTGGCGCACCGACTGGCCCGGCTGGTGGGCCTGGCGGACGGGTGGCGGCTGCTCGTGCACGAGGCCGCCTGGCGGCACGACCTGGGCGAGCCGTGCACCGGCGAGGCCGCGCAGGCGCTGGCCGCGGCGGCCGAACACGCCCTCACGGCCACCCGGCTGTGCATCCAACTGCACGGCGCACGCGGCATGCTGGCGCACTCGACCGCCGCGACCGCGTACCGCCTGGCCTCGCTGGAGGCCACCCGGATGGGTCCGCCCGCCCGGCTCTGGGCGGAGGCCGGCCGGGCGCACCTGGCGGCGGGGCGGGCCGCGCCCGGCCTGACCGGCTGAGCACCCGGCCCGGCGAATGCGCCTAGGGTCTGTCCGGTCGGTCCAGCGGGATGATCCGGCGTCGCGCGCCCGGCAGGACCGGCCGGACAGACCCTGGCGGCCGGGCGCTCAGCCGGCCGTCAGGTCGGCGTGCAGCCGCTCCAGCAGGGCGGCCGGCGGGTCGAGGAAGGTGTAGTGGGTGCCCGGCAGGAGGACGTCCTCGGTCGGCGCCCACTTCGCCCAGCCGTCCATCAGCCGGTACGGCACCTCCACGTCGGCGTCCCAGCCGATCGCGGTGAGCGGGCAGGGGGCCCGGCCGGCGGCCGGCTTGCGGTAGCGCCGGTTGGCCTCCACGTCGGCGGTCATCACCTCCATGAAGAGGTCGACCAGGTCGGCCGGCGGGTTCGCCGAGCCCAGCGCACCGAACAGCCCGCGCAGTTCGTCGCGCAGCTCCTCCTCGGACAGCCCGAGGAACCGCCCGTACGGTCCGTCCTGCGGGGCGACCTGGGAGGAGAGGAAGCACCGGGCCGGTGGGCGCAGGCCCAGTTCCTGCACCCGCAGCACGCTCTCGAAGGCGGGCAGCGCGCCGCCGCAGTGCCCGAACACCCCGTACGGCCGGTCCAGGTAGTCGGAGATCCCGTCCACCAGATCGACCGCGAGGTTTTCGTAGGTACCGAAATGCGGCTCGCGCATCCGGTTCTCCCGGCCGGGCAGCTGGAGCGGGAGGAGTTCGACCCCACCGATCCGCTCCGGCCATTTCAGGAACATCGAGGCACCGCACCCCGAATAGGGGAAGAGGAACAGCCGGAATTCGGCGTCGGGCGCGGGCGCCCGCAGGAACCACTTCGGAATCGGCATGCCCACGATGGTAGCGATTCGACTCAACATCAGCTAGCAGTACGTCAGTTGTGGCTGCTAGGCTGCGGCTTCGCACCGCACTTCGAGTGGCCGCTGGCCCTTCCGCCGTATGCTCAGGGGGTTCGATGCAGGGGGCGCAGTTCAGTGTGCCGTTGGCTCCGATTCAACAGCACTTCCTGAATTCCGGGGCGTTCGGCGGATCGCAGAGCGAATGCGCCGCACTGCGGATCCGCGGGCCGATCCTCCGGCCCGTTCTGGAGCACGCGGTGGCGGCGCTGGTCGAGCGGCACGAAATTCTTCGCAGCACCATTTCCACGGAGAGCGGCGAGGCGTTCCTGCACGTGCACGACGCCCCCGCGCACCCCCCGGTGACGTGGCTGGAGCTCACCGGCCGGCCCGGCCCCGAGCAGGCGGCAGCGGCGGCGGCCCGGGAGTTCGCGGAGGCCGAGACCGATCCGTCGACCGGCCCGCTGCTGCGCGTCCTGGCGGTCCGGCTGGCCGGGGACGACCACGTGCTGGTGCTCGCCGTGCACCATTTGGTCGCCGACGCCACCTCCGTCCGCGTCATGGTGGACGAGCTGAGCCGCGACTACGCCGCACAGCTGGCCGGGCAGCCCGGGCCGGTGGCCCCTCCGGCGCTCCAGTACCCGGACTTCGCCCGCTGGGAGCGCGAGGTGCTGCTGCCGGTCGCGGAACGCACCGACGGGCCGTTCTGGCAGAACGCGCTGGCCGGTGTGCCGGCCGCGCTGGACCTGCGGACGGACCGGCCGCGGCCGCCGGTCAAGGGCCTGGCGGGCCGCCGGACGGAGTTCCGGTTCGACCCCGCGCTGGGCCCTCGGCTGCTCGCCTTCGCCCGCGCGCACCGCGCCACGCCCTACACGGCGGCGCTGGCCGCCTTCACCGCGCTGGTCCACCGCTCCACCGGCGCCGCCGACTTCGTCCTGGGTGTGCTGGCCGCCAACCGCACCGCACCGGGCGTGGAGCGACTGGTCGGCCAGTTCTCCAACACCGTGCCGCTGCGCCTGGACCTCACCGGGGAGCCGGACTTCGCCGACCTGACCGCACGCTGCGGCCGGGTGGTGGCGGGCGCGGTCGAGCACAGCCGGCTGGCCTTCGGCCGGATCCTCGAACTGACCCGGCCCGAGCGCGATCCCAGCCGCACTCCCCTGATCCAGCACCTGTTCGTCCCCCGGCTCGACGCGATCGGGACCACCCGCTTCGCCGGGCTGCCGGTCACCGAGTGGGAGGTGGAGCGCGGTCGCGGCCGCTTCGACACCATCGTCGAGTTCGCCGCCACCGACACGGAGGCCACGGCCTGGGTGGAGTACGACAGCGCGCTCTACACCGAGCAGGGCATCGCCGACCTGATGGCCGACTTCGAGCAGCTGCTCACCGACTGGTTGGCCGACCCCGCCCGGCCGCTCACCGGGCTCGCCCTGGCCGACCGGGCCGCCGCCGAGCCCCCGGCCGTCATCGGGGCCGATCCCGAACCGGTGCTGTCCGCCGCGGAGTTCGGCCGCCTCGCCCGCGAGAGCGGGCCGGGGGACCTGGTGGTGGACGGCCCGGTCCCCGCCGCCGACCTGGCCCGGCTCCGCGAGCGGCCCGGCCGGCGCGCGCTGCGACTGATCCGCCCGGACGGCGCCGGCGCCCTGCTGGTGGCCGACTTCACCGGGCTGCCCGAGCGCTGGCCGACCCTCCGGGTGGCCGGCCCCGGCCGGCTGCTCCCGGCGGCGGGGCTCTCCCCGCGCACCCCCGCACCGCTGCACCTGGTCCGCGACGGGCACGCCGTGCCGACCGGACTGACCGGCCGCCTCGCGCCGTCCGGGGAGATCGAGCTGACCGGCGGCGTGGAGTTCCTCAGCGGATCGCCCCAGCCCTCCCCCGCCGCCGGCGGCGCCGGGGACGCCCTGCTCGCCCTGGTCTGCGAGCTGTGGACGGAGACCATGGACGTCCCCGCGGTGGGCCCCGACGACGACTTCTTCGTCCTCGGCGGGCACTCGATGCTCGCCGCCCGCCTGGTCGAGAACCTGCGCGACAGCCTCGGCCGGGAGATGACCGTCCGGATGCTGTTCGAGAACCCCACCCCCGGTCTGCTCACCGAGGAGCTGCGCCGCCGCAACCCGGAACTGGACGAACTGCTGCGCCTGGTCGGCGAGCTCGACCCCGGGGAACAGTCCGACTTCGCGGAACAATCCGACCCCGGGGAGCAGCCCGACGGCCCGGCCGCCGAGCGGGAGCCGACCGAGCAGCTGGTGCCGCTGCTGTCCGGGCAGCGCCAGCTGTGGCTGGCCGAGCAGCTGAACCCGGGCCGGCTGACCCACACCATCCCGGTGCTGCTGCGGATCGACGGCCCGCTGGACGGCGGGGCGCTGCGCGCCGCGGTGGCCGACGTGGTCGCCCGGCAGCCCGGGCTGCGCGGGGTGTTCGTGGAGGTGGACGGCGTGCCGATGCAGCGCATCGTCCCGTTCACCGGGTTCGAGGTGCCGCTGACCGATCTGGCGGCGCTGCCCGCCGGGGAGCGGCGCGAGCGCGGCCGGGCGCTGGAGGAGGAGACCGCGTACGGCGGCTTCGACATCGCCACCGGCCCGCTGCTGCGGGCCCGGCTGGTCAGGTTCGGCGAGCGGGAGCACGTGCTGCACCTGCTGTTCCACCACCTGGTCACCGACGAGGTGTCGATGACGCTGTTCATGCGCGAGCTGTCCGAGTACTACCTGGAGCGGACCGGTGCGCGGCCGGCCCGGCTGCCCGAGCTCGGCCTCGGCTTCGCCGAACTCGCGGCGGCCGAGCAGGAGTTGCTGTCCGGCCGGGAGGGCGAGCGGCTGCGCCGGTTCTGGTCCGCCACGCTGGCCGGCGCGCCCCGGCTGGAGCTGCCCACCGACCGGGCGCGCCCGGAGCGGCCCGCGTACCAGGGCGAGTTCCTGGGCCGGCCCGCTCCCCGGGAGCTCGCCGACGCGGTGATCGCCCTGGCCGCGGAGCGCCGGACGACGGCGTACACGGTCTTCCTCACCGCCGTGGTGGCGCTGCTGCACCGGTTGAGCGGCCAGTCGGACTTCGTGGTCGGCGTGCCGACCGAGAACCGGTCCCGGCGCGGCAGCGAGCACCTGATGGGCTGTTTCCTCAACGTGCTGCCGGTCCGGGTGGACTGCTCGGGCGATCCGACCGCCGCCGAGCTGCTCGACCGGGTCGGGGCGCGCCTGCTGGAGTGCTACGACCACCAGCGGCTGCCGTTCTCCGAGATCCTGGAGGCGGTCCGGCCGGACCGGCAGAGCGACCGGCACCCGGTCTACCAGGTGACCTGCGAGCTCCAGCTGGCCGGCTGGATGCCGGTGGAGCTGCCGGGCTGCGAGGTCCGCTACGAGCTCCTCTCGCACGGCACCGCCCGCTACGACCTGTCGTTCCACGGCATGGTCCGCGAGAGCGACCTGATGACGATGCTCGAGATCGACACCGCCCTGTGGAAGCCGGAGACCGGCCTGCGGTGGATCGACGAGCTGACCGCCCTGCTGGCACGGCTCACCGCCGCGCCCGATTCCCGGCTGTCCGAACTGGCCGGCCGGCCGTCCCCGACCGACGACGGGAGTTCCCGGTGACCGAGCACAACGGCCCACGTCTGATCGCACTGTGGAGTGCGCCGCGCTGCCGATCGACCGCGTTCATGCGGATGATGGCCGAGCGGGGCGACTTCCTGGTGGTGCACGAGCCGTTCTCCCACGTGGCCGACTTCGGCGCGGCCGAGGTGGCCGGGCGGCGGGTGGGCAGCGAGGCCGAGCTGATCGCTCTGCTGCGCGAACTGTCCCTGGAGCAGCCGGTGTTCTTCAAGGACACCACGGACTTCCGCTACCCGGGGCTGCTCGCCGACCAGGCCTTCCTGGCCGAGGTGTCGCACTCCTTCATTCTCCGCCACCCGCGCGAGGCGATCGCCTCGCACTTCGCGCTCAACCCGGAGCTGAGCCGGGACGAGATCGGTTTCGCCCTGCTCGCCGAGATCTTCGACGCGGCCGTGGCCGCCGGCCGGCAGCCGGTGGTGGTGGACTCCGACGACCTGCTGGCCCTGCCGGAGCGGACCGTCGAGGAGTACTGCGCCCGGGTCGGCATCCCGTTCCTGGAGCAGGCGCTGTCCTGGCGGCCGGGGATGCGCGAGGAGTGGCGGCGCACCGAGCGCTGGCACCGCTCGGCCAGTGAGACCAGTGGCTTCCAGCGGGTGGCCGCCGCGTACTCCAGTACGCCGGAGAACCACCCGCTGCTGGCCGACTACCTCGACTTCCATCTGCCGTACTACGAGCGGCTGATGGCGCACCGGATGACCGTCACGCCCTGATCTGCCGCACCGTCACACCCTGATCTGCCGCTCCGCCATCAGCTGCAGGCCCCGGCGGTCGAGCTTGCCGCTCGGCAGCTGGGGCAGGGTGTCGACGACGCGGACCGTCTCGGGCACCAGGTGCCCGGGCAGTCGGCCGCGCAGGTCCTCGCGCACCGCGTCGGGGTCCAGATCCCCGGTCCTGGCGAGCACGAAGGCCACCAGGATCCGGTCGATGCCCTCCTCGCCGGCCACCGTGGCGCCGCAGGCGGCCACCTCCGGGTGGTCGCTGACCGCGGCCTCCACCTCGGCCAGTTCCACCCGGAAGCCGCGGATCTTGACCTGGTCGTCGGCCCGCCCGAGGAAGTCCAGTGCGCCGTCCGGGCGGCGGCGGGCCAGGTCCCCGGTGCGGTACATCCGGCCGCCGTCGCCGTCGGGTGCCGGCAGGAAGCGTTCCGCGGTCAGCGCGGGCCGCCCCCAGTAGCCGTAGCTCACCTGGTCGCCGGCCACGTACAGTTCGCCGACCTGGCCGACGGGCACCTCGCGGGTGTTCTCGTCCAGCACGAACACCCGGTTGCCGGGGATGGCCGTGCCGATCGGCGGAAGGGCGAGCCAGCGGGCGGGGTCCTGCTCCAGCGGGTGCCAGGTGACGGCGTGGGTCTCGACCGGCCCGTAGTGGTTGCTGATCCGGCACTGCGGCATCCGGGCCATCAGTTCACGCAGGGCGCGGGTGACCTGGAGCTGCTCGCCGCCGGGGATGAGTTCGCGCAGGGCGGCGGACTCGGCGTCCACCGCGTCGGCGACCATCACCAGCGCCTGGAGGCCGACGTACGGCAGGAAGATCCGCTCGACCCGGGTGCGGATCAGCAGCTCCCAGGTGAGCAGCGGGTTGCGCCGGGTGTCGTCGTCCACGCAGACCAGGGTGCCGGCGGTGGCGAAGGTGGAGAAGATCTCCTGCAGCGCGACGTCGAAGGAGATCGCGCCGTACTGCAGGGTGCGGCTGCCGGGGCCGACCTGCGAGGTCGCCGCCTGCCAGCGGACCAGCCCGGCGATCGAGGAGTGCGGCATCAGCACGGCCTTGGGGCCGCCGGTGGAGCCGGAGGTGTAGAGCAGGTAGCAGCCGTCGGCGGGGTCGGGCTCGGGCAGCGCCGGGGCGGCCGGGTCGAGCGGGGCGGCGAGCGCCTCGCTCAGCAGGCAGGCCCGGCGGCCGTCACCGGTGAACTCCCCCACCGTGTGCTCCTGGCCGACCACCACCTCGGCTCCGCTGTCCTCGAGCATCATCAGCAGCCGGGCGCGCGGGTAGGTGATGTCCAGCGGCAGCACCACCGCGCCGGCCCGCAGGACGCCGACCAGCCCGACCAGCAGGCCCGCCGAGCGCTCGGCGGCGAGTGCCACCGTGTCCCCGGTGCGCACCCCCAGGGCCAGCAGCCGCCGCGCCACCTGCTCGGTGGCCTGCCAGAACTCCCGGTAGGTCAGGACCTGTTCGCCGTCCAGCACCGCGGGGACGGCCGGGTGTGCGGCCGCCGCTTCAGCCATCAGGCCGACCACCGTGCCGGCTCCGCTCGGCTTGCTCACCACTGCTGTCCCCTCCCCTGCTCGGCGGCCCGCTGCGGGGCCCGGTCGAACTGCGCCACCACTGCGGCCAGCCCGGGGTTGCGCATGACGCTGTAGTGGTCGCCCTCGACCCGGCCGACCGTCAGGTCCGGCAGGTGCCGGTGCCAGCTGTCCACCGTCTCGGGCGAACGCGTGGCCTTGATCAGGTGGACGGCTCCCGGGTAGGGGGTGGCCGGCCGGTACTCGGCGAGGTTGAGGATGTGCGAGCGGTACACCGCGTACTGCCGCATCAGCTCTTCCAGGTCCAGTACCTCGGGCGCCTCGGCGCCTAGCTGCTCCAGCAGGTCGGCGAAGATCCGGCGCGGGCTGAGCCCCGCCGTCGCCACCGGCGGCAGGTCCAGGTCGAAGTCGGCCCGCAGGCCCTCCAGGAAGCCGGCCAGGATGCGCTCCTCGGCGTCCGGCGCGTTGACGTCCACCTCGAAGAGGAAGGAGTCGACCATCGTCACCGGGGTCAGCGGGCCGCCGCGTTCGGCGTGGATCCGGGCCATTTCGAGCGCCACCACGCCGCCGAAGGACCAGCCGGCCAGCACGAAGGGCGCCTCGGCGACCTCCGCGGGCAGCTGGTCGAGGTAGCGCTCGGCCAGCGCGGTCAGGGTCGCCCCGGGGTGCCGGCCCTCGAAGGCGTAGACGGTGCGGCTCGGCAGTGCGGCGGCCAGCGGCCCGTAGCAGAACACCCCGCCACCGGCCGGGTGCACGGCCACCACGGGAACCGGCGAGGTGCCGGACTGCATCCGCACCAGGTTGGCGTCGCCCGCGTCACCGCCGGCCGAGACGGTCTCCACCCGGGCGGCCAGGTCGGCCACCGTGCGGTAGCGGAAGAGCACGCTCACCGGCAGGTCGACCCGGGTGGCCCGGCGGATCCTGGTCATCAGCTGGATCGCGAGCAGCGAGTGGCCGCCGAGCAGGAAGAAGTTGTCGTGCACGCCGACCTCGTCGACGCCCAGCACCGCGCACCAGATCTCGGCCAGCAGACGTTCCAGCTCGGTGCGCGGCGCGACCCGCTCGGTCCCGCGCTGCTCGCCCGGGTCGATCGCGCCGAGCGCCGCCAGGTCGGCCGCGCCGCGCGCGGTCAGCGGCAGTTCGGGGAGCAGCGCGTAGCGGTGCGGTACCAGGACGCCGGGCAGGACGCGCTGGGCGTGGGCCCGTACGGCGTCGCGCAGCTTCCCGTGGTCGGCCCACTCGCCGCCGGTGGCCGCGCCGTCGGCGGGGGTCAGGTAGGCGGTGATCAGGGTGGTGCCGTGCGCGTCGGGGGCGGCGACGATCCGGGCGTCGCCGATCGCCCGGTGGGCGACCAGGGTCTCCTCGATCTCGCCGCGCACCACCCGGACCTGTCGGACGTGCAGTTGGTCGCGGGCGGTGCCGAGGATCTCCAGTGCGCCGTCCTCGCGGAACCTGCCGAGTTCCTCGGTGGGCTGCCCGTCGCCCTGGTCGGCCTCGTCGCCCGCGTGGATGCGGCCGGGCGCGCCGACCGGGACCAGCCGTCCGGCCTCGTCGCGGATCCGGACGGCCAGCCCGGGCAGGACGGTGCCGGCCACCTGGTGGCCGGGCGGGACGTCGCCGTGGCAGCGCCGGACGGCCAGGTCGCCGATTCCGGTGGCGCGGTGGACGGTCCACAGCTCCGCCTCGGGGAGGGCGCGCAGGCAGCGGCGCTCCAGGTCGAGGCCGAGCGGTTCGTCGCCGACGATGATCCGGCGGGGCTTCGGGGAGCTCTCCCCGCGCTCCACGGCCCGGACCACCCGGGCAAGCAGCGCCGGGGCGATGCAGAGCGTGTCGATGTCCCCTTCGGCGAGGGTGCGCAGGACGCGGTCCGCGAGGTCCTCCTCCGGGCCGGCCAGGACCGGCCGGGCGCCGCTGTCCAGTGCCCAGCGCAGTTCGTCGGGCGCGACGGCGCCGGCCCGGGCGGCGAACAGCACGTTCGCGCCGGGCGGCAGGTCGAAGGTGCGCCGGCGGCGGTCGGCGGCGCGGGCCGTGGTGGGGTCGGTGGCGTTCCAGCCGGGGCACAGCTGCTCGGCCGGGCCGGTGCGGTCGCCGACCTTGACGTCGGGCCACTGTCCGGCGGCGGGCAGCGGCTGCCCGGGGGTCGCCGATCCGCCGATCCGGCCGAGTTCGGCCAGGTCGTCCGGCCCGAACAGGTCGAGTGCGGCGAGCGGGGTGTCGGGGGCCTCGACCGCCGCGGCGAGCAGCCGCTCCAGCAGGTCGGCCATCCGGGCCACGGCCGCCGCCGGGAAGAGGTCCCGGTTGTACAGCCAGGTGCCGCCCATCTCGTTCTCGCCGACGAAGACGTTGAATTCCAGGTCGAACCGGACGATTCCGGTGTCGAACGGCACCAGGTCGGCGTCCAGGTGCGGCAGCCGCACCCGTTCGTCCGAGGCGGTCTGGAAGTTGAACAGCACCTGGAAGATCGGGGTGACGGTGGGGTTGCGGTCGGGCTGGAGTTCCACCACCAGCTTCTCGAACGGCATGTCCTGGTGGGCGAACGCGCCGAGCGCGACGTCCCGCGTCCTGGCCACCGCCTCGCGCAGTCCCGGTGTGCCGCGCAGGTCGGTGCGCATCACCAGGGTGTTGACGAAGAAGCCGATCATTCCCTGCAGCGCGCCGTGGGTCTGCCCGGCGGCCGGGACGCCGACCACGATGTCGTCCTGTCCGCTGAAGCGCTGCAGCAGGGCCGAGAAGCAGGACAGCACCACGGCGAACGGGGTGCTGCGTTCCTGTGCGGCGAGGGCGAGGATCTTCTCCCGCAGGCCCTGCCGGAAGCGGAACTCGTGGACCCCGCCGTTGGCCCGGTGGTGCACCGGGCGGGCCGCGTCCAGCGGCAGTTGGAGCAGGCCGGGCGCGCCCTCCAGCCGCTCCCGCCAGTAGGCGTTGAGTGCCTCCACGCGGTCGCCGGAGAGCCTGGCCCGCTGCCAGAGCGCGAAGTCGATGTACTGCTGCTCGACCTCCGGCAGCCCGGCCTCGGCGCCGCCGCGGACCTGCTCGTAGAGGGCGTCCAGCTCCCGGAAGAGGGTGATGATCGACCATCCGTCACAGACGATGTGATGGACGGTCAGGGCTATCAGGTGTTCCTGCGGGCCGACGGTGACGACCAGGACCCGCAGCAGCGGCCCCTCCGCCAGGTCGAAGGGCTGCCGGACCGAATCCCGGACCAGCTGGTCGGCGGCGGCCGCCGGATCCTCGGCCGCGCTGACGTCCCTGGTCTCGACCGTGGGCCGGAACGGCGGCCGGACCCGTTGGACCGGCGCGCCGTCCCGGCTGCTGAAGACCGTGCGCAGCACCTCGTGGCGGCGGATCACCTCGGCCAGCGCCCGGCCCAGTGCCTCCGGGTCGGGCGCGGTCGGGGTGCGCAGCACGATGGGGACGTTGTACGCGCTGCTGCCCGGGACCAGCCGGTCGAGGATCCAGAGCCGTCGCTGGGCGAAGGAGACCGGACCGGTGCGGTGTTCGGGGCTCCGGCCGGGATCGGCCAGTCGTGCGGCGAGCAGTCGGCGCTTCTCGGCAATGCTGTCGGTCAATCCCGGCTCCTGCACGGCAGCCCTTTCTGTGGTCCGGTGGTGTCAGGTGGTCAGACGGCTACCCGCAGCCTTTCGGGCACCTCGTCGGTGAGCTCGTGGACCGAGCCGAGCACGATCCAGATGGTGGCGGTCCAGGCCAGCGCGGTCGCCACGTAGAAGGTGGAGACGGTGCTGAGCGCTGCGGCGATGGCGGCTCCGGCCAGCGGGCCGAGCGCGTTGGCGCCCCAGACGAAGGGCAGTGCGACGCCACCGACCCGGCCCATCGCCTGGGGCGGGGTGGCCTTCTGGATGAGCGTCATGATCCCGACGTTGCCGATCGGCGTGGTGAACGCGGCGATGCACTGCGAGAGCGCCACCACGGCGAAGGCGACCGGCTTGGTGCTGTGCTGGGCGAGCGGCAGGACGAGGAACGCCACGCCGAGCCCGAGGTGGGTGTAGATCAGTACCTTGCCGACCCCGACCTTGGCGGTGATCCGGCGCGACAGGAGCGCGCCGGCGACCACGGCGACGCCGCCGGCGGCCAGGGCCAGACCGACCTGCCCGGCGCTGAAGCCCAGGTCGTTGTAGGCGTACGCGATGACCATGGCCAGCGTCATGGACACCGCGGTGTTGCCGAAGGTGGCCATCAGGGTGAGGTTGCGCAGCAGCCGGTTGCCGAAGGTCAGCTGGACGCCGCCGCGCAGGTCGGCGAGGGTGGCGGCCAGCCCGCGCTGGGCCGGCGCGGGGGCCGGTTCCTCGTGGCGGATCAGCAGCAGCGCCAGGCTGGAGACGAGGTAGGAGAAGGCGTCGGCGGTGACCGCCTTGGCCGCGCCGATCAGGCCGACCAGGCCGCCGCCGGCGGAGCGGCCGAACACGATCGCCAGCGAGCGGCTGAGCTGGGTCTTGGCGTTCGCGTCCATCAGGTCCTCCCGCTGCAGCAGCTGCGGCAGGTAGGCCTGGTAGGCGAGTTGGTACACCACGTCGAAGACGCCCTTGACCACGGCGGCGACGTACAGCTGGGCCAGGGTCAGGTGGCCGAGCACGGCGAGCAGCGGCAGCGAGCCGAGGACGACGAAGCGGCCGATGTTCGCCACGTGCATCAGTGGCTTGCGGCGCATCCGGTCGGTGAACACGCCCATCAGCGGGGCGAGCAGAACGAAGGGTATCCACTGCAGCGCCATCAGCAGGCCCACGCCGAGCGTCCCCTCGTCGAAGACGAGGACGGCCATCGAGGGCAGCGCGATGACGCTGATCTCGCTGCCGAGCAGGCTCACTGTCTCGCCCGACCACACTAAGGCGAAATCGCGGTTCCTGAACAGGACGGACTTGGTCTTGGTCTCCATGGTGTGCTGCGCCCTTTCGTGAGTGTGCCGACCGACCGGAGGCGGGCGGCGTCAGGACAGGTGGATGTCGAGGCGGCTCAGGCCGCTGGCCCGGGCGACGTTCGCCGCTTCCGCCTCGAGTTCTTTCTGCGCCGGCCGTGCGACGCCGGGGAACAGCGTCACGTCGATCCGACGGTCGGTCAATTCCCAGACTCCGGTGATCCGCCCGCCGACGACCAGGATCGGTGCGATCCATCCGGCGGCCTTGCTGACCTTGGCCCGGTGCTCGGCCGGGAGGAGTTCGACGGACTTGGTGCCGGGGCCGAGCACGTACTGGTCGAAGGCGCCGAGCAGCCGCACCGAACGGCTCGGTTCGGTCCGCGCGAGTTCCTCGGCGTGCTCGGTGAGGACGTACGCCGCCCGGCCCTCGACGTCGACCTGGGTCAGCCGGTCGCCGAGCTGGTCGAACCAGCGGCGCAGCGCGGTCTTGCGCAGGCTGTTGCGGGACAGCCAGGCGTCGAAGAGCTCGGGGGTGGACGGCCCGTACGCGCCCAGGTAGGCGGTGATCGCCCGGGGGCCGGCCTCGTCGGGGTGGGGCAGGCCGCGCCAGCCGGGGAAGCCGTCGGGGCGGGTGAAGGTCACCTTGTTGCTCTGCCCGAGGCCGTAGCAGAGCGCGCCCTGCCAGGCCAGCGGCTTGAGCAGCGCGCCCCAGCCGGACTTGAGCTGCTTCTCCATGCCGGCGAACCGGCGGTCCTTCAGCAGTTCGACGGCCAGTTCCTCGCGGGTGAGTGACTCGCCGTCGAGCACCTTGGACACGCTCTCGACCAGGGCCGCGATCTGCTCCGGGGTGGCTCCGAACTCGCGCTGCCAGGCGGGCTTCTCCCAGGTCCGGGCGGAGGCGATCAGCGACAGGTAGTCCCCGGCCTCGGCGGGCTCCAGCAGGTGCAGGGTGCCGCGCATCGCCCAGGTCTTCATGAGCCGTCGCTCGGCGAGGGCCTCGGCCACCGCGCCGGGGTCGTCGGTGCGCCGCCGCAGTGCGACCGCCAGTTCGGCGGACGAGCCGACCTGGGCCTGGACGCCGCACAGCCGGCTGACGACCTGTACGGCGTCCGCGCCCTGGGGCGGGTCGACGTACTGCCGGCGCAACCGCCAGGCCAGCGCCTGGTCCCAACTGATCTTCACGCACGCTCCCTGTGCACACCCGGCCGGACCGCCGGGCAGATCAGCGAAATGCCCTGCCCGGCAAGCAAGTTGACATGCGCCACCCTAGCCCAGCAGGACTGCCTTCAAGACCGCGCCGCGGGCCACGGCAGCCGTCGCCGCCGCGTGCTCGGCGAGCGGGAAGGGCGTCACCAGACTGCCCAGGTCGAAGCGCCCGACCAGTGCCGGCAGTAGCCGTACGTATTCGACCAGATGCGCTCCGCCGAAGGCCCAGGAGCCGACCACGTCGAGCTGCCGGTAGACGATCTGGTGCGGGTTGATCAGCGTGTCGCCGCTGTCGGTGTACTGACCGACGATCAGGTACGAGCCACCGCGCCGGCACAGCCGCAGACCCTGGTCCACCGCCTCGGGGACGCCGGTGCACTCGATCACCAGATCGGCCCCGCGTCCGCCGGTCAGTTCCAGGACCTGCGCCAGCGCCGCGGACCGGTCCTCGGCCTCCACCAGATTGACGTGGTGGTCGCCGATCCCGGCCTTGGCGGCCCGCTCCAGCCGCTCGGCGGGGCCGCCGACCAGGATCACCTTCGCCGCACCGGACAGCTGCGCCAGGGCCGCGGCGGCCAGGCCGACCGGCCCGCTGCCCTGGACCACGACCACCTCGCCGAGCCGTACCGGCCGGCGCTCGTACAGCGCGTGCACCATGGTCGGTCCGGCGCAGGCCAGCGACATCGCGGCCAGCGGGTCCACGCCCTCCGGCACCTTCACCACGGTGGTGCGCGGGCGCAGCACGATCCGCTCGGCCCAGGAGCCGGAGAGCGCCGGTTCCTCGGTGACCGGCCGGTTGACCCCGTAGGTCCGCCGGTTCTCGCACAGGGTCGGCTCGCGGTGGGTCCGGCAGGGCGGACACTCCCCGCAGGCGATCGAGGAGGCCCACATCACCTGGTCGCCGACGGCCAGCTGTTCGCCGTTGGCGTCCGGTCCGGCTCCCTCGCCGAGCTCCTCCACGGTGCCGAGGCCCTCGTGCCCGAGCACCAGCGGGGTCGGGATGGGCAGATGGCCCTGCTGCAGGTGCAGATCGGTGCCACAGATCCCGCCGTAGCGACTGGCCACGACCATCCCCTGGGGCGGCGCGGGCGGTACGGGGAACTCCCGCAGCACCAGCGGCTCGCCGAACCGCTCCAGCACGACGGCCTTGCCGGTCCTCGCCTCGGTGGCACGATCGGTCACCTGGTCACTCCTCACGTCGTGGGAACCAACGGTTCGTCGGTGGCCTGCAGCGGCCGGTTGTCACGGCAGATCAGGTAGTCCGGCCGGGGCTCGGCGACCGGCCGGGGCTCGTTGCCCACCTGGTTGTAGGTCGCGATCAGCAGCTTGCGCGGCAGCGGGGACATGTTCGGTGCGGACCCGTGCACGATCTGCGGGTCGAAGAAGATCACCGTGCCGGCCGGGCCCTTGGGGCTTTCCATCCCGCGTTCCTCGACCAGTTCGGCGAGCTGGGCGGGGGTCAGGCTGATGTCGTCGGGGTCGAGGTGCTGGATCGACTTGGTGGCGTGCCGGCGGCCGTCCCCGACCAGGCCGCCCTGATGGGAGCCGGGGACGAAGATCACCGGGCCGTTGAACTCGGTGACCTCGTCCAGGTAGATGCCGACGTTCACCAGCCTGGGGGCGGGCAGGTTGTCCGCCAGCTTCCAGGCCAGGAAGTCCTGGTGCCAGGCCCACAGGTCGCCGGTGAACGGGCCCTTGGCGTTGACCTTGAGCTGGAACAGGTAGACCTGTTCGCCGAGCAGCTGCTTGACCGGTCCGAGCAGCCGTGGCGTGCGGACCAGGGCGGCGAACTCGGACTGCCGCACGTGCGAGCTGTAGATCGCGCGGACCGCGTCGCCCTTGTCCTCCATGATGCGCTGTTCGCCCGGGACCTGGCAGTCCCGCAGGAAGGCCTCCCGAAGGGCGGCCACCTCCTGCTCGTCGAAGACCGACTCCACCGTCAGATATCCGCGGTCCCGGTAGTTGTGGACCTGTTCCTCGCTGAGGCGCATGGCATCCCCCTGGATGTCGAGAATCGGATGTTCGGCCGCCGGCCGCACCCAGCCCCGTTCAGGACCAGAGCGCGAGCGGGCCGCGCCCCGTGACGCCGAGGAAGAAGGACAGGCTGACCCGCCGCCCCTCCCCGTCCACCGGCAGCACCGCGTGGAAGTTCCGTGAGTCGAAGAGGATCGCGTCGCCCGTCTCCGGTGCGACCGTCACCGACGGCAGGCCCTCGACCGACGCGTCGACGTACCCGTAGCCGTCCCGGTACTGCTCGTCGGAGGGCTGCCAGCGGTGCCGGTGCACCACCGTCTCGCCGCCCGAACTCGGCATCGAGAGGTACCAGTTGAAGGTCAGGAAGCTGGCCGGCGGGGCATCCATCGCGCCCGGGAATTCGCGGACGATCTCATCGAAGTGGATCTTCGCGCCCTTGGTGATCTCCCGGATCATGCCGGAGAACATCGGCCGCCCGCCGGACGTCGCCGGGATCAGCTCGCCGCCCCAGGCCCGCTGGAGCCGCTCCACCGCCACGTCCATCGGGTCACCGCCGCGCAGCAGGGTCGACCGGGTCGCCCGGGACTGCTCGGCGTGCTCCCAGTAGGTCTTGTCCAGGCCGTACGCGCTGTAGAAGTCGTAGGCGGCCGGGCCCAGCTTGGCGATCCGCGGGTAGATCAGCGCCTCGTCGTACGCGCCCAGCTCGCACGTCTCCAGACTCGCCATCACGTCGGCGCAGTCCTGCAATGGTGCGAAGTTTCTGATCCGGACCGCGCCGAGAACACCCGCCGCGAGCCTCAGAATATGGTCGGCAGTAAGCTCGTCCACCGTTTCCACATCGAAAAGCGTATAGATTGGCGAGCCATTTGTACTGACATCCCGAAGCTCGGGTGAAGTGAGAATTCCGTCCGACACCGGTCCCCTCCTCCTGCGGTGGAACGACGTACCACACAAGCAGATTAGCCGCAGAGACGGTCCTTTTATAGTCGGCCCGATGCAATCGCGTCAAGGCTTTCCGAAGTGCTCCCGAGTCCCGACCATGATCAACACCGCTCCTTGATCAAAATGCCGGGGAGGGCACTCACCGACATTTCCCCGGGGAAATCCCGACTCTTCAACCGGTATTCACCACGACCGCGGTCGCCACAATTCCGTCGCGCACCGACCATCGCCCGTGAAGGGTTCCGGACAAGCCCGGCGCGCTGCGCAGCAGCCTGGCCTCGAAGGATCCGTCGGCGCTCCCCGGAGCCGCCGGGCTCAGCCTCAGCTCGGCCTCCAGGAAGTCCAGCTCCAGCCCGGTCAGCGGGTACCAGGCCTTGAAGACGCTCTCCTTCGCACTGAACACCAGCCGGTCCAGGTGGACGCCGCCGCTGCCCTGCGGCCCGTCCGGCAGCCGCAGCTCGGCCGGCCGCAGGACGACCTCGCGCACGCCCGGCGGCAGCGGCAGATTCGGCTCGGCGTCGATGCCCAGCGACCGGATGCGGCCCGCCCGGGCCACCGCCGCCGCCCGAAAGCCCTCGCAGTGCGTCAGACTGCCCACCACTCCCGCGGGCCACTGGGGCGCACCCCGTTGCCCGGGCAGGACCGGGACCGGAGGCAGCCCCAGCCCCGCCAGCGCCCGCCGGGCGCAGCCACGCACCGTGGTGAACTCCGCCCGGCGCTTGGGCCCCGCCTGTACCAGCAGGGCCTCCTCCGCCGGGAACAGCGGCTCGCTGGGCGAACCGTCCTCCCGCCGCACCACGCACCGGACCTCGTCCGGCAGCAGCCCGGCTATCACGCGTCCGTCCCGCGCCGGAGCAACTCCCGTCGGACGCCCGGCCGCTCGCCGGCGTCCGGCGCGGGCAGCACCTGCCGCAGCAGCCCCAGCGGATGCCCGCGGCGGCCCCACTCCCGGGGGTAGCCGATCGACACCTCCTCGAACCGCACGCCGTCGTACCAGGTGGTCCGCGGTATGTGCAGGTGCCCGTAGACCACCGCCGCCACGTGGAAACGGCGGTGCCAGTCGGCGGTCAGCTCGGTACCGCACCACTGGGTGAACTCCTGATAGCGCATCAGCTCGGTCGGCTGCCGCACCAGCGGCCAGTGCGAGACCAGCACCAAGGGCACCTCCGGATCGTGCGCGGCGAGCCGCCGCTCGGTGAGCGCCACCCGCTGCCGGCACCACTCCTCGATCGATCCGTACGGGTCCGGCCGCAGCAGGTACTCGTCGGTGCACACCACGCCCGCCTCCCGGGCCCGGGCCAGCGACTCCTGTTTGCTCGCCGTCCCCGGCATCCGGAACGAGTAGTCGTACAGCGCGAACACCGGGGCGACCGCGTACGGCCCGTCCGGCCCCTGGAAGTGCGGGAAGGGATCCTCCGGGGTGGCCACCCCGAGTTCCCGGCAGACCGCCACCAGATGCTCGTAGCGGTCCCGCCCGCCCAACTGCACGGGGTCCTTCGCGGTGCTCCACAGCTCGTGGTTGCCGGGTGTCCACACCACCCGCGCGAACCGGCCCGCGAGCAGCCGCAGCGCCCACTCGACGTCCCGTACCTGCTCGGCCACGTCGCCCGCGACGATCAGCCAGTCCCGCTCGGACGTCGGCCGGAGCGACTCGACCAGTGGCCGGTTGTCGGCGATCCCGACGTGCAGATCGCTCACGGCCAGCAGCCGGCCCGGCTCACTGGAGCCGGGCGGTGGAGCGTAGTTGTGCGCTTGACTCATGGACCGGACTTCCGATCTGCCGTCTGACACTGCCCCGCTCCCACCGTGCGGAGTGTGCTCGAATCTACCGTCTCGGAGCGTTCGTGGGAGTGGATCAGCATCATTAGGCCCGAAGATCGGTTCCCGCCATGCCGGCGGTGAGGGTGGTGCCGTCGGCCGGGTCGATCAGGATGAACGAGCCGGTGCGGCGGTTGTCGGCGTAGTTGTCGAGGGCGAGTGGTTCGGCGGTGCGCAGGGTCACGTGGCCGATGTCGTTGACGTTCAGGCCTTCGGTGGCGGGCCGTTGTTGGAGGGTGTCG
>NZ_JBVJHA010000019.1:0-98528 GCF_055587065.1 Kitasatospora sp. NPDC048662 | reverse complement strand
GCGACAACATGACACGCCACCACTCCCCGAGACCACCGACCCTATGCCTGAACAGCGGAAACGCAGCTCTCAAGCCCGGAAAGACAACAGCCACTGAGTTCCTCCAAGCGTGGGAGAGCCGAAGTTGCCGCACAAGCGAAGTAGCCCGGGTCTACTACGTCGCACTCACCAGAGCACGCCAACTCCTGGGTCTGACTTACCCTCAGGCGCACCACAAGGATGTGGTCAGTCTCCTCGAACGGCTGGAAATACCGCACCGTTCCTTGGCTGGCAGCCCAACGGCTAACGACGGAACGATCGCCCTCTGGTGAGGCGGGACGTTGACATCGCCATACTTCGAACGGTGCTTGCGCGCTCGGGTGCGTACGTTCCAAGCTTCGCGCCAGGCGTCCAACTGACGGCGGTCGGGGGTCTGTGGGATGGCAATGTACCAATGGGCGAGTGTCGTGCTCAGGGTTCAGACCGAGCCGCCGAGGGCGCCGGAGTAGCGGCCAGGCAACGACCTCGCGGAGGCTGACGCATCGCGATCAAGCTGACCTACCCGCCGATACGCATCACGACCATCCTCGCGGCGTGTCGCCGGGCGCGTGTCCCGGTCAGTCGATCTTGCTGTGCTCCACGCCCCGCTACGCACGCTCTGCCGACACGCTCGCCCTCCCGGCAACCCTTGAGGGGCCATCACCACTTGGTTCGAGGAGGAATCCATGGCGCAGCGCCCCAAGCGTGGCAGGGTGTACCGGCGATGCGGGTGCACGGACGGGAGCAGCGGGAAGCAGTTGGGTTCGTGGTGCCCGCGGCTGGCCGCCGATACCGCGCATGGTCGGTGGACGTATGCGGTGGACCTGGCCTGGGAGGACGGCAAGCGCCGGACTCGGCGGCGGGGCGGGTTCGCCAGCCGGGCGGAGGCGGCCCGGGAGATGGCGCGGGTGCTGGATGCCGAGTACCGGGGTGTGTACGAGGACCGGACACTGCGCGTCGGCATTTTTCTGTACGAGTGGCTGGAGGCGAAGCGCCCGGCGCTGGCCCCGAACACCTGGGCGGGCTACCGGGCGTGCATCGAACGCGACCTCGTCCCCGCGTTCGGCAGCATGCTGCTGCTCGACCTACGCCCCAAGCACATCGACGCCTGGGTAAGCACCCAGCTCGCCGCCGGCCGCGGGCGCACTACCGTCCACCACGCGGTGGCCATGCTGCGAGGCGCCCTGAACCACGCGGTGCGGACCTGGCGGCTGCGCTACAACCCGGCCAAGCACTCCGTCCCGCCCAAGCCCCGCGCCATGGTGCGCACCTGCTGGACCCCGGACCAGGCCGCAGCGTTCCTCCGCCACAACGCCGAGCACTATGCCGATCACCTCACCGACCTGTTCGAGGTCATGCTCGGCACCGGCATGCGCCGCGGCGAGATCCTCGCCCTGCACTGGTCCGATGTACACCTCATGGACCGCCAGCTCTACGTCCGCTGGACACTGACCGCCGTGAACAACGGGAAGATCCACCTCGGCGAGCCTAAGACCGAGGCCAGCCGTGCCTGGGTCAGCCTCGCCCCCAGAGCCATGGCCGCGCTCCACCGCCAGGCCGACATTCAGATGGCGGCCCACCCCGACGGCCGCCTCGAAGGTCTGGTCTTCGCCCGCCCGGACGGCTCGCCGCTTCGCCCGCAGTGGCTGCTGGACCAGCTCCGCAAGCGCACTGCCGAACTCGGCCTCCCCGTCATCGGCCTGCACGACCTGCGCCACACCGCCGCCAGCATCATGATCGCCGCTGGCATCCCTCTCGCCATCGTCTCCAAGACCCTGCGCCACGCCAACCTCGCCATCACCGCCGATCTGTACGGCCACCTCCTCAAGGACTCCGCCGACGACGCCGTCAAAGCGCTATCCGCTGCACTCGACCGCGCCGACGCCCACCACGAGGACAGGACTTCCACGACCGTGCCAAGCACCTGTCTGGCCGCGTAGGTCAGGACACCCGGCGCCCGGCAGGACGGGACGAAGTGCCTGGAACCGCTTGACCCCGACGACCCCCACCACGCCCCGGACTTCTGACAACTTCTCTGCCTGCTTTCCTCGGTGAGGGTCGGCGCCGAACGCGTGTCCTCTGGGAGTCGCAGAGCCAGCCGCCCGGGTGCAGGCACTCCCCGCACGCCATACGGGGTCCTACCCGCGGAGCAGTAGCCGGCCCGCGCGGGGCCGATCACCGGTGCGGGGCGGTGGCTCAGGATGCTGTCGGTTGATCGAAGGGACTGGCTGTGCGGGTGAGGGTGACCGCGGGGATCTGATCAGGTCGGCGCGTGAGGTTATCGGATCGCGGCTGGGGGCAGGGCTGCGCCGCCTGCGGCGCTGGGACCGAAGCGCTCTCGCCGTCAGCACCTCGCGGCGGAGGCTCGGAGTGTGGGCGGGAGGTCGTTGGTGCCGTCTCACGAATGGTGAGCCACTGAGTGTCTGCGAGGTGGTGGTTCTGGTTTGCGGCTTCTTGGGCGACGCGGTCACCTGCCGTGAGCATCACGAGCGCTTGATCTTGTAGGGCGGGCGGCAGCCATTCCACGAGTAGCCGGGCGCGGCTCGGGTCGATCTTGAGCGCTGTGTTGCGAGGGCGGGTAAGGAGGAGCCGGTAGCAGCCTTCCGCTGGTTCAACGGGCGGTAGACCCAACAGCGTTGCGGCAATGGAGGCCCTGGCCGGGATGGACAGGCCGTCCGCGTCGAGATCCCCGTAGTAGAGGATGCGGTGGACCTGAGGGAGTTCGGCGACGCTGGCAACGGTCGCCTCGAAGGCGCGGCCGGCACCGAAAGCGATGTAGCCGATGCGGCCGGGGTCGCGTTGGAGCAGACGGCGCAGGGTGGCGAAGGTATCGCTGTTCTCGATCACAAGGATGGTGTCGCCGTCTCCGAGGTGTCGGTAGGCGAGCGGTGGGGGTTCCCGGTAGGTCGCGAGCTGGTCCATGTCGAGTCGGCCCGGGCCGAACAGCGCTCCGCTGATCAGACTGTCAAGGCGCTTCTCATCGTTGAAGATCTCGTGGGATCGTTCGCGCAGGGACAGTGGGCGGCGGGCCTGTGCCGTGCTACTCGTGTCCCGGAACCACCGGTTGATCGTGGTCAGGATGTTCGTCTGTGCGGTGGTGATGCGCGCGGTCGATGCCCAGCTGAGCTCCGGTCTCCATGACCGCGCTTCTCGGGGTGCTGCGGAGCTCGGATGGGAGCGGGCGATGCGGACGGCGTCGGGTAGCGGGGGGCGCCCGGCGTCCCACTTCGCTGGGCTGGAGGGCAGGGCGAGGAGTTGCGCGTCGGCAAGCTCGACGAGCAAGGTGGCGAGGCTACGGCGGCTGTTGCCGCTGTGGGACAGACCCGGCAGCGCAGAGGCGAATGCCTCCGTCAGGGCTGTGCGAGAGAGCGTGCCGCCGCCGGAGGTCCTGGCATGCAGGGTGTCGTTGAGCCGGGCAGCGGCTGGAGACAAGGGTGGCACCGGGCTGTCGTCTGGCGTCGTCATTGTCCGGCCTCGGTCTTGGTGTAGAGCCGGGCGGTGCTCAGGTAGCCGGCGGGCTCGGGGGCCTCGGGGTCGGGTGTGACCCGTGGCCGGGGGACCAGGGACGCGCGCACGTGCTCGTCGACGCGGACGAGGGACAGCCCACTTCGGGCTTCCGCGTCGTTGCGGAGTTGGATGCGCAGGGGGAACCGCAGGGTGGCGTTGTCGTCGCTGAGCCCGGTGGTGTAGAGCAGCTGAATGCCGAGTGCGGTGGCCATCTCCTGCTGGATCTGCACAAGGTAGTCGGCGTTGGCGCGGCCGATGGGGTTGTCCAGCATGAGGAGACCGCCGTGCCGAGTGCGACTGCGCGGACCTGGTGAGGTTCGCAGGGCGGCCAGCGCGCAGTACAGAAGGATGGCTCCGGTGAGTTCTTGGCCGCCAGAGAAGATCGTTTTCATGTCTTCCACGAGCACGTGCTCGATGGTGCGCGAAGCAGTTGGTTTGATCACCTTGGCGGTGAAGCCTCGTGGGACGGCGCTATGGAGGCAGCGCATGACGACGTCGATTCCCTTGAGCCCGGCGGCGTTTGGGAAAGTGGCCATGGTCTGCACGGCTTCGCGGATCAGTCCATGGAGCAGGGGCTGCTCCGGCGGCTGGTACCTGATGGTCAGGAAGCGCTGGTTCGACCACGGGCCGGCGTCGTCGGGGAAGACGGAGAAGGCACTGGCACGGTCGAGCTTCTTGAGCTCTTCGGAGACACGGCCTGCCAGTTGGAGGACCAGGGTGTCGCGGACTTGCTCGACGCCGTTCAGCTGAGAGGCCAGGACAGCGGCGCGTTCAGTGAGAGCGGTTGCCCAATCGGCGGCCAGGGCAGGGATCTTCCGTCCGTCGAGCTGAGAAATCTGTGTGCGTAGGGGAATGTCCAGGTCGTGGTACGCGACGTTGGAGACGGAGTCCTTCAGATCGGCAACGGCTCCTTCGACAGCTCGGTCGGCCGCGGTCTTCTGCTTGTGGGTCGTCATGTGGAGGCTCACAGCCTCTCGGGCTTTGGACTCGGTGCCTTCGAGTGATCCAGGGTAGGGTGCGGCCTCCTGATCGATGGGCATGCCTTTGATCGCCGCCTCGAAGAGTGCAAGGACGGGGGCGAGGGTCGTGCGGCTGCGCTCAGCCTGCTGCTTGGCGCGGTCTGCGGCTGAGAATGCCTCGCCGGCCGTACGCGCTGCCCGGTCCGCGCCGGTCTTCAATTCTCCGGCTGTCTCCCGCAGTTTCTGGGCCTGGGCCCGGTCATACGGGGTCCACTGCCGTGCGGCCCCCTCCTCCAGCCAGGTTTGGCCTTCTGCCGGGCGGGCTTGCTCGAGCCGCAACTGGACGCGGGCGTGCTGCGAATTGAGGTGAGTTTCGTCGGTCTGCAGCCGCGTGCCCCGCTCGGTCAGGCTGCGCACGAGAGCGTCTCGCTGGGTGGCGTCATCAGCACGTGCGTCCTGAGCAAGGACCTGTGCTCGATCCTGTACAGGGGGTGGGACCTTCTTCCAGAGAGCCTGGCAGGTCCGGAGGTTGGCCTCCGCAGTCCGCGCGCGCTCGCGAAGGTCCTCACCGACCTCACGGGCGCGTAGGTCGGAGGCGGCCTGCTTGTACTGCTGTCGCAGCACGGGCAAGGGGTCGAGCGGGCCGGACTGTGCCTGGCGGCGTTCGGCCTCGTCGGTGGCCGTGGTCAAGTCCCGCTCCCGGCTGTGTCCGGCCGCCTCCTGCTCGTGGTTCTCGATGAGGCGGGCACGGCGAAGGCTCTCGTCCTCCGCTGCGGAGCAGGCTGCTTCCAGCTCGCTGAACTCGACGAGCCGCATCGTGGTCCGGCGTTCGAGTTCGGCGATCCGGTCAGCAGCACGGCCGGCCTCGGCCTCGCGGCCGGCTAGCCGCTCCAGGTCGTCTGCCGTCCTTCGCTGGACTGCCCACCGGGCGCGGACGGTCTCGCGCTGCGACTCAGCTTCGCCCAGGGTCAGTTCGAGTGCTTGTACCCGTTCGGAGGCCGCGTCGGCTGCTTCCCTGGCGACCCCGGCGGCGCCCTGAAGGCTCCTCAGCTCCTCAAGACGTACGTCGAGGGGAAGCTCTCCGATCTCGTCCTGCCAGTTGTCCAGGGCGGCAAGGAGACGTGCCGTGGCCTTTCGACGTGTCTCCTGCTGCTGGATCTCCTCGGAGGTCTCCCGGATGCGAACCTCGACGATCTCCCGCTCGCGTGCCGCGGCCAGTTCATCGTGCATGGCGGGTGTGGGCTCCACCACGGTGCGCCCCGCCTGGTCGCTGGGAGCCACGTTGGCGAAGCGGTTACCGGTTCCGATGGCCACAGCCGCTGCCGGCAGTGGCCGGAGCTCTTCCAGGAACTGGCGCGCCTTCTCCAGCGCAGACTCGTCGGTGACGATCACTCCGTCCACGAGGTCAGGGTGATCGGACACGGCCCGGGCGTGGAGGTCGGTCGGCAGGTTGTCGCGCATCCAGATCCATCCCGGATGGGCGGCGACTCCATGCCCAAGCAGGGCGTCGCAGACCTCGCGTACGTGAGCCCGGGCGGGGAGCAGCCCGGCACTGGTGTCCAGGGCAGCCAGGTACTCCTGGTCTCTGTCCAGCCTGCGCCGTTGAGCGGTAAGCGCTCCTTCCAGAGCTGCGTGGCGGCGCCCGGCGAGTTCGTGCAGCGGCCCTGCCCCGGCGGAGATCCAGGCCAAGGCATCATCGCCGGTCGCGTCAGGTTCTGTCTCCAGCAGCTCCGAGGTGAGGGGATCGCGCTGGATGTGCCGTGCCCTGCTTCGGAGCCGGTCGATCACAGTGCGCGCATTGTCGGCGGCATTGCTGGCCGCAGACGCGGCGGCATCGGCGGTGGAGAGCTCCGCCCGGGCACGGGCAGCGCTCGTCCTCGCATCGTCGACGGCGGCTTTCGCATCGCCGGCCTGCTCCTCGAGATCCTTTTCCGCCGCGCGGGAGCGGGTGGCTGCGTCCGCCGCGGTCTCTCCGGCCAGCACGTCCCGCGAATCGCGCGAGCGCTGGAGGTCCGCTTCGAATTGGGCGACGAACGAGCTGAGGCTCGCCGTCTCGCTCTCCGCAGCACCGTCGAGCTTTCGAATCTCGCCCATTCGGGCACGCCACGCGCTGACCTCGATCCCGCTGGTGCGCGTAGCCTCTTGCAGGTCGTGGATCTTCTTACGGACGTTCTCTTCTTCCAGCCGCAGGCCGATCCTTAGCCGGGCTGCGGCGTCATCGGCGGCTGTCGCATAGGGCGCGATGGCCCCTTCGGCCCGGGTCAGGTCGAGCTGGGTACTGTCGAAGGCATGGCGAGCAGTCGCGAGGTCCAGGGCCAGCGGTACGTGGGCCCAGCCGTCGCGTTCCTGTTCAACTTCAAGTCTCCTCGCCTCGGCTTCCGCCCGTTTGGCTTCAAGATCGGCCAGATCCAGCCGAAGGCTGTGCCATTCGACGTGTCGCAGCGCGTGGTCGGCGGCGTCCTGTGCGCGCATCCTCTTCCGGCGCTCGACGTCCGCCTGCTCGTAGGCGGCGCCGCACAGCTCAACCTCACCTGCCAGTTGCCTGTCCCTGGCCAGGAGTGTCGAAGCCAGCGCCACGAGGTTCTTCGAGGCTTGTGATGCCTGTGCTGCCTGCGCGCGCTGTGCTGTGTGCGCGTCGTCGACCTGTTGGCACCGGCGCTGCATCTCTAGAGCGAACGCGCGTTCCTTTTGCCAGAGCTGGTACTGAGAGACTGACCCTGCGTACCCGGTGAACATCTTGCCGACCGCATCGTAATCGGAAGCGTCGGATGCCTTCTTGAGGAGCCACTCCACGAAGGCACCGGACGTGGTCGTGGTGAACGCGTTGGCGGCACCGCTCTCGGTGGCGTTCATCGCGCGCTGGACGTTGAACAGGTCCGGTTCGAGGCCGAGGCTGTTCTGATGGGCCTCCCACTCCTTCTGGCCGGCTTCCTCCCGCAGGCCCAGTCCTTCATTGCGGGCCCTGATGTCCCGCAGCTCGGTGCAGAAGTCGTCGTAGGAGAGCCAGATGCCGCCATCGTGGAAAGGCAGGCGATCGGCGGTGAGGGCCGCTCCGGGGTGGAAGCTGTAGAAGAGCCTGCTGAGGTGCTTGTCTGCTGCCGGCGCCAGGACCTGACCGGTGACCAGGAGCTGGCCGGTGCGCGCGTCCACCCACTCCATCACGACGTGCGACGGCTGGACGGGCGAGACGACGAACTTGCGAAGCGCCTCGAGATCCTTGTGGCGGTAAGGAATGGTCGTACACATGATCGCGGTGAGGAGCACGCCCTTGCCGCCCCCGTTCTCCAGCATCACCAGGCTCGCGGGCGAGGGCCGATGTGGAACGTGGCCGACGTCGGGAACCAGGGCGCCGGTCGACACCGGCTCTCCGACACCGGACAGGTCGAGGTCGACCCACTCGTACCGGGCGTCGCGGGGGCCGAAGTTTCGCAGCAGGACGCGGTTCAACTCGTACACAGTGGACTCCCGTGCGGTCAGTCGGCGAGAGGTGCGGTGAGCGTGGGGCCGGGGGCGCCGGGCGTTGGCGGGGCCGGATCGTCTGTGCGGCAGAGGTCTCCGCTCGGCAGACGTGAGATGCCCAGAGCCGCGAGCTCTCCGAGCATCTCGCCGGCCGCGAGCTCGCGGATCTGGACGCGGTATTTCACGTGCGTGACGTATGTGCCCTCGCCGTCGCCTGGCACCTTGTGCATGAAGCCGTACTCGACCAAGTGCTTCAGTGCTCGCTCGACGATCTTGCGGCTGGCGGCAAACGGCGTGTTGTCGCCCTTGGTCCTGCCCGTGGCGCTGCGCCGCAGGTACGCACGCCATAGTGCCTCCAGCCCCGGTTGGCCGGTCGGCGGGTCCTGGTCCTCACCAGCCGCGGTGATGCGCTGCTCGATCGCCAGAGCATGTTCGCGCACGAAGTCGTCGACGGCGCTGGCGGTGACGCGACCCACAAACTCGTCGTCGTCCAAGTCTTGCGGTCGAGGGAACGCGAGCGTGGCGATGGCGAGTTGGGCGAGCAGATACAACGGCCGGTCCAGGGGAGCGGGCACCAGCTCGGTGACCGACAAGGACAGTGAGCTCTCCGTGGTGGTGCCCAGGATGAGTCCTGAGCGGTGGTCGACGTCCAGGACCGTCAGATCGAAGCCCTTCGCCGCCATGTGCACCATGTGGGCATAGTCAGGGTCTCGGTGGTAGCGCTGGACGAGTCTCGCGTACTCGCCCGATCGTGCTGGCACCCTGCCGCGGCCCAGGGCCATGGCAATCATGCGGGTGGCGTCCGCCACGTCATCGTTCGTCATGCCTGTTCCTTCGCGGGTGCAGGGGCGCCGGGGTGGCGGGGCGACGGGATGGGGCGGGCGCCGGGCGAGCCTCCCGTGGAGTTGACCGGTTCGGCCCGCACGCTCAGCACGAGGAAGTCGGATCCTCCGAACCGCGGGTCATCCAGCTCCGCGCCGTCGTCGATCGCGACAACCGTCTGCTTCCCTTCGGCCAGTTGGGAGACGGGGACGTTGCGGAAGAGTTCCTGGACACGTAGCGCGACCAAGTGATCGGCCCCCCACTGCTGGCCTACGCCTGGCGGGTTGAGCCGTGCTCGTTGCAGGAGCGCGGACAGGCGCACCCCCGCCGCTGGGACGCCGGCGAGGATGTCTGCCGCGTCCTGTTCCTGTTCTGCGGTGAACAGAGGCTCGTTGGCGGATTCGTCCCATTCGTGATCGGTTTGGACGACAGCTGGCTCCAACGGCTGATTCTCGGTGATCCGGCACAGTGCAGCGAAGAAGTCAGGGAGGTAGAGCACGTGCGGGCGCCTGGGGCCGAAGGCCGCGCGGGTGAAGGCCGCCAGCGGCCCGTCCGCACTGTCTATCGGCAGCTCCAGGACTGGCCGCAGAAGCTGGTCCTCGAGATGGACCCGTGTGTGCAGCGCGGGTACGACGAACACCTGCCGGTCTTGCTGCCGGCGGAACTCCGGGCCGAGCTGCATCAGCAAGACGGTGAGCCCCGCGTGGCGATTGAGGCAGTCGGCGAGCACAGTGCCCAGGTCGAGTAGCTGCTGGCGCTTCCGCTCGTCCTCGGTGATTTCGAGCAGCTCGCCCACCCGCTGCTGCATGGCAGTCTCGGCATCGGAGCGCGCCTTGACATGATCGAGGGCGAGTTCGACCTCCTCATCGACCTGGTCCGTCCAGCTGATGGCGCGCACGCTGCGCTGCATGGCGGCCCTCCAGTCGATGAGCTGCTTCGCGTAGCGCAAGCTCTGCCGGCGGGCGTGCAGTGCCGCCTGCAACGCGTCCTCGATACGGGCCCGCTTTAGCATCGCGGTCAGTCGGGCCTCGGCCGCGACTTGCGCCGATGCGACGTCGATGTCAATCGCATGGAGCAGGACATTGATCGCGGCCTCGGTCACCACCAGTGCGGCACGCCCGACCTCGTCGGGTACCTCTCTGAGGATCTGGAACGGGAAGTCCCTTACGGAGAAGCCTTCTTCGTTGAGGGTGCCGATGGGCTGCCGGAACGCACGGTCGCGCTCCTCGACGTTGATCAGTCGCTCGATGATCCACGTGCCAATGGCCACGCGTTCGCTCTCTGTCCCTTCGGGCACCTGAAGGGCCGCGTACCGCGCGACTTCCTTTGCCACGGCATCCTGGCGAACCATCGTTCCCATATCGCTGCTCAGGGCGACGAAGTCGACAGCCGCCAGAGCCAGTTCTGCGAGCCGGTAACCGTGCCAGCCCCTCTCAGTCTTCGCCTTGCTGGAGTCGAGGCCAACGATCGGACGAACCACGGCCAGTGCTTTCATCCGCGCGGTCAGGCTCTCGTAGGCCGCAGTCGGTTCCTCGAAGAACACTGGGAGGGTCCCCTTCCGTAGATGGCCGACACGAGGGCCAAGCTAGAGGGAGGGTCTGACAATACGTCACATTCGAACTGTCAAACGATTATTTTCGGAAGTAAGCTCCCCGCGAGGTATCGCTCCCCGATGTCCCGTCGCACCGAACCTTGAGCGAATCTCGCCGAAGACTGACGGATCGCAGTTCGTCTCGTCGAAGGTTAAGGACGCGGGTCAGGGGATTGCCGCAGTAGTCCGCGAGCCTGTTAGCGCACGAGGGGCAGTGCGAGGGTGATGCGGCCTCCGGTCAGAATCGCTTCGAAGTCGATGCCACTGCCGTGATCGCGTGGACGTCGAGGTGGGCATCGGCAGGGACCAGAGCACGGATGTGCGAGCCGTCGTCGACAACGAGGGTTGCGGGGTCCGGACCGAGGTCGGGTCGTAGCTGGACGACGATTGGTTGGGCGGGTGCGGCGCTGGTGACGAGTACGTCGAGGGAGACGTGGCCAGTGTCCAGGAGTGCTCCGATCAGGCTGGGGCGGCGTTTGCGGACATACTCGAGCAGGTCGTTGATCTCGTATTCAGTGGCGGCGAACTGGTCGCGCCAACCAGCGAGGTGGAGTCCGGTCAGCCAGGCCCGCAACTCTTCTGCGGCGATGCCGCGTTCGGCTGCGGTACGTCCGATCTGGCGTGCGAGACGACGGGAGGTGACGCCAGCGTTGAGCAGCGCGAGGGCTTGTGGGGTGTCGACGCCGTGGCGCAGATGCCAGCCAGCGGCGGCGGGCAGGCGGATCTCGGCCTCGGTCTCTTCGAGGCGAAGGTTGACGAGGTTGACCAGTGCCCCGACGGTCCAGGCGAGGTAGTGCTCGAAAGCCTCACTGATGTTGCTGACAGTCTGTTCCAGAGCCCATTCGCTGTCCAGGCCGGGCAGCCAGGCAGTAGCGAGGCGGGGGATGGGCTCGCCGGAGATCCATCCGGTGATCGCGGCGGCGATGTCGACGTTCCGCCGGGCGCTGGTCTTGGACTGCCTCTCGGTGAACGACCACGCGCCTTTGACTTCGGGCTGCTTCAGCAGGATGTCGTAGACCTCGTGCTGAGCGAAGAAGTCCAGGGCGCGCTGCAGAGGCCACTCGTGGGGAGAGGGCCTGGAGAAAATGCTGGCCCACGCGTCCTCACTGTCCGGGGTGACGGAGGGGTCTTGCAGCAGGTACACAGTGAGGGCTTCGGCGAGGATATCGAGTCGTCGGGCGGTCCCGATGCTGGTGCCCGGCGAGGTCCAGCGGCGCCGGGCCGCAGATTCGGTGGCTTCGTACTGCTCGGCGGTCTCGGTAGCCAGGGTCAGCCAGCGTTGTTGGAGATCGGGGGGTAGCTGCCGCATCGCCAGCAGGTTGTGCACCGCCGCCAGCGGAGGCCGCGCGGTGAGGGTGGGGATGCGGGAGAGTGCGTCGAGCGTGAACCAGACGTAGGAGACGAAGTTCGCCGCGTGGTCCTCGGCGAGCCGGAAGACCGCGTCTGCAGTCTGGGCGATCAGCTGCTCGGCGGCGGCCAAGGCGGCCAGGGCGTCGGCGGTGCCGAGCGCGGACAGGCCGTTGGAGGAACAGGACAGTTCACGAGCCCGGCCAGTGCTGCACGCCCGAAGAATTTCCGGCCGCATGGTCAGCGTCGCGGACTCGATGCCGGACCAGTCTGCCGTAGGCAGCGGTTCATTGCCGTGCAGGTTGCTCGATCACAATCGCGACCGCGTAACTCCTGGGCACGCTGAGCAGAAAACACCAAACAAGACCGGTGGCGAAGGAAAGAGAGCTGGCCGTTTTGCGCCCTGCGCCACCCAGTGGCCTTTGCCAGTTCTGGCGGGGCGTCTTCCATATTGGATTGTTAGCCCTTGCGACCCGACCTACCCATTCCTCCAGCGTTTCGTCGCTGGTGATGGTGGCGATATTGGTGCCAATATCAGATTTCGGATGGTCCCACCGGTACGAGGCATGCCAGCAAGCAAGCAGCGAGGTCACCCGGGTGCGCCGGCACCCGGCGGCGCGGTGCTGACGCTGACGACACGGCGTCACGGACGTTGGCCAGAGCATGCTCTCACGAGCGGCTCCGGCCACAGAAGGTGACAAAGCATCAGAATCTACCTAACCGAGACCGCACTTGCGCCATGCCGAGCGAGCCAACAAAACGGTCAACCTGCGGGCTCTCACCGAGAGTCGCAGGTCAGAGTCATGATTCCGCGTTGGTGATCGCATGGTGGTCGCAGGCGGCCATCCGGATGCGGGAGCTGTAGCCTCGCGGGCTGATCGAGAAGTCAGGACCGCAGGAGGCAGACGAAAGTGCGCAGTTCAGAGCGGCGGCGGGGCCGCGTCTACCGTCGGTGCGGATGCCGCGACGTGGCTCGGCGCCAGCTCGGGGCCGGGTGCCCGCGTCTTGCCGCCGAGGGGCACGGAACCTGGACCTTCGCCGTCGACATCCCCTCCCTCAGCGGCCGCCGACGTACCGTGCGACGCGGCGGATTCGAGGACGAGTGGCACGCCGAGACGGCGCTGCGGGGCGTCCTCAAGGGACGTCTGTCGGGCTTCGACGCCGACCCGCACGAGACGGTGGCCGCCTACCTCACCAAGTGGCTGAAGTCGATGGAGTTCCTGCTCAAGCCCACCACGTACGCCCGCTACCGCACCTACGTGCTCTGCGAGTTGATCCCCGTGTTCGGCAAGCTGCGTCTGGAGGAGCTCGCCCACGATCACATCGCCGCCTACGCGCACGAGCAGCTCGAGTCCGGCCGCGGCCGCCAGGCCGTCTACCACTGCCTGGCCACGCTCTCCAGCGCCCTGGGGACCGCCGTCCGCACCCACCGGCTCCCCTTCAACGCGGCTCAGCCCCTGCCCATGCGCCGGCCCCGCGCCGACGAGCGCGTGCCCTGGAGCGCGGAGCAGGCCGTCACCTTCCTTGCCCACTGCCGCAACGTCGACCCCGCCTTCGCCGACCTCTTCGAGGTCATCATCGGAACCGGCCTGCGCAAGGGCGAGGCACTCGGGCTTCAACGCCAGTGCGTCCGGATCGACGACCGCGTCATGTACATCCGCCACACCCTCTCCGCCATCGACAACCACGAACTCGTCCTGACCGAACCGAAGACCAGAAAGAGCCGCAACTGGGTGCCCCTGTCGGAGCGCGTCGCCGCCGCCCTCCAGCGCGCCATGGCCAGGAGCACCTCCACCGACAACGACCACGTCTTCCAGGGCGCGGACGGCAAGCCCCTCCACCCGGCCGCGGTCCGCCGGCGCTTCCACGAGCTGCGCAAGCAGGCCGGCCTGCCCCACGTGACCATCCACGACCTACGGCACCTGGCTGCCACCCTCGCCCTGGAGGGCAACGTCTCCATGGCGGTCATCTCCAAGACGCTGCGGCACTCCACCCTTTCGACCACCGCGAACATCTACAGCCACCTGACCTGGGATGTCGCGATGGCCGCGGTCCACACCATCGAAGCCAGGCTCTGCCTCGTCGAAGCCCGCGCGCGCGGCGTTGACGTCCTCGCCCTCAGCGGGCCGGCACCGAACCCGCTCTTCAGCCACGCCGCCTGACGGCGCTACAGCCCCATCCCACACCAGGGGTACACAGAACACCGGGCAGCCGGTCCACAGCTGACGTCCACTCAAGCAACCGCTCACAGACGAACGCCGCGGGTCTCACAAGCATGCCCGCCCACAGAAAAATCAACGTCGCTCCGACGCCGAACCGCGTCCGAACGGCCTGTCTGCCGCGCTCAAATCGCCAACGAACGAGGAGCCAGCCGCCCTGAGGCGCTCCCGAGTGCAGGTAGTGCCCTCCGGAGCGCGACGTGAACGAGCGTTCACGACCACACTGCGACCACCAACCACGAAGGCCGTCTCCGCCATCCGGCGGAAACGGCCTCTGACCTGCAGTGATGCAAGTCGGGACGACAGGATTTGAACCTGCGACCCCTTGACCCCCAGGCCTACTACCTTGCTGATTGGCCGCCTGCTCGACGGGTACCGAGTGGGCGGCCAACTCATCTACTGCACATAGGAGTTGATCCAGAAGGAGTGCTCATGCGGCTCGCGCGACCTGACGGAGGCCCAGGCGTTAGGTCGGTCAGAGATGTCCAGCTCCGTCCATATGCGTCCACCAGCGGCCATGACAGCTGGTCCCAAAATGGTCCCAAGGCCCAGCAGCGGCCGTGGACACGCCGAGTAACAGCACTCCAACCACTACTCGCCGCATACCGATGACGCAGCTCGAAACAGCAGCCTGCAAGGTCGCCTGCTGCAGGGCATCCGGGGTGGATCAGAACCGTCTACCCATCGACTACGTGCCGTGATCTTCCAAGCGGCGTGTCGTCCTGCGCGTGTCGCCGCCGGCCGACCAAGGCGCGCTTCGCGCCCTGGTCGCACGCTCTACCGACACGCCGAACGGGGTCGCGAACCTTGGTGACAGAGAGCACCGAGTGCGAGGAGGGGTCCATGGGACAGCGTCCACAGCGGGGCAGGGTGTACCGGCGGTGCGGCTGCTCGGACAGCAACGGAAAGCAACTCGGGCCGTGGTGCCCTCAGTTGGCCGGCGATGTGAAGCACGGGAAGTGGACGTACTGCGTCGACCTCGCCCCCGACGAGGGACAGCGCCGCACCCGCCGGCGGGGTGGGTTCGCTTCCCGGGCCGAGGCGGCGCGGGAGATGGCCGCAGTACTGGACGGCGAGCTGCGCGGAGTGTACGAGAATCGCCGCACCACGATTGCGAGCTTCCTCCGGGAGTGGCTGATCCTGCAGAAAGTGCGGTTGGCACCGAACACGTACGCGGGCTACCAGGCATGCGTGGAGCGCGACCTCATCCCGGCATTCGGCCACCACCGGCTCCTCGACCTGCGGCCCAAGCACATCGACGAGTGGATCACCGCCCAACTCGACGCCGGCCGGGGCAAAGTCACCGTCCACCGGGCCGCCTCCACCCTGCGCAACGCGCTCAACGCCGCCGTACGCTCCTGGCGCCTCCGCTACAACCCCGCCAAGCACTCCGTCCCGCCCAAGCCCCGTGCCGCGGAACGCACCTGCTGGACCCCCGACGAGGCCGCGGCGTTCCTGCGGCATGGTTCGGAGCAGTACGCGGATCAGCTGACCGATCTGTTCGAGGTCATGCTCGGCACCGGCATGCGCCGCGGCGAAGCCCTCGCCCTCCACTGGTCCGACGTCCACCTCATGGACCGCAAGCTCTACGTCCGCTGGACCCTCGCCGCTGTCAACAACGGCGAGTTGACGTTCGGCGAGCCCAAGACCGAGGCCAGCCGCGCCTGGATCAGCCTCTCCCCCAGAGTCACCGCCGCCCTCCACCGCCAAGCGGCCATCCAGATGGCAGCCCACCCCGACGGCCGCCTCGAAGGACTCGTCTTCTCGAAGCCAACCGGCGCTCCCCTACGGCCCCAGTGGGTCCTCAACCAACTCCGCAAGCGCACAACCGAGGCCGGCCTGCCCCGGATCGGTCTACACGACCTGCGCCACACCGCCGCCAGCATCATGATCGCCGAAGGCATCCCCCTCGCCATCGTCTCCAAGACCCTGCGCCGATCCACCCTCGCCACCACCATCAACCTCTACGGCCACCTCTTCAAGGACTCCGCAGACCAGGCCGTCGAGGCCCTTGTCCGGGCACTCGACCAAGCGGCCAACCAGCAGAACCTGTTTCGGGGTCGGGGTGGTGATGGCCTGCGAGCGGCGTAGCCGCCTGCGGCCCAGTAGATGCCGGCAACCTCGTCAGGGGGTCCGGTGGCCGTTCGCGAGACGGTGTCGGAGGTCGCGGATGATCTCCGTCCAGCGCCACGAGCCGGGACCGTCCCGGTACGGCTCGCCGATCGGGTGCCACTCGGCGAGTTTGTCAGCTGATTCGCGAGGCTCTCCCAGTTGGTCGCGTCCGTGGCGCCGCCGTCCCTTTCGAGCCTCTGCGCGACGGCGTGGAGGCGGTGTGCCGCACGGTAGTAGGAGACCTGGGAGTCGGTGAACCTGCGCACCGCGAAGCCATGGCACTTGCTGCACCAGTCGAACCCGTCGCGGGTGAGGAGGTCCGCAATGGTCAGTAGGTCGTCGTCAGCGGCGACACCGCGCTCCCCGGAGTACGAACAGAACGCCGAGTGGCCCCTGCGGTTCCAGCCCGGCTGGGCATCGGTCGTGTAGACCTGTACGCCGGCAAGGACGCCGAGCGGGATTCCGCTGCCGCCGTGCCGCCGGTCGGTGCCGGGCGTTTTAAACGGCCGCAGGTCGAGGTGACGGACGCTGGCCAGCAGACCGTGCCACACCGCGATCGGGACCGTGCGCCGTCGTCCTTCGCGGTCGCGGCTGTCATCGAGCGTTCGCAGGTCGGCGGCACCGCGTGCCATCGCCAGGCACCGCAGGCCGTACTCGACGTTCTCTCCGCGCCACGGCAGCCAGGCGGTGGCGCGGTCGCCGTCTGCCAACCCCAGGTCCGCACCGAACCGCGGATCGTGCGGGTCGTGGACGGGAGCGGGCCAGATGCGCTCGCCGTCCTCGGGCCGCGGTCCGATCTCACGGACCCACGCCTCGATGACGCTCGCAGGCAGATCCGACGCGCTCGCAACGACGGTCCCCTGCCACCCGGCGGCCAGCCGCTTCTCCACCGTGGTCAGCGGAAGCACTTCGGTCCCCATGCCAACCGAGAACACCAGGTACAGCTGGTCCTCGCCCACCGACACCGCGCGCAGTGCGCGCAAGTGGTCCGCAGCGAGCGGCTGCCGGTCGTAAACGGGGGCATCGTCAAAAATCCCGGGCCTGATGTGGTGCAAGGGCGCGCCGGCCTCGCCGCCGAGCGGAATCTCGGTGGCGGCAGTAACGGCTTCGCATTCGACGCGAGAGGAGCGGGAGGAGAGGAGCCGGTCGGCGACGAGTGCAGGGACCTTCAGGGTGAGGGTGCGCCGGCCCCAGTCTGCGGCGGTGAGACTGGTGACGAGCAGGTTCGGCGCGAGGGCGACGCCGGTCAGGGCAGCGGTGCCGAGCGCGGAGCCCGTGGTCATCACCGCGCGGGGGCCATAGTGGTCGAGCAGTCGTCCGATCGGTATGCCCGCAAGTGCGGAGGTGGAGCAGCCGCATGCACTGATCTTGATCCGCTGGCGGCGCGTACCGAGCCTGAACGCAGCTGATGACCGCCCGGGCGATCATCCGTGAGGCGCAGTCCGGGCGGGGTTCGTACTGAGCGTGGCTCCGAAAAGACAACGGCGTCTAACACTTCGCCACGCGCCTGCACCGGAGGCAGGGGTGCGGGGCGGGGCCATCCGCCGGCGACACGGAAGGAGCGGCACCCTCCGAAGCCGGACATGTCAGAATATTTGACGCAATCCATGAGCGCTTCAAGGTATTGCAATAAGTTTGCATTGGATATGCATTTCCGCCCGATCAGACACTTTTGAAAGGGCGCGAATTTCAAACATTACGGCGGCGTGAACCGGGTCACTTCGAAAAGGTTTGAGTACCGATTGCGCCCGGGCCGCCACTGCCCGTAAGTTCGTCCCGCACCGAATGTGGGGGGCGGGAATCCGGGGGGATCTCCGGTATTTCGCGCTGCCCTGTATCTGTTCAGCCATGCCCGCGGCCATGTCCGCGGGCCCATCGAAAGGCGGAAAGATGCACGTCAAGCGCATTGTCGCCGGGCTGGCCGTCGCGGCCATCTCCTTCGGCGTCCTGAGCAACGCGGCTGTGGCCATCGCGGCGCCGACCGGCTGCGACTCTGGCTACATCTGCCTGTACCGGGACGACGACTACAAGGGCGGCGGCTGGTTCCGCAACCAGCCCGGCAACCACTGGAACCTCAACGACGAGGGCTTCGGCGACGAGATGAACTCCTGGTACAACAACTCCGGGGTCGACGCGAAGTGGTTCGAGAACGTCAACCTGGGCGGGTACTCCCGCTGCATGAACTCCAACTCCAGCAACCACAGCCTGAGTCTGATGGACTACGATAACGCGAGTTCTGTCGCCATGTACACGGACCAGTACGCCTGCTGACGCACCATCAGAAGCGCGGGGGCCTCGACGCCGTCGAGGCCCCCGCCGCGTTGAAGGAGACTTGTGGCCATCGTGCACGCCGACGCAGTCGGCAAGGTTTTCACCATCGGGAGCGAGACGGTCCGGGCCGTGGACGGGGTGTCCCTGACGGTGGACAGAGGCGAGATGGTCGTCCTGGTCGGCGACAGCGGTTCGGGGAAGTCCACGCTGCTGAACATGATCGGGGGGCTCGACCGGCCTGACTCCGGAGCCCTCACCGTCCTCGACACCGACGTCCGCACCGCGTCCGACCGGGACCTCGCCCGGCTCCGGCTGGCCCGGGTCGGCGTCGTCTTCCAGGACTTCAACCTGGTCAAGGACCTCACCCTGGCGGAGAACGTCGCACTTCCGCTCGAAGGGATGGGGACGGCCCGCCGCGAGGCCAGGGACGCCGCGCACGCCGCGCTGGCCCGCGTCGGGCTGGAGAATCTGGGCGCCCGGTTCCCGGCCGAGGTGTCGGGAGGGCAGCAGCAGCGGGCCGCCATCGCCCGAGCCGTCGTCGGCGAGCGGGATCTCATCCTCGCCGACGAGCCGACCGGCTCGCTGGACAGCCGGACCGGCCGCGAGATCATGGAACTCCTCGCCGGTCTGCGAGCGGACGGAACCACGGTCATTCTCAGCACACACAATCCGGCCAACATGGATTACGGATCCCAGATCGTCGAGCTGAAAGACGGCCGCCGAATTTCCCGCGACCGGGCCGAGGAGAACGCCGAGTGCTGATCGACCGGACCAGGCTGACAGTCGCCGCGCGGGTCGTCCTCGGCCGAGGACGACGGCGCGTGATGATTCTCGCGCTTTTCATCGTGCCCGTATTCATGGCCGCAATTGTCGCCGGCTGCCTGCAGGCCACTACCCCCACGGCCGAGCAGCGCACCCGCGGGCAGATGGCCGCCGCGGACGCCACTCTCACCGGAGCCCCCCAGGCGAAGGAAGAAATCGAGACGCTCCTTCGCCGAAGTTCACCCGGTATCGCTGCCGCACCGGTCCTGGAGTCCCTGGAATTTCCCGTCCTCCTGAATCAGGAGACCATCGCCGTCCACTACCGCGAGACTGACTGGTCCGCGCCGGTCGTCGAGGACTGGGTCGAAGTCCGGCCGGGCGGATCCCTCCCGACCCGGCCCGGCCAGATCGCCGTCAGCGACAAGATCGCCTCCACCTACCACCTCGACATCGGCGACACCCTGCGCTACCGCTGGTCCGACGACGCGGCCACCGTCACCGGCATCGTGCGAGAACCCCTCGCCTACGGTGGCGGGCTCGTCCTCGCCGCCCCCGGCCAGAGCACGCACTGGCAGGACAGGACCCACGACCGGGAAATGCTCCTCACCGAGTCCTGGCTGCTCGCCGGCAGCCCCGGCGACCTGAACCGCCTCCAGGACACGGCCGTGAACACCGGCCTGCAGTTCAAGTCCCGCACCGCCGTCCTGGACGGCCGCTCCCTCATCGAGAAGGAACCCGGCGTCGTCCTGCTCCCCGGCCTGCTGCTCGTCTGCGTCGGCGCCGCAGCCGCCTTCGGCGTCCGGGTACGCCAACTCAAGCGCGAATTCTCCCTGCTGTCCGCCATCGGCCTCGACGCCGCCTGGATCCTCGGCGTGTGCCGCCTGGCCGGACTCATCGCCTCCCTGAGCGGCTCACTGGTCGGCTTCACCAGCGGCACGGTGCTGAGCACGGCCCTGCGCCCCGTCCTGCGCGACACCGTCCAGCACGACCTCTCTCCCATCGACATCCCCTGGGTGCGGGGCGTCGTCCTTGTCGTCCTCACCGCCGTCGCCGGCACCGCGGCCGTCTGGCTGCCCGCCCGCGCCGCGCTCACCGGGCCGGTCCAGCGGCAGCTCGCAGCCGCGCCCGACACCCGATCGAGGACCCGCGCGGCCCTGGCCAAGCGGATCGTCGCAGGATTCAGCATCGCGGCACTGTCCGCAGCGTTCGTCGTGTCCTCCCGCTCGGCGTCCTCCGTCATGGGCCTGCTCGGCTGCGCCGGCCTGTGCGCGGCAGCCCTGATGGTCATCCCCACGGTCCTGCGCGTGATCGCCACCGCGGCCCGCGACACCTCCGTCGCCGGCCGCGTCGCCATGCGCAGCCTCGCCCGGGAACCCCGGCGCCCCGTCGCCGCGGTGGCGATCGGGTTCTTCTCCGTATGCGTGGCCACCGCGACCCTGACGATCCTCACCAGTTCGGCCGCCGACGCCAAGGCCGCCTACGTCGGCTCCCGGCACCTCGGCCAGATCGAGGTCGTCCTGCGCCACACCACGGACATCACACCCGTCCGCCAGGCCTTCGAGGACGCTGCCGCGCCCGCACCCGTCACCGAGGTCAAGGCGCTGATCGCCGCCCGCCCCGCCGCCACGACGGACCGGCTCGTCGCCCTCCCGTGGAATCTCGCCCCGGCAACCGACGTCGATCCGGAGGTCCACCCCAAGAGCATCCAGGCCATCGACACCCCGGACGAGTTCCGGGCACTGACCGGACGCGCCCCCACCGCCCGCGAACAGGACGTCCTGGACCGGGGCGGCGTCCTCGTGCTGGCCGCCCCCTACATCGTCCGCACCCAGGCCATGGTCCTCGCCTACGACGCCACGGGGCAGCCCAAACCCGTACGCATCGACAACGCCCAACTGTCCGACCCCGTCGACGCGGTGACGCTCAACCGGGCAGGCGCCCTCATGTCCAGCCGCACCGCCGCAAAGCTCGGAGCCACCGTCCAGACCCAGACCCTCATCGCCACCAGCCCGAACGAGATCACCTCGGCGACCGAGGACAAAACCAAAACCGCACTGGAACGCCTGGGCATCCCCGGCACCGACCTGCGGATCGAGCACGGGCCCAGCAGCCCGCCCCAGAACGTCTGGTACATCCTGCTCACCGCCGCCGGCGCCGCCGTCATCGCCTCACTCGCGATCGCCCTCTCCGCCTCCGCCCAGGAACTGCGCCCCGACCTGCGCCGCCTGCACGACATGGGCTTCCACCGCGCCGTCCAACGCAGGATCCTCGCCTACCAGTCCCTCATGATCGCCGCCCTCGCGACCGTCGCCGGCGCTGCGGCAGGACTCGTCCTGGCCGCCGCCCGCCTGTGGCCCTACAACGCCGCACTCACCGTCGACTGGACCACGCTGCTCACCGCGGTGGTCGGCGTCCTGGCGCTCAGCGTCCTGCTCGGGGCCATGCTCGCGCCGAAGGGGGAACAGCTCAGGGCCAGTGCTTGACGAGAGTGCTGCGGGGCCCGCGACGACCCGGGCCCGCAGACTCGCGAGCAGCCTGTGCCCTGCCCGCCGACGTCGGCACAGCGGTTCCCTCCCCGCGAGAACGGGAGAGGGAACCGTTGCGCGTGGTTCGGATCTTCCCGGCGGTTGCTTTTGGCCGCCGCTCTGGTCCTGCGGGATCTCGGTGTGTCCGAGGACCTGCTGGTGCAGGCGGTCGACGACTCCCGCTGGAAGGTGAGTTGAGCGGCCTGCCGGAACGCGGCTGCTGCCCGGGCTCCCCCACCGTCGGGAACCCGGACATCGTTGAGGCCTACCAGCCGTGCTGAAGGATGGTCCGCTCCTCGTCGAGGCGGGCACGCAGGAGGTCGTCGGCGTCGGGCAGGGGACGCCCCAGCCGTTCGCAGACAGCGCGGTGGATCGCGAGAGCGTCCTGGCCGCCGACCGCGGCCAGGACGACCGACCACAGCGGCCGGTCGGCTGGGGTCCCGCTTTCGGCGATCACCAGGACCTCAATTTTCGCCAGGTGGCCGAGCTGCCGCAGGCGCTTGATGCCGGTACGGTCTGCAAGGGACCCCCAGGTGCGGGTCTCCCCTTCCCGGCCCGCCTTCTTCAGCGCTCCGAGCAGCGGCTTGGCGAGTTCGGCATACTCGGCGGTCGCCTTCTGCGTCTCGCGCCACCGGGGCGCAGCCGGGGCGGCGCCCTTCCGCTGCTGGGCGGCCTCCAGCTCGGCCTGGACCTGCTCCTGGCGCTGGCGGAGCTCGGCCCGCTGCTGCTGGAGCGCTTCCTGCTGCTGGTGCTCGGCCAGGATCCGCTGTTGCCGCGCGGCCGCGAGGCGCTTCTCGGCTTCGGCGCGGTACTGGGCGGTCAGTTCGGCGACCAGTGCGCGGTCCTCTTCCGGGGTGCCGGGGTCCGAGGTCAGCTGCTGGGCTTCCTCCAGGAGCTGTCGGGACAGCGTGCCGGGCTTGGCCCGGCGCAGTTGGATCATCACCTCGGCGCGGCGGCGGGTTTGCAGGGTGAGGCGCCGTCGGCCGGCGGATAGGGCCTCGGTCAGGTGCCGGTGGTCTTCCAAGCTCTGGTCGTGGGTGAGCAGTTCCTCGATCGTGGTCAGGGTGGCGCGGAGCCGCTCCGGGCCGGCCCAGTTGAGGTTCCGGATGGCGGCTTGGGCCGCCTCGTGGTTGCGGGCGGCGGATGCTGCCGCGGTGTCGGAGCGGGTCACCGTGACGATCGAGCGCCGCTCAGTCGTGTGCTGCGGCGGCACGGGGACGTTGGTGGCGGACTGCTCGGTCTGGGTCGTCTCGGGGCGGGCGGCCGGGGCAAAGCCCTGCGGAGTGAGGATGAGGGTGCGCAGGTCGTTCCAGTCGGTCCGGGCGGGCCTCTGGGTGCCGATGATCAGCGGTCGGCGGCCGTCGCGCTCGCTCTCGTAGCGGATGCGGTGGACGTAGCCGCGGGCGGCGAGACGGTCGGTGGGGATCAGGACACCGGTGCCGAGGAGGAACTCGGTGACCTGGTCGTCGTCCCAGTCCACGGACTGTGTCCGATCGAGGTGGACCAGTAGGCGGCGTCCGTCGGCGAGGTCGAAGACGATCGCGGAGCCTCGGGGTTCGGGAAAGTCGAAGGTGACGGCAATGTCCTGCGACTTGAGCCAGGCCGCGAGGTCGGCCTTCATGAAGAGGTGGTCCGCGCTGTCCTTGCTGCGGGCCAGGCGCCCGCACTGGATGCCGTGCTCGTCTCCGGCCGAGCGGTAGTGCGCGAAGTGGCAGATCTTGTCATCGCAGCGGCGGGTCATCAGCTGGCGGCCGCAGCCGCCCGGGAGGTTCACGCCGCACCACCAGGTGGTGTCCTTGTTCTGCAGCCGGAAGAGATCCAGCTCCTTCGGGTCCTCCGGGCAGATCGCCGGCTCGTCGGAGTCCGGGGATCCGACAACCGCGGTCTGGATGAGGCGTCTGTCCATTCTGCTCCCAATGGGCCGAAAGGGTTACCTGGATCACATTGTGCTCCTGTCCGCTGACACGCCGGCCTTTCCGGGGGCGGATCAGCCGGCGGCCGACGGTCACACCCGCCCGCGCCGTGTTACCGGCATGGGAGCGAGCTGGCCGTCGCGTGTGCTGGAGCGCTGGGACTGCCTCGGTCGAGGCGGGGCAGCCTGAGCCGCCCCTTTTCCGCGGGGAATGCCGGCATGCGCACCGCATCGTTGAGATGATGCAATAGTTCTCAAATGCCATTCTCTGTAGGAGAGTTGATGCGCAAACGTTCGAAGAACCCGCTTCCCACCTTCGGCCAATTCCTCATGGCACCCCGCATGATGCGGCGCATCTCCCTCTGGATGCTCGATCACGACCTGACCTTCGAGGAGGCCCGAGCCTGGGAGGCGTCGCGGCGCCTGCTGAGGGTGCACCTCACCGACACCTACGGGCCGAAGTGGCACCGGAGCGGACCGGCCGAGCTGGTGGTGCTGGCTGGCCGGGCGGTGGACTTCGACCCAAAGCTCCTGCCGTACGGGGTGAAGGGGATCTACCACCCGGAGCCCCTCGCGGCGGTGCGCAGTCGCGAGCTCCGGTAGTAGGCGCGGCCGGGCTCGCTTCTATTTCGCCCATCATGACGCTTCTGTCGATGACGGTTCATCGTCCGGGGCCAGAAGGCTCTGCGCCACCCAGTCGGGAAGGGCCAGTGCAGTGGTCCGGGGCAGGTGCGCCTTGTGCCGGAGGAGCCGTTCTTGGAAGACGGCACGTGTCAGCCAGGCGAAGGTGTCATCGTCCAACAGGTCGGGGTGGCCGGCGGCGGCGTCAGCGAAGTGTTCCGGGTCTGTGAAGACTTCGAGGACCGAGGCGGGGAGGGTGCCGGCATCCGCGGCGCGGCCGATAGCGCGGCGGGTCACGGTTTCGAACCAGCCTGAGCCCCACCACTCGCCAACGGACTCGGTGTGGGAGCCGTGCATGGAGAGCATGCGCATGGTGGTCTCCGGGCCGAGCTCCTCGTCGACCCGTTGCCAGAGGTCGATCTCACGATGAATGGATGCGAGGATCGGCTCCCAGCCTTCTTCGAAGATGTCCCGCAGGGCTTGGCCGTCGGCGAGTCGGCGGGCGGGGGCTGTGAGGGCGAGCCGCACAGCGTGCCAGTCGATGGCCTCGGGGTGGACGTGGGGCAGGACGGCCCGGGTGGCGGCGATGTTGGCCCGGGCCATCGCGATGTCGTCGATCTTGAAGTGCCAGTCCTCAACGTCGCTCTCGCGCCGCCAACACCATTCGGCGACGCCCCGCGCTGCCGCTGATGGCACCGGGTCGGGGGAGATCACTGGGTAGGTGCGCAGTCCGCTTCCGATGCGCCAGGAGAAGTCCTCGCCGAATGCCTTGAGTGCCTGCAGGACGTCGTGCTCGCGGCGGTGCTGGCGGATCGCAGGGCTGATGTGCTCTTTCCAGAACAGGGTGCTCAGGGTCCCGCGGAGCGGTGTCGCGTCGTCGGGCAGGTGGATGCGTGTCGTGTCGAGCAGCCCGGCGGCGGCGAAGGCACGGCGTGCGGCCTCCGCCTTGTCCACCTGGATGGAGTACGGGCTCAGGTCGATGGTGAGCGGCTCGTCGAGCGCGAACAGCGGAGGAAGGTATCCGTCCCAGTCCCAGCCGTCGGTAGGGTCGTCGATGACGAGGCGGCCGGTGGCCGGGTACCAGCTGATGAAGAGGTGGAAGTTGGAGCGGCTCAGTTCGACAGTTGCCGGCGCATCGTGACCAGAATCGTCCTCGTCCTCTTCGTCCTCGTACCAGGTCTCGTCCTGCTTCCATCCGGCTTGCCGCAGCGGTGCGGTGAGCCGCTCGAGCAGTTGCGGCCCGAGGGCGTGCGGTGACAGGGGGCTGTTCGGTGTGTTGTCCATGGGGCCTCGTCAAGTGGTCGGTCGAGGGAGGCTTCAGGGCTGGTCGGCTTGGGCGGTTCGGGCCCGGAGCAGCAGCTCCCGGACGATCTGGTGCCACTGGTGGGAGTCCTCGCTGTGGGGGCGGTCGTCAGTGTCGGGGTCCCACTTCTGAAGTTCCAGGAGTTGCTCCACCAGTTGTCCGAGGCGGCCGGGGTCGTATCCGCCTCGGACGGGGTCCATTTGCTGCGCGATGTCGTGGAGCCGGTGGGCGGCGCGGTAGTGGGCGAGCTGGGTGTCCGTCAGGCGGCGGATCGCGTAGCCCCCGCACTTGCTGCACCAGTCGAACTTCGTGTCTCCCAGCAGGTCCGCGATGGTGAGCAGGTCGTCGTCTGCAACGACACCGCGTTCGCGGACGTGGGAGCAGAACGGCGAGTGCCCCTTGCCCTGGTAGCGGGGGTCGGCGTTGACCGCGTAGACCTGGACATGCGCGAGGACCCCCAGCGGGATGCCGCTACCGCTGCGCTTCCAGGTGCCGGTGTCGGGTGCTTCGAACGGTTCGAGGTCCAAGTCCTGGCCGTGGGCGAGGAGTCCTTGCCACACCGCGTGGGGAAGGCTGCGCGAACGTCCGGCCCGGTCGTACCCGGAGTCCAGACTGCGCAGGTCGGGCACACCGCGGGCCACCGCTAGCAGCCGCAGGTTGAACTCCCGCGCCCAGGGCCTGTCCCTGGAGACCAGCCAGGCGGCACGCTCGGCTCCGGCTTCGAGACCGAGTCGCTCACCGAACAGCGGGTCGTCGGCTTCGCGCATCCGCTCCCGCCACAGGGCGGAGGGCTCCTCCGGGCGCTGGCCGATCGCCTCGGACCAGGGCTCGATCAGTGCCGCGGGCAGGTCGGCGGAGCTGGCGAGCAGGACACCTCGCCAGCCACGGGCTGCACGCCGCTCCAACTCCTTGAAGGGCAGGACCTCCGTCCCGGCGTCGGTGGAGAATACGGTGTACAGCTGGTCCTCGGCGCCGGGCGCGGTGCTGAGCAGCCGCAGGTGCTCCGCGGTGAGGGGGCGGCGCTGGTGCACGGCGGTGTCGTCGAAGACGCCCGGCCCCAGGGGACTCGCTTCGCCGGCAGCCGTCGGGGCTGCGGGAGGCTCGGGCTCGCACCGCACGAGCGCGGCGCGGGCCAGAAGTTGGTCGACGATCAGCTGGGGCGCGCGGAGAGTGAGCCTGCGCCGGCCCCAGTCGGCGGTGGTCAGGTAGGTGGGCAGGACGCCGAGCGTCCAGTTGTCGAGGCCGCCCAGCAGCCCCCGCTCACGCTGCCGCGTGTGGGGGTCCTCATTCCGGGGTTCCTGCAGGTGTGCGGTCAGCGTCACCGTCACGCCCGGGTCCGACGCACGGGCGACCCGGCGTGCCTCCTCCTCCCAGGAAGCCAGCAGCCGGTCTGCCGCACTGCGGGCTCCGTCATACCCCTTGCGCCGTGAATTGATTCCCCCAACGGCCTGATACGTGACCAGGTGGTCGCCCGGCAGCCCCCATGCGTCCGCCGCTGCCCCCTGCCAGCGGGACCACATCGACCGCAGCCGCCCGGCGATCTCCTTGTGGTCACCGATGGCGCTGAACGCTTCGTCGTCCGTGGGGAGTTTGGGCATTTCCAGGCTCGCAGCCGCCGCTGCTTCCACCAGACCCGTCGCGTCGACGAACAGCCCCGCTCGTTCGCGCAGCGTCTGGAGGTACTCCTCCTTCAGCGCCGCCTTCGGCCGAGCCCAGTCGGCGAGCCAGGGGAACTTCGCGACGACGCTCTCGGCGAGGTAAAGGCTGTCCACGGCGTCACGCCACCTGGACAGCACCAAGTCCCGAAAGCGCTCCGCGTCGTCGCGGACCTCCCGGTCCCCGTCGTAGGTCTCGTCCTCCTCGGAGACCGGCTCGACGCGTAGAACGTCCGCGGCGCCTTCGGCTTCCTCCTGCGTCACCTCGTCGTGCGGGTCCGCCTCCGTGTACTCCTTCAGCTGGGAGATCAGCCCGCGGTGGCCGCCGAGTGCACGCAGGAAGAGGCCGACACCGCTGTCCGGCCGGTCCCAGTCACCGTGGTACGCGCAGACGGAGCACATGCGGGCGATCGTCCCGGCGTTCAGCGGCACCTCCAAGGCCACCGCCCCGTCCGCACGAAGCCGGGTGCACCTCAGGTGTGCATGCAGCTTGGAGGCTTTGCCCTTCGCCGCGAAGACAGGCACGAGATGGCCGTCGAACGGGCCGAGCGGAACATCAGCGGTCAGCACAGAGTCGCGCACTCAACTCCCCTATCAGTCTCGACCGGTGAGCCTATCCGGCAGCACGGACAGCGACCCCGACGGCGCCTGTTCCGGGCGAACTGCACCACAGCGGGAGCGCGTCCGTGGTACCCAGCACGCTCGCTTTGAAGAGAAACGAATCCAGCGTCGCGCGTCGTCCGACTCCTGCTTCCGTCCCACCCAAGCCCCTTGCAGCGGAACGCACTTGCTGGACCCCGGACGAGGCTGCGACGTTCCTGCGGCATGGTTCGGAGCAGTTCGCGGATCAGCTGACCGATCTCTTCGAGGTCATGCTCGGCACCGGCATGCGCCGCGGCGAGATCCTCGCCCTGCACTGGTCCGACGTCCACCTCATGGACCGCAAGCTCTACGTCCGCTGGACCCTCGCCGCCATCGACAACAGCGAACTCGCCGTCGGGCAACCCAAGACCGAGGCCAGCCGCGCCTGGATCAGCCTCTCCCCCAAAGTCATGACCGCCATCCACCGCCAAGCCACCCTCCAGATGGCCGCCCATCCCGTCCCCCGTGGCGACGACGACCTGCCGTTGGCGGCGTAGCGGTGAGCCGCGGCCGGCCCTGTCAGCCCGGCGGAGCTGTGCTTGGCCGACGACCCAGGACGGGTGACCGGTGGCCTTCAGGGCCTCGGGGCTGGCTGCCCTCCCGGCTTCGCACAGCGCTGCATGCCGCTGAGCCAGAGCAGCTGCCGGAACGCTGCGGTCTACCAGTCCAGGGGCAGCTGCACGGGGATCCCGGCAGACGTCTCCACTCGCGCGGCCAGGTCGGTCGGGATGGGCACGTCGAGCCGTACCGCGGTCGGGGTGTAGAGGTCGATCTCGATTTCGGGTGTCGTGAGGGACACGAGGAGGGCATAGGAGACCAGGCGGCCGACGCGGTCGGATCTGTTGTTGTACTTCCACCAGCCACCGGCCGGGTAGACCGCCAGGGCTCCGCAGTCGGCGAGCTCGGCGGCAGTACCGCTCCAGATGTCGGCATGCAGGGAGCCACGGTTGCGGTTGTCGAAGCCGACGAGCCAGGCCTTGTCGCCTTCGAACTTGCCGACCGTGGTCATGCCGTCGTTCGCAGCTTGCGCGTCCTTCGCGACGCGTCCTTCGAAGTCCGACAGGTTCTCCAGGGACCCCTTGATCGCGAACCGCAGCTTGTGGGACGCGTAGGTGTGCTGGCCCATGACACCGCGTCGGCCGGGGTTGGGTTCGACGAAGTAGGAGAGGGTGACGCGCAGCTGGACCGGGGTGGCGCCGAGGTCGAGGAGCTGCTCGCGCGGCCAGGGCAGTTGGTGGAGCTTGAGTTCTCCCAGGTGGACGCGGCCCTTGTCACGGCGGAACGGGACAAGGGAGCCCTGGATCATCAGCGTGACGGCGTTCGTCGCGCTTGACAGGACCCGTTCCTCGGTCGGCACTCCCCAGCCGTAGCGGCGCAGCACGTTGCGCGCGAAGTCCTTGCTGCCGTTGCCCTTGCCCGTGCGGCGGCGGCCGTTGGCGTTGAGGATGCCGTCGGTCATGGCACTGGTCCAGCGTGCCTCGTGGACCAGCAGTGCCCGGATGGTTTCGGGGGTGAGGGCGGGGTAGGCGGCGTGAGCGATGGCGGCGAGGCGTGCGGCCTGGGCGGTGGCGGCGCTGGTGGCGTTGGCGGTGGTGAGCGGTCGGTCGATGCCGTGGTGGGTGGTGGTGAGGCTGACGACGTCGTGTTCGTCGGTGAGGGTGCCGTCGGCATCGACGAGGAGGTTTCCGCCTTCGAGGACGATGTCCGGCTTGACGGGGGTCTTCACGGGAAGAGCGACGGAGGTGCGGCTGAAAGGCGAGAGCTCGCCTGCGGCAGCCAGGGGACGGTAGCCGTCGAACATGGCGTCCCGGGGCGGCTGGGCGAGGTCGGTGTAGGCGCCGACGGTCAGGACGTTCCAGGCCTGGGCAGGGTTCTCTATCGCGGAGGTGTCGCAGAGCGTGAGGTGGTGCAGGGTTCCGTCGTCCTGACGGAGGTGGGTGACGGGGTGTTCGCGGATGTTGCCGGCCGAGACGACGATGAGCCGGGAGGCTCGGGGGTCGGGGGCGCCGAGGAGTTCGATGCGGTCGTCGTGGACGGCGATGTCGGTTCCGGCGGCGAGGGCGTCGAGGGAGGAGGACCACAGGCTGGCCCGGCCGTCGGTGCCGTTGCGTTCGGGTGTGGAGCGTTCGGTGACCGCCATGGAGAAGACTCGGGCGTGCGGCTGGTCGATGCCGCCGGTCTCGGCGTCGGAGATCGCGTTGACGGTGACTTCCGCGTGGCTTCGCGGGGTGTCGTCGTGGCGGATCTGCCGGGGAAGGATTTTGACGGATTCCAGGCCGTGAGTGAGCGTGATGGTGCCTGTGGATTCGAGGGCGCCGGCAAGGTCGCCGAGGAGGGCGAGGCCAGCCATCTTGGTTCCGTGGCCGTTGTTGTCGTCGGGTCCTTCGTGGGGGAACACGCTCTGCGCGCGGCCGGCGAGGGCCTGCTTGAGGAGTGGGTGCTCCTGGTGGATGCCGGTGTCGAGGATGCACACGACGGGTGCGCCGGCGGCGGCGTGCTCCAGCCGGGTCGCGAGGTCGAGGGCGAGGTCGCGCTGGAGGGTTCGGGCGGTGGTGTGGATCTGCTCGGCGAAGCTGGGCTGCCGCACTTCCGAGGGGCAGGCGTTGGTGGCGAGGAGCGTCTTGAGCTGGGCGCCGGTCGTGGCGACGTGGGCGACCCGGTAGTCGCCGATGGTGATCGAGCGGTCGGCGATCGGCCAGCCGTTGGCGGCGGCGATCCGCTGGAGGACAGCGATCTGGTCGGTGTCGGTGATGCCCGGGTCGAACCACAGTTCCCACCAGCGGTGTTCGCTCATGTCCGGCAGTGGTGCGTCATCCTGCCAGAGGTGGTCAAGCAGAGCGTGCTGGATGCGTTCTGTGTTGGCGACGGCGGCCTGCTGCTTCGGCTTGCCGCTCGGGGTGTCCTGGGTGAACTGGCTGATCTTCTCAGCGAACGCCTGCACCCGTCCGTCGGGGATCCAGATGACGGCTTCCTGCGGGCTGCTGCCGGTTGCCTCGTGAACGCTCATGAGCGTCAGCCCGGAGTTGGCGAGGCTGCGGACCTGGAGGTCGTAGGTGTCGGCGGCCTCCACCCGGATCGCGAAACCGCTCGCCCGTTCGGCCGCGTCCACCTCATGACGCTCTGTGGTGGAGGCCTTCCGGGCTTCTTCGAGGCCGTCGAGCAGGCGGTCCACGTGGCCCTGCCGGTCCGCGGACCGGTCGGCGAACCCGCCGCCCCGTGCGGGTCCGGAGGGTTTCGGCGTGAGCGTCTTCGGATCCCACGGGACCAGCAGGTGCGGGGTGAACCGCGACGGGGCCCGGTCAGGCATGGCGCAGCGCGTGCCGCTCGTCCAGTCCTTCGGTCAAGAGGTGTTTGTTGACCACGTCGTTGCCTCCGAGAATGGCGCGTTTGGCCGCGGATTCGGCGGCCTTGACCAGTTCGGCGTGGCTGAGCTGGTCGACCTTGGCGATCAGGTCGGACCAAGGTACGCCGGTGGTGTCCATCCCGGCTAGGCGTCGTTGCAGAATCTCGATCGCCTGTTGTGGGGAGGGCGGTGCGTAATGGACGACGAGGTCGAAGCGGCGGAAGAGCGCGCGGTCGAGGAGGTGGCGGTGGTTGGTGGCGGCGACGACGAGGCTCTCGGAAGGGGCTTCGTCGAGGAAGAGGAGGAAGGAGTTGAGGATGCGGCGAGCCTCGCCGACGTCGTTGCCTGCGGTGCGTTCGGCGCCGAGGGCGTCGAACTCGTCGAACAGGTAGACGGCGCGGGTCTCGGCGGCGGCTTCGAAGACAGTGCGGAGCTTGGCGGCGGTCTCTCCCATGAAGCGGCTGATCAGTCCGTCGAGGCGGATGGTGAACAGCGGCAGGGAGAGTTCTTTGGCCAGGGCTGCGGCAGTCATGCTCTTGCCGGTGCCTGGCGGCCCGGACAGCAGGATGCGGTGCACGGGGGTGAAACCGAAGCGCTCCAGGCGTGCGCGCTGGCGCTGCTCGTGGAGGACCTTGTCCAAGGGGGCGCGGACATCGTCGGCGAGGGTCATGTCGTCGAGGCGGACGTCGGGGTACCCGGCGGTGAGGAGGCTCGCGAGTTCGCCCCGGGGCTGGACGACCGGTGTCGGGGCGATCCTGGGGATCTTGTCGGCGCGGGCGGCGTCGATGAGCTCGCGGAGTTCGACGGCGAGTTTGCCGTGGCCCTGGCGCGCGGACTTCGCCGCGACCTGAAGGGCGATGCTGTAGAAACGGTCGTCGTCGCCGGTGGCATGGGCGTTGAGGAGTGCCTTGAGGTGGTCAGCCGTGGCAGCCACACCCCTCACGCTCCTCTTCAGCAGACCGGCCTGCCACTCTAACGAGCGCCTCGGACGACGGATACCCCTGGCGCGCGGTCCAGCACCTTGTTCATCGTACGGCGGCCCCCTCGGCGATCCCCAGGCGGGTTCGCACGCTTCACAATGACGCAACCGGGCGGCCGGGCGGCGCGACAGGATCGTTCAGCTCCTCGCGGTCCGGCCACCGGCGGCCGTGGGCAGCATGCGGGCGGGCAGTTCGCTCCAGTCGTTCAGGGATCCTTGGAGCAGGTTGTCCAGTTGCGCCTTGCCCTCGTTGACCAGGAGGTCGCGCAGGCAGGCGCAGTCGTTCATCGTGCCCGCGTCGGTGAAGCAGATGAAGATGCCGGCTGCTTGGAGGCCGCGGGCGGCGAGGGCGATCTCGTGTCCGAAGGGGAGCGGTACGCGGCTGGCGAGTTCCTGGGCGAAGACCTGCTCGATCCGGGGACGGCCCAGCGCGGCCAGCAGGGCGCCGACGAGACTGCCCATCACGCCGTGCAGGGACTTCTTGCCGTCCAGTAGGGCTCGGGCGAAGGCAGCGAGTGTGTCGCAGCCCTTGCCGCGGTGCCGCTCGACGAGGGCGTTCCAGGTGTCCGGGGCCACGTAGCGGACGGCCTGGGCGGCGATGACGTCACCACCGCCCCCGCCGACGAGTTGGGCGCACGCCCGGACGGTGCTGTCCGTCTCGGCACGGGTCACCACGCGCGGGGTCCGAGGTGGTGGCGCAGGCTGGCCGCGCTGGGCGGGAATCCGAGCGGGTCGCGGATCGGGTGTGCGGCGCGGGCTGGCAAGGGTGCCGGTACGGTGGGGCCGCGGCTTGGTGGTGCCGGTGCGTGAACCGGCCAGGGTTCGTCGGGGCGAGGGCCCGAGCGGGCGGCGGCCTGCAGGGAGTCCTTGGCGCTTGTGGCAGCGCAGTCCCTCCTCCCGCACCCGGTTCTTGCAGAGCCTTCCGTCCTTCTTCATGGCACGGCACCTGTTGACCATGGACAGAGAGTGTCGGCCCCATTACCTTCCGGCAACATCGGGGGTCAGTTGCCGGATCGATCCGGACATCTCAACTGTCCAATTGGCCAAGGACTTTGAAAGTCTCGCAGGTGAATCCGCAGCTTGCGGGTCTGCGCTCGTGGGCGGAACCTGCCCGGATTCGCAGCCTTCGCCTGCCCAGGACGCCGGGGAGCAGCGGCCTGGGCCTCCCCACCCGTTTTCCGGTCAGCGGCGGAAGCCACGGCGGGGGTCGCGGGCTTCGACGTTGCCGAACGGTTCGAACCACGCGGCCGGACGCAGGTCGCCGATGCCGAGGTCGCGGTTAATGTCGTTGTCGGGGTCTTCGATGCCGTCGAACCGAGCGCTGTAGAGCATCAGGACGTCGGTGTCCTGGAAGAACAAGTCTCTGCATGCGTCGTAGTCGTAGTCGTCGCGGTGGACGGGGAGTTGGTGGTGCGGGTGGCCGTCGTTGTCGTCGACCTCATCGCGGTAACTGGGTGCTTCGCGGAGCGCGAGGTGGAGGGCGAGTTCTTCGGCGGTGCAGGTCGGTTCGGGCCAGTCGCCCTTTTCGAGGTCGCCGACCAGATCGTCCAGGGCGCGGGCCATACGGCGGCGCCACTGCAGGTCGCAGCGGTAGGTGAGTTTGGGCATGCTGGCAAAGATGTCCCATGCACTGCGATTCTCGGCGGTCAGCGGCCGGTCACCGAGGTCCTCGGTTTCGTCGTACGCCTGGTCGGCGAGGACGCTCAGCGCGGTGTGCAGGAGGTCGGCGGTGCGGGGGGTGAGCTGCCAGCCGCATTCCTCGCAGTCGTCGTCTTTGCAGTGGTCTTCGGTGACCGGGAACAGGGCAGCGAAATCGGGGAGTTCCCCCTCCCCCTCCGGCTGATCGTCTTGGGAGGCCTGCAGGCGCCATCCGGATTGGAAGGTCGCGACGACGGGCTGGCTGCTCCAGTCGGCGAGCTCATGTCCCTGTTCGGCGTTCAGGAAGGAAGCCGAGCTCTGGTCGGTGAGTGTGTCGGCTCCCTCAAAGTAGCCGTCCTGGTCGGCCAGCCACATGACCGCCCCGACCAGGTCCTGTGGGTCCTCGTCGGGGAGTTCGTCGTCGGACATCGGAGTCCAGCCGGCTCCCCGGGCGGTCTTCAGCAGCAGGTCGGAGTCGTGGACGTGGAACTCGCGCAGTGTGGTGACCTGAACGACCAGGCCCGGGAGGTCGCGCAGCCTCGCGTCGTAGGGGGTCCGCTTCTCCCGCTCCTCGTGGCCGGTGTCCTCGTCTTCGTCAAGGTAGTCCGGCGCGGTTTCCTGCTCCTGGTCGGGCGAGACGGTGAAGGACGCGGCGCTCACGGGCCAGGTGCCGACGAGGGCGTGCGAGACAGCTTGGCGCAGGGACGAGGCCGGCGCGTCGGGGAGCCTGGAGTACAACGCATCCGCCCGCTCCGGCTGCCACGACTTCGTCGCGGACTTCAATGCCTGCCGCAGCAACACCGCAGCATGGTGGGCGAGTTCACGATCACGGCAGGTCAGGACGGCCTGGAGCGAAGCGGGGCCGCTCTCGTGGTCCACGAGGGCCATGACCCGGCTCTTGCTGGGGGTGTGCTCGCAGAAGAAGTCCCGCGGGATGGCGGCAACGTGCTGATCGGGCATGCGGAAGGCTCCGGGGGCAGAAGGGCAGGCGGACGGGCGTGCCCGGTGAAAGTGGAGTCCCGCTGGTGGGCGCGCTGCGAGCGCGCCCCCGGACGGTGGTGAAGTCGTCGCCCGTGACTGGTTCCGCCGGTATTGCCGGCAGCCCGGATCCGAGGCTTCCCTCCACCATAGCCGAAGCCGCTAACCCCACCGCGCATATCAGGACGACGAGTTCACCGCCGGAACGGAGAGCGCGGGGAGGTCAGCTTCGGTCCTCGGTGGTGAGCCGCACACGACGAGCAGGGAGCGGCCGACAATTGGTGCGGCCTGTCCGAGATGACAGCTCACGGCAAGGACACAACTATCCCTGCTGGCGCCCTCGCCGGTACGCTGCGGCAGCTCCGGAATGGTTCGGTTCGGTCTAGGTAGCGGGTACTACAGCCTCGGCAGCGTTGTCGGGCCCGAGTTGGCGCGGCAGGGCGTGGACTGACGGCGGCATGCTGGCCTTCAGTAGCTCCTGGACGTTGGCCAGGAGCTGGACGAGCAGCGCGGGCGGATTGCCTTCCGCGCCGCTGGCGGCTTCCCGGTAGGTGGGGGCGTTCTTGCCGGGAAACCCCTCGCCGGATTCGATCAGTTGCTTGAGCCGCTTGGACCATGCGGGCCAGGCACCCTTGAGGTACTCCTCCAGGTTGTCGTCGAAGACCGTGTAGGTCGAGGTGGACACCGACTCCGGCCAAGGGACCCGCTTCTGCGCGCCCAGGTATCCGAGCAGGTCCGTATTCATCCGGGCGGCGTCGTCGGCCGCTGCGGTGATCTTCTTCATGGCTTGGAGGTAGTCGTCACCCTCCCGCCCCTGGATCGAAGCCAGTTTCCGCTCCTCCATACCGCAGTCACCGTCAAAGACGACGTAGCAGGGCACTCCGAGGGCGGTGAGGATGGCATGGCAGAGGATCAGGTTGTTCTTGCCACTGACGTGAATCACAGTGACGCCCTGGGCGGCAAGGCCGAGGTTCATGTTCTGGGCACAGCCGGTGATCAGACCGGCGTCGGTGTCCCCCTCCACGAGCACGGCGGCCAGAGCAAAGAAGCCTTCGGCAAGGGTGTCGGTGCAGCGAAGGCCGGCGTGGCGGCGCACGCTGTCAGGCTTCACGTAACCGGCGAGCGCCTCGCAGAGGTCGTCCACAGTGACCTGACTGGTGCGGGTCGTGGGGTGGTTGTCGACGAAGTCGCGGCGCAACCTGCGTACCTGGTGGAACGCGCGGTGGTCCACGAAAACGGTGCTGTGGGTGGCGTACGTGACCTGGACCCGACTTCCGTCAGCAGTGGCGAGGTCGCGCAGGACGTCGGCGAAGATCCTTGCCTGCGCGGGGTGTTGGAAGAGTTCGGGCTCCTCAATGGCGAGGCACAGGGTGCGCGTCTCCTGGCTGGGCTTCCGGGTCTCGGCGAGGAGTTTGAGGGCGGCGATGATCAGCGCGCGCTGGAAACCGTGGCCCTGGCGGCTGACGGAGGTCTCGGCCGCGCCATCCCAGATGCTGACCTTGAAGCTGGTCCTGGCCGGCTTCGGCGTGTGGACGACCGGTGCGAGCGCGATCCCCCGTCCCGTCGTGAACTGTGCGAGTTCCCGGGAGAGCGCACCCGAGATCCTGTCGAGGACCGGCTTGTACGCCTCGTTCTGGATCTTCAGACGCTCCTCGTGGGCGGTTTTCTCAAGTTCGCTGAGTGCTGCGATCTCCTGGGTCCGGTTCACCGCGTAGTCGAGGATGCGGCCCAGCGCGGAGGCCTTCTGGTCGTCGGCTTCCTCTGCGGCGCGAAGGTCGGCGGAGACAAAGACGAAGTCGATCAGTTCGGCGAGTTTGCTCTGGCCCGCGAAGCCGAAGAAGTAGGTGCTGTTGCGCTCAGTGGGGACGAGCCGGTCGCGGTGCTCACGCTCCCAGGTCAAGAGCGCCTCCATGACAGCGGCCTCGGAGCCTGCGGACGGGAGGTCCAGGTCCGGCTGCTGGTCGCACAGTTCGCCATATGCCTTCCGTTTGGCCATCGCGGTCGGCACGGCCCTGACGGCTTCGAAGGGCGGGAAGGCGAGCGCCCTTCCGCTGATCTTGTCCTCGCCGTCCTCCCAGGTACGCCACACGATCACGGTGTCGCTCTCGGGCGGGGCGTAGCTGCCCAGCACGCCCCGGTCGTACTCGGTGAGGTCGTTGAACTCGACCTCGACGGTGATCCGGCGGCTGTCGGCCGCAGAGTGGAGATCGTGCTCGTCAAGGGAGAGCGTCTTCTCCCCGTTGAAGAACCAGTCGAGCGCCCGCAGGACGGTGGACTTCCCCGCGCCGGTCGGCCCGATGAAGCACGTCGTCGCATCGAATTCGATGTCCACCTCCCGCAAGCTGCGGAAGTTCTGGATGCGTGCTCGCTTGATCTTCATCGTTACCTTGTGTCGTGCGAGGGGCGGTGGGACAGTCTGCGATCTGCGACGTATGGGAATGGTAGTAGCCAAGGTGACTGGCGGTCAGCGAAATTGCGGCCGGTGCAAACCACATTGGCGCACCAGAGATGCTGGGTGTTGTCTCCCTGGCCGAGGAGGCAGGTACCCCCGGGTTGGGCAGTCCGTCGGCTTGCTCGACTACATCCCGGCCAACACCGATGGTGAGGCGCTGACCAACCCCTTGGTGAACACCGGGCCGGGTGGACCGGCAGCGGGGACCTCTCCGGCCCAACGGTCCGTTCCTTTGCCGGACCCCTCTGGCACATTCTCAAGCAGCCGAAGCGCTGGGCCCTTCACACGCCGACCATCCGGAGGAAGCCCTACCGATCCTGATCGGCCCGGCATCGACTGAATGAGCCTCAGGACGAATAAGGATCGCGAAGGGGCCGTGGCTCCCGCACGCCTCGAACGATAGCTTCGGGAAGGCCAGGGCCAGCGGTGTAGTAGCGGCCCTGGGCCTCGCCGTTGGCGGCGAGCCACTCGGCGCGGACGAGTTCGCGGATGTCGCGCTGGGCCTGCTGCTCACTCAGGTCGGCATCTGCCTGGTAGGTGGCGCGACGGACGCGATTGCCCATCGCCGCCGGATAGAGGGCGTAGAGCATCCGGTCTGGCCAGCCCTGGCGCTCGACGGCCTCGTCGAGGCCGGTCCACACTTCCCGCGTGGTTGTGACCTGGCGTTCGACGGTCTGGGCCTGCTGGTGGTGGGCACGCAGGCAGAACCGGACCCAGGGCAGCGTGTCACGGTCGGGGGTCCAGACCGGGCCACCGACTTCGGCGAGGATGTCGTAGTAGCGGTAGGTGTTGCGGGCCCGGCCGAGCCATTCCTCGATGCTGGAGAACTCCGGCGCCATGACGCCTTCACGGGCCAGGACCAGGGTGTGCAAGGCGCGCGACATCCGGCCGTTGCCGTCCGACCACGGGTGGATCGACACCAGGTTCAGGTGCGCCATCGACGCCCGCACCAGACCGGGCGCTTCGAGGTCACCCGCGTTCAGCCAGGCGACCAACTCGCCGGTGAGTTCCGGCAGTTGCTGAGCGTCAGGGGCGGTGTAGGCGGCGATGGTCGGGTCTTCGGCGGAGGTGACGTACACCGGCCCGCTGCGCCACCAACCGGGCCGCTTGAGCAGGTGGTGGCCCTGCATCATGAAGTGCAGCGAGTTGAGCAGACCCTTGCTGTAGGCGAAGTCGTCGCCGGCCTCGGCCAGACGCTGGATGTAGGTCATCGCCTGCCGGTAGCCCTCAATCTCGGCCGCGACGGTGTCACTCGCATCGATCGGCGCCTCGCCGACCATGATGTCCTCGACATCCGACACACTCGCCGCGTAGCCCTCGATCGTGTTCGAGCCAGCGATCGCCCGCGCCGTCAAGTTGCGCCGCAACTGCCCTTCCCATCGCCGCGGAGTGCGCAGGTGCAGGCGCAGCCGGTCCCGCATCTCGCCGATCTCCGCGAGAACGGACTGGTCGATGTCGCGGAGGGCGGGCACAGCATAGAGCATGACGTGATGACACCATGACGTCGTCATTAAGTCAAGACTGACCGGCGACGGTTGCAGCGGACCGCGAGCCGACAGGCAACGGCCGCGCGGAGGCACGCCCTCTCCGAAGGCCGACCGGGGCCGGTCCAGCTTCGTCTTCGGCGGCGAGCGCACCCGGCCGATCAGCACCTCGCGCCGCCGAACGCCACGGTCGCGCGCAGGATGGCGCCTCCGAGGCGAGCAGGAGCTACTTGGCCCACCGGTGCCACGACCTCGCGGTCGAGCTCGGCATCCCGGAAAGTCTCCCCGTCCAAGAGCCAACGCCGCGACCATTCATCGGCGCACCCGCGCCACAGCCGCGCCAACTGCTGCGGCGCCGACCTGGAACCATCCATTGGACCCATGCGCCGTGCACGACCGGCGAGCGTCGCACCTCAGGCGTCCGACGCAAGAACCGGCGATGTCACGTCCGGCATCAGGCAACCCTGAATCATGAACACCTCACGCAAGACCCCGAAACACTCACCAGGCACCGGACCCTACGCACGGAGCGCCTCGTCCTCCGGCTCTACGGCACCTCGGGCCGCCCACCGCCCCAACATCGCAGACGTGCCCCTTCCCCACCGCCCCCTCGGTGATGCCATCCCGGCCCAGACGCAGGCGTGGGCAGTGTTCCTGAACACCGCCGTACACAACGGGCTCGACCCCACTCTCGTCACCCAGTGGCTGACCGTGCTGGCCGACGCCACCGGAAGCCCCGTCCTCCCCCGACTGAGCTCCATGCCTCTGGCCGAGTACGTCGAGCGGCGCCTGTCGGTGATCCTGGCTGGGCTGGAGAGCACCACCCACACCCCCTACCTCGCCGGCCTACGCCTGCGGATCCTCCCGGACCTCGGACACCTGCCCATCGACCTGATCACCACCGGCCTGATCCAGGACGCCGTGTACGCCTGGATCGCCGACGGCTGCGGCCGCTCCACCGCCAAGAGCACCCTCGCGATGCTCCACCGCATCCTGCGCCAGGCCGTCGCCGACGGACTGATCGCGAACGAGCCGGCCCACGTCACCGGCTGGCAGCACGAACTCCGCCAGGCCGAGGACGAACTCCTCGAACCCCGCAGCCTCGCCCTGCGCGACTGGGACGCCCTCACCGAGCTCGCCGACGCCCTCATCTACGCCTCCTACAACCACTACCGGGGCTGGGGCGACGTCGTCGTCCACAGCGCCTGCACCGCCACCCGCATCGGCGAGGTCTCCGGCGTCCGCACCGAGGACATCGACACCGAACAGTGGATCCTGACCTGCCGCCACCAGACCACACCCGCCCCCGGCGGCCTCGTCGACAAAGCCCCCAAAGGCGGCCACACCCGCCACATCCCCATCATCGAACCGCTGCGCCCGCAGATCCTCCGCCGCCTCCACACCACCCGCGGCGATCCCGACGCCCGCCTCTACACCGGCCCCCGCGGCGGCCGCATCACCACCGCCACCCTGCGCGACGCCACCCACTGGGACAACGTCGTCCACGCCCTCGGCCACACACACCTGCGCCGCCACGACCTCCGCCACACCGGCCTGACCTGGATGGCCGACGCCGGAGTCCCTCCCCACATCCTCCAGGAAATCGCCGGCCACCAGGACTTCGGCACCACGGTGCGCTACCTCCACCCCGACCTCCGCACGATCGCCGAAGCCGGAGACAACCTCACCCGCCACCTCGCCGAACAACTCCGCCGAACCGGACGAATCCCCCGAAGGTGGTGACACACCAACCAAGGCCACCGCGCACGACGGTAACGATTCAGGCGCGAAGCCACCGACTGAACAGCCGTCACATGAAGCCAACTCCCGCAGCGCAAAGCCCACTTCATGCAGAAGGGACCCCGAAACAGGACGTCACGAAACAGTCTCGATCACCCAGAGTGGTCAAAAAACTCAGGCAGATCGGGCGAGGCTGCGAAACCCATCAAACCGGAGACCGCCAGACGACCCATCAACAGCCGAGCAAGGAAAGGAATTTCGAGAATCGACACGCCGCGCGCCGGTCAAGTGCGCCAGCCAGCGACCAGCCTTGGAATAGGGCCGAAGATCGCCGCGAAAGTCGTGGGTTCAATGCCAGTTGCCCGATGCGACCTATGAATCAGCGATAACCCCACTTGACCCGATGTCCGAAATGCCCCGATTCGCCATGTCCGAAAACCGCCAGAGGCGGCCTTCCCGTTACCAGGAAAACCGCCTCTGACCTGCGACGTTACCGTCGGGACGACAGGATTTGAACCTGCGACCCCTTGACCCCCAGTCAAGTGCGCTACCAAGCTGCGCCACGTCCCGTGGTCGTCCGCCTTGGCGCCCTGTTGGGCTCCTTGGCTTTCTGACCTTGTCTCCGGTGTTCCCCGGCGACGTGGAAAACAATACAGCACGTCGGGGGGTGCTCGCTGCCAGGTATCGGGTGGGGTGGCGGAGGGGGTGGGTCAGGGGGTGGGGTGGCGGGCGTCGTAGTGGAGGAAGGCGGGGCGGCGGGTGGCGAGGAGGAGGACGGCGGCGATGCAGGCGAGGCCGCCGGTGAGGATGGAGAGGGTGGGGGTGGTGAGGGTGGCGACGGTGCCGGATTCGAAGTCGCCGAGGCGGGGGCCGCCGGCCACCACGACGATGAAGATGCCCTGGAGGCGGCCGCGCATGTCGTCGGGTGCGGCGACCTGCATCATCGTGTTGCGGAAGATCATCGAGATGGTGTCGGCGCAGCCGGCCGCCGCGAGCAGCAGCAGGCCGAGCGGCAGGTTGTGGACGAGTCCGAACGCGGCGATGGCCAGGCCCCACGCGGCGACGGCGGTGAGGACTGCGGCGCCGTGCCGGTGGATGCGGCTGATCCAGCCGGAGAAGAGTCCGCCGGCCAGGGCGCCGACGGCGGGGGCGGCGACCAGCAGGCCGACGGTGCCGGGTCCGCCGCCGTAGAAGGCGACGGCGATGGCGGGGAAGAGGGCGCGCGGGAGGCCGAAGATCATCGCGGCGAGGTCGGCGAGGAAGGATGTCCGCAGGTTGGGTTGCTCGCGCAGGAAGCGCAGGCCGTCGAGGACGGTGGCGCGTTTGCCGCTCGCGGCCTGCGGTCGCATCGCGGGCAGCCGCCACATCGCGTAGAGGGTGGCGGTGAAGGCGACGGTGTCGACCAGGTACGCGGCCTGGGCGCCGTACGCGGCGATGGCGACGCCGCCGAGCATGGGGCCGACGGTCTGGCCGAGGTTCATGCCGATGGTGTTGAGGGCGTTGGCGGCGGTCAGCTGCTCGCGCGGGACGAGCCGGGGGATCATCGAGGACCGGGCGGGCGAGCTGATGGCGAAGAAGCCGGCCTGGAGGGCGACGGCCGCGTAGAGCAGGGCGACGGCGTCGAGGTGGAGCAGGGCCTGGGCGGCGAGCAGGGCGGAGACGGCGGCGAGTCCACCGGAGCCGATCAGGCCGAGGCGGCGGCGGTCGACCCGGTCGGCGATGGCGCCGCCGTACAGGCCGAAGGCGATGAGTGGGAGCAGTGAGCAGAGTCCGACCAGGCCGGTGGCGAAGGTGGAGCCGGTGAGGTCGTAGACCTGGACGGCGACCGCGACGGCGGTCATCTGCTGGCCGATCGCGGAGACCGATTGGCCGAACCACAGTCGCCGGTAGTCGGGGCTGTGGCGCAGCGGGGTCAGGTCGGCGAACGCGCCGCGGGTGAGGCGGCGCAGTCGGGACGGGGTCGCGGGAGCGGCGGGTATGGGCGGGTCGGTGGGCACTCCGCCATGGTCGGCCAGCTGTTCGGCGGCCCGTCGGCCGGGGTCACCACGAAGGGCGCCCAGGCCTCTGCGCAGCAGCATCGCGTCAGAGGCCTCGGCGGCCCTTCGGCCCGGGTCACCACGAAGGGCGCCCAGGCCTCTGCGCAGCAGCATCGCGTCAGAGGCCTCGGCGGCCCTTCGGCCCGGGTCACCACGAAGGACGCCCGGGCTCAGCGCAGCAGCGTCCGGGTCAGAAGCCCGCCGACCCTTCGGCCCGGGTCACCACGAAGGACGCCCGGGCTCAGCGCAGCAGCGTCCGGGTCAGGAGTTCGGCGAGTTCGTCGTCCAGTGGCCCGCCGTCGCTCAGCAGCCGGTACCAGAGGGCGCCGAACGCGAGGTCGACGGCGGTGGCGGTAGTGAGTTGGGGGGCGAGCAGGCCTGCGGTGCGGGCGCGTTCGAGAAGGGCGCCGAGGGCTTCGCGGCGCGGGCGCAGCAGGGTTGCGCGGAAGCGTTCGCCGAATGCGGGGTCGATCTGTGCCTCGGCCATCAGGGCGCGCAGCGCGGCGGCGGTGCTCGGGGTGGCGGCGGCGAACGTGGTGGCGAGGAAGGTTCGCAGGTCGGCGGTGTGGTCGCCGGTGTCGGGCAGTGGGATGTGCTGCCGGGCGTGGGTGGTGATGGCTTCGAGCAGGACGTCCGCCTTGCCGGGCCACCAGCGGTAGACGGTCTGTTTGCCGGTGCCGGCGCGGGCGGCGATGCCTTCGACGGTGAGGCGGGCGTAGCCGACCTCGCCGAGCAGCTCGAACGCGGCGCCCAGGATGGCTTGGCGGCTTTCCTCGCTGCGGCGGCGGCCGGGGCGTACGGGCGCTTCCGGAAGGCGAGTTGACGATTCATCGGCTGCTCCGCCGGGGGCGGATTTCGCTTGCTCGATCACGGGCAGCACGCTACCGTAATTCGAGACGAGACGTCACGGTTCGAATTAGGGGGCCGACGGATCGCCCGGAGCGGCCGGGTTCGGCCCGCTCCCATCGACTGGCACAGGGGAGATGGCACAGATGAGTGAGCGCACCGCACTGGTGGTCGGCGGCACCTCGGGCATCGGGCTGGCCACCGCGCGCCGGCTGCACGCGCAGGGTGCGGCGGTGCACGTGGTCGGCCGCAGCAAGGAGCGCCTGGAGGCGCTCGCGGTGAGCGACCCGGAGCTGGTCGGGCACCGGGCGGACGGCGGCGACCGCGAGCAGATCGCCGAAGTCCTGCGCACCGTGGGGTCGTTGGACTGGCTGGTGGTCGCGCTCAGCGGCGCCGAGGGGGCGGGCCCGTTCGCCGAGCTCGACCTGGCCGCGCTGCGCAGCGCGTTCGAGGCCAAGTTCTGGGGGCAGTTGACGACCGTCCAGGCCGCCCTGCCGCACCTGACCGAGGACGGGTCGATCACCCTTGTCACCGCGATCTCGGCCCGGACGGCCCTGCCCGGCACGGCCGGACTGGCGGCGGTGAACGGGGCGTTGGAGTCGATGATCAAGCCGCTCGCGGTCGAACTCGCCCCGCGCCGGGTCAACGCGGTCTCCCCCGGCCTGGTCGCCACCCCGTGGTGGGACGGCATGCCGCAGGACGCTCGGGAGGCCTACTTCGCCCACGCCGCAGCCCAGTTGCCGGTCCGCCGGGTCGCCGACCCGGAGGACGTCGCGGAGACGGTGGCCCTGGCCGCCACCAACCGCAACCTCACCGGCACCGTTCTGGAGTCGGACGGCGGTCTGCACCTGATCTCGATGAGCTGACCACCCCTTCCCGGCCCGCAGGCGGACCAACTCGCCTGTGGGCCGGGCCAGTTGCTTCTACCCGGCCGCCACCGCCGCGGTCTGCCCGTACGCCAGCACGTGGCCGCTCAGGGTGAACGCGGCAACGTCTGGTGGGGTCGCGGCTGGCAGTGCCAGGCTCGGCGTGTCCAGCGCGTGGACGCTGATCCGGTAGCGGTGCGGGCGGTCGCGGGCCGGGGGGCAGGGGCCCAAGTAGCCTGGCGGACCGGCGTCTTCGGCACCCGAGACGGCGCCGGGCGGCAGGGTGTCGCCGAGTACGGTGGCGGTCGCGGGCAGGTCCCCTCAGCCAGTGCCAGAAGCCGGAGCCGGTCGGGGCATCCGCGTCGAACATGGTGACGGCGGAGCTGCGGGTGCCAGCCGCGCCACTCCAGGCGCGGCGGCCGGTTGCCATCGGCGCAGCCGACGGAGTTCGCCCAACTCACCTGCGGGAAACTGCCGTTCACCGGGTCGGGGCTGGTGACGGTGAACCGCCCGGCGTCGGCGGGGATCCCCGGGCGCACCGAAACCCGGCCGAAGTCGCAGACAGTTCCCCGGACTTGGGTGCTCGAACCGGCGGCCCCGAGCAAGGTCAGGGCGGCGGCGGAGCACAGCAGCAGAGCGGTCGTGCAGGACAGACCCTGGCCAGTGTCGGTTTCCCAACCCTGGTCCGCACCCCGAAAGTTGGGGAGCCACGCCGGATGGTGTCATCCGGCGCACCAGGATCCGCGCGGGCCCCCCGGGCGGCCCGTGCGCAACATCGACACCACGACCGGCATGCCCCGACGAGCGCCCCAACAGCCCGTACTGGCCGCCCTCCTGCACGCCAAGCGCGCCCGCCTGCAGCCCGAGGACGTCGGCGTTCCGCGCAGGGGCCGCGCCGCCGCACTCCGGGGCTGCGGCGCCAGGAAATCGCCCGGTTGGCCGCCGCCAGCGTCGAGTGGTACGTCCGCCTGGAGCGGGGGCGGGTCGGCACTCCGGGCCCGGCCGTCCTGCACGCGCTCGCCGACGCCCTTCGCCTGACTCCGGACGAGAGCCGCCACCTGCACCTGCTCGCCCGCCCGTGAGAGCCCGCACCCGGCACCCGCACCCGCACCCGCACGAAGCGAACGGGTTCGCCCCTCACTGCTCCAACTCCTGGACGGAATACCGCTGTTCCCCGCGCACCTGACCGACCACCGGCTCGACGTGCCGACCCACAACGCGGCGGCGCGGACCCTGTTCGGCGCCGGGTTCGCCAGCGGCCGGGCCGACAACACGGCGCGGACGCTCTTCCTCGACCCGGCCGCCCGACCCGGCCGCCCGCACCGGCCGGCTCGACCGGTCGCGGGTCGCCCGCGAGACCGTCGGCCACCTCCGGGCCGGCCACGCGCGCCACCCGGGCGATCCCCGGACGGCCGCGATGGTCGCCGAACTGCGCGCCCACAGCCTCGAGTTCGACAACTGCTGGGACGACCACACCGTCCTCGAACGCTCCGCCGGCAGCCACCGCTTCCACCACCCGGCGGCCGGCGAGCTCCGGCTGCGTCACGACATCCTCTCCACCGGACCGGCCGCCGACCATCTGCTGTTCACCATCACCCCGGCCGACGCCACCACCGCACACGCCCTCCGCCGTCTCGTCCCCACAAGCGCCGATGTCCACCCGGTCAGCGCCGCCCGACCCGTCCCCGGCTGTCGGCGGGCCGGCGGATACTGGCGGTATGTCGCCCACCGCGTCCTCGCCGTCCGTCGCCGCCCGGATGAGCCGGCAGTCCTCCCGGGACACCGCCCAGGAACTCGCGGTCCGACGCCTGTTGTACGCCTCGGGCCTGCGCTACCGGGTCAACGCCCGGGTCCCCGGGATGCCGCGCCGCACCGTTGACATCCTGTTCCTCGGCCCGCGTGTCGCGGTCTTCCTGGACGGCTGCTTCTGGCACGGCTGCCCCGAACACGCCACCCGCCCCAGGGCCAACGCCGAATGGTGGCGCACCAAACTCGACCGCAACATCTCCCGCGACCACGAAACCACCGCCCACCTCACCGCCGAAGGCTGGACCGTCCTCCGCTTCTGGGAACACCAACCCCCCGAAGAGGTGGCCCGCACAGTCCACGACCTGGTCGTCGCCCGGCGCCGCCCGCCCAGGCCGCAGCCGAAAGCGCGCCCCCGGGCCTGAACGCCCCGGCTCGGCAGACATCACCTTCCGACCCACCACCCGTCTGCCCCGCGCCCGGGTTCCGGGGCGGGGCAGACGTCGCCGTTACTCCCGGCGCGGGGCCGGGGCGTAGCCGGCCGGGTGGGTGGTGAAGGTGCCGCGGCCCTGGGTGCGGCTGCGCAACGCGCCTGCGTAGCCGAAGAGTTCGGCGAGCGGGACGGTCGCGGTCAGGGTCGCGCCGCGGGCGCCTTGCGGTTCGGAGCCGTGCACCCGGCCGCGCCGGGCGGACAGGTCGCCGAGGACGCCGCCGAGGCTGTCCGGCGGGACGGTCGCGGTGACGTCCACCACGGGCTCCAGCAGTACCGGGATGCCGCGCCGCAGCGCCTCGCGCAGGGCGAGCCGGCCGGCGGTGCGGAACGCCAGGTCGGAGGAGTCCTTGACGTGGGTCGCCCCGTCGGTGAGGGTGACCCGGACCCCGGTGACCGGGTGGCCGAGCGGGCCGTCCGCGAGGGCGTCCCGGCAGCCCGCCTCGACGGCCTGCACGAACTCCTGCGGGACCCGCCCGCCGGTGACGGTGGAGCGGAACTCGAAGCCTTCCGTGCCGGGCTCGCCAAGCGGTTCGACGTCGACCACGATGTGCGCGAACTGCCCTGCGCCGCCGTCCTGTTTGACGTGCCGCAGAACGAGTCCGGCGACCGCGCGGGAGAGCGTCTCGCGGTAGGCGACCTGCGGCCGGCCGACGGTGACCTCCAGCCCGGAGCGGCGGAGCTTCTCCACCGCCACCTCCAGGTGCAGTTCGCCGAGGCCGGACAGCACCCGCTGCCCGCTCTCCGGGTCGGTCCCGACCACCAGGGACGGGTCCTCCTCGGCGAGCCGGAGCAGCGCGACTGCCAGCCGGTCGGTGTCCACCGAGCTGCGGGCCTCGACCGCGACGGTCACCACCGGGTCGGCGGCGACGGCCGGTTCGAGCACCAGCGGGGCGCCGGGCGCGCACAGCGTGCTGCCGGCCCGGGCGGCCTTGGGCCCGATGACGGCGACGATGTCGCCGGCCACCGCCGTGTCCGTCTCGGTGTGCCGGTCGGCCTGCACCCGCAGGATGCGGCCGATCCGCTCGGTGCGTCCGGTGCGTGAGTCGAGCACGGTGTCCCCCTTCCGTAGGGTGCCGGAGTAGATCCGCAGGCCGCTGAGCCGCCCGGTGGTGCTCGCGTTCACCTTGAACACCAGTGCCGCCAGCGGCTGTTCGGGATCCGCCGAGCGTTCCTGGACGGTGCCCTGCCAGTCGCCGCGCACCGGCGGGACGTCCAACGGCGAGGGCAGGTACGCGGTCACCGCGTCCAGCAGCGGCTCGATCCCGCGGTTGCGGTAGGCGGAGCCGCACAGCACCACCACCGCCTGTCCGTCGGCGGTGAGTTGACGCAGCGCGCCCGCGAGGGTGTCCGCGCCGAGGGTGCCGGTGGCGCAGTACTCCTCCAGTGCCGCCGGGTGCAGTTCGGCCACCGCCTCCGCCAGCGCCTGCCGCCGGCGTTCCGCCTCCGCCGCCAACTCGACCGGCACGTCGGAGACTTGTACGCCGTCGGCACCGCCGGGCCGGTCCGGCCAGGTGAGCGCGCGCAGCCGGAGCAGGTCGACCACGCCGGTGAACTCGCCCTCCCGGCCGATCGGCAACTGCACGGCCAGCGGCGCCGGGTGGAGCCGGTCCCGGATCGAGGCGACTGCCCCGTCCAGGTCCGCGCCGGGCCGGTCCATCTTGTTGACGAACGCGATCCGCGGCACCCCGTGCCGGTCGGCCTGCCGCCACACCGACTCGCTCTGCGGCTCGACGCCCGCCACGGCGTCGAAGACCGCCACCGCGCCGTCCAACACGCGCAGCGAACGCTCCACCTCGTCGGCGAAGTCCACGTGCCCCGGCGTGTCGATCAGGTTCAGCCGGTGGCCGTCCCAGTCACAACTGACCGCCGCCGCAAAGATGGTGATGCCACGGTCGCGCTCCTGCGGGTCGAAGTCGGTGACGGTGGTGCCCTCGTGCACCTCACCGCGCCGGTGGGTCGCCCCGGCCAGGAACAGGATGCGCTCGGTGACGGTGGTCTTTCCGGCGTCCACGTGCGCGAGGATGCCGAGGTTGCGGACGGTGGCGGCCGCGGAGGCAGAAGTGGTGCTGGGGGTGGGGAGGGTGAGGTCGGTGCGCATGGCCCGGCGCCTTTCGGGATTCGGTCCTGGAGTGGGCAGCGCGATTCACGGCAGCACGAGCAGCACCCCGAACCCACCCCCGGGCCCGCCCTCGACCGGCGGCGCAGCGCGAAGACGGCGTGCGGCACGGCAAGGGGACGACGCCGGGGGGAACGGCCCGCCGACAGTGGCGGCGCGACCGCAGGACGCCCACAACGGGCGTACAAAGCAGGGAAGTTGGGTGGAGCTCGCGGTCCTTACCGGCGCCGGCCGCGCAGCGGGCGCCGGCCTGCCGAGGACACCAGGATCACCTCGAACCGCGACGGGGGAACGACAACAGCGGCGGTACGCACGGCTGGCCCCTCCCTCTCCACATCACGGTGTGCCCCGGCCGGCCATCCGGCCCGGGCGTCTTTCGGCGAGCCGAGTCTAGGGGGCCCGGCGTCCGCCGTCACCCACATTTTTGGTCGGCCGTATCAACATGGCCTCAAGCAGGCATGGTTGACGGTACGTCAGTCCCACACGATCGAGCGGATCGTCATGCCGGCTGGCACCGGTGGAACGTCCAAATATTCATCGACCAGGCCGTTCACCACGCCGCTGGACTCCCAACCCGCCGTCCAGGACTCGCAGGTAGCGGCGTCCGCGCTGGTGCACACGGCGACGGCCTCGGCCAGCAGCTCCGCCAAGTCCAGTGTCTCCGGGTGGAGTTGCACCCGCACCCAGGCCACCTCCGGCAGTTCCGCGATCCGGGCCAGACCGGCGGCCAACTCGGCCAGCGGCGGGCGGCCGTAGCCCCACTGGTTCGGCGCCAGCGAGTCCTCGACGGTGTTGCCCGCGAAGAACTCGGCCAGCGAGAGCAGCGGCAGTACGCCCTCCGGGCCGGCCTGCTCGATCACATCCTGGACAGCAATCATGCCGCCGATCCTGCCACCGCCCGCCGACACGACAACGGCCGCAGCGGCGACCCCGGCACCTCCGCGCCGGGGCCGCCGCACCAAACCCGCAACTCAGACCAGCAGCCCGTTCCGCTTCACGTACCAGGTGTGGAAGCCGATCATTCCGCCCAGCACCGCCAGCCACTGCAACGCGTTCACCAGCGGCACCGCGCCGAGCGGCAAGGTCAGCGCGAACCCGACCCGGATCAGGGCGTCCAGGGCGAATCCCGTGCCCCACATCACCGTCAGCAGGCGAATGTGGCGCCGAAAGGACGGGTCGTAGTCCCACTGGCCGATCCAGGCGTCGGCGCCCGCCGGGCCGATCTTGGCGGCGACCACCGCCCGGGCCGCGCCGTACATGAACGGGCGGCGGGTCAGCAGACTGCCCAGCACCCACACGCCGATCACGCCGAACACCCAACTGTCGCGCACCAGCAGCACCCTGGGGCTGCCCGTCACCGCCGACAGCAGCGTGCTCACCGCGATCAGCAGGAGGGTGAACACCGGCATCGGATCCAGCCGACGGTTGCGCACCAGCCCGTAGAGCAGCCACGGCAGCGCGGCCAGGCTGCTCAGCGTGATCGCCAGCCACTGGCCCGCGCCCAGCCCGAGCAGTGTGTAGTACCCGCCGAGCGGGATCGCCAGCTCGAACACCAGCGCCTTGGCCGCCTGCCGCCACCCACGTGCCGCCCGCTGCTTCGGCGTCGAATCGTCCCCTGCCAGCGCCGCCCAGTCCACCTGCCCGTCCGCCGTCCGCGGCAGCTCGGCCGCGCCCCCGCCAGCGGCGCCGGTGACGGCGGGACCTGCGCCGGACGCTTCCCCATCGACCGCGCCCCCGCCAGCCATACCCGCACCCGCACCCGTACCCGCAGCTGCACCCGCAGCTGCACCCGCGCCGGCCTCAACACCCGCCCCCGCCAAGCCCGTTCCTGCCAAGCCCGCCCCCGTCATGCCTGCCCCCGTCATGCCTGCCCCCGTCATGTCCGCCCCCGTCATGCCTGCTGCCCTCGCGTCCTGCCCCACCGATTCCGGCTGTTGCTCGCTCATAGGTCCTCCCCCGGCACCCGATGCACTTCCATGCAGACCTCCGCCGGGCGCACCGCCCGGTCGAACAGGTCGGCCAACTCCCTTGCGCTGGCGGCCACATCCATCTCCGGCTCGCGCAGCACGCGGACCAGGACCGCGTCGATCGCCCCCCGGATCGCCGTCACCAGCACCTTGGCGTCGAAGGGGCCGTACTCGCCGTCCGCCTGGGCGGCGCGGACGATGTACTCCTGAAGGTCCATCACCGCCCGGCGCCCTGCCGTGAACTGGCCCTCTGTGTCGTCGCCCTGGCCGTTCAGGATCTCCACCAGCGCGGCCAGCTCCCGCGGATGCGCGGCCGCCAACTCGACGTTGGACTCGATGTACGCCCGCAGGCGCGCCCGCGGGCCCACCGCCGCCTCGATCCGCGGACGCATGTACGCCTCGGAGACCTGCATCACCTCCGCGATCACCTCGCGCAGCAGGTCATCCTTGCCTTTGAAGTGGTACGAGATCATCCCGGTGCTGCTCAGCCCCGCATGCTTGGCGATCCGCGCGAACGAGGCCTTGGCGTACCCCACATCGGCGATCACTTCGATGGCCGCCTCGACAATCTGCCGCCGCCGCGCCGATTCGGTGAACGTGCGCCCCACGGAGCACCCCTCTCTGCTCGCCCGAGCCAGCCCTTGCTTGCCCGAGCAAAAAGCTACCGCCGATTGCTCGCCCGAGCAAGAACCTGTACGACCGAGCAATCACGCCGCCGCCCGCCGCGCCGGTTGACGCACCGTCGAACTTCCAGGCGGGACGGGGGCTGTCGCCAACCCGATTGCCCGGTTGCCAAACACCGAGCACCGCACTTAAAGCCATGCACATGACATAAGACCCGCCCGCCGCGAAAGAAACTGCTCCAGGTGGGTAAGCGCCACAGAACGGGCAGGCCCGAACGAGAAGCCGCCGACCGGAGGGAGCCCCCGTGGCCGTGCACCCGCGCCCCGCCCGCCGCCACCTGCTCACGGCCGCCACCGCCGCAGCCCTGGCCACCGTCCTCCCGACCGCCGGAAGAGCCGCCGGAAGAGCCGTCGGAAGAGCCCCCGGAAAGGCCGCCAGGAAGTCTCTCGCGGCGGAGGACGAGCTGACAGCCCGACTCCGAGCGCTGGAGAGCGAACACCGCGCGCGGCTCGGGGTGTTCGGGTACGACACGGGGTCGGGCACGGCGGTCAGGTACCGGGCGGGCGAGCTGTTTCCGATGTGCTCGACGTTCAAGCCGCTGGCGGTGGGGGCGGTACTGCGCGGCGGGTACGACCTCGGGCTGCGGGTGCGGTACACGCGGGACGACGTCACCGCAGCCGGCTACGCGCCGGTCACCGGCCGGCCGGAGAACCTCGCGGGCGGGCTGACGATCGCCGAACTGTGCGCGGCCGCCATCGAGTTCAGCGACAACGCCGCCGCCAATCTGCTGCTGCGCCTACTCGGTGGGCCGACGGCCGTCACCCGTTTCTGCCGGACCCTGGGCGACCGCGTCACCCGGCTCGACCGCTGGGAGCCCGCCCTGAACTCCGCCGAGCCCGGCCGCACCACCGACACCAGCAGCCCACACGCACTCGCCCGCAGCTACGCCCGTCTCACCCTCGGCGACGCGCTCGACCCCGCCGATCGCCGGCTGCTCACCAACTGGCTGCTGGCCAACACCACGGGCGCCAACCGCCTGCGCGCCGGGCTGCCGTCCGCCTGGACCCTCGCCGACAAGACCGGCACCGGCCCGTACGGCACCACCACGACATCGGCCTCGCCCGACCGCCGGGCCGCGCCCCGATCGTCCTCGCCGTCCTCACCACGAAGGCCGCCCCCAAGGCCCGCACCCATGCCAACGCCAACGCCCCCGACCGGAGCCCCGCCCCCGACCGAAACGCCGCCCCCGACGAGCCCCTGATCGCCGAAACGGCCGCTCTACTCGCCGCCGCCCTCACCTGACCACCGACCGACCCGCCCGCCGCCCCACCTGCCGACCCACCCGCCGCCCCACCTGCCGACCCACCCGCCGCCCCACCCGCCGCCCCACCCGCCGCCCCACCTGCCGACCCACCCGCCGCCCCACCCGCCGCCCCACCTGCCGACCCACCCGCCACCCCACCCACCGCCCGGGCCCGAACGCACCCCGGCCCCGGCAACAGAGCCGGGACCGGAGCCGGGCCGGAGCCGGGGCCGTCCTACGGAAAATCAGACAGTGACGACGTGCCGCTCGCCCGCCTCGACCGAGACGGTGAGCCGGTTGCCGGGCGGCGGGAACGGGCAGATGAAGTGGTCGGCGAAGGCGCACGGCGGCAGGAACGCCCGGTTGAAGTCGAGCACCGTGTTCCCGTCGGCATCCGGCGCGGGCAGCGTGATGAACCGGAACCGGTAGGTCTCCCGGCCGCTGGTGCCGTCCGCGATGACGCCACTGAGCGGGCCGCCGGAGCGCCCGGAGCCGCTGACGGTCAGCGTGTGCGGCTGACCGGCCAGCGTGAAGGCGACCTGGCCGGTGACCGTCATCGGACGGGCCTTCCCGTCGGCGTTCTCCACCACCAAATCCTGCGCGCCGCTCTCGAACGGGGTGAACACGGCGGGCACCGCCCAATCGGGCGCGTACGGGAAGACGGAGATCCCGCCGAACGAGGCCCGGCTCGGCGCGTCGGGGTCGAAGACGCGGAGGGCGAGTTCGCCCTCGCGCTCGATCGGGACCAGGCGCAGCGCGTCCAGCACGGCGATCTGCGCGCCCGGGTCGGTGTCGGGGCGCAACGCGACCCGTCCGGTCACCTCCTGCTGCTCGCCTTCGAGCCGGACGCCGTCGCCGGCGGCGAGTTCGGCGCACACGGCACCGCTCTCGGCCCACCAAGTCCCGGGCAGGCCGGGCAACTTCGCCGGTTCGGACTCCAACCAGTGGGTGCCGGTCAGCGCCAGCGGGCCGTGCGGGGCGCTCACCGCCGCGCTCCGGGACTCCGTCCAGTGCTGCCACGCCTCGGCTGCGGTGTCGGTCATCGGACTGCCTCCAAGTGGGGCTCTGGTTCGGGCACTTGCTTCAGCTGGACTGAGGCTGGACGAATCCGGACTGAGTCTGGGCGAGTCCGGACGAGTGGTGGAGGGCGCCGGTCAGCGTCCGGCGAGCGGCCGGAACAGGCCCTCCTGCATCACGGAGACCACCAACTGCCCCTCCCGGTCGTAGATTTCGCCGCGGGCGAGGCCGCGCGCGGCGTGCGCGATCGGCGACTCCTGCCGGTACAGCAGCCAGTCGTCGGCCCGGAACGGGCGGTGGAACCACATCGCGTGGTCGAGCGAGGCCATGTCGAAGTTCCGTTCTCCCCACAGGGGTTCGACGGGCGCGCGGACGGCGTCCAGCAGGGTCATGTCGCTGGCGTAGGTGAGCGCGCAGACGTGTATCAGCGGGTCGTCGGGCAGCGGGCCGTTGGTCTTCAGCCAGACGCCGCTGCGGGCCTCCACGCCGTCGAGTTCCTCGCGGCTCCACTTGAGCCGGTCCACGTACCGGATGTCGAAGGGCTGGCGGCGGCTGATGAACGGCGGCAGTTCGCCGAGCCGGGAGCCGACCTCGTCCAGCGCGCTCGGCAGGTCCTCGGGGGCGGGGACGTCCGGCATCGGGAACTGGTGCTCGATGCCGCCGGGTTCGGGCTTGTGGAAGTCCGCGGTCAGCGCGAAGATCGACCGCCCGCCCTGGATCGCCAGCACCCGGCGGGTGGTGAAGGAGCGTCCGTCCCGGATCCGGTCCACCTGGTAGACGATCGGGACGCCGGGAACGCCGGGGCGTAGGAAGTAGGCGTGCAGCGAGTGCACCGGCCGGCCCTCGTCCACCGTGCGGCCCGCCGCGACCAGCGCCTGGCCGGCGACCTGCCCGCCGAAGGTGCGTTGCAGCGCCTCCTCGGGGCTGCGGCCGCGGAAGATGTTCAGCTCGATCTGCTCCAGGTCGAGCAGGTCGACGAGCTGATCGACGGGGGTTCCCATGTATGTCGCTCCCTCTCCGGGCGGCCGGGCGGGGCTGGGTGTGCCGCCGGACGCCTGTTCCGTCCAACACAAGTCTCCGCGCCCACCGGGAATTCCCGCCCTCCGGCACGCGGCACGCCCACCACCCGGACGGGCCACCACCCGGCCCGGCCACCCATAACTCCGGACAGGCGGCCGCACCCGCTACTCCAGGCCGGACTGCCGCACCGTGATGTTCAGCCGCCCCACCAGCCCGAGGTCCGGGTCTGCGGTGCCCCGCAGCGTCCGCACCACGCCGTGGTACGCGAACCGCATCGGGCCGCCGAACACCAGCAGGTCGCCGCTGCGCAGCTCCAGATCCGTCCAGGGGCGGGTCCTGGTCTCCGTGTTACCGAGCCGGAACACGCAGCTGTCGCCCAGCGACAGCGACACCACGGGCGCGTCCACCCGCTCATCGCGGTCCCGGTGCAGGCCCATCTTCGCGCCGTGCGGGTAGTGGTTGACCAGCGCCACGTCCGGTGCGAACCCGGCCGCGCCGGCGATCTCGCCGACGCCGGCGCCGTACGCCTCCGCGACCGCCCGTCGGGCCAACTCGCCGAGGCGCGGCGGGAACGCCTTCACCGGCGCACCGTCCCCGTCCACCACGGTTCGTGCGTATCCGTACGGGTACCAGTGCCAGCCCAGGCACACCGTCCGCACCGACATCACCCCGCCGGTCGGCAACGTCACCGTCCGCATCCCGGCCGGCGGACGCGCCCACTCCCGGCACGCCGCGACCAGCTCCCGTTGCTCCCCCGCGCCGAGCCACCCCGGCACCAGCACCACCCCGGGCGCCGGCTCCTCCCGCTCACGCCCGAACAGTTCCCCGGCGAACACCCCGCCACCACTCACCCCTCCATGCTCCCACCCCCACCCCGAGGCCCTCCCGACTCCACCACGCCCACCCCAACCAGAGGCCCTCCCGACCCCACCACGCCCACCCCAACCAGAGGCCCTCCCGACCCCACCCCGAAACAGCCGCCCCACATGCGGCAGCCCCCGTCCCGTTCGACCCTGGGGTGAGGGGCGTTGCCGGTTGGCGGAGGAGGCGCGATGCATCCCCTGGAGTTCCGGGCGGTGGATCTTCCCGAGGAGTCGTCGCACCAGGTGGCGGTGCTGGTGCTCGGGCAGCACCAAGCGGTGCTGATCGGTACGGGGCTGCGGCTGACGGACGGGCGGCGGCTGGCGCGGGAGGTCGCGTCCTCGGGGCGGCGGCTGGGCGCCGTGCTGGTGCCGGACTTCGCGCCGGAGTACTGGCTCGCGGCGGAGGTGCTCCGCGACGCGTTCCCGGAGGCCCGGTTCCTCGCGCCCGCCCCCGTGCTGGCCCGGATCGAGAGCGATCACCTCGCCGTGCACGCCGCGTGGGCCGGTCTCGGGGCGGAACTCCCCACCCGCCTGGTCGGCCTGGAACCGCTGGCCGACGACGCCGTGGAGCTGGAGGACCACCGCCTGGAGGTGCGCGGCGCGTCCCTCGGCCTGCCGGACCGGCATTACGTGTGGGAGCACCGCAGCCGGACCTTGCTCGGTGGCCCGCTGCTGTGGCTGAACGTCCACCCGCGACTGGCCGACACCCCGCACGCCGCCCAGCGCATCGCTTGGATCGAGCTGCTGGACGAGATCTCCGCCCTCGACCCGCAGCGCACCGTCCCGGGCCACCGGTACCTCACCACCCCGGTCCCGAACCACGTCCCCGATCCGGTCGTCTGGACCGGCGACTACCTGCGCGCCTTCGAGACCGAACTCGGCAAACCGGTCGAGCCGGACGCGGTGCAGGCCGCGATGCTGCGCCGCTTCCCGTCCGCCGCGCTGCCTGCCACCGTGGCACCGGGCGTCCTCGCGGCCCTCGCCCACCCGTAAGCGGCCGCCCTCGCCCACCCGCGACCGGCCCTCGCCCACCCGCCACCAGCTCTCGCCCACCCGCCACCGGCCCTCGCCCACCCATAAGCAGCCCTCGCCCACCCGCCACCAGCTCTCGCCCACCCGTGACCGGCATCCCAGCCACGGAACGGCGGAAGCCGCCACCCCGACCAGCAGGGTGGCGGCTTCACGCCGACAGGGGGGGATCAGCGGATCCCCGTGGAAGCGGAGCTCCCGAGGGTGTCTCAGACGTTCAGGACCTGGCCGGGGAAGATCAGGTCCGGGTTGCCGCCGACGACACCGGAGTTGTTGTTGTACAGCGCGTGCCAGTCGACGCCGAGGCCGGCGGCGATCTTGGACAGGGTGTCACCGGACTTGACGGTGTAGGTGTTGACCGCAGCGCCGGACTTGTTCGTCCCGGTCTGCTTCGGGGCGTCCTGCTGGGCCTTGGGGGCCTGGGCGCGGGCCTCGGAGCGGGAAGCCTTGGCGGAGGTGTCCGCAGCGGCGGTGTTCGACTTCGCGGTGTTCGTCTTCGCGGTGTTCGAGGTGGCCGCGTTGTTCGACGGGGCCGGCTTCGAGGTGGAGGCCGAGGAGGAGGTCGAGGAACCGGCGGAGGTGTCGACCTGGGCCGGCGCGCCGCCCTTGGTCAGACCGGCCTTGACGGAGCACACCGGCCAGGCGCCGGGGCCCTGGGAGGCGAGCACCTTCTCGGCGACGGCGATCTGCTGCGCCTTGGTGGCCAGGTTGGCCTGCGGGGCGTAGGCGGTGCCACCGAACGCGGCCCAGGTGGAGGAGGTGAACTGCAGGCCACCGTAGAAGCCGTTGCCGGTGTTGATCGACCAGTTGCCGCTCGACTCGCACTGCGCGACCTTGTCCCAGGTCGCGACGTCGGCGGCGGAGGCCGAGTTGGCCGTGACGAGGCCGGCCACCGGGGCGGCGAGCAGGGCGCCACCGACGACAGCCGCGCGGATGCGGTTGCGCTTGGAGGCGGTGGTGGTGGCGGCAGTCTCGTTACGGAAAGTCATGAGATTCCTCTCGACATTCCCGGGATGGGCAGGCGGAACCAGACCCTGTGCAGGGCCGTGTTCGCTCGCCAAGTCCGGTGGGCGGCCGTGCACGTGTCGGACGTGCCGCTGCCGCCCCGGCCACCTGTCCGCATCCCCGGCGGCGGCTGGCTGCCGTCGCGCCGGTGGGCGCAGGGTCCGGTTCCGGGGTGAGCCGGGGCGGACCGTTGCGTCGGGGGTGAACCCGGGAGGTGCTCGTTGCACCGGCCATGAACCTACGAGCCGGTGCACGACGTGCCAAACAGTTTCGGGTTCTCCCAGGTCAACGCGGGGTTACCGGGGGTATCGATCAAGCAAATCCAGGACAAATGTCCACTTTGTCCGCTTTTCCCAAAGTCATTCCCTATGCGGATATGGTCCCGGTCACAGTTTGGGTGGTGTGAGGTCGGGCACAGCGTCGACAGATAGCGACGCCCCGCACACACAGGGCAGTCAGAAGCCGCGCAAATTTCGTCGTCCGGACGCCCACCCGTGACCCCAGCCACAACCTCCCGTTGGTAAAGGCGGTCGGCGCGCCCCGCGCCGCGCACCCGGAAGTCCCGCCGGGCGCACCCAGAACGTCAGGGCGAAACGAGGAGTCTTTGTGCCGCGCATGCTTCAGGTGAGCGAGGACGTACGTGCCGAGATCGGCGACGACGAGGCCGAGGGCCTGCTGGCCGGAGCGCACGCCCCGGACGCGTACAACTGCACCTCGTGCCGACAACCGGGCGACTCGCTGCGCGAACCCACCAGCACGGTCCTGTTCGTCGGCGAGGAGACCGCGGTGCTGGCCTTCGCGCACGCCCGCTGCATCCCGTCCCAGGTGGTGCCGGTGGACGAGCAGCAGCTGCGCGGCGCCGTCGCCTCGATCAGCCAGGGCGCGGCTGCCCCCGAGCCCCGGCCGACGGCACCCGTACCGCCGCAGGCCCAGCCCCAGCCCCAGCCGGTCGCCCAGGTGAACATCCCGCAGCCGATCAACCCCGCACCGCCCGGTCGCCCGCAGCCCGCCGTCCTCGGCGTGACCTGCGGCATCGTGCTGTGCGGCGACACCCAGCAGGCCGCGCTGGTGATCGAGCCGACCGGGCCCGTCGGACGGCCGGGCAGCACCAGCGGCGAGGACGAGTTCCTGTCGCTGCTGACCGAACACGGCTTCCAGCTGATCCCGGACGTCAACCGGGCGCCGTCCCGCCCGCGGGCCGGCTGGTCGGTGCTGATGGCGATGGGGCAGCTGCACGCGATCCTGCAGCCCTCGGCGACCGGCGGCTCGGCCGCCTGGTGGCAGGCCCACCAGGCGCTGCAGGTCACCCCGGCGTGGCGGGCCGCGGCGGCCCGCAAGTCCGAGGTGCTCATGTTCGCGGTGCCGGCCGGCGCGGTCGGCCGCCAGCCCCGCGAGGACCTGCTGCGCGTGGCCCTGGACCGGGCCGCCGCCCGCGGCGTGCTCGCGGCGGGCATGCTGCCGCTGGCCGGTACCTGAGCGGGGGGCGCGCCGATGACCGACCCCGTGAACGACCCGGCCGCCACCGGCTCGTCCAGCAGCGCGTCAACCCTGGCCGCCCGGGCGGGGGTTGAGGACGTCCGGGGCGGCAGCCCGGCCATAGGACTGGGGGCGGTGCCCCCGCATCCCAAGCCGGTCTCGCTCGTTGGCTCCTACGTGTACAGCTACGACCTCGCCTCCGCCGGCCGTCCCTCCTCCCCCGCCGGCCGGTCGATCCCCGGCATGCGCCCGTCCTACGACGCGGAGCACCCGGTGTCGGCCACCCCGATCTACGACTCGCTGTACTCCGAATACCGGCGGATGTTCCGCGCGCTGCCGGGCGACCGCTCCGGCGAGGAGGTGCTGCGGTTCACCGGCTTCGCGGTCCGCGACCAGCAGCCGCGCGAGGCGGCGGCCGAGCGGCACGAACCGGCCCCCTACCCGCAGCAGCAGCTCCTCGCGGCCCGCGACCAGCAGCCGCGCGAGGCCGTGGCCGAACGGCGCGAACCGGCCCCCTATCCGCAGCAACAGCAGCCGTCCTTCGAGGCCTACGCCGGGCAGGCCCAGGGCGCGCCGCCGTTCATGCCCTCTCAGGGGTCCGGCGCGCAGGCGAACGGCCAGGGCTGGGTGGCGACCGGCTACCTCGGCCCGTCCCCGCAGCCCCCTGCGGCCCCGGCGCCCGCCGCCGGCCCGACGGCCCCCGGCCCGGCGGGCGGGCGGCACCGCTCGGTGCTCTCGCTGCCCCCGGGCCGGGACGCCTGACCGCGCACGCCATACGGCTGTGGGCCGCGAGACACCCCAGGTGTCCGCGGCCCACAGCCGTATAAAACGTCCGCTGCTTACTTCTTCTTGCGCTTCTCGCGCACCCGGACCGAAATCGAGATCGGGGTGCCCTCGAAGCCGAACTCCTCGCGCAGGCGGCGCTCGATGAAGCGGCGGTAGCCGGCCTCCAGGAAGCCGGAGGCGAACAGCACGAACCGCGGCGGACGGGTACCCGCCTGGGTGCCGAACAGGACGCGCGGCTGCTTGCCACCACGGATCGGGTGCGGGTGCGCGGCGACCAGCTCGCCCAGGAAGGCGTTCAGGCGGGCGGTGGGAATGCGGGTCTCCCAGCCGGCCAGCGCGGTCTCGATCGCGGGGACGAGCTTCTCCATGTGGCGCCCGGTCTTCGCCGAGACGTTCACCCGGGGCGCCCACTGGACCTGCACCAGGTCGCGCTCGATCTCGCGCTCCAGGTAGAAGCGGCGCTCCTCGTCGAGCTGGTCCCACTTGTTGTAGGCGATGACGACGGCGCGCCCGGCCTCGACGGCCATCGAGATGATCCGGGTGTCCTGCTCGGCGAGGGTCTCGCTGGCGTCGACCAGGACGACCGCGACCTCGGCCTTCTCCAGCGCGGCGGAGGTCCGCAGCGAGGCGTAGAAGTCCGCGCCGGAGGTCAGGTGGACGCGGCGGCGGATACCGGCGGTGTCGATGAACTTCCAGGTCTTGCCGCCGAGTTCGATCAGCTCGTCGACCGGGTCACGGGTGGTGCCGGCCAGCTCGTTGACCACCACGCGGTCCTCGCCGGCGACCTTGTTCAGCAGGCTGGACTTGCCGACGTTGGGGCGGCCGATCAGCGCGACGCGACGCGGGCCGCCAGGGGCCAGGCCGTCGCCGAACAGCTGCGGCGGGGCCTCCGGGAGCACCTTCAGCACGGCGTCCAGCAGGTCGCCGGAGCCGCGGCCGTGCAGGGCGGAGACGGGGTACGGCTCGCCCAGGCCCAGCGACCACAGGTAGGCGGCCTCGGCCTCGGTGGACGGGCCGTCGACCTTGTTGGCGCACAGCACCACGGGCTTGCCGGAGCGGCGGATCAGCTTGACCAGCGCGTCGTCGGTGTCGGTGGCGCCGACGGTGGCGTCCACCACGAACAGCACCGCGTCGGCCTGCTCGATGCCGAGCTCGGCCTGCGCGGCGACCATCGCGTCGATGCCGAGGACGTCGATCTCCCAGCCGCCGGTGTCCAGCACCTTGAACCGGCGACCGGCCCACATCGCCTCGTAGCTGACCCGGTCACGGGTCACGCCGGGGCGGTCCTCGACGACCGCCTCGCGGCGGCCGATGATGCGGTTGACCAGGGTGGACTTGCCGACGTTCGGGCGGCCGACGATCGCCAGCACCGGCAGCGGGCCGTGGCCGTCCAGGTCGGCGTCCACCTCGGCGGCGTCGAAGCCCTCCTCGGCGGCGAGCGCCATGAACTCGGCGTACTCGGCCTCGCCGAGCTCGCCGTGCTGGGCGGTCGTGTCGTTGCTCATGTTCCGTCTTCCATTTCCCGGCCCGGCCCTTCCCAGGGGCGGACCGTGCGTACCTGCCCGGCGGGCAGCGCGAACCGCGCGGATCTCGCGCGGTCGGATCGTCAAAAAAGGGGGGTGTTCGGGATCAGACGGCGGTCAGGCCGGCCCGTTCCTCGACCAGGGCGGTGATCGTACCGATCACCTGCTCCAGGGTGAGTTCGCTGGTGTCCACCAGCTCCGCGTCCGCGGCCCGGGCCAGCGGGGCGGTCTCGCGGGAGGAGTCGGCGGCGTCCCGGCGGGCCAGGTCGGCGGCCATCGCGGTGATCGTCGCCTCGTCCAGGCCCTTGGCGCGCAGCTCGGCGGCCCGGCGTGCCGAACGGGCCTGCTCGGAGGCGGTCAGGAAGACCTTCACGGTGGCGTCCGGGAACACCACGCTGCCCATGTCGCGGCCCTCGGCGACGATGCCGCGCGCGGTGTGCGAGGCGCAGCCGCGCTGCAGCTCCACCAGCCGGGCCCGCACCGCCGGAACCGCGGCCACCGCGCTGACCTTGGCGGTCACCTCGGGGCCGCGGATCGGGGCCGAGACGTCCTGGCCGTCCACGGTTATGGTCGGCCCGGCGGCGTCGGTACCGGAGACGATGACGGGCTTCGCGCAGGCGATCGCCACCGCCTCCGAGTCGTCCACGTCCACCCCGTTGGCGAGCATCCACCAGGTCATCGCCCGGTACATCGCGCCGGTGTCCAGGAAGCTCAGGCCCAGCCGCGCGGCCACCGCCCGCGACACCGTCGACTTCCCGGAACCCGAAGGTCCGTCGATGGCGACGACGACCGGGCTGTTCGACGCTCGGTCGACACTGTCCACGGGGCGAACCTCTCTCTCAGGGCACAAGAACTCACCTCAAGGTTAATGGACTCCCGCCCCACCCCGTCCCGGCCCCGTCCCCGGTCAGTGGCAGTGGCCACCCCGACCGAGAGTCTCCACCGGCGACGCCCCCGGACGGGTCCACTGCGGCGCCGGGCGGCCGGTCGGGCCCCAGGTCGCCACACCATGGGCGTCGGTCCGCCAGAACCAGCCGATCGGCGCGCCGTGCCCGCCCACCGGCGACCCCGCGTCCGGCACCTCGGGCCACCCCTCCGGGACGTCCTCCCAGCCCTCCCGGCGGCCGTACGGCGTCATGTCGAGCAACGCGAGCGAGCTGTTGATCCGCTCGGTGCCGCGGCCGGTGGTGCTGTACGTGAGGAACACCCGGTCGCCGTCCCGCAGGAAACTCATCAGCCGGCCCATGTCCCCGCCGATCGGCGCGGGCGCGCCGCGCACCGAGAACCAGGGCTGGGTGTACTCCATGAACTCGACGTACGGGGCGACCTCCGCCCACGGGCCGCTGGTCAGCACCGCGAACGAGACACCCCGGGCGTTCAGGTACGTGGAGTCCCCCAGGTGCCACGCCACCATCGTGCAGCCCTCGCACTGCCCCTGGAACGGCGCCCCGTCGTACCACATGTGCTGGTACACCACCAGCTCGTCACGCCCCTGGAACAACTCCCGGAACGCAACCGCCCCACCGGCCCCCACCACCTCGGCCGCCCCGTCCACCTCCACCATCGGCAACGCCCGCCGCGCCGCCGCCAACGCGTCCCCCTCCCGCGTGTGCGCCTTCTCCCACACCAACAACTCCTCCCGCGCCGCCTCCCACGCCGCCATGCCCACCACCATCGGTCGCCCGCCAGTCCCACTCACCGCAAAGCCCTCCGTCCACCACGATGGACACCCCACCGGCGCCCACCCCTACAGACGGCCCCCACCCCCGAAACTCATCGCTCCCACCCACCAACATTCCCCCACCGCCCCCAAGCCCCGCGCAGCGAACACCCGCCGGTCCCCCCTGGCAGCCGGACCGACAACACGCCACCCGCGCAGCGACCCCCTCGGCCTCCCCGCCACCAACGCCCGCACCACCCCCGGGCCGACAGCCCGCCGCACGCGGCCGACCTGCCGGCCCCAAAAAGCCCCCAGCCCCCGCGCAGCGGCAAACCCGTCAGTCCCGCACCCCCCACCCACACTCGCGCAACCCCGCCACCAACGCCCGCACCACCACCGGGCCGACAGCCCGCCGCGCGCGGCCGACCTGCCGGCCCAAAAAATCCCCCACCCAAGCCCCGCGCAGCGGCAAACCGTCAGTCCCGCACCCCCCACCCACGCTCCCGCAACCCCGCCACCAACGCCCGCACCACGGCCGGGGCGACAGCCAGTTGCACGTGGCCGACCTGCTGGCCCGTCGAGTGTTCGATCGTCACGTCCTCGATGTTGACGCCGAGGGCGCCGACCTCGCCGAAGAGGCGGCCGAGTTCGCCGGGCTGGTCGCCGAGGACGACGGTGACGGTCTCGTAGCGGGTGGGCGGTGCCCCGTGCTTGCCGGGGATGCGGGCCTGGCCGGTGTTGCCGCGTCGCATGACGGCTTCGATGCCGGCGGCGCCCTCGCGGCGCGCGTTCTCGTCGGTGCCCTCGAGGGCCCGGAGTGCGGTGACGGTCGTGGCGAGGTCGGTGGCGAGGTCGTCGAGGATGTCCGCGACGACGCCCGCGTTGGCGGAGAGGATGTCGATCCACATGGCGGGGTTGGAGGCGGCGATCCGGGTGACGTCCCGCACGCCCTGCCCGGACAGTCGCACGGCGGTCTCCTCGGCGTGCTCCAGCCTCGCGGCGACCAGCGAGGACAGCAGTTGCGGCGCGTGCGAGACGAGCGCGACGGCCCGGTCGTGGTCGGCGGCGTCCATGACGATGGGCATCGCCCCGCACAGCGCGACGAGTTCGAGCGCGGCGTTGAGCGTCTCGGTGTCGGTGTCGGGGGTGGGTGTGAGTACCCAGGGCCGGCCTTCGAAGAGGTCGGCGGTGGCGGCGAGCGGCCCGGAGCGTTCGCGGCCGGCCATCGGGTGCGAGCCGATGTAGCGGACGGTGTCGAGGCCGAGCGCGGTGATCTCGCCGCGCGGCCCGGCCTTGACGCTGGCGACGTCGGTGTAGCAGCGGGCGAGGCCGCGCCGCTGGCAGTCCGCGAGGACCTTGCCGACGAGCGCCGGGGGGACGGCGATGATCGCCAGGTCGACGGGCCCGTCGGGGAGTTCGGTGGTGCCGGCGCCGAGCGAGGCGGCCGTGCGGGCGGCGTCCTGGTCGGCGTCCTCCAGGTACACGCTTATGCCCCGGCGGGTGAGGGCGAGCGCGGCGGAGGTGCCGATCAGTCCGGTGCCGATGACGGCGGCTGTGCGCATGGCGGATTCTCGTCTCGCTGGTCACGGTGCTGGTCGGGCCATTGTCCCGCACCGCCGGGTGGGGAGCGCGGTTGGCCGACGCGCAGCGGAAATCCGGGCGCTGTGGCGGCGGTTGGGTGCAGACTGGGCGCCCGGGTCCGGGGTGCGGGCCTGCGGGTGAAGGGGGCGAGGTGGCGGGGCAGCAGGCGGTGTGGGAGTCGAGGCTGGACTCGGTGGTGGTGCACGCGCAGGGCGCGGTGTGCCGGCGCCGCGCGTCGGGTGTGCTGCCGGCGGACGGCCGGGTGCGGGTGGCGGGGTTGCCGCTGCTGGCGGCGGAGGGGTCGCTGCGGGCGCGGGTGCTGTCGGGCGCCGGGCGGGTTGCCGAGGCCCGGACGGGGTACCCGGCGCGGGTCCGCGAAGAAGGCGAACTCCCCTCCTGGGAACGCGAGTTGACGGAGCTCCAGCACCGCTTCGAGCTGCTGCAGGAGCGCCGGGACCGGTTGGACGCGCGGATCGCCGAGGTCGCGGCGCTGCGCGTGGTGCCGCCGCAGCGCCGTCGGGAGGACGGGCACCGGCGGGCCCCGGCGGACGCGGTGCTGGCGCTGGCGGAGTTCGTGGACGCCCGGCTGGAGGTGCTGCAGGAGCGGTCGGTGGAGCTGGCCCTGGAGCTTCAACTGGCGGAGCACGCCTTCCGGACGGCGGCGGCTGCGGTGAACAGCCGTTCCAGCGCCGAGCAGCCGGGCGGGGTGGAGTCGGGGGCGTGCGCGGAGCTGACGGTGCGCGGCGAGGGCCCGGTGGAGCTGGAGGTGGAGTACACGGTGCCGGGCGCGGTCTGGGTGCCGACGTACCAACTGGCGCACCGCCGGGGCGAGCGTTCGGCGCGGCTGGTGCTGCGGGCCTCGGTGGCGCAGCGGACGGGCGAGGACTGGTCGGGGGTGCGGCTGGCGCTGTCGACGGCGAGCCTGGCCGGGCCGGGCGGGCTGCCGCAGCTGAGCTCGCTGCGGATCGGCCGTCGCCAAACGGCGCCCGCGCCGTCGGGGTGGCGGGCGCAACCGGCGGGCCTGGACGGCCTGTTCGAGGGCTGGCAGGACGCGCAGCGTTCGAAACCGGAGCCGCCCAGGGCGCCGGGGGCCGCGCCGATCGCGGTGTCCGCGCCGGCGCCGACGCCGAAGCCGTCCGCGAAGCGGGGCCGCCCGGGTGGCGCGGTGCCCGGTCGGCCCCGCTTCGGCGGCGGCCCGGCGGGTGAAGCAGCGGGTGGCGGAGCGGGTGGCGCGGACGCCGCGCCGTCCGCGCCCGCAGCCCCGGGCTTCGCACCGCAGGCCGCCCCCGTGCCGGTCGCGGCCGCCGCTCCTCCGGGTGCGGCGTACGGCGCGGCCGCCCCGGTGCCGGACGCCACGCCGCCCCTGCCGCCGCAGCCGCGCCCGTCCACCGATCAGCTGGACTACGCGGCGCTGGTGCTGGCGGGCCCGGAGCAGGAGCCGTTCCGCCGGGGCCGGCTGTTCCCGGAGCCGTCGCAGCCCCGGGCGGGCGGCTCGCTGCACCTGGCGGAGGAGGTGGGCCGGTTGCCGCTGCCGCGGTTCGGGGCGCCGCCGCGCCTGTCCGCAGGGTCGTTCGACCACCGTTTCGACGCGCAGGCCCCGGCGCACGTCCCCTCGGACGGGGTGTGGCACACGGTGGCGGTGGCGGAGCTGCCGGTGGGGGTGCGCACCGGTTTCGTGTGCGTGCCGTCGGTGGAGGAGGCGGTGTACGCGGTGCTGGAGCTGTCGAACGCGACGGCGCACGCGCTGCTGGCCGGCCCGGTGGAGGTGTCGGTGGACGGCGAGTTCCTGCTGACGGCGGGGCTGCCGACGCTGGCGCCCGGCGGGGTGCGGGAGTTGGGCCTGGGCCGGGCCGAGGAGCTGCGGGTCGCGCGGCACAGCGAGGTGCGCGAGTCGACGTCGGGGGTGCTGAACTCGACCACGGTGCTGGACCACGGTGTACGGATCGAGCTGGTGAACCGGCTGCCGTACGAGGCGTCGGTGGAGGTCCGCGAGCGGGTCCCGGTGTCGGGCGACGCGGAGGTGCGGATCGAGGAGCGCCCGGGCTGGTCGCCGCCCGCGGAGCCGTCCGCCGGGGTGCCCTCCTCGGCGCGGATCCGCCGGGTGGTGGTGCCGGCGGGTGGTTCGGTGGAGCTGACGGGCGGTTATGTGATCCGCATCCCGGCCGGTAAGGCCGTGGTCGGCGGGAATCGGAGGAGTTGAACGTGTACGAGGAGACTTTTCCCCTTCCGGTGACCGCGGTGACGTGTCTGGAGGACCGGGCGCAGCTGGAGCGGACGGCGGAGCTGGAGCTCCAGCCGGGCGTGCACCGGTTGCGGCTCGGCCCGGTGACGGCGCTGGCGGTGGACCGTTCGCTGCACGCGGCGATGCTGGACGGGGACGGCACGCCGACCGGCGCGGCGAAGGTGCTGGATGTCCGCCTGGTGCGGTCCTGGCAGCCGCGGCCGCCCCTGGAGCCGGGCCCGGACGATTCGGCGCTGCGCCGCCGGGTGCACCAGCTGGAGCGCGAGTACCTGTCGGAGTCGCGCCGCCAGGAGCGGCTGGAGGCGCGCCTGGCGCTGCTCGGCCAGCTGGCGGCGGATCTGCTGCGGGAGATCGGCGAGGGCGCGGGCAGCGGCGAGCTGGAGCAGGCCCGCTGGTCGCGCGAGCTGGACCGGGTGGATGCCGAACGGGAGTCGTACGGCGAGCAGTTGCGGGCCTCGCGGCTGCGCGCCTCGGAGTTGATGGTGGCCCAGGGGCACGCCGAGCTGGCGCTGGCCCGGGCCGAGCAGGAGCCGGCCGAGCTGCTGGCGTTCGTGGAGCTGTCGGTGGAGTGCGCCGCGCCGGGCCGGTTCCTGGCCCGGGTGGGTCATCTGACGGCGTGCGCGCTGTGGCGTCCGGCGTACCGGGCCGAACTGGTGGGCGGCGCACTGCGGTTGGAGACCGAGGCGGTGGTGTGGCAGCGCACCGGCGAGGACTGGTCGGACGTCGCCCTGACGCTGTCCACGGCGCGTTCCGCGCTGGCGGGCGAGCCGCCGGCGCTGGTCGAGGACCGGCTGGTGCTGCGGGAGCGTTCCGCGCAGGAGAAGAAGACCGTCGAGGTGGAGCTGCGCGAGCAGGTGATCTCGGACGCCGGTCCGCTGGAGCCGAGCCTGCCGGGCGTGGACGACGGCGGCGAGGTGCGGGTGCTGCGGGCCGCGGAGCCGGTCACGGTGCCCTCCGACGGGCGGGCGCACCGGGTGCCGGTGAGCGTGTTCGAGACGGGGGCGCGCAGCGAGTTCGCGGCGGCGCCGGAGCTGTCGGAGGTGGTGACGGAGGTGGTGTCGTTCCCCAACGCCTCGGGGCACGCGCTGCTGGCCGGCCCGGTGGATCTGGTGCGCGGCTCCGGCTACACGGGGCGGGGCGCGCTGGAGTTCGCCGCGCCGGGCGCGCCGGTGCGCCTGGCGTTCGGTTCCACGGACGGCCTGCGGGTGGTCCGGGAGGCCGAGGAGCGCCGCGAGGGCACCGGCCTGGGCGGCCAGCGCACCCTGCTGACCCGCACGGTGCGCCTGCACCTGTCGCGGTTCTCCGCGCCGGGCGAGGACGCCGAGCAGGTGGTGACGGTCCGCGAGCGGATCCCGGTCTCCGAGGTGTCGGCGGTGGAGGTACGGCTGCGCAAGGAACGCTGCTCGCCGCCGCCGGACGAGCTGGACGCCGACGGCATCGCCCGCTGGGAGGTGCCGATGCCGCCGGGCGGCCGGCGCACCGTCACGCTGGTGTACGAGGTGTCGGCGGCGGCGAAGGTGGCGGGGCTGTGAGCGGTCGCGCCCGACAGGCGGTCAACTCCGGTACAAAAGAGACATGATCTACCATCTCGCCCCGCTGGACGACTGGCTGCGCGACCCGGGCCGGCCGTACACCGCCGCCTCGCTGCTCACCGAGGGCTTCCTGCACTGCTCGCCGGACGAGACCACGGTGCTGGCGGTCGCCAACCTGTTCTTCCCGGACACCCCGGATCCGCTGATGGCGCTGCTGATCGAGGAGAAGCTCGTCGAACCGATGGTGAAGTGGGAGGCGGCCACCGGCGGGCCGCCCCCGGGCAGCACCCCGGGGGTGCTGTACCCGCACATCTACGGGCGGCTGAACCGGACGGCCGTGGTGGGCCTGGAGAAGCTGGAGCGCGGCCCGGACGGACGCTGGGCCGCGCTGCGCCCCTGGAGCTGAGCGGCGGGGCCTGTCCGGCCGATCCGGCCGGGCGGACAGGCCCTACAGCCAGCCGCGCTCGCGGGCCGCCATCCCGGCCTGGAACCGGGTGGTGGCCCCGAGTTCGCGCATCAGGCCCTGCAAGCGGCGCTGGGTGGTGCGGGCGCTCCAGCCGAGCGAGCGGGCGATCGACTCGTCGGTGAGGCCGGCGGCGAGCAGCCCGAGCAGCTTCAGGTGGTCGGAGTCCGGCCCGGGGCCGTCGCCGCCGCCGATCACCGTCTGCAGCGGCACGGCCCGCTCCCACTCGGCCTCGAACAGCGCGTCCAGGGCCTGGAGCAGAGCGGACGGGTGGATGACGTACGCGGCGTCCAGGACGCTGTCGCCGACGCTGATCGGGATGATCGCCATCTTGTCGTCGGCCATCATCATCTTCATCGGCAGCACCGGCCGCACCCGGGCCTCCTCGCCGTCCTCGACGCCGGTGAGGATCTCCTGCTCCAGCCGCCCGGGCCAGGCGATCGCCTCCTTGTCGAAGACGGTGCGGATCCGCACCCCGGCCTTGAGCTTGGCCCGCTGCCGGGGCTGCTGCACGGTCGGGTCCTGGACGTACGGCGGGCAGTCGAAGCCGCGGATCTGGTACTGGCCGGACTCCACCAGGTGCTCCAGCCGCTGCGCGATGGCCTCGCCGCCGGTGAGCACCTCCACCGAGTGCGCCGGGTCGGTGTACCTGGACGCCTCCCGGAAGGCGTCCATCAGGCGGTGCATCTCGGCGCGGGCGGAGCGCAGTTCGGCTTCGCGGTGCCCTATCAGGGTGCCGATGGCGACGTCCGGGGCGACCGCCAGGTAGCGCTCCCGGTCGACGGGGGCGCGGGTCGCCATGCCCTGTTCGGCGAGGCGGTCCAGCGCCTGCCGGCACTGGTCCAGGGTCAGGCCGCAGTGTTCGGCCAACTCCTGGGCGGTCGACTGCGGCGCGACGACCAGCGCGGCGTACACCTGGCCGTCGGGCCTCCCGAGGCCCAGCACGGTGAATGCGTCGAGCATGTGCTTCCTTCCCCCGCCGCCCCGTCCCCTGACGCGGTGGCGCACTTCCGCCACGCGTCGGGGCGAACTTCGGTGGCAATCTTCTGCCACCGGGTCGAACGATAGCAAGGCCGCACGGTCCGCCTCACCGGTCAAGACCCGGCAAAGCCCTCCGCACACGCCGGAAGCCCGCCCGCCGTCGCACGGCGAACGGGCTTCCGGGGCAAGCTGCTACAGCCCGACCTCGTTCATCAGCGCGCCCACCTCGGGGTTGGTCAGCCGGCGCAGCCAGCCCGACTTCTGGTCGCCGAGCGAGATCGGCCCGAAGGCCGTGCGCACCAGCTTCTCCACCGGGAAGCCGACCTCGGCCAGCAGGCGGCGCACGATGTGCTTGCGGCCCTCGTGCAGGGTCACCTCGACCAGGTAGTTCTTGCCGACGTTGGAGATCACCTTGAAGCTGTCGGCCCGCGCCCAGCCGTCCTCCAGCTCCACGCCCTTGGCGAGCTGCTTGCCCAGGTCGCGCGGGATCGGGCCCTGGATGGCCGCCAGGTACGTCTTGGTGACGCCGTACTTGGGGTGGGTCAGGCGGTGCGCCAGCTCACCGTGGTTGGTGAGCAGGATGATGCCCTCCGTCTCGGTGTCCAGGCGGCCGACGTGGAACAGCCGGGTCTCCCGGTTGGTCACGTAGTCGCCCAGGCACTGCCGGCCCTCCGGGTCCTCCATGGTGGAGACCACACCGGCCGGCTTGTTCAGCGCGAAGAACAGGTAGGACTGGGTGGCGACGGTCAGCCCGTCGACCTTGATCTCGTCCTTCACCGGGTCGACCCGCAGGCCCTGCTCGATCACCAGCTTGCCGTTGACCTCGACCCGGCCCTGCGCGATCAGTTCCTCGCAGGCCCGACGGCTGCCCATGCCGGCCCGGGCCAGCACCTTCTGCAGCCGCTCGCCCTCTTCGCCGACCTGCTTGCCGGGGCCCTCGTGCCGGGCCAGCACCCGGTCCTCGATCCGGCCCTGGAGCTCGCGCGAACGCTGCGGCTGGCGCCGCGGGTCGCCGGGCGCGCCCTGCCCGTCCCGGCGCGGCCGGGGCGCCGCCCCGGGCTTGCGCGTACCGTACGCACCGCGCCCGGGCGTCGCGTTCGGGCCGCCGCCGTACTCGGGGCGGTCGTACTTGCGCTCCTCCGGCCGCAGCGGCCGGTCCGGGTAGCGGCGCTCCTCGCGCCCGCTGCCACCGCGCGACGAGCCCCCGTAGGAGCCCGAGCCGCCGCCGTACGAGCCCGAGCCGCCCCGGGACGAGCCGCCCCGGCCGCCACCCTGGCCGCCGCCCTGGCCGTAGGACGACCCGCCGCGGCCGCCGCCCTGCTGGCCGCCCCGGCCGCCCTGTCCACCCCGGCCCTGACCGCCGCCGCTGTTCCTGCCGTTGCCACTGCTACGCATCAAAATGTCCGTACGTCGTATCCGTCTGGGTCCGGTCGGCCTGGTTCGGCCCCTCCTGTGCGGCGGCGACCGCCTGCGCGATCATCGTGCCCTCCAGGGACTCCGCTTCCACGTCGTCGACCTCGGGCAGGAAGGGCGCGAGCTCCGGCAGCTCGTCCAGGCCGCGCAGCCCCATCCGTTCCAGGAAGTAGTTCGTCGTCCGATACAGGATCGCTCCGGTCTCGGGCTCGGTGCCGGCTTCTTCGACCAGTCCTCGCTGTACCAGGGTACGCATCACGCCGTCGCAGTTCACACCACGGACCGCGGAAACCCGCCCGCGCGACACCGGCTGCCGGTACGCCACCACCGCCAGCGTCTCCAGCGCGGCCTGCGTCAGACGGGCCTGCTGCCCGTCCAGGACGAACCGGTCCACCGCCGCCGCACACTCCGCGCGGCTGTAGAACCGCCACCCGCCGGCCACCTGCCGCAGCTCGAAACCGCGCCCCTGCGCCGTGTACTCCGCCGCCAACTCCCGTAGCACAGCGGCCACTTCGCCCCTGGACGCCTCCAGCACCGAGGCCAGGTGCGCCTCCGCCACCGGCTCGTCGGCGACCATCAGCACCGCCTCCAGCGCCGCCCGCAACGGCACCCCTGCGGCAGGCCCGCCGTCCTGGTGCACCGGCTCCTGCCACTCCCCGGGCCGGGCCTGTCCGGGCAGGCCGAGTGCCCGCCGCGGCCGCCGCTCCGTCATCGGGCACCGCCTTCCCCGCCCGCCGGGCGGTCGAACTCGTCGGTCACCTCGACCGTCCGCTCCCCCTCGGCGACCCAGCGCACCACCAGCTCCTCCAGGGCCTGCGGCTGCTCGAACGCCAACACCTTCTCCCGGTACAGCTCCAGCAGCGCCAGGAACCGGGCCACCACCACCAACGAGTTGTCCGCGTCCTCCACCAGCCGCCCGAACGTCGCCTCCCCCAGCGCGCTCAGCCGCTCCACCACCAGCGCCGCCTGCTCCCGCACACTCACCGGCGGCATGTGGATGTGGTCCACGTACACCACGGGCTTCGGCTTCGGCGTGAACGCCTTCGCGGCCAGCTGCGCGAACCGCTCCAACCCGACCGCCAGCACCACCTCGGGCAGCAACTGCGCGTGGTGCGGCTCCAGCCCGACCGTCCGCGGCCGCCGAGACGACTCCGCCGCCCACCGCTGCGCGAACAGCCCCGCCACTTCCTTGTACGCCCGGTACTGCAACAGCCGCGCGAACAGCAGGTCCCGCGCCTCCAGCAGCGCCAGGTCCTCCTCGTCCTCGACCTCCGCCGCCGGCAGCAACCGCGCCGCCTTCAGATCCAGCAGCGTCGCCGCCACCACCAGGAATTCGGTCGCCGCGTCCAGATCCCACTCCGGCCCCATCGCCCGGATGTGCGCCACGAACTCGTCCGTGACCTTCGACAACGCCACCTCGGTGACGTCCATCCTGTGCTTCGCGATCAGCCCGAGCAGCAGGTCGAACGGCCCCTCGAAGTTCTCCAACCGGACCTGGAACATAACGCCCAATTCTGGCAGAGAAGCCGAAACCGGGGGCGCGGGGAACTGCGCGAAACGGAAGGCACCCACCGGCAAGATCGCGTCCCACGACAATGACCTGCACGCGGAAGCGCCCCGAGCGGAGGACCCCTACCGCCCGCGCAGCCGCCGAACGAGGATCGACGCTTCGCCCCGCTGCTCCAGATCCGCGAGAACAACAGAGATCGCCTCGCGCACCACCCGCCCGCGATCGACCGCCAGCCCGTGCTCGCCGCGCAGCACCAGCCGGGCGTGCTCCAGGTCCATCAGTTCCTCGGCGGACACGTACACGGTGATCTTCTCGTCGTGCCGTTCCCGCCCGGACGGGCGCCGGGCCCGTCCGCGTCCGCGCACCGTCGTGGTCGCCGCCCGTCGCGCCGCCTCCGCGGGGTCCTCCGCCCGCCCCGCGGGGCCCGCGGCGGGCTCCGGCCGGGCGCCCGGGACGTCCGCCGTGCGGCCCGCCCCGGAAGCGCCCTGGCCGTCCTTCGAAGGCTCCTGCGCCCCGGCGGGCCTGCCGCCGGAGGCACTGGCACCGCCGCCGGAACCGTTTCGCGCGAGCGAGGGCGACAGGGCCATTCCCCCGGTCGCCCGGAACAGTTCGTCGGCCCCCGGGAGGCTCACTCGACGGGGCGGCACCGGTCGAGCACCTCCCTGGCGAGCTGACGGTACGCGGCGGCGCCGACCGAGTTGGTGGCGTAGGTGGTGATCGGCTCGCCGGCCACGGTGGTCTCGGGGAACCTGACGGTCCGCCCGATGACGGTGTGGAAGACGTGCTCGCCGAACGCCTCGACGACCCGGGCCAGCACCTCGCGCGAGTGCACGGTGCGGGAGTCGTACATGGTGGCGAGGATGCCGTCCAGGCGCAGTTCGGGGTTGAGCCGCTCGCAGACCTTCTCGATGGTCTCGGTGAGCAGCGCGACGCCACGCAGCGCGAAGAACTCGCATTCCAGCGGCACGATGACGCTGTGAGCGGCCGTCAGGGCATTGACCGTCAGCAGGCCCAGCGAGGGCTGGCAGTCGATGATGACGTAGTCGTAGTCGGGCAGCAGCGGCTTGAGCGCGCGGGCCAGCGCGGACTCGCGGGCGACCTCGCTGACCAGCTGCACCTCGGCGGCGGACAGGTCGATGTTGGACGGCAGCAGGTCCATGCCGGGGATGGCGGTCTTCAGCAGGACCTCATCGGCCGTCAGGCCCCGCTCCATGAGCAGGTTGTAGACCGTGACGTCGAGTTCCATCGGGTTGACGCCGAGGCCGACGGAGAGCGCGCCCTGCGGGTCGAAGTCCACCAGCAGGACCCGGCGGCCGTACTCGGCGAGTGCGGCGCCCAGGTTGATGGTGGAGGTGGTCTTGCCGACCCCGCCCTTCTGGTTGCACATCGCGATGATCTGCGCGGGGCCGTGCTCGGCGACCGGCGCGGGGATCGGGAAGTACGGCAGCGGGCGGCCGGTCGGTCCGACCCGCTCGCGGCGCTGGCGGGCCGCGTCGGGGGCCAGGGTGGCGGCGTACTCGGGGTCGGGCTCGTACTCGGCGTCGGGGTCGTCGTAGGGCCCGTAGCCGAGCTCGTTGTAGGCGAGCCCGTAGGCCGCGAAGTCGGCGTCGAAGTCGGCGACGGCCGTCGCCGCGCTCTGGCGGGCCTCGAAGGTGCGGACCGCGACCGAGCCGACCTCCTGCGCACCCACCGTGGCGTGCCGGGCTTCCTCGTTCGGCTGCCCGGCGGAGAGCTCCGCCAGTCCTGGCTGACCACCCCCGGGAGCAAATGTCGACTCATTCACAAGTCGTCTTACCTCCTTGGCCATCCAGGACTCTATGTCGATTCGTCAGCGTGGCAGCATGCCAACGGTTTGCGACTCTAGGCCGTTTCGGGCATTCGCAGCAACACAATCCACGGTAGTGGGCACGTTGTGTCGGCCACCCGCCCACCCCGTGTCAAGAGACGAGCCTAACGTTTCCGCGCAGGCGGCGGGCCATGAGGGGCCGTCAGGTGTCCTTGTCGACAGAGCGGGTGACAAACCGCACCGGAATTGACCGGCTGTGGACACCTCGCGACACCCCCGGACACCTCACCGGCCCCTCTGGACACCTCCGTGTCGCCCCCGGGGCGTTACGGGCATGCCGAAGCCCCCGGACCGAGGGAAGGACGGCCGGGGGCGACAGCAAGTGCGGGGCGTCAGGCGAGGACGCTCTCCAGCGAGACCGACTCCAGGCCGAAGGCCTCGGCGACGGCCGGGAAGGTGATCTGGCCCTCGTGCACGTTCAGGCCCTTGGCGAGCGCGGCGTCGCGGCGCAGCGCCTCCTTCCAGCCACGGTTCGCCAGCTCCACCACGTACGGCAGGGTGGCGTTGGTGAGGGCGTAGGTGGAGGTGTTCGGGACGGCGCCCGGCATGTTCGCCACGCAGTAGAAGACCGAGTTGTGGACCTGGAAGGTCGGCTCGGCGTGCGTGGTGGCGTGCGAGTCCTCGAAGCAGCCGCCCTGGTCGATGGCGATGTCGACGAGCACGGAACCCGGCTTCATGCGGGAGACCAGCTCGTTGGTGACCAGCTTCGGGGCCTTGGCGCCCGGGATCAGCACGGCGCCGATGACCAGGTCGGCCTCGACAACGGCCTTCTCCAGCTCGAAGGCGTTGGAGACGATGGCCTTGATCTTGTTGCCGAAGACCTTGTCGGCCTCGCGCAGCTTGTTGATGTCGCGGTCCAGCAGGGTCACGTCGTAGCCCATGCCGATGGCGATGGTGGCCGCGTGCCAGCCGGAGACGCCACCGCCGATGACGACGGCCTTGGCCGGGTGGGTGCCGGGGACGCCACCGGGCAGGGTGCCGCGGCCGCCGGCCGGACGCATCAGGTGGTAGGAGCCGACCTGCGGGGCCAGGCGGCCCGCGACCTCGGACATCGGGGCCAGCAGCGGCAGGGCGCCGTTCGCCAGCTGCACGGTCTCGTACGCGATGGCGGTGGTGCCGGAGGCGAGCAGCGCGTCCGTGCCCGGGCGGTCGGCCGCCAGGTGCAGGTAGGTGAACAGGGTCTGACCCTTGCGCAGTCGGTGGTACTCCGACGCGATGGGCTCCTTCACCTTGAGGATCATGTCGGCCGCGGCCCACACCTCGTCGGCGGTGGGGAGGATGGTCGCACCGGCGGCCACGTACTCCTCGTTGGGGATCGAGGAGCCGACACCGGCGTTGTCCTCGATGACGACCTCGTGTCCGTTGCGGACCAGCTCATGCACACCGGCAGGCGTGATGGCCACGCGGTACTCGTGGTTCTTGACCTCGCGGGGGATGCCGACCTTCACGGCTAACACGTCCTCTTGCCATGGGGATTCCTACCGGGGGAAGACCGGCGGGTTGCCGCACACGATGGGCACAACGGGCGAACCGGTGCATAGGTCCATGCGCGACTGAGTTCGAGTGTAATGAAGCCCAGGCAGCGTGTCAGCCTTCCAAAGCGAACAAATCAGCTCGACTCGTTGGCAGATTCGTAGGCTTCCCTGTGTTCTGAGGCCACATTGCGGGACGAACTCCGCACTCAAGACACTACTCCGAAAGCGGACGAAGACCCTCCTGGCCCAGGTGCCGCCGCAGCCGCTCGGCCAGCGCCGTGACCTGCCGCTCGCCCTCCGCGTCGCGGGTCCGGCGCAGCACCGCCGCCGCCGAGCGGTACTCGCGCAGCGCCTCCTCGAAACGCCGCAGCGCGGTGTGCGCCTCCGCCAGCCGCACCAGCAGCCGCGCCTCGGCGGCCTGGTCGCCGACCGCCTGCCGCAGCACCAGCGCCCGCCCGTACGCGTCGGCGGCCCGCAGCGGATCGCCGAGCGCCCGGTGACAGTGGCCGACCCCCTCCAGCGCGCGGGCACAGCCGCCCTCGTCCCCGGCGCCCCGGGACAGCTCCACGGCCCGGCGGTAGCGCTCGGCGGCCTGCTCCCAGCGGCCCGCGTCCGCCTGCAGCTCGCCGAGGTTGAGCAGCGCGGCGGCGGCCCGGCGCGGGGCGCCCTGCCGCTCGGCGACCTTCAGCACCGACTCGTGCAGCGCGTGCAGGTCGGCCGGCGCGGCCTCCCCGGTCAGCGGCAGAGCGCGCAGCAGCGCCGTCACCAGCCGGCCCGCGCTGCCGTCCAGGTCGCCCTGGCCGACGGCGTCCGCGACGGCGGCCAGCAGCTGCTCGCGCTCCCCCAGCAGCCACTGACCGGCGTGCGCGGCCGAACGCAGCCGCAGCGGCCCCGGCAGCGGGTCCGGGTTCGGCCCGGCCGCCGGGTCCAGCAACAGCCGCGCCGAGTCGACCAGCCGCACCAGACGCTCCAGCAGCCGGGCCCGGGCCAGCTCCAGCTCGGACGCCCGGTCGGTCTCGGTGCGCAGCTCCACCAGCCGCCCGTACAGCCGCCCCGGCACCCGGTACCGCTCGGTGCCGTCGGCGGCCGCCGGCTCCCGCTCCATCAGCTCCAGCTCGGCCAGCGCGGCCAGGTGCGACCCCGCCTCCGGCGCCGGGCAGCCCATCAGCGCCGACGCGGTCCGCAGATCCACCTGCTGACCGGGCGCCAAGGTGCACAGCCGCAGCAGCCTGGCCCGGGCGGCCGGCAACCGCCGGTACGCGGGCTCGAACGCCCCCCGCAGCGGATCGCCCTCCACCACCGGCACGGTGTCCGGCTGCTCCGCCGCCTCCGCACGGGAGCGCTCCCGCAGCTGCTCCGGCGGACGGCGCAACCGGGCTGCGGCCTCCGTGACGGCCAGCCGCGGCTCGGTACGCAACCAGCCCGCGGCCAGCCGCAGCGCGGCCGGACGGTTGGCACACGCCTCGGCGAGCTCCGCCGCGCCCACCGGGTCGCAGGAGATCCGGGTGCCGCCGACCAGCGCGGACAGCAACTCGATCGTGACACGGTGCTCCAGACCGCCCAGGATCACCGGATCGATACCCTCGATACCGGTCAGCGGACCCGAGGTGGTGGCCAGCACCACCGACTCGGTCTTCTCCGCGAGCAACGGCCACACCTGACCGGTGTCCCGCACGTCGTCCAGCAACAGCAACGCCCGCCGCGACCCGAGTGCCTCACGCAGTGCCTCGCACGCCGGGTCCTCCTCGGCCGCCCCGGGCAGCAACGCCAGTCCCGGCCGCTCACCGAGCTGCTCCAGCAGCCTCCTGGCGGCCCGGCCCGCCCCCACCCGCGTCCCGTCCGGCGCCGACATCCGCGCGTAGAGCAACCCGTCCGGGTACTCCTGCGCGACCCTCCGCGCCCACTCCACCGCCAACGCGGTACGGCCCGACCCCGGCCGCCCCGCCAGCACCAGCAACCGCCCCCGCCCCGGCGCGGGCCGCCCCGCCGCCACCCTCAGCGCCGCGAGTTCCGCCGTCCGCCCGCCGAACGGCCGGGCGCCCGCAGGCAACGCGTCGAAGACCCCGGCCGCCTCGGCCACCGCCGCCGCATCCCTCGCCACCCGCGCCACTCCCGACCGTCGCCCAGCCCCCGGGCCCGCACACCGGGCCCTGTCCGCGAAGCGTAGTTCGACCACCCCGCCCCACCCAGCCACCCCGGTCCCGCCAACCCCCACACCACCCCCCCGGCCCAACCCCGGCCGGGAATGGCGCAGCGGAACCCCGGATCGGACGAAAGCGCGTGCCAGAAGAAGTGAATCAGCCGCTCACCCGCCCGGGGGCCCAAACCCACCACGGGCCGTCCCCGCACAGAACGCGCCCCCATCACACCGGCCCCCGCCACGCCCGCGCGGGTGCGCACTCAAAACGGCCGCGCCAGCAACGGCGGGCCCGCCCGGCGGAGGCGCCCCCAACGCCGCCCCGGGCAACCACGACACGACTACTCGCCGCACCCCACGCGAAGCGAATCCCTCCGCCCCACCCCGCGCGGAGCGCACCCCACCCCCACCGCACCCCACGCGGAGCGCACTCCCAGAACGGCCGCGCCAGCAGCGGCGGGCCCGCCCGGCGGAGGCGCCCCCAACGCCGCCCCGGGCAACCACGACACGACTACTCGCCGCACCCCACGCGAAGCGAATCCCCCCGCCCCACCCCGCGCGGAGCGCACCCCACCCCCACCGCACCCCGCGCGGAGCGCACTCTCAGAAGGGCCGGGCCGGCCACGGCGCGTCCGCCGGACGGAGCGCGTCGACGCCGCCGCGGGCCAGGGCGGTGTGGAGGGCGAGGGTGCCGGTGACCAGCACGGGGTTGTGGAGTTCGCCGGCCAGGACCAGGTCGAGCAGCTGCTCCAGCGGAACCCACGCGGATTCGAGTTCCAGCTCCTCGCCGTGGGCCGCGTAGCGGTCCCCCTCGGCTTCGGCGAGGTCGGTGGCGAGGAACAGCCGCAGCGCCTCGTTGCTGCCGCCGGGCGAGGTGTAGAAGTCGACCAGTACCCGCCAGTTCCCGGCCTTGCAGTACGCCTCTTCGAAGAGTTCCCGCTGGGCCGCGTGCAGCGGATTCTCCCCGGGGACGTCGAGGAGTCCGGCGGGGAGTTCCCAGAGGCGGTGCCGGACGGGGTGCCGGTACTGGCGCAGGACGAGGACGCGGGCCTGCTCGTCAACGGCGAGGACGGCCACCGAGCCGGGGTGGAGCTGGTAGTCGCGCTGGGCCCAGCTGCCGTCGGGCATCCGCACCTGTTCGGAGCGCATCCCGGTCATCCTGCCCTGGAAGGGCGTGTGCCCGTCCCGAACGTCCCATTCCTCGGCCACGTCGCGCATCCCGGTCACCGGGCACCACCCCTTCTCGTCAGTCCGACACAAAGACACAATCTAGCGGACCGACCCCTCCCGACACGCCGAAACCGCCCGCCCCGGAGCGAACTCCAGGACGGGCGGCCTCACGCGCACAGCCTCACGCGCACAGAAGAAACAGAAGAGAGCGTCAGCCGACCTTGCGGTCGATCGCCGCCGCGACCAGGCCCGCGAACAGCGGGTGCGGCCGGGTCGGGCGGGACTTCAGCTCGGGGTGGGCCTGGGTGGCGACCAGGTAGGGGTGGACCTCGCGCGGGTACTCGACGTACTCGACCAGGTCGCCCTTCGGGGAGAGGCCGGAGAACTGCAGGCCGGTCTTCTCCAGGTCGGCGCGGTAGGCGTTGTTGACCTCGTAGCGGTGGCGGTGGCGCTCCTCGACGTACTGCTCGCCGCCGTACACCTCGCGCACGATGGAGCCCTCGGCGAGCTTCGCCGGGTACAGGCCCAGACGCATGGTGCCGCCCAGGTCGCCCTTGCCATCGACGATGGCAAGCTGCTCGGCCATGGTGGAGACGACCGGGTGCTTGGCGGCCGGGTCGAACTCGGTGGAGTTCGCCTCGGGCAGGCCGGCCAGGTTACGGGCGGCCTCGATGACCACGCACTGCAGGCCCAGGCACAGGCCGAGCAGCGGGATCTTGTTCTCGCGGCCGTAGGTGATCGCGCCGACCTTGCCGGTGACGCCGCGGTCACCGAACCCACCGGGGATGCAGATCGCGTCGACGTCGCCGAGCTGCTCCTGCGCGCCCTCGGGGGTCTCGCAGTCGTCGGAGGTGACCCACTTGATCTCGACCCGGGCGTTGTTGGCGAAGCCGCCGGCGCGCAGCGCCTCGGTCACCGACAGGTAGGCGTCCGGCAGGTCGATGTACTTGCCGACCAGGGCGACCTTGACCACGTGCTGCGGCTCGTGGACGCGGCGCAGCAGGTCGTCCCAGACCGTCCAGTCGACGTCGCGGAACGGCAGGTCGAGGCGGCGCACCACGTAGGCGTCCAGGTTCTCGCCGTGCAGCACCTTGGGGATGTCGTAGATCGACTTGGCGTCGATCGCGGCGACCACGGCCTCCTCGTCGACGTCGCACATCAGCGAGATCTTGCGCTTGATGGCCTGCGGCACCTCGCGGTCGGCGCGCAGCACGATCGCGTCGGGCTGGATGCCGATGTTGCGCAGCGCGGCCACCGAGTGCTGGGTGGGCTTGGTCTTGAGCTCGCCGGAGGGGCCGATGTAGGGCAGCAGCGAGACGTGCACGAAGAAGACGTTGTCGCGGCCGACCTCGTGGCGGACCTGGCGGACGGCCTCCAGGAACGGCAGCGACTCGATGTCGCCGACGGTGCCGCCGACCTCGGTGATGACCACGTCGACGTCCTCGGTCGCCATCCGGCGGATCCGGGACTTGATCTCGTTGGTGATGTGCGGGATGACCTGGACGGTGTCGCCGAGGTACTCGCCGCGCCGCTCCTTGGCGATCACGGTGGAGTAGACCTGGCCGGTGGTGACGTTCGCCGAGCCGTGCAGGTTGGTGTCGAGGAAGCGCTCGTAGTGACCGATGTCGAGGTCGGTCTCGGCGCCGTCGTCGGTGACGAAGACCTCACCGTGCTGGAACGGGTTCATGGTGCCCGGGTCCACGTTGAGGTAGGGGTCGAGCTTCTGCATCGTCACCCGCAGGCCGCGGGCCTTGAGCAGCGCGCCGAGGCTCGAGGCGGTGAGGCCCTTGCCGAGCGAAGAGGCGACACCCCCGGTGACGAAGAGGTGCTTGGTCGTCACGGCGCGGCCGTTGGCCGACTTGCCGGAATGGGGCTGTGCCAAGAGGGGGCTCCCGTGGGGTGTCGTGTCGGAGAGTGACGCCGGTGGAGGGGCTCCCGGCCCTCGTTCCCACCAGTTCCACGGGATACCAGCGTATCAGTGCCCCGGCGAGTGGTCGCCCGCGTCCGGGTGGACGGGGTCCTCGTGCGTCGTCCGGACGGGTCGCCCGGGAGACCGGGAACAGGCCCGGAGGGCAGGCGGCCCACGGGGCGCGGGCCGTCGGCGGGGGCGCGTGCGGGCGCCCGAAACACCCGAATCAACGTATTCTGCTCAAACGTCGACATCCTCGCCCGACCCCCGACCCGTGCGCACCGCCGCCGCCGGGGCACGCTGGGCCGCTGGGAACGGAGAGCCATGGCCGGTCGCATCGAGGACTACGCGCTCATCGGGGACATGCAGACCGCAGCGCTGGTCCGCCGGGACGGCGCGGTCGACTGGCTGTGCCTGCCGCGGTTCGACTCGCCGGCGGTGTTCGCGGGGCTGCTCGGCACCGACGAGCACGGCTTCTGGCGGATCGGCCCGGCGCTGCCCGTCGAGCCGCCGCCCGCCGCCGCCCCGCCGCGCCGGGGCCTGCTGGACGCCGGTGAGCCGCGCGTCCCGCCGACCGCCGCCGCGCCCGCGCTGCCCTGCGACCGGCGCCGCTACCGGGACGACTCGCTGATCCTGGAGCAGGAGTGGGACACCCAGGGCGGCACCGTCCGGGTGATCGACTTCATGCCGCCGCGCCACCTGCTCGGCACCCCCGACGTGCCGCAGATGATCCGGATCGTGGAGGGCCTGGCCGGCACCGTCCGGATGCGCTCGGCGGTGCGGATGCGGTTCAGCTACGGCCGGGTCGTGCCCTGGGTGCACCGGGTGGAGCAGCCCGGCGGCGGGCACCGCACCGTCGCGGTGGCCGGCCCCGACTCGGTGTGGCTGGACGGCCGGGCCGAGACCTACGGCCGCGACCTGACCACGTACGCCGACTTCACCGTCACCGCCGGTGAGCGGATCGCCTTCGGGCTGACCTGGAAGGCCTCGCACGAACCGGCCCCGGCGCCGCCGGACGCCGAGGAAGCGCTGGAGAACACCGAACGGTTCTGGCGCGAGTGGGTCGAGCAGTGCCGCTACCGGGGCCCCTACCGGGAGGCCGTGATCCGCTCGCTGATCACCCTGAAGGCGCTCACCTACGCCCCCACCGGCGGCATCGTCGCCGCCCCCACCACCTCGCTGCCGGAGGACCTCGGCGGCGAGCGCAACTGGGACTACCGCTACACCTGGCTTCGGGACGCCGCGATCACCCTGTCCTCGCTGCTGCGCACCGGCTACCGCGAGGAGGCCCGCGCCTGGCGCGAGTGGCTGCTGCGCGCGGTGGCCGGCGACCCGGAGAACCTGCAGATCATGTACGGCATCGCCGGGGAGCGCGAACTCACCGAGTCCTCGCTCGACTGGCTGCCCGGCTACGAGGACTCCCGCCCGGTCCGGGCCGGCAACGGCGCCGCCGGGCAGCTCCAGCTCGACGTGTACGGGGAGGTCGTCGAGGCGCTGCACCTGGCCACCATGTCGGGCCTGGCCCGGCACGATCACGCCCACCAGCTGCAGCTGCGCCTGATCGAGTACCTGGAGGACCACTGGCGCAACCCCGACGAGGGCATCTGGGAGGTCCGCGGCCCGCGCCGGCACTTCGTGCACTCCAAGGTGATGGCCTGGGTCGCCGTCGACCGGACCCTCAAACTGCTGGAGCAGATGGAGAACGTGCCGCCGGGCCTGGCGGAGCGCTGGCAGAAGCTGCGCGCGGAGATCCACGCGGACGTGTGCGCCAAGGGCTACGACCCGGACCGCAACACCTTCACCCAGTACTACGGCGGCCAGGAGCTGGACGCCTCGCTGCTGCTGATCCCGCAGGTCGGTTTTCTGCCGCCGGACGACAAGCGGGTGATCGGCACCATCGAGGCGATCCAGCGCGAGCTGTCCACCGAGGACGGGTTCGTGCTGCGCTACCCGACGCACGACGATGATCTGGGGAGCACCTCCAAGAACGTCGACGGGCTGTCGGGGCACGAGGGGGCGTTCCTGGCCTGCTCGTTCTGGCTGGCCGACGACCTGGCGATGATCGGCCGGGTCGGCGAGGCCCGCGAGCTGTTCGAGCGGCTGCTGGCGCTGCGCAACGACCTGGGGCTGCTCGCCGAGGAGTGGGACCCGCGGGCGCGCCGTCAGGTCGGCAACTTCCCGCAGGCGTTCAGCCACGTGCCGCTGATCGACACGGCGCTGCGGCTGACCGCCGCGGGCGGGCTGGACCTGTCGCACTGACGGGTGTCAGCGTCGGCGCTGCACCAGTTCGTCGTAGATGGACAGCACCTGGGCGACGGTGGCGGCCTCGTCCGGCCAGGTACGGGCCTGGGCGCGGCCGGCGTCCGCGAGTTCCGCGCACCGCTTGTCGTCGGCGAGCAGCTCGCGCACCGCGCCGCCGAGCGCCCGCGGGTCGGCGAACGGGACCAGCACCGCGGCGTCGCCGACCAGCTCGGGGACGCCGCCCACGGCGGTGGCGACCACCGGCACGCCGGCCCGCATCGCCTCCTGGGCGACCAGCGAGCGGGCCTCCCAGCGGGAGGAGAGCACCACCAGGTCGGCGGCGGCCAGCAGCTCGGGGATGTCGGTGCGGTGGCCGAGCACCTCCACGGGCAGCTTCTCGGCGCGCACCTGCTCGGCCAGTGCCTGCCGCTCGGGGCCGTCACCGGCCAGCAGCACGTGCGGCATCGGTTCGCCGGGCGCCGCGAAGTACGGGACGGCGTCGAGCAGCAGCGCGAAGCACTTCTGCGCCACCAGGCGGCCGATCGCCAGCACCACGGGGCGGCCGTCGTCGCCGCCGGGCAGCGCGGCCCGGGCGGCGGCGCGGTCGAGGCCGGCGGGCGGCAGCGGCGGGGCGGCGACCGGGCCGAGCCGGGCGTCGGTGGCGCCCAGTTCGCGGGCCCGGGCGACCAGGTCGGAGGACGCGCCGAGCACCAGGTCGGCGGCCCGCACCACCCGGCGTTCCATCAGGCGCTGCAGGCGGCGGTCCAGGCCGGTGGCGAGCAGCGCGTGGTGCGAGGTGACCACCAGCGGGGTCTCCGGGCGGAGGCCGGGGAACCGGCCCGCGGTGCGCAGCGCCAGGTCGGACAGCAGGCCGGCCCGCAGGCCGTGCGCGTGGACGACGTCGGCGCCGGTGAAGGCGCGGCGCAGCTCGCCGATCGCGAGGGCGTCGGAGCGGGCCCCCGAGGTGGGGGTGATGTCCACCGTGTGCAGGCGGGCACCGGCCGCGGAGAACCCGTAGCGGCGGTCGGCGCCCTCCGGCGCGCAGACCGTGACCGTCACCCCGTGGGCGACCAGACCCTGCGTCAGGGAGCGCACGTGCGCGCCGATCCCGCCCGTCGCGGCGGCCAGGACGAGCACCACGTGCAGCTGGGGGGCCGCGGCGGCCCGGGCGGCGGAATGGTCCACGTCGTTTTCGCTCCGGCTCGTAGTCAGCTGGTGTCCGCTCGCCACGATGCCAGGTCGGTCGCCCTCTTGGACAGTCGGCACCGCTGCGGCGCGTCGCCCGGGCGTGCGAACCCGGGCGACGCGTGCGGAGCGGACGGTGGTGCCGTCAGCGGGCCCGGGCGGTGCGGGCGGCCTCCAGCAGTTCCTCGGCGTGCGCCCGGCCGAGCTCGGAGTCCTCCAGGCCGGCGAGCATCCGGGACAGCTCGCGCACCCGCTCCTCGTCGCTGAGGGTCTTCACGCCACTGCGGGTGACGGTGCCGTCGTTGGTCTTCTCCACCACCAGGTGCCGGTCGGCGAACGCGGCGACCTGCGGCAGGTGGGTGACCACCACCACCTGGGCGCTGCGGGCGAGCTTGGCCAGGCGGCGGCCGATCTCCACGGCGGCCTTGCCGCCGACGCCCGCGTCGACCTCGTCGAACAGGTAGGTCGGCACCGGGTCGGCGCCGGCGAACACCACCTCGACGGCCAGCATGACGCGGGACAGCTCGCCGCCCGAGGCGCCCTTGGCGATCGGGCGGGGCTGCGCGCCGGGGTGCGGGGCGAGCAGCACCTCGACCTCGTCCACACCGTGCGGGCCGTAGGAGACGGTGCGGCCCTCGACCTCGATGCCGGACAGGTCGTCGACCTGGCTGATCGCGAAGGTCACCCGGGCGTGCGGCATGGCGAGTTCGGCGAGCTCGTCGGAGACGGCGGCGGCGAACTTGTCGGCGGCGGCGTGCCGGGCGCTGGACACCTCGGCCGCCAAGTCGGCCAGCTGGGTGCGCAACTCGGTTTCCTGGGCGCCGAGTTCGTCGATCCGCTCGTCGTCGCCGTCGAGTTCCAGCAGCCGCACCGAGCCGGCCTCGGCCCAGGCGATCACCTCGGCGAGGGTGCCCTCGGTGCCGGAGTACTTGCGCACCAGGTGGGCGAGGACGGCGCGGCGGTCCTCCACGGCGGCCAGGCGCACCGGGTCGGCGTCCAGGTCGTCGGCGTACCCGGCGAGGTCGCCGGCCACGTCGGCCAGCAGGTAGCCGACCTCGCCGAGGCGGTCGGCAAGCTGGGCGAGGCGCTCGTCGTGGTGGCGGACGGCATCCACGGCGCGGCGGGCCTGGGCGAGCAGGGTGCCGGCGTCCACCGCCTCCGGGTCGGCGGGGTCGCCCGCCAGCGCGGCGTGCGCCAGCGTCGCGGCGGAGGACAGCGCGTCGGCGTGGCCCAGGCGCTCGGCCTCCACGGCCAGCTCGGCGTCCTCCCCGGCGACGGGTTCGGCGGCGGCGATCTCCTCCAGGCCGAAGCGCAGCAGGTCGGCCTCCTGGGCGCGTTCGCGGGCCCGGGTGGTCAGCTCTTCCAGCGTCGCGGACACCTCGCGCAGGGTGCGGTACACCTCGCGGTAGCGGGCCAGCGGCTCGGCGACGGCCTCGCCCGCGTACCGGTCGAGCGCGCCGCGCTGCCGGGAGGGGCGCAGCAGCCGCTGCTGGTCGGTCTGGCCGTGCACGGCGATCAGGTCCTCGCCGAGCTCGGCGAGCAGCCCGACGGGCACCGAGCGGCCGCCGACGTGCGCCCGGGAGCGGCCCTCGGCGGAGACGGTGCGGCTGATCAGCAGTTCGCCGTCGTCGAGTTCGGCGCCCGCCTCCTGGGCGCGGGCCACCACCGGGGAGGCCGGGTCGAGGGCGAGCCGGCCCTCGACGACGGCCCGCGCGGAGCCGTTGCGCACCAGCGCCGGGTCGGCCCGGCCGCCGAGCAGCAGCCCGAGGCTGGTCACCACCATGGTCTTGCCGGCGCCGGTCTCACCGGTGACGGCGGTGAAGCCGGGCGCGAGTTCGACCACCGCGTCGTCGATGACACCCAGATCCCGTATCCGCATCTCGTCCAACACGGAGACGACCTTACGAGGTTCCACCGTCGGTTCGCGACGACCGCCCCCCGGTTCACCCGACAGTGGCGGCGGCAGCGGGCTCGGGCACCGTGAGGCGCGGCAGGAAGAACTGCACCAGCGGGCCGATCGCCAGCGCGTAGGCGACCGTGCCGACGCCGAAGGTCCCGCCGAGGGCGATGCCGGCCGCCAGCACGGTCAACTCGATGCCGGTGCGGATCAGCCGCACGGAGCGGCCGGTGCGCCGGTGCAGGCCGGTCATCAGGCCGTCGCGCGGGCCGGGGCCGAGCCGCGCCCCGATGTACAGGCCGGTCGCCACCGCGTTGAGCACGATGCCGGCCGCCAGCAGCGGGATCCGGGCGGCGAGCGCGTGCGGGTGCGGCAGCAGCGCCAGGGTGGCGTCCATCGCGACGCCGAGGACGGCCACGTTGCCGACCGTGCCGATGCCCGGTTTCTGCCGCAGCGGTATCCACAGCAGCAGCACCAGCACACCGACCAGCGTCACCCAGGTGCCGACGCTCAGGCCGAGGTGCCGGGCCAGTCCCTGGTGGAAGACGTCCCACGGGTTGCCGCCGAGCGAGGAGCGCAGCACCAGGGCCATCGAAACCCCGTACAGCACCAGGCCGGCGGCGAGCTGCACCAGGCGGCGGGGCAGGTCGGTGGAGTTCGCACGCCCGGTTTTCGTGAGGGGGGGCAGGGAGACCGCCATCGGGTGGACCTCTTCTCGTACGGTGCTTGCCGTTCCTCGGCAGTGAACGCCACTATGGGCAGTCCAAATGGGCACCCGACAGGGCCAATCCGATCCGAGTGGACTGATTTCCGATGGCCGAGTGGCACAGCACCCTGACCCCGCACGCCCTCGCCCGCCAACTCCCCCCGGCGGACGGCCGCCACCCCGCCTACCGGGCACTCGCCGACCGGGTCTCCCGGCTGGTCGCCGACGGCCGCCTCCCGGCCGGCACCCGGCTGCCCGCCGAACGCGAACTCGCCGCCGAACTCCGGCTCAGCCGCACCACCGTCGCCGCCGCCTACCAGGCGCTGCGCGCCGACGGCTTCCTGCGCTCCCGGCGCGGCGCCGGCTCCTGGACGGCCCTGCCCGAAGGCACCCGGCCGCCCGCCGACGCCCTGCACCCGCTCGGCCCCGACCGGCCCGGCGGCGAGCTCGACCTGGGCCTGGCCGCGCCCACCGCCCCGCCGCAGCTCACCGAAGCCGCCGCCCACGCCCTCGACCGGCTGCCCGCCTACACCGGCGGCCACGGCACCTACCCGACCGGCCTGCCCGTACTGCGCGAGGCCGTCGCCCGCCGCTTCACCGAGCGCGGTCTGCCCACCGGCCCCGACCAGATCCTGATCACCACCGGCGCGATGAGCGCCCTGCACCTGGCCCACCACGCCCTGCTGAGCCGCGGCGACCGGGTCGCCGTCGAAGCACCCAGCTACCCCAACACGCTGCGCGCCCTGGACCGCCACGGCACCCGCCTGGTGCCCGTCCCGTTCGCCACCGACCCTGCCGGGCAGGCGGGTTGGGACCTCGCCCAGTGGCAGCGGGTGCTCCGCGGCGCCGCCCCGAAACTCGCCTCCACCATCCCCGACTTCCAGAACCCCACCGGCGCCCTGATCGACGAGGACCAGCGCCGCACCCTGCTCGCCCACGCCCGGGCCGCCGGCACCGCCGTCCTCGCCGACGAGACCTGCGCCGAACTCGGCTGGGGAGTCGACGACTCCCAGCTGCCCCGGCCGCTGGCCGCACTCGACCGCGACGCCCGGGTGATCACCATCGGCTCGGCCGGCAAACTGCTCTGGCCCGGCCTGCGGGTCGGCTGGCTGCGCGCCCAGCCGTCCCTGATCCGTCAACTCGCCACCGACCGGGCGCTGTTCGACCTCGGCACCCCGGTCCTCGACCAGCTGATCACCGCCCGCCTGCTGACCCACCACCTGCCCGCCGTCCGCGCCGAACGGCACGCCGGACTGCGCGCCACCGCCGAGGCCTTCGCCGACGCCCTGCCCCGGCACTTCCCCCGCTGGCGCTTCACCCTCCCACCCGGCGGCCTCTGCCTCTGGGTGGCCACCCCCGGCCTGCCCGCCACCGCCCTCGCCCGGGCCGGCGAACGCCTCGGCGTCCGAATCGCCTCCGGCGCCCGCTTCGGCACCGACGGCGCGTTCGAGGAGTACCTCCGCCTCCCCCTCACCCTCCCCACCGCCCACGTCCCCAACGCCCTGCACCGCATCGCCGAGGCCGCCGAACTCGCCCGCAACGAACGCTTCGCGACGGCGGACCCGGAACCGTGCAGCCTCTGACGGCGGGTGCACAGGCAGGGTTGGGGAGAACTTGCGCGAAAGCAGGTGGGCGCGAAGACAGGGGCGCGGGGAACTGCGCGAAGGGGAACGCACCCGTCGGAAAGATCGCAACGCAGGGCAATGACTTGCACGTGATCGCGACCTTGCGGACGTGATGTGCGCTTGTCGCGCAGTTCTCCCCCAGCCCTGGCGGGCCGGGAGGTACCCCCACGCGCCCCTGTTCTCGCGCCCGCCTGCGTCTCGTCAGGCCCTTCCCGACCGCCCCCGCCAGCCCGTCACCGGCAGCGCGAACTTCGCGACCAGCCGGTCCGTGAACGGCGCCCGGTGCAGCCGTGCCAGCCGCACCGGCGTCTTGCCTCGCCGCACCTCCACCCGCGCCCCGGCCGGGAGTTCGACCGAGCGCCGACCGTCGCACCACAGCACGCCGTGCGGCGTCTTCGGCTGCACCTCCACCGCCAGCACCGAATCCGGCGAGGTCACCAGCGGACGGGCGAACAGCGCGTGCGCACTGATCGGCACCATCAGCAGCGCCTCCACCTCCGGCCACACCACCGGCCCGCCGCCGGAAAACGCGTACGCCGTCGAACCGGTCGGCGTGGACAGCACCACCCCGTCGCAGCCGAAGTTCGACACCGGGCGGCCGTCCACCTCGGTGACCACCTCCAGCATCCGCTCGCGCGCCGCCTTCTCCACCGAGGCCTCGTTCAGCGCCCAATCCTCGTGCAGCACATCGCCGTTGGTGCGCACGAGGACGTCGATGGTCATCCGTTCCTCGACCGCGTAGTCGGCGTCCACCACCCGGTCCACCACCGTCGCCAGGTCGTCGCGCTCCGCCTCCGCGAGGAAGCCGACCCGGCCCAGGTTGATGCCGAGCATCGGCAGCCCCGACTCGCGGGCCAGCTCCGCCCCCCGCAGCAGCGTGCCGTCCCCGCCCGCGACCAGGATCAGCTCGCAGCCGTCGGCCGCGCCCGGCCCGCCCGGCACCAGCTCCACCCCGTCCGGCAGGTCCAGGCCCACCGCCTCCGCCTCCAGCAGCCGGATCCGGATCTCCGCCTTCAGCAGGCCGTCCACCAGCCCTTCCACACTGCGCAGGGCGGCCTCCCGGCCGGTGTGCGCGATCAGGAAGACCGTACGACGATCGCTCATTGCCCGCTGCCCTCTCCCTACGCCCGCCGGACCCTGCTGGCCCGGACGTGGCATGCCAGTCTGCGCAACGCTCGGACGCCTGCCAAGTACCCTACTTGGGGCCCTCCGCCACGGCCCGGTCCGCGTCGGCCGGATCCAGCTGCTCCGCATCCCGGCGCAGCCACAGGAAATACTCCACGTTCCCCGACGGCCCCGGCAGCGGAGACGCCGTCACCGCCCGCACACCAAGGCCCAACTGCCAGGCCTGCGACGCCACTTGGCGGATCGTCTCGGCCCGCAGCTCGGGCGAGCGCACCACGCCGCCCGAACCCAGCCGCTCCTTGCCGATCTCGAACTGCGGCTTCACCATCAGCACCAGGTCGGCGTCCGGCGCCGCGCAGCCGGCCAGCGCCGGCAGCACCAGGCCCAGCGAGATGAACGACAGGTCGCCCACCACCAGATCGACGAGCGTCCCGCCGATCAGCTCCGGCGTCAGCTCCCGCACGTTGGTGCGGTCCATCACCGTCACCCGCTCGTCGCTCTGCAGCGACCAGGCGAGCTGCCCGTAGCCGACGTCCACCGCCAGCACGTGCGCCGCGCCCGCGCGCAGCAGCACATCGGTGAACCCGCCCGTGGACGCCCCCGCGTCCAGCGCCCGCCGGCCCTCCACCACCAGGCCCTGCGGAACGAAAGCGGCGAACGCGCCCGCCAGCTTGTGACCGCCCCGCGACACGTACTCCGGGTCCGCGTCGTCCTTCGCGACCACCACCGCCGCCGCCGTCTCCACCTGCGTCGCCGGCTTGGTCGCCACCGTGCCGCCCACCGTCACCCGGCCCGCCGCGATCAGTTCGCTCGCATGCTCCCGCGACCGGGCCAGCTTCCGCCGCACCAGCTCCGCATCCAGACGGCGTCGTGCCACTGCCACTACTACGTCAGCTCCCACATTCCGCAATCGTCACTCGCGGTCCAGCGCCGCGAGGGTCGCGGCGAGCCGCGCATGAACATCTTCGTACACCTCGACCCGCTCCCCCGCCCCCGCCCCGTCCGCCTCCCCCAGCCGGGCCAGCACCTCGTCCACCTCGGGCTCGCCCGTCCACTGCATCTCACTCACCGCCGGCGTCCCCGCCCTCGGGCTTCGCGGTGGTCTTCCGGGCGGCGGTCTTCCTCACCGGCTTCGCGGCCGACGTGCCGTCAGCGGCCTTGGTGCGCTTCGACGCGGCCTTGGTCGCCGACGTCGGCATCAACACCGACTTCTGCGCCGCCACGGACTTCCGTACGGGCGCGGCCTTCTTCGCCTGCGCGGGCAGCGGGGCCGACGGGCTGTCCGCAGGGGCGGCCTTCTTCGCCGCCGCCGTCTTCTTCGCGGGGGCGGCCTTCTTGGCGGCGGCCTTCTTCGCCACCGTCTTCGGCGTCGCCGGGGCCTTCCGCGGCACCGAACGCTTGGCCGCCGCCTGCTTGGCCGCCGCGCCCTTGCGGGCAGTCGCCCGCTTCACCGGCGGCACCGGCGGCTCGGGCTCCGCAGCCGGCTCCACCACCGGCTCCGCGTCCCACCCGGCGTCGAACAGGCCCTTGGCCCGAGCAGCCGGCCGGACCACCGGCTCCTCCTCCGGCTGCTCCTCGGGCTCGGCCGCGACGGTCGGCTCGTCGACCTCGCGCAACTTCGACTCCAGGAAGCTCAGTACCACGCCGACCTTCACCACCTGGTCGCCGACCTTCTCGAAAACCCGGTCGACCTCGCCCTTGGCGGCGCCCGCGAGCCCCATTCCGGCGCTCACGGCCTGCTCGGCCAGCGTCCGCAACTGCTCGACCCCCGGCGGGAGTTCACCGGTCCGCCGACGCAGCTCCTCGGCCGCGTCCTGCACCCGGCGGCTCGCCTCCTCGGCGAGCTCCGTCGCGACCACCACCACACCCCGCACCGCATCCCGCAGCATCCCCAACGCCTCCTCCGCGGGCACCGACTGCCCGCCCTGACGCTACCCCGTCCTACGCCCCACCCGTACGCGCATTCCCCACCCGCCCCACGGTCGGCCCCCTCACCCCACCCGGCCGACACGTCCCCCGGGCGCGTTAGCGTGGAACACCGCACCGACCACCGAGACAGGAGTACGCCGCACCCATGGCCACCATCGAGGAGTGCCGCAGCGCACTGGAGCAGCTCAGCCGCAACCTCGCCGGCGCGAACGGCGACGTCCGCAAGGCCGCCGCCCTCGACCGGTCGCTCAGCTGCCACCTCACCGACCTCGACCTGACCTTCACCGGGCGGCTCACCGGCGGGCAGCTCACCGGCATCACCGAAATCCCGGGCCCGCCCACCGCCAAGGCCGACATCCGGCTCACCACCACCGGCGTCGACCTGGTCGCTCTGGTCGACGGCAAGCTGGCGTTCCCCACCGCCTGGGCCACCGGCCGCCTCAAGCTCGACGCGAGCTTCCTCGACCTGCTGCGTCTGCGCAGCCTGCTCTGACGCGGGCGCTCACCCGCAGAACTGCTGCGCCACCGGCCCGCTCGTCGCTGGCGGCAGTGGCTCGGCGGTCGTCCCCGCCGCCCGCTCCACTCGCAGCTGCGAGGTGGCCGGCAGGCTGCCCTTCGCCGACGTCAGGCAGTACCGGCGCGTCCCGCCCGGCACGTCCGCGGTGCCGACGTCGATCAGCCGCGCCGACCAGGGTCCGCAGTGCAGGTCCAGCGGTCCGCTCGCCGCCGGCGGTGAGCACCGCCGCCCAGCCGCCCGCCCGGCTGCGACCAGCGAAAGGCCACCGCCTGCTCCGTCCGCCCGACCTCCCGGAACGAACCCGCCACCGGCTCCTGCGCGGTCAGGCCTCGCACCAACGGGTCGGGCTTCACCGGCGGGCTGCTCGTCGGAACCCAACTCCCACCCTGCGCCCAGTCGACCGTTCCGTGTTTGTACCCCACCAGCAGCAACGCCAGCACGATCACCACCAGCCCGACGCCCCGCCCCACCGTACGTCTGCGCGTCATCCCGCCTGGACGATCCGAAGCCGCACCGGGGACACCCGCTGCGACGATCCGTCAACCGACCGTCACCGCACGGCAGTTCGGGCCGTCAGAGCAGCGCCAGCGCCTTCGTCCCGTCCGGCGCCGCGCCGTTCGCGTCCGCCCAGGTCCAGGCCGCCGCGCACAGTGCCCGCAGGGCGTCGATCCGCTCGCCGGTGCCGTCCAGGGTCAGCGCGCCGCCGTCCACGCCGGCCTGCCAGCCGCCGCAGGCGAACCGGCCGTCGCCCAGCTCCGCCACCTCGGGCTGCGGCTCCAACAGGCCCCGCAGGTCGTCCGAGAGGTACGTCGGGCGGTGCTGCACGGGGGCGGCCAGCAGCAGTTCGGGTGTGGTGACGCCGGTGAAGACCAGCAGCGAGTCCACGCGGCCGTTGAACGCGCCCTCGATGTCGGTGTCGAGGCGGTCCCCGACCACCAGCGGATGCTTCGCGCCCGTCCGCAGCACCGTCTCCCGGTGCATCGGCGGCAGCGGCTTGCCCGCCACCTCCGGCGTCACGCCCGTGGCCGCCGACACGGCCGCGACCAGCGTCCCGTTGCCCGGGGCGATGCCGCGTGCCGTCGGGATCGACAGGTCGGTGTTCGAGGCCACCCAGGGCAGGCCCCGGCCCACCGCGTAGGAGGCCTCCGCGAGGTCCGCCCAGCCCACCGACGGGTCGTAGCCCTGCACCACCGCCGCCGGGTCCTCGTCCAGGGAGCGCACCGGCACCAGCCCGCGCTCCTCCAGCGCCTCCACCAGCCCCGCTCCGCCGATCACCAGCACCCGTGAGCCCGCCGGCACCTTCTCCGACACCAGCCGCGCCGCCGCCTGTGCCGAGTTGATCACATCGGCCGGCTCGGCCGGCACCCCCAGCTCCGACAGGTGCGCCGCCACCACGCGCGGCGGGCGGGACGCGTTGTTCGTCACGTACGCCAGCCGCATCCCCTCCGCCCGCGCCCGCTCCAGCGACTCCACCGCGTACGCGATCGCGTGCGGCCCCGCGTACACCACGCCGTCCAGGTCCAGCAGCGCCGTGTCGTACGCCTCCGTCAACGCCACCGCACTCCCCCGCGGCACGCTCCGCACCCGGCCGGCGCTCTCCGCCATCACACCGCTCCCTGTCACCTCGAACCGATCGACCCCGCCACCTTAGGGCCTGTCTTCGAACCCGCGCCGCAGCTTCGAGGACAGCTCCTAAGGCCTGTCCGGATCCTCCGGCGGCGCCAAATACCCCGGCGCACCCGGCTGCAGCGGGCCGAACGCCCCCGCCCTGGCCGCCAGCGTCGCCCGGGTCTGCCGCAACGCCGCCGCGTAGTGCTTGTTGCCGGGCTGCATCGCCACCGCCAGCGCCAGGTGCTCCGCCGACGACTCGAAGTCCCCCAGCCGGGCCGCCGCCACACCCCACCCGAACTGCGCGTAGTCGTCCGACGGGTCCGCCTCCGCCACCGCCCGGAAACTCCCCAGCGCCGCCGCATACTGCCCGGCGTCGAACTGTGCCCGCGCCAACGCCTCCCGGATCGACCGCGACCCCGGCTCCGCCTCCGCCGCCCGCGCCAGCAACTGCACCGCCGCCGCCGGATGCCGCTCCTCCAACAACCGCACCCCGCGCCGGAACCAGTCGTACACCCCGCCGCCCGGTGCCCCCGCAGCACTTCCCGAAGAGGCCGCCGCGCCGTCGCCGTCGTGGCTCCCGTAGCTCATCCGCAACTCCCCGCTCTCCCGTTCGGCACCCACCGCCCCGCCCGCGACCGGAAACAGCCGCGTGCATCGCGATCTCCCAACAAGGAGTACCCGGCTAACATGCCCAGGATGAGCGCCCCTCGTGCCGAAATCGGCAACGAGCCCTCGGGCGGCCCCGGAGACCCCGGGCACGTCGCCACCGCAGGGCTGTCCCTGTCCCCGTTCCGCGGCCTGCGCTACGACCCCCAGCGGGTCGGCGACCTGGCCGCGGTGACCTCACCCCCCTACGACGTGGTGGACCCCGGACGGCGCCAGGACCTGGAGACCTCGGACCCGCACAACATCGTCCGCCTCATCCTGCCGCGCCCCGAACCGGAGGACTCCGGCCTCCGCCCCGACCGCGACACCCGCTACCGGCACGCGGCACGCCTGCTGCGCGACTGGCGCGACCAAGGCATCCTCACCGCCGACCCCCGGCCCGCCCTGTACGTCTACGAGCAGCACTCCCCCACCGGCGACCTGCAACGCGGCCTGATCGGAGCCCTCGCCGTCAGCGGCCGCGAAGCCGGCGTCGTCCTCCCCCACGAGGACGTCATGCCCAAGCCCGTCGCCGACCGGGTCGGCCTGATGCGCACCACCCGCGCCAACCTCGAACCCCTGCTGCTCACCTACCGCGGCCACGGCCGGGCCGCCGAGGTCGTCGAACGCGCCGCCGCCGGCGAACCGCTGCTCCACGTCACCACCTCCGACGGCACCCACCACCGCCTGTGGGCCGTCACCGCCCCCGCCGACCTGACCGCGATCAGCCGCGACCTCGCCACCTGCCGCGCCCTCATCGCCGACGGCCACCACCGCTGGGAAATGTACCTGCGGCTCCAGCGCGAGCACCGCCACCTGCCCCGCAGCCCCTGGGACCGCGGCCTGGTCCTGCTGGTCGACACCGACCGCTACCCGCTGCGGGTCCGCGCCATCCACCGCGTCCTGCACCGGCTGCCCCTGCACGCCGCGATCGCCGCCCTCGACCCCGACGTCTGGCAGCTCACCGAACTCCCCGGCTCCCTCGACGACGCCCTCAAGGCCCTCGGCGAGGCCCGCACGGACGCCCGCAACGCCTTCGTCCTCACCGCCGGCGACGACCGCTACCTGCTGCTCACCGGCCCCGACGAACGCACCCTCGACGCCACCGTCCGCACCGACCGCCCCCAGGAGTGGCGCCACCTCGACGCCACCGTCCTGCACGCCACCCTGCTCGACCGCACCTGGCACGTCCCCGACAGCCCCGAGCACATCGGCTACCTGCACTCCGCCGAGGCCGCCGTCCGCGAGGCCGCCCGCACCGGCGGCACCGCCGTGCTGCTCCACCCCGTCGAGGAACGCGTGGTCCGCCGGCTCGCCGAACAGGGCGTCACGATGCCCCGCAAGTCCACCTCCTTCGGCCCCAAACCGGCCACCGGACTGGTTCTGCGCTCCCTCGAACTCGGCTGACAAGGCAAACCCGGCTGACAACGCGAGACGGCCCCCGCTCCTGTCCGGAACGGGGGCCGTCTGCTTGCCGATCGGGGATCAGGCCTGCTTCGGCTTCTCCTCGAAGGAGTCCTCGTCGTACTCCTCGTCGATCTCGAGGTCGTCGTCGTCGTAGAACTCCTCGACGTCCTCCTCGTCCTCGAAGATCATCCGGTCGTCGCCGATCTCGTCCTTCGCGATCGGCTTGCGCGCCGGCTCCTCGGACTCCACGGCCTCGTTCTCGGCGTCCTCGTCCAGCGCGTCGGTGAACTCCACGCCGTCGATCTCCGCCAGCCGCTCGGACGCGTTGGTCGAGCCGTCCGAGTCCGCCTCCACGGCCTTCACGAACCACTCACGGGCCTCGTCCGCCCGACCCGCCGCGACCAGCGCGTCGGCGTACGCGTAGCGCAGGCGCGCCGTCCACGGGTGGATCGCCGAGGACGCCAGCTCCGGGCTCTGCAGCGTCACCACCGCCGCGTCGAACTGCTCCAGGTCCGCGCGGGCACCCGCCGCGACCAGGCGCATCTCGACCTGACCGGCCTTGTCCAGCTGCTTCACCTCGGGCTCGCCGGCCATCGCCAGCGCCCGCTCCGGACGGCCCAGACCACGCTCGCAGTCCGCCATCACCGGCCACAGGTCCACCCGGCCGGTCATCCGGCGCGCCGCCCGGAACTCGGTCAGCGCCTCGGAGTACCGCTGCGTCATGTACGACGCGAACCCGGCCGCCTCACGGACGCTCGCCACGCGCGACGCCAGCCGCAGCGCGACGCGCGAGTAGTTGTAGGCCTCCTCCGGCTCGCTGTCGAGCAGCCGCGCGACCATCACCAGGTTGCGCGCCACATCGTCGGCGAGGGTCTTCGGCAGGCTCTTCAGGTCCTGACGGACATCCGCGTCGATCTCGAACCCGGTCACATCGTCCGGGATCGGCAGCCGGCGCACCGGCTCCGGCCGGCGCTCGTCCTGCTCCCGACGGAAGCCACCACGGTCGTCCCGGCCACCCCGGTAACCGCCACGGTCGCCCCGGTCGTCACGGGAACGGAACCCGCCACGGTCACCGCGGTCGTCGCGACGGAAGCCGCCGCGGTCGCCCTGCGGACGCTCGTCCCGACCCCGGTAGCCGCCGCCCTGCGGACGGTCCTCGCGGGAACGGAAACCACCCTGCGGACGGTCCTCGCGGGAACGGAAACCACCCTGCGGACGGTCCTCACGGGAACGGAAGCCACCCTGCGGACGGTCCTCGCGGCGCTCGAAGCCACCGGTGCGCTGCGGACGGTCGTACCCGCCACGCTCGTCGCGGTCCCGCCCGTACGACGGACGGTCACCACGGTCATCCCGACGGAACCCACCACGGTCGCCCTGCGGACGCTCGTCACGACGCTCGTACGACGGACGGTCGCCACGGTCGTCACGGCGGAAGCCGCCCTGCGGACGCTCGTACGACGGACGGTCGCCACGGTCGTCCCGACGGAACCCACCGCGGTCGCCCTGCGGACGCTCGTCACGACCCCGGTAACCGCCACCCTGCGGACGGTCCTCGCGGGGACGGAAGCCGCCCTGCGGACGGTCCTCACGGCGCTCAAAGCCACCGGTGCGCTGCGGACGGTCGTACCCGCCACGCTCGTCGCGGTCCCGCCCGTACGACGGACGGTCACCACGGTCGTCCCGACGGAACCCACCACGGTCGCCCTGCGGACGCTCGTCACGACCCCGGTAGCCACCGCCCTGCGGACGGTCCTCACGGGAACGGAAACCACCCTGCGGACGGTCCTCACGACGCTCAAAGCCACCACTGCGCTGCGGACGGTCGTCGAACGACCGCTCCTCGCGCGGACGGTAGCCACCACGGTCGTCCCGGCCCCGGTAGCCGCCACCCTGCGGGCGGTCGTCCCGACGGAAGCCACCGCGGTCGCCCTGCGGACGCTCGTCACGGCCCCGGTAACCGCCGCGATCGCCCTGCGGGCGGTCGTCACGCGAGCGGTAGCCACCGCCGGCGCCGCCACCGTACGACGGACGGTCGCCACGGTCGCTGCGGTAACCCCCGCGATCGCCCTGCGGGCGGTCGTCACGGGAACGGTAGCCACCGCGGTCGCCACCGCCGTACGACGGACGGTCGCCACGGTCGCTGCGGTAACCCCCGCGGTCGCCGCCACGGTCACCACGGTCGTCCCGACCGCGGTAGCCGCCGCCTTCGCCACGGTCGTCACGACGCGGGCCGCGGTCGTTCGACCAGCCCCCGCGCGACCTGGGCTCGTACCCCCGGCCGCCGTCGTTACGGCGCTCGGGCCGGTCCTGGGGCGGGTTCGACATGCTGGTGACTCCTGTCTGCACACTGCTGGCTCTAGAGGCGCCACTGCCGATCCATCGACACCAGCGCGCGATCCGGACGAGCCCCGAAGCCCACCTGGGTCCGGTACGTCCGTCTTGTCCATTGTCCGGCACACGGACGGGCACCGCGTCCGGGTGCCCGACTGCCGTCCGCCGGCGGTATGTTCGGCTGAAAAAGCCCAACAAAAAAGGCCGAGGCCCCAGCTCATCGCTGGGGCCTCGGCCTTTTGAAGAATTGTTCGGCGGCGTCCTACTCTCCCACAGGGTCCCCCCTGCAGTACCATCGGCGCTGTGAGGCTTAGCTTCCGGGTTCGGAATGTAAC
>NZ_JBVJHA010000018.1:17452-135706 GCF_055587065.1 Kitasatospora sp. NPDC048662 | reverse complement strand
TACGGGTACACGCGGGACTACCCGGTGGAGCGGATGATGCGCGACGCGAAGATCACCCAGATCTACGAGGGCACCAACCAGGTCCAGCGCATCGTCATGGCCCGCAACCTGCCGTAGCAGGGACGGCACCACCAGGGGCGCGGGGAACTGCGCGAAGCGGAAGGCACCCACCAGCAGGATCGCGAGGCAGGGCAACGACCTGCACGTGATCGCGACCTGGCTGACGTGCACTCCTTGCTCGCGCAGTTCCCCGCGCCCCTTTTCGTGCATCCCGCCGCATCCCGGCTCTCGCGCCCGTCCGGGACGGTTTCGCACCCGCCGGAGTGAACGCGTCCAGCTTGTGGGTCATTGAGGGTATTTGACGGATTTTCAGACAAGACGCTCGATTGTATGGTCGCGGTGAGTAATCACTCATGTGCGCTGCGTGCGCGACTCGCCGCCCGACCGATCGAGAGGAACCGTCATGAGACGCCGTCGACCTCCCTGCGAACGCCCGCCCGGACGCTATGGGCCGGCGGCGATCCGCGGCCGCGCCGTCAGAGCACTGCTGCTGCTCGTCGTCGCACTCGCCACGGCGTCGGCCTCCTTCGCCTGGCCCGCCGTCGCACACCCGCCCGCGGCCGCGCACGCCGCCGCGGGCGACCGGGCCGGCCGCCAGTTGCCCGTGACCCTGTCCAAGACCGGGACCGACGTCACCACCGGGAGCACGACCCAGACCGCGCACGGTGACACCGTCCGCTGGGTGGTCTCCGCGACCAACCCGGACGGCGTCCCGGTCGATGCCACGATCACCGACGTGATCCAGGGCGGACCGGGCAGCTTCCCGCAGAGCCAGACCTATGTACCCGGCTCGCTCCAGGCGCCGCCCGGCTTCACCAAGCAGTGGTCCACCGATGGCGGCGCGACCTTCACCGGCACCGACCAGGGCACCGCGACCAACGTGGTGCAGGCCCACAACCCGGAGCTCGCGTCGCCCGCGACCGGCCTGGTGGTCCCGATCGCGCCGCCGTTCACGCCGATCAACACGGCCACCGGCGGCGACGGATTCACCCCCATCCTGTACACCGCCACGATCAACGGCGTCCAGACGCCCGAGGTCTGGAACATCTACCACCACGGCTTCGGCAACCCGCCCAGCGTGGTCTGCACCGACCTGCTCACCAACGGCCCCTGCCCCACCCCGGACGGAGCCCCCGCGGTCTGGCCCCGGGCCCTGAACTCCTCGGAGCCCGGAGCGACCACCGGTGACCTCGGCAGCACCCGCACCCCGACCTACGTGCAGCTCGGCTCCAAGCTGTACTACGCCGCGGTCAGCAGGGTCGAGTCCGCACTGATCGGCGTCGGCTGCATCGACCTCCAGGCCCAGGCCAGCTGCGGCTTCACCGCGCTGCAGACCGGCGAAGGGCTGGTCGTGGGCGGTGTCGTCCAGGCACCGAACCAGCACATCTACGCGGTCTCCGGCACCGGCGAGATCCTCTGCTACGACGCCGTCGCCAACACCTCCTGCGGCACCTTCAACATCGGCCTGCCCCCCAACGAGGGCCAGGTCGTGCCCAGCGGCGACTACGCCGGCATCATGCGGACGATCGAAGGAAAGATCTACGTCACCGACAACCAACTGGCCCCGCTGCCAACGGCGATGTCCTGCTTCGACCCGTCCACGAACGCCGCGTGCGCCGGCTGGGCCACCCCCCGGATCGTGGCCACCCCGCTCGACGACGAACCCGCCCGGGCCGACAACGTCTTCGAGATGTACAACGCGGCGGGCACCATCACCGGGGTCTGCACGATCGTCGGCGGCTTCTACCAGGGTGTCACCCCGGCCGTCGGCACCGTCGAGTGCTTCGACCTGACCGGCAACCCCGTCGCCGCACCCCCCGGCCTCAGCACCCTGGTCAGCACCAACCTCTCACTCGGCGAGGCCAACTTCCAGGTGCCGCTCACGATCACCGCCCCCAACGGCCACCTGGAGACCGAGTTCCCGTTCTGGATCTACCGGGGCATCACGCCGACCCTCAACAGCACCTCGTACTGCTACGACTGGACGACCCAGAGCCCCTGCGCCCAGTACGGCGCCAATGGCATCGTCAACGGCCCGCCCAACGTCAACGGCGGCAACACCAGCCCCTACGGCTACGCCTACGACGGCCAGTGCAAGTACAGCCTCGGTGACACCGGCTACCTGTTCTCGATCGACCCCGTCACCGGCGCCTCGCCCTGCCTGAAGACCAGGGCCCAGAGCTCCCTCAACCCCGCCGCGTTCTACTGCGACGGGGCCACCGGGCATGTCCGGTCCTACGGGACGGTCAGCCTCCTCGGCATCGATCCGACCACCGTCGACTTCACCCAGTCCTCGGTGACGGTGCTGGCAGCGGACGGCACCACCGTCGGCACCTTCCCGTTCGACTCCGTGACCGAGACGGCGGACATCTCCTCCGTCCCGATCGCCGACTCGCCGATCCAGGTCATCGCCAACATCACCCTGATCAGCGGAGCGTCCTTCACCCCCGACAACCACCCGCAGATGCAGGTCACCTTCGTCGGCGACGCGCCCCAGATCTGCTTCGAGACCACCGTGGCGACCGACTGCGCCGTCACCTCCGTCTCCAACCAGGCCACCGCCGTCACCAACGGCCAGCCGCCCGTCGTCTCCAACACCGTCACCCTCCAGGTGACTCCGGGCCCCGAGTGCGCCGCGAAGCTGACCATCGTCAAAGAGGTCTGCACCTCCACCAACCCCGCCGACTGCGGCCCGGGCGGCCCAGGCCCCTGGGCGGCCACCACGACCCTCCCGCCGGGAGGCACCGCCTACTGGCGGATCACCGTCACCAACCCCGGCCCCGGTGACGTCTCCGGTGTCACCCTCACCGACCCCGTCACCCCCTCCTGCGCCGCCGGCGGCCCCTTCGACCTGGGGGCCGGCACAGAACATCAGATCTTCTGCAACCTTCCCGGCATCACCCAGGACACCATCAACAGCGTCACCGCCACGTTCACCACCCCGGACGGCAGCGTGATCACCACGCCGCCCGCGGAGGCGAGCGCCCTGGTGGCCGGTGTCGGGACGTTGAGCATCGAGAAAACGCCGGATTCGCCCGGTCCGTTCCATGAGGGTGACGTGGTGTTCTACACGTACACCGTCACCAACACGGGCAGCGCGCCGGTGCACAACGTGACCGTGATCGACGACCACGTGGCGTCGGTGACGTGCGACGCGACGGTGCTGGACCCGGGTGCGAGCACGCTGTGCCACGGCAGTTACCTGGTGACGGCCGCTGATGTGTCGGCGGGTCATGTGACGAACACCGCTCACGCGGAGGGAATCGACTCCGGCGGTCAGGAGGTGAAGAGTCCGCCTGCCGAGGCCACTGTCCCGGTGGTCGGTGTCGCGGAGCTGGCCATTGAGAAGACGGCGGACAGCGCCGGCCCGTTCCACCTCGGTGAGACGGTCTTCTACACGTACACGGTGACCAACACGGGTACGGCGGTGGTCAACGCTCTCAAGGTCGTGGATGACCACCTGGTGTCCGTGACGTGTGACGCGACGACGTTGAACCCGGGTGCGAGCACGCTGTGCCACGGCAGTTACGTGGTGACGGCCGCGGATGTGCAGGCGGGTCATGTGACCAACACCGCTCACGCGGAGGGTACGGACCCGCAGGGTCAGACGGTGGTGAGTCCGCCGGCCGAGGCGACGGTCCCGGTGGTGGGCGAAGCGCTGCTGGCCATCGAGAAGACCGCGGACAGCGCGGGCCCGTTCCACCTCGGTGAGACGGTCTTCTACACGTACACGGTGACCAACACCGGTACGGCAGTGGTGCACAACCTCACCGTGACGGACGACCACGTCGCAGGCGTGGTCTGCGACACCGCGACACTGAACCCCGGTGAGAGCACGCTGTGCCACGGCAGTTACGTGATCACGGCCGCGGACGTGCAGACCGGGCATGTCACCAACACCGCCCATGCCCACGGACTCGACCCCCAGGGCCAAGGAGTGCAGAGCCCGCCGGCCGAAGCCACCGTCCGGGTGGTGGGCGAGGCCCAGCTGTCCATCGAGAAGACGGCGGACAGTGATGGCCCGTTCCACGCGGGCGAAACGGTGTCGTACACGTACACGGTGACGAACACGGGTACGGCCGCCGTGCACGACCTGTCCGTCGCGGACGACCACGTCGTGTCGGTGACGTGCGACGCGACGGTGCTGAACCCGGGGCAGAGCACGCTCTGCCACGGCAGTTACGTGATCACCGCTGCGGATGTGTCGGCCGGTCACGTGACCAACACCGCTCACGCGGAGGGCGCGGACCCGGAGGGTCAGACGGTGGTGAGTCCGCCGGCCGAGGCGAAGGTTCCGGTGGTGGGCGAAGCCCGACTGGTCCTCCAGAAGGCGGCCGACAGCGCCGGCCCGTTCCACGTGGGCGACACCGTGCCCTACACCTACACGGTGACGAACACGGGCACGGCCGCGGTGCACAACCTGACGGTGACGGACGACCACATCGCGTCCGTGACCTGTGACACGACGACGCTGAACCCCGGCGAGAGTACCTTCTGCCATGGCAGCTACGTCATCACGGCCGCGGATGTGCTGGCCGGCTCCGTGACCAACACGGCCCACGCCAACGGCACCGACCCGCAGGGACAGTCGGTGCAGAGCCCCCCTGGTGAAGCCACCATCGACATCCTGGGCGATGCCCTGCTCACCATCGAGAAGGTGGCGAACAGCGCCGGCCCGTTCCACCTCGGTGAGACGGTTTTCTACACGTACACGGTGACCAACGCCGGGACGGCGGCGGTGCACAACCTCACTGTCGTGGACGACCACGTGACGTCGGTGACGTGCGACACGACGGTGCTGAACCCGGGGGAGAACACGCTCTGCCACGGCAGTTACGTGATCACCGCTGCGGATGTGACGGCCGGTCATGTGACCAACAAGGCGCACGCGGAGGCTACCGATCCGGAGGACCAGCTGATCGAGAGCCCGCCGACGGAGGCCACCGTTCCTGTAGTCGGTGTCGCGGAGTTGACCCTTCAGAAGGAGGCTGACAGTGCTGGTCCGTTCCACGTGGGTGAGAGGGTTTTCTACACGTACACGGTGACGAACACCGGTACGGCGGTGGTCAACGCTCTGAAGGTCGTGGATGACCACGTGGTGTCGGTGACGTGTGACGCGACGGTGCTGAACCCGGGTGCGAGCACGCTGTGCCACGGCAGTTACGTGGTGACGGCCGCGGATGTGGCGGCGGGTCATGTGACCAACACCGCTCGCGCGGAGGGTACGGACCCGGAGGGTCAGACGGTGGTGAGTCCGCCGGCCGAGGCGACGGTCCCGGTGGTGGGCGAAGGTCTGCTGGCCATTGAGAAGACGGCTGACAGCGCGGGCCCGTTCCATGTGGGTGACACCGTCACCTACACGTACACGGTGACGAACACGGGGACGGCGACGGTGCACAACCTGACTGTCGTGGACGATCACGTGGCGTCGGTGACGTGTGACGCGACGGTGCTGAACCCGGGTGCGAGCACGCTGTGCCACGGCACGTACGTGATCACCGCTGCGGATGTGTCGGCCGGTCATGTGACCAACAAGGCGCACGCGAACGGCACTGATCCTGAGGGGCGGCCGGTGGTGAGTCCGCCCGGTGAGGCCACTGTTCCGGTGGCGGGCATTGCCGAGTTGACCCTCCAGAAGGAGGCTGACAGCGCTGGTCCGTTCCACGTGGGTGACACCGTTACTTACACGTACACGGTGACGAACACCGGTACGGCGGTGGTCAACGCTCTGAAGGTCGTGGATGACCACGTGGTGACGGTGACGTGTGACGCGACGGTGTTGAACCCGGGTGCGAGCACGCTGTGCCACGGCAGTTACGTGGTGACGGCCGCGGATGTGCAGGCGGGTCATGTGACCAACACCGCTCGCGCGGAGGGTACGAACCCGGAGGGTCAGACGGTGGTGAGTCCGCCGGCCGAGGCGACGGTCCCGGTTCGGGGTGAGGCGCTGCTGACCATCGAGAAGGTGGCCGATTCTGCCGGTCCGTTCCACGTGGGTGACACGGTGCAGTACACGTACACCGTGACCAACACGGGTACGGCCGTTGTTCACAACGTCACGGTGTCGGATGACCACGTGTCGTCGGTGACCTGCGACGCGACGATGCTCAACCCGGGTCAGAGCACGCTCTGCCACGGGAGTTACGTGATCACCGCTGCCGATGCCCAGGCCGGTCACGTGACCAACACGGCTCACGCGAACGGCACCGGCCCCGAGGGTGAGGAGGTGAAGAGCCCGCCGGCCGAGGCCACGGTCACGGTGGTGGGTGAGGCCCGGTTGTCGATCGAGAAGAAGGTGGACACGGCCGGTCCGTTCCGTGCGGGTGATGTGGTGCGGTACACGTACACCGTCACCAACACCGGTGCTGTGACTGTGCACGATGTCGTGGTGTCGGACGACCGGGTGGCGTCGGTGACGTGTGATGCGACGGTGCTGGAGCCGGGTCGGAGCACGACCTGTCACGGCTCGTACACGGTGACGGAGGAGGACGTCGAGGCGGGTCATGTGACGAACACGGCTCGTGCGAACGGCCTCGATCCCGAGGGTCGGCCGGTGGTGAGTGCGCCGAGTGAGGTGACGGTGAAGACCGTCTCCGGTGCGTCGTCGTTGTCGGTCGAGAAGAAGGCGGACAGTGCGGGCCCGTTCCATGTCGGTGACACGGTCACCTACTCGTACACGGTGACCAATACCGGGTTGACGGTGCTGACGGATGTGATGGTCCGTGATGACCGGGTGGCGTCGGTGGTGTGCGATGCGACGGTGCTGGAGCCGGGTGCGAGCACGACGTGCCACGGCACGTACACGGTGACGGAGGAGGATGCGAAGGCCGGGCATGTGATCAACATTGCGGAGGCTTCGGGTCGTGATCCGCAGGGGGCGCTGGTGGAGAGTGAGCCGGTGTCGGTGTGTGTCACGGTGTCGGAGTGTCCGGAGAAGGAGGGGTGTGTGAAGCCGCCTCGTCCGGGTGGTCCTTCAAAGGCGCCGCACGGTGGCGGTGGGGGTCATCTGCCGGACACGGGTTCGCCGGCGGGTCTGGCGGCGGCGGGTCTGGCCGGTGGTGGGTTGCTGACGCTGGGCGGTGTGCTGCTGTACCGGGCGCGGCGCCGTGCGGACGCGGACCGGTTCGTGGGGTAGTGCCTGCGGGTTCGCCGCTTGTTCGGTGAGGGACCGCCCTCGGGGCCTTCGGGCTCCGGGGGCGGTCCCGCGTCGCGCCGGCGCGGGACGCGGACCCTGTTCTGCCTCGGGTTTTGCCACCCCGGTGTCGACCTCGGCGTAAAGAGGCATCTAAGGTATGCCTTAGCTTACTGAGCGGTGCCCCCGGGGGAGGTTTTCGGGGAGGCCGCCCAGCCGGTGTTTCCGTACCCTCGTCCCTGGAGTGAGCATGCCCGCCCGCCGTACGACTGCTGCGACTTTCCTCGTTCTCGCTGTGGCGGGGGCTGCGTTGGTGGGGTGTTCGAAGAAGGACGACGGGAAGGTTTCGGCGGACGGCAGCGGGCCGGTGCAGGTGACGGCGACGGACAGCAAGTGTGAGCTGTCGAAGACGACGTTCCCGGCGGGGCACGTCGAGCTGGCGGTGGCGAACAAGGGGAGCAAGACCACCGAGGTGTACGTGTACGCCGAGGGGGACAAGATCGTCACCGAGCGGGAGAACATCGGCCCGGGCACCAAGGTGAGCATCAACGCCGAGATCAAGGCCGGTACGTACGAGGTGGCGTGCAAGCCGGGTATGACCGGTGACGGCATTCGGCAGAAGATCACGGTGACGGCGGCCGGCGGGGCGGCGGTGAAGACGGACGACCGGCTGACGCAGGCGGTCGCGGACTACCGGAAGTACGCGCAGGAGCAGGCGGACGCGACGATTCCGGTGGTGGAGCAGTTCGCGGCGGCGATCACCGCGGGCGACGTGGAGAAGGCGAAGTCGCTTTACGCGCCGTCCCGGGTGGGCTGGGAGCGGACGGAGCCGGTGGCGGAGAGCTTCGGTGACATCGACCCGAAGACCGACGTCCGGGAGGACGCGCTGGAGGACGGCGGGCAGTGGACCGGGTGGCACCGCCTGGAGAAGGCGCTGTGGGCGGACGGCAAGGTCGGTGACGAGGAGAAGACGCTCGCCGCCCAGCTGGTCACCGACCTGAAGGACTGGCAGAAGCGCGTCCCGAGCGCGGAGATCACCCCGACCGGCATGGCGAACGGCGCCAAGGAACTGCTGGACGAGGTCTCCAAGAACAAGATCACCGGTGAGGAGGACCGCTACAGCCACACCGACCTGTCGGACTTCGCCGCCAATGTGGAGGGCGCCCGTCAGGCCTACGAGCTGCTGAAGCCGGTCGCCACCGAGAACGACCCGAGCCTGTCGAAGACCCTGGACGCCGAGTTCGAGAAGATCACCGGTCTGCTGGCCAAGTACCGCCAGGCCGACGGTACGTGGACCTCGTACGACAAGGTGACCGAGGGCGAGCGCAAGACCCTCCAGGACGCCGTGAACGCGCTGAGCGAGCCGCTGTCGAAGCTGGCCGCGGCCGTCGTGGTCAAGTAACCGCCGCAGCAGACGCAGGCCAATCAAGGGCAGCGCAGGCCGAGTCGCTGTCAGCAGGTCTTCCGAGCAGGTCACGTCCGAGAGGGAACGTCAGAGATGGACGCCGAGAACGAGCAGCAGGCGGTTTCCGCCGAGGCCGGCGGGGCGCAGCAGCGTGCGGGGCTCAGCCGACGGGCTGTCATCGGCTGGGCCGGTGCGGGTGTCGCGATCGGCGCGGCCGGGGTGGGCACGGTGGCGGCCGCGACCAGGGGGTCGGACGCTCCGGCCGCCGCGCCGCAGAGTCAGGACGTGCCGTTCTGGGGCGAGCACCAGTCGGGGATCTCGACGCCCGTTCAGGACCGGCTGCACTTCGCCGCGTTCGACGTGATCACCGAGGACCGTGACGCGCTGGTCAAGATGCTCAAGGAGTGGACCAAGGCGGCCGCGTCGATCACCGGTGGCCGCGAGGTCGGCGGCGGTGCGGTCGGGGTCGTCCCGCAGTCGCCGCCGGACGACACCGGTGAGGCGCTCGGGCTGCCGGCGTCCCGGCTGACGCTGACCATCGGGTTCGGGCCGACGCTGTTCGAGAAGGACGGCAAGGACCGGTTCGGTCTGAAGGCGAAGCGGCCCGAGGCGCTGGTGGACCTGCCGAAGTTCAAGGGCGACCGGCTGGAGGCGAACCGCAGCGGCGGTGACATCTGCATCCAGGCGTGCGCGGACGACCCGCAGGTCGCGGTGCACGCGATCCGCAACCTGGCCCGGATAGGCATGGGCGTGGTGAACGTCCGGTGGTCGCAGCTCGGCTTCGGCAAGACCTCGTCCACCACGCCCGACAGCCAGACCCCGCGCAACCTGATGGGCTTCAAGGACGGCACGCACAACATCGCGGGGACGGACGCGGACGGGCTCGCCAAGCACGTGTGGGTGGCGCCCGGTGACGGCCAGGACTGGATGACCGGCGGCTCGTACCTGGTGGCCCGGCGGATCCGGATGACCATCGAGACCTGGGACCGGGCCTCGCTGCAGGACCAGGAGGACACCTTCGGCCGCACCAAGATCGAGGGCGCCCCGTACGGCAAGCAGAAGGAACGCGACGCGCCCGACCTGGCCGCGATGCCCGCCACCTCGCACGTGCGTCTGGCCCACCCGGACAGCAACGACGGGCTGATGATCCTGCGCCGCGGCTACTCGTTCACCGACGGCACCGACGGTCTCGGCCGCCTCGACGCCGGCCTGTTCTTCCTGGCGTACCAGCGCGACACCCGCAAGGCCTTCGTGCCGCTGCAGACCAAGCTGGCGGCCGGCGACAAGCTGAACGAGTACATCACGCACGTCGGATCCGCCCATTTCGCCTGCCCGCCCGGGGTCCGCAAGCCCGGCGAGTGGTGGGGCCAGACCCTGTTCGGCTGACCCCCGCCCCACATCACCCTCACTCCCCACACGAGGAGAACCGCCGTGTTCGCCAACTACCTGATCGGCCTTCGAGAAGGCCTCGAAGCCAGCCTGGTGGTCTGCATTCTGATCGCCTATCTGGTCAAGACCGGCCGCAAGGACCGGCTCGGCCCGGTGTGGATCGGCGTCGGCAGTGCCGTCGGCCTGTCCATGGCCTTCGGTGCGATCCTTCAGTTCGGCTCCAACCAGCTGTCCTTCGAGGCGCAGGAGGCGCTCGGCGGCACCCTGTCGATCCTCGCGGTCGGTCTGGTCACCTGGATGGTGTTCTGGATGAAGCGCACCGCCCGGCACCTGAAGAGCGAGCTGCACGGCAAGCTGGACGCCGCGCTGGCGATGGGCACCGTCGCGCTGGTGATCACCTCCTTCCTGGCCGTCGGCCGGGAGGGCCTGGAGACCGCGCTGTTCATCTGGACCGCCGTCCAGGCCACCGGTGACGGCTGGAACCCGCTGGCCGGCGCGATCCTCGGCCTGCTCACCTCGGCCGTACTGGGCTGGCTGTTCTACCGCGGCGCGCTCAGGATCAACCTGGCGAAGTTCTTCACCTGGACCGGCGCGATGCTGGTCGTGGTCGCCGCGGGCGTCCTCGCGTACGGTGTGCACGACCTCCAGGAGGCGGGCTGGATCCCCGGCCTGCACGAGCTGGCGTTCAACATCTCCTCCACCATCCCGGTGGACAGCTGGTACGGCACCCTGCTGAAGGGTGTGTTCAACTTCCAGCCCGACCCGACGGTGGTGCAGGTGGTGATCTGGCTGCTGTACCTGGTGCCGACGCTGTACTTCTTCTTCCGCAAGCCGAAGGCCGCCGGCTCCGCGCCGAAGCCCGCCGCGTCGGTGGAGGCGAAGGCCGCCTGACAGCGGCTCGGAGACGCGAACGAACCGCCCGGGTGCCGCAGTTGATGCGGCACCCGGGCGGTTCGGCGTTGCGGGGGGTGTCAGTAGATGGAGAAGACGGACGCCCAGTTCTGGCCGGCCGAGTTGGTGTTGGCGGTGTTGGCGGTGACCGCCTGGCCGGCGGTGGCGTTGCCGTCCAGGACGAAGCCGGTGGCCGGGTTGGTCAGCGTGTAGGTGCCGACGGCGTTCTGGGTCACCGTCCAGCGCTGGTTGGCGCCGCCGAGGTTGATGGCCGTCAGGGAGATCTGGCCGCCGGCGGTGGTCGGCGCGGTCAGGTAGAGCGGGATCGAGCAGCTGTCGTAGATCCGGACGGTGCCGTCGCCGTTGGAGACGAACTTCCAGCGCTGCGAGGCCATGGTGGTGTTCAGCGTGGCGAACACGGCCACCGACGGGATGCTGCCGGTGCAGGTGCCGCCTCGCTGGAGGGCGACGCCGCCGCCGTTGCTGAGCGCGTGGTAGCCGTTGTCACCGACCACCGTGGGGCCGTAGTTGATGGCGCTGGTGTCCAGCGCGGTCAGCGCGGCGCCGGTGGTGGACAGCGGCGGCGTGGCCGTCGGACGGACGTTCCTGAACCAGTCGGCGAAGGTCGCCGGGGTGTGCGAGGTCAGGGTGGCGATGGTGCGGTCCCAGCTGCCGTCCACCTGGTTCCACAGCTGGAGCAGCGCGCCGTCCACGTTGCCCTGCACCTGGTCGCCGGTCTGCCAGCCCGAGGCGGCGGTGAACGGGTAGGACGAGCCGTCCGGCCACACGTAGCGCTGGTCGCCCTCCAGGTAGGCGGCGACCGAGTCGGCGAAGCCCTCGGTCCAGGCGCAGGTGGCGGAGGACGTGTACTGGATGTAGTGCGGGTTGCAGTTGGTGACGGCCGGGAAGGTGCCGTTGTACAGCCGCTGCTGGAAGAAGTGCCCCGACTCGTGCAGCACGGTGTGCTCGGAGTCCGGGTCGCCGTCGGCCAGGTGCAGGGTGTTCGACAGGTCGTACCACGCGCCGTCGGTGGAGCCCGCGTACCACTGCTCCGTCAGCATGGTGCAGGTGGCGGCGTTCGTCTCGGTGGTCGTCCAGCACGGGGTGGTGGAGTTGGCCCGCCGCGACCAGAGCAGGTTGACGGTGTCGAAGGCGTGCCAGGCGCGCTGCGCGGTGGTCGGCTTGACGGTGCCGAGGGCGACGCTGGTCGATATGTTCGACTGGGTCGGCGTGTTGAAGGCGTAGACCGTGCCGGTGTTGTCGGCGGTCCGCCACACGTGGTTGTTCTGGGTGGCGAAGCGCACGTACAGGTGGTCCATCGCGGTCGTGGTGACCGGCGTGTAGCAGAGGTTGAACGAGCCGTCGGCCGCGCCGGTCAGCTGGGTGTCGGTGTTCAGCTTGTGGTCGGTGTCGGTGGGCCTCTCCCGGCCCCACAGCTCGACCGAGGCGTTGCGGGCGGCCTTGGTCAGGGTCGGCTTGGAGGCGCCCGCCTCGGCGGACTGGTAGTCGTACTGGAGGTTGCCGCTCATGCAGATCGGCGACGTGGCGGAGGCGACGCCCGCCGTCAGCGGGACTATGCCTCCCGCGGCGAGCAGCGCCGGCACCAGGAGGCGCAGCAGGGTGGTGGAGCGGTGCGACATCGACGTCCTTCCAGACGATTGCCCGGGCCGCGGCTGGGCGGGACCGGGGCGCGAAGGCCGGGCGAGGGACCCGGCTCCGGTCCGTGACGATTCGTCGGCGGGCCGTGAGTAATCGTCGTGTCCGCGCCATGGCGGGCACCAGGGGCGCGCGGAATCACATGTTCCGCTTGTGTGATTGGCCTGTGCGCCCGGCGCAGGATGGGGAGTTCGTGCGCCCCTCGGGGTGCTGACGGGGCGTCAGGCAGTGGGCCAGGTGGCGAGGGTGAACTCGACGATGCGGTGCAGCTGTTCGGCCGGGGTGCCGTCGGTGGCGCGGACCGCGAGGCCGTGGGTGAGGACGGTCGGGTGGTCGGTGAGCACGGCCGGATCGGTGCCGGGTGCGAACTCGCCTGCCTCGGCGGCCAGTTCTAGACGGTCAGGGGAGTTGGCCGGGCGGGAGGGTGTTGATGCCGGCGGCCAGGAAGGCCATGGCGGCGTCCAGGTGGGCCTCGGTGGGGCGCAGGTAGAGCTCGCAGACGACGGCGGCGGCCGTGGCGGCGACCATTCGGGGGCCGAAGTCGTCGGGGGCGTCGCCGCGTTCGGCGGCGAAGATCCGGGCGCCCTCCTGGATCGCCTCGGTCAGGCGGCTGTTGGCGACGGCGCGCAGCTGGGGGTTGCGGTCGAGCATCGCCTCCCAGAGCGCGTCGAGCTCCTCGGCGCCGGGGTTCTCGGTGAGGTCGGTGCGCAGCCAGTGCTCCAGCGCCTCCAGCGTGGTGGTGCCGGGCTCGCGGTGGTTGAGGGCGTGGCCGAGACGGTCGGTGAACTCGGCGATGTGGGAGGTCGCCAGGTCGAGCTTGGTCGGGAAGTAGAGGGTGACGGTCCGTGCCGACACCTCGGCCCGGTCGGCGATGTCGGCGATCGTGGTCGCCTCGAAGCCGCGCTCCGCGAACAGCTGGTAGGCCGCTCGCAGGATCGCCTCCCGGCGGCGGGCCTTGCCGCGTGCCCTCGCTCCCTCGGTCATGGGGTCGATGCTAGCAGTTTTTACCAGTGGAGGTAATTTTGCAGTCCGCTGCAAAGTTACCTTAGATTGCAAAAATCCACTGGTTCTGAGCACGAGGGGGCGCGATGGCGTCGGTCCTGTACGCATGGGGACGATGGGCGGTACGCCGCCGAGGCCGGGTGATCGGCCTGTGGCTGCTGCTGCTCGCGACGATCGGCGCCCTCGGCACCACCTTCGCCGGGCCCGTCAGCAACGAGTTCATCGTCCCCGGCATCGAGTCCCAGCAGGCCCAGGACCTGCTGGAACGTCAACTCCCGGAGTCCGCCGGCGGCACCGCCCGGCTGGTCGTCGCCGCGCCCGCCGGGCAGAGCCTGGACACGCCCGCGGCCAAGGCCGCCGTGGGGGAGAGCCTGCACCGGGCCGCCGGGATACCCGGGGTGGTGCATGTCGCCGACCCGTTCGAGAGCCGCACCGTCTCGCCGGACCTGCGGATCGCGTTCGCCGACGTGCAGTTCGCGCAGGCCGCGAGCGAGGTCCCGCAGAGCGCCAAGGACGCGCTGAACGACGCCGCCGCGCCGCTGCGGGAGGCCGGGCTGCAGGCCGAGTTCGGCGGCACCGTGATGGCGCCGCCCGTCGAGGTCGGCGGCCCCGCCGAGGCGATCGGCGTGGTGGTCGCGTTCGTGGTGCTCGCCGTCGCGCTCGGCTCGCTGGTCGCCGCCGGACTTCCGCTGCTGACCGCCCTGGTCGGCGTCGGCATCGGTGTGCTGGGAGCCCAACTGCTCGCCCACGTGGTCGAGATGACCAACACCGCGACCGTGCTCGCGCTGATGATCGGCCTCGCCGTCGGCATCGACTACGCGCTGTTCATCATCGCCCGGCACCGCGAGCAGCTCGCCGACCCCGACAGCGGGATCGAGGAATCGGCGGCCCGCGCCACCGCCACCGCCGGCAGCGCCGTGGTGTTCGCCGGCGCCACCGTGATCATCGCACTGGCCGCGCTCGCCGTCACCGGCATCCCGTTCCTGACCGTGATGGGCCTGGCCGCCGCCGCCACCGTGCTGCTCGCCGTACTGGTCGCCGTCACCCTGGTGCCCGCGCTGCTCGGCCTGCTCGGCGAACGGCTGCGGCCCCGGGCACGGGTGAAGGCCACCGCGAAGCCGGCCGGCACCTGGTCGGCGGCCTGGGCGCGCACCGTCACCCGCAAGCCGCTGCTGGTGCTGCTGGCCGGCGTGGTCGGGCTGCTCGCCCTCGCGCTGCCCGCCCGCGACCTGCGGCTCGGCCTGCCCGGCAACGCCTCGCAGCCCGCCTCCAGCACCCAGCACAAGAGCTACGACCTGCTCAGCGAGGGCTTCGGCCCCGGCTTCAACGCCACCCTTGCCGCCGTGGTCGACGCCACCGGCATCCCCGCCGAGCGCCGCGAGGCCGCGCTCGCCGACCTGCACGCCACGCTCTCCGCCGATCCGGGCGTCGCCGCCGTCGGCATGCCGGTGGCGAGCGCGGACGGCAGCACCGTCGCCGTGCCCGTCGTCCCCCGTACCGGGCCGGACGACAAGGCCACCAGCGACCTGGTGGAGCGGCTGCGCGGCCACAAGGCCGAGGTCGCCGCGAGCGGCGGCACGCTGTACATCGCCGGGGCGACCGCCGCCGCGATCGACGTGTCCGGCAAGCTCGCCGACGCGCTGCCGCTGTTCGTCGCCCTGATCGTGCTCCTCGCGCTCGCCCTGCTGACCGTCGCGTTCCGCTCGGTGCTGGTGCCGCTCAAGGCGGTGCTCGGGTTCCTGCTGTCGGTGGCCGCCGCGCTCGGCATCACCGTGTGGGTGTTCCAGGACGGGCACCTGAACGGCCTGCTCGACATCCCGTCCGCCGCGCCCGTGACGAGTTTTCTGCCGGTGCTGCTGATCGGCGTGCTGTTCGGGCTCGCGATGGACTACGAGGTGTTCCTGGTCAGCCGGATGCGTGAGCACCACCAGCACACCGGCGACGCCGCCGGGGCCGTCACGCAGGGCGTCGCCAGCAGCGGACGGGTGGTCACTGCTGCCGCGCTGATCATGGTCGCGGTGTTCGGCGGCTTCGTGTTCAACCACGACCCGATCATCAAGTCGATCGGATTCGCGCTCGCCGTCGGCGTGTTCATCGACGCCTTCGTGGTCCGGATGACCCTGGTGCCCGCCGCGATGGCCCTGCTCGGCCGCCGCGCCTGGCAGTTGCCGGGCCGGCTCGACCGGATCATTCCGGACGTCGATCTGGAGGGCGCGAGCCTGCCTGCCGCGTCGGAGCGTCCGGAGCGCGTGGCCGAACGGGTCTGACGGAGCAGAACGCGGGCCGGGCCCGGGAGTCGCGACTCCCGGGCCCGGTTCACGGGTGCTCGGTCAGCAGGGGACCACGGCGTTGACGGTGACCGGGGACGGGCCCCAGCCGAACTTGCTGACGCCGAAGGTGCCGCTGACGGTGGAACCGCACGCGACGGTGCCGGTCGGGCCGTTGACGGTGACCGTGCTCGCGAGGAAGTTCACGTTCTGCGCGATCGAGCCGAGCGAGGCGCCGCCGACGACCTGGCCGGAGAGCGTGGTGGAGAGCACCTGGGGCTGCGGCGGGTAGTCGGGGGTGGGCGGGCCGGCCAGGGCGACACGACCGAGGAACTGGACGCTGCTACCGGTGATCGCGGCGCAGACCTGGGTCATCAGCCCGGACTGGAGCGACCACGGGCTGCAGGTCTCCGTGGTGGTGGTCGTGGCAGTGGGGGTGGCGGCCTGCGCGGGGGCGGCTGTCAGGGCGCCGACGGTGGCCATGCCCGCGGCGAGCAGGGTCAGTCCCTTCATCGAACGGTGGTTCATCGCGCGTTCTCCTCCATGTGGTGGTGCCCAGCTGAGGCACGTGATAACGAGGTAGCACATGTGACATTTCACATCCGCCGCGACTGAACTTGCCATAAGTTCGAATGCTTGCGGAGGTGTTTGAGGAGGAAATGATGCACTCGGCCAGAAAATGACCATGGATGGCGAGATTGCAGCGTGATTGCCGACAGTTGAGGAAGTCTTGACAACACCGTCCCGGAACCTTCGGATCCCACTCCCTTCGGGCGCCCGGTAAGTCGTGCCGACCTCACGCGCGCCCGCAGAGAGTGGGAACCGATCGGGACCCCGCTCCGCTACCCGGCGGCCGGGCCGTACACCACGTGCAGGGTGCCGTTGCCGAACGCCTTGCTGGACAGCAGCGTCAACTCGATCGGCTCGGCGATCCCGTCGAACAGGCGCATGCCCTCGCCCTGGGCCACCGGGTGCACGAACAGGTGCAGTTCGTCGATCAGACCCGCCGCCAGCAGCTGACGTACCACGGAGACCGAGCCGGACATGCCGATCGGGCCGCCCTCCTCCTGCTTCAGCGCCCGGACGCCCTCGACCAACTCACCCTTCAGCTGCTCGGAGTTGCGCCAGGTGAGGTCGAGGCCCTGGTGCGAGACCACGACCTTGCGCATGTCGCCCAGCGACTTGGCGAAGCCCGCGTCCGCGCCGCCCGCGGCCTCCCGCTCCGGCCAGGCACCCGCGAAGATGTCGTACGTCGTGCGGCCCAGCAGCAGGGTCTCCGACACCCCCAGCTGCGCCCCCACCGCCGCGCCCACCTCGTCGTCGAAGTGCGGCAGGTGCCACTGCTCCGGGCTGCCCACCACGCCGTCGGCGGAGATGAACAGGCCTGCGGTGATCTTCCTCATGGTTCGGTTCTCCTTGCTCGGTGACGCCTGGTCGGAAACGGGTGACTACTCGGCAGCGGGCCCGTACACCAGGTGCACGGTGCCGCCGGCGAACGGCTCGCAGGACAGCAGCTTCAGCTCGATCGGCTCGGCGATCCCGTCGAACAGGCGCATGCCCTTGCCCCGGGCCACCGGGTGCACGAACAGGTGCAGCTCGTCCAGCAGGCCCGCCGCCAGCAGCTGACGTACCACGGAGATCGAACCCGACATGCCGATCGGGCCGCCCTCCTCCTGCTTCAGCGCCGTGACGCCCTCGACCAGCTCGCCCTTCAGCTGCTCGGAGTTGCGCCAGGTGAAGGAGAGCTCCTGGTGCGAGACCACGATCTTGCGGGTGTCACCGATCGCCTTCGCCATCTCGGCCTCGTCGCCGCCCTCCGCCTCGACGGCCGGCCACGAACCCGCGAACACCTCGTAGGTGGTGCGGCCCATCAGCACGGTGTCCGACGCGCCCAGCAGCGCCCCGACCGCCGCGCCCAACTCGGCGTCGAAGTACTTGAAGTGCCACTGTTCCGGGCTCTCCACGACTCCGTCGGCGGAGATGAACAGACCGGCGGTGATCTTCCTCATGGGGTGGTGCTCCTTGCTGGCTCTCGGTGTGCGTCGCTCGCTGACAACCGGTCAGACGGAGCCCGCTCGGCGGACTCATCGGTCCCCGCGAAGAAAATCCGAAAAACTTTTTCGACCCGTGCTGCCCGCCCCACCGATGAATCCACGAGCGTCGATCGGTCAGCACCGGCATGAGCCCTGATGACACCGTCGAGTTCGACGTACCGCCGCACCATGCCGCTCATCCGGCACTGGAAGACCACTACACCGCACTACTGGACGCCCACCGCCGGCCCGTGCGGATCGCCCTGCTGGTCGGGAACGTGCTGAGGCCCGCCCCCGGCGACCTCCAACGCCTTTGCAGGTTCGGAGTACTCGCACGGCGGGCGGGCCATCAGGTCGTCCTGCGCGGCGTCGGCCCCCAACTGAGAACGGTGCTCGACCTCACCGGGCTGGCCGACACCCTCCACGAGGGCTGAGGGCATGTCAGCCCCGCGGATCCTCCGTCAACCGCATCGGCAGACCCCACAGCGGGAACAGCCGATCGACATCCATGTAATTGGTCATCATGGCGATCCGACCGTCCACGATCTCCAACACCATGATGCCCCACGGCGTCCAGCCATTGCCGTCCTCCGCCGCCCGGTACTGCGCGAACGCCGGCGAACCGTTCGCCTCCACCGGCAGCATCCGCGAGTTGACACACCCCCGGCCCGGACCCTTCCACCACACCTCGAGTTCCTCGATGCCCTGCAGCCACATCCGGAACGGCGGCATGTTCAGCACCGCGTCCTCGTGCAGCAGCCGCTTCAAGCCCTCGATGTCGAACGCCTCGAACGCCCGCACATAGCGGGCCAGCAACGAACGCTGCGCCTCGTCCAGCGGCTTGAAGGTGTCACCCGGCGACCCCGCGCCGTCCGCCAGCGTCGCCCGGGCACGCTGCAGCGCGCTGTTCACCGACGCCACCGACGTCTCCAGCAACTCCGCGGTCTCCGCCGCCGACCAGGCCAGCACCTCGCGCAGGATCAGCACCGCGCGCTGCCGGGCCGGCAGCTTCTGCAACGCCGAGACGAACGCCAGCCGGATCGACTCCCGGCCCAGCGCCACCTCCGCCGGATCACCCGCCAGCACCCGCCCGTCCGGCACCGGGCCCACCCAGATGCTCTCCTCCAACTGCGTCAGATCCGGCGCCCCTGCCGCACACGGCGAGGTCAGATCCATCGGACGCGCCCGCCGCTGCGCCGCCGGACCCATGTCCAGACACACGTTGGTGGCGATCCGGTACAACCACGTCCGCAGCGCCGCCCGCCCCTCGAACCCGTCGAACTTCGACCAGGCGCGGACCATCGTCTCCTGCACCGCGTCCTCGGCCTCGAAGGCCGACCCCAGCATGCGGTAGCAGTATGCCGTCAGCTCGCGCCGGAACGGCTCCAGCTGCTCCGCAACCCCATCACGATCCATGATCATTGGCACGCCCGACACCCTAGTGCGCACCTCTGACAACCGGTGCCGGTGATCGCCCCGCCGGGTGGCTGATCGCGGCTGATCGCGGCTGATCACTGCCGAGCCGGGCGACCGGGTCCGGGGCCGGTTCCGGGCGTCTCCAAGGACGCCTACCAGCACTGGCCCGCCCACATGAACGGCGAGATGGTCGAGGACCGGCCGCTGCGCATGCGGACCGACGTCCGCAACGCCCTCACCGCCTACGGACCCGAACACGGCCGGCTGCGCCGCCTGATCAGCCCCGCGTTCACCGCGCGGCGGATCCGGGTGCTGGCCCCCGAGATCGAGCGGATCGCCGCCGAGATCAAGCGGATCGCCGCCGAGCTCATCGACCGCATTGCCGCACAGCCGCAGGACAGCGTGGTCGACCTGCGGAACGAATTCACCTGGGTGCTGCCGCTGATGGTGGTCAACACCCTGCTCGGCGTCCCCGAAGACCTGCACGACGCGTTCCGCGCCTGCATCGGCCACCTCTTCGACACCCACGCCACCCCCGAGGAAGCCGTCCGCAACGGCGAGGCCGGCTACGCCCAACTCGCCAACCTGGTCGAGGCCAAGCGCCGCACCCCCGGCGAGGACGTCACCACCGCGCTCATCCAGGCCCACGACGAGGAGACCGGCACCGGCCTCACCGAACGCGAACTCCTCGACAGCCTGCTGCTGTTGATCGGCGCCGGCCACGAAACCACCGTCAACCTGCTCGGCAGCGCGATCATCGCACTGACCACCCACCCCGAACAGCTCGACGCCCTCCGCAAGGACCCGTCCCGGTGGTCCGACGTGGTGGAGGAGACGCTGCGCCTGCGGCCGCCCGTCGCCAACATCCTGCCGCGCTTCGCCGTCGAGGACCTGCACGACGAGGCGGGCGGCATCACCTTCGCACGCGGCCCTGCCTCCATCCGATGAACGGCGATGGCGGGGGCGGGCAGCCCTCCCGAGGTGGTGGCCGCACGCCGGCCCGCCCGACCGGTGAGGCCGGCGGGGCGGGACGGCGGGGCAGCGGAATCCAGGGTTGCGGCGATGCGATTGTCCGGCAAGCCCGTTGGGGGTGAATGGCCGGGCGACGGTCGGCGCCGGCCGGGGATGTTCGGCCGTCTGCCCGAAATGACCTCAGGGGCAGCACAGTTGTGCGGTGACGGCCGTCCGGCGTGGACCGCTGGACCGCTGGGCCGGTGAGGCCGATCGACAGCGGCGGGTTCGGTGTCGAGCGGTCGAACTGCGCGGCAGCCTGGATCTTGAGTTCTCATCTCTCCGGCGGCGCGGGGCCCGCTCGGGCGAGCCGTTCGTGGTCGCGTGTCGGCTGACGGTCGGCTGACGGTCGGCTCGGTGTCGAGGGCGGCGGCGGAGTGGGCGGCCGAGATCAAGGCCTGTCCGGTCCGCCTGCGGTTGACGCCGACGTGCGGTGAGCTCTCCGTCCGCAGGTCCATTCGGGTCTGCCTCGAACTCGGGGTGGGACGGCTGCCGCCCCGGCCGGGGGCAGCCGGTGGACTGCCGGGGACGGTCTCCGGATCAGGAGGTCTGTGCGGCGATGCCGGCCAGTACGATCTCCAGGCCCGCCTCGAACTCCGCGGCGGGGGTGGGGTGTTCGGCCCCCACGATCACCTCCGCGAGCAGCGGGTGTCGGCCTGCGTCCAGCACACGTCCCAGGTACGGGGACATCGCCTTCCGCCACTGCTCCTCGGAGCGGTTCTCGGACCGGTCCGCGTGACGTTGTGCCAGTTCGGTGCGCAGGGCGCCCACCAGGTAGGCGTGGAAGGCGGCGGCGGCCCGGCGGAGTTCGGTGGGGCGGCCGGTGAGGTTCGGGGCGGTGTTCAGGACGGACAGCCGGGCCTCCAGGGCGGCCAGTGCGTTCGGGCCCAAGTGCGGGCGGCCGCCGAGGAGTTCGGGGAACCATTCGTGGCGGAGTGCGGCCCGCCTGGTCAGGGTGGCGATCAGCCGCAGGCCGGACTGCCAGTCCTGTGACGGATGGCCGGGGGCCGGGGCGGGCGGGACGATCTCGGCGTAGACCGCGTCAGCGAGGAGGTCGAGCAGCTCGTCCTTGGTGTCCACGTACCCGTACAGCCGCATCGGGCCGACCTCAAGCGCTGCGGCAACCCGGCGGATCGAGACGCCCTCCAAGCCGTCCGCGTCGGCGAGTTCGAGGGCCGCGCCGACGATCAGTTCGCGGCTGAGCGGGTGCGGGGTCCGCCGCGCGGGCGGTTCGGGGCGGTCCCAGATCGGGGTGGGGGAGGTGGGGTCGATGGTGTGGTGGGGCGTCATGAAAATAGTCTCCGCGTAGATGATGTCGGGCGCGCTCACCCCTGGCGATACAGTGTATCGAGCGATACGGTGTATCAACCAGGAGGGGGACACGCATGTCCACGATGTCCGCGCAGACAGCTACCGAGATCGGAATTGTCGGAGGCGGCCCGGGCGGCCTCACGCTGGCCAGGCTGCTCACCATGCGGGGCATCCCGGCCACGGTGTACGAACGCGACGCCGGGCCGGACGCCAGGCTCCAGGGCGGCACCCTCGACCTGCACCTGGACACCGGCCAACGTGCGCTGCGCGCAGCCAAGTTGGAGGAGGCGTTCGGTCGGCACGCCCGCCCCGAAGGGCAGGACATGCGCCTGCTCGACCACACCGGCACCCTGGTGTACCGCGAGGACACCCCCGACCCCGCGCCCGGGGACGCCCCGGCGCCCCGGCCCGAGATCGACCGGACCGACCTGCGCGAGCTGCTGCTCGGCTCGCTGCCGCCCGGCACCGTCCGGTGGGCGCACACCCTGCACGCCGCCAACCCCGCGCCGGGCGGCGGTTGGGAGTTGCACTTCGCCGACGGCAGCACGGCCGAACACCGTGTGCTGATCGGCGCGGACGGCGCCCGCTCCCGGCTGCGCCCGCTGCTCACCGACGCCGAGCCGCGCCACCTGGGCGTCAACACCGTCGAGGGGACCATCCCCGCCATCGACCGCACCCACCCCGAGCTGGCCGCCGCCGTGGGGCGGGGCAGCTACTGGGTGATCGGCGAGGGCCAGTCGCTCGCCGCACAGCGCTGCTCCGATGGGCGGGTCCTGGTCCACCTGTCCTTCCACGGCCCCGCCGACTGGCCGGCCAGCTGCGGCATCCCGTTCGACCGCCCCGCCGAGGCCCGGCCCGCGCTGCTGGAGCTGTTCGCCGACTGGACGCCCACCTGCCGCGCGCTGATCGCCGCCTGCGAGGGCGAGCTGACGCCCCGTCCGCTCGCCGCTCTCCCCGTCGGCCTGCGCTGGCCGCACCGCCCCGGCCTCACGCTGCTCGGCGACGCCGCGCATCTGATGCCGCCCGTCGGCCTCGGGGCCAACACCGCGATGCGCGACGCCCTCGAACTCGCCGACGCCCTCACTGCCCACCCCACCGACCTGGGGAGGGCGTTGCGCGCCTACGAGTCCGAGATGTTCGTCCGCACCGCCGAGGCCGCCGCCGACTCCGACCGGGTGATGGCCCTCGTCCACTCGCCGGCCGGTGCCCGGGGCGTGGCCGCCTTCTTCAACGGTGACCTCGGCGGTGACCTCAACGGCGACCTCAGCGGTGACCTCAGCGGTGACCTCAGCGGCCGGGGCGCGGCGGGCGCGTAGGGCGCTTCGTCCGAGGGGTGGTCGGGTGGGCCGGGCGCGCTGCCGTGCCGGAGCCGGCGACCGGGGAGACCAGCGCAGCCGCCGTACCGAGCGCGGCCGCGACACGCAGCTTCATGCTCTGACCCTCCGTGGGGGATGGGGCCTGGATCTGCCTCCAAACCAGCGGCGGGTCCCTGGCCCTGCGGCAGCGGCGGGTGGGGTGCGGGCGGAGTGTTCGGTGAGGACGGGGCGCCCCTTCGGCGCGGGATGAGGGGGTGAGCCTGGGATCCTGTTGGTATGAGCACACTTTCGAGCACGCCGCCGGACGGACTGCCCCGCTACCGCGTCCTGACCGGGCCGGACGACGCCGCGTTCTGCCACCGGGTCAGCGAAGCGCTCGCCCTGGGCTACGAACTGCACGAGGGGCCCGCCGTCACGTTCGACGGCGAGCGCGTCATCGTGGCCCAGGCGGTGCTCTGGCCGAAGTAGCGGGATCTCAGGCGTTGGGGCGCAGGCGGCAGGGGTGGACCAGGTACGGGCCGAGCAGGCCTTCGCGGTCGCCGTTCTTGTAGGCGATGGCGCGGCCGGTCAGCCCGGTGCCGTCCGTGCGGAGCTCCAGTCCGAATGAGGGACTGTTCAACCGGGCGTCCCTGGTGGGGAGTTGGAGGTCGGCGGCGAGTTGAATGCGCCAGCTGCGGGAGGCGACCGCCGGGACGGTGACCGGGGGGAGGTCGGCGAGCCGGACCCGGACGTGACCGTCGGTCAAGAGGGAGAGGTCGAGCGGGATTTCGCCGTCGGCGGTCTCGATGTGGCCGGTCCAGCTGCCCGGGGTCAGGGTCAGGGCGGCGGCCGGGTCGGTGACGGGCTGCAGGTGGCCCGGATCGAACTCGGGGACCAGGGCGTCCATCAGGTGCCGGACCACGGCGTTGCGGGCGGACTTGTCGGTGCTGTTGGTCAGGACGGCGAGCGAGAGTTCACGGTCGGGCAGGTCGATCATCATGGTGGCGACGCCGCCCATGCCGCCGCCGTGGCTGGAGATCACCGAACCGTTCGCGCGCTGGACGATCCGGCCGAGACCGTAACCGAGCCGGTCGGTGATGGGCGGGGCATCGAGAACGGCCGCAGCGGTTGCCGGCCGAAGCAGCCGCGCGGAACGGCGGGCGAACAGGGCGATGTCGCCGGCGGTGGCCCAGCCCGCCCCGGCGGAAGAGACACTGCTGCGGCAGCTGGGGTAGCTGCGGCCGTCCGGGGTGTAGCGCTGCGCGACAGACGCGTCGGCGGGCGGGAGGTCGGCCAGGTCGAAGGAGGTCAGGCCGAGCGGGGCGGCGATCTGCTCGCGCAGGAAGGTGCGCAGGGGCTGGCCGGTGGCCTGCTCCAGGAGACGGCCGAGCTCCCGGTAGCCGAGGTTGGAGTACTCGAAGTCGCTGCCCGGCTCGCGGACTTGGCGACAGTAGGCGGCGGGGTCGATCGGTGACGGATCCTCGCTGTAGTGGAAGTCGTAGTACGCCGGGAACCCGCCCCGGTGCTGCATCAGCTGACGCGGCGTCGGCACCGTCGCCCACGGGTGGCGGCCGGGCAGCGGCGCGTCCAGGTCGAGCAGCCCGCGATCGGCGGCCAGGCACACGGCGATTGCCGTGAACGACTTGGTTATTGACGCCAGTCCGTAGACGGTCTCCGGAGTGGCGGCGCGGTTCGCCGCGACGTCCGCCAGTCCGTAGGCCCGCGCGAACACCAGCTCGTCGCCCTGCGCCACGGCCATGCTCGCCGACGGGCACCCGTGCGCCGTCAGCGCCTGCTCGCAGAACTCGTCCAGCCCGTCCAGCACACCCGACCCGTCCAGCACGCTCATGCCCTCCCCTTGATCGCTCCCCCTGGATCGTAACCGTCCACCCTCGAACGGCCGTGACCCGCCTGCCAGTTCGGCACCTGTGGAGGAGTGGGCGCGGCGTCAACTTCGCGCCGGGCCACGCCGAAGAGTCGGCTCTGCCTGAACACCTGCGAAGCAGGTCGCTGGGAGATCCTGCGACTGACCGCCCCCGCGAGGGCTTGCCCGGCGGCTGCTGCCGGGGGAGCCGCCGGAGCTAGGGGACGGGCGTGGCGCGGAGGGCGACCTCGAGTTCGAAGCGGGCGTCGGGGGAGGACAGGGACGGGCCGAAGAGGCGGTGGACGCGGTGGAGGCGCTGGCGGGCGGTCTGGGGGTGGATGCCGAGGCGGGCGGCGACCTGGGGGGCGGTGCCGCGGCCGGTCTGGAGCCAGGCCAGGAGGGTGGCGGCGAGGCGCTCGCGTTGCTTGGGGGTGAGGGGGGCGAGCGGGGCCAGGCGGCGTTCGGCGATCAGGCGGACCAGGGCCGGGTCGGTGAGCAGCAGCAGGTCCGCCAGGCGTTCGCGGCAGTCCACCGGCTGCTCCGGGGCCTGCGGGAGGGAGGCGCGGAGCAGCCGGGCCCAGCGCAGCGACTGCGCCGCCAGGGCAGGTGGCACCGGCGGGCCGATCACCGCGCCGCGCCCGTGCAGGGCGGCGGCGATTCGCGGGTCGGCCAGCGTCGTCGCCGGGTCGGGCAGCAGCAGGTGCGGTTGCGGGCCGTCCAGGTTGACCAGGACATGCTCGGGCAGCCGCCCGCCACCCGGCGGCCGGGAGCCGAACGCGGCGACGCGGGCCAGTGGTTGACGGGCAGTGGGAAGCGGTACGGGGGAGCGCGGGTCGAGTGACACCCCGGCGAGCAGTGCGGGCAGCGGCCAGTCCGCGGACTGCGCGGCGGCAGTGAGTTCGGCGGGCCCGGCACCGGACAGTAGCAGGTCGAGCAGCCGGTGCCGGGCCCGGCCGAGTGCGCCCGCCCGGTCGGTGCGGGCGTCCATGTAACCCTGCACGCTGGCCGCCGCGACCTCATCGATGTGCGCGAACACCGCCTCGGCCAGCGTGACCAGCTGCTCTGGGCCGAGACCGCGACGGCGGGCCACCCGGGCGTACCGGCGCCACGCGATCCGGGCGCCGAGCCGGAACGCCGCCTGGAGGGCGTCCAGGCTGCGGCCCTCGGCGAGTTCGCCCCGGCCGAGTGAGCGGTAGACCCGCACCTGCCGGGGGCCGGGGGCGGGCAGCCCCGCGACCCGGTCGACGAACTCGGCGAGCGCGGTCTCCACGCCCTGCTGGATTCCGGCGCCGAATTGGCCGGAGAGCGGGCGGGCGAATTCCGGGACGGCGGACCTGATCTCCCGGATGATCTCGGACGCCAAGGATTGCTGCTCCGCCCTGAGTTCGGCCGACAAATCGCGCGGAAGTCCCTCCCACGGCCCAGCCAATTCCGATCCTCCAGGTAGCGATAATCCGTTCCACCGGAGTCCCCGCGAACACCGGTGGCGGTCGGGGACAGGGGGAGTATGCGGCGGCGCAACCCGGCGGTCAATAGGCCCGGCGCAGGCATGCGGGCCCCGTCCGGGAGGTCGGACGGGCGGAAACGCTCACCAGCGTGACAGGTCAGGAGGAGGGGGCGGCCAATTCCTGGCATCCATCGATGGCCTTTTCTCGGCCTTGGGGCGGCGTCTTGACGGTCCGTCAGGTGAAAGGTTGCGGAATTCCGGGCCGGACGACAGCGGGGGCGGACGAAAGCGGCGGCGGCAGTGGAATGCGGGGAAAGCGCGGAGCCGGCGGGTGTTTCCTTCCTGGCAGGGCGGTAACGGAAGGTTCAACGGCGGCAGGCCGGGTCGAGGGGTGCGCGTCGCGCCGGGTCGGCAGGAGGGTGGCGGCGAGGGGCGGGTGGCCGGCGGTGCGTCGCGCCGGGTCGGCAGCAGGGTGGCGGCGAGGGGAGGGCGGTCGGTGCTCCACTGTCGCGGCGGCCTCGGAGAGCGCCCGGTCCGAGGCCGGTCGGCGGGGTGTCGATCCGGTCGAGTGGGGCGCTGTGGCGTGCGGGGCGGGTGGTTCGCGGTCAATCTGAGTTGCCGCGCTGTCATCCGGATGGCAAACCGGACGGAGTCAGTCCCAATCCTCCAGGGGGCAAGATTCACCTGATTGGGTGCACCCTCGGCCATGCGGGCGGCCCTGGGAGTGGCGAAGATCTACTGTTCGGGAGGCGGTGGGCGGCCCGGTGACCCGAAGTCCCGCCGAGACCCTCAGCCATTCCCCTTGATCTTGATCTTTGCCAAGAACCCCACCCACCCACGGATCTGACGCAGCGTCAGTTCTCGTGGCGAGACGAAGGAGAGCCCGGCCCGATGTCCGTGGACAGCAGCCCGGAGACTCAGCAGGCGCAGCGCCAGCAGACCAGCCTCACCACCGCCGCCGCACGCAACCTGGCGACCACCACCAAGTCCGCACCGCAGATGCAGGAGATCACCTCCCGCTGGCTGCTGCGGATGCTGCCCTGGGTGCAGACCTCCGGCGGTACCTACCGGGTCAACCGGCGTCTGACCTACACGGTCGGCGACGGCCGGATCGAGTTCATCCAGACCGGCGGCGACGTCCGGGTCATCCCCCGGGAGCTCGGTGAACTCGCCCTGCTGCGCGGCTTCGAGGACGACGACGTGCTGTCCGCGATCGCCGACCGCTGCGTGCAGCGCGACTTCCGGGCCGGGGAGACCCTGGCCGAGCGCGGCACCCCGTCCGACAAGATCCACCTGATCGCGCACGGCAAGATCAACCAGGTCTCCACCGGCAAGTACGGTGACGACGCGGTGGTCGGCGTCCTCGGCGACGGCGACCGGTTCGGCGAGAACGCCCTGCTGGACGGCGACGCCAGCTGGGACTACACCGCCACCGCCAAGACCTCCGGCACCCTGCTCACCCTCAGCCGGGCCGACTTCGAGTCGGTGCTCGCGCAGTCCGAGAGCCTCCAGGCCCACATCCGGGACTTCGCCAGCCTGCCGCTGCAGCGGCAGAACGAGCTCGGCGAGGCCGAGATCGCAATGTCCGCCGGCCACGCGGGCGAGTTCCAGCTGCCCACCGCGTTCGTGGACTACGAGCTCAAGCCGCGCGAGTACGAGCTGTCCATCGCGCAGACCGTGCTCCGGGTTCACTCCCGCGTCGCGGACCTCTACAACCAGCCGATGAACCAGATCGAGCAGCAGCTCAAGCTCACCGTCGAGGCGCTCCGCGAGCGCCAGGAGCACGAGCTGATCAACAACCGCGAGTTCGGTCTGCTCTCCAACTGCGCCTTCGACCAGCGGATCCAGACCCACGCCGGCCCGGCCACCCCCGACGACCTGGACGAACTGCTCAGCCGCCGCCGCGACTCCGAGTTCTTCCTCGCCCACCCCAAGACCATCGCCGCGCTCGGCCGCGAGTTCAACTCGCGCGGCCTGTACCCCGACACGGTCGACCTCCAGGGCCACAAGGTGCCCGCCTGGCGCGGCGTGCCGATCCTGCCCTGCAACAAGATCCCGATCACCCGGGAGAACACCAGCTCCATCCTGGTGCTGCGCACCGGCGAGAACAACCAGGGCGTCATCGGCCTGCACCAGACCGGCATCCCCGACGAGTACCAGCCCAGCCTGTCGGTCCGCTTCATGGGCATCGACGAGAAGGCTGTCATCAACTACCTGGTCACCGCGTACTACTCCGCGGCCATCCTGGTGCCGGACGCGGTCGGCGTGCTCGAGAACGTGGAGATCGCCGTCCGCTGAGGCAGGGGCCGAGAGCTGTTACGAGGAAGACCACGGTGGACCGTCGGAGGCCGTAACCAAACGGCGCTCCACCTAGGGCCTGTCCGGCCGATCTTGCCGGGCGCGCGACGCCGGATCATCCGCCCCCAGCCCTGGCGGGCCGGGAGGTGCCCCCACCCCCAGCCCTGGCGGGCTGGGAGGTGCCCCCACGGACGCACCGCCGAAACATCCAAGTACACCCAGTACGAGGACGTTCCGGCGGCACGCCCAGCCGGGCGCGAAATGGGGGTACCTCCCAGCCCCCAAGGGCTGGGGGAGCCGCGCGCTGATCCGACAAGATCGGCCGGACAGGCCCTAGTTGAGGGTACGTCGGATTGATCATGCTGTTTCGTTTCTGCGGCGGAACGGCACCGGTCCTCCGACGTGCCCTCGACTGCGCTCCGGCCGTCACGGGGCCGGCTCGATCGTCCACAGCCACAGGAAGGTTGGACCAGGCCCATGCACACGCCCAGGCAGCGGAACGACCGGCCGCCCGCGAACAGCGGGGCAGCGGCGGAGACCTTACCTGCGCCCGTGCCGCGACGTGGAGTTCGGACGGCCGGGGTGCTTGTCGGTGTCGCCGTGGGGTGCGCGGTGCTCACCGGGGCCACCCAGACCACCACTCGGACCGACACGACGGTGGGCGGTCGGGGCGACGGGCGGTGGATGGAGATCTGCGTCCACGTGCACACCTCCGTCGACGTCGCCGGGTCGTACGTCGAGATGGACGTCGAGGGCGGGGCCGGCGTCCCGTTCCCGCTGAACCCGCAGCACGGGCCACAGGGGGCCAAGGGGGACAAGGAGGACGGGGGGGACGGGGGTAGACACGGGGACAAGGGGGGTCACGGCGGGCACGGCCATAGCCATGGCGGGGGAGACGACCAGGACGGGGACGGGGACGGACACGGGCACCACTGCCACCCGAAGCCGGCGCCCAGTCCCACACCGACACCAGCACCAACTCCCAAGCCCAGTCCGTCGCCGACGCATTCGCCCGCGCCCTCGCCTTCGCCGGTACCCACCCCGACGCCGACACCGCCGAAGCCCGCGCCGCCGACACCCGCGCCGGTGCGGCCCACGCCCACTGGCAGCGCCGCCGCGCCGATCGCGCCCGCGCCGCCCACCCCCGTACCGGAGACGCCTGCCCCGAGCCCCGCGCCGACGTCGTCCGTCCGGCTGCCGCCGCCGCTGGTGCACGCCGCACCGCCCAAGCGTCACGGTGCCCCGACCACCACCCGGATGCTGGTGGTCACCGTTCCTGCGGTGATCGCCGCCGCGGCGCTGCGTCCGAGCGGGAAGTCCCGGGCTGCGGCCGGGCGGCGCGGGCGTTCCTGACGCCGCGTCAAGTAGGCGTCGTTTCAGTCAAGTTGTTGATGCAAGCTACAGGAGAGGACCTGTCATGTCCGAATGGGTGGCGCTCGCCCTCGCGATGGCTGGGGCGTGCCTGGTCGTCGTCGCGGTCATGCTGGTGAGGCACCGGAAGACCGACGGCCACGAGGACACCTCGGAGACGCCCGACGTCATCGAGTACATCACCATGATGATCGGCGTCGTGTACGCCATCGTGCTGGGCCTGGCGATCGCCGGCGTCTGGGAGACCCGGTCGTCCGCGCAGGACGAGGTGCAGCGAGAGGCGCAGTCGCTGCACGAGGTCGGCGTCCGGGCCGAGGTGTTCCCCGCCGACTACCGGGCGACGGTCGTCAAGGACATCGACGCCTATGTGTCGTTCGTGGTGAACAACGAGTGGCACCACATGCGTACCGAAGGGGAACTCTCCCCCGAGGGAACCGAGTTGCTCGCCAAGCTGCGTACCGACGTGGCCTCCCGGGCTCCGCAGAACGACATCGAGGCGCAGGCGTACCAGTCGATGATGGACAAGATCGCCATCGCCGACGAGACCCGTAACTCCCGTGGCGGCAACACCGGTCCGACCATGCCCGGGGTGGTCTGGTTCGGCCTGATCGTCGGTGCCCTGGTCACCATCGGCATGCTGTTCGCGCTCCAGATCCGGCGCTCCGGACGGGAGTTGGTGCTGGCGGGCACGTTCAGCGCACTGATCGGCTTCTCGCTGTTCCTGATCTGGGACTTCGACGACCCGTTCGGGCGCGGCATGTCGGTCACCACGCAACCGTTCCTCGACCTGTTCCCCTCGCTCAATCAGTAGCCGGAGCGGCGGAGATGAGGAACATCCAGCCGCCCCGGGCCGGTTCGCACATTACGCTGGGGACGGCCGCCCCCGAGGGGACGCGGGACCGGTCCGGGGAGGTCGCGCGGTGTGCCGCCACGAGCGGTGCGGGCGCGGCGGCACAACACGCAACGGGGAGACACGGCATGGGGGCGCAGGACGCGGAGGGGCGGCGCTGCGGCGATTCGCCGGCGGCGAGGACGGGAACGGGCCCGGTGAGGACGGGAGCGGGCCCGGCGAGGGCGGGTTCGGAGGCGGCAGGTTCGAAGGCAGCGGGGCACGGCCCGGCGGAGGCGGTCGGGAGCAGGTACGCGAGGGTGGAGCGGGAGCGGCGCTTCCTGCTCGCCCGGGTCCCGGCCCCTGGCGCCGTCACCTGCGCCCGGCTGATCACCGACCGGTACGTGGACGGTACCCGCCTGCGGCTGCGGCACGTCGAGCGGATCGACACCGGGGAGTGCGCCCACAAGCTCACCCAGAAGATCCCGGCGCCGCCGGGCACGACCGGCGCCGAGCAGGGCCTGATCACCAACCTGTACCTCTCGGAGGAGGAGTACGCCCTGCTGCTGGACTCGCTGCCCGGCCGGGAGTTGACCAAGACCCGGCTGAGCGTCCCCCCGTTGGGCATCGACGTCTTCGACGGTCGGCTGCTCGGACTGGTGCTGGCGGAGGCGGAGTTCGAGACCGCGGAGGACGCGGAAACGTTCGTGCCGCCGGCGGCCTGTCTGGCCGAGGTCACCGACGACCCGCGCTTCACCGGCGGCTCGCTGGCCCGCGCCGAGCGGTCCCAGGTGCGCGGCTGGCTGGCGGACTACGGGCTGGTGCTGTCCTGAGGTTCTCCTCCGGTCGGGTCGATCGCCTGCGCACGGACCGGAATTGACGGGTACTCGGAGCGGCGATCTGTTGTGCGAAATGGTGTTTCGTGCCCTGTCCGGGAGGCGGGTCCGGTCCGATTCATGGAGCGGAACTTCCGATCGGCCGAAGAACTCCTCGCTGCCCTGCGCGCAGGTGAGGTGACTTCGGCGGAACTGACCGAAGAGGCGATCGCCCGCATCGAGCGGGACGACAAGACGATCAACGCGATCTGCGTGCCGGACTTCGAACGAGCCCGGGCCGCCGCGCGCAGTGCCGACCAGGCCCGCGCCCGCGGCGAGGACCGGCCGCTGCTCGGCATCCCGGTGACGGTGAAGGAGTCCTACGACATCGCCGGCCTGCCCACGACCTGGGGCATGCCGCCGCACCGGGACTTCGTGCCGGCCGAGGACGCGCTGCAGGTGTCGCGGCTCAAGGCCGCGGGCGCGGTGGTGCTCGGCAAGACCAATGTGCCCCGGGGATTGCAGGACATACAGAGCTTCAACGAGATCTACGGCACCACCAACAACCCGTGGAACCACGCTCGAACCTCCGGCGGATCCTCCGGCGGATCGGCGGCGGCCCTGGCGTCCGGTTTCGGCGCGCTGTCCATCGGCTCCGACCTCGCCGGTTCGCTGCGCACCCCCGCACATTTCTGCGGCATCTACGCGCACAAGCCGACACTCGGGCTTCTGCCGAGCCGCGGCGCGGTTCCGCCGCCCGGGCCGGCCCTGCCGACCGAACAGGACCTCGTCGTCGTCGGCCCGATGGCGCGCACCGCCCGGGACCTCTCGCTGCTGCTCGACGTCATGGCCGGGCCGGACCCGCTGACGCACGGTGTGGCGTACCGGCTGGCGCTGCCGCCCGCGCGCCACGAGTGGCTCCGCGACTTCCGGGTCCTGATCGTCGAGGAGCACCCGTTCATCCCGACCGGGTCCGCCGTGCGGGCGGGCCTGACCCGGGTGGCCGACGCGCTCGTCGCCGGCGGCGCCCGCGTCGAACGGCACAGCCCGCTGCTGCCCGATCTCGCCGAAGCCGCGGTGATCTACAAGCAGTTCCTGTTCTCCGGCGCCACCGCACACTTCCCCGTCGAAGCCCGTGCACAACTCCAGGCCCGCGCCGCCGAATTGGCGGCTGACGACCAGAGCCTCGACGCGGCGCGGCTGCGCGGCATGGTGCTCAGCCACAGCGACTGGGTCGCGCTGAACATGCGCCGCGAGCTCCACCGCCACGGCTGGCGGCAGCTCTTCGCCGAGTACGACGCCGTGGTGTGCCCGATCACGCCCACGCCCGCCTTCCCGCACGACCACCACCCCAACCCGCTGGAGCGCCTGCTCGACATCGACGGTGTCGAGTACCCGTACTTCGACCAGCTCGTCTGGGCCGGCGTCGCCACCATGCCCGGCCTGCCCGCCACCGCCGTGCCGACGGGGCCGTCCCCCGAGGGCCTGCCGGTGGGTGTGCAGATCATCGGCCCGATGTACGAGGACCGCACTCTGCTGCGGCTGGCCGAACTGCTGGAGCGGGAGATCGGCGGTTTCGTGGCGCCGAAGTGAGCCTCCGGCGGGCGCCGGGTCCGGGCCTCCGGGCGCCGGGGCCGGGCTTCCGGGCGCCGGATCCGGGCCGGGCTTCCGGGCGGGGGCGGTTTCCGGGCGGGGCTTCCCGGCGGCCCGCATGTACAGTTCGCCGGTACATTCGGGCCGCCGGGAACCTAGGGTGGCCCCCATGAGTGAAGACCCGGAGGCCGCACCGTCCGCCGTGCAGGCCTCGCAGCAGGTGCGGTCGGTGATCGGCCGCCTGCGCCGGCGCATCCGGGCCGCCGCCGGAACGGGCGACCTGACGCTCACCCAGGCCTCCGCCATGGGACGGCTGCTGGACAGCGACGGACAGGGCCTGACCACCAGCGACCTGGCCGTCGCCGAGGGCATGCGCCACCAGTCGATGGCCACCACCATTGCCGCCCTCACCGCACAGGGCCTGGTGGAACGCCGCCGCGACCCCGACGACGGCCGCCGAATGCTCATCGTGCTCACCCCCGAGGGCCGCCGCCGCGCCGAGGACGGCCGACGGGCCCGCAGCGAATGGCTCGCCGCCGAACTCCAGGCCAAGTGCACCGAAGCGGAACGGCAGACCGTGATCGCGGCCATGACCGTCCTGGGACGCCTCGTCCACGACTGATCGAACCGCCGGTACGGACGGCCTCACGGCGCCGTGTCGCCGATTCGCAGCGCCAGCTTGACTGTGGACCCCTTCGACACCACCGACCCGCCTGGCGGGTCCTGCGCCTTAACGAAGACTGCCCCACCGAACGGTGGTGGATGGATGTCGTCGGCGGCGAGGTCAGCGACATACGCGAGGTTTCCGAACTCGCCCGCGAGGACGATCGGCTCGCCGGTAAACGGGGCGGGGAAGCCCGCCGGGAACGGGGGTACGAGAAGATTGTGGTGATCGCCGAACGTGAAGCCCAGGGTGGCGATCGGGAATTGCTCCACCATATTCGGGACCGTGACCCGGGTGGAATCCCCGATCTTCGGGAGCAGGCGCGCGAAGTCCTCCGGAGCGGACTGGACGCGCATGCACGTGGTGGCATCGTTGGAGCACCTCGACATCTGCAACCGGATCGCATCCACTTGCTGCAAGCAGTCCTTACGCGCCTTGGCCAGCACCGCGTCATCGACGTTGCTGCCATCCGCGTTCTTGAACTGGTCGATGTTCTTGCGGACGAAGTCGATGTCGTTGATGACGGTGCTGAACCCGTCCAGCAGGCTCGCGTTGAAGGTCAGCACGTCCTGCTGGTTCTGCACGTCGATGAACGTGAGCTCGTCGCCGGGGAGCGCCAGTTCCCTGTAGTCGTGCACCAGCATCGAGTACGGCACGCCCTGGTCGACTCCGACCAGGGTCGGGAACACGCGAGCCTTCTGCATGATCGCATCGAGGGTGGTCTCGGTCCCTTTATTGGAGCCACCAGCCTGGAAGACGTAGACGCTCACGTCGAGCTTGCTCTTGGAGGTGGCGATCTTCGAGGAGATGTCGGCGTCGAGCGAGCCGCCCGCGACACCGGGTGCGCCTGCGCGGGCATGAATCTCCCCAGCGATCGACGAGCGTTCCGTCGCGTCCAGGCTCTCCACCTTGTAGATCGCGAAGTACTCGCCCCCGGTTTTGATCCCGAGGACGAACCGGTCCCCGAACCGGTCGCGGAAACGGGCGGTCTTGTGTTCGCGCAGGAGGTCTGCAGCCTCCTTCGACAGCACCGGGTTGTCCAGCGTCCGGGTCGCGTTGAAGACCTGGACGCCCACCACCACGTAGAGCGAGAAGCTGTTCACCGCGATGTCGCTGGCGAACTTGAACTTCGCGCTGGCATCACCAAGCATGCTCCCCGCACTCACGTCCACGGAGATGCCCAGTGCCTGATGCAGGACGCTCGACTCCTGCACGATCTGCAGGGTCTTCGTCACGGTCTGCCCGCCGGCCTGCGCCGGCGCCGTCAGCGACGTGCCCGTCACCGCCGGGCTCTTGGTCGCTACGCCCGTCAGCACGTCGTAGCCCAGGCCCACCTTCATTCCGTCCAGGAACGGGATCTCTGTCTGCGCCGCCATCGTCGCCTCGCTCAGACTTCCGGTCCGGGATTCGCCTGCAGTGGGGACACTCTGACGTGCAGTACGCTGCCGCTCGGAACAAACGTGCCGTTCGCGGGAGTCTGTCCGACGATGGTGCCCGCGTCGGGCAACGGGGGTGAGCCCAGCGCCCCGAAGTCCAGTACCTCGGGGTTGTCGATGATGAAGTAGAGCCCCTGCTCGCCCAGGAGGTCCACGACCATCCGGTTCTTCGTGAACTCAAAGATCCCGGAGGGCATTACGGCCTTCGTCCCGATCAGGTGCGGAACCCGCTGCAGGCCCGGCCGGGGTTCGCGCAGGATCGGCAGCCGGCTTGTGAAGTCCTCGGGTGACTGGGTGAAGTGCACACAGGTGGAGGCATCCCGGGTGCAGTCGGAGATGGCCCTGGTCAACTGGTCGACGATGGCCAGGCACTGCTGACGGGCCTGCTGCAGGGCCGCGTCGTCCGGCGGTGACCCGTCCGGATTGTGGAATCGATCGAGATGCTTGCGGATAAAGTCGATATCGTTGACCAGCGTCGTGAAGTCGTTCAGCAGCCGGGAATTGAAGAGGAGGCACTCGGTCTGCTGCTCCTGATCGAAGAAATTCAGATTGTCACCCGGGAGTTTCAACCCACTGTACTCGTCGAGGAGGGCCTGGTAGGGAATAGCCTGGCCGCCCGAGACCAGGGTCGGGAACTTGTGTGCCTTCTCGATCATCTCTGACAGCGCCGTTTCCGTCTCACTGATCCCGCCGGCCGAGTACACGAAGACGTCCACGTTCAGCTCGTTGCGCGAGGTGGACTTCCTGCTCTCGACGGCAGTGTTCAGATTTGCCCGCAAGGCTGGGTTGTGGAAGCTCGCCGAGATTTGCGCCGCAATGTCAGTGCGCTCCTGCTCGTCGAAACTCTGCACGCGGTATACCGCGTAGTACTCACCACCGGTTTTCAGGCCGGAGATGTATCGGTTGCCGAAGCGCTCACGAAAATGATCCGTCTTCCCGGTGGTCAGCAGGTCGGTCGCGTCCGGAACGAGAGCCGGCGCGTCCACCGTCACACAGGAGTTGATGACCTCCACCGCCAGCACCACGTACAGGCAGTACTGCGTTACCGCGCACTGGTTCGCGAACTGCATCTTCGCCGTCGCGGAGAAACCCGCGTAGCTGCCGGACACTGCGGCGGACAGTCCCAAGGCATCCTGGAGCGAGTCGGCCTCCTGCACCAGGCGGAAGGTCGTTGTGACGGTCTGCCCGCCGCCAGTCTGTGGCGGACTGGTCTGCGGGTTCTGGATTGCCGGGTCGCTCGATGGGCTGCCGGTCAGCAGATCGAAGCCCAGGCCAACCTTCATCCCGCTCACGAATGGAATCTTCAGCTGCTGTCCCATGTCTGTCCTCCAGCGAAGGCGCGAACGCTGATCCGGTGGCTGCACCGAGATCCTCGCAGGCCTGGCGCTCAAAAGACGATCGGCCAACCCTCTTGCTTGGCTTGCTCTGCGGTGTAAGAGACGCCATGGGTCTTGATGCCGGCGGGTTCCAGAAGGGAAGGGTCATGACCAGGGTGGCGCCGGCGGCGAGGGGGCCGGGCACAGGCGGGACTTGCGACCGCGCCAGGCGTCCACAGTCGAAGCGGCGGCCACCTCTACGGAACTGTCCAACCCTATTTCCAGGATGGCGCGGCTGCAACAATCCGCAACTGGTCGAGTACGGCCGCTCGATGCCCCGCCGTTGGGCTGGGGATATGAGTTACGGACCCGAAACTGCAGAAAGCATTGCACGTCAATCGTGCCGCCGCCATCCGTCACCCCAGGCATGTGCATCTTCGGTTGCAGGCGCAGAACGCCGGGCGGAGCATGGATAAACGCAACCCCTGACGACTTCAGCGCCGTATCCCCGGCAATGTGGTGCGGGCAGTGCCGTCCCACTCGCCGCACTGCCTGATGACCGAGCCCTCTGCCCCATGACCGGCGGCCGAACCCCGGCGCCGGGCATGGGGCGAATCTCAGCGGCGGTTGCCGTCCGGCCAGGTGAGGCCGCGGGCGGAGTGGGTCAGTGCGGCCAGAACCACGAGGACGGCCGTGATGCCGCCGAGGGCCATGACCGTGGACGGGGAGGTGCGGTCCACGATGCCTCCCCCGACCAGGGCGCCGAGCGAGATCGTTGCCTGAAAGGAGGAGGTGAACAGCACTGACGCCGCCTCGGGCGCGTCGGGGGCCGCCTTGACGAACCACGTCCGGGAGGCCACGGGTACCGCTCCGTAGGCGACACCCCACACGAACAACAGGCTCACCGCGCCGGTCTTCGAGCCGCCCAGCACCGGCAGCAGCAGAGTGGCTCCGCCGAGCAGCGCGGCCGCCGCGCCGAAACCGGAGCGGGGACGCCGGGCGACCAGGGAAGCGCCGAGGAAGTTGCCGGTGATGCCCGCGGCCCCGTAGGTCAGCAGGAAGACGGTGATCAGCTCCGGGCCCGCATGCGTGACCTGTTCGAGGAACGGCGTCAGATAGGTGTACGCCCCGAAATGGGCCAGCACGACGAGGAAGGTCAGCAGCAGGGCGAAGCGGATGTTCACGCGGCGGAACAGGCCGCCCAGCACACTCAGCCGGGTCGCCTCGGCCGGCGGCAGGGGCGGCATGACCGCCAGCAGCAGGACGACCACGCCGACCGACAGCGCGCCCATGACGACGAACGCCGCACGCCAGCCCGCCACATCGCCGATGAACGTGCCGACCGGCACCCCGAGCACCGACCCCAGCGGGACGGCCGAGAAGATCACCGAGACGGCGCGGCCGACCTGGTCCGCGGGCACCAGCCGGTCCGCGACCCCGGCCGCGATCGACCAGAAGCCGCCGATGGTGACGCCCACCAGGACCCGCGACACCACCACCAGCCCGTAGCTCGGCGCGACCACCGCCAGGCCGTTCGCGAAGGCCAGCAGGACCATGAACGCCCCCAGCATCGTCCGGCGGTCGATGCGTGCGGTTGCGGCGGTGACCAGCGGCGCCGAGATCGCCGCGAGGAAGCCGGGCATGGTCATCATCAGCCCCGCCGTCCCGTCCGAGACGGCGAAGTCGGACCCGATCGACGTGAGCAGGCCGATCGGCAGGATCTCGGTCGTGACGATGGAGAAGATCCCCAGCATCACCGCCACCACGGACAGCCACCCGACCACGGGCGATCGGTGCGGTCGGCCGGTTGTCCGGGGGCGGGAAGCAGCGGAGGTCGTCGGGGTCATGAATTCCGTCCTGTGCCGGGCCGTTCGGTGTCCGGCCAGTTCAGCAGGCCACCCGGGCGGAGGCTGGCAGCTTTCCGACATCACCGTTGCGGGGGGTCCGGCCCGGAGTGGATTGGCCGGCGGCGGGCCCGATGGGCGAGGATTGGTCGGGTGGACCTGCCCAGAGTGATGCCGGAGATCGCGGCGGAGAACGGATTCCGGCTGCGGCGCTGGGAGTTGACGGACCGGGCGCTGTTGCGGGAGGCCGCCACCGACCCGTACATCCCGCTGATCACCACCGTGCCCGCGCCGTACTCCGACGCGGAGGCCGACGCGTTCGTGCACCGGCAGTGGCGGCGGACCGCGATCGGCACCGGTTACCCGTTCGTGATCGAGGCCCCCGACGGACGGGCCGTCGGGAACGTCGGACTGTGGGTCGGCGAACTGCCGTTGCGGGGTTGCGCCACCGCCGGCTACTGGGTGGCCGGAAGCGGGCGGGGCCAGGGTGTCGCGGCCGCCGGGCTGACTGCCGTCACGGCCTGGGCATTCGGTGAACTCGGCATCCCGCGCGTCGAGTTGTACGTGGAGCCGTGGAACACCGGTTCGCTGCGCACCGCCGAACGGGCCGGCTATCGGCGCGAGACGCTGGTGCCCGCGCACCAGGAGGTCGGCGGCGAACTGCGCGACATGTGGCGCTTCGCGCTGCCGTAGCAGGGCCGGTGGGTGGGTAATCCGTGGTGGCGGTCGGCGAACTGCTTGGCGAACTGGCGGGAGGAGGGGCGGGCGGTGGTGGCGCAGGTGCTCGGCGCGGGCCGCTTGGAGCGGGTGGCCCGCGTCCCCGACGGCGGGGAGTGGCAAGGCAGTTGATCGATGAACGGGCACCCGGACCTTGTGGACGACAGGACAACGTGCCGGTGGCCTGTGCGAGATGGTGCGGTGCCGTGGCCGACCGGTGCCCTGCGGCCCCGGCAAAAAAGGAGGGCGCGCGGGTCGTGCAGCGCGTGTTGCCCGGTGGGGACGGTGCTCTCGTGCGTACCGTTGGGGGCGATGAGCGAGCAGGCGGAGGACATCGCGGCGCAGTTGCGTGCGCTGGGCGAGGCGCGGGACAGGTTGCAGGGGCTGCTGTCGGCGGTGCTGGCCATCGGCGGGGACTTGGATCTGCCGGCGGTGCTGCACCGGATCGTCACCACGGCGATGGAGCTGGCCGGTGCGCGGTACGGTGCGCTCGGGATTCTCGCGCCGTCGGGGGACCGGCTGGAGCAGTTCGTGACGGCCGGGTTGTCGCCGCAGGAGCGAGCGGACCTGGCGGGGATCGATTTTCCGCGCGGGCGGGGTGTGTTGGGGCAACTCATCCGGCACCCCGAGCCGTTGCGGGTGGCGGACATTGCCGCGCATCCCGCGTCGGTGGGTTTTCCGCCGGGCCATCCGCCGATGCGGACGCTGCTGGGCGTGGCGATCACCGTCCGAGGGGCGATCTACGGCGACCTGTACCTGTCGGAGCGGCGGGACGGGCAACCGTTCGACCGGGCCGACGAGGAGGTGGTGCAGGCACTCGCGGGTGCGGCGGGCATCGCGATCGAGAACGCCCGCCTGTTCGGGTACCTGCGGGACAGCGCCGCGCAGTTCCAGCGGCTGCTGCTGCCCACGCTGCCGGACCTGTCGCCGTTCACCGGGGCCGCCGCGTACCGCACCGCCGCCGATCCGGCCGGCGTCGGAGGGGACTGGTACGACGCCGTCATCCTGCCCGACCAGGCGTGCGCGGCCGTCATCGGCGACGTGGTCGGCCACGACCTGCACGCCGCCGCCGCCATGGCCCAGGCCCGCAACATGCTGCGCGCGCTGCTGTACGACCGCCGCAGTCCGCCCAGTTCGGTGCTGACCCAGCTCGACCGCACCGTGGAGGCCATCACCGACCTGCCGGTCACCACCGCGTGCCTGGCGCGGATCGAGCCCGCCGCCGGGGACGGCTGGACCATGCACTGGAGCACCGCCGGGCACCCGCCGCCGCTCGTCCTCGGGCCGGACGGGCGCACCTGGTACCTGGAGGGCGAGCCCGGCATCCCGATCGGCGTCGACCCCGACCTGCACCGCCCCGACCACACCGACCCGCTCCCCAGCGGCGCCACCGTGGTGTTCTTCACCGACGGCCTGGTCGAACGCCCAGACCGCGACATCGACGAGGGCTTCCACGCCCTCGCCGTGCTCGCCGCCGCGCACGCCGATCGGCCACTCGAGGAGCTGGTGCGCCTGCTCGCCGACCGGCACCCCGGCGACGGCCACGACGACATGGCCGTCCTGGCGATCCGCACCCCGCCCCGGTCCTGAGCCCGGGCCGGTCGCGGCCGGACGCGCCGGCGTCGTCGCCCGGGTCCCGAGCCGCCGCAGGAGGCGCGCGTTCCGACCGCCCGCCGGGGGCGGGTAGCGTGAGCCGGTATGCGAACCGAACTGGTGGGGAAGGCGTTTCGGGCCGAGGCCGGGGCGCTCGGGGTGGCGATGGCCGGGCTGGGCGAAGCGGAATGGGCGCGGGCCACACGGTGCGAGCCGTGGACGGTGGTGGAACTGCTGGCGCACGTCCGGGTCGCCGTCGGGCGGGTGGAGGCGATGGTGGCGGCGCCCGAGCCGGAGCGGGCCGAGGTGACGGCGGTGGGGTACTACCGTCCCGACGAGCGGTTCGACGCGGCCACCAACAGCGCGCGGATCGCGCTCGCCCGCGACACGGCGGGCGTCGGCACCGATCCGGTCGGCGAGTTCGAGCGGACGTGGCGAGCTGTGGCCGACCGGTTCGAGGCGGAGGCCGAGGCGCGGGTGGTACGGACCCGGCACGGCGACCCGATGCTGCTCACCGATTTCATGGTCACCCGCGTGGTGGAACTGGCCGTCCACGGGCTCGACCTGGCCGACGCGCTCGGCCGCCCGGCCTGGCTGACGGACGAGGCCTCGGACGTACTGGAGGACCTGCTGCTGACGGATGCCGACGGCCCGGCGGTCCGCTCGGCACTCGGCTGGGACCGGGCGACACTGCTGCGCAAGGCGACCGGCCGGGCCGAGCTGGACGCCGCCGAGCAGGCCGAGGTGGAGCGCGCCGGGATCACCTGGCTGACGCTGGGCTGAGGGTGCGGAGGTGAGCACGGCCTCCCGGGCGGTGGTGGCCGGGAGGCCGCGTCGTCACGCCCCGAGGGCTGCCGTGATCGACGCCACGCCCCGACGGCTAGTCAATTTCCGTTATTGACACGGGCGTTCGGGCGGACGCGAAATATGCTGACCGGATGATCGACTCGAACACACCTGTCGAACTGGTGATCTTCGACTGCGACGGCGTCCTGGCGGACAGCGAGCGGATCGCCGTGCGGGTCCAGCAGGAGGTCGGCGCGCAACTCGGCCGGCCGCTCACCGAGGCCGAAGTGGCACGGCACTTCACCGGACGCTCGCACGCCGCCGGCCGGCAGGTGGTCGCCGAGCGCCTCGGCGAGGACGTCGCCGCACACACCGGCGGCCCCACCGGCGCGGACGCGCTCACCGGCCCCGGCACCGTACTCTTCTCCGACCTGCGGCAGCTGCCCGCACTGCTGCGCGCCACCACCGGCTGACACCCCGTCCGCAACCCGCCGACACCCCGTCCGCACCACCGAAGGAACCCTCATGGCGCAGGCCGAACTGCCCCCCGGCCACACCGCACGGCCGATCGACCCGGTCACCGACCTCCCCGCCGTCCAGGCCCTCGTCAACACCTGCGAGCGCGCCCTCGACGGCACCGCCACCACCGACGCCGGCGCACTCGCCACCGTGCTCGCCCGCCCCGGACTCGACCCCGCCGCCGACACCCTGCTGGTGCACGACAGCGACGGCCGACTCGCCGGCTGGGCCTGGACGGACCGGCGCACCGACGCCGACGTGCACCCCGACCACCGCGGCCGCGGCATCGGCACCGCACTGCTGCGCTGGATCGAACAACGCGCCCACGAACGCGGCACCGCCGAACTCGCCCAGGTCGTCCCCGACCGCGACACCGCCGCCACCGCACTGCTGCACGCCCACGGCTTCCGCCCCGCCGTCACCAGCTGGCTGCTCGCCATCGGCCTCGACGACCTGCCCGAGGACCTGCCGCCCGCACCCGAGGGCATCACCGTCCGCCCCTTCCGAGCAGGCGACCCGGCCGACGAGCACGCCGCGCACCGCCTCACCGAGGACGCCTTCGACGAATGGCAGCAACGCCGCAAGGACTTCGAGGAATGGGCCACCCACACCGTGCGCCGCCCCGCCTTCGCCGCCGACCGCTCCCCGCTCGCCTTCACCCCCGACGGCCACCTGGTCGGCGCCGCCCTCGCCCTCGACCGGCCCGACACCGACGAGGGCTACGTGGAGACCGTCGCCGTCCACGCCGACCACCGCCACCGCGGCATCGCCCGCCACCTGCTGCGCCACACCTTCCACGCCTGCCGAGCCGCCGGCCTGCGCAGCTGCACCCTGTGGACGCACTCCGCGACCGGCGCGCTCGACCTCTACCTGAAGGCCGGCATGACGGTCCGGCACAGCTCCACGGTGCTGAAGAAGACGCTGGCCTAAGGGACATCGAGCAGGGCCAGCAGGCGGGCGGCCTGCCGCTCGGCGGTGCCGGGCGGGTTGCGGGCCGCCGTCGCCGGGTCGGTGAACAGGCCCGGCGCGAACCGGTCGAGCAGGGTGAGCGCCCGCCACTCGCGGTCCGGGTCGCCGTCCGCGCCCGGGCGGAAACGCTTGCGGACGGTGTCGGGGAGGAGTTCGACACCATGGGTGGTCCACGGGTGGGTCATGGCGGCACGCCTGCTCTCCGGTCCGGGAGGGAAAGCCGCCCACGGCGGTCGGTGCGCGTCACTAGGCTAGGGGCAGCAGCACGCGAACGACGAGGGGTGGCAGCAGACATGGTGGGGACCGAACTGGCCGAACTGGCGGCCTCGGGAGCGACGGCACTGGTCGGGGCAGTGGCCACCGACCTGTGGGGCCAGGTACGCGACCGGGTCGGCCGGTTGCTCACCCGCGGCCGCGAGAGCCGGGTGGAGGCCGCCCGGATGGAACTCGCCTACGCCGAGGTGCTGGACGCCGAGGAGAACGACCTGCCCGCAGTCCGCGAGAACGTCCGCCAGGACTGGGAGCAGCGCCTGCTCACCGTCCTGCGCGAGGACCCGACCGCCGTCGCCGAACTGCGCGCCCTGCTCGACGAGATCGCCCCGCAGGCCGGCGCGCCGCGGATCGAGGTGACCACCATCCACAACGAGATCAGCGCCGACGTGCACGGCATCGCCCTGCAGATCGGCCGGGTCGACACCAGCAACGTGACGATGCAGCAGCCGGGCGACCAGCGGGCCTGAGCGCGGAGCGTGGAGCGCGGCCAGGACGGCGGGGCCGCTGCGGGCTCTGCCCCCTGGGCCGCCGCCGGCGGTGGGTTGGTCAGCGGGCCGGAGCGTCGAGGGCGGCCAGCAGTTCGGGCCCCGACCAGGACGGCGGGGTCGGTGCGGACTCGGCCTCCCGGACCAGCTCCAGCAGCCGGCGGTTCGCGGGCGCGGCCAGCCCGTGCCGGGCGGCGAGGGCCAGCACCTCGCCCTGGAGTTCGTCGACCTCGGTGCGGCGGCCACGCCGCAGGTCCTCCCACATCGAGGACCGGGCCTGCGCGTCCACCCGCAAACTCGCTGCCGCGAGCCGCCGGAAGAGTGAGTCCGGCAGCGCCAGCACGGCGGGCATCCACCGCGCCGGCACCGGCCCGAGCCGGGCGGGCGTCAGCCCCGCCGCCCGCAACGCGGCCAGGCCCTCACGCTGACACCGTGCCAGTACCAGGCGGTACGGCCGACTGCCGAGCTGCTCACGGAGCGGCAGGCCGGACAGCGCGTTCACCGCGTTGTTCAGGTTGAGCAGCAACTTCGCCGCCTGCACCTGCGGCATGTCGTCACGCAACTCCACCGGCAGGCCGGCGGCAAGGGCCGTGGCGGCGAACTGCTGAGCGGCGTCGGTGTGTTCGGTGGGCGTGGGGGAGTGCCCTGCAGGCGGCTGGTCGGTGGAGGGGGAGGGGGAGGGGGAGGGGGAGGGGGCGGGGGCCGGGGGCTGCTTTGTGACGGCGAACTGCTCGGTGGGCGTGGGGGAGTGTCCTGCGGGCGGCTGGTCGGTGGAGGGGGAGGGGGCGGGGGCCGGGGGCTGCTCTGCGGTGGCGAACTGCTCGGTGGCGTCGGGGTGTTGGGCGGGGGCGGGGGAGCGTCCTGCGGGCGGCTGCGTTGCGGGGGCGGCCGAGGCCTCGTCTGTGGGTTCGGCCTGCTCGGGGGCGGGTGTGTGGCTGGCCGCCGGGGGTTGGTTCGTGGCGGCGAACCGTTCGGCGGTCGGGGGCGGCGTCGTGCCGGGTCGTGCGGTGGTGGGGGTGCGGGCGAGCGTCAGGCGGCCGTCGGTGCCCTGGTGGAACGCGTTCGGGCCGGTGCGGACCACGTTGTACGGGACCATGCCGGCCAGGACCCGGTGGCCGGGGAGGGCTTCGGCGAGCAGGCGGGCGTTGTGCAGGCCGTTCTGGAAGCTGATCACGGTGGTGTGCTCGTCCAGGTGCGGGGCGAGTTGGCGGGCGGCCTCGGCGGTGTCCGCGGACTTGACGGTGACCAGGACGTAGTCGGCTCCGGCGGCGGCCGAGGCGTTCACGGCGGTGTGTGGCCGGGCGTGCAGGCGGCGGGTGCCCGGGCCGGTCAACGTCAGGCCGGCGCGGTCGAGTTCGGCCATCGCGGCGGGACGTCCGATCAGCGTCACCTCGGCGACGGTCGAGAGCGCCCCGCCGAGGCGGCAGCCGATGCTGCCCGCCCCGAACACGGCGATCCGCAGCGGGGAGGCGGAACGGTCCTCGGACACCCGGGGCTCCTTCGTGGACGGCAACGGCCCCGAGGTTACCGCCCGGTCACCTTCCCCGTCAGTGCTCCGGCGGCCCGGCGGGTTCGGTGTGGCGGGCCGCGAGGAGGGCGGCCACGTCGTCGTCGGGCGGGCCGCCGGCGTAGTGGCGGAGGTCGCGGCGGAGGTTGTGGAGGAGGGTGGCGGAGGGGTCGGCGGTCCAGCGGGCGAGGCGGTCGGGGAGGGGGTAGAACTCGCCCTGGCGGTCGCGGGTTTCGGAGACGCCGTCGGTGTAGAGCAGGACCCGGTCGCCGGGGCCGAAGGGGATGGTCACGGAGCGGTAGTCGGAGGCGACCAGGCCGGACAGGTTGAGTGGCGGGAGCGGCACCTCGGGTTCGAGGAGGCGCACGCCACCGGGCTGGATCAGGACGGGCGGCGGGTGGCCGCAGTTGAGCAGGCGGGCCTCGGGGCGGTCGTCGGGGATCTCCAAGAGGACGGCGGTGGCGAAGCGTTCGGCGGCGTCCGGCGAGGAGGCCCGCTCGGCGTACCGGCTCAGGCCGGTCTCCAGGCGGCTGGCCAGCGCGGGCAGGTCCGTGGAGTCGTAGGCGGCCTCGCGGAACGAGCCGAGCAGTGCTGCCGCCAGCTCGACCGCCGGCAGACCCTTGCCCTGGACGTCGCCGAGGATGATCCGCACCCCGAACGGGGTCCGCACCGCCTCGTAGAAGTCGCCGCCGATCTGGGCCTGTTCGGCGGCGGCCTTGTAGTAGAGGGCGAGATCGACGGTGTTGATCCGGTCCGGCAGCGGGCGCAGCACCACCTCCTGGGCGGTCTGCGCGACCGACCGGACCATCGCCAGGTCGCGTTCGCGGTGCACCCGTTGCGCGGCGGTGTACGCGGCGGCCAGGGTGACGGTGACGGTCGCGGCGATCACCGAGGCGCCGGCCGCGCCGACACTGTGGTCCCGGATCAGCGCCAGCACGATTTCGGTCAGTACCGCGAGGCCGCCGATGGCCAGCGTCCCGGCGGGGCCCCAACTGGCGGCGGCGAGTGCGGGTGCGGCCACCACGAAACGGTCGTAGCGCTGGCCGGCCGGGGTCTCGCTGTCCGCGGCGGCGGCCGCGGCGATCAGCAGGAACGGCGACAGGCGGGTGAAGGCGGTCAGGATCGGACGGGGCCGCGAAGGATCCGGTTTGTCGGTAATCGTGGGCATGACCCGGTGAACGGTACCCGGGTGGCGCGTTCAGGTGTGGGAGGCGCGGGCGGGTGACACCGGCCAAATGATCAACGTGGCAGGGGGATCGGCGCTGCGCGGGGCCGATGGTGGCTCAATGGCCGCCGCCACCATGCCGTTCGGGCCCCCGGTGGTGCGCCGGGCCATGGGCGGCCGCCCGGAGCGCGCCGATGATGCACGCCACACGTGCTCGGCCAACCCCCCATGTCCAGAGGCAGATGAGCACACTCGCGAGAGCGGAGCCCCCACATGACAGGACACTTCGGCACAGGACGGATCGGGCGCTGGGCGAAAGCGCTGATGACGAAAGCGCCGGCGGCGAAAGCGCTGGTGGCGGGAGCGGTGCTGGCCGGCGGCATGCTGACCGGCGTGCCGCAGGCCTCGGCGGCCGGACTCGGGCAGGTCACCGGCTTCGGCAGCAACCCGGGCAACCTGGCGATGTACAGCTACACACCGAGCGGGCTGGCCACCGGCAGGCCGCTGGTGGTGGCGCTGCACGGCTGCACCCAGACCGCCAACGACTACTACGGCAACTCCGGTTGGGCACAGCTCGCCGACCGCTGGGGCTTCGCGGTGGTGTTCCCGCAGACCAACTCGACCAACAACCCGCTGTCCTGCTTCTCCTGGTTCGACAGTGCCAAGGACACCCGGGGCAAGGGCGAGGCGCTGTCGGTCAAGCAGATGGTCGACAAGGCGGTGGCGCTGTACGGCAGTGACCCGTCGCGGGTGTACGTGACGGGGCTTTCGGCGGGTGCGGGCATGGCCGCCGATCTGCTGGCGGACTATCCGGAGGTGTTCGCGGGCGGCTCGATCGCCGCCGGTCTGCCCGCGCAGTGCGCGAGCACGCAGTCCGCCGCGTCCGGCTGCCAGAACTCCGGCCAGAACCTGACGCCCGCCCAGTGGGGCGACAAGGTGCGGGCGTCCAACCCGGGTTGGACCGGGCCGTGGCCGCGGGTGGCGATCTGGCACGGCAGTTCGGACACCACCGTCGCCCCGGTCAACGCCACCGAGCTGCGCGACCAGTGGACCAATGTGTGGGGCATCCCGCAGACCGCCTCCGCCACCCAGTCGCTGCCGGGCGGCACCACGCTGAGCGTGTACAACGACAGCACCGGCAGGCCGGCCGTCCAGCTGTACAGCGTCTCCGGGATGGGCCACGGCCTGCCGGTCAGCCCGGGCAGCGGCACCGCCGACTGCGGCCGAAGTGGCGCCTACTTCCTGAACACCATCTGCTCGTCGTACTGGACGGGCCTGTTCTGGGGGCTGGACGGCAGCACCGGCGGCGGTACCCGGCTGCCCGCGCCGGGCGGGCTGACCGTCACCGGCACCACCGACACCACCGCCTCGCTGAGCTGGAACGCGGTGGCGGGGGCGGCGTCCTACACCGTGTACCGGGGCGGCGCCCAGGTCGGCACCGGCACCGGCACCACGTACACCGACACCGGCCTGAGCGCGGGCACCGGGTACGCGTGGACGGTCGCGGCGGTGGACGCCAACGGCGCGGTGGGGACGGCGAGTTCGGCCGTGACGGCGACCACCACCGGGAGTGTGTTCACGCCCAGGTGCTACACCGACACCAACTACCAGCAGGTCTCGGCGGGCCGGGCCCATCAGAGCGGCGGGTACGCGTACGCCAACGGCTCGAACCAGAACATGGGGCTGTGGAACCTGTTCGTGACGCACACCTTGCAGGAGACCTCGGCCGGGTACTTCGTGCTCGCGGACTCCGGCTGCCCCGCCTGAACGCGCGTTGACGGCCTCTGAGCAGCGATGATGTGGGCCTCGTCGGCGGTGCCGGCGGGGCCCGCCAGAGTGTCAGGGCGGCAACAAGACGTCTGACAGATTGAATGATTGTCCTATGTCAACGGGGCCGTCAGACTCGTGCACCTCAACATCCGAGCCAACACCCGATTGCCAAGGTGAAAATGACCGCCATCCCCGTGGCCCCGCCGGAGACCCGGTGGGCAACGCCCAAGCGCGTGAGCCTGGTTCCCCTGGTTGCCCTGATCTTCTTCAGCGTCTCCGGCGGCGCCTACGGCATCGAGCCGCTGTTCTCGACCTCCGGGCCCGGCATGGGCATCCTGCTGATCCTGATCGCTCCGCTGATCTACAGCGTGCCGCACGCCCTGGTGTGCGCCGAACTCGGCACCGCCATCCCCGTCGAGGGCGGCTACTACCACTGGGTCAAGCGCGGCCTCGGCCGGTTCTGGGCCTTCCAGCAGGGCGTGCTGGCCTGGGTGTGCAGCTTCGTCGACATGGCGCTCTACCCGGTCATGTTCACCTCGTACCTGTCCAGCCTGATCGGCGCCGTCGCCCCCGGCAAGCACGTGTTCTTCGACCTGAGCCTGCGCTGGTTCACCATCGAGGTCGACCTGAACTGGGTGATCTGCGCCGGCGTCATCGTGCTCTTCACGCTGCTGAACCTGATGGGCGCGGGCTGGGTCGGCGACTCCTCGGTGCTGTTCGCGATCATCTGCCTCACCCCGATGCTGGTCCTCACCGCGATCGGCGGCTACCACCTGCTGACCGAGGGCATCAACCCGGTCACCCCGCTGACCGCCGAACAGGGCCAGTCCACCTGGAACGCCTTCGGCGCCGGCCTGTTCATCGTGATGTGGAACTACTCCGGCTGGGACTCGGTCTCCACCGTGGCCGGCGAGATGGAGAACCCGAAGAAGCACCTGCCCAAGGCGCTGTTCTGGTCCGTCCTGCTGATCATCGTCGGCTACCTGCTGCCCTCGCTCGCCGCGCTCGCGGTCGGCGCGGACGGTGACAACGGGTGGAAGAGCTGGGAGGAGGGCGCGCTCCCCGACATCGCCGGTGAACTGGCCGGCCCCTGGCTCCAGTACGCCGTCACCGTCGGCGGCCTGTTCGCCTCGGTCGCGATGTTCTCCGCGCTGCTCGCCTCCTACTCGCGGCTGCCGTCCTCGCTGTCGCGCGACGGCTACCTGCCTCCGTGGGTCTCCAAGGAGAGCAAGCGCTACCGGATGCCGATGGCGTCGATCATCGGATCGTCCGTCATCTACGCGCTGTTCTGCTTCTCCAGCTTCAGCGACCTGGTGGTCTTCGACGTCTTCCTCACCAACATCGGCATCCTGCTGGAGGTCGCCGCGCTGATCGCACTGCGCATCCGCGAGCCCGAACTGGAGCGCCCCTACAAGATCCCCGGCGGCTGGTGGAGCATCGGCCTGATCACCGCCTGCCTGACCGCGGTCAGCGCCTGGGCCGCCATCGAGCAGTACAACGAGGAGGGCGGCAAGGCCGTCAAGTACTGCCTGATCGTGGTCGGCGCCGCGCTGCTGCTCTACCCGCTGCTGTCGCTGCGCCGGGCCGCCCGGCAGTCGGCCGCGCTGGACCGGGCCGTCGCGAACGGGACGGTGCCCGGCGAGGTCTACGGGCTGTCAGGGTCGCAGCGGGACTCGGCACACAGTGACAAGGCCGCCGCGGGCGGCGGAACGGATAGCGTCGAGGCATGATCAACAGCTTCGCCCTGCACGTCCCGGACGCCGAGCTGGAGGCCGAACCGCTCGACCCCGAGCAGATCGTCTCCGGCACCCCCGAGGTCACCGGCAAGGTGGTCTGGGAGTCCGCCGACGGCCGCCAGATCCGCGGGATCTGGCAGATCACCCCCGGCGTGGTCACCGACACCGAGGCCGACGAGATGTTCGTCGTCCTCAGCGGCCGGGCCACCATCGCCTTCCAGGACGGACCCGTCCTGGAGGTCGGCCCGGGCGACCTCGCGGTGCTGCGCGAAGGCGACCGCACCACCTGGACCGTCCACGAGACGCTCCGCAAGGTCTACAGCATCAACCTCGGCCCCGAGGCGGCCGGGGACGAGGACCGATAACCGCCGGCAACGGCACAGCAGCCGGCCCGGCCGCCGCCACGGCCGGGCCGGCGACCCTCCCAAGGCAAGGAACCGAGAACATGGACCCCGTACACGCCCTGCGGGACGCCAAGCCCACCCCGTTCTGGCTGGAGGACCCCGGTCGTCCGCAGGCCAACTCGGCGCTCACCGGAGACGTCCGCTGCGACCTGCTGGTCGTCGGCGGCGGCTACAGCGGCCTGTGGACCGCGCTGATCGCCAAGGAACGCGACCCCGGCTGCGACGTGGTCCTGATCGAGGGCCAGGAGATCGCCTGGGCCGCCTCCGGCCGCAACGGCGGCTTCTGCGCCGCCAGCCTCACCCACGGCCTGGGCAACGGCTTCGAGCGCTGGCCGGACGAACTCGCCGCGCTCGAACAGCTCGGCGCCCGCAACCTGCAGTCCATCGAGGACGCCGTCCGCACCTACGACATGGACTGCGACTGGGAGCGCACCGGCGAACTCGACGTCGCCACCGAGCCGCACCAGGTCGAGGAACTCGCCGAACTGTACGAACTCGCCCAGCAGTACGGCGACTACGAGCTGCTGGACGCCGACGCCGTCCGCGCCCAGGTCAACTCGCCGACCTACCTCGGCGCGCTGTGGGACAAGGACGGCGTGGGCATGGTCCACCCCGCCAAGCTCGCCTGGGGCCTGAAGAAGGCCTGCGAGGGCCTCGGCGTGCGGATCTTCGAGCACACCATGGCGACCGACATCGCCGAGTCCGGCTCCGGCATGGCCGTGCGCACCCCCTACGGCCGGGTGTTCGCCCGCCAGGTCGCGCTCGGCACCAACGTGTTCCCCTCGCTGGTCAAGCGGATCCGCCCCTACACCGTGCCGGTGTACGACTACGCGATGATGACCGAGCCGCTGAACGCCGAGCAGCTGGCCTCGATCGGCTGGCAGGGCCGGCAGGGCATCGGCGACAGCGCCAACCAGTTCCACTACTACCGGCTGTCCGCCGACAACCGGATCCTGTGGGGCGGCTACGACGCCATCTACCACTACGGGGCCAAGGTCCGCACCGAGTACGACCACCGGCCGCAGACCTACCGGACCCTCGCCCGGCACTTCTTCGAGACCTTCCCGCAGCTCGAAGGCCTGCGGTTCACCAACGCCTGGGGCGGCGCGATCGACACCTGCACCCGGTTCTCCGCGTTCTTCGACACCGCCTACCGCGGCAAGGTCGCGCTCGCGGCGGGCTTCACCGGCCTCGGCGTCGGCGCGACCCGGTTCGGCGCCGAGGTGATGCTCGACCTGCTGTCCCGCAAGAACACCGAGCTCACCACGCTGGAGATGGTCCGCCGCAAGCCGCTGCCGTTCCCGCCCGAGCCCGTGCGCTGGGCCGGCATCGGCATCACCAAGTGGTCGCTGGACCGCGCCGACCGCAACGGCGGCCGCCGCAACCTGTGGCTGAAGACCATGGACACCCTGGGCCTCGGCTTCGACAGCTGACGCCACCTCGCCCCCCACCGGCCGCCCCTCGCGAGGGGCGGCCGGCGCTCTGCCGTCAGCCGGGAACGCTCTCGCCCGCCGCGCGGGCAGCGTCACGCGCGGCCCGCTCGACCCGGGCGTGGTGGGCGGGCCACCAGTCGGGGGAGACCTCGGGCAGGACGGCGTCGCCCGGGCGCAACCCCGTCGAGCCGTCGAGGAGTTCACGCACCACGTCGGCCTGGCCGGTGTGACGCTGGGTCTCGGCGACCATGTGCAGCAGGATCCGGCCCAGGGTGAGACGGTGGCGCGGGGGCCACGGGACTCGGCCGAGGGCGTCCAGCGGCAGGGCGTCGATGGTGGCGTCCGTGTGCGCCCAGACCCGGCGGTAGTCGGCGATCAGGGCCTCGCGGCTCTCGTCCGGGCGGGCCCACAGATCGTCGTTGGCCTCGGCGGCGCCCGCCACCCACAGGCCCGGCCCGCCGTCGAAGGGGCGGCCGAAACTCTCGCCGAAGTAGACCGCCTCCGCGCCCGTCAGGTGCTTCACCACGCCGAGCAGGTTCGTCCCCGACGGCGTCACCGGGCGGCGCACGTCGTACTCGGACAGGCCCTCCAGCTTCCACAGCAGCGCGTCCCGGGCGTCCTGCAGATAGAGCTTCAGATCCCGCTTGACGGTGTCGAGTTGATCGGGGGGTGTTGGATTCGCCGGTGGTCGTCATGGCCGGAGTGTGGTCACGATCCGAACGGGCCCGCAAAGGGTTTTCACCCTCCGGTAACGTTCCCGGCATGGCCATCGATCAAGAACTCGTGGACGCCGCGATCGAGTTGACGCGCCGGCGGTTCCCCGGGCAGGAGTGGGCCGGCGCCGCCGCGCTGCGGCTGGACGACGGCACCGTGCTGACCAGCACCGCGCCCGAGCCGCCGAACAACGCGGTGCGGCTGTGCCACGAGACCGGGGCGATCTGCGAGGCGTACAAGCGCGACCGCAAGGTGGTGGCCTCGGTGTGCGTCACCGCCGCCGACGACGGCAGCGGGTTCTGGGTGCTCGCCCCCTGCGGCGTCTGCCAGGAGCGGCTGTTCGCGTACGGGCCCGACGTGGAGGTGGGCGTCCCCCTCCCCGAGGACCCGACCCGCTGGCGCGCCCTGCGGCTGCGCGAGGTCCAACCGCACTGGTTCGCCCGGGTGTTCCCCGACGAGGTGTGGCCCTACCAGGAGTAGCCGTCGATCGGTGATGGCGTCAGTCGGTGATGGCGTCAGTCGGTGATGGCGAAGACGAGCAGGCCCTCCAGCTCCTCCTCGATCACCTCGACGTGCTCGACCACCGCCCGGGACGGGCCGTGCCGCATCCACCCCACCATCGCCTCGACCGGCGCCTCGTCGCCCTCGAACACGGCCTCCACCCGCCCGTCCGGCAGGTTGCGCACCCAGCCGACCACGCCCGACTGGGACGCCGCCCGCCGGCAGGAATCGCGGAAGAACACGCCCTGCACCGTGCCCGAGACCAGCACCCGCCGCCGGATCACCCGCACCCACCTCGCCCCGCTCGCCGCCGCCACTGCCCGCAGGTATACCGTAGGCGGGGCGGAGCGCGGCGGCAGGCAGGGCCGGACGGGTGCCGTCAGCCGGTCGCCGTCACGGGCCGCGGCGCCGCCGGGGCGGGCTCCCGGTCGTCGATGCTGCGGCTGAACGGGCGCCAGGCGAACAGCGTCAGCGCCGCCATCACCACCGCCGAGAACCAGAACGGCCCGGTCAGGCCGAAGGCGCGGGCGAGCGGGCCGCCGATCAGCGCGCCCAGCGCGGAACCGCCCACCGCCAGCGCCATGAAGACACTCATCACCCGGCCGCGCAGCACGTCCGGCACCGAGCGCTGCACCAGCGTCCGGTCGACGTTCATCCAGACCGCGCCGTGCACGCCGAACATCCACAGCACCGCGCCCGCCACCCACGCCGAACCCGCCAGCGCCAGGCCCACATGCGTCAGCGTCTCCAGCACCAGGCCCACCCGCAGCAGCACCGAGGACGAGAACCGGGCCTGCAGGCGCGGCGCCACCGCCGCCCCCAGCAGGCCGCCCACCGCGCCGGACGCCATCAGCAGGCCGTAACCGAACGGGGACAGCCCCAGGTGCTCACGCGCGTACAGCACCATGATCGAGAACCCGGCGATCAGCGTCACGTTCATCAGGCACAGCGCCAGCGTCAGCGTCCGCACCGCCGGATTCGCCCACAGCCAGCGCACCGCCTCGCCGAACTGGCGGCGCACCGGCGCCGGGGCGGCGGCCGGCGCCGACGACTGCGCGCGCCGCGCCGCCGGCAGCATCGAGATCAGCACGGCCGCGCCCGCGAAACTCAGCGCGTCGACCGTCATCGGCACGCCCGCCGCCACCCCGAACAGGGCCGCGCCCAGCGGCGGGCCGCACAGCTTGTTGAGCACCGAATAGGCCCCGAAAATCCGGGAGTTGGCACGCGGCAGCTGCTCGGACGGGACGAGCGCGGGCAGCAGCGCGGAGGACGCGTTGTCGCCCAGCGCCGCGCAGCAGCCCAGCAGCAGACCCACCGCGTAGATCAGCGGCAGCGAGACCACCCCCGCGAACACCGCGCCCGCCAGCACCGCCGTCAGCGCGGCCCGCGCCGCGTTCATCGCCACCGTCAGCCGCCGGCGGTCCACCCGGTCCACCAGCACGCCGCTGACCGGGGCCAGCAGCAGCCACGGCGACTGCTGGACGAACACCGAGAGGCCGACCAGGACCGGATCCCTGGTCAGCGAAGTCACCAGCAGCGGGGCCGCCGCCGCGACGATCCCGTCCCCGAGGGTCGACACCGCCGAGGCCGACCACAGCAGCCCGAACGCCCGACCCAGCCCACCGGCCTGCTTCATCCCGCTTCACCCCATGCCGCGTCCGACTTCCGGAAACGTCCGACGCTAACCGCCGGGGCCGGGCCCGCGCATGTGGTTTTTCCGGCCCGGCGCGCTACTGACCGGTGCGGCCGTCGACGCGCTCGCGCAGCAGGTCGGCATGCCCGCAGTGACGGGCGTACTCCTCGATGCGGTGCACCCACAGGGCGCGGACCGCGTCGTGGTCGCGGCCGATCCGGGCGCCCATCTCCGGGAACCTCGCGAACGCGGCGTCGGTGGCCGTCTGTTCGCGCGCCAGGTCGGCGAACGCGCCGTCCACCACCGACTGTTCGGGCAGCGCGCCCTCGAAGTCGCCGTCCGGGTCGCCGTACAGCTTGGGCGCCGGCTCGCCCTCGGTGATCCAGTTGCGCCAGTCGCGCTCCACCTCGGCGAGATGACGCAGCAGCCCCAGCAGCGACAGCGTGGACGGCGGGACGGAACGGGCGGCGAGCTGCTCGGGCGACAGGCCGTCGCACTTCATCCGCAGCGTCAGCCGGTAGTTCGTCAAGTAGTCCTGGAACGTGGCCAGTTCACCGTCCGGTGTCGGACCGTCCGTGTTGCGGGGATCGTCGTCCGGGTCCACCCACATGTCCGGGTAGACGCCCGCCTTCGTCCAGCGCTCGGGAAGCTCTTCGCTCATCGTCCGGATCATTCCGGCCCACCCGGCCGGCGGCAAACAGTTTTCGCGCACACGCGCGGACGGGCCGGGCTCCGGGCGAGGCGGAGGGTGGGGTGCCGTACGGCCCGGGCCGGTAGGATCGGTTGGCGCTGACAACGTTGACATGACGTCGGCGCACCCGCCGACCCCCTCGTTGTGGAGCACCCCCATGCCCTTGGCGCTCGTCGCCCTCGCCATCACCGCGTTCGCCATCGGCACCACCGAGTTCGCCGCCATGGGGCTGCTCCCGCAGATCGCGGACAGCCTCCAGGTCTCCATCCCGGACGCCGGGTGGCTGATCTCGATGTACGCGATCGGCGTGGTGATCGGCGCCCCGCTGCTCACCGCCGGCGCCGCCCGACTGCCCCGCAAGGCCGTGCTGGTGGGCCTGGCCGGGCTGTTCGCGGCGGGCAACCTGCTGTGCGCCCTCGCCCCGAACTTCGTCCTCCTCGCCGCCGCCCGGCTGATCACCGGACTGCCGCACGGCGCCTTCTTCGGTGCGGGCGCCGTCGCCGCCGCCGAACTGGTCGCCCCCCACCTGCGGGCCCGCGCCGTCTCGGTGATGTTCTCCGGCCTGACCGTGGCCAACATCGTCGGCGTCCCCGCCGTCACCCTGCTCGGCCAGCACCTCGGCTGGCGCTCCGCCATGCTCGTCGTCGTCGCCGTCGGCCTGCTCGGCACCGCCGCCATCGCCCGCCTCGTCCCGCAGCTGCCCGCCCACCCCGGCGCCGGGCTGCGCAGCGAACTCGCCACCTTCCGCAGCGGACAGCTCTGGCTCGCCCTCGCCACCGTGGTGTTCGGCTGCGCCGGACTGTTCGCCTGCTACAGCTACATCACCCCCACCCTCACCGAGGTGTCCGGCTTCGCCGAATCCTCCGTCACCCTGGTCCTCGCCCTGTTCGGCGTCGGCATGACCCTCGGCAACGTCATCGGCGGCTACGCGGCCGACCGCGCCCTGCGACCCGCCCTGTGCGGCGCGCTGCTCGCGATGTCCGGCGCGCTCGCGCTGTTCGCCGTCACCGCGCACGCCCGCTGGTCGGCCGCCGTGACGGTGGTGCTGATCGGCATGGCCGGGTTCGCGATCGTCCCGACCGTGCAGACCCTGGTGATCGACAAGGCCCGCGAGGCGCCCACGCTGGCCTCCGCGACCGTCCAGGGCGCGTTCAACCTGGCCAACGCGCAGGGCGCGTACTTGGGCGGGCTCGCGCTGTCGGCGGGCCTCGGCTGGACCTCGCCCACCCTGGTCGGCGCGGGACTGGCGATGATCGGCTTCCTGATCGCCGCCGGGTCCTGGGCAGCGGACCGGAAGGCGCCCGTCGTGGTGGCCGATCAGCCGGTGGCGGCCGAGCAGGTGGCTGCGACGCTCTGACGGGGCGTCGGGGCGGTGGGTATGATCACCGGATTTCCGCGTCGGCGGTCCGGTCGCGCGGATGTCCCCCGTGCCGTTGGTGAGGAGCCCCCGATGTCCAGCACAGCCAGTGTCCGAGGCCGGATCGGCGTCATGCTGCCGCGCGACCTGCCCGCCCGCGACCTGATCCCGTACGCCCGCCGAGCGGAGGAGCTGGGCTTCGACGAACTGTGGGTGGTCGAGGACCTCGGCTGGCGGGGCGGCATCGCCCAGGCCGCCACCGCGCTCGCGGTGACCGACCGGATCACCGTCGGCATCGGCATCATGCCCGCCGGCGCCCGCAACGTCTGCTTCGCCGCGATGGAACTCGCCACCCTCGCCCAGCTCCACCCCGGCCGGATCGTCGCCGGCATCGGCCACGGCATGCCCGGCTGGATGCGCGAGGCCGGCGCCTGGCCCGCCAGCCCCGTCACCCTGCTCAAGGAGTACACCACCGCGCTGCGCACCCTGCTGCGCGGCGAACCCGGCCCGGCCGGCGGACGCTACGTGCGGTGCGCGGGCGTGCAGTTGACGGAGGTCCCGGAGGTGGTGCCGCCGGTGATCCTCGGCGTGCGCGGCCCCAAGTCGCAGGCCGCGGCGGGCAAGGTCGCCGACGGACTGCTGCTCGCCGAACCCGCCGCCCCCGCGTACATCGACAGCTCGCGCCGCCACCTCGGCCCCGAGGCCACCGTCGTCACCTACGACGCCGCCGCAGTGGACGAGGACGAGGACGTCGCGCTCGACCGGGTCCGCCCCGGCCTGAGCGCGATCGGCGAACCCGACTGGGCCGCCCACCTCGACCCCCTCCCGTTCGCCGCCGACCTGCGCGCCCACCGCGCGGCCGCCGCCGACGGCGCGGAGTTCGCCCGCACCCTCCCCGCCGAGTGGGTCCGCGCCCTCGCCATCGCCGGCACCCCCGCCCAGGCCCGCGCCGCCATCGCCGCCCGCCACGCGGCCGGCGCCACCACCGTCGTCCTCGCGCCGGTCGGGCCGGACGCGCCGGCGTCCCTCGGGTCGCTGGCCGGCGCGCTGCCGAGGCCGTAGGTCGGCGCCGGCCGGCGCCGCGGCCGGAGCTCGGCGGCGGGCCCGGCTAACCAGTGGGCCTTGGCCTTGGGGTTGTCCAGGCCGCGAACACCGCGGCGGGCAGGGCGGGGCAGAGGCGTTCGGGGGCGCAGCAGAGGTCAGGGGGCGGTGCGGGGCAGGGCGCGGACCGCGGGGAGGGCCAGCATCAGGGCGAGCAGGACGAGGCCGGCCAGGGCCGAGAAGAGCAGGACGTGGTCGGTGCCGAAGGCGGCGGCGACCGGGCCGGAGAGGGCGCGGCCGACGGGGATGACCATGATGGAGCCGGCCACGTCGTACGCGGAGACCCGGCTGAGGACACCCAGCGGGATGTGGGTCTGCACGCTGGTCGACCACATGACGCCCCAGAAGGCGAAGCCGCAGCCCGCGACCAGGCCGGTGGCGGCCGTCAGCGCGAACGGCCAGTGCAGCGCCGGGGCCAGCGGGTTGAGCGAGAAGAACAGCATCGCGCAGGCCCCGGCGACCAGCGGGCGGGCCGGGCGCACCCGCATGCCGAGCAGGCCGCCGACGACGGTGCCCGCGCCGTCCGCCGAGGCGATCCAGCCGTAGCCCGCGCTGCCGTGCTGATCCGTCAGCGCGACGGCGCCCAGCGGCAGCGCCGGGCCGAACACCAGCAGCCCGTACACCGACCAGAGCGCGATCACGCCCCACAGCCACGGCCGGGAGCCGAACTCCCGCCAGCCGACGGCCAGTCGGCGCCAGATCGGGGCCTGCGGGTCCTCGGACTCCGCGGCGGCGGCCCGCAGGCCGCGCAGCGGCAGCAGCCCCAGCGCGCTGAGCGCGAACGCCGCCGCGATGACGGTGAACGAACCGGCCGCACTCCAGTAACCGACCACCAGGCCGGCCACGCCCGGGCCGAGCAGCGTGCAGACGGCCTCGGAGATGCGCAGCAGAGCGTTCGCCCGCTGGATGTCCTCGGCGACCTGCGGGACGATGCCCGCGAGACCCGGCTGGAACATCGCGGTGGCCGCGCCGGACAGCGCCATCAGCGCCATGATCTGCCACAGCGCCACCTGCGTGGTGGCCAGCAGCAGGCCGAGCGCCAGCATGGCGAGCATCCGGACGGCGTCCGCGCCGACCATCATCAGCTGCGGGGTGAACCGGTCGGCCAGCACACCGCCGAACAGCACCAGCAGCACGATCGGTGCCATCCAGGCGGCCAGCGCGTAGCCGACGCCGCTCCCGCCGTGGCCGGTGCGCAGGACGGCCGCGGTCAGCGACACCATCAGCATGCCGTCCGCGAACAGCGAGGAACTGCGGGCCAGGAACAGCAGACGGAAGCGGTGCGAGCGCCATGGGCTGGGCGGGAGCGCGGCGGGTCGCGCGGCGTCGGCGAGGGAGTCGGTGGTCATCGCGGGTCGGCCGCCGGGCGGCCGTCTCCTTCCAGAAGGGGCGGTTGCGCCAGCCAGGCCTCGGCCCGGCCGGGCTCGGCCGGGGCGTTCGGCACGATCAGGTAGCGGCGCGGGGCGAGCACGCCCGGCCGGTCGGGGAGCAGGCGCATCAGCGCCGCGTGGGCCTGCTCGGGGGTGGCCCCGGCCAGGTGGGCGGTCAGGTCGGCGCCGACGTGCACCGGGCGGCCGCCCAGCGCGTCCGAGAGGGCGGCCGCGACGGCGGTGAGGGAGACCCAACAGCCGTCCACCAGTTGCCAGTTGTGGTCGCGTTCGGGTGGGCGGACCCCGGTGACGGCAGTCAGTTCGGCGAGCGGCACGTCGTGGTCGGCGGCGGCCTCCAGCAACTGCACCAGGCCGGTCAGGAAGCCCGCCGCCTCCGCCCGGTCGAACAGCTGCGGGTTCGGCCACAGCGCCAGGTGCAGCACCGGCTCCGTGCGGTACACGAACGCCAACAGGCCGGTGGGAAGCGACTGTTCGGGACCCCAGGTGAGTTCCAGCTCGGGATCGGCGGCGGCCGTCGCGGCGGCCGGGCGCAACGCACCGGGCAGGCCGGAGACGTCGTTGTACACCACGTCCCGCCCGAACCGGCTGCCGCGCTGCACCGTGGTGCGCTCGATCATCTCCCACAGCCGCAGCGCGTCGAAGCGGCTGTGCCGGTACGCGTTCAGCGCCGCCGCCCAGGCCGTGCCGAGCAGCGCGTCGAAACCGGGCGCGGTGACGTCGAGCCGCAGCAGCGCGTCCTGCGACAACGGGGTGACAGCGCGGGCCAGTTCGGCCTTGTAGCGGTTGGCGGTGGGGGCGGCGCCGACGTACACGCACTGCCCGGCGCGATGCGCGACCAGCGCGCACCAGGCGGTCAGCAGGACGGTGGACGCGGGCACGCCGAGCCGCGCCGCCGCCCGGGCCAGCGCACTGCCGCCCCGGGCGGAGCGCAGCGTCAACCGCGCCGCCGGGCCGCCGGCGGTGACGGCGCGCGGCTCGGCGAACATCGCCTGCGGGGCGGTGGCGAGGATCCGCTCCCAATAACGCAGCGAGGCCGCCGCCTTGCGTCGACCGGCCGGGCCGGCCTCCTCCTCGGCGAGCTGGAGTGGCGTCAGGGCGTCCGGCTCCGGCAGCTGCTCACCGGCCAGCAGCGCCGTCCACTCCTCGCGCAGCACGGCCAGCGCACTGCCGTCGGCGGCGGCGTGCCCCGCGACCAGGGCCAGCTGGACGGGCACTCCGCCAGAGGTCAGCACCGTCGCCCGCAGCGGGTGGTCCCGGCCGAGGTCGAACGGCGCGAGACGGGCCCGCCGGGCCAGCGCGTCGGCGAAGCCCGCCGGGTCGGCGGGCAGCGGGTCGGCCTCGTGCACGGTGACAGTGAACTCGCCTGCGGCCGCGACGAGTTGCTCGCTCGGCAGCTCGCCTTCGGGGTGCGGGAAGACGGTCCGCAGCGCCTCGTGCCGAACGGTCAGCACCCGCAGCGCGTCGATCACCGCCCCGGTGCGGACTCCCGGCGGGACGGGCCACACGTCGTGGATGTCGACGTCGGCCGCGCCGTCCCGCAGGATGCAGCGGATCATGTTGGTCTGACCGAGCGTCAGCGGGCCACGGCGCGGCTCGCCGCCCGCCCAACGGACGGTGACGGTACGGGAGATGGAGATGGAGGGAGAGGGAGAGGGAGGCAAGGGAGGTCGCTCGCTGTTCCTGCTCGGGAACGGATCGGTCGGATCGGTCGGATCGGTCGGATCGGTCGGGGTGCTCGGGGTGCTCGGGGTGCTCGGGCTGCTGGGGCACGGACGGTGGCCGCCGTCGCCGGTGCGGGTGCGGGTGGGTGTGAAGCCGGGCGGGCTCGGGCGGGCCGGTGCTGCGGGTCGCGGTCGGGTCGAGGGCTGCCCGCTACTCCGCGCGGACGGCCGCCGTCAACGGCCCCCAGGCGTCGATCAGTTCGGCGAAGTCGTGCAGGTCGGTGCGGGCCCGTGCCAGCAGCTCAAGGCGGCGTTCGGCGATCGTGTCGGCGACGGCCGTCCAGTCCTCGCCGAGGCGCCGGTAGCAGCGCTCGACGGTGTCCAGCCGTTCGGCGTCCAGCTCGCGGCCGCTCTCGCCCGCGACCTCGCGGGCCGTTGCCGCGACCGTGGCGGGGTCGAGGCGGCCGATGGTGTCGGGCAGGCGGGTGCAGAGCTCGCCGAGGCGGCGGGTGAGCAGCAGGAACTTGGCCAGGCGCAGGTGGTAGGCGACCTTGCCGTGGCCGGAACGCCGCTCTCCGGTATGGAAGTTGATGATATGCCGGTTGTGCAGGACGCCGGGCAGGGCCGCGTGCCGGACCAGGTGGAGCAGGAGGTAGTCGCTGCCGATGGTGTCCACCGCCGGCGGCAGCGGGATACGGCCGTACACCTCGCGGTCCAGGGCGATGTTGCACATGTCGATCCGGTTCGGGGCGACGGGGCCGAGGACGGCCCGGTCGGTGGTGAACGGTTCGGTGCCCGCGCCGCGGAAGGCCTCGCGGACGGCCTGCTCGCGCCAGAGCGGCGGGGTGGTCGGCGGCAGTGAGAGGCCGACCAGTTCGGCGTGCACCTGCGGGTCGAGGGCCAGGATCTCCGCCACGTCCACCGACAGTTCGCCGATGAAGGAGGCCCCGACCAGCGCCACCGGCAGCGCCTCGGCGTGCGGGCCGAGCCGTCGCAGACGCCTGCCGCCGAGGCTCCGGGCGACCTCGCGCGCCGGTGCGCCGAGCGCGGCCAGCTCCTGGTGGATGGGGAACACCGGTGCGCCGTCGAGGAGTTGGTAGCGGCTGTCGGAGTCGCGGCGGTGCACCGAGGCGCAGCCGAGCGCCTCGGCGTACAGGAACGCCCGGTCGGTGCAGGCCCCGTAGGAGACGGCGTCGGGCAGCAGCAGGCAGAGCAGGTGGGGCGGGAGCCCCGCACGGGCCAGCGCCCGGGCGAGGAAGGCGCGTTGGGCGTCCTCGTCGAGGTGGTGGACCGTCACCCCGGGCGCGGGCGGCAGGGCAGCCAGCACCGCGGCGTGCTCGGCGCGTACCGGGGCGGGGGAGGAGTCCAGCACCAGCAGCTCCACCCGGACGCCGAACTCCCGTGCCCCGTACGCTGCTTCATCGGCCAGCGAGCGCAGGGCGGGGGCGCAGGCCCGGTTGGTGGGCAGGGTCAGGCAGACGCGGCGCACTGGTCCACCCCAACGGCGGCCGCGGCCGACTCGTGCCAGGAAGCGAGGCCGAGCAACTTGCGTCCGAGCTCGGTGAGTCGAGCGGTCGGGTAGCGCTTGGACTCGTGCAGGACCGGGTCGCCCACCAGGGTGCGGTTCCAGCGCGGGGTGCGCAGGTGCCGCCAGGAGTCGACGCGGGACTTGCGCAGCCGCTCGTGCTCCTCCAGCGCGGGCATCATCGACAGGTACTGCACCGCCCGCACGCCCTGCTCGGACAGGTTGCGGGCGACGCCGTGCGCCAGCAGGCCGTTCCAGATCAGCAGGTCGCCGGGGTGCAGCTCGGGTCGGACGACCGGCAGTTCGGCGCGGTCGATGACGGGCCGGACGGGGTCGCGGTCGGCGGGCTGGGTGAGCTTCCACGGTTCGAACCGCCGGAACAGCTCCGGGTTGCACTGGAAGCCGCCGGTCTCCGGCGAGGTGTCGTTGAGGGCGATGATGCCCTGTACGCGCTGCGGCGGGACGCCGAGGGTGGTGTCGATGTCCCAGTGCAGCTCGATGTCGAAGCCTCGGTCGGTGGGGTCGATCAGCGCCCGGTCGCGGTTGCCCCGGTTGGGCGGGTTCAGGTTGAGCCGGTCCAGGGTGACCCACAGCTCCTCGCAGTCCCAGACGTCCACGAACGCGTCGTAGACCCGCTGGTTCTGCCGGCTGTCCCAGAGCAGCTGGTGGTGGTACGCCTCGACGAAGCCGTAGATGTGCAACTGCTGGTCGAGCGCCGAGCGGAACGGCCGGTCCGCGAACCAGCTGTCCGGGTCCTCGGGGTCCAAGCCCTGGAACTGCCAGGCGAATTCGAGCATCCGGCGGGCGTGCCCGGCCGGCACCGCCTCGCGGACGATCACGTAGCCGTAGGTCTGCCAGTGCGCGAAGTCCTCCTCGGAGAGCACGCGCAGCGGCCGGGACTTGGTCAGTTCGCGCAGGGTGTGCTGGGCGAGGTACGACTCGCCGTCGTTGCTGAAGTACGGGCGGTCGCTCGCGGCCCGGTACAGGTGGGCGCGGCGGGATGGCACGGACATGGAAGAGCCCCTCCAGGGAGCAGGCGTGAGGTGGTCGAACGAGAGGGCCCCGCACGGGGGACGGGGTGCGCCGGCGGCCCTCGCAGCGGGCCGGGCGGAGAGAGAGGACGCGGCCGGGAAGGGCGGCGCCGGGAAGGCGCCGCGGCCGCTTTCGATCGCCAGATTGGTCCAGACCACAAGTCTTGTCAAGTTCCGGTCCGGTAACCGGAGCCGGCCACGGGTCAAGCTCGGTGCGGTTGCGAGTTGGTCTGGACAATTGGCGCGGGACTGTCCTAATGTCCCCCTCGGCTCCGATCCCTGACGGAGCGTCGGCCCGCGCCGCGCCGGTTCCACCGCGCCGCCGCCGACGACGGCCCGCATCCGCGCCGTCCCGTTCGACCGGCCGCCCGCACGAGGAGACCACCGCGTCCACCCGCGCACCGCCGCCGTACCCCGACCGCCCGCTCCCGCCGAGAGGGAACCTCCGCCATGCGCACCACCGGCACCAGCACCGTGCCCGGCGTCCGACTCGCCAACCCCGGACCCGGACTGGTCACCCTCGACCCCGTCCACACCGCCCTGCTGCGCGGCCTCGACGAGCTGCTCACCGGCCTCGCCGCCCAGCTCGCCGCCCCCGAAGTCCTCGGACCGCCACTGCTCGCCGTCGACGGACTCGCCAAGCTCGACTACTTCCGCAACTTCCCGCACCTCGGCGTCAGCGCCGCCCGGTTCACCACCGACGCGCACGCCGGCCTCGCAGCGGGCGACACCCCCGGCGCGCAGGCCGTCGAGCCCACCGGCCACCTGCTGCCGTCCGCCACCTGCTACGGCCTGCTGCTCTCACTGGAGGGCCAGGACGTCGGCGAGGGCGTCCGGCTGTCCGCCGCCGGCCGCTGCTTCCGCAACGAGACCCACTACGACGGACTGCGCCGCCTGTGGGGCTTCCACATGCGCGAAGTGCTCTACCTGGGCACCCACCAGGGCGCCACCGCCCACCTCGAACATGGCGCCGCGTTCATCACCGCCACCGCCGAACACCTCGGCCTCGACCTCACCCGCGCCGCCGCCGACGACCCGTTCTACGACAAGGGCGGCTCCCGGGCGAAGCTGATGAGACTCGACCCCGTCAAGCACGAGTTCAGCGCCCCCGACGGCACCGCCATCGCCTCCGTCAACCGGCACCGCAACTTCTTCGGCGAACGCCTCGGCATCCGGGCCGGCCAGAACGGCGCCGCCCACAGCGCCTGCGTCGCCTTCGGCCTGGAGCGCTGGGTGCACGCCATGATCCTCGCCCACGGCAGCGCCGAAGCCGCACTCGGCCACCTCGACACCGTCCGCGCCGAAGCCGCACTCGGCCACCTCGACACCGTCCGCGCCTGAACCGCCCGCACCCGAAGGAGAACCATGGACCGCATCGCCACCTGGCTGCACGAGAAGAACCCCGACCTCGACGGCCCGATCGGCCCCGAGGAGGACCTGATCGAGGCCCGGCTGATCGACTCGATGGACTTCCTGGAGTTCATCGACCTCCTGGAGGACCTCACCGGCGACACCATCGACCTGCAGGAGGTCACCATCGACGACTTCCGCACCCTGGCCCGCGTCAACGAGCGCTTCCTCACCCCCGCCGGGTAGCCCCCCGGCCCGGCGCCCGGCCGACAGCGGCCGGGCGCAGCAGGGCGTCCAGACCCGTCCGGCGCGGATCGCCGGTCTCCGCCATCACCTCCCGCGCCTGCTGCCACAGCGCCGCCGCGTCCGCCCCGCGCTCCAGCGCCGCGAACGCGTGCCCCAACTGCTCCAGGGTGCGGCCCTGCGCCCAGCGGTTGCCCGCCGCCCGGTGCAGCTCCAGCGAACGCCGCAGACAGCCCACCGCCTGCGGCAGCCGGCCCAGCGCCCGGTGCACCGTCCCCAGGTGCAGCAGCGCCAGCCCCTCCGTCCGGCCGTCCGCACTGCCCGCCCGCAGCGACAGCGCCTCCAGCAGCAGCCGTTCCGCCTCCGCCAGCCGGCCCACCCGCAGCGAGGCCTCACCCAGATTGGTCAGCGTCACCCGCTCCACCCAGCGGTACCCGATCGCCCGGCCCAGCGCCAGCGCCGGATCCAGCAGCTCCAGCGCCTCCGCCGAACGCCCCTGGCGCAGCATCAGCTCCGCCAGGTTGTTGCGCGCCGCGCACTCGCTCTCCGGATCCGCCGCACCGCCCGCGCACCGCTCCAGCGCCCGCCGCAGGTGGATCTCCGCCTCCGTCTGCCGCCCCGCGTGCAACTGCGCCGTCCCCAGCAGCACCAGCGACACCGTCAGCGCCCGCGGATCCGCGCTGTCCGCCGCCGCCGCGACCGCGATCCGCGCCGCGTTCAGCCACTGCGCCCGGTAGTGCCGCAGATGGAAGAACGACCACAGTGCGAACGGCAGTTGCCAGGCCGCCGGGGGACGGCCCGCCAGTGCCGCGTACCGGATCACCGACAGCAGGTCCGCCAGATGCGCCTCGCACCACGCCACCGCCTCCTCGACCGAGGCGAACACCGGCGGCCGCACCCCCGGCAGGGACGCCCCCGCCGCCGGACGGCCGCCCGGCTCCAGCAGCCGGCCCGCCGCGTCCGCTCCCTGCCGGTACCAGTCGAACAGCCGGTCCAGTGCCGCCGCCCGGTCCCGCGGCGAATCCTGGGTCTCCGCCAGCTCCCGCGCGTACACCTGGAGCAACGAATGGAAGCGGAAACGTTCCGGCGCCTCGACCTCCAACAGGTGGACGTCCGCCAGCAGATCCAGCAGCTCCCGCGCGTTGCCCGCCGTGGTACCCAGCAGCGCCGCCGCCGTCGCACCCGTCAGCGCCGCCCCCGGATGCAGCGCCAGCAGCCGAAACGCCCGGGCCGGCTCCGGCGCCAACGCCCGGTACGACCAGGAGAACACCACCCGCAGCGCCGAATCGCCGTCGTCCGCCGCCGCCAGCACCCGCAGCCGGTTGCGGCCGGAGCGCAACTCCTCGTTCACCCGGGCCAGCGGCAGCCCCGGCCGCCCCGCCGCCCGCTCCGCCGCCACCAGCAGCGCCAACGGCAACCGCCCGCACAGGCGCACCAGTTCCTCCGCCGCGGCCGGCTCCGCGTCCACCCGCTCCGCACCCAGCGTGCGCCGCAGCAACTCCACCGCCCGGCCCTGCGGCAACGGAGCCAGCGTCACCCGGCGCGCCCCGTCCCGCACCACCAGCCCCGCCATCCTGGTCCGGCTGGTCACCAGCACCACACACCCCGGCGCACCCGGCAGCAGCGGACGCACCTGGGCCGGCGCCGCCGCGTTGTCCAGCACCAGCAGCACCCGGCGCTCCGCCAACAGCGTGCGCAGCAGCGCACTACGGTCCGCCACCTGCGGCGGGATCGCCCCCGCGTCCGCGCCCAGTGCCCGCAGAAAACTGTCCAGCACCTCGCCCGGCTCCCGGGGCGCCCCCGAACTGCCGTGCCCCGCAAGGTCGCTGAACAGCACCCCGTCCGGGAACCGGTCCCGCACCCGGTGCGCCCAGCGCACCGCCAGCGCCGTCTTGCCGACCCCGCCCATCCCGTCGATCACCCACACCCGCGGCCCGCCCTCGCCCCAACGGGCCCGGGCCGCGGACAGCGCCGAGTCCAGCTCGGCGACAGCGGCCCCGCGGCCCGCGAAGACGCCCGGCGCGGGCGGCAGTTGCACCGGCACGGGCGGCGGGGTTGCCACGGTGTTGCCGGCCGTGCTGTCCGGCGTGGGGCCGCCCACCGGCCCGAACAGCGCCACGTCCACCCCCAGCGCGCGGGCACAGGCCGCCGCCAGCGCCGGCGTGCCGTGCCGCCGACCGGTCTCCACCCGGCTCAGATAGCTCTTGCTGTAGTTGGTGGCGCGGGCGAGCCCGGCCAGCGAGACCCCGTGCTCCTCCCGCAACCGCCGCAGCCGCTCGCCGAACGTCACCGGCCCCGGCCCCCACTTCCTGATGTGCTGTCACTGCCCGGCGGCACGGCGGTTGCCCGAGTGTTGACACTTGGCCCTGTCAACAGGCAACACCTTGCCGGTGCCCCGCACGAACCCGAAGGATGGGGGCGGTGTCCGGCTCCGCAGCACGCCGTCGCGCCAGCCTATCCGCCGTCCGGGAAGCGGCGGACCGGCCGTCCACCGGAACCGACCAGGCCAGCGGAGTGCGATGCCCCCTGCGATGCCCCCTGCGATGCCCCCTGCGATGCCACTGTGGTGCGCCCGCGACGCTCATGCGGGCACCCCTGCGACGCCCGTGCGGGCACCCTTGCGACGCCCCTGTGGCGCTCCTGTGGCGCTCCTGTGGCGCCCGGAAAATGACCAACTGCCGCGCCCCGCACGGGGCACACTGATGCGATGCTGACCGACCACTGGCCGCTCGCCGCCCTGAGCGTGCGCACCCCGCGCCTGGAACTGCGGCTGCCCACCGAACCCGAACTCGCCGAACTCGCCGACGTCGCCGCCCGCGGCGTCGTCAAGCCCGGCACCCGCCCGTTCCGCTCCACCTGGTCCTACGGCACACCCGTCGAACGGGCCCGCTCCGTCCTCAAGGCCCACTGGCGGTCCCAGGCGGAGTGGACCCCCGAGGGCTGGGCGCTGCCGCTGGTGGTCTTCGACGAGGGCCGGCCCGTCGGCGTCCAGTCGCTGCGCGCCACCGAGTTCGCGATCCGCCGCGAGATCCTGTCCGGCTCCTGGCTGGGCATCGAGCACCACGGCCGGGGCCTGGGCAGCGAGGCCCGCGCCGCGATGCTGCACCTCGCCTTCGACGGCCTGGCCGCCGACTCGGCGATCTCCGCCTCGTTCACCGACAACGCCGCCTCCGCCGCGATCTCCCGCCGACTCGGCTACCGGCCCGACGGCCTCGAACGCGACAACCGCCTCGGCGAACTCGCCCTCACCCAGCGCTTCCGCCTGGACCGCGCCGACTGGCAGCCCACCCGCCGTCCGGACATCGCCCTCACCGGCCTCGCCCGCTGCGCCGAACTGTTCGGCCTCCCCGCGCGAGACTGAGGAACCACCCGGCCCGGTAAGGACGTTGGAGGGTGGAGTGCCGGAACGGACGACGGAGCGCCGATGCTGCCCTACCTGATCACGCTGGCGGTGCTGGCCGGCGTGCTGACCCTGCTCGGGCTGGCCGGACAGGCCCTGCGGCGACACCGCGGAGCCGCCGCCGCGGCGGGCGGCATGCTGGCCGCCTACGAGGAGGCGGTGCGCGGCACCTCGCACGCCGCGCACGCCGAACTGCTCGCCGAGGCCAACCGGACAATGCCGATCGAGGTGCCCGGCGGCCGCTTCGAGGGCCGCTCGCTGCTTGCGGACCGTGCGGCCCGCCCCGCGCGCGGGCGGTGGCGGACCGTCAGGGCCTGGTGGCGGCGGGGCTGATCACCACGTCGAGGTGCTTCGTGATCGGCTGATCGCTCCGGCTGCCGCAGTCGCCCGGTGCGCGCAGCACGCTCCTCGCCGACTCAGGCTGCGGCTTCGCCGGGGTCCGCGTCCTTGGGCGGGTCGCCCTGGTGGGACCACCCATCGACCCAGGTGCTGTCAGCAGGGAGATCATTTCCTGTCTCCTGCTTGTACTGGGCTTTCTTTTCCTCGCTGGCGTTCTGACCCTCGGGAAGCTTGCGCAGGTGGGGGTCAACGTCGTAGGCGCGGAGGGACCGTCGTTCGTCCGTGGGTTCGGGGCCGGAGAGCGGCTCCGGATCCTCGGCGTCCTCCGCTTCCCGCCCCTCGGCGAGAGGGGCGACCACGACGGCCAGGACCACGAGGCCCAAGGCACCACCGGCCACAAGCAGCTTCCGTTTGTGCTTCTTGGCCAGGTTTTTCGCCTTCGTGGCGAAGGAAATGGGTTCGCGGCCCTCGGGCGTGGGCTCGCGGCCCTCGGGCGTGGATTCGCTGGGCATGGAGTCATTCACGCGCACACATCTACCTGTCAGGCGGTTACCCGATCAAGTTCTGGCGGGAGGTCAGCGGACGACGGGTGAGAGGTCCAGTTGTTCCATTCGGGTCAGGCACCGCCCGATCTCGGTGGCCAGTTCCGCGGCGCTCGCGGGGAACTCCTCGGGCCCGGTGGACAGCAGCTCGGTGACGTTGCCCTCGTCGTCCTCGACGGTGACGGACGCCAGGACGTCCGCGCCGATCGTGCCGAAGCCGACGGTCAGTTGGGCGACCACCGTCAGGCCGCTCGCCAGCTCGATCACCCGGCCGTCGAGGTAGCAGGCCTCGTCCGGCCGGTCCGAGTACTGCCAGGCCGGGCCCAGCGGCTCGCGGCCGCACACCGTGCCGACGGGGGCGCCTTCCTCCCAGGCACGGACCAGTCGCTTCAGCCGGAAATGGGCATCGCGAAGCGCAACTGCCGTGTGTCTGCTGTCATTCATCACGTCTGCTCCTGTCGGTGGCCGGCGGCCGTGGGCACAGCGTAGACCGAGCCCCCGACTTCGACGATGCCGCAGGTCATCGTGCCGGTGCGGCCTGCCGGGGGGCGTCGCGGATGAGCAACTCGCGGCCGGTCAGGGCCTGTTGTCCCACGAGTGCGCACCCGTCACGGCAGGATGCACCTGGCCATCAGGGGCGGTGGGGCCTCACAATCGGCAGGATGAAGCCGATGCCGCGCACGACCTCGACCGACTGGGACGGACTGGCCCGCGATCTCGACGGCACTCTGGTGCGGCCCGGGGACGCGGAGTACGGGGTGGCCCGGCTGCCCTACAACTCGCGGTTCGACGTTCACCCGCAGGCCGTGGTGTTCGCGCAGGGGGTCGAGGATGTGCGGCACACACTCGCGTTCGCCCGCCGGTACGGGCTGCCGCTGGCGGCGCGCGGCGGGAGCCACTGCTACGGGGGGTGGTCCACCAGCCCGGGTGTCACGCTCGACCTGAGCCGGATGAACACGGTCGGCACCGAGGGGTCGGCCGCGACCGGGACCGCCACGGTCGGGGCCGGGGCGCTGCTCATCGACGTCTACGACGCGCTGCTCGCCGAGAACCGGAGCATTCCGGCGGGGAGTTGCCCGAGTGTCGGCATCGCGGGGCTGACACTCGGCGGCGGCATCGGGGCCGTCTGCCGGGCCTACGGGCTGACGTGCGACCGGCTGGTCTCCGCCGTGGTGGTGACCGCCGACGGCCGGGTCAGGGAGTGTTCGGCGGAGCGCGAGCCGGAGCTGTTCTGGGCGTTGCGCGGCGGGGGAGGCGGCAACTTCGGGGTGGTCACGGCGTTCACGTTCCGCACGCACCCCACGACCGAGGTGACCCGGGCCCACCTGCGCTGGAATTGGCGTGACGCGGCCCGGATCGTCGACGCCTGGCAGCGCTGGGCACCGGGACTGCCCGACGAGGCGTGGTCCAGCCTGCGGCTGACCGCCGAGGAGACGGGGCAGTGCACGGTGGAGTCGGCGCTGTACGTCCTCGGCGAAGGGCTCGGCCTCGCCGAGCAGTTGGTCGCCGCCGTCGGGATCCAGCCGGTCGAGCTGAGCAACGAGGTCATCCCCTACCGGGAAATGATCATGTCGATGACGGGGATCCCCGGCAGCGTGGCCCAACTCCGCCTGACCGGCGCGACGCCGCACGGCGTGATCGACCGGCCGCCGTTCGTCGCGACGTCCAACTTCTTCCCGGTCCGGCTGCCGCCCGCCGGCCTCCACGCGCTGGTCACCGCCGTCAACCGCCGCGCGACGGACGGCGGTCCGGGCTACGTCCTGCTGGACAGCCTGCGCGGGGCCGTCGGACGCGTGGCCCCCGCCGACACCGCGTTCGTCCACCGCGACGCCCTGTTCTCGGCCCAGTACCACAGCGTCTTCGACCCCGGCACCCCGCCCGCCGCCCTGGACGCGGCGGCCCGCTGGCAGCAGGGCCTGCGCCGCGCCATGCGCCCGTGGGCCGGGGACAGCGCGTACGTCAACTACGCCGACCCGTACCTCGACGACTTCGGCCACGCCTACTACGGCGCCAACCTCCCGCGCCTGCTCGCCGTCAAGGCCGCGTACGACCCGGACGGGTTCTTCGACTTCCCCCAGGCCATCGGGCGGGGGCGGCGGAGCTGATCAGGCGAGCCCGGCGCGCCAGAGCGATCGGCCCCACCGGGGCGGGCGACGCAAGTGCCGTGCGATGGTGGTGACATCGATGGGCGTCGAGTGACAAGTGGAGGCATCGGCCGTGCTGCTGTGGATCAACGGGCCGTTCGGGGGCGGAAAGACGCAGACTGCACACAACCTGGCCCGCCGCCTGCCGGGAGCCGTGGTCTGCGACCCCGAACACCTCGGATTCGGCCTTCACCGGATGCTGCCCCCGGCGCTGCGCGGCGACTTCCAGGACCTGACCGCGTGGCGCACCGGGACCGTCGAGATGCTCGACCTCGCCGTGCGCCGTCACCCCGGCCCGCTGATCGTGCCGATGACCGTCACCGAGCCGGCGTACTTCACTGAGACGGTCGGCCGCCTGCGCGAACTCGGCCACGACGTACGGCACTTCACGCTGCTCGCCGACCGCGCCACCGTGCTGCGCCGCCTCGCCGAACGCGAACCCGTGCACCACCTGCGACGCCTCGCCCACCTGCCCGCCCCGCCGAACGGCGAGACTTTCGCCGTCCGCCGCCTCGACGACTGCCTGCACCGGCTCGCCGGCCCCGCCTTCGCCACCCACCTGCGCACCGACCGGCTGACCGTCACCCAGGTCGCCGACCGCATCGCCCAACTCGCCGGGCTGCGCCCCGCCCCGGACACCGACACGGCGCTCCGCGCGACGCTGCGCCGGGCCGCCGTCAAAATCCGGCATCTGCGCTTCGACTGAGCAGGACCCAGGCGAACTCGCCGTCAGGTGGCCGCAGTTCGCGCCCGGTGCCGGCGGACGGCGTCGCGGTTGGCGCAGCGCTGGGAGCAGTAGCGCCGGCGTCCGGTGCGTGAGGTGTCGGCGAAGGCCGTCTCGCACTCGGTCACCTCGCAGCGCCCCAGCCGGTGCATGCCCCGGCCCGCCAGATGCAGGGCGGTGCCGACCGCGAACAGGGTGAACAGGAGGGCGCCGAGCGGCTGTTCCGCGTCCCGGTAGTGCAGATGCCAGCCGGTTCCGGCGTGGGAGGTCAGCCGGGGGTACGCGGCGGCCTCGGCCAGCATGCGGTTCAGCAGGTCGGCGCGCTCCTGCTCCCCGGGGGCGTCGACGACTTGTTCCCAGGCGTCGAGTGCGGCCAGGGCACGGTGCAGATCGTCCGCCGCCACCGGGCGTTCCACTGTCAGGCCGGCGGCGCGGCAGCGGTCCGCCAGTTCGTCCGCGCTTCTGGGGCGGCGGTTGGCCAGGTCTGCGGCCAGGTTCACGGCGTCCTCGCCGTAAGGGTTGAGTTGCACAAGGGCATGACAACAGAGTGGGCGGCATGACACAACAGGCCGCCGCCGTACATGCCGGATCCGCGCGCCGCGACCCGTGGCGCTACCGCTGGGTCGTGCTGGGCATCGCCACGTTCACCCAGGCCGCGTCCGGGTTCTTCGTGGGCGGCATCGGAGCGCTCGGCGTCCAGCTCGAGACAGCGTTGGGCCTGAGCGCGGCGCAGCTCGGCCTGCTGGTCTCGGCTGCCCAACTCGCGCCACTGGCCGGGCTGTTGGTGGCCGGTGAGCTGCTGGACCGGTACGGCGAACGGTGGGTGGTGGGGATCGGGGCCGGCGTGGTCGGGCTGGCCCTGGGCGCGGGGAGCCTGGCGCCCGGGTATCCGGCGCTGCTGGGCGCGCTGCTGGTGGTCGGCGCCGGCTACAGCACCGTCCAGCCGGGCGGGAGCAAGTCCGTGGCGTCCTGGTTCGACGCGTCCCGGCGGGGCTTCGCCATGGGCGTCAGGCAGGCCGGGCTGCCGCTCGGTGCGGCCCTCGCCTCGGCCGTACTCCCCGTGGTGGCCGAGGAGTTCGGCTGGCGGGCGACCCTGGTGACGGGCTGCCTCGTCGCGCTGCTCGGGGCCGGCCTCTTCCTGGGCTGCTACCGGCGGCCACCCGCGCCGCCCGTCCTGCCCGAGAAGGAGCCGTCGGTCCCGCTCTCGGCCCAGCTGCGCGCCCGGCTGCGGATGCTCCGTGAACCGTCCATGGTGAAGATCATGCTGGCGGGGACCAGCCTGGTCTCGGTCCAGTGCGGCGTCGGCATTCTGACGGTGCTGCACCTCCACCGGGAGGCATCGGTCGGCGCCGGGCAGGCGGCCCTGGTCCTGGTGGCCGCCCAGGGGGCGGGCGTCGCGGGCCGGATCTGCCTGGCCGCCTGGAGCGACCGCAGCAGGTTCGGTCGTCACGCCGTCGTCCTGGTCTGCATGGCCGCCGTGATCGCCGGCCTGGCCGTGCTGATGACACCGCTCGGCGGCGCCCCGGTCGTCGCCTCCGGTGTCTTCGTCTGGCTCGGCTTCTTCGGCTTCGGCTGGTACGGCCCATGGGTCGCCCACGTCACCGAAACAGCCCCGGCGGGCCGGACCGGATTCGCCCTGGGCCTGGCCATGTCCGTCAACCAGCTCGCCGTCATCACCGTGCCACCCGTCCTCGGCCTGCTGATCGACCTCACCGACAGCTTCACCCCGGCCTGGGCGCTGCTGGCACTGCCGACCGTCGCCGCTCTGGCAGGCGCGGTTGGCGCGGAACTCCGTACCCGGCGGCGCGAACCGCGCCGCTGAGGAGCGCTGCCGCCGGCACGCCGCACTCCCGCTCCGGCCGGGGGCGGCTGGCTGATCGGAGGGCCGGACCGTGCAGGGCCGACCGGGCCGGCCGCGCAACCCACCGGCCCCGGGAGGGGCGTGCTCCCGGGGCCGGTGCGGTCGGGTGACTACCAGACGGGGGCGAGGAGTTCGCCGGTGGTGGCGTGGTGGACGGCGATGGCCTCGACGGGGCACATCTCGGCGGCCTCGGTGAGGTCGGGGGAGGGCGTGGCGGTGGGGTGGACAGGGGTGGCGCGGCCGTTGGGGGCGAGGGTGAGGGCGTCGGGGGCGGTGCGGGCGCACAGGCCGCTGCCGATGCAGCGGTGCTGGTCGACCGTCACGACGACGGAGTCGGTGCTCACCAGGCCACCTCCAGGCGCAGCGGGCTGCGGGTGAGCAGGCCGGTGCGCCAGGCGATCTCCTCGACGGGGGTGGCGAGGCGCAGCCCGGGCAGGACGCGGGCCAGGTGGTGCAGGCCGAGTTCGAGTTCCATCCGGGCCAGCCAGGCGCCCAGGCAGTGGTGCGGGCCGGCGCCGAAGGTCAGCGACGGGGTGCCGAGCGGCGCGAAGAGATCGGTCGGGCCCTGCGGGTAGACGTCCGGGTCGAGGTTGGCGGAGCTCGCGTCGCAGGCGATGATCGCGCCCTCGGGGATGGTCACCCCGCCGATCTCCACGTCGGTGACGGCGCGGCGCAGCAGTCCGGGGGCGGAGGTGCGGTCGCCGAGCGGGACGGTGCGCAGGATCTGCTCGGTGGCCGCGGTCGCCGCCGGCAGGTCCTCGCCGATCCGCCGCCAGGCGTCGGCGTGCTGGGGGTCGAGCAGGTACACCAGGGCGTTGCCGAAGCTGGTCATGGTGGTCTCGTGCCCGGCGACCACCAGGCCGATGGTGAGCGAGGTCAGCTGTTCCTCGGTGACCCCGCCGGTCTGGTCGGCGGCCTGCACCAGCGAACTCACCAGGTCCTCGCCGGGGTTCTTGCGGCGGGCCACCACCAGCTGGTACCCGAACTCGCCGAACTCCCGGATGGCGGTGCGGATCTCGTCCGCGGTGTACGCCGTGGTGGACAGCGCGTGGTCGCTCCAGTGGCCGAGCCGGTCGATGTCCAGGCCCTCGAGTTCCATCAGCCGGCTGATCACCCGCACCGGCAGCGGCTTGGTGAGCGCCGCGACCACGTCCGCGGGCGAGCCCGAGGCGACCAGGTCGTCCACCAACTCCCGTACCACGCCGTCCACCCAGGGCCGCCAGCGTTCGATCGCCCGTGGCGTGAAAGCGCGCTGCACGGTGCGGCGGATCAGCTGGTGGTCGGGGCCGTCGCTGTTCAGCATCGACGCCGGGTCGTCCAGGATGTTCGGGGTCAGGGTCAGCGGCGGGGCGTCCGGCGCGTACAGCGTGGCCCGGCCGAAGCCGGGGTTGGCCAGCGCCTGCCGGACGTCCGCGTGCCGGGTCAGCACCCACACCGGGGTGCCTGTCGGCAGCGCCGCCGGCCTCGGGGGGCCGGGCTCGGCGCGCAGCAGGCAGTGCAGGGGCACCAGCGGCTGCGCGCCGGGGGCGTCGGGGTGCGCGGCGGTGGTCATCCGTCCTCCTGGCGAGAGACTGCGAGCTGCCGACCGGCAGCCATCTCCGACCGTATGCGGCGCACCGGCCCCGCAGCAGCACGGAATCCAGCCAGCCGTGGAATCCCAACCGGCGGACCGGAGACGGGGATTACGACTGGACGGGCGTCCGATCGGCGACGAGGGCCAGCGCCTCGATCTCGATCAGGATCTCCGGCCGGAACAGCGCCACCACCTGCATCGCCGAGCTCGCCGGGAGCCGCGCCGGGTCGAGGTGGGCCTCCCGGGCCTCGCGGATCGCCGGGAGGTACGCGATGTCGGTGACGAAGACGGTCAGCTTCACCACGTCGGCGAAGCTCGCGCCGGCCGCCGCAAGGCAGCGGTCCAGGTTCGCGAACACCTGCCGGGCCTGCGCCCCGGGGTCGCCTTCGCCGACGACCCGGCCCTGCTCGTCGAGGGCGACCTGCCCGGAGACCTGGACCAGCCGGCCGGTGCCGGTGACCACGTGGGTGTAGTTCGCGGCCGGGGCGACGCCGGGCGGCTCGGCGATGTGAGTGAGGTGCGAGGAGTTCATGGCGATCATCCTCGCCCAGCCGGGCCGCCCGGCGCACCCCGTAGGTCCTCCTCAGTCCTCGATCTGCGGCAGCTCGCGCAGGAACGGCTGGTCGCCGTCCGGGAGTTGGTGGAGCGGCCCGGCCGCCCGCAGCACCACGTCCAGCACCGCGTCCGGGTCGCACGCGTAACCGCCGCTCGCCCAGGCCGCGTTGGCCTCCACCACCGCCCAACCGCCGGGCGTGCGGCCGACGTCCACCACCGCCGCGCTCGGCAGCGGCGCGCACTCGGCGGAGGCCGCGAGCACCTCGGCGGCGAACGCCTGCAAGCCGTCCGACTCCGGTGCGCCGATGGACAGTTCGCCGTCCCGTGCGTACCGGGACGCCGCCCGCACCGCGCCGTCCAGCACGAACAGCCGGTACTCGACGGCGAATTGGACCACCTCGCTGACCAGCACCGGCACGTCCCCGTCCAGCAGCTCCGAGCCCGGCAGGTCGCCGCCGTCGCGGTACACCCGCGCCGCGAAGTGCTTGTCCGCCGGGGCCTTCACGAACACCGGCCCGGCCAGCCGCCGCGCCGCCCCGAGTGTGGTCAACTCGACGGTGCGGCCCGTCAGTTCACGGGGCAGCGCGGCCAGCCAGTCGGCGGAGGGCTCCAACAGGCCGAGCCCCAGCGCCCGGCCGACCGCGTCGCCGAACAACGGGCCGCCGTAGAGGTGGACCCGCTGCCCCAACAGCTCCTGCGGGGCCCGCCAGGAGGATGCCGTGAACGCCCGCAGCCCGCGCCGGCCGGCGGCCGTGCGCAGCTGAAGGCCGGTCTCGTTGATCCGGGGCGCGAGCAGCAGGGTGGGGGAGAGCACGTTCATGCTGACGATCATGACAAGCCGACAGCCCGTCCGGCCAGGGGATTTCGCGCAACCCGGGCCATGCTCGGCAGGCCGGCGGACGCTCCGGGCAGTCCCAGTCGGCGCCATCGATCGGTGCGCCCGCCGCGTCGGTCAGGTGGTAACAACTGCCGTACGGCCACACCGTGACCGAATCCGGCCGACAGTCGATCCCGAACGGCTGGTGCGGGCTGTTCGTGCCCGGCCACCGCCCGTCCTCGTCCGGCGCGTGGGTGATCACCGCGAACGTCCGGCCCGGTGGGATCCAGCAGGTCTCGGCCCACGGCTCCACCGTCAACTCCAGGGGCCCCTCACCGCTGTTGCCCACCAGCAGCCGTGCCGTTCCGCGCGTGACCAGGCCCAGTCCCTCCCATGTCCGGCCGCCCCGGGCGCCGGGGCGGGTGGCAGCCACCGGCGGCCGGGCAGGGCCACCGGGTGGCTCAGAGAGTACGGCGCATCGCCAGCCGCGGCCAGCGGTCCAACCCGTGCTCCGCCTCCCGCGCCCGCACCTCGCGCAGCTGCGGACCGAGCAACTCCTCCGGCACCGGCCGGAACCCGCAACGGGCATAGTACGGCGCGTTCCACGGCACCTCGGCGAAGGTCGTCAGCGTCACCGCCGGCAGTCCCTCGGCCCGCGCCACCTGCGCCGCATGCTCCAGCAACGCCCGCCCGACACCCCGACGCGCCGCATCCGGATGCACCGACACCTGCTCCACATGCAGCGCATCGTCCACCCGCTCGGCGATCAGATACGCCACCGGCCGGTCCTCGCCGTCCACCGCCACCCAGGCCAGCCCCGCCTCGACGAACCGCCCCAACTCCCCGACCGACAGCGGCTCGTCCTCCGCGATCTCCGCCATCCCGACCTCATGGAACCACCTGCCGGCGGCCCGCTCGATCTCCTGAAGCGCCGACAGTTCCGCTACCCGCACCGTTCGTACCCGCATGCGCCCATTGTGCATGGTGCAGGGCCCCGCGGAGTCCCCACCCCGGTGTCAGCTCTCGGCGGGGAGGCGACCGGAGCGGATGGCCGTGAGGAGGGCGGCGTGGTCGGATTCGGACTGGTCGGCGTAGGTGACGGCAAAGGCGGCCAGGGCCTCGTCGAGGCCGTCGTCCTTGCCGCAGTAGCCGGCGATGAGGGCGGCGTCGGCGGTGTGGGCGTGGGCGCGGGCGAGGAGCGCGGCGGTGAGGCGGGCGTAGTCGTCGAGTTGGGCGGGGGTCAGGGCGGCCGGATCGACGCTGCCCTTGCGGTTGCGGAACTGGCGTACCTGGTACGGGAGTCCGGCGACGGTGGTCCAGCCCATCAGCGGGTCCGACACCACCTGCATGCGCTTCTGGCCGAGCACCACCCGGCGGCCCTCGTGGCCGCCCTCCGCCGGGACGGGGAAACCGGCCCGCACCAGGTGCGGCAGCAGCACCGACGGGCGGGCCTCCTTCACCTGGAGCACCAGCGGCCCGCCCCTGCGGTCGGTCAGCAGCACCACGTAGGAGCGGGTGCCGACACTGCCCGTGCCCACCACCCGGAACGCCACGTCCTGCACCTGGAAACGGTCCAGCAGCGGGTGCAGCTCCGCCGGCACCGTGTCGCGGTACGAGGACAACGCGCCCGCTGTCAAAGAAGCCTGACGGTCCGTCACCTCGGACAGGATCGGCGGCGCCGCAACGAACCGCCAACCCCCGTCCTCCGTGCGGACGGTGGAGCGGGCCGCGAACTTCGCGCCGGTGTTGCGCAACGCCTTCGCCGACACCGCCGCCAGCACCTCGCTCAGCTCGTGCGCCTCCGCGAACTCCACCAACTGGTGCTCCGCGATGGCATCCCAGGCGTTCCACGCGTCCAGCGCCGGGAACTTCGCCAGCCGCCGCACCGTCCGCCGGTACGTCGCCGCCGCGTCGAACGCCGCCTGCCGGCAGGCGGTTTCGTCCGCGCCCAGCTGGCGGCCCGCCAGGACCAGGCTCGCCACCAGGCGCTTCAGGTCCCACTCCCACGGGCCGACGACCGTCTCGTCGAAGTCGTTCAGGTCCAGCGCCAGCTGGCCCCGGGCGTCCCCGTACAGGCCGAAGTTCGCCGCGTGCGCGTCCCCGCACAGCTGCGCGGTGACCCCGCTCACCGGTGTGGTCGCCAGGTCGTGCGCCATCAGGCCGGCCGAACCGCGCAGGAACGCGAACGGTGACGCCGCCATCCGCCCGATCCGCAGCGGCACCAGGTGCGGCAGCCGGCCCGCGTTCGCCGACTCCACCGCCGCCACCACCTCCGGCCGCGCCGCCGACAGCACCAGCCCGGCATGCGACGGCAGCGGCACCCGCTCCCGCAGCAGCTTCCCGCGCCGCTTCGGACCCTCCGCGTCCGGCCGCGAGGCGAAACCACTCACCGCGAACTGCCGTGCGGAAAAGGACAGTTGACCGCTCTCCCGAACCTCCGCCGTCGCCACCCCGGACTCCCTCCGCCACCGCGCCACACCCGACAGGGACCGCCCCCACCAGCGACGACGCTACCGGGCCCGGCCCGCACCCCACCCAGTGGGTCCGCCGTACCATGCCGACATGGCACACGACATCCACAACCTCGACCCCGCCTACCTCGCCTTCTGGCGCGAGTACCAGCTGTGCACCCTCACCACGCTGCGCCCCGACGGCACCCCGCACGTGGTGCCCGTCGGCGCGACCTTCGACCCCGAAACCGGGATCGCCCGGGTGATCAGCAGCCGGGAAAGCCGAAAGGTCCGCAACGTGCTGGCCGCCGGCGAGGCCGGCCAGCGGGTCGCCATCTGCCAGGTGGACCGGGCACGTTGGGCCACCCTGGAAGGCCGCGCCGTGATCCGCCAGGACGCCGCCTCCGTCGCCGACGCCGAACGCCGCTACGCCGAGCGCTACCGCCCGCCCCGGGAGAACCCGGAGCGGGTGGTCATCGAGATCACCGTGGACCGGGCCCTCGGCCGCGCCTGAAAGCCGGCCCCGTCAGGCCCGGGCGGTGACGACGTGGAACGTGACGGTGGCCAGGAACGGGCCGGTGGCCAGGTGGTCGAGCCAGCGGTCGGCGTCGGCGGGGGAGAGGTAGCCCGCGGCGACGGCGCGGTGGGTGACCCGCTGCAGCCCGAGGACCCGGTCGGCGGCGGCCACCTCGCGGAAGACCGGCGTGAGCGGGTGGACGTCGACCACCTCCAGGCCGGCCTCCGCGGCCAGCCGCGGCAGCTGGCTGCCGATCCGGGCGTTGCGCACCGCGTGGTCGGTGACGTACCGGGTGTACGCGGCGGTCAGCGACGGCTCCGGGTGGTCGATGGTCAGGGTGCCCCAGTCCGGCTCGCCCAGCACCAGCAGACCGCCGGGACGCAGCACCCGGTGGGCCTCGCGCAGGGCGAGCGCCGGATCCGCGACGTGCTGGAGCACCCGGTCGGCGCGCGCCCGGTCGCAACTGGCGTCCGCCAGCGGCAGGTCGTGCACATCGGCGAGCCGCACCGCGACCTGGAACAGGTGCGCCGTCCGGTCGGTGGCCGCGTCGGCCGCCTCCCGGTCGTGATCCACCCCGTACACGGTGCCCTCGGCGCCGACCACCTCGGCCAGCGCCGCCAGATCGGTGCCCGGGCCGCACCCCAGGTCCACCACGGTGTGACCGCACTCGGCGGCCAGCGCCGTGAGCATCGTCGCCTTGTAGTCGAGACCGGGATCCGAGACGGCCAGTCGATCCAGGTAGGCGATCGGGTCGGGCGGCACGGTCTCGAACACACGGGAGGTCATGACCGGAAGTCAACCAAACCCGGCCCCGCCAGGGAAGCGTCTTTCACCAGGGCAAGGGGCGTACGCCGGGGAGGTCAGGGCGTTCGGCGGGGGAGCGGCGGCGCGTTCGACGCGGAAGCCGCAGCGCGTTCCGGAGCCCGTGGCAGGCCGGTCGTCAGGCGCCCGGCGCAGCCACCGTCGGCAACGGGACGGTGAGTTGGGTCTCGGAGTCGAACGTCCTCGCCGCGTCGAAGGTTCCGGTCACGTCCGGGTGGCGGCCCAGCAGTTCGTGCGCCAGCGCGAGAGCGTCCGGCTCCAGGCGACGGGTCAGGCCCAGGTGCGGCATCCAACGGCCCGGCAGATACCGCGGATCGGGATCCGGGACGTCGGCCAGCAGTCGCCACACCTCGCGGTGCAGCTCCACCAGCGCCGGGCCGGGCACCACGCCCCAGGTCAGCACCCGCCGCCGGCTGCGCGCGCCGAAGGACAGCAGGCCGGTGAACCGCACCTCCAACGGCAGTGCGCCGGCCAGGAGTTCACCCAGCCCGGCGAGCCGCTCCGGTTCGATCGCCCCGCACGCCGCCAGCGTCAGGTGCGGCCGGTGCGCCGGATGCGGGTTGTCCGCCAGCGAGTCCACCCCGCCGTCGGCCAACTGCCGCCACACCGTCCGCACCGCCCGGTCCAGCGCCGGGGCGCAGGTCAACTCGATGGTCCGCATGCCCCCACCGTAGGGCCGGGCCCGGCCGCACCCGCGACCGACCCGTGTGATGGGCTGTGCGGATGCGCACCAGCGACCCGCACCCGCCCCGGCCTCCGTTCCCTCCCGAGCGCCAAAATTCTTTGCATGTTAGTAAGTTGACGGGACATCAGCTTTGGCACCGGGTCGGCTGGTCGCTGGCCGCCGTGGCCGTCGTCGCACTCGGTCTGCTCGCCCCCGGACTGCTGCCGTCCGCCGCCGGGGCGCTGCTCGGCGGGGCGCTCTACACCGCGCTGCTGCACACACTGCTGATGGCCGCCGCACCCCGCCTGCGGCCATGGACCGCCGGCGCCGTCGCGCTCGCCGCCAGCTGGGCCGTCGAACTGTTCCAGCTCACCGGCGTCCCCGAAACGCTCGGCTCGCACAGCCGCCTGGCCCGGCTCGTCCTCGGCACCACCTTCGACCCCTCCGACCTGCTCGGCTACACCCTCGGCGCACTCGGCGCCGTCGCCGCCCACCTCGCCGCCCGTCGCCTCGCCGCCCGTCGCCTCGCCGCCGGTCGCCTCGCCGAGGGACGCGGCTGAGCGGCGGGCGCCGGGAACGGCCGAACACGGCGTGTCGGGCGGGCCATCGGGGGGACGTGCCGAAGGGCAGATGGGTACATTTGGGACATTCGGGAGCAGAAACACAGGCTTCGCGCGTCCACGCACAGAAGGCCGAACCGCCTTCGGAAAGGGTCTCCATGCACCCCGCCCTCAGCCCCGCCGTCCTCGCCGAGCTGCGCCGGCCGCGCCCGTACCCGGCGGTGTCGATCCTGATGCCCACGCACCGGCGGGAGCCGGACAACGCACAGGACCCGGTCCGGCTGCGCAATTTGGTGGCCGAGGCGAAGGAGAGGGTCCAGGCCGACCCCAAGGTCGACCGCGCCGTCCGGATCGACGTGCTGGGGCAGCTCGACCAGGCCGTCACCGAGGTCGACCTGGTGCACGCCGAGGACGGACTGGCGATCCTCGTCGCGCCCGGCGAGCACCAGGTGTGGTCACTCGGCCGTACCGCCGCCGCCCGGGTGGTCCTGTCCGACACCTTCCTGACCCGCAACCTGGTCGCCGCGCAGATCGCCGAACGCCCGCACTGGGTGCTCGCCGTCGCCGCCGACCGGGTGGTGCTGTGGGGCGGCACCGAGGAACGGGTGACCGAGGAGACCGGCTACGGCTTCCCGCTGATCCGGGAGTACGACAACCCCGACCCGGAGCGCCAGGAGCAGATCGGCGACACCCCCAGCACCTTCCGCGACGAGGAGACCAAGACCTTCCTGCGGCAGGCCGACATCGAGATCGGCAAGGTGCTCGCCGCCGACCCCCGCCCGCTGTTCGTGGTCGGCGACGCCCCCGCGCTCGCCCTGCTGGACGCCGTCGGCCCGATCACCAAGGAATCCACCGCCCAGCTCCCGCACGGCGGCCTCGCCCAGGCCGGCGCCGAGAAGGTCCGCCAGGTGATCGAGTCCGCCGTCCGCGCCCACGCCGACCAGGAGATCTCCACCGCGCTCGCCCAGCTCGACAAGGCCCGCGGCCGCAAGGCCTTCGCGGCCGGCCTGGACGAGGTCTGGCAGACCGTCAACGAGGGCCGGATCGCCCTGCTGGTGGTCGAGGAGAACCTCCGCACCACCGTCCGCGACGACGGCGACCACTTGGTCCCGGCCGAGGCGGACGAGCCCGGCGCCCGCGAGGACATCGTCGACGAGGTCATCGAACGTGCCCTGGACGCGGGCGCCGACGTCTGCTTCGTCCCCGACGGCACCCTCTCCGACGCCGGCCGGATCGCCGCCGACCTGCGCTACTGACCGCTCACCGAGGGGCCCGCGCCGCGAACACCGCGGCACGGGCCCCTCGGGCCTGTCCGCACCGAGAGCACGCGCCGGACGCCGCAGGGCCGCGGCGCGGGTTCGAGGACAGGCCTCCGGCGTGCGCTGCGGCTCAGCCCGTGGACGCGCCCAGGATCGCACCGACCGCGTACGTCACGCCCATCGCGATGCCACCGCCCACCACGTTGCGCACCACCGCCCGGCGCGGGTCCGCGCCGCCGAGGCGGGCGCTCGCCCAGCCCGTCACCACCAGGGCCGCCAGCACCGCCACCACCGTGATCCACACCCGGTGCGTGGGCGGCGGCAGCACGATCGCCAGCAGCGGCAACAGCGCACCCACCGTGAACGCCGCGAAGGACGCCCACGCGGCATGCCAGGGATTGGTCAACTCGTTCGGATCGATGCCGAGTTCGGCCTCCGCGTGGGCCGCGAGCGCATCGTGCGCGGTCAGCTGCACGGCCACCTGGTGCGCCAGCTCCGGGTCCAGGCCCTTCGCCTCGTACAGGCCCGTCAGCTCCACCAGCTCCGCCTCCGGCGTGTGGTGCAGCTCCCTCCGCTCCAGCGCCAGCGCCGCCTGCTCGGCATCCCGCTGGGTGCTCACCGACACGTACTCGCCCGCCGCCATCGACAGCGAACCCGCCAGCAGGCCCGCCAGGCCCGCCGTCAGCAACTCGCTGGAGCTGGCGTTCGCGCCCGCCACGCCCACCACCAGGCCCGCCGTCGACACCACGCCGTCGTTCGCGCCCAGCACCGCCGCCCGCAGCCAGTTCAATCGGCCGCCCAGGGCGGCATCGTGCGCCTCGTTGTGATCCACCGGGCCCTGCCCGTGAGAAGCCATCATGCTCCCCAGTCTGCCCGTTCACCGCCACGGCGTCCCGCAGCTACAACGCCGTGCGGGAGGACGCGTCGCCGCTGCCACGGGGGCGCCGCTGCCACGGGGCGCCGGGTCAGGCGGCGGCCAGGCGGCGGGTCAGCTCGCGGTACACCTGCCGGATGGTCAGGCCCAGCGTGTGCAGGGCGGGCCGGCCGGGGCCCCGGGTGTCGTTCTGCAGGACGCTCAGCAGCAGCCGCTCCGTCAGCAGACCCGCCCCGGCCGACGGCTCGGTGATCCGCTCGTACACCTCCGCCGCGCTCCGGGCGAGCGGCGGGAAGTCGCCGGGCGGCACCGGGAACCGCCACCACGCGTGGCCCTCCCAGGCCTGCGCGATCGCCGACTCCAGCGCCTCCGGCGAGACCCCCAGCCCCGCGAGCACCGTCGGCGCCGCGTCGTCCACCGCCGTCAGCGCCAGCAGCAGGTGGCCGCTGTTGGTCTCGCGGTGGCCCAGCCGTTGGGCCCGCTGCCGCGCCTCGTCCAGCAGCGCGTCCGCCTGGTCCTCCGCCGCCCGCACCTCCTCGGAGTGGGCCTCGGCCGCCTCGGTCGCCTCAGCCGCCCCGGTCGGGTCCGCCGCCGCGAGGTAGTGCTCCACCAGACGGTGACCCAGCTCGGTCAACTCCCGTGCCAGGCGCTGCGCGTGCGCGATCCGATGCAGGTCCCCGGCGCCGGCCGTCTCGGCGTCGATCCGGGCCACCCACCCCGCGAGATCCAGATCTGTCATGACCGCCAGGCTGCCCGGAGCCCGCCGCCCGGTCAAATCGTCCGAAGGGTGGTCAACAGCGGTCCACCGCAGTGCCGTTGGGCCGCGCGTCGGATCAGAGCGTGGTCGGGTCGGGATTGCCCTGCGGACTGCCGGTCCACCAGTTCCCCGGCGCCTGCGGGTCGCGGCTGCTCCAGTACTCGACGATCGCGGTGACGAACTCCTCGGCCGACAGCGCGCCGTCACCGTCCCGGTCCAGGTGGGCGAACGCGGCGTCCGCGTCGATGCGCCGCAACTGCGGGAAGTGGCCGTGCTGGAAGGCGAAGAACTCGTCGGCGTCCAACTGCCCGTCGCCGTCCGCATCCGCGATCGCCAGGAACGCCCGGGCCAGCCCGCCGAGCACCGCCTCGGCCGCCGCCGGATCGTCCGCCAGCGCCAGCGTGGACTCCAGGAACTGCGCCCGCCCGATCGCGCCTGCCCCGGCGGGCAGCTGGGGCAGATGCACCTCGCGCCAGATCGCCAGGTACGCGTCCACGATCCGCTCCTCCTGGGGCGATCCGGCCGGGTGCCCGAGCGAACGTGCCACCGACCGGCCCATCAGGACGTGGTCCTGCCCGGTCAGCAGACCGTCGCCGTCCGCGTCGAGGTGGTCGAAACCGTGGCTGATCTTGGCGATGAGCAGGTCTTCGGACACTGATGACCCTCCGCTGGCAGGGAGTTGACGGTGAGTCAGTTTAGGGGAAGAGGCCAGCGCCGGGCTTGACCTCAAGCGCGCTTGAACTTCTAGGCTCGGGTGCACCGCAGTGATCGACGAGACCGGGAGGGTCCGGCCATGGAGTACACCCACAGCGACGCCGAACTGATCAAGCAGCCCATCGGCTACTGGAGTTGGGCGGCCTACAAGGCCGTCGTCACCCGCACCCGCGGCGCGCTGGCCGAACTCGGCCTCACCCAGCCGCAGTGGTGGGTGCTCGCCCAGCTGGCCAACCCCGACGGGCCGCGCCTCCGCACCGAGGTGACCGACCTGCTGCACGGCTACCTCGACGCCGGACGGGACGCCATGGAGGCCGAGATCGAGGTGACCGTCGAGCGCGGCTGGACCACCGAGTCCGACGGCCGGCTCGCCCTGACCCCCGAGGGCCGGGCGCAGTTCAGCAAAGCCGCCGCCCTCCAGGACGAACTGTGGGCGGAGCGCCACGCGGGCATCTCCGACGAGGAGTACCTGACCACGATCAAGGCCCTGCAGCGGTTCATCCACAACACCGGCGGCCAGGCCTGGCACCACTGACCGGCCGCCCTCCGCTGAAGTGGTGCACCCTCCGGCGGTAGGCTCGGGCGGACGGGGGTGCCGGACGAGGGAGTTGTCGATGCGTCACGCCGAGGAGCCGACGACCGACGCGCGGATCAGGACGTACGGGACGGCCGCCACCGCGCTCGCCCTGCTCGGCGACCGGCAGCTGGGCCACCTGCTCGCCGCCGCAGGCGCGTGGGCGCCCAGCGGTTCCGGGATCGGCGGGCGGGCCGGCACGCTGGAGATCGACGGGGTCCGGGTGTTCGTCAAACGGGTGCCGCTCACCGACCTGGAACTGGAGGCCCGCAACGTCCGCAGCACCGCCAATCTCTTCGAGCTGCCCGGGTTCTACCAGTACGGGATCGGCTCCGCCGGCTTCGGCACCTGGCGCGAACTCGCCGCGCACACCCTCACCACCCACTGGGTGCTCGACCGCGCCCAGGAGAGCTTCCCGCTGATGTACCACTGGCGGGTTCTGCCCGACACCCCGCCCGCCGGTTTCATGGACGAGTTCGGCGGACTCGACGGGGCCGTCACCCACTGGGACGGGCACCCGGCCGTGCGCAGGCGGCTGGAGGCCCTCGCCGGCGCCACCCACAGCCTGGTGCTGTTCCTCGAACACTTCCCGCACACCCTCGCCGACTGGCTGCACCACCACCCCGACCACACCGGCACCCCGCACCACTGGGCAGCCGGTGAACTCGCCCGCGGCACGCGGTTCATGAACGAACGCGGCTTCCTGCACTTCGACGCGCACTTCAAGAACGTGCTCACCGACGGCCACCAGATCGCCTTCGCCGACTTCGGCCTCGCCCTCAGCACCCGCTTCGACCTCACCCCCGCCGAGCGCCGCTTCCTCGCCGACCACCGCGGCTACGACCGCCACTACACCGCCGGCCACCTGCTCCAGTACCACCTGGTGGACCGCTACCGCGGCGACACCGACCGCACCGAATTCCTGCGCGACTGGCTCGCCGGACACCGCCCCACCACCGTGCCCCAACCCGCCGCCGCCCTGCTCGACCGGCACGCCCCGACCGCCGTGGTGCTGGACGACTTCCACCGCCGCGTGCTGAGGGAGAGCAAACTGACGCCCTACCCGCTCGCCGAACTGGAACAGGCGGCCCGTATCTGAGGCAGCCTCAAGAAGCAATCGCCGCAGCCGACTTGTCCCAGTTGTCGTGCAGCCGGTCCAGGTACGAGCGGGCCTCCGGGCCCGGGTGCGCGCCGCGCGCGAACGCCAGCATGTTGCCCGCACCCGTGTTGTAGCCGAGCGCCATCAACTCGTTGCGGTTGTACGACGCCGACCACTTCGCGGGCAGCTGCGCCCCCAGGTCGTGCAGGTGCCAGGCGGCCGCCCGCACCGCCAGCGCCGGGTCGTCCGGCAGGTCCTCCCACGGCCGGTCGGCGAACGGGCGGCCCTTGCTGCACTCTTCATACGCGGCGCGGTGCATGTTGGCGACGCCGAACGAGGCCTCCGGCTTCATCTTCTGCCAGGCCCGCTCGACGTCCGGCCCGTGCGGCTTGTACGACTCGTTGAACAGGATCGCCATCAGCAGCTGCGGATCCACCCCTGCCTCGTCGGCGTACTTGCGCACCTCCGGGGCGAACCGCGGCGGCGCGTAGTCGGCCGAACTGCGCGGCGTGGAGGAAGGACTGGGCGCCCCCGGGGCCGAGGCGCCGGTCGAGCCGCTCGCCGAGGCCGCGGGCGGGGTGGCGGCGGATGTGGACGCGGAGTCGTCGCCGCGCTCGTACAGCCAGATGGCGAGGACCGCCAGGGCCAGTACCGCCCACGGCCATTTCGCGCCGCGCTCCGCCACCGCCGGGCCTCCTTCTGTTCGGATCCGCGGCCCGGCCGGCGGTCCGTCGCCGGCCGGCGGCCGTGTCCTGCCGACGGCCTGCCGCGTTCTGCCAGGTGTCGCCCGCGACGGGCGGCCCGCCGCGACGACCTGTGGGTGAGCTTACGTACCCGGAACGGATTTGTATGCTTCGCTCCAACCTCTACATGCGTGTAGAGGAACCGGGCGGCGTCCGGTGCGCGTCTGTCAGACCGGACCGGTAGAACGTCGCGCCGACGACGTGGCAGTGGACAAGGGGTGACGATGACGGGGCGAAGGCCAGCGGGCTCGCGCAGCGGAACGCCGCTGCGGCGGGACGAGTACGGGCAGCAGGCGGCCGCGCCGACCCCCGAACCGAACGAGCGCCCCGTGCCGGGTCAGCGCGCCGGAAGGCAGCGGGAAAGCGCTTACCGTCCGCCCCGGCGGGAACGGGAAAGCGCTTACCGCGCACCCCGGGGGGAATCGGAAAACGCTTACCGTTCGCCGCGGCGGGAATCGGAAAGCGCTTACCGCGCGCCCCGGGGGGAATCGGAAAACGCTTACCGTTCGCCGAGACGGGAACGGGAAAGCGCTTACCGCGCACCTCGGCGGGAATCGGAAAGCGCTTACCGCGCGCCTCGGCAGGAACCGGAAAGCGCTTACCGCCCGCCCCGGCAGGACCCGGAAAACGCTTACCGCCCGGACGGCGGGCAGCGGGCCCCGGAACAGCGACGGCGAGCGGAGCAGCAGCGCCCGGCCGCCGGGCGGGTGCTGGCCGCGCGGCGGTCCGACCGTCGCCGGCCGACGGCCGCGGCGTCGAACCGGATGCCCGCGGTGCTGCCGGCGCTCGGCCTGCCCGTGCTCGGGGCGCTGGCCGACGAACTGTTCGGCGCCGGACTCGGCTGGCTGTACGCGACGTGCGCGGTGCTGGGCGCGGCGATGGCCGCACTGGTCGCGACCCGGCGCGGCTGGTGGTGGATCGTCAGCGGCGCGCCGGTCGTCACGCTGACGGTGGCCTGCGCCGTCGACTACCTGGCGCGCGGCGACCAGTACCGGGGCGCCGGGCTCGCCACCCAGGGCCTGAAGCTGGTCAGCGGCCAGTTCTGGCCGATGACCGCCGCCCTGGCCGCGGCGCTGCTGGCCGCCGCCGTCCGCACCCGCCGCACCCGGAAGGCCCACCATGGCTGAGCAGCGTAGTACCCGGCGGACCGGCATCCGCGCGTCCCGCACCGCCCCGCTGGTGATCGCCGGCCGCACCGTCGCCTGCGGCGTCTCGCTGGCCGTGCTGTCCGTCAGCGGCTTCGCCTGGTACACCGTCAACAACCTGAACGCCGTCACGCGTTCGCACGCACTCGACGAGGCGAAGAAGAACGCCCCCAAGCACCTCGACAAGTCCATCAACCTCCTGCTGATCGGCCTGGACAGCCGAAAGGACATGGACGGCAACGACCTGCCCAAGGAGTTCGTCCAGGACGAACTGCACGCCGGATCCAGCGAGATCGGCGGCTACAACACCAACTCGCTGATCGTGCTGCACATCCCGCCCAGCGGAAAGGTGCAGGCGGTGTCCATCCCACGCGACGACTGGGTGCAGACGTACGGCGCGGACGGCAAGATGCACAAGGTCAAGGAGGCGTACGGGTACGCCAAGGAGGCCGCCGAGCAGAAGCTGCGCGCCAAGGGCGTCAAGGGCGCGGACCTGGAGCACCAGAGCCGGGAAGCCGGGCGTTCGGCCACCATCCAGACCGTGCAGAAGCTGCTCGACATCCCGATCGACCACTTCGCCGAGGTCAACCTGCTCGGCTTCTACGACATCGCCAAGGCGCTCCAGCCGATCACCGTCTGCCTGAACAAGCCCGTCAACGACCCGATCGTTTCCCGGGTCACCGACAGCAAGGGCAACGTGGTCCGGCCCGGCGGCGGCACCGGCCTGCAACTGCCCGCCGGAGAGAGCCAGTTGGACGCCGCCCAGGCGCTGTCCTTCGTCCGCCAGCGGCACAACCTCACCAACGGCGACCTCGACCGCACCCATCGCCAGCAGGCCTTCATCGCCTCCGTCGAGTACAAGCTCAAGCAGCAGGGCGTGATGGACGACCTGGGCAAGATGCAGGCGCTGCTCGACGTGGTCAAGAAGGACGTGGTGATAGACGACGACTGGCAGATCCTCGACTTCGCCCAGCAGGCGCCCAACCTCACCGGCGGAAACGTCGAGTTCAACACCCTGCCGATCGACAAGTTCGCCAACATCGGCGGCCAGGAGGTCAACCAGGTCGACCCGGCCAAGCTGCGGCGCATCGTCAAGCAGCTGTTCGGCCAGGCCACCGACCCCGCGCCCGCCGCCGGCAGCGGCGCACCCCCCGCCGGCAGCGGCGCACCCCCCGCCGGCAGCGGCGCGCCCAGCGCCGCGCCGCCCGCCGACGCCGCCAACACCACCGTGGACGTCGTCAACGGCTCGCCGGTCGGCGGCGCGGCGGGGGACGAGTCCAAGGCGCTGGTCGCGCTCGGCTACCGGGCCGGGAAGGTCACCACCGCCGACACCAAACCCAAGACCACCACCGTCAAGTACGGCGCCGGGGCCAAGGACGCCGCCGAACAGATCGCCGCCCGCTACGGCGCCACCGCCACCGCCGGGACGGGCATCGCCGCCGGCCACGTCCAACTCACCCTCGGCACCGACTACACCGCCCCCGGCACAAGCGGAGCACCCGCCGCCGACCCCGGCGCGACGCTCCAGATGCAGGGCCCGCCGGTCAAGGCCGGGGGAGTGCCCTGCGTGGACTGACAGCCCCGGCAACCCGACCGGAACGAGGAACGGCCCCCGCCAAGCGGCGGGGGCCGTCGCGTCGGTCAACGACAGGTGCTACCAGGGAGTGGCGGCCTTCACCAACAGGAGCAGGGCCACCGCCGCGTTCAGCGCGAAGACCGCCGAGGCGGCCGTTCCCGCCGCCGCGACCATCGCCGCCAGACCGGCCGGACTGGCCGGCGGCGGCCAGGACAGGCCGAGCGCCGGGCTGAGCAGCGCCGTCACCCGGCGGGGAACCGGACCCGGGGCAGCAAAGGCCGCGAACGACGGGGACGGCCCGGCGGAACGGGTGACCAGCGCCGCCCGGGCCACCGCGCGGGCGGTCAGCCGCCGGTCACCCACCGAACCCGCGGCCTCCTCGTCCGCCCACCGCTCCGTCGCATAGCTGATCGCCTTCTGCAACGGCCGCAGGAACGGATTCACACAACTCGCCAACTGCGCCGCCAACAGGAAACGGTGGTGACGGTTCGCCAGATGCGAGCGCTCGTGCGCCAACAGCGCCCGCTGCTCGTCCGCGTCCAGCGAATCCATCATCGCCGTCGAGACCACCACCCGGCCCGGCACCCCCGGCACCGCGTAGGCGTACGGCTCCGCGTCCGGCAGCACCACCAGATCCGAATCCAGCGGCATCGGCGCCAGCGCCCGCTGGGCACGCGCCCGGATCCGCAGATGGCGGCGCAGCGAACGCGAGCACGCCGTCAACACCGTCACCAGACCGATCACCGCGGCCGTACCCACCTCCTCGTGGAACGGCACCGCCGTACGGATCTCCGGGTCCGACCAGCTGTCGGGCAGTGGGTTGCCCGGAATCTGCGCGGTGCCCACCACGAACAACAGCCCCAGCGCCAGCGTGCTGCACACCGCCATCGACACGCCGATCCAGCTCAGCAGCCGCACCGCGTTGCGCGGGTGCAGATGGTGCTCGGCCAGCCGCGCGATCGGCCACGACGTCAACGGCAGCACCAGCGGAAGGAAGACGAAGAAGCCCATCGATCACCGCCCGCTGCCCGGGCCCGCGCCGTCCTGCGGCGGGTCCGTCACGTTCAGCAGCGAGCGCAGCAACTGCTCGTCCTGCGGCGTCAACGCCGTCACGAAACTCGCCAGCACCGCGTCCCGGTCCGGCTCGGTGTCCAGCAGCCGGCGCATCCGCCGGGCCGTCAGCCCCGCCGCGTCCGCCGCCGCCGACCACACGTACGCCCGACCCGCCCGGCTGCGCACCACCGCCTGCTTCGCCAGCAGCCGCGACAGGATCGTCATCACCGTGGTGTACGCCAACTCGCCGCCCAGCTGCTCCTGCACCCAGGACGCCGTCACCGGCCCCGGCGCGCCGTGCAGCACCGTCAGCACCTCGGTCGCCAGCTCGCCCTGCCCGCGACGCCGACGGCCGCCCTCCTCGCCGTCACCGGACTCGCCGCTCTCCGGATCGAGGCCCGCCAACTCCATCGGAGCTCCCTCCGCCGCGGCCGCCCCGCGCTCGACTAGGACTGTTCACCCCACATCCTAGGCGCCGCCCGGTTCCGCCCGGGGTTGGGAAAGGATTGGGAAAGCGTTTACCGGCCACCGGTTAGGGTGTGCGCCACCCGCGGTGATCGTTTCCCGCCGCGCCCCCACCCTCCACCCCGTTCCACCTGGAGAGATCCCGTGTCGCACCGCCGCGCCCGCACCACACCCCGCCGCCCCCGGGGCCGCCGCGCCGTCCTGCTCTCCGCCGCCACCGTGCTGGTGATCGGCAGCGGGGTCGCCGCCCTCGCCGCCACCACCAAGGACCACCCCGCCCCGCACGCCGCCGAACCCGCCGCGAGCGCCCCCACCGGCACCGACGCCACGCCCGCGCCCGGTGACAGCGCCTCCGCCTCCCCATCGGCATCCGCGTCCGGACCGGCGTCCCCCTCGGCCTCCGCCTCCGCGGCGCCCTCCGGATCCGCCCCGGCCTCCGCTTCCGCGAGCACCCCCGCGCCCGCCGGCAACGCCGCACCCGCCGCCAAGCCCGGCACCACACCCTCGACCTTCACCGGCCTCGCCTTCGACACCTGCACCGCACCCCCACTCGCCACCAGCTCACCGCCGGCTGGGTCAGCTCCGTCAGCGCCACCGGCTGGAAACTCGTTCCGCTGTACGTCGGCGCGCAGCCCCCGTGCCAGACCGGCAGCAGCCCCGAGAAGATCACCGCCGACACCGCCACCACGCTCGGCACCAGCGACGGCAACGACGCCGTCGCCAAGGCCGCGGCCCTCGGCATGCGCGTCGGCAGCACCCTCTACCTCGACGTCGAGGCCTACAACACCGCCGACACCGGCTGCGCCGACGCCGTCCTCGCCTACACCCGGTCCTGGAACCGCGCCGTGCACAACTCCGGCTACTGGGCCGGGTTCTACGGCTTCGCCTCGTCCAGCGCCGCCGGCATCGCGCAGGCCGCCGGCACGAACGCCCCCGACCTGCCGGACGCCCTCTGGTACGCCCGCTACGACGGCGCCGCCGACACCACCGGCAGCTTCCCGTTCGCCGCCGGCCTCTACGCCGGCCACCGCCGCGCCCACCAGTACCAGGTCAACCAGAAGGAGAGCTACGGCGGCGCCGCCCTCACCGTGGACCGCAACGCCTGGGACGCCCCCGTCGCCGTCGTCGGCTGAACCCTGAGAAGCCCACGGGGAAGGCGAGTTGACGGTGCGTCGGGCCCCGTGGACCACCGTCCCCGTATGCACAGTGACCCCATGGACCCCCGCCTGCCCGCGATGGACAGCACCGCCGACGACGCCGCCGAAGCCCTGGTCGAGCAGTACGAGAGCGTGAGCTTCGCGGAGGTCCACCGCGAGGTGCTCCATCCGTTCCCGGCCGGGCCCGACACCGTGCTCGACGGGAGCCGGCAGCGGACGGGACGCCGCCGCCCTCGCCGCCGCCGGCCACCGCGTCACCGCGTCACCGCCGCCGGCCACCGCGTCACCGCGTCACCGCCGTCGAACCCACCGCCCCGATCCGCGCACTCGGGCGGGCCCGGCACGTCCAGCACCCCATCGACCGGCTCGACGACGCCCTCCCGCACCTGCCCCGCCGCACCGCCCGCGCCGACCGCTACGACCTGATCCTGCTCACCGCCGTTCGGATGCACCTGGACGCGGAGCAGCGCGCCACCGCCATGGCCACCCTGGCCCGCCTGCTCGCCGGCGACGGCCGGATGGTCCCCTCGCTGCGCCACGGCCCCGCCCCGCCCGGCCGCCGGATGTTCCCGCTCGACGCGCCCGAGACCCTCGCCCGCGCCAACAAGCCGGTGCCGCTGCACCTCGCCCACCGCGAGGACCCGCACGCCAGGGCGGGCGTCAGCCGGACGTACCTCGCGCTGCACGCCGACAGGTCGTCAAGTCCGCACGCCGGGGCGCGGGGCCTGGACGGAGACGAGGTGAGCAGGTCGTAAGGTGGAGACGCCCGGCGCCCGGCGGGTCGGCCGCGCGGCGTCGGCACCCATCAACGGCACGGCCCCGACGGCCGAGCACCGAGGGAAGGACGACCTGCGCCATGGCAGCTGACATCCGGGTGGAGCCCCTGGGGGACCGCGAGTACCTGGTCCGGGTCGAGGAGGGGGCGGCCGAGGCCGCCACCCGGATCCGGGTCACCGACACCGTGCTCGACCGGACCGGACTCCCCGAGGCCGACGAGGGCCAGGTGGTGCACGAGACCGTGGCGTTCCTGATCGAGCGCCAGCCCGTCATCGACATTCCCCCGATGATCGACCTGGACGACCTCGCCGACGCCTACGGCGACAGCTACCTGAAGGAGCTGGAGCGCCGCCTCGGCGGCCGCTGACCAGCGACAGGACGGTCGGCGGCCGTTAGCGGAGGCCCGTTTTCGACGGATATCCGACGAAGCGTCGGAAAATGGTTCGACAGGGGGCGGCCGGGCTGGCAGGCTGCGGGCCATGAGCCACCGAATCGAGTCCCACGTCACCTGGTGAGCGCCCCCGGCCGCCGCCCGCCGACCGCCCTGTACGACCACGCCCGCCTGACACTCAGCGCCGCCGCCCCACCCCGGGGCGGCCACGCCCCGCCCGGCCCCGTGGCCGACCACGACCGGTCGCGGCTCGCCATGGACGAGGTCGTCCTTGCCGTCCGCACCGCCCTCACCCCGTTGCCGGACGACGCCACCACCGTTCACCACCGCCTCGCCGGGCTCCGGCCGGCGACTCGTCACCTGCGCGCCATCGTGACGGCCGTCGACCAGCTGGCTCTCGACGACGCGATGGCCGCCCGCGAGCTGGGGCGGCAACTTGTGCGCACCGCCACCAGCGTGCCCGCCGCCGCCGTCGGCATCGCCCTGCTCGGCCGCCTCGGCGAGCCGGCGGACGTGCCGGACGTGCTCGCGCTCGGCACTCTCCGCCCGCTCGCAGCCCCGGCCGTCCACGCCCTCGACCGGCTCGACCGCCCCACCGCCGCAGTCCTCTCGCTCGCCCTCCGCGCCCACCCGGAAGACCTCCGGCCCCTGGTCGACGCCCTCTGGACGGGCGACCGCGGCGCCGTCCGCCCCGCCCTCTGCGCCCTGCCCACCACCCTCCCGCTCTCCGCGAGCACCGCCCGCGAGATCACCGAGGCCTCCCGCCTGCCCGAACTGCTCGACCGCCACCCCGCCGACACCGAACTGCTCGCCGTCGCCGCGCACCTGCTGGTCCGCCTCGCCCACTCGCACGACGACCCCACCGAACTGCTCACTCACCCCGACGCACGGCGGCTCTACGAAACCGTCATCGCCCGCGCCGCCCAACTGCCGCCCACCCTCGACACCGCCGCCACCCTGCTCTCGCTCGCCCTCGACCTGTCCAGCGGCACCGCCGTCCTGCTCGACTGGCCACCCGGCCGACGCGGCGAACTGCTCGCCGCCCTCGACGCGTTGACCGCCGCGACCCGTCACGTCGCCTACCGCCGCGAGCGCGAGCGGCTACGGCGGCGGCGCGCCGGGTGGATCCGCCGTACCGGCCGCGGCCCGTTCGAGCACCCCGCCACCCCCGAGCCGATCCGGATCGAGGTGGTGGCCACCGACCCGGTCGAACGGCTCCGCCTGGAGACCCGGGTGCTCATCGACGGCCGCCCGATCGTCCCCACCCTGTTCCGCGACGGCCCCGCGCTCACCCCGGAACTGCTGCTCGACGAGGGCCGGCTGCACGCCCGGGCGGAGCCGCACGAGGTCCAACTCGCCGAAGCCACCTGCGCCGGAGGCTGCTGCGGCGAGCTCTTCGTCACCGTGCGACGGGACGGCGAGCACGTGGTCTGGGAGAACTGGCGCCGCACCCTGAACGGCCGCGCGCCCTTCGACCCGCCGGCCCGCCGCTTCGACGCCGCGGCCTACGACGCCGCGATCGCCCGGGCGGAGGCCGACCCGCGCTGGAGGTGGCACGCCCGCGAGCTGGCCCGGCTGATCAAGGCCGCCCTGATCGAACAACCCGACCTGCTGCGCCGCTGGGGCGCCGAACGCGGCTGGATCGGCACCAGCCCCGACGCGCCCGACACCGTCGAGCTCACCTTCTGGTCCCTCCCCGGCCAGGGCACCGGAAACCCCGGTCCGCCCGACCACCCCCGCCAGTTCTGCTGGACCCTCCAGGACGACGGCACCCCGCCCGAGTCCCAGGCCGCCACCGCCCTGCGGCGGCTGGCCGCGCAGGACCCGAAGCGCTACGCCAGGGTGATTGCCGGGAGCACAGAATCTCGCCGCTCGTGACCTGTCGATCCCGCGTGACCTGGGCGTTTCTTGGCCGCATTTCCTCGCCAGGACGAGTCCGGGCTCGGACGGCTTGCCCGTGCCGGCCGCGTACTCCACGCTGAGCCCGAGCACGAGGACCACCGGCGAGCCCGGAAAAGCGCACCGACGAATTTCCGCGCCGCGCCGGTGCAGGCGCCGGGTGACGCCCACGGACGGAAGGCTGGGCCATGCGGAAACTGATCTACGGCATGAACCTGACGCTGGACGGCTACATCGCCGCCGCCGGCGACGACATCGGCTGGAGCGGACCGCCGAGCCCCGAGCTGTTCCAGTGGTGGCTCGACCACGAGCGGGCCAGTGGCCTGTCGCTGTACGGGCGCAAGCTGTGGCAGACGATGAGCTCCTACTGGCCGACCGGCGATCAGCAGCCGGACGCCACCCCGGCGGAGATCGAGTTCGCGCGGAACTGGCGGGACACGCCGAAGGTGGTGTTCTCCTCGACGATCGACCAGGTCGACTGGAACACCCGCCTGGTCACCGGCGACGCGATCGCCGAGATCACCCGGCTCAAGGCCGAGGACGGCGACCCGATGAACATCGGCGGCGCGACGCTGGCCGGGGCGGCCATGCGGGCCGGACTGATCGACGAGTACGTGATCGCCGCCCACCCGGTCCTGGTGGGCGGCGGCACGCCGTTCTTCACCGCGCTGGACAGCTGGGTGAACCTGAACCTGCTGGAGACCCGGACGTTTCCCGGCGGCGTGGTCCTGACCAGGTACCAGACGAGGCGCTGAGCGGCTTCGCGCTGCCCCGGATCCGTGCTGGACGCGCCTGCCGCAACCGAGCTGACTGTCCGTCAAGCAGTCGGCCGACCGTTGTCGCGCCGGGGTGTCCGGCTCCGCCGGGATTGCGGGATTTGCGCAGGTAAGGGCAGGTCCCGCAGGCTCTACACATGAGCACACCCGTGTACCGGGGCCCCGCCCTGCTGCTGGCCGACGGACTGGAGATTCCGGTCCAGGCCGACCTGACCGGAAACGTCCCCGAACTCGGCCTGCCCGGCTGGACCGGCATGCTGGAGAGTGCGGACACCCGGTTCAGCGCGGGCAGCGTCCGGTCCGGGCGGCTGCGACTGCCCGGCGGGTGGGAAGGCGGCTTCGCGGTGATGCGCCGGCTGCTCGGCGTCTCCACGGTGTGGGTCCGCGGCAACGACGTCGAGGCGTCCCCGGCGGACTGGCCGACTTCCTGACAGCGCGTCGGCGGTCGGCGGTCGGAGGGCGGTCGGGGCGCGCGGGGCGGTCGGGGGCGCGCAGCCGATGCGGCCCGCGCGCGGCGTGCGCGGTGGGTGCGCGGCCGGTGAACCGCAATTCCGAGTGGTCCGGCGGCGAATCGCTGTCGCTCACCGGGGTCGGCACGCTACGGTCTGTGCCCTGGAGGTGGCCGATGACTGAGCAGCAGACCTGCCCGGGCTGCGCCGGGGCTCGCGGCACGGAGAAGACCGAACACACCGTGGAGACCGACGGACAGGGATGGCAGCAGCCCGTACGGCGCACCTTCTGGTCGCCGTGCACCGTGTGCGCGGGCTCGGGGGTGGTGCACCAATGACGCTGGTCTTCGTCTGCCAGAGCTGCGGCTGCCACTACCTGGTGCCACCCGCCCTGCACTACCCGGACGGCGGCCGGGCCAGCGCGGTCTGGTGCTCGGTCTGCCAGCTCGCCGCGGCCCGCCGCGGCGCCACCGAACCCACCGAACTCGCCGCCGTCGCCGTCCTGCTGGCCGTCCGCGCCCTCAAAGCCGCCCTCGCCGCCCGCCCCACCCGCGACCAGCCCCGCCCCGACCGCCGCCCCACCCGCCCCACCCCCACCTCCCGGGGCCGCACCCGCCCCACCACCACCCGCACCCGCCTGGCCTGAGCCCCGCCCCGCAGCCGATCCTGCGCCAGCGCCGGACCAGGAAAGCCAAGGGGGCCCAGCCGGCGGCAGTGCGGGACGGCGGGAGGCCGAACTCGCCGCAAAGGTCGGCCAGTCTCGGGCCGCGTTCGCCGCGCACTTCACCGCCGCCGTCGGTGAACCCCCGCTCGGCTGCCTCACCGGCCGGCGGACGACCCTCGCCGCCGACCAGCTGCGCGACACCGGCCGCACCAGTCGCCGCCGTCGCCCGCACCGGCGTCGCCCGCGAGGTCGGCTACGAGGACGCGTTCGCCGTCAGCACCGCCGTCAAACGCGCCCGCGGCGCGAGCCTCGCGCACCGGCGCCCCGCCCGGCGCACCGCCTGACAGCCGGTCACGCACCCGCCCGGCGCACCGCCTGACAGCCGGTCACGCACCCGGCCGGCGCACGGTGCGCGGGCCCAGGGGAGTGGCGCCGAGGACGGTGACGCGCTCGCGCAGACCCCGGTCGGCGGTGACCACCAGGCAGCGGCGGGACGACTCCTCGGCGACCAGCTCGACGATCCGGTCGTCACCGCTGCCGGGAGCGGACTCCACCCGGACGCCGGGCACCGACTCCACCCCGCGGGCGGCACCCTCCACCACCAGGACGACCGTCAACGGGCCCGGCAGCTCCGGGAGTCCGGCATCGGCCACCGCCACCAGCGCGTCACGCAGCCGCTGCGCCGCGCCGCGCCGATCGCGCCACCATCCGTCCGGGACCGAGCCGACCACGTTCGCGCCGTCCACGATCAGCAGGGGCGGCAGCGGCGGCGGCCCGGCCGGGTTCTCGAGGTCGTCGATGTCGTTCTTCACGAGCGTCAAGACTGCCACGCCGAGAGCTGATGGAGGAGTGGTAGGGCACCCGAAAAGGCCGGGTGAACAGGTTGTTGACAGTTGGTGCGGACCAGTAGCTACCAGGCGGTATTGTCTGTGCGGCAATCCCGCACGAGCATTTCGTTTTTCGATCGGACCCCCCCTCACATGAATCACGGCACCATGGCCCACCTCGACGGTTTCCAGTACGGGTGGGTGAACCCGGTCGTCGCGTATGCCATCGCATGCGTGGGCGCGGCCATCGGACTGCGGTGCACGGCCCGGGCCATGACGCTGCCGCCGAAGAAGCGGGCCGGCTGGCTGGCGCTGGCAGCCGGCGCGTTCGGGTGCGGAATCTGGTCGATGCACTTCATCGCGATGCTCGGATTCATGGTGGACGCCTCCACCCTGGTGTACGACATTCCGCTGACGCTGCTGAGCCTGCTGGTCGCGGTGGTGGTGGTCGGCCTCGGCATCGGCTACGTCGGCTACCGGGGCAGCGGTACCGGCACCCTGCTGGTCAGCGGCGTACTGACGGGTTGTGGCGTCGCGGTGATGCACTACCTCGGCATGGCCGCCATGCAGGTCGAGGGCGAGGTCTCCTACGACACCCTGCTGGTCGTCGCCTCGGTCGCGATCGCGATCGCCGCCGCCACCGCCGCATTGTGGATGGCACTGCACATCAAGGGCCTGACGGCGGCGCTCGGCGCGGCCCTGATCGCCGGCATCGCCGTGGTCGCGATGCACTACACCGCGATGGCCGCCGTCACCGTCACCCTGGACGGCCGCGCCGGCGGCACCGGCGTCCCGGCCTCGCAGTTCGCCCTGCCGGTGGCCGTCGGCATCGTGGTGGTCCTCGCCGTGGCCGGCCTGGCAATCGCCTTCTCCCCGCAGGACCCCGCCCCCGGCACCGGCCCGGCCGCCGAACCGATCCGCGTAGACCTCTTCGGCCGCGAGCGCCCCTGAGACGCGTTCCCACAGACGGGGTTGGCCTGCTCACCGACCTGACGGGGGCGGTGGTGGAACTCAGTCCGAAGTCGTCGACGGCGCGGGCGACTTGGCGCTGCCGGATGCGGCGGCGACGGCGGTCGGGCGGCCTGCGCCGAAGCGGCGCCGCGACGGCGGCGGTCACGCCCAGGGGCCGCCCTGCCTGTGCGAGTCCAGCGGAGGGGTGCGGCAGCCGGGCCGTTCGGAGGCGGAACAGGTGCGGGCCGCGAGTGGTTTTGCCGAGGATCCGCAGGGGATCCGGCGTGGCGGGTCAGGGCCTTCCAGCCCGCCCCCGCCGCCGGCCGGGGCTCGATCAGCCCCTCGGCCGCCAATGCGTGCAGAGCGGCCGCGACCGTGGCCCGGGCAAGTCCGTACGTCCCCGCGATGTCACTGTGTCCAAGTGGCGACAGGGCCCGGTGGTGGGCCGCTGGCTCGGGGCGGTGGTGGAACTCAGCCCGAAGTCGTCGACGGCGCGGGCGACTTGGCGCTGCCGGACGCGGTGGCGCCGGTGGCGTCGGCGGCGTGCAGGCGGGCCGTGGTGAAGTGGCGTTGGGCGTAGGCCGCGACGGTGGTGGCCGTGCCCAGGGCCAGCCAGCCGAGGGGGCCGGTGGAGAGGACGGCGCCGGTCAGGAGCAGGGGGCCGGCCGCCTTCTCGGTGGACTGGGCCATTCCGGCCACGCCGAGGTATTCGGGGCGGGCACGTTCCGGGGCCAGGGCCACCGAGAGCTCCCAGGACACCACCGAGCGGAGCAGTTCGGCGAAGGTCACCAGTACCGCCGCGGCCAGTAGCAGCGCCGAGGCGAGGACCGGACCGGTCCCGTGCGCCGCGGCCGCCGCCGCGCAGCAGCCGAGCACCGTGAATCCGTACATCGGCACCGCGCGCACCGCCTGGCGGGGTGTCCGGACGGCGGCCGAGACGCGGAGTTGGGCGGCCACGACCAGGACGGTGTTGATCGCCAGGAAGGCCGGGACGAGTGCGTGCGGGGCGTGGGTGGCGTGGATCAGCCACAGTGGCAGGCCGACGTTCAGGATCGCGTCGTCGATGGTCAGCGCGCAGTCCAGCGCGACGAACCGCAGGTAGCCGCCGTCCCGCCACGGGCTCGGCCGGGGCGTGCTGTCGGCGTCCGGCGCGGGTCGGGCGGACCCGGCGACCACCCGGCCCTCGTGCCGGGGCTCACGGATGCTCGCGACCAGGACGGCCGACAGCAGGAAGGAGAGGACGTCCGCGAGCAGCAGCGCCCGGTACGCGGCCGGGGTGCCGACCGCGAGGCCGATCGCGGCCAGGCCCGCGCCCGCCGCGTAGCCGGCGTTCATCGCCGTCCGGGACAGCGCCCGGTACACCGAACGCCGCTCGCCCGCCGCGTCGGTGGCGAACAGCATCTCCATCGCGCGCGCGGCCCGGTCACCCAGGGCGGTCAACGCCACCAGGCCCAGCAGCGCGCCGAACGACGAGCAGAGCAGCACCGCCGTGAGCGCCACCGCCCGCAGCAGGTGGCACCCGATCAGCACCGGCCGGCTCCCGAGGTTCGCGGCCAGCCGCCCGGCGAGCGGTGAGCCGGCGATCCCGGCCACCGCGGCGACGCCGAGCAGCAGCCCGACCTGTCCGGCCGTCAGCCGCTCCACCTCGGTGAAGTACAGCACGCAGGCTGCCGCCCACACCCCCGAGCCGGTCCGGTCGGTGAACACCGTCAGCAGCATGGTCCGCCCCGCCGCGCCCCCGGGCGGGTTGCGCAACTGGGCCAGCAACCCCGTCCCGCTGCCGCCCCCGCGTCCCGTACCCATCGCCGCCACCCCGTTCGCGCTGTCGTTCGTCCGTGCCGGGAGCACTCTGCCCCAAAAGTCTCTCGATATCAAGATGCTTGATATCGAGATGGTGGGGCGCGGGGCTTGCCGTGCCCGGGCTCGGCCAGGTGGAGATCCGGCGGTGCGGCACCGACTTCCACCACCCCGGAGGACGAGGACATGGCGATGACGGCCGAGTTCACCACCGAGCAGACGCACGGGTGCCCCGGGCCGCCAGGGCCCGGGGCACCGCACGCGGGGGGAGTCCCTACTCGGGCAGCAGGTTGTACTCGCTGAGCAGCTCGCCGATCTCCGAGGTCTCCAGCCGCTTGTTCAGCCGCTTGCGCAGCACCTGCGGGCCGGGCAGCGCCACCGGCTTGCCGTCGCGCAGGCGGCTCGCCGCGTTCAGCAGCGACCGCACGTCGTACGTCGAGTTGAACACCTCGGGGATGCCGCGCTCCACGCCGAGCAGGCGGTACGCGGCCTCCATGCCGGTGCGCACCGAGTACTCGGTGGTGAAGATGCAGTCCCGGTCGCCGGCCTCCGCGAACTGGCCGATGAAGGCGAAGTTCACCGCGCCCGGGGGCACCACGTCCGGCCGGTCACCGGCGTGACGGGGCATGAAGAACGAGGTCACGTACGGCATCATCACCGGCACGCACTTGGCCGCCTCCGCCGCCAGCTTGTCGATCTGCTCCACCGGCACACCCAGGTGGTACAGCCATTCGCGGGTGATCTCCTCGCCCGTGCACTCCTGCATCGGCTTCTTCACGTAGTCGCCGGGCACGTCCACGAACAGCGAGTACAGCCACACCACGATCTGGTCCTTCGGCTGCTGCTTGAAGTGCGGCTGCCGGTTCACCGTCCAGCTCAGCAGCCAGGACGAGTCGCGGGCGGTGACGATGCCGCCCGTCACCACCCGGCCCGAGAACGGGTCGCGCTTGCAGACCTTCTGGATGTACTCGGGGATCCGGTGGTCCAGCGTGGTCACCGTCGCCGACTCCCACTTGGTCTGCGCGACGTGCGCGCCGAACACGTCCGGACGGCCGAAGTCCTCGTGCTTGGCCGCGATCCGCCGCCACAGGTCCCAGGCCGGCGCCGGGCCCTCGTTGAGCTTCGCCGGGGTGTGCTGGTCGCCGTTGTCGGAGTTCTCGGTCAGCGAGCCGATGGTGGTGAACAGCAGGTCGTCTGCGGTCAGTTCGATCCCGCCCGGCTCACCGCCGGAGATCCAGTGCAGCGCCGTCGCCTGCTTCCGGCCGTCCGCGAAGGCGAAGTCGACGTCGGTGACCTCGGTGTCGTACTGGAACACCACGCCCTGGTCCGTCAGCCACTTCACCAGCGGCAGCACCAGCGACTCGTACTGGTTGTACTTGGTGAACTTCAGCGCCGAGAAGTCCGGCAGCCCGCCGATGTGGTGGACGAAACGGTGCAGGTAGAGCTTCATCTCCAGGGCCGAGTGCCACTGCTCGAAGGCGAACATGGTCCGCCAGTACAGCCAGAAGTTCGACGCCAGGAACTCCTCGCCGAACACCTCGTCGATCCGCTTGCCCTCCATCTCCTGACGCGTGGCCAGGAACACCTTCAGCAGGTCCCGCTGTGCCCGGTCGCCCAGCGCGAACAGGCCGTTGGTGCCGGCGTCACGGCCCTGCTGGTGGGTGACGCGCTGGAGGGAGAAGTTCGGGTCGTCCTTGTTCAGCCAGTAGAACTCGTCGAGGACGCTGGCCCCCTCGATCTCGATCGAGGGGACGGAGCGGAACAGGTCCCACAGGCACTCGAAGTGGTTCTCCATCTCACGGCCGCCGCGGACCACGAACCCGCGCTCCGGCTCCTTGATGCCGTCCAGTGCGCCGCCCGGAATCCTCTGCTGCTCCAGGATGGTGATCCGCTCGCCCGCCATCTGCCCGTCCCGGACCAGGAACGCCGCGCCCGCCAACGACGCCAGCCCCGAGCCCACGAACCACGCCCGCTTGCTGTCCACTCCCGCCGGCTTGCGGGGCCGGGCGAACGCCTCGTAGTTGCCGCTGCTGTAGTACATCGACGCAGTCCCTCCATCCGTTCCACGGACCGACCAAGATCGCCGGCCCCGGGTTCCACCCAACCCGTCCTTACATCCGTGCGCACGGCGGGTTGCGCTCATTGCGCCGGACGGGTGAATTTGGAGGCACCGAGGTTCCGGCGGACCTCGCACCGGGCACTGGCAGCCGCCGCAGCGCCGCCCAGGGCCGGAAACAGGCACACGTGGACAGGGGGACACCGTGACCGGACACCACGACCTCACCGAACCCATCGGCCAGTACCTGCGCCGGACCGCCCTCACCAGCAGCTACGGCGCCCTCTACTTCACCGACCGCAACGGCCACCCGTTCCACCTGCGCTCCGCCCAGCACCCCGACCGCTGGCAGCTGCCCGGCGGCGACACCCGACCCGGCGAAAGCCCTTGGCAGACCGCCCTGTTGAGAGCCCGTGAGCAGCTCGGACTCGACCCGGCCGGCGGGCGCCGACTGCTCGCCGTCCTGCACCACACCCCCACCACCGACCGGCCACTCGCCCGGACCGGCCACATCTTCGACGGCGGCACCCTCGACGACGACCAACTGCACCGCATCCGCCTCACCGCCGCACACACCGACTGGGCCGTTGACACCCTGTGGCGCTGGCGCAGCCGGATGCGACCCCAGGACCACCGCCGACTGATGCTCGTCGACCGCGCCCGCCGCGCCCGCACCACCCTGTACGCCGAAGACACCGACCCCGCCGCCGAAGCCTTCGAAGGCGTCCTCGTCCTGGTCACCACCCCCGGACGCGAGCGCGTGCTGCTCAACCTGCGCGACGACCACCCCGGCATCGCCTGGCCCGGCCACTGGGCCCCGATCGGCGGCTGGCGCGAAGGCCACGAGAGCGCCCACGACTGCGCCACCCGCGAGATCCGCGAAGAAGCCGGCATCACCGTCACCGCGCTGCGCCCGCTCGACGTGCCGCGCCACCCGCTGATCGCCGACACCACCGTCGTGCTGCACGCCGTCTACGACGGACCCGAAGGCGCCCTCGTCCTCGGCGAGGGCCAGGCCGTCCGGCTGGTGCCCCGGGAGGAGACACCCGCCCTGCGCACCCCGCCGTACCTGGCGCACTACCTGGCCCACCTCTGACGCTCCTGCACCTCCTCGACGACCGGGCGCTGAGAGGTGTTCATCCCCGTGGTGTTCTCCATGCCCCGGACTCCTGGCACACCGTCACGGACCGCTCGGTCGCGGTCTCCTTGGCAGATCAGGGAGTTGACGGCATGCCAATGGTAAGTATCCGGACGTTTGGTGTGATTGGTGTGGCCGAGTGGATAGGCTTGCCGGCAGCACGGCCGGAGCGGCCGATTCACCGAGGGGGAATCCACACCGAAATGTCGTACCTGCGCACCTTCCTGCCCTGGATCGTCTTCGCGGTGATCCCGTCCGCCCAGTGGCAGTGGGCCGCCCTGGCCGGCCTGGTCGTCGCCGCGGCCGTCATCCTTCAGCAGCGCAGGGCCGGCGCCGCCTACGACGCGCTGATCATCGAGCTCGGCTCCGCGCTGTTCTTCGCGGTGCTCGCCGCGATCGCCTTCGCCGACCCGCACTCCGGCGTCCGCGCCTACTCGGCGACGCTCTCCTCCGCGTGCCTCGCCGTCATCGCCGGCACCTCGCTGCTGATCGGCAAGCCGTTCACGCTCGGCATCGCCAAGCGCAGCACCCCGCCCGAGATCTGGCCGCTCAAGCCGTTCATCCGGGTCAACGTGGTGATCACCTCGGTGTGGACCGCCGCGTTCGCGGTCACCGCCGTCGTCCTGGGCCTGCTCGCCCACGCGGGCCACGGCCACTCGCTCGCCTCCCTGCTGGTCCAGATCGCCGGCTTCGTCGTGCCGATGGTGTTCACCGTCCGCTATGTGGCCCTGGTGCAGTCCCGCCGGCCCGACGCCCCGTCGGGTCAGCCGCAGTCCGGCCGGTAGCCGAGGGCAGGCAGCAGCCGCGACCACCCGTCACGGGGGCGCGGGGCGCGCGACACCGCGCGCCCCGCGCCCCCGCGGCATTCGGCGCCGGGTCTGGCCGACCCCGACCACGGCAAACCCGTTCGCGGCCGGGCATTGTCCTGCGCCCGGAATTCAAAAACCTCGCAAAGGGGCGGTACTGCAATCCACCTGAACAGCCAAGAACAGGGATGCCAACTTGAAAACTGTTGACACCGACGGAAGTTGAACCACTGCGCCGACAGGCGCCCCCACCTGCGCAGATCCGGTTCCTGATTTTTCCCTGAACCAGCTCCATTGACTGTTCATCAGCAGCTCTGCTTTGCTTCAGGCCGCAGACGGGCGACCGGCCCCGACGAAGCCCCGTCAATTCGACTGCTCGTCAATTCGATTGCTGCCACCCGGAAATGCGAATACCGCGTATTTCCGTGCGACGGCACTCGTTCCCGGTCGTGCCCCACCGTCCGCTCCGCCCCAGGTATATCGGCCGCACTGCGCCCCACCGAGGTCCGGGCGGCCGGAGCAGAGAGGCTCCCCACCCATGGGTATGACCCCCACCGCCCTGCGTTCGAGGATGGCGGCGCTGACCGCAGCCGCCTCGCTCGCGCTCGCCGCCGCCGGGCTCGCTGCCACCGCGGCCCCGGCGAACGCCGCCACCCCCCGGCCGGCCGCCGCGTCGGTCTCCGGCCAGGCGCACCACGGATCCGCCGGAACCGGCGGCATCTCCAACGAGTTCAACCCGTTCAGCCCGGCGCTCACCAACAGCACCATCCCGGGCATGAAGCAGTACGCCAAGCAGAAGCAGGAACGCATCGCGAACCAGCCGCAGGCCGCCGCCACCGGCCAGCAGACCCTCTCGTACGGCGGCGGCGTCGACGGCATCGGCGTGCAGAGCGGCCACTCCAAGGTCTACCTGGTGTTCTACGGCACCCAGTGGGGCAGCCAGGGCACCGACGCCAACGGCAACCTGACGTTCTCCAACGACACGGCGGGCGCCGCGCAGGCCGCGCAGAACATGTTCAAGGGCATCGGCACCAACGGCGAGACCTGGTCCGCCGACCTCACCCAGTGGTGCGACGGCCCGAACGTCGCCTCCGGGGCCGTCAGTTGCCCGGCGAACGCCGCGTTCATCCCCTACCAGAGCGGCGGCGTGCTCTCCGGCGTCTGGTACGACAACGCCGCGGCCTCCCCGGCCTCCGCCACCGGCCACCAGCTCGGCGTGGAGGCCGTCAACGCGGCCGCCCACTTCGGCAACACCACCGCCGCGGCCAACCGCGACGCCTACTACGTGGTCCTGTCGCCGAAGGGCACCAACCCGGACAACTACCAGAGCCCGACCCAGGGTTACTGCGCCTGGCACGACTGGAACGGCGACACCACCCTCACCGGCGGCGCGGTCAACTCCTCGTACGGCGACATCGCGTTCTCCAACCAGCCCTACAACATCGACATGGGCTCCTCCTGCGGCGTCGGCTTCGTCAACTCGCCCGGAACACTGGACGGCTGGACGATGACCCTCGGCCACGAGTGGCACGAGATGATGTCCGACCAGAACCCGGCCGGCGGCTGGACCAACCACGTCTCCGGCTCCTCGTACAACGGCCAGGAGAACTCCGACGAGTGCGCCTGGCTCCGGCCCGGCACCGCCGGCGGCGCCGCCAACGTCAGCTTCGGCTCCTACGGCACCTTCGCCGAGCAGGCCAGCTGGTCCAACGACACCAACTCCTGCGCCATCACGCACGCCATCCTCACCCACGGCGGCGCCAACACCGTCACCGTGACCAACCCCGGCAGCCAGAGCGGCACCGTCGGCACCGCCGCCAGCCTGCAGATCCACGCCACCGACTCGGCGTCCGGCCAGAGCCTGACCTACGCGGCCACCGGCCTGCCGGCCGGCCTGTCGATCAACTCCTCGACCGGCCTGATCTCCGGCACCCCGACCGCCGCGGGCACCTCCTCCGTCACGGTCACCGCCACCGACACGACCGGCTCGGCCGGCTCCGCCTCCTTCAGCTGGACCGAGGCCGGCACCGGCGGAGGCACCTGCACCGCCGCGCAGCTGCTCGGCAACCCCGGCTTCGAGACCGGCACCGCCGCCCCGTGGACCACCACCACCGGCGTGCTCGACAACTCCACCTCGCAGGCCGCGCACAGCGGTTCCTGGAAGGCCTGGATGAACGGCTACGGCTCCGCCCACACCGACACCGTCTCCCAGACGGTGACCATCCCGGCCGGCTGCAAGGCCACCTTCAGCTTCTGGCTGCACATCGACACCGCCGAGACCGGCACCACCGCCTACGACAAGCTGACCGTCCAGGCCAACTCCACCACCCTGGCGACCTACTCCAACGTGAACGCCGCCACCGGCTACGTGCAGAAGTCCTTCGACCTGTCGGCCTACGCGGGCCAGAGCGTCACCCTGAAGTTCACCGGCACCGAGGACTCCTCCCTGCAGACCAGCTTCGTGATCGACGACACCGCGCTCAACGTCTCCTGACGCGGCACCAGCCTCCCCCAGGGGGCGCCGGGGCGGACCCACCACGGGCCCGCCCCGGCGCCGTCGCACCAGGGCCCGCCCCAAGGGATCCGACCGGACCCCCGCCGCGTCCCATCCCCGTACACCCGCCGGCCCGACCCGTTCCGAGAGACGGAGCCATGACACCGAATCCGTTCAAGACCGCCGCCGCCGCCCTGCTCGCCCTCGCCGCACTGAGCGGCTGCGGATCGACGACGACCACCGCAAGCCCCGCCGCGCACCCCGCGCCCGGCCCCGTCGTACTGGACGAATCCGCCGACCGCACCCACATCACCGTCGCGCCCGGCACCACCATCCGCACCGAACTCCACAGCACCTACTGGTCGCCCGCCACCAGCACCGACCCCGGCCTGCTCGCCCCCACCGGGCAGCCCGCCACCACCGCCGCGCCCTCCTGCCGCCCCGGCAGCGGCTGCGGCACCGTCACCACCGCCTTCACCGCCCGCACCGCCGGCACCGTCCGCCTGACCGCCCACCGCAGCAGCTGCGGCGAGGCCAAGCCCTGCCCGCCCGGCCAGCAGGACTTCACCGTCGACGTGGACATCACCCGCTGACGGACTCGCATGTCCACCGGCGCACTGTCCTGGGTACTCAGCGCCTACGTGCTCGGCTACGGCGGCTTCATGCTGCTCGGCGGCCGAGCGGCCGACCTGCTGGGCCGGCGCCGGATGTTCCTGCTCTGGCTCGGCGTCTTCGTGCTCTTCTCCGGCCTCGGCGGCCTGGCCACCGAAGGCTGGATGCTGATCCTGGCCCGCTTCGTCACCGGCCTGTCCGCGGCCTTATGACCCCCGCCGGACTGTCCGTCATCACCACCGCCTTCACCGAAGGCCCACGCCGCAACCGGGCCCTGCTGATCTACGCCGGCACCGCCGCCGCCGGATTCTCGCTCGGCCTGGTGGCCGGCGGCCTGCTGACGGCGATCGGCCGGCGCTGGGTGTTCTTCGCCCCGTCCTGCCGGCCGCCGTCCTGCTCGCCGCCGCCACCGTGCTGATCCCGCGTCAGACCGCGCCACAGCGCACCCCAGACGGCCGGTTCGACCTCGCCGGGGCGATCACCGCGACCGCGGCGATGCTGCTGCTGGTCTACGGCGTGGTCCGGCTCGGCGAGACGGGCACCCGCCCCGCCACCACGGCCGCCGTCCTGGCCGGCGGCCTCGCGCTGCTCACCGCCTTCGTCCGGATCGAACGCCGCTCACCCGCACCACTGGTCCGGCCGGGCCTGCTGCGCACCGGCACCCTCCTGCGGGCCAACCTCGGCGCCCTGCTGTTCGCCGGATCGTTCTTCGGCGTCCAGTTCGTCGTCACCCTCTACCTCCAGGACCTGCGCGGCTGGTCCCCGCCGCAGACCGGCCTCGCCCTGCTGGCCGTCGGCGTGGACTCGGTGCTGGCACCGACCCTCACCCCCAAACTGGTCGACCGCTTCGGCCACCCCCGGGTGATCCTCGGCGGCTTCCTGCCGGCCGCGCTCTCCTACGGCCTGTTCCTCCCGGTCGGCGCCGACTGGACGTACCCGATGATGTTCCCGACCATGCTGCTCACCGGCCTCGCCTTCGCCCTCGCGTACGGGCCGCTGACCATCGCCGCCACCGACGGTGTCGCCGAGGACGAACAGGGCCTGGCCGGCGGGCTGCTCAACACCGCCTTCCAGTTCGGCGCGGCGCTCGGCCTCTCGGCGGTCACCACCGTGAACCTGGCGGCGCTCGGCTCCCGGCGCGACCCCGTTGGAGGTGTTCCGCACGGCGCTGCTGGTGCCGGTCGCGGCGACGGTGCTCGGCGCCCTGGTCGCCGCCACCGGCGCGGTGCGCGGGCGGGCCTGAGATCCCCGGGGCCCCGGCGGGTTGCGGCCCGCCGGGGCCCGACGGCCTCTCAGAAGACCGGATCGACGGGGGCGAGGGTGCCGAGCCGGTCCTCGATGTGCTGGGCGGCCGCGAGGCAGAGGTCCTCACGGAACGGCCGGCCGATGAGCTGGACGCCCGTCGGCAGACCCTCGCCCACACCGGTGGGCATCGCCACCGCCGGGACGCCGACGAAACTGGTCACCGAGCTCAGCGCCATCGCGGCCGCGACCCGGTCCCGCCCCGCCTGGTCGCGCGACTCCAGGCCGGGCTCGACCGGTGGCTCGGTGAAGACCGGGCCGAGCAGCAGCGGGTACTGCTCCATGAACTCCGCCCAGGAACGGCGGATGTTCGTCCAGGTGCCCAGCAGGGCGATCAGCCCGGCGGCATCGACCGGCGGCACCTTGTTCATGGCGAAACCGATGTAGCGGTCGCCGCCCTCACCGAGCACCTGCCGGACGGCCGGCCAGGCGGGCGCGAACTCGGTGTTGGTGAGCTGCTGGTAGGCCTCGAACGCCTCGACCGTCCGGGGCGCGTCCGGCACCTCACGCACGTCGTACCCCGCCTCCGCCAGCGCCCCGGCGGCCCGCTCGATCGCGCGGCGGACGGTCGGGTGGACGCCGAGCCCGCCGGGATCGGTGACCACGGCGACCTTCGGCGGCCCGTCGAGCGGACGGCCGTACAGCGGCGCGGGAACGGTGCGCGGATCGCGCGGGTCGGGCCCGGCCAGCGCCTCGAAGGCGACCCGCAGGTCGGCCACCGTCCGGGCCAACGGGCCGTCGTGGACCAGCAGTTGGGAGGCCGGCCCGGGATCGTCCGGGCCCAGCATGCGCTGGTCGGCGGCGAACCGCCCCGCGCTCGGCTTGAGCGCCGCGACGCCGCAGAACACGGCCGGGATGCGGACCGAGCCGCCGGAGTCGTTGCCGAGCCCGAGCGCGGCCATCCCGGTGGCCACCGCCACCCCGTCCCCGCCGCTGGTGCCGCCGGGCGTGCGCCCCGGGTCCCACGGGTTGAGGGTCTCGCCGTACAGCTCACTGCGGGGATGCATGCCGGACAGGATCAGCGTCGGCATGTTGCTGTGGCCGAGCGGGATGGCCCCGGCCGCGCGCAGCCGAGCCACCGAGATCGCGTCCTCGGGGGCGACCAGGTGGGCGAAGCGCGGAGTGCCGAAGGTGGTCGCGACCCCCTCGATCCGGATGCACTCCTTGACCGTGAACGGCACCCCGGCCAGCGGGCCGAGCTCCTCCCCGGCGGCGCGGCGCCGGTCGAGCAGGCGGGCCCCGGCACGGGCCCGGTCGGCGAGCAGCTGGGTGACGGCGTTGACCCGCGGATTCACCTCGGATCCGGTCGAGATGGGCATCCATCACATCGAGCGCGGACGCCTCGCCGCTGCGGACGGCAGTGGCGAGAGCGGTGGCGGAAAGCTTCCACATGGATCCGGTCCTCCTGGGCCTTCGAGATGCTCCAAGGGTTTTTCCGATGCGGTTGCATCGGAACCGAGCCGCACTCTAGCCCGTGAACCGATACACTCGCATCGAATAAAATCGACGGGAGGCCGCAGCCGATGCCCAAACAGGTGGACCACGAGGAACGCCGCCGTCAGATCGCCGACGCCGTCTGCGCCCTGATCGACGAACAGGGCCTCGAAGCCGTCACCCTCCGCGATGTCGCCGCCCGCGCCCAGGTCTCCATGGGCGCCGTCCAGCGCTGCTTCCGCACCAAGGACGAGATGCTGCACTTCGCCCTCGCCCACATCGGCCACCAGGTCACCGCACGGGCCCACGCCCGCCTGCGCGCCGCCCCCGCCCAGTCCCCGGCCAGCACCGTCGGCCACCTCGCCCGCGAACTCGCCCTGCTCCAGACCCAGCACCGCGCCCAGGCCCGCACCTGGATCGCCTTCCTCGCCGCCGCCGCCGTCAACCCCGCCCTCGCCGCCGGCCTGCGCACCAGCTACACCGACCTGGAAACCCTGCTCACCGGGCTCATCGCCGCCGCCGGCGACCTCCCCGACCCCACCCACGAGGCCCGCACCCTCCTCGCCCTCACCGACGGCCTCACCGCGCACGTCCTGATCGGCCACCGCACCCCCGAAGAAGCCGAACACCTGCTGCACACCCAGCTGTCCCGCCTCTGGGGTGAGTGACACCAAATCCCCGCCACCGCACCGCCGTTGCGGAAAACCCGGTGACACCGGCGCGCCCGCCCCGGACACTGTCCGGGGACCCGAGACCCCTCCTCCGTCGAAAGGCGCCACCATGGCACTCGCCAGGAAAGGCACCCGCCGCATCGTCGTCGACGGCACCGCATACCGCTGGCACGCCAGTCGGCGACACCTGTGCTGCGACTACGAAGGCGGCACCCTCGGCTACGTCGCCGAGGACGCGGCCCACCCCGGAACCACCCTCGTCGTCGAAACCGGCCGCCGGGCCCGCCTCCACCCCGACCTCACCCCCGCCGACCTGATCCTGCCGCGCGAAGTCGCCCACGGCATCCGCACCGCCCGCGCCCAGGGCTGGAACCCCACGGCGAACGGCTCGCCGTTCACGCTGCACCTCTCCGGCGCCGGGGCCGCCGAGACCACCGAGGCGGACCAGGGTTCCTGAATCACCGTCGGAGCCGGCCCGGCTCCCGCCCCGGAACGCGCATCGACCCGCGGTCGCCCGGCCGAGGCCGTGACACGCGGGTCGATGTGTGTGTGATGCCGGGCCACCTGGCCCGAGGCCAGCCTTTAGAAGTGGGCGCCGGCCTCGGTGAAGGAGCCGAAGACGCCGTCGTCGCCCGCCCAGATCCAGCGGGTGCCGTGCTCGACCCCGTCCGGGCCGACGACGGAGAAGCTCTCCGCGAGGCCGGCACCCTCCTCGTTGGCGACGAACTGGGACTGCCCCCAGTGGGCGGACGGGCCTTCGTGCTCTTCGTGGCCTTCGTGGGCGGAGGCGAGCCCGGCGCAGCCGATCACGAGGGGGACGGCGATGGCACCGGCGGCCAGGACACGCTTGAGAGAACGCATGAAGATCTCCTCCGAGAACTTGGGTCGGTGGCGGGGCACGCTGGTGGCCCTGCCGATTCCAGAACGACATGGGGCGCAGGGGGCCGCAAGGCGACGGTGCGCCCATGTGGTCGCCACGGAGAGTCACTGGGCCCGGTGCTCGCAAGGGGAGTGGCGGATCGAAGGTTCACCCCTGGGTGCTCGCCCGGGTGGCGCAGAGTCCCGCTCCTCCGGGGCACCGTCAGGGGCGCTCTCCAGTAGATGTTCTGACGCCGGGACAGACTTCGTTCCGGACGAGCTGACACCAGGTCAGGGTGTCGGCGGACCCCGCGCCCCCCGGTTCGCGCATCTGAGCGATTCGACAGGTCCACTGATAGTACAAACTGATAACTGCTGGTAGTGGCTGCACATAGTCAAGGGCATGACGAGACTTTTCCGCGGACCGGGGCGGCTCAGATCCCGAACGGCCCGCTTCATCAGCGCCGCAGCCACTCTCGGCCTGGTCGGCGCGGGCCTGAGCGCCTCCTGGGGTGCCGAGGCCGCAGCACCGGCCCACCACCGGGCCGCGGCGCCGGAGCGTGTCCGAGCCATCGGTTCTCCCCTGTTGCAGGAGGACTTCACCGGCGCGACCGCGGACCCGAGATTCGTCGCCGTCGGCGCGGCGTGCCTGACGGGCGCGCCGGTCTCGGCCCTCGGGCCGGACGGCCGCCCGCTGGGCGGCTGCCCGATCCCGCAGACGGGCCCGGTCCCGCCGCTGGACAGCTCGCCGTTCGGCTACCTGCGGATCACCGACGCCAGCAACGACCAGAACGGCGCGGTGCTCTTCGACCAGGCGCTCCCGGCCAGCGCCGGTCTGGAGGTGACCTTCGACCAGTGGCAGTACGGCAGCACCACGCCCGCCACCCCGGCCGACGGCATCGCGTTCTTCCTGGTCAACGGTGACGTCACGCTCACCCACCCCGGCGCGTTCGGCGGCAGCCTCGGCTACGCGCAGAAGCTGCCCGACGACAACCCGAACCTGACCTTCCTGCCCGGCGTCGACAGCGGCTACCTCGGCGTCGGGCTCGACGTGCTCGGCAATTACTTCGGCGACTGGGAGCACCGGGGCAACGGTTGCCCGCCCGGCCAGCGTTCCCCGGCCGGCACCGCCTTCCGCATCCCCGCGCCGGGACCCAACATGGTCACCGTCCGAGGCCCCGGCGACGGCCTGGAAGGCTACTGCTTCCTGACCGCGACGACGAGCAACTTCTCGACCAGCGGCCCGTGGCCGTCCACCCTGCCCGGCCAGTTGCAGGGCCCGCTGACGTCCCTGCCGCCGGATGTGACACCGTCTCAGGCCCAGACGCTGCTGGAGCCGTCCCGCCGCCGGGTGCACGTCCAGCTGACCCCGGCGCCGTCCCCGGTCCTCAGCATCGGCGTCGACTTCAACGACGGCACGGGCGAGCACCAGGTGCTGAGCACCCCCGCGCCGCAACCCGTCCCCTCGACCTACAAGTTCGGCTTCGCCGGCTCCACGGGCCTGTTCACCGACGTGCACCTGATCCGCAACGTGGTGATCAACACCTCCGTGGCGCTGCCCGAACTCAACCTGGTCAAGCAGGCCCACCGGCCGCTGCCCGCCGATCTGACGGTCGGCACCCCGGTCCAGTACGACTTCGTCGTCACCAACTCCGGCAACGTCCCGGTCGCCAACCTGGCGGTCGACGACCCGAAGGTGGGCCCGATCACCTGCCCGGTCAGCACGCTGCAGGTGGGCGAGACAGTCACCTGCACCGCCACCTACCTGGTCACGGCCGCCGACGCGGCCGCCGGCCACGTCGCCAACACCGCGCAGGCCCACGGAACCACCCCCGGCGGCCCGGTGACATCGCCACCGGCCTCCGAGGACATCCCGGTGGTGGCGCCGCCGGGCATCGACATCACCAAGCAGGTGGACCTCCCCGGCCCGTTCCACGTCGGTGACACCGTCCCCTACACGTACGTCGTCAGCAACACAGGCGGTACCGAGATCACGGACGTCCACGTGCAGGACGACCGGATCACCAACATCACCTGCGACGCCACCACCCTCGCCCCCCGCGGCAGCCCCGGCGACACCACCAAGTGCCACGGCACCTACGTGGTCACCCCGGAAGACGCGGACCTGGGAGAAGCGACCAACCACGCGACCGCGTCCGGCACAGCCAACGGCCAGCCGGTCAACTCCCCGGAGACACAGGCGACAATCACCGTCATCGGCCCCTCCTCGATCTCCCTGGCGAAGGAAGCGGACACCGCGGGCCCCGTCCACGTCGGCGACACCGTGCACTACACGTACACCGTGACGAACACCGGCCAGACCGTCCTCGACAAGGTCTTCGTCACCGACGACCACTCGACGAACGTCTTCTGCGACACCACCGTCCTCAACCCCGGCCGGAGCACCCTCTGCCACGGCACCTACCTCGTCACCGACGCCGACCTGGCACTCGGCCACCTCACCAACAGAGCCCAGGCCGTAGGCACCGACCCGCTGGGCGACGAGGTCGTCAGCCCCCCGGCTGAAGTGACCCTGCCCGTCGTGGGCATCGCCGAGCTCGGCATCGAGAAAATCGCCGACAGCCCCGGCCCGTTCCACCTGGGCGACACCATCAACTACACGTACACGGTGACCAACACGGGCACCGCAATTGTGCACAACCTCAAGGTCGTTGACGACCACGTCCCGTTCGTGACCTGCGACGCGACGACGTTGAACCCGGGCGAGAGCACGCTCTGCCACGGTAGTTACGTCGTGACGGCGGCGGATGTGCAGGCCGGTCACGTGACCAACACGGCCCACGCGAACGGCACCGACCCCGAGGGCCAGGAAGTGCAGAGCCCGCCGATCGACGCGACCGTCCCCGTGGTGGGTGAGGCGCTGCTGATCATCCAGAAGACGGCTGACAGCGCCGGCCCGTTCCACCTGGGTGACACGGTTTCGTACACCTACACGGTGACCAACACCGGTACGGCGGCGGTGCACAACCTCACGGTCGCGGACGACCATGTCGCCCCGGTGACGTGCGACGCGACGACGCTGAACCCCGGTCAGAGCACGCTCTGCCACGGCACCTACGTCATCACCGCAGCCGACGTTCAGACCGGTCACGTCACCAACACGGCCCACGCGAACGGCACCGACCCCGAGGGGCAGCCGGTGCAGAGTCCGCCCGGTCAGGCGACCGTCCCGGTGGTCGGCGTCGCGGGGCTGGCCATTGAGAAGACGGCGGCCAGCGCCGGCCCGTTCCACCTGGGCGACACGGTTTCGTACACGTACACGGTGACCAACACCGGTACCGCCGCGGTGAACAACCTGTCTGTCGCGGACGATCACGTTGCTGTGGTGACGTGTGGCGTGACGACGCTGAACCCCGGTCAGAGCACGCTCTGCCACGGCACCTACATCGTGACGGCGGCGGATGTACGGGCCGGTCACGTGACCAACAGGGCTCATGCGGAGGGTACGGATCCCGAAGGCCAGACGGTGCAGAGCCCGCCCGGTGAGGCGACCGTTCCGGTCCTGGGCAAGGCGCTGCTGGTCATCGAGAAGGCGGCGGACTCCGCAGGTCCGTTCCATGCGGGTGACACGGTCTCCTACACGTACACGGTGACCAACACGGGCACGGCGGCGGTGCACAACCTGGCCGTGACGGACGATCACATCGCCTCGGTGACGTGCGATTCCACGACCTTGAACCCCGGTGCGAGCACGCTCTGCCACGGCAGCTACATCATCACCGCCGCCGATGTTCTGGCCGGTCACGTGACCAACACGGCTCACGCTCACGGCACCGACCCCGAGGGCCAGGACGTCCAGAGTCCGCCCGGTGAGGCCACGATCAACATCGCGGGTGACGCCGTGCTGACCCTTCAGAAGGTGGCCGATTCCGCGGGCCCGTTCCGTGTCGGTGACACGGTGGCGTACACGTACACCGTGACCAACGCGGGTACCGCTCCCTTGCACGACCTGGACGTGAGTGACGACCTCATCGGGTCGGTGACGTGCGACAGGACGACGCTGCCCGCCGGGGAAAGCACCCTCTGCCACGGCAGCTACGTCATCACGGCGGCGGATGTGCAAGCCGGCCACGTGACCAACACCGCTGTCGCGAGCGGCCTCGACCCCGAGGACCGGCCGGTGGTGAGTCCTCCCGGTGAGGCCACTGTCCCGGTGGTGGGAGAGGCACTGCTGTCGATCGAGAAGACGGCGGATTCCGCCGGCCCGTTCCATGCCGGTGACACCGTTGCTTACACGTACACCGTGACCAACACCGGTACGGCGACTGTGAACAACCTGACCGTCGCGGACGATCACGTTGCTGTGGTGAAGTGCGACGCGACGACGCTGAACCCGGGCCAGAGCACGCTCTGCCACGGTACGTACCTCGTCACGGCGGCGGATGCGCAGGCCGGTCACGTGACGAACACGGCTCACGCGGAGGGTACGGACCCGCAGGGTCAGACGGTGGTGAGTCCGCCGGCCGAGGCGACCGTCCCCGCTCTGGGGGAGGGGCAGCTGACTATTGAGAAGGTGGCGGATTCTGCTGGTCCGTTCCGTGTGGGTGACACGGTGGCGTACACGTACACGGTGACCAATACGGGGACGGCTGTTGTTCACAACGTGACGGTCGCGGACGACCATGTGGCGTCGGTGACGTGTGACGCGACGACGTTGAACCCGGGTGTGAGCACGCTGTGCCACGGCAGTTATGTGATCACTGCCGCGGATGTGCAGGCCGGTCACGTGACGAACACGGCTCACGCGCGTGGCGCCGACCCGGAGGGTCAGCCGGTGCAGAGCCCGCCGGCCGAGGCGACGGTTCCGGTGGTGGGTGAGGCCCGGTTGTCGATCGAGAAGGTGGCGGATTCTGCTGGTCCGTTCCGTGTGGGTGACACGGTGGCGTACACGTACACCGTCACCAACACGGGGACGGCCGTTGTTCACAACGTGACGGTCGCGGACGACCACGTGGCGTCGGTGACGTGTGACGCGACGACGTTGAACCCGGGTGTGAGCACGCTGTGCCACGGCAGTTATGTGATCACTGCCGCGGATGTGCAGGCC
>NZ_JBVJHA010000018.1:0-17354 GCF_055587065.1 Kitasatospora sp. NPDC048662 | reverse complement strand
GCGGTCACGTGACGAACACGGCTCACGCGCGTGGCGCCGACCCGGAGGGTCAGCCGGTGCAGAGCCCGCCGGCCGAGGCCACCGTTCCGGTCGTGGGCGAGGCCCAGCTGACGATTGAGAAAGTGGCGGATTCCGCGGGCCCGTTCCACGTCGGCGACACCGTCAATTACACGTACACCGTGACCAATACCGGAACGGGCGTTGTTCACAATGTGACCGTCACGGATGACCACGTGCCGTCGGTGACCTGCGACGCGACGGTGCTGAACCCGGGTCAGAGCACGCTGTGTCACGGCAGTTATGTGATCACTGCGGCGGATGCGGCGGCTGGTCATGTGGTGAATACGGCTCACGCGAACGGCACCGGCCCCGAGGGCCAGCCGGTGCAGAGCCCACCCGGTGAGGCCACCGTCTCCGTCGTGGGTGGGGCCGGGTTGTCCATCGTGAAGAAGGCGGACACGGCCGGTCCGTTCCGTGCGGGTGATGTGGTGCGGTACACGTACACCGTCACCAACACCGGTGCTGTGACTGTGCACGATGTCGCGGTGTCGGACGACCGGGTGGCGTCGGTGACGTGTGATGCGACGGTGCTGGAGCCGGGTCGGAGCACGACCTGTCACGGCTCGTACACGGTGACGGAGGAGGACGTCGAGGCGGGTCATGTGACGAACACGGCTCGTGCGAACGGCCTCGACCCCGAGGGCCGGCCGGTGGTGAGCGCGCCTGGTGAGGTGACGGTGAAGACCGTCTCCGGTGCGTCGTCGTTGTCGGTCGAGAAGAAGGCGGACAGTGCGGGCCCGTTCCGTGTCGGTGACACGGTCAGCTACACGTACACGGTGACCAATACCGGGTTGACGGTGCTGACGGATGTGATGGTCCGTGATGACCGGGTGGCGTCGGTGGTGTGCGATGCGACGGTGCTGGAGCCGGGTGCGAGCACGACGTGCCACGGCACGTATGTGGTGACGGAGGAGGATGCGAAGGCCGGGCGTGTGATCAACGTTGCGGAGGCTTCGGGTCGTGATCCGCAGGGGGCGCTGGTGGAGAGTGAGCCGGTGTCGGTGTGTGTCACGGTGTCGGAGTGTCCGGAGAAGGAGGGGTGTGTGAAGCCGCCTCGTCCGGGTGGTCCTTCAAAGCCGCCGCACGGTGGCGGTGGGGGTTATCTGCCGGACACGGGTTCGCCGGCGGGTCTGGCGGCGGCGGGTCTGGCCGGTGGTGGGTTGCTGACGCTGGGCGGTGTGCTGCTGTACCGGGCGCGGCGCCGTGCGGACGCGGACCGGTTCGTGGGGTAGTGCCTGCGGGTTCGCCGCTTGTTCGGTGAGGGACCGCCCCCGGGGCCTTCGGGCTTCGGGGGCGGTCCCGCGTCGTGCCGGGGGAGGAGGATCGGATTCGCTTTTGCGCGGCCCCGTCGGCGTCGGTCGGCCCGCCGTCCTGCGTATACCTCAGAAAGCGTGCGGGTCCGGGGCGTTGGCCGTGGCGGGGTGACCTGCCGGTTTCACCGGTCCACTGGCTCACCGGCTGGGCACCGGGGGGTCATTCTGTGTGGTTGTGGTTGTGGTTGTGGTTGTGGTGGTGGTCGGGGGCGGTCATGTCGCCTGTGGCAGGTGTGCCGGGGGCCTGCTGGTAGCGGAGGTAAACGGTGCCTGTGGGGCCGGCGACCGGAATGTCGAGGAGTGTGAGGTTGGTGGGTACCGTGCCGGTGTCGAAGATTTTCTTGCCGGTGCCGAGGGTGATGGGGTGCAGCCACAGGTCGAGCCGGTCGAAGAGTTTCTGGCGCAGCAGGCTCTGTACCAGGTTGAGGCTGCCGACGACTTTCACGTGGTCGTGCCGGTCGCGGATTTCGTGTACCGCGCGGGCCAGGTCCGGGCCGAGCAGGGTGGAGCCGTTCCAGGGGAGGTCGGGTGTGTGGCGTGAGGCCACGTATTTCGGGACGCGGTTGAACAGTTCGGCGATCGTTCCGTTCTTCTGGTGCGGCCAGTAGGCGGCGAAGATGTCGTAGGTGCGGCGGCCGAGCAGGAGGGCGTCGGTGTCCTCGTACGCGGCGGTGATCTGTGCGCCGGTCACCTCGTCCAGCAGCGGTGCCTGCCATCCGCCGAAGGGGAACCCGGTCGGGTCCTCGTCGGGCCCGCCGGGTGCCTGCCCGACGAGGTCGAGGGTCGCGAACAATTCGATGTGGATCAGGCCCATGTCTGTACTCCCGGTGGGATGAGGATCGGTGGCCCCCGGGTCGAGGTGTAGACCCGTGGGGGCCGGAAAACTCATCGCCACGCCGTGGGGCGTCAGCGGCAGATCCAGTAGGCGTCCCGGACCGGGTGGCGGTGCCGTTCACCGGTGGGGCGGGTCACCACGACGGCGCCGTCCTCGTACGAGGCCCGGTCGCCTGCAGCGGCGAACAGCGGCCGGTCCAGTTCGACCCGGAAGTCGGGGCGAAGCAGGAACTCGCTGACCAGCACCATTCGCGGTATGGGGGTGATTCCGTCGAAGTCCACGCGCATGAGCCGATGATCCCGCAGGACCCGGTGCGGGAGCGAGGGGATTTGCCGCCCGCTCCGGGGCGACGTCGTTGTTCGTGGGTGTCCGCGGGTGTTCGAGCTCGTCGCGTGCCGGCCGGACCGCTGGCCGGACGGCGCCGCTTCATGGCTTCTGGCGGCGTTCTGGTGGGTGGGTCAACCTGATGAGTTGCGGCGGCAGCGCGGGGCAGGTCTGGCAGGACATTTCCCCGGCCAGGGTCAGTACCTATCAGCTGCGCGACGGTCTGGGTCGATGTCTGGACGGCGGGCAGACCCAACAGGCGATGTGGTTCCCCTGCAACAGCAGGGGCTGGCAGCTGCGGTCCTGGAACTGGCCCGGGCCGGTGGCCGGGGTCGGTCGGCGGCCGACGGGAATCGTGTCAGAAGTCCGGTCTAGGTTTGGCCTGTGAACCACCACAGCAGCTCCAAGGCCGGGGCGCCCCGCGAGCGTGACTTGCCGCCCTACCAGGTAGTCCTGGCGGAGACTGACTGGGGTTCGCTCCAGACGCCTTTCGAGAACGGTGAGTGCCTTCCCGAGGTCCTGGCACGGTTGCTGGAGCCTGATCCCAGGGTGCAGGTCGCCGCTTTGTCGGAACTGAGTGAGCTGGTTGTCCACCAGAACACCATCTACGAAGCCACCGCCCCCGTCGCCATGTATGTCGCCGGCATCCTCGCCCACCCGGCGGCCATGACCCTCCGGCCGTATCGCAACGTCCCCATCCGCGCGACCTTGCTGAACTGGTTGGTTTCCACGGCCTACGAAGCCTCCGACGAGATTGTCGACCGCACCGAGCAGTACTTCCCTGGCTTCCGCACCCACAACACCACGCTGGCGGCCTTCCGGGACCTGCGCCCGATGCTCCATCGAGCCGTCGCGCCCTTCCTGCAGGACAGTCACGAGGACGTGCGCGAAGCCGCCGGCCTCGCCGCGCTCATCCTCGCCGAACACCCCGCGCTTGCCCAGCGCCGCGCCCACCTCGCCGTGCACGCGCGCCGCATCCTGGACACCAGCAGCGACGACTTCAACCGGCGCGTTGCCTGGAAGGCCCTCGAAGCATGGGGCCACGACGTCACCGACATTGAACCTTTTCAGGAGGAGCCCTGGGACTGCGGGCCACACAGCGATGGCCGCGGCGATCTCGAACCTCCCTTCTGACCGATAGGCGAACGGCCCACCGGCCCAAGGATGTGCGGCCGGCCGAGATTTCGGAACGATCAGATAGCGGATCTACCGGTTGGCGGGTTTCGGTGTTGACCAGCGCTGTCTTGTGGGCGCGGTTTTTGCGTTTCGTGCACTCGTCGGGGCCCACCACGTGCGGGGCCGGTGGCATTGGACCGGGAGGTTCCCCGACCGCTGCTCCCGACGGGCCCCGGCCGTGCCCGCCCGGGCATCACCGTCGTCGAAGCTGTCCCTGGCGCAGTCGTCCCGGGAACACGGGACGTCCCGCCGAACGGCGCTCGCGGACGACCCCGGCCGTCCCCTTCTCCTCCTCACCGCCCCGGGCGACTGTTGAACACCGTCCGACTTGTTCACGGGACGGCGCGTCGCCGGCACCGGCCGACAGGTCCCGAGCCGGCCGGAAGACGTCCGGCCGGGGCCTGCGGGTGCTTCGTGACGATGCGCCAGTACGCAAACACCCCAACCATGCGCGACCTGGAAGGCCGGATCCGCGCCGCCGTCGACAAGGGCGAGGTCATCCACTGCCGCGTCACCCCTGTCCACGATGGCAACGACCTCCTGCCCAAGGGCGTGATCCTGGAGGCACACGGCACAAGGGCTTCCCATTCCAGCCCAAGGGATCGGGCACCGGCACCAACATCCTCAGCATCTGCAACAACAAGAAGAAGTGACGCCCCGTGGACAACGCCCTCGACACCCTCACCCAGCTGCTGCCCCTCCTCACCGGCATTCGCCCCAAGGACTGGGAATCGGTACGCCGACAGCTCGGCACCGACCTCCCCGCCGACTACAAAGCCCTCATCGACACCTACGGCGGCGGCTGCATCGACAACTACCTCTGGATTCTCGAACCCGGCTGCGCCAACGGGTTCTACGACCTCTTCGAAGCCGTCGAGGAACGGGCCGAAGCCAACGAGGACCTGTGGTCCGGCGGCGAGCGGAAGCCCGCCGAACTCGGCCACGCCGACACCCGGATCATCCCCTGTGCCTCCACCGACAACGGCGAATTCCTGTACTGGCTCGCCGAGTCGGGCCAGAGTCCCGACCAGTGGACCGTCATGGTCAACGAAGCCCGCGGCCCCTGGTGGGAGCACTTCGACCTCACCCTCACCCGCTTCCTCGCAGCCACCCTCACTGGCGAGATCCGCTCCCAGATCCTCTCCGACCTCTTCCCCTCCACCCCGCACGACTTCCAGCCCTCCAGCCGGTTCGTCGAGACCGGGTAGGACTGGCCTCGGCGTGAATGGACGCTGACGCGCCGGTGCGGGCGTGCGCGGTGCTCCTCGACGCCATCGGCCGGGTATGCCCGATCTCCGCAGTCACCGGCCCGGTGGCGTGCAGTACTCGCTGCCGGGAGGCCTGGCCGACGCCACGGGGAGCCGGCCGCGGCGCTGCGGGAAGAGCTCGGCCTGGACCTGGCCGCCGAGTCGCTGACGCTGTGGTTCGAGCAGGCCACCAGCCGCCCCCGCTCGACGGCCTGCCGCTGTTCTCTGAACGTTGAGGGCCCCACTGATCAAGAACTCGTCGAGGTCTCGGCTGTCCTCGGCTGTCGGTCGGCGCAGGCATACTCCGCGGCATGCCGATCGCCGATATCGCCCTTGATGAGTGGCTCCTCTTCGATCGCACGACGGCTGCATCCGCGGCCGGGGCGGCGGCGCGGGAGGCGGGCGGTGTTGTCACGTCGGTCCACCGTCACGAATATGCCGGGCGGAGTGCCTACAACGCGATCATCGAGATCGACGGCAGACCCTTCGCGTTCGTTCCCGGCGGACACGTCCGGCTCGGCTTCGACCCCAAGTCCTGGACACCGGCCGGCGACGAGGTCCTGTCCTACCTCGGCAGCCAGCAAGCGCTGACCTCGTATCCCGAGTTTGCCGACTTCGAGTCGGACGACCGGGCCGAGGCCCGCGCGTGCCTGACCGACAGCACCGTCGAGGAGATCCGCGCACACCTCGCGGCGGCCACCTCACGCCCTCGCGCCGTGAGCCTGAAGGCGTTCCTCGCCGCCATGCACGCCGACGAGGCCGGGGTGCGCGAAGCTCCCCTCGACCACCCGATCGTCACCGTGCTTGTCCAGGAACGGGAGCCGGGTTGCCAGGAACTCGTCGGCGATCTCATCCTGCCCGAAACGGACACGGGCACCCACCGGACACGGGCACCCACGGCCGAGTCCGCTTCGCACCGGACGGAAAGCCCACGGCGGCGTGGCTCGCGGCCCACACCACCTACGACGCGATCACCGACGAACTGGCACGGACCGGTCGGCGTCTGCCCACCCCCGTTGAATGGGAACACGCCTACGCGTTCGGCGCACGAGGCCTGTTCCCCTGGGGCGACCGGATGCCGATTTGGCGGCCCGGACGCGACGACACTCTTGTCACGCCCGACGGCGTCCGTGTTCCCCAGGCATCGCCCATGCTGTCGGGACTGCACATGGCCCAGCACTCCTACCGCTGGGAGCTGACCGGCGACCGCCGTGAGGTTCGTGGCGCCGATGGCGGCAGGGCCGAGTGCGGCGGCGGACCCTGGTTCGCCAATTGGTTGATCAAGGCGAGCTCCTATCGCGACCCCGGACAGGGTGACTTCGTCGCCCGGCGCCCGCACACACGCGGCACCCTCGTCAGACCTGTCATCCCGCCGGATTGACGGCGATGGTTCAGACCGTCCGCAAGCCGCGCGACCGCGTGGAGCGGCGCACGCCTGCGCCGGACCGCGGCGCCTCGATGCCGCCCGCTCGCTCGGCAAGCTCGTCCGGGACAAGGACTGGAAGCTCGACAAGCAGCTCGCGTGGTGGAAGAAGGAGCAGCAGAACACGAAGGAGGCCTCCGCCAAGCGATCGGCTGCGAAGAAGACCGCCGCCCCCGCCGCGACGGGTGAGGGCGGCGGTTCGTGTCGGTCGCCGGGGTCGCCTCGGGTTCGCTGCCGGGGCCCGGGTCGCCGGTGGTCGGCTGTTGGCGGGAGTGCCACCAGGCCCGGGCCCGGCACCGGTCAGCAGACGACCATGACGGTGAACGGGCGGTCGTCATCGACAGTCTGGCTCCCGCTCGAAGACGGCGTCGCTGTGCGGACGAAAATGTGCATGGCATCCGTCCAGGTGACCATGATGGACGCACTACCGGGCCCCGGATCGGAGGGGCCATTCGAATTGATTGTGCCGATCAGACCACACGCATTGATGTCGTTCTCCGTCGTCAGGAGATAGCGGCCGATGCCAGCATGTTCGACTTCCGTGACGCCATTCGTGCTGAGGAGATTCCCATCAGCATCGACCTTGGCGTACGTCGTGACGACCGGCAGCGCCTGCACTTCCTTCGCAGGCTCGGCTGACGCCACCCAGCCCCCGGTCACGAGGGCGACGGGCATCACCCCCAGCGCAACTTTCCTGAATGCGTTCATTTCGGCTCTCCTCGGAACGAGTTTGGCAATGCGACACGAGGAGATGTCACCGATTCGAACCCGTATGAACAGGCTATCGGCCGTTGATCACTCCAATGGGTCTTGAGTTCCAGCCTCCAAGCCGTTCAGCAGGACACCCTGAGTAGTCGGGCGCACCGTCTGCCGCCCGACATGTTCGCCCGGGAATGGGGCTGCTACTGACCCGGGACGACTGATTTGAAGTCTCGCCATCTTCGAACGGGCTGGTCGGAGGAGGGGGTGGCGTGTTCTCCGGAGTACTCGTGCTGGTCTGGGGCGGGAGTCTGGGGTGTTGATCGTCTGATGGGCTGGCCGGGGCGGGTTCGCCGGTTCCTCCGCATTGCCGGCCCGGTGCCGCCTACGTTCTGTCATGCCGCTGCCAGCAGCACAACTGTGCCCGAGCATCTGAACCATTCGAGCCGCCGTGACCACTACGGCGGCTTTCGCATGTCCGCATGCCGCAGGCCCGGGCGGCACCGGCCGATGCGGCAGCGCATCGGCTGTCCCGCCGCGACGTGCCAGGCCGGTTCCCCGCCCGGACACCGCAGCACATCGCTGCGTGCGCCACCCGCTCCAACGACAAGGCCCTGCCCGGCTTCCGGGCGGTGCAGGCGGTGTTCCGGGTGCTGGCCGGGGACGGCGACACCCATCCCGACCCCTTCCTCGAGCTGCTGCGCCTGGGAGCGGAGCACGAGGACAGCGAGGCCGACCGCCTGGAGGTCACGCTCGTCGTTCCTGGTGCTCTGGTCACCGGCACCGTGATCTCGCACCTTGCAGTGGCGGAAGCTGTTCATGGACGGGCTGGGCGACTACGACCTTGCCCATGCGATCCGCACCGCCCACAGCCGAATCGAGGATGACGCTGGCGAGGGAGGTGTTTGGTGTCGGGTCGGGTCCGGCGTGACAGTCTGGACGTCGACTGGATACTGTGCCGCCCCGGGGGGACACGGCGCGTCGGGAAAGACGCGTGGGGTGGCGAGGAGGACCAGGGGAGAATGGTGGGGGAATACCAAGGACGGCCCGGAGTGCCCGTGTATATTCCGGCGCCCGCGGCCCGGCCGGCGGGGCGGCCGGTCGGATACATCCTCGTGGTGGTGCTGTTCGCCGTGCTCGGTGGCCTGGTCGACGCGCTGTTCTCTTTCGGGATGCTGTTCGCCACGGACGGTTGCGGGACGGGCGGGCCCGGCGGCTCGGCGCCGGTGTGCACGCCGGCCGTGTGGACGCTCGCGGTCGCCCTTCCATGGGCCGGTCTGGTGGCGGCGGTGCTGATCGCCTCCCTGGGCGCTGTCCGGGCACGCCGGCGCGGACGGACGGCCTGGCTCGCCCTGCCCGCCGCGCTCGCCGCCTACCTGCTGGCCTGCGCCGTGGCCTACCTGCTGGTTTTCGTCCTGTGAACCCGCCACCTTCCGCCGGGCATCCCGCCAGGGGCCACCGCTAAGGACCACGTACCTGCGTCCCCCCTTTTCGGGGAGGACGGCCGGTCCGTGATCGGCGGCCTGTGATCCGCTGTGGGGTGTGGGCGGTAGGGCGCCCGTGGCCTTCGTTTCCTCGGCAACTTCCTGTGTCCGGGTGGTAGTTGCCAGAAGGTCTGCTGCCGCGTGCGGCTGCAATCCGTTCGGTGGGAAGGTCTTCCCGGCGGGCTCTTTCTTCGCCGGCCGGCGCTCGTGCCGACGCGCTAGAGAACACGCACCCGCGTCCCTCATCTGGGAGGACGGTCGGTGCCGGTGCCGATCCGTGATCTGCGGCCAAGCGATCCGCTGCGGGGCGTGGGCGGGAGGGTGCCCCTGGCCTTCGTCTCCTCGGCAACTTCCTGTGTCCGGGCGGTAGTTGCCAGAAGGTCTACTGCCGTGTGCGGCCGCAATCCGTTCGGTGGGTAGGCCTTCCCGGTGGGGGCTCGTTCTCCGCCGGTCGGCGTTCCGGTCTTCCTGTGCCGGGTACCCGGGTACGCGTTCCGGTGACGTGCGCACCGACGCGGGCGGCGGCTCCCGCCGGTACTGCCGCAGTCCGGCGGTGGCGCTCCGGCAGGCGTCGGCCGCCATCCGCCGCCGACGGGAAGGGGCGCACCGCCCTGGACCGGCAGGGCACGGTCGGTACCGCCGATGCCGGGGCCGTGCCCGCAACGCCCCCTGGCCGTCCGCCTCCCGGGCTGTCCGCGGCGCGGCCGGGACCCGCTTGCTCCCGGCAGGCCGGGACCCGCTTGCTCCCGGCAGACCTGCGGCGCACGGTGCGGCACCTCGACGGCGGATACCGCGCGGGGTACGCGTGGGGACGAATGCGGACACGGGAGCAACGGCGGCCTCACTGGGGTCTTTTGGCCCTTGGGGCGGTGGTGCCCCGAGCCCGTCAATGGACACAGCCGACACAGCCGACACAGCCGACACAGCCGACACAGCCGACACAGCCGACACAGCCGCACCTGTCCCCGTACCCCGCGCACCCCGGAGCCCGTCATGCCCGCAGCCGAACACCCCATCCACCACCCCGAAGCAGAAGCCCCCCTGCCCCCGGGACGGATCCGGGTGGACCACACCTCGGACGACGCCTACGCGGTCGCGATCCGTGGCCACCGGCTGGTGGTGGACCAGCCCTTCGATGCCGGCGGCGACGACAGTGGTCCGACGCCGACGGAATTGTTCGCAGCCTCCCTCGCCTCCTGCGTGGCGTTCTACGCCGGCCGCTACCTGGCCCGCCACGGCGTGGCCGCCGACGGCCTGCGGGTGGACGCGGAGTTCACGATGGCCACCGACCGCCCGGCCCGGGTCACCGACATCACCGTCACCGTCGACGTCCCGCCCGCACTCGACCCGGCACGCCACGACGCCCTGCTCGCGGTGGCCTCCAACTGCACCGTCCACCACACCCTTCAGCAACCGCCGACCGTACGCGTCGCACTCAACCCCGCTCCCGGCGGACAGTAAGCACCGTCCGTCCCCGGCCCGTTCGTCCCGGCCCGTTCCGTCCCCGGCCCGTTCGTTGTCCGGTACGCGTCGGGGAGGTGCCTTCGTGCGGTCCTCGCCCGGCGCGTACCGATGACGTGCGCCGGGGGAGTCTGCCCGGCCCGCCGTCTCCGCCCCGCCCGATGAGTCCGCCCTGTGGTGGCCGAAGCCGTCGATCCGGCGCGGGTGTTCGCCCACCGTGGCGGCGCCCCGCGCCCACCGCCGCTCCCGGCCGGTGAACGCCTCCTGCGCGCCGGTCCGGCCGTCCGCCCCGGACGGCGCCCGCAGCCTCCGCACCGCTACAACCCCGTTCCTGTGTCCGGGGCCTGACCAGGCATCGGCCCGCGTACGCTGACGCGGCCGGCGCCGTGTCGGCGGTACCGGCCGTGCCGCTTGGCCCGGAACCTGCCGGTGCAGACGTGCTGCCAATCGGTGACCGCCGGTGTGATGAGCGAGGTGGCACCGGGTGCCGCGCCCGCCCGGGTGATGGCCGCCAGCGTGTTTCGCGTCCGGGTGTGCGGCCGGTGGCCGGACGGGGCCGTGGCGGTGTCGGATGTCGGCAACGCCGTTGAGAAGGCTGGCCCGTTGCTGCCCGGGGATCACGCGGCCCCTGCTGGATCGCCGCGGTGAGAGCCTCGGTCGCGGCCGCCGTCCGGTCATCGGCCCCGCGCCGTGATCGCCGCGACAGAGATACGGCCCGCATCCCCCGCCCGCAGGTGTCGGGTCACCCCGCAACTGCATGCACGTGCCCAACGGCGCCACCCGCCTACCCACGCCGCCACCCGCCCGCCCGTCCGCGCCGCCACCCGCCCGCCCGCGCCGCTACCCGACCGTCCACGCCGCCGCCCGCTCGCCCACGGCGGCCTGATCCCGCCCCGCGCCGCCGAACGGGCCCCCACCCCCGAGCCGGGAAACACCCGCACCCCTGACGGACACCAGGACGAGCACCACCGTCGGCTGCCCACTACCGGTTGCCCAGCACCGGCCGCCCGGCACCAGAGCGCCACCACCGCGCCGCGCCGCGATACCGTGACCGCATGCGCGCCGACCACCGCCCCTGGGACATCCTGCTGATCGGCGGCGCCTCCGGCGTCGGCAAGAGCCACGCCGCCGCCCACCTCGCCACCACCCACAGCGCGTTCACCGTCGAATTCGACGACGTCGTCGCCGCCCTCCAGAGCGCCACCACCCCGGCCACCCACCCCGCACTGCACCACTTCGCAGGCCACCCGGCCCCCGAGGAGAACCTGGGCACCGACCGGGTCCTGGAACTGCAGATCGCCACCGCCCACGCCCTGGACGAGGCCGTACTCGGCGTCGTACGCAACCGGCTGAGCGTGGACGTACCCGCCATCGTCGAGGGCGACTACCTCACCCCCCGCGCCGCCGCCCGGGCCGCCGCCGAGGCCACCGCGCACCGTCGACGCCTGCACGCCGTCTTCCTCCACGACAGCGACCCGGCACGCATCGGCGCCAACTACATCCGGCGCGAGCCGGACCACGGCCCCCAGCCCGCCCGCGCCGAAGTCAGCGCCAGGTACTCCCACTGGCTCGCCGCCCAGGCCCGCGCCCACCGCCTGCCCGTGATCGACTGCCACCCCTACGACACCCTGCCGCAGCGCCTGACCGCCGCCCTGACCTGAACAGTTCCACACCCCGCGCCACCCGGACACCCCCGGCGCCCGTCGAGACCGGCCGGAGCCGGGGGAGCGGACACCGTGACGGCGCCCACCACGGGCCCGCGACACCACCAGCGGCAGCCCACAGCCGGGCCCGACCCCCGGACCCGAACCCCATACGCCGACGAACGCCCGGCCGTCACCCGCGGCAGCGCCCCGACAGCCGGGCCCGACCCGCCAGCCCCGACCCGCTGCTCCCTCGGCCGGGCCCGGCCTCCGGCCCCGGACCCCATACGCCGACGAACGCCCGGCCGTCACCCGCGGCAGCGCCCCGACAGCCGGGCCCGACCCGCCGGCCCCGACCCACCGTTCCCCCGGCCGCCCCCGCCCCGCTGCTCCTACAGCCGGGCGGCGCGCTCGCCGGTGCCGCCGGGGACGAACAGCAGCCGGGGCACACCCAGAGCGTGCTGCCGCCAGGCCGGCAGCACGCTCTGGGCGTGCGCGGTGCGCCGCAGGTGCGCCGGGATCGGGTCGGGGGGTGCTCGCGGAAGCGGGCGCAGCCGGTCAGCGTGGACGACAGTTCCCCGCAGGACATGGTGGCGCGGTCGGCCTGGACGAACGCCCGGTACAGCCCGCGGCCGCTCCCGGCGGCCGCGGGCTGTGCGGCAGGCCGTCGGGGGATGACCGTGCCGTCCCGGCCTTCGGCGAAGCGGTTGGCAGACCTTGGGCAGGAAGTCCGGCGGCGCGCACTCGTCGCCCGCCGCCCGGGCGCCGGTCACGAATGCGAGACGGGTGGGTGCGTACCACGGCCAGGAGGTGACCGGGCCTCAGCCGCGCCGCGGTCTTGCCGTCGGGCAGCGGCGGGGGAGGCGATGCCCTCCGGCCGGGGGAACGCTGCGGCGATCCGCACGCCGCGTTCGGTCAGGTGCCAGGCCTTCGGCTTCCCGCCTGCGGCAGCACGACGTCCTGGACCAGGCGTTCGTCCTTCGTCCTTCGTCCTTCGTCCTTCGGCCGTCGAAGCCGGCGGCGTTTCTGTTCCGGCCCGGTGCCGGGGGCGTTGCAGGGCGCGCAAGTGTGCGGCGGCGGTTGTGCGGAACCGGAACAGCACGGCGACCACGGCGTGGTCGATCCCGGGCGGCACCGCCGTCTTCGGACGCCTCGATATCTGCTCGCCCGCTGCCCCGACCCTCCTCGCCCGCTGCCCCGACGGCGGAGGGAACGGGGAACGGAAGCCCGCACTTCCACCGGCTTTCTCACTCTCAGCGTCCCGCGCGGCCGCGACCCGGCAACGGCAACGGATGTTCCGCCGGCCCGCCAGCCGGCTGGCGGGAACCGGACCGCTGTCCTGTGCCACCGATCCTTGACAGATCGCCACCGAAGCCGGACCACCGCACGGTTCGTGCCACCGAACCTCGACCGCCCTGGCCAGGGCCTCAGCCTCCCCGGGCGGTGTCAGCCTCTTGCCGGACGATCCAGCCATGCTGATCGCGGCCAACGAGCGCGGCCACGTGGTGAAGCGCGCCACCAAGCCCGCCATCGGGACCATGCCGGCCAACCCGCGGCGGGGCAATGCCCACATGGTCGTGGAGCGGGGGGACGAAGAGCAGTCCGGCGGCTGGTACATCCAGGTCCTGTTGCGCGAGAACAGCAGCTACCAGTTCGAATACCGCGACGGCGTGCCCGGGCAGCACTTTTGGACCATGACCGTCTCCCAGGAGAAGGTCCTCGGAGCGCTGCTCGGCTGGGCCGGCCCGAAGCCAGGCCGGGGGGACGGCTTCGTGTGGAACAACATTGGTGAGCAGTTCAGCTCCAGCGGCCGTGAAGCCCCGGAGCCGTCCGACGGTACGAAGCGGCCGACAGACCCGGACCCGGAACCGGTCTGACCGGGGCGGTCGAGGTTCGACGGCACGAACCGTGCGGTGGTCCGACCTCAGCGGCCATCGGTTGGTGGCACCGGACACCGCCAAGCGGTGGCGAGAACCGGCCCGGCAGCCGGTGGTCGCCCCTGCTGCCCGCTGCGCCGGGAGTCCAGGCAAAAGTGCAGGTCAGGCCCGATGGTGAGTGGCCGTCAAGGTGAACTCGCCGCCCCGACAACCCTCTCCTTGCCCCTTCCTGTCCCGCCGTGCGGGTGGCTGACGGCGGTCCGGGCTGCGCCTGCGGCGGGCTTTCTCCTCCGCGTCCGGTCCGCGTCCGGCTGGTGCCGGTCACGCGAGCGTGGGGAGAATAGAATGATGTGACGCGCGCGGGGAGTTGCGTTGCGTCCGGCGGCCGGTTCGGTGTGTTGCCATACGGGCCGTGCGGCGGTGGATCGTTCGGTTCAGCTGGAGCCGACCGGTGAACGGGGTGGCGAAATGTCGGGGGAAGTTCGAAGTGTGGCGTTCGTCCTGCTTGCCGATGCGCTTCGGGCGGAGATCGCCGATGCCCCGGGGAGGACGGAGCTACCGGACAGGCGCGACATTGCGGAGACGTACGGCTGCGCCCGATCGACCGTGGAGACCGTCCTGCGGGCCTTGGCGGCCGAGGGGCTGATCGAGGCCCGGCCGGGCGGCGGGTGGACGGTGACCGAAAGGCCCTGACCAGCGTCGCCGGACGGCCGGACGGTCCCGGTCGACCACCGGGTCGTTCCCGGTGCCCGCCCCGGTCTCGCCGTGCCGGTCCCGTAGCGCACGCCGACGGCGTGGGGCCGTTCCAGAACCTCGCCGGTGCCGGCACCCACACCTTCGTGACCGGCGAACGCCGGACCTCTGCCACGTCGCCCGGCGGCGTCCGCAGCCGGGTCAGCCGCCGGGCGGCCGGGATGACCCTGGAGAACCTCCAGCAGGCCCTGCACCGACTCCGGGAGGACGGACGCGCCGCCGACCGGTACACCGACGCCGGAGACGAGACCGCCTCTCGCCACCGCGGCCACCGTCCGCGCCGAGTGGCAGCGCGCACGCGACCACACCGCCGCCACCCGGGCCGAGCGCCACCACCCCGACCACGCCACCGCCCTCCAACACCCACTGCGCCGTGAGCGCCACCGCCACGACGTCGCCGCCCGCGCCCGCGAGGCAGCCCACCAGGCCCGCCAGACCACCGTCGCCGCCGCGCCGCCGGCACCGCGCCGGCACCGCCCAGCCCCTTTGCACCACCCTCGACCGCACCACCCTCGACCGCGCCGGCCTCCCCACGCTCACCGACCCCGACCACCAGGCCGTCCGCGACCTCACCCACCACCTCGACCCCGACACGCCGCTCCAGGTCATGAGCCGGCTGGAGCACACCCGTACCGCGGCCGCCGCACCACCACGCGGCACCGAGCCGGCCCCGGCCGCCCGACCTGTCGTCCGCCGCGGTCGGCTCTGATGGCCGGTGCCCGCTCAAGCGTGTGGACCTTGCTGGTCGGCGGGCGCTGGACAGGCGCTCCGGGCCGGGCCCCCCACCCGGTCCGCAGCACAGGAGGGAAACTGACGCCCTGTGACCGACTCCCACGCCGAGCATCCGAGCACCCAAGCAGCCGAGCACCCGCCGCATCATCGACTGTCACCTGTCGGGACTGCCACCCCGGGCCGGACGGCGGCGACGCCCGCACCCATCTCCGCCGGCCGGGACACGGCCGTCACGGAGATCCGGCACACCGGCACCTGCCCCACCTGCACGATCGAGCGGATCTGGCTGGAAGCCGGCGCCGCGAAGGCCGAGGAACAGGACGCGAGGGCCGAGGAACAGGACGCGCGGGCCAAGGACGCCTTCCCCGCCGCCCACCGGCGGCTGAAGGACGCCGCGGCTGCTGTCCCGGCCGACAACGCCGCAGCATCGTTCGCCGCGGCCCTCCTGGAACCCGCCCAGGCCCAGGCCGATGACCCCGGCCGCTTCGTCACTCTCCCCCCGGACCGGGATCACCGACCGGAACCCCCCGCCGCAAGACCCAGCCCGAGCGGCGCCGCCACACCCGGCCGACGACGACACACCGAAGGCGCCGGCCCCCAGAGCGGTCGGCGCCCTCGGCATGTCGCACGGGGGTCGGCGCGGCGCAAAGACGGCCCCGGTGGCGAGCGCCTGACGCCACCTGCCCCGCCGCCCGGATGCACCCGGCCGTACGCGGTGGTCGACTCGAGATGACGGGAAATCTAGGGGGCCGTCACGGAGAGGAGCCGAGCGATGCCGAAGGTGTCCAAGCAGTCCGCGACGAACGTCCAGGAGTTCGGTCCGGTGACCGACCGCCGCGAGGAGATGAACGGCTACACCGTCGAATTCGTCTCCTTCGGGGCGGACGCCGACCTGGACGGGCCGCTGCAGTCACTGCCCGACGGGATGTGCCAGTGCCCGCACTGGGGCTACGTCATCGCCGGGCGCATGCGCTTCGTCTTCGCCGGCCACGAGGAGGTGTACGAGGCCGGCGACGCGTACTACCAGCCCCCGGGCCACCGGCCGTACGTCGACGCCGGGACGGAACTGCTGCAGTTCAGCCCCACCGACGCACTCGCCCGCACCGAGCAGGCCATCACCGACTGGATGGGCCGCCAACAGGGCGGTACACCCTAGCCGCCCGGCCCCCGCATCCCGCCGGCCTGCCCCAACCCACGGGAGCGGCGCCGGCCGGCCATCGCACGCCGGCCAGCCCGGCCGCCCAGGCCGTCGCCGCGCCCGTCGCGCCCCGGAGGGCGAAACGGGGGGAACGCCCTGGCAGGCCCGGCCGCTGCGCCCTGGCGGTGTGCGGTCCCGGCCGCGGCCCCGTTCCAGGCCGGGCCGCTGTCCCCGGGCGGCGACGGGCGGTTGCCTGCGGACCCCGCGGTGCCCGGTGGCGCTCGGTGGTGGGGGTGCGGGTGCAACGCGGGGCCGTGCTGCGCGTCTGACCTGGTGTTATGTGACCGGGAGGGGCCCTGCCCGCGTACTGATCCGAGTGCTCCGGTGCGTACGGACTTGCTTGCACCACTGACCCGTCTCAACGAATGACCCGTTTCAACGAAGTGTGACCGGCGTTGGCATCGCACAGTTCGGCCTGGGCTGCCCGCAGGTGGTGAGTTCATCGGTCAGGTGTCTGAAGAGTGCTCCTGCGGACCGTTCCACTCGCCGTAGTCTCGTGCCGTGGTCGACGAACACGGGGTACCCGACGCCTTCAAGAACCGGTGCACGAATGGGGCACGGAGGCTGGAATTCTCGTTGAACGAGTCCAACGAGGACCGCAAGGAGAACACGCTGGACGTGTGGCTGCGTGAGGGTCCGCGGAAACCCGACGCAGTGATCTCGCTGTCCAATCTCCACTCGGTCCGCCCGTGGGAACCCGAACCGGCCCCCGTCTTCATTGACGGGATCCCCCTGATCCACCCGCCGAAGCCGCCGTCGCCCTGGCCCGCCGAGGCCGCCGACCGACTCGACCGCTCCGATGACGATCACCGGACCGGTCGAGGTCGACGCTGTCGCCTCGACGGTGACTGCCCACTGGGCCCAGAGCGACGATGCGGCCTCCGTGCTCCAATGACAGCCCGAAGCCGCTTGACGGCGCAGGCAGCAGCCGGACTTCGGCGGGACGGTCAACCGCTCGAGCTGCGTCGGTTTCCCGGTCGATGGCCCGGAGGCGGTTCTCGGGATGGTAGCTGTTGCCATTGACCGAGATGACGTCGCAGTGGTGGAGGAGCCGGTCGGGGACGGCGGTGGCGAGGACCTCGTCACCGAGGACCCGCCCCCTTCAACTGGGGCTGGCACTTGTTCGTTG
>NZ_JBVJHA010000017.1:0-143806 GCF_055587065.1 Kitasatospora sp. NPDC048662 | reverse complement strand
GGTTACATTCCGAACCCGGAAGCTAAGCCTCACAGCGCCGATGGTACTGCAGGGGGGACCCTGTGGGAGAGTAGGACGCCGCCGAACAATTATTCAGAAGAAGCCCCCTGACGGGAAGTCAGGGGGCTTCTTCGCGTTTCCGGGGAATTTCCGGATACCCTTCGCCAATGCAGAACCTGACCCTGACCTGGCAAACCTCGGCCGTGGCTTCCACGGCGTTGTACGGTGCGGCGTTCGCCGTCAGGCGGGGCGTGGTGCGGCGGGGCGGCGCCGGGGGGCGCGGGAGTGGTGTGGCGGATGTGCTGCGGGAGGCGGGGACGCTGCTGGCGTTGTTCGCGCTGTGGCAGGTGGTCGGGCACTTGTCGCTGGTGGGGACGGAGCATGCGCTGGATCGGGCGGACTGGATCCACCGGACGGAGGCGAGTTTCGGGCTGCCGGACGAGGCGGGCTGGCAGCGGGCGGTGGTGGGGCATCCGTGGCTGGTGCAGGCGGCGAACTACTACTACGCGACGATGCACTTCGGCGTGATGCTGATCGTGCTGTTGTGGCTGTTCCTACGGCACCGTCAGCGGTACGCGTGGGTGCGGACCACGGTGGTGGCGACCACGGCGGTGTGTCTGCTGGTCCAGTTCGTTCCGGTGGCGCCGCCGCGGATGCTGCCGGGGAACGGGTTCGTGGATCTGGCGGCGCAGTACGGGCAGTCTGTGTACGGCAGTGCGGTCGCCGGGGTGGTGGCTGACCAGTTGTCGGCGATGCCCTCGGTGCACGTGGCGTGGTGCGTGATCGCGGCGGTGGCGGTGATCGCGGTCGCCCGTGGGCCGTGGCGGTGGCTGATGGTGCTGCATCCGCTGGTGACGGTGTGGGTGGTCGTGGTGACGGCCAACCACTTCTGGGCGGACGGGCTGGTGGCGCTGGCGATCCTGCTGACCGTCTACCTGGTGCAGGCGGCCCTGTCGGGGTGGCGTCGGCCGGAGGCGGCGGCGCGTGTCGGGGCTGAGCAGGCCGTGGAGGCGCGTCCCAAGAACCAGGACCACGAGCAGCAGCGGGAGCCCAGCGCGGTGGAGGGCTGACGGGTCGGCGGGTTCAGCCGGTCTGGGCGGAGAGCAGGGCCTCGGCGAGGGCGGTGCGGTAGTAGCGGCCGGCGGTGCCGGAGTGGGCGCGGGCGACCAGGCGGGCGTCGAGCAGGACGGTGAGGTGGTCGTCCACGGCGGCGGGGCCGAGGCCGGTGAGGGTGGCGAGCTGGACGGTGTCGCGCGGGCGGTCGAGGCCGGCGAGCAGTTCGGCGCGGGCGCTGCCGAGCAGGCGGCCGAGGCTGGCGGGCGGCGTGCGCGGGGTGGGGACGGGCGCGGCGGAGATCGGGTAGATCACGGCGACGCGGGTGGCGTCCTGGGTGATCCACCCGTGGCGGGCGCCGGTCGGGACGAACAGCAGCTCGCCGTCCGGGAGTTCGTCGGCGGGGACGGTGAGCTGGAGTCGACCGGTGGAGAGCCAGCGGTGCCGGGGGCCGAGCGCGGGGAGGGCGGCAGGCCAGCCGTGGTGGTCGGCGAGGCGGCGGCGGGCGGTGGCGTCGGCGCGCAGGGTGCGCAGGCGGGCCGGCCATTCGGGGTGGACGACGTGCTGCCAGGTCCAGTCGAGGAGCTCGGCGAGGGCGGGGGCCAGGTCGAGCCCGCTGAGGTCGAGTCCGTGGGGGGCGGCGTCCGGGTCGGGCGGGGGGAGGTGGAACTCGGTGGGCCAGTGGGCGGCCTGGCGGGCGGTAAGCCAGTCGGAGAGGTGGGGCGTGGTGGCGAGGTGCTGCTGGAACGCGGGCCGGCGGGTGGCGAGCCAGGCCCGGCGCCAGGGTTCGGGCCGGATCTCGGCGAGGATGCCGAGGGTGGCGACGGTCTCGACCAGTGGAGAGAACGCGAAACGGCATGCGGCGAGTGTCTCCGTGCTCACCTGCCACTGGCCCATGCGTCGCCTCCGAACGGAGACAGTAGCAATCGGCCGGTGGGCCGGGAGCGGTTTGTGGGATCGCCCGTCGGCGGTTCTCCTGGTGACTCGGTGGGTCTTAGGGTGGAGCGGCGGCCGAAGCCAGTTGCGTTGGCTTCGGCCGCGTCCTGTCCGGGGCGTCAGCCGAGGCGGCGGCGCAGGCCCCAGGTGGTGAGGGCGGCCAGGCCGGCGGTGAGGGCGAGGAAGATCGCGGTCTCGATCCACTGGAACGGCCAGTAGCGGTCAGCGGGCTGGTAGTCGATGGCGATGTGCAGGTTCGCGTGGGCGAGGCAGTTCTCGGACGGCGGTTCGTGGTTGCCGTTGTCGCACGGCTGGGTGCCGAAGGTGAGGGTCCGGTCGGTGCTGTCGCGGACGGGGGAGGCGTCGGAGAGCATCCACGCGCCGGGCATGTCGATGCCGGCGACGAAGGTGGCGGACGGTCCGTGGGAGCCGGTGAAGCCGAGCGTCCGCGCGGACCTCAGGGTGGCGGCGTCCAGCGCGACCACGGCGTGCACGGGCTGTTCGAGGTGCGGGCGGACGGCGAGCGGGACGAGCACCTGGACGGCGGCGAAGACGGCCAGGGTGACGGCCATCGCGGCGACGGTGCGGCGCAGGAACAGACCGAGGCAGCTGCCGAGGGCGACGGCGAACGCGGCGTAGCCGAGCGGGACGATGCCGCGGGAGGCGAACAGCAAAGGGTTGAAGCGGTCGTGGTTGAGGTGGTCCAGCGGGGAGGCGAACCAGGACACCAGCAGGCTGAGCAGCCCGGTGATGATCACTGCGGTGGCGCCGACCAGCAGCAGCTTGACGGCCAGCCATCGGCCGCGGCCGATGCCCTGGTTCCAGATCAGCCGGTACGTGCCGGTCTCCAGCTCACGGGCGATCAGCGGCGCTCCCCAGAAGGCCCCGATGAGTGCGGGTACCACGATGACCAGGGCGGTGCCCGTCCAGTAGGGGAAGGCAAAGGTGTCGACCAGCTGGTTCCCATCGGCGCAGCCGCCGCCCGGGCAGCCGGAGGTCAGGTCGTGGTACTTGTCCCGCAGGTCCAGGCCGGAGATCAGCAGGAAGACGGTGGCGGCGGCGAGTACGGCGGCGGCCACCAGGAACTGGGCGCGGAACTGACGCCAGGTCAGCCAGGTCATCGCTGGGGCTCCAGGGCGGGTCGGGGGTCGGCGGTGGCTTCGAGGTGGGCGAGGACCAGGTCTTCCAGGCCGAGCGGCTCCATCACCCAGGACGGGTCGTGGACGGCGGCGTCGGCGCGGACCACGAAGGTGCTCTGGCGTTCGGTGTGTTCGGCGTGCACCACCCGCATGCCGGCCGGCAGGGTGTCGGCGTCGCGGCGGGCGGTGGTGAGCCGGAAGTGGGTGGCGAGCAGGTCGTCGATCTCGCCGTCGGCCTGGATGCGGGAGCCGGCCAGCACGATCAGGTGGTCGCAGACCCGTTCCAGGTCGGAGACCAGGTGGGAGGAGAGCACCACGGTGGCCTGCGACTCGGATTCGGCGACGAACTCCATCAGGCTCTGCAGGAAGGCGCGCCGGGCGAGCGGGTCGAGGGCGGCCACCGGTTCGTCGAGCAGCAGCAGTTCGGGGCGTTTGGCGACGGCGAGGGTGAGGGCGAGCTGGGCGCGTTGGCCGCCGGAGAGGCGGCCGGCCCGCTGGGTGGGGTCGAGGCCGAGTTGCCGGATGCGGCGGTCGGCGAGGGCGGCGTCCCAGCGGGGGTTGAGCTTGGCGCCCAGGCACAGGTGGTCGTCGATGGTCAGGGCGGCGTAGGTGGGGGTGTCCTGGGCGACGAAGCCCACCCTGCCGAGTTGGGCGGCGTCGGCGGCCGGGGGTCGGCCGAACACCTCGACGGTGCCGCTGGTGGGGGTGAGCAGGCCGCAGGTGAGTTGCAGCAGGGTGGACTTGCCGGCGCCGTTGGGGCCGACCAGCCCGACGACGCGTCCGGCGGGGACGGTCAGGGTGCAGTCGGCCAGGGCCGTGCGGCGGCCGTAGCGCTTGGTCAGCGCCCGGGTTTCGACGATCGCGGTCATCGCTCCTCTTCGACGGTGCTTCGGAAGGTTTGGAGGAAGAGGGCCTCGATGGACTCCGGGTCCAGTCCGGCGGCCCGGGCCGAGGCCAGCCAGCGACGCAACTCCTGTCGCAGCGGCTCGTGTTCGGACGTGGCGGGGTCGCCGAGCGTGCCGGTGACGAAGGTGCCGACGCCGGGCTTGGGGGAGACCAGGCCCTCGTTCTCCAGTTGGCGGTAAGCCTTGAGCACGGTGTTGGGGTTGATCGCGACCTTGGCCGCGACGTCCTTGACCTTCGGCAGCCGGTCGCCCTGGTGCAGCAGGCCCAGTCGGAGGGCCTGTCGTACTTGGTGGACCAGTTGCAGGTAGGGGGCGACACCGGACCGGGGCTCGATGTGGAACTCGATCACCACAACCTCATTTATCTAGCTTCCTAGCACTATAGAACTGACGGGCCGACAGTTCGTCAAGTCAAGGATTCACCAATGGCGTTGACCAGCGCAGATGCGGGCGGGCGCGGACATGCCGAGGCCCGGGCGCCGTGGGGGTGGCGTCCGGGCCTCGGGGAGTGCGGCGGTTACTTGACCGGGAGTGCCAGCCGGCCCCAGCGTCCGCCGGTGAGGGTGGCGGTGGCCCAGTACCAGGAGGCCAGGCCGGAGAGGGCGGCGACCCAGGCGCCGACCTTGCCCCAGCCGCCGGTGTCGCTGAGGACGCCGATGGCGCTGAGCACCAGGGAGAGCGTCAGCAGGCCGTAGACCGCGCGGGCGAGCAGGCCGTCGCCCCAGGAGGCGGCGGTCAGGGTGAGCGCCAGCAGCGCCCACAGCAGCAGGAACAGGCCCGCGGTGTGCCGGCCGGCCCCGCCGGCCGCCGCCCAGGTCGCCCAGAAGGCGCCGAGGGCGGTGAACGCGGTGCCGCTGAAGCGGTCGCCGCCGCGGAACTGCCACAGGCCGGCGACGAACAGCGTCACCCCGCCGACCAGGTGGGCCAGCGAGGAGGCGCCGCCGACCGAGGTGCCGCTGAGTGCACCGGTGCCGAGCAGGCCGTACGCGAGCAGGGTGAGACCGAGGGCCAGGTAACCGAGTGGACCCGCGTCTGCGGATCGGGCGTTCGCCCCGGAGGCGTCATTGCTCACCGGAGGCTCCTTTCACTCTGCGCCAGGGCATGGCGAGATCGCGGTGAAGGGTGGGTGTGCGAGGTGGTTCCGGGTGCCGGGTCGTGGGCGCACCGAAGACGGGTGCGGCGGCTGCGGCGGAATGAGAGAACCGGCGGCTCAGCCGCCGGTCGATGCCCTCCGGGGTGGAATCCCCCGGCGCCTACGGTCTACCCGGCCCCGGGGATTTGTACCCTTGTGAACCGCCGGGGCGAGCAAGTGTGAGCAAAACGTGACTAGGACCTGCGCGCACGGCAAGATCGGCCGGACAGGCCCTAGTTGAGCCGCTGGGTCGGGATACGCAGGGTCAGGATCGCCATGTCGTCGGACGGCGGCTCGGGCGCGAAGCGCTCCACCGCGCGGTGCACCCGGGCGGCGACCGCGCCTGCGGTCAGGCCCGCGCAGCCGGTCAGCACCTCGATCAGGCCGTCGTCGCCGAGCATCCGGCGGCCCTCCCGCCGTTCGGTGACGCCGTCCGTGACGCACAGCAGCACCTCGCCCGGGGCGAGCACCAACTCCTCGGCGGTCAGGTCGAGTTCGTCCATCACGCCGAGCAGCGGCTGCGGCGAGGCGGCCTGGTCGACCTGACCGTCGGTGCGCAGCCGCAGCGGCAGCGGGTGGCCGGCGCAGACCAGGGACAGCGCGGTCGAGCCGTCCTCGCGGGGCGTCAACTCACCGTACAGCAGGGTGAGGAAGCGCGCCCGGCTGCCCTCGTCCAGGATGGCCGCGTTCAGCCGGGTGAGGACCTGCGGGGCGCTCAGGCCCTCGCGGGCCAGCAGGCGCAGCGAGTGGCGGGCCAGGCCGGTGACGGAGGCGGCCTCGGGGCCGGTGCCGCAGACGTCGCCGATGGCGAAGCCGTAGGTGCCCTCGCGGATCGGGAACAGGTCGTAGAAGTCGCCGCCGACCTCGTTGCCCTCGCCGGCGGCCTGGTAGAACACCTCGACCTCGACGCCGGGGATCTTCGGCAGCTCCGGCGGCAGCAGGGCGCGCTGGAAGGCCTGCGAGGTGGCGGTGCGCTCCGAGTACAGGCGGGAGTTGTCGAGCGCCAGGGCGGCGCGGCGGGACAGGTCCTCGCCGAGTTCCAGGATCTCCTGGCGGAACCGGACGCCGCGCCGGGTGCCGAGCACCAGCAGGCCGATCACCCGGTTGCGGGCGGACAGCGGCAGCACCACCGTCTCGCCGAGCAACCCGGCCAGTGCGGGGCTGTCGGCCAGGCCCAGCGCGCGGGCGGTGTCGGCGGGCGCCGTCCAGGGGCGGGCGCCGGGGCTGTACACCGCCTCCGGGGCGGCGGTCTTGTCGAGCAGGGCGCGCAGCGCGTCGATCCGGTCCTCGTCCTCGTGCAGCACGAAGGCGAGTTCGGAGCCGGCGGCGGCGTCCGCGGTGGTGTAGACGGCGCACCAGGACGCCAGGGTGGGAATCGCCATCTGCGCCATCAGGGCGAGCGTCTGCTCGTGCTCCAGGGTGCCCGCGAGCAGGTCGGAGGCCTCCACCAGGAAGGACAGCGAGCCGCGCCGCAGCCGCTCCAACTCGCCGAGCCGGGCGCTCTCCAGCGCGAGGGCGATGCGGTCGGCGGCGAACTGCAGGCGCAGCGCGTCCTCGTTGTCGTAGCGGCCGGGCGGGGCGGCGGCCACCCCGAGCGAGCCGGTCAGGCGGCCCTCGACCTTCAGCGGGACGGTGATCAGCGAGCGCAGGTCGGTGCCGGCCAGCAGCGGCGCGGCGCCGGGCCGCACCGCGAGGTCCTCGTGGACGGCCGGGAGCCGGGCCGAGTCGAAGCGGCCGGCGCCGCCGTCGATCGGCAGCCGGGCGAAGCGGCGGGCCGGGCCGGCCAGGCCGGTGGCGGCGCGCAGTTCGAACTCGGTCTCGTCCTCGCTGGTGAGCATCAGGTAGGCGGCGTCCGCGTCGAGCAGGTCGCGGGCGCGTTCGACGATCCGCTGCAGCAGGCTGGACAGGTCCTCGGGGGAGACCGGGCCGACCAGCAGGTCGAGCGGTTCGACGGCGGTGGTGGCGGCCTCGGCGGAGGCGGCGGTGCCCGGGGTGCGCAGCACCGCCCGGTCGGACTCGCGCACCAGCAGGCACAGCACGATCGGCGCGCCGCCGCTGTCGCGCAGCCGGACGTGGGCGCCGTACACCTCGCGGGCGGAGCCGTCGCCGCAGCGCACCGTGTAGCTGCCCTCCCAGCGGGCGAGGCGCAGGGTGTCGCCGAGGCCGAGGCCGGGGGTCTGCGGCCAGACGGCGAGTTCGGCCCAGGGGCGGCCGAACACGGCGTCGGCGGGGAGCCGGAAGAGCGATTCGGCGTCGGCGTTCCAGTGCCGGATCCGCCCGTGGTCGTCGAGTTGGACCACGCCGACCCGCACCGGCCCGTCCGCGGCGGGCAGTTCGCCGCCGGGCAGGCTGGGCAGGACGTACCGGGTGCCGGGCTGCTGCTGGGGCAGGGCGAGGCGGAACCAGACGGTCTTCCGCCCGGCCGCGTACTCGATGCCCCAACTGCTGGACAGCGCCGAGCACATGAGCAGCCCGCGGCCGCCTTCGCTGTCCGGGTCGCCGTACCGGTCCGAGTTGAGCGTCACGTTGGCGAACGAGGTCTGGCCGCGTTCCGGGTGCCGATCGCTGACCTCGATCCGGACGGTGTCCTCCTCGCGCAGGCAGGCCACCTCGGCGGCCGTCCCGGCGTGCACCACGGCGTTCGTGACGAGTTCGCTGACCAGCACCACGGCGTCGTCCACCACCTCGGGCAGGTCCCACCCGAGCAGGGCGTCCCGGACGAAGCCGCGGGCCGCGGCGGCCGACCGGTCGACCGGTTCGAAGGTGGCGGCTGCGCGCGCGGTGACCACGGCCACGTCTCCTCTGCTGCTGGTAGGGCGGGTGGGTCGGGCACTGCGGCGGCCAGGGCGGGGTCGCCTCGACCCGGTGCGGCCCTCCACCCTACTTTCCGGTTGGTACCCCGCGGGGGCGGGGCGCTGAAACAAGCCCCTGGGGGTGATTTCCTTCACGACTTTCTCCGGTCGTTCCCCTGATCGCCCGGGAAAACCCTCGGCAACCGGTCCGACACCGGGTGCCAGTGCTGTCACACTGGGGGGTCCGTGTGCCGTCACCACCGCCGTACGGTCGAGGGGACGGCGGGGAATCGACGGGCCGTTCTCCGGCCCTTCCGCCGCGGTGACAGTGAGGACCTGGGAGGGCCCCGTTGAGTTCGGCGACCAAGGACGTGTCCGGAAGCACGACGGCCGCTGCGCGCGGCACGCGGTCGGCGCCGCCCGCCCGGGCCGGCGGCCGACGCCAGGGCCCCGGGCGCGGCGCGGAGCCCGCGGAGCTGCGCAAGCTGCTGGCCGCGCTGACCGCGATGCGCGACGGCAACTTCCGCCGCCGGCTGACCTTCCCGGGCGACGGCCTGCTGGCGGAGATCGCCGCGGTGTTCAACGAGGTCGCCGAGCGCAACCAGCACCTGACGGGTGAACTGGCCCGGGTGCGGCGGGCGGTGGGCCGCGAGGGCCGGCTGTCCGAGCGGCTGGAGACCGGCGTCGGCGAGGGCGCCTGGATGGCGGCCGTCGACAACTGCAACGCGCTGATCGACGACCTGGCCCGGCCGATGGCCGAGGTCGGCCGGGTGCTGTCCTCGATCGCCGAGGGCGACCTGACGCAGACCATGGAGCTGCGCTCGGTGCACACCACCGGCGCCAGCTACCCGCTGCGCGGCGAGTTCCTGAAGGTCGGCCGCACCGTGAACGGACTGGTCGACCAGCTGAGCGAGTTCACCGAGCAGGTGACCCGGGTGGCGATCGAGGTCGGCACCGAGGGCAAGCTCGGCGGCCAGGCCCGGGTGCGCAGCGTCTCCGGTTCCTGGAAGGACCTGGCCGACTCGGTCAACACCATGGCCGGCCGGCTGACCGCGCAGGTGCGCAACATCGCCGAGGTGACCACCGCGGTGGCCCGGGGCGACCTGTCGCGCAAGGTCACCGTCGACGTGGACGGTGAGATGCTGGAGCTGAAGAACACCGTCAACACCATGGTGGACCAGCTCAACTCCTTTGCCGCGCAGGTCACCACGGTGGCCCGCGACGTGGGCACCGAGGGCCGGCTGGGCGGTCAGGCGCAGGTGTCGGGCGTGGCCGGTGTGTGGCGCGACCTGACCGACTCGGTGAACTTCATGGCCGCCAACCTGACCGCGCAGGTCCGCAACATCGCCGAGGTGACCACCGCGGTCGCCAAGGGCGACCTGTCGCGCAAGATCGAGGTGGACGCCCGGGGCGAGATCCTCGAACTGAAGAACACCATCAACACCATGGTCGATCAGCTGTCCGGCTTCGCCGAGCAGGTGACCCGGGTGGCGCGCGCGGTCGGTACCGAGGGCATCCTCGGCGGTCAGGCGCAGGTGCCGGGCGTGGCCGGGGTCTGGAAGGACCTGACCGAGAACGTCAACTCGATGGCCAACAACCTGACTTCGCAGGTGCGCAACATCGCCCAGGTGACCACCGCGGTCGCCAAGGGCGACCTGTCGCAGAAGATCCAGGTCGATGCGCGCGGCGAGATCCTGGAGCTGAAGAACACCATCAACACCATGGTCGACCAGCTCTCGGCCTTCGCCGACGAGGTCACCCGGGTCGCCCGGGACGTCGGCACCGAGGGCATCCTCGGCGGCCAGGCCAGCGTGCCCGGGGTGTCCGGCACCTGGAAGGACCTCACCAACTCGGTCAACCTGATGGCCAACAACCTGACCAGCCAGGTGCGTTCGATCGCCGAGGTGACCACCGCGGTGGCCCGCGGCGACGTCTCCAAGAAGATCACCGTCGATGCCAAGGGTGAGATCCGCGAACTCGTCACCACCGTGAACACCATGGTGGAGCAGCTGTCCGCGTTCGCCGACGAGGTGACCCGGGTGGCCCGTGAGGTCGGTACCGACGGCATCCTGGGCGGCCAGGCCCGGGTCTCCGGCGTCTCCGGCATTTGGCGCGACCTGACCGACAACGTCAACCTGATGGCGTCCAACCTCACCTCCCAGGTGCGCAACATCGCCGAGGTGGCGTCCGCGGTGGCCCGCGGCGACCTGTCCAAGAAGATCGCGGTCGATGCGGCCGGCGAGGTCGCGGCGCTCGCCGACACCCTGAACACCATGGTCGACCAGCTCTCGGCGTTCGCCTTCGAGGTGACCCGGGTGGCCCGCGAGGTGGGCACCGACGGCATCCTGGGCGGCCAGGCCGGGGTGCCGGGCGTGGCCGGCATCTGGAAGGACCTGACCGAGAACGTCAACCTGATGGCCAACAACCTCACCGGCCAGGTCCGCAACATCGCGCTCGTCATCACCGCGGTGGCCCGCGGCGACCTCTCGCAGAAGATCGACGTGGACGCCCGCGGCGAGATCCTGGAGCTCAAGACCAGCATCAACACCATGGTCGACCAGCTGTCCGCGTTCGCCGACGAGGTCACCCGGGTCGCCCGCGAGGTCGGCACCGACGGCCGGCTCGGCGGCCAGGCCCGCGTCCCCGGCGTGGCCGGCACCTGGCAGGACCTCACCGAATCGGTGAACGAACTCGCCAACAACCTGACCCGGCAGGTGCGCGCGATCGCCCAGGTCGCCACCGCCGTCACCAGGGGCGACCTGTCGCTGCGGATCAACGTGGACGCGTCCGGCGAGCTCGACGAGCTCAAGGACAACATCAACCAGATGATCGCCAACCTGCGCGAGACCACCCGGACCAACAAGGAACAGGACTGGCTGAAGTCCAACCTGGCCCGGATGTCCGGCCTGCTCCAGGGCCGCCGCGACCTGTCCGCCGTCGCCTCGCTGATCATGAGCGAACTCACCCCGGTGGTCTCCGCCCAGCACGGCGCGTTCTTCCTCGCCCAACCCGCCGGCCGCACCGCCGAACTCGTCACCGAGGACGACGACGAGAACGACATCGTGCTGCGCCTGATCGGCTCCTACGGCTACCACCGGCGCACCATGCCCACCACGTTCCGGCTCGGCGAGGGCCTGATCGGGCAGGCCGCGGTGGAGAAGCGGCCGATCGTGCTGAAGGAGACCCCGCCCGGGTACCTGAAGATCTCCTCCGGCCTCGGCGAGTCCTCCCCGGCACACGTGGTGGTGATGCCGGTGCTGTTCGAGGACCGGCTGCTCGGCGTGATCGAACTCGCCACCTTCTCCAGCTTCACCACCGTCGCACTGGACTTCCTGATCCAGATCGCCGACCAGATCGGCGTCACCGTCAACACCATCTCGGTCAACACCAAGACCGAGGGCCTGCTGCTGGAATCCCAGCGGCTGACCGCCGAGTTGTCGATGCGCTCGGCCGAGCTGGAGGCCCGCCAGGAGGAACTGGAGCGCACCAACGAGGAGTTGCAGGAGAAGGCCGAGCAACTCGCCCAGCAGAACCGCGACATCGAGATCAAGAACAGCGAGATCGAGGAGGCCCGGCAGATCCTCGAGGAGCGCGCCGAACAGCTCGCGCTGGCCTCCCGCTACAAGAGCGAGTTCCTCGCCAACATGTCGCACGAGCTGCGCACCCCGCTCAACTCGCTGCTGATCCTGGCCAAGCTGCTCTCCGACAACAACGAGGGCAACCTGTCCGCCAAGCAGGTCGAGTTCGCCGAGACCATCCACGGCGCGGGCAGCGACCTGCTCCAGCTGATCAACGACATCCTCGACCTGTCCAAGGTCGAGGCCGGCAAGATGGACGTCCGCCCGGCCCGGATCGCCCTGGTCCAGTTGGTCGACTACGTGGAGGCCGCGTTCCGGCCGCTCACCGCCGAGAAGAACCTGGACTTCGCGGTGCGGGTCTCCCCGGACCTGCCGGTCACCCTGCACACCGACGAGCAGCGCCTCCAGCAGGTGCTGCGCAACCTGCTGTCCAACGCGGTGAAGTTCACCGACGCCGGCGCGGTCGAGCTGATGATCCGCCCGGTGGCCGGCCCGGACACCCCTCAGCACGTGCGCGAGCAACTGCTGGAGACCGGCACCATCGCCGATCCCGACGAGCAGCTGATCGCCTTCTCGGTCTCCGACACCGGCATCGGCATCCCCGGCAACAAGCTGCGGGAGATCTTCGAGGCGTTCAAGCAGGCCGACGGCGGCACCAGCCGCAAGTACGGCGGCACCGGCCTGGGCCTGTCCATCAGCCGGGAGATCGCCCGGCTGCTGGGCGGCGAGATCCACGTGGCCAGCGAACTCGGCGGCGGCTCCACCTTCACCCTCTACCTGCCGCTGCGCAGCGAGGGCCCCGAGCCGGTCGCCCTGGAGCGCGGCGCCGTGCCGCGCGCCCTGGAGCCCTCCCGTACGCCCGCCGAGCAGTGGACCCAGGAGGCCCGCGGCCTGGTCGAGGAACGCCGCCGCTCCACCCTGGAGCGCCGCCGCACCGCCCGCTCCGAGGAGGCCCCGCGCCCGGCCGAGGAGAGCATCCCGCGCCAGGGCGACCCGGTGCGCACCAACGCCGGCACCCCGGTCCGCTTCGACGGCGAGCGGGTGCTGATCGTCGACGACGACATCCGCAACGTGTTCGCCCTCACCAGCGTGCTGGAGCAGTACGGCCTGACCGTGCTGTACGCCGAGAACGGCCGCGAGGGCATCGAGATGCTCGAAGGGCACGAGGACGTCGCCCTGGTGCTGATGGACATCATGATGCCGGAGCTGGACGGCTACGCGACCACCGAGCAGATCCGCCGGATGCCCCGGTTCTCCGGGCTGCCGATCATCGCGCTGACCGCCAAGGCGATGAAGGGCGACCGGGAGAAGAGCCTCCAGGCCGGCGCCACCGACCACATCACCAAGCCGGTGGAGACCGACCACCTGCTGGCGGTGATGCGCCAACACCTGCCCGTCAGGTAACCGCCGCCCGACGGGGCCGCCCACGCTGGCGGCCCCGGCCGGGAACCCGGTAAGGTCACCCGTCGTTGCCAACAGTGACCGGACGGTGACGGCCGGCACCGGGCCTGTGGCAGGCAAGGGGGTACGGCTAGCATGACCGGGGCAGTGATGGGCGGCACGAAGGTGCCCGCTCTGGGGAAACAACCGGCAGGAGGGCGGGTCCTGGTGCAGAAGGCGAAGATCCTCCTGGTCGACGACCGTCCGGAGAACCTGCTCGCCCTGGAGGCGATCCTCTCCGCGCTCGACCAGACGCTCGTGCGCGCCTCCTCGGGCGAGGAGGCGCTCAAGGCGCTCCTCACCGACGATTTCGCGGTCATCCTGCTGGACGTCCAGATGCCCGGCATGGACGGCTTCGAGACCGCCGCGCACATCAAGCGCCGCGAGCGGACCAGGGACATTCCGATCATCTTCCTGACCGCGATCAACCACGGTCCGCACCACACCTTCCGCGGCTACGCGGCCGGCGCGGTCGACTACATCTCGAAGCCCTTCGACCCGTGGGTGCTGCGCGCCAAGGTCTCCGTCTTCGTCGACCTCTACGTGAAGAACACCCAGCTCAAGGAGCAGGCCGCGCTGCTGCGCCTGCAACTGGAGACGGACGAGGAACCGGCCATCGGCGGGGCGCTGCTCGGCGAGCTGTCGGCCCGGCTGGCCGCCGTCGAGGAACAGGCCGAGGCGCTCACCAAGCAGCTCGACGCCACCGCCGACAGCGCCGGCGCCGCCGCGACCGCCGCCCACCTGGAGCGCAAACTGGCCGGCCTGCGCCGGGCCCTGGACGCGCTGCGCCCCGGCGCGAACTGAACGGCCATCAGCGTCACTCGTCCGGGTGGTTCACGGGTCGCTGACGGCGCGTCGGCGGCGCAACCCGCCGAAGTGCGCCCGCGCATGTCCGGGGCCCGGATGCGCCGGTAGGCTGCCCTCCATGGCCACACGAACGCCCGGAAGCGCCGCCGCACGCACCAGCAAGCCCGGGCCGGCCAAGAAGACACCGACCAAGAAGGCCGCCGCCGCCAAGCCCGCGGCCAAACCCGCCGCCAAGAAGGCCCCGGCGAAGAAGGCCCCGGCCAAGAAGGCGGCCGCCCCGGCCCCGGCCGCTCCCGCGCCCAAGCCGATACTCTTCCGGGCCCTCCGCCGGATCTGGCTGGGCCTGGCGCACGCGATCGGCGCGGTGTTCCGCAGCTACGGGCACGGCGCCCGCAACCTGCACCCCGAGCACCGCAAGGACGGCGTGGCGCTGCTGCTGCTGGCGCTCGCCCTGGTGACCGCGGCCGGCACCTGGTTCAGCCCGCAGGGCTGGTTCGGCGAGGCCGCCACCGCCGTGGTCTCCGGCCTGTTCGGCCGGCTCGACGTGCTGGTGCCGTTCCTGCTGGGCGCCGTCACGGTACGCCTGATGCGCCACCCCGAGGTGCCCGAGGCCAACGGCCGGATCGTGATCGGCCTGACCGCGCTGGTGATCGCCGTGCTCGGCCTGGTGCACATCGGCTGCGGCGCGCCCGCGATGGGCAGCGGCGCCACCCGGATCCGGCAGGCCGGCGGCCTGATCGGCTGGGCCGGGTCCACCCCGATGATGGCCGCCGCCGGCCCGCCGCTGGCCGTCCCGCTGCTGCTGCTCCTCGCCCTCTTCGGCCTGCTGGTGGTCACCGCCACCCCGATCAACCGCATCCCGCAGCGCCTTCGCCTGCTGGGCGTGCGGCTCGGCGTGGCCGAGCCGCTGCCCGGCGAGTACGAGGACGCCGACGGCGAACCGGGCAGCGGGGAGCGCGAGTACTCCACCGCCCCGCCGGAGGACGCCGACCCGGACGCGCTTCCGATCACCATCGAGGACGAGGAGGCCGCCGCCCGCCCCAAGCGCCGCCGCCGCAAACCGGCCGAGACGTCCGAGGAGACGCCCGCGTCCGGGCCGCTCTCCTTCGAGAAGGACCCGTACCAGACCCGGGACCTGGCCGCCGGCGTCGCCGCCGACCTGGACGGCGCCCTGCTGTACGGCGTGCCGGGCTCGCCCGCGTTGGGCAGCATGGTCGGCCAGGTCAAGGACAACACCGTCCCTCCGGAGGAGCCCTGGACCCCCGAGGTGCCGTCCGTCCGGGCCCCCGACGGCCACGACGAGGCCCCGGCCCGGATGGAACAGCTCCAGCTGTCCGGCGACGCCGCCTACGCCCTGCCGTCGATGGACCTGCTGGAGCGCGGCGCCCCCGCCAAGGCCCGCTCGCAGGTCAACGACGATATCGTCAACCAGCTCACCGGAGTGTTCGCCGAGTTCAAGGTGGACGCCAAGGTCACAGGCTTCAGCCGCGGCCCGACGGTCACCCGCTACGAGGTCGAGCTCGGCCCCGCCGTGAAGGTCGAGCGGATCACCGCGCTGGCGAAGAACATCGCCTACGCGGTGGCCACCCCCGACGTGCGGATCATCTCGCCGATCCCCGGCAAGTCCGCGGTCGGTGTGGAGATCCCCAACCGGGACCGCGAGATGGTCACCCTCGGCGACCTGCTGCGCTCGCGCACCGCCGCCGAGGACACCCACCCGATGGTGGTCGGCATGGGCAAGGACGTCGAGGGCCACACCGTGATGGCCAACCTGGCGAAGATGCCGCACGTGCTGGTGGCCGGCGCCACCGGCGCGGGCAAGTCGTCCTGCATCAACTGCCTGATCACCTCGGTGCTGGTGCGCGCCACCCCCGACCAGGTCAAGATGGTGCTGGTCGACCCCAAGCGGGTCGAGCTGACCGCCTACGAGGGCATCCCGCACCTGATCACGCCGATCATCACCAACCCGAAGAAGGCCGCCGAGGCCCTCCAGTGGGTGGTGCGCGAGATGGACATGCGCTACGACGACCTGGCGGCCTACGGCTTCCGGCACGTCGACGACTTCAACGCCGCGGTCCGGGCCGGCACCGTGCAGCCGCCGCTGGGCAGCGAACGGGAGCTGACGCCCTACCCGTACCTGCTGGTGATCGTCGACGAGCTGGCCGACCTGATGATGGTCGCCCCGCGCGACGTCGAGGACTCGGTGGTCCGGATCACCCAGCTCGCCCGCGCCGCCGGCATCCACCTGGTGCTGGCCACCCAGCGCCCCTCGGTGGACGTGGTCACCGGTCTGATCAAGGCCAACGTGCCGTCCCGGCTGGCCTTCGCCACCTCGGCGATGGCCGACTCCCGGGTCATCCTCGACCAGCCCGGCGCGGAGAAACTGATCGGCAAGGGCGACGCGCTGTTCCTGCCGATGGGCGCCTCCAAGCCGGTCCGGATGCAGGGCGCGTTCGTCACCGAGGCGGAGATCGCCAGGATCGTCCAGCACTGCAAGGACCAGCTGGCCGCCCGCTACCGGGACGACGTGGTGGTCGGCACCGGCCCCAAGAAGGAGATCGACGAGGAGATCGGCGACGACCTCGACCTGCTGGTCCAGGCCGTCGAACTCGTCGTCACCACCCAGTTCGGCTCCACCTCGATGCTCCAGCGCAAACTGCGGGTCGGCTTCGCCAAGGCCGGCCGGCTGATGGACCTGATGGAGTCGCGCGGCATCGTCGGCCCCAGCGAGGGCTCCAAGGCCCGCGACGTGCTGGTCAAACCGGACGAACTGGACGGTGTCCTGGTGACGCTGCGCGGGTGAGCGGCGGGTGGTTTCCGGTGGCCGGAGAACGAGGTGACCACCCGTCAACTTCAGTGGCGGGACTGTGGCACGTTCGGGCCCCCTCCGGTTGAGAAACGTTACGTCAGCACCCCTAGACTGGGTCCTCAGCAGATGGCCTCCGCTCGAAAGGCGTGCCCAGTGACCATCGGCAAGTTCCCCCGCCGCTCCGCCCTCGGCTCCTCCGCGCTCGCCTCCGTCAACCCGGAGCGCCCCGCGGAGCCGAGTCACGCCGCCGACGGGCCGAGCATCGGGCGGCTGCTCGCCAGGGCCCGGATCGACGCCGGCCTGACGGTCGACCAGGTCAGCACCCGCACCCGGATCCGGGTGCCGATCGTGCACGCGGTCGAGTCCGACGACTTCGACCGCTGCGGCGGCGCCTTCTACGCCCGTGGCCACCTGCGGCTGCTGGCCCGCGAGGTCGGCCTGGACGGCGAGGCGCTGGTCGCCCGCTACGACGCCGAGTACGGCGGGGCCGCCGCAGGGCCCGCGAGCCGGCTGTTCGAGACCGGGCCGATCAAGGTCACCGACCACCGCCGCCCGAACTGGACGGCCGCCATGGTGCTCGCGATCGTCGCGGTGGTCGTGCTGATCGGCTACAACCTGGTCGGCTCCTCGTCCTCCTCCGACGGCCCCGGAGCGGCCAGCGCCCCGCTGCCCTCCGGCGTCTCCGCCCCGGCCACCACGGAGGCCTCCGCGCAGCCGCCGGCCCCCGAGAAGGGCACCGGCGCGGTCGCCGCCGCGCCCGCCGACAAGGTCACCGTCAAGCTGGTCGCCGGGCAGGACAAGAGCTGGGTCACCGCCAAGGACGGCAGCGGCAAGTCGCTGTTCTCCAACAACCTGGAAGCCGGCCAGGACCAGACCTTCACCGACCCGAAGAAGATCACTCTGGTGATCGGCAACGCCGGGGCCGTGCACCTGTTCGTCAACGGCAAGGACCTCGGTCCGGCCGGTCAGGACGGCCAGGTGGTGCACCTCACCTACACCCCGGGCGACCCGCAGGCAGGCTGATCCGGCCGTTCGAACAAACCGCGCGCCCTCCGGGGGGAACTCCACCGTGGGGCGCGCGTTAATCTTGGCGTCATGCCTGAACCCCGCACTGTCGCCCTGGTCACGCTCGGATGCGCCCGCAACGAGGTCGACTCCGAGGAACTCGCCGGGCGACTGGAGGCCGACGGCTGGCGGCTGGTCGACGACGCCAGCGAAGCCGATGTCGCCGTCGTCAACACCTGCGGGTTCGTCGAGGCCGCCAAGAAGGACTCCGTCGACGCCCTGCTGGAGGCCAACGACCTCAAGGGCCACGGCCGTACCCAGGCCGTGGTCGCGGTCGGCTGCATGGCCGAGCGCTACGGCAAGGAACTCGCCGACGCCCTCCCCGAGGCCGACGGCGTCCTCGGCTTCGACGACTACGCCGACATCTCCACCCGCCTGAACACCATCCTCTCCGGCGGCCACGTCGAGGCCCACACGCCCCGCGACCGCCGCAAGCTGCTCCCGCTCACCCCCGTCGAACGCCAGGCCGCCGCCGCCGAGGTCGCGCTGCCCGGCCACGGCACCCCCGAGGACCTCCCCGAGGGCCTCGCCCCCGCCTCCGGCCCGCGCACCCTGCGCAAGCGCCTGGACGACGCCCCGGTCGCCTCGATCAAGCTGGCCTCCGGCTGCGACCGCCGCTGCTCGTTCTGCGCCATCCCCGCCTTCCGCGGCTCCTTCATCTCCCGCCGCCCCAGCGACGTGCTGAACGAGGCCGTCTGGCTGGCCGGGCAGGGCGTGCGCGAGGTGGTGCTGGTCTCCGAGAACAACACCTCCTACGGCAAGGACCTCGGCGACATCCGGCTGCTGGAGACCCTGCTCGGCGAGATCGCCGCCGTCGAGGGCATCGAGCGGGTCCGGGTCAGCTACCTGCAGCCCGCCGAGATGCGCCCCGGCCTGATCGACGTGATGACCGCGACGACGAAGGTCATGCCCTACTTCGACCTGTCCTTCCAGCACTCCGCGCCCGCCGTGCTGCGCCGGATGCGCCGCTTCGGCTCCACCGAGCAGTTCCTCGGCCTGCTGGAGTCGATCCGCGCCAAGGCCCCCGAGGCCGGCGCCCGCTCCAACTTCATCGTCGGCTTCCCCGGCGAGACCGAGGAGGACTTCGCGGAGCTGGAACGGTTCATCACGCACGCCGGCCTGGACGCCATCGGCGTCTTCGGCTACTCCGACGAGGACGGCACCGAGGCCGCCGGCTACGACGGCAAGCTCGACCAGGACGTGGTGGACGACCGCGTCACCCGGCTCTCCAAGCTCGCCGAGGAACTCACCGCGCAGCGCGCCGAACAGCGCGTCGGCAGCGAGGTCACCGTGCTGGTCGAGTCGATCGAGGACGGCGTCGTTGAAGGCCGCGCCGCCCACCAGGCCCCCGAGACCGACGGCCTGACCACCCTGCTCGGCGCCGACGACGCCGAGATCGGCCAGTTCTACCGGGCCACCGTGGTCGGCACCGAGGGCGTCGACCTGGTCGCCGAGGCGATCACGCTGCTCGGAGCCGACGTATGACCAAGGGGCCGGGGGCCCCGGCCGAGACCCGGCCGACCCCGGCCGCCGTCCCGCCGGAGCCCGGCCTGTGGAACATCGCCAACGTGCTGACGATGTTCCGGCTGCTGCTGGTTCCGGTCTTCGTGGCGCTGCTGTTCGCCGACGGCGGGCACGACCCCAAGTGGCGGGCGTTCGCCTGGGCGGCATTCGCCGTCGCCATGATCACCGACGTGTTCGACGGCGCGCTGGCCCGCAGCAAGGGCCTGATCACCGACTTCGGCCGGATCGCCGACCCGATCGCCGACAAGGCGATCATGGGCGCCGGCCTGATCGGCCTGTCGATCCTCGGCGACCTGCCCTGGTGGGTCACCGCGGTGATCCTGGCCCGCGAACTCGGCATCACCCTGATGCGGTTCTGGGTGATCCGCTACGCGGTCATCCCGGCCAGCCGCGGCGGGAAGCTGAAGACGCTCACCCAGGGCATCGCGGTCGGCATGTACGTCCTGGTGCTCACCGGCCCGCTGGCCACCGGCCGCGCCGTGATGATGGCGATCGCCGTCGTCCTCACCGTCGGCACCGGCCTCGACTACGTGGTCCAGGCGGTCCGGCTGCGCCGCGAGGGCATCGCCCGGGAGCGCCGCGGTGAGTGAGCTCGCCGCCCGCCTGCTGGCGGCGCTCAAGGCCGACGGCGCCACCCTGGCCGTCGCCGAGTCGCTCACCGGCGGTCTGCTGGCCGCCACCCTGGTGGACGTCCCCGGCGCCTCCGCGGTGTTCCGGGGCTCGGTCACCGCGTACGCCACCGACCTCAAGGCCTCCGTGCTGGGCGTCGACGAGGGCCTGCTGGACGTGCACGGACCGGTCCACCCCGTGGTGGCCCGGCAGATGGCCGAGGGGGCGCGGCAACTGCTCGGCGCCGACTGGGCGCTGGCCACCACCGGCGTCGCCGGGCCCGACCCGCAGGACGGGCAGCCCGTCGGCACCGTGTACGTCGGCCTCGCCGGAGTGCGGGGAACAGAAGCACTGCCGCTCCGGTTGTCCGGTGGGCGTGACACAATCCGGCACCAGTCGGTGAACGCCGCGCTCGACCTGCTGCTGCGCCGGCTGGCCGGGCCGGACGCCGACGGCTGAGCATCACCGACGGCCGGGCCGGGTGGAAACCCGCGAACCCGCCGCAGCCGATGGAGGAACGTGTTACACCGGATGCTCCGGCCGGGCCGAACCCGGTCGGACCGCCCCCGCGTCGATCAGGATTCGACCGGGTGTCCGGAGCCGGACATCTGCCCGTCATGGGTGGTTCGACGGCCCGCAAGGGGAAGAACAGGGGAGGGGACGCCTTGCAGCCCAGAGTGAACACGACCCCGGTCCCCGCACGGGACACGGACAAGGCGGTACGGTGGGGTCGTGACATCTCGATCCGCAGTCCGAGGAGGGAGGCACCGATGATTCTGCTCCGTCGCCTGCTGGGCGATGTGCTGCGTCGGCAGCGCCAGCGCCAGGGCCGCACACTCCGCGAGGTGTCGGCAGCCGCCAGGGTTTCGCTCGGGTACCTCTCCGAGGTCGAGCGGGGTCAGAAGGAGGCGTCCTCCGAGTTGCTCTCCGCCATCTGCGACGCGCTCGACGTGCGGATGTCGGAGGTCATGCGCGAGGTCAGCGACGAACTGTCGCTCGCCGAACTTGCGGCGATGGCCACCCTCTCCGAGGGTGATCTGCTGAGGCCGGTGCTCGAACCGGTTCCGCTGCCGGCCCCCGGCGTCGACCGGTCCGGATCCATCTCGCCCAAGGCGGCGATGGACGTGGTGGCGGCCTGACCGGACCTCGACCGTTCCGTTCCCGCGGAGCGCCGGGTGAAGGAGGGCCGCGATGCGCACGTTGCGCAGTGCGCTGTTGCTGGGTGCGACGGCACTGGTGGGCCTGGGTCTGATACTGCTGCTCAAGGGCGGCACCGCGATTTCCGGTGGTGCCGCCCTCGGCATGCTCGCGGCCGGGTGGTGGGGGATGGGGCTCATTCCGGTGCACGCGAAGACGGTGCGAAGCCAGGGAGCGCACAACCAGGGGCGCGGGGAACTGCGCGAAGCGGAAGGCACCTCACCGCAAGATCGCGACGCGGGAGAATGACTTGCACCTGTTCGCGACCTTGCGGACCGGTGCATGGCTTGTCGCGCAGTTCCCCGCGCCCTTGGTGGTGCTCCCGCTGCTATCTGATCCGGTAGCCCTTCGGGGTGGGGTGGAATCCGGCCGTTTCCAGGTGGGGGCCCAGGGGGCTGGTGAGGGCGGGGTGGCCGTTGATGCGTTCGATGGTGAGGGGCTTGGACAGGGCGGCGAGAGCGGCGGTCAGTGCGGGGCCGTCGGTGGACCAGGTGAGCAGGGACTTGCCGCCGCGTTCGAGGTAGAGGACCAGCTCGCCGTCCACCAGCGCGACCAGCGAGCCGGCCTTGCGGGCCGGGCGGTGCGCGCCGGTGGTGTCCGCGGGGGGTTCCGGCCAGGGCAGCGCCGCGCCGAACGCGTTGGCGGGGTCGGCGGCGGCCAGTGCGATCGCCTGCGGGGCCTCCGCGGGCGTGTGCGTGGACCAGTCGCCGTTCGTGCGCTCCAGGCGGGAGTTGACGGAGCGCAGCCGGTCTGCCGCGCCCTCCATGGCGAACTGGGCGCCGCCGAGGCCTTCCACGAAGTAGCCGCGGCGGGCCTTGCCGCGTTCCTCGAAGGCGGCCAGGACGCGGTAGACGCCGGCGAAGCCGCCGGGGATGCGTTCGGCGGCGACGGTGCCGCGGGTGAGGATGCCGTGGCGGTCCAGCAGGGCTTGCGCCTGGGCGGCGGCCCGTACTGTCGGGTCGCCGCCGAAGGACGGCAGCAGTGACCAGCGGCCGGCGGCCGTGGGCGGGCCGGTGCGGGAGCCGGTGCGGGCCAGGCCGCGGCCCGCGCCGCCGTAGCGGCCGCGCGGGGTGGAGCGTGGGGCCCGGTGGGCGGTCGCGCCGGCGGTGCGGCCGGAGCCGAGGAGGTTGCGCAGTGGGGCCAGGGTGTCGTTGGTGACGTAGCCGGCCCAGACCAGATCCCAGAGGGCGTCGACGATCTCGGCGTCCGGGGTGTCGGGGACGCGCTCGGCGAGCTGGCGGAAGAACGCGCCGTAGCCGCCGGTGAGTGCTTCGAGCAGCGCCGTGTGGACCGGGCCGGGGGTGAGCGGCAGTGGTTCGGGGCGCAGCAGGTGGGCGTTCTCCGGCAGGTGCAGGCTGATCCAGCCGTCCTTGCCCGGGAGTGCGCCCGCGCCGGACCAGCCGATCTCGCCGGCGGCCATCAGTTCGTCCAGCAGGCCGGGGGAGTAGTCGGTGAGGCGGGCGGGCAGGACGAGTTTTTCCAGGGCGGAGGCGGGCAGGGCGGTGCCCTGGAGCTGTTCGACGACGCGGTAGAGGCCGTCGGCTCCGCGCAGTCTGTGCCCGGCGAGGTGCTGCCACTGCGGGAGGAACGCGGCCAGGGCCTTCGGCGGGACGGCCTCGACCTCGTGGCGCAGGGCGGCGAGCGAGCGGCGGCGCAGGCGGCGCAGGACGTCGGCGTCGCACCACTCGGGGGTGGTGCCGGTGGCCTCGGGCCGGAACTCGCCCTGGACCAGGCGGCCGGCGGCGGTGAGGCGGTGCAGGGTGCCGGTGACGACGGCGGTGCCGAGGCCGAAGCGTTCGGCGGCGTCGTGGGCGGTGAACGGGCCGTGGGTGCGGGCGTAGCGGGCCAGCAGGTCGCCGAGGGGGTCCTTGACGGGCTCGGTGAAGGCCTCGGGGACGCCGACCGGCAGCGGGGTGCCGAGGGCGTCGCGGAGGCGGCCGGCGTCCTCGATGGCGGACCAGCGCAGTTCGCCGCCGATCCGGACCTGGATGACCCGGCGGGCGGCTTCGAGTTCCAGTGCCCACAGCGGTTCGGCGCCGCGTTCGGTGAGTTCGGCCTCGCCGAGCGGGCCGAGCAGGCGCAGGGCGTCGGCGACGCCCTCGGCGTCCTTGATCCGGCGCTCCGGGGTGCGGCGCTGGAGTTCGGCCTCCAACTCGGCGAGCACCTTCGGGTCGAGCAGTTCGCGCAGTTCGGCCTGGCCGAGCAGTTCGGACAGCAGCCGGGAGTCGAGCGAGAGGGCGGCGGCGCGGCGTTCGGCGATCGGGGAGTCGCCCTCGTACAGGAACTGGGCGACGTAGCCGAACAGCAGGGAGCGGGCGAACGGTGACGGTTCGGGGGTGGTGACCTCGACCAGGCGGACGGCGCGGGACTCCAGGTCGCGCATCAGCTCGACCAGGCCGGGGACGTCGAAGACGTCCTGCAGGCACTCGCGGACGGCTTCCAGCACGATCGGGAAGGAGCCGTACTCGGCGGCCACTTCGAGGAGTTGGGAGGCGCGCTGGCGTTGCTGCCAGAGCGGGGTGCGCTTGCCGGGGTTGCGGCGGGGCAGCAGCAGGGCGCGGCCGGCGCATTCGCGGAAGCGGGCGGCGAACAGGGCGGAGCCGCCGACCTGGTCGGTGACGAGCTGTTCGATGTCGCCGGAGTCGAAGACAGCGGCGTCGGCGCCGACCGGGGCCTCGTCGGCGGGTGGCGCCGTACTGCCGTATGAGGTGGTGGCTGACGGGAAGTCGGCCAGCAGGTCGGCGTCGGGCAGGCGCAGCACGATGCCGTCGTCGGCGTGCATCACCTGCGGGTCCAGGCCGTGCTTCTCGCGCAGCCGGGCGCCGATGGCCAGCGCCCACGGGGCGTGCACCTGGGCGCCGAAGGGGGAGTGGACGATGATCCGCCAGTCGCCGAGTTCGTCGCGGAAGCGTTCGACCACGATGGTGCGGTCGTCGGGCAGGTGGCCGCAGGCCTCGCGCTGTTCGGCGAGGTAGGACAGCACGTTCGCGGACGCCCAGTCGTCCAGGCCGGCTTCGCGCAGGCGGGCGGTGGCGGCGGCGGGCTCCATCGCGCCGACCTCGCGGACGAACGCGCCGACGGCGCGGCCGAGTTCGAGCGGGCGGCCGAGCGAGTCGCCCTTCCAGAAGGGGAGCCGGCCGGGGATGCCGGGGGCGGGGGTGACCAGCACCTTGTCGTGGGTGATGTCCTCGATCCGCCAGGAGGTGGTGCCGAGGGTGAACACGTCGCCGACGCGGGACTCGTACACCATCTCCTCGTCCAGCTCGCCGACCCTTCCGCCGCCCTTCTTGGGGTCGGCGCCGGCGATGAAGACGCCGAACAGGCCGCGGTCGGGGATGGTGCCGCCGGAGGTGACGGCGAGGCGCTGGGCGCCCGGGCGGCCGGTGACGGTGCCGGCGACCCGGTCCCAGACCAGGCGGGGGCGCAGCTCGGCGAAGGCGTCGGACGGGTAGCGGCCGGCCAGCATGTCGAGGACGCCGTCGAACGCGGACTGCGGGAGGGTGGCGAACGGGGCGGCACGGCGGCAGAGCGCGAGCAGCTCGTCCACCTCCCAGGTGTCCAGGGCGGTCATCGCGACCAGTTGCTGGGCGAGCACGTCCAGCGGGTTGCGGGGAACGCGCAGGGCCTCGATGCCGCCGGAGCGCATCCGCTCGGTGACCACGGCGGACTGCACCAGGTCGCCCCGGTACTTGGGGAAGACCACGCCGGTGGAGACCGCGCCGACCTGGTGCCCGGCCCGGCCGACCCGCTGCAGGCCGGAGGCCACCGAGGGCGGTGACTCGACCTGCACCACCAGGTCGACGGCGCCCATGTCGATGCCCAGTTCCAGGCTGGAGGTGGCGACCACGGCGGGCAGCCGACCGGCCTTCAGCTCCTCCTCGACCAGGGCGCGCTGCTCCTTGGACACCGAGCCGTGGTGCGCCCGGGCCAGCAGCGGCGGGGCACCGGCGGCCGCGCCGGAGCCGCCCATCAGCTCGGCGGGGGCGTGCGACTCGGGCAGCGGGCCGCCGGTGGCCCGCTCGTAGGCGATCTCGTTCAGCCGGTTGCACAGGCGTTCGGCGAGGCGGCGGGAGTTGGCGAACACGATGGTCGAGCGGTGCGCCTGCACCAGGTCGACGATCCGCTCCTCGACGTGCGGCCAGATCGAGGACTGTCGCTGCGGGTCGCTCTCCTCGGCGGGCGTGGCGGGCAGGTCGGCGAGGTCGGGGACGGGCACCACCACGGACAGGTCGAAGCGCTTGTCGCTGCCGGGCTGGACGATCGCGGCGCCGCGCTGCGGGCTGAGGTAGCGGGCGACCTCCTCGACCGGGCGGACGGTGGCGGACAGGCCGATCCGGCGGGCCGGGCGGTCCAGCAGTTCGTCCAGCCGCTCCAGGCTGAGCGCCAGGTGCGCGCCGCGCTTGGTGCCGGCCACCGCGTGCACCTCGTCCAGGATCACCGTGTCGATGCCGCGCAGCGCCTCCCGGGAGGCGGAGGTGAGCAGCAGGAACAGCGACTCGGGGGTGGTGATCAGGATGTCCGGCGGGTGGGTGGCGAACTTGCGGCGGTCGGCGGCGGGGGTGTCGCCGGAGCGGATGCCGACCTGCACCTCGGGCTCGGGCAGGCCGAGCCGGACGCTGGCCTGCCGCAGGCCCGCCAGCGGGGCGCGCAGGTTGCGTTCGACGTCCACCGCGAGGGCCTTCAGCGGGGAGATGTAGAGCACCCGGCAGCGGCGCTTGGGGTCGGCCGGGGGCGGGGTGGAGGACAGCCGGTCCAGGGCGGACAGGAAGGCCGCCAGGGTCTTGCCGGAGCCGGTCGGGGCGACCACCAGGACGTCCGTCTCCAGCCGGATCGCCGACCAGGCCCGGGACTGGGCCTCGGTGGGGGCGGCGAACGCACCGGTGAACCAGGAGCGGGTGGCCGGCGCGAAGCCGTCCAGCGGGTTCGGGGTGCCGGACGGGGCAGGGGCGGAGGTGGCCATGCACCCATGGTGCCCCGACGTGCTGACAGGTCACGGGGCGGTCACCGTCTGCCGCAACCCGATCAGCAAATCGTATTAATCGCTCATATCGTGAGGAACCGGACACCCGACCCCTCGGGCGTCCGGCCCGGCCGACGAGCGGAGCGTGCGATGGAGCAGGTGAGCCAGGCCCCCCACACCACCCCCCGGCGCCGCAGCGCCCGCATGCTCGGCGCGACCCTGCTCTCCGGACTGCTGCTCGGCGGAGCCGTCCCCTACGTCACCGGCACCGACGGCAGCTACCTCAGCTACCTGGTGCTGGACGAGCGCGCCGACGCCCAGGGTGCCGACCACGCCGCCGACCAGGTCCGGGCGGCCGGCGGGCAGGTCGTCCAGAGCTACCCGCAGATCGGCGCCGTGCTCGCCTACGCCGACGGCCGGTTCGCCGAGAAGCTGCGCGCCCGACCCGGGACAGCCGCGGTCGGCGCCACCCGCACCGTGCCCGTACCCTCCCCGCCCCGGCCGCTGGCCGGCGCCGCCTTCGGCCCCGGCGCCGCCACAGCCGACGCGGTCGCGGCCCACGAGGACAGCACCGCCACCGTCCCCGACCCCGGCGAGCACAGCGACTGGAACCTCGCCATGATCGGCGCCGTCGAACGTCCGGCCGGTCACGCCGCGCTGCTGCACCCGCCGCTGGACCGCCCGGCCGACCGGTCCACCGACCGCACCGACGCCGTCCCCACCGCCCAGCAACTGGCCAAGGTCACCGTCGCGGTGCTCGATTCCGGCGTCGACGACACCCACCCCGACCTGCGCGAGGCCGTTGACCCCGCTGCCTCCGCGTCCTGCGCCGACGGCCGCCCCGACTCCCGCAGCGGCGCCTGGCGGCCCGACCCCGCCATCAACGAGAGCGGCCACGGCACCCACGTCGCCGGGATCGTCGGCGCCGCCCGCGACGGCCACGGCGTCACCGGCGTCGCCCCCGGCGTGCGGATCGCCGCCGTCCGGCTGCTCGGCCCGCTCGGCCAGTACTACGCGGAGAACATCGTCTGCGGCATGCTCTGGGCCGCCGACCACGGCGCCCGCGCCATCAACGACAGCTACTTCGCCGACCCGTGGAAGTACAACTGCCCCGAGAACGCCGACCAGGCAGCGCTGATCGCCGCCGTGGGCCGCGCCGTGGCCTACGCCCAGCGCAAGGGCGCCGTGGTGGTCGCCTCGGCCGGCAACGACGCCCAGGACCTCACCGCCACCCGGCCCGACCACCGCAGCCCCAACGACCGCACCGGCGGCGCCCCGCAGGACCGCGAACTCGGCACCGAATGCATCCGGCTGCCGGGCGAACTGCCCGGGGTGGTCACCGTCGGCGCCGTCGACCGCAACGGCCTGCCCGCCTCCTACAGCAACTACGGCCGCGGCCGGATCTCCCTCACCGCACCCGGCGGCGACCCCGACAGCGGCACCGACGGCGCCGTCATCTCCGACTGGCCCGGCGGCAAGTACGCCGCCCTGGCCGGCACCTCGATGTCCGCCGCCCACGTCACCGGCGCCGTCGCCGTGGTCGCCGCCCAGCACCCCGACTGGGACCCCGACCGGATCGCCGCCGCACTCGCCCGGGCCGCCGAGGGCAACTGCGTGCAGACCCTGCCGGTCGGCTGCGAGGACCGCGACTACTACGGCGCCGGCATCCTCGCCCTGCCACACTGACCGGACGGTGCCCGATACTGGGCGCATGAGGCTGACCGAATTCTGGCGACGGATGCACCTGCACTTCGGCGAGGCGTACGCGGAGTCCTTCGCCCAGGACCACGTGATGGCCGAACTCGGCGGCCGCACCGTCCGCCAGGCCCTGGACGCCGGCTGGGAGGCCAAGGACGTGTGGCGAGTGGTCTGCGTCACCCAGGGAGTGTCGTCGCAGCTGCGATGACCCGATTCGCCGGCCGGTGGGTGAGACTTGCCCGGTGTCCAGCAGTGCAGAAACCCCCGACCGACTTTCCGACGAACTCCTCCCCGCGAGCACCTCAGCGGGCCGGCAGGCCGACGGCGATGCCGCCGACTCCGGTGGCCCGCAGCCGCGCCCCGGTGGCTGGAGCAGCCGCTCGATGCCGCGCTGGCTGCCCCGGGCGATGCTGCTCGCGCTGGTCTGCGTCGGCCTCTTCCAGCTCGCCGACTGGGCGTTCCACCAGCTGATCAACCTGTTCGTGATGCTGCTGGTGGCGTTCTTCCTGTCGCTCGCGATGGAACCCGCCGTGGACCGGATGGCCGCCCGCGGCGTGCGCCGCGGCCTCGGCACCTTCCTGGTGTTCATCGGCGTCGGCCTCGCCGTCGCGGGCTTCCTCACCGCGCTCGGCACCCTGATGGTCGACCAAGTCACCCAGGTCGCCGTGAAGCTGCCGCAGATGCTCCACGACCTGATCGACTGGATCAACCACACCTTCCACACCGAGCTGTCGCTCGACCAGCTCCAGCACCAGGTGCTCAAGGACTCCGGCACCATCGAGAAGTACGCCCAGCAGGCCGCCGACAACGTCTGGGGCGTCACCGGCACCGTCGTCGGCGGGCTCTTCCAGGCCTTCACCGTCGGCCTGTTCACCTTCTACTTCACCGCCGAAGGCCCCCGGGTCCGGCGCACCGTCTGCTCGATGCTGCCGCCCACCAAGCAGGCCGAGGTGCTGCGCGCCTGGGAGATCGCGCTCGCCAAGACCGGCGGCTACCTGTACTCCCGCGCGGTGCTCGCGCTGGTCTCCACCCTCGGGCACTGGGCGTTCTTCACGATCCTCGGACTGCCCTACGCCGCCGCGCTCAGCGTCTGGGTCGGCGTCATGTCACAGTTCGTCCCCACCATCGGCACCTACCTGGCGGGCGCGCTGCCCGTCCTGGTCGCGTTCACCGGACGGCCCGTGGACGCGCTGTGGGTGCTCGTGTTCGTGACCGTCTACCAGCAGATCGAGAACTACCTGCTGCACCCGCGGATCACCGCCAAGACCGTCGATGTGCACCCCGCCGTCGCCTTCGGCGCGGTGATCGCCGGCGCCGCGCTGCTCGGCGCGGTCGGCGCGCTGATCGCCATCCCGGCCGCGGCCACCCTGCAGGGCTTCGTCGGGACCTACGTGCGCCGCTACGAGGTCGAGGACGACCCGCGGATCGACCGCGGCGAGGAGCGCCGCAGCCGGCGGCGGGAGGCCGTGCGGCGACTGCGGCAGATGGTGTCCGGCACGGAGCAGCCGGAGGAGACGCCGCGCTCCGAGGGCTGACGGCCGCGCGCCCGTGCACCTCCTCACCCGGCCCCGTCACCGCCCCGCCGTGGTTCCTCCGGCGCGAGTAAGCGGTTTCCCCCGCCGCCGGGCTCTTGATGGGTGAGGAGGTGCTCATGGGGGACCAGCAGACCGGCCCGGACGACGAGTTCCGGGCGTTCATCGTCGGTGCCTGGCCGTGACTGATACGGACGGCGTACCTGCCCGGGTGGCCGTGGTGGAGGCGAGGACGGGTCTCCACGCCGCCAAGTGGCGGTTCTTCGACAAGCAGCGCGTCGAGCTGCCGGACCCCGGTCTGCGCCTGCTGACCGACTAGACGCAATACCGGTGACTTTGTGTGGCTTTGGTCGTTGGGCTGGTTGTGCCAAGGCCTGGACAGGTGAAGTCGTCGGCGGGTGAGCGGTTCTCGGACCGGATCGCGCTGGGAGTGCTGACGCGGGCGTTCCCGCCCGAGCTGGTTGATGAGGTGGTTGCTGGGTGCGGCCGGGTCGAGCGGCGTCATCGGCTGTTGCCGGCACGGGTGGTCGTGTACTTCGTCCTGGCGATGTGCCTGTTCTGCGGGCAGGGCTATGAGGAGGTCGCGCGGCTGCTGACCCAGGGCCTGGAGCGGGAGGGCGGGCGAGGGGCTTGGCGGGTGCCGACTACGGCGGCGATCGGTCGGGCCCGGCTGCGGCTGGGTCCGGAGCCGCTGCGGGCCCTGTTCGACCGGGTCTGCCACCCGGTGGCCACGAAGGGGACGGTCGGCGCGTGGTTTCGCGACTGGCGGCTGGTCGCGGTGGACGGCACCACCTTCGACCTGCCGGACACGGCGGCGAACGCGGAGTTCTTCGGCCGGCCCGGCACCTGCCGGGGACAGGGCAGGAGCGCCTACCCGCAGGCACGGGTGGCGGCCCTGGTCGAGTGCGGCACCCATGCGGTGTTCGCGGCCGAGGCCGCCCCGCTGGCGGTCCACGAGACCGTGCTGGCCCGGCGGTTGTTCACTTCGCTGTCCGGGGGGATGCTGCTGCTGGCCGACCGGGGCTTTCGCGGGTTCGACCTGTGGCGGGCCGCCACCGGCACCGGTGCGGACCTGTTGTGGCGGGCCAGGAGCGACGCCGTGTTCCCGGTCGTGACCTCACTCGACGACGGCTCCTACCTGTCGGAGATCGTCGCGGCCCGGGACAAGAACCGCCGCGCCGACCCGATCCGGGTCCGCGTCATCGAGTACACCCTGGGCCCACGCGGCAAGGACGGCACCGTCTACCGGCTGGTCACCAGCATCCTGGACCCCGAAGCCGCCCCGGCCGCGGAACTCGCGGCGCTCTACGCCCAGCGGTGGGAGATCGAGACCGCACTGGACGAGATCAAGACCCACCAGGGCGGCAGGAACCTCGTCCTGCGCTCCCAGCACCCGCGAGGGGTGGAACAGGAGATCTTCGCATTCCTCCTGGTCCACCACGCCCTGCGCGACCTGATGCACCAGGCCGCCCACCGCACCGGCTGCGATCCCGACCGGCTCTCCTTCGTCCGCACCCTGCGCATCGCCCGCCGCCATGTCACCGGACAGGCGGCACTTTCCCCCCTCGCGACTCGCCCGGGCACTCACCCGGAGCCTGCGCGAGATCGGTGAACGGCTGCTGCCCGCACGGAGATTGCGCACCAACCCCCGCGTCATCAAACGCAAGATGTCCAACTGGGCACTCAAACGCCTGATGCACTTCGACCCGCCACGACCGGGCCGGCCCGGCGTCGTCCTGGTCGGACCGACCAAGACCACCCCGACGCGCCAAAAATCAACCTAAATCACCGGTATTGCGGCTAGACGCCTGCCGTCGCGGCCCCGCCCCCGCAGCTCGGGGCGGGGCCTTGGCGGGTCGGCGGTCTAGGATTGGATTCGAACGTATGTTCTTTGTACGCTTCGGCGCAGAGTTTTCCACAGGCTGAGCCCGTCCGGGGCCGATTGTCGGTGGGACGCGCTAGCGTCGATGACGATGAAGCGCAACGGACAGAACCCAAGGGTGGAAGCCATGGCAGGAACGGACCGCGAGAAGGCCCTGGAGGCCGCACTCGCCCAGATCGAACGGCAGTTCGGCAAGGGCTCGGTGATGCGTCTCGGCGAGAAGGCGAACGAGCCGGTCGAGGTGATCTCCACCGGGTCCACCGCGCTCGACGTGGCGCTGGGCGTGGGCGGTATCCCGCGCGGCCGAGTGATCGAGATCTATGGTCCCGAGTCCTCCGGCAAGACCACCCTGACCCTGCACCTGGCCGCCAACGCCCAGAAGGCCGGCGGCACCGTCGCCTTCGTCGACGCCGAGCACGCGCTCGACCCCGAGTACGCCAAGAAGCTCGGCGTGGACACCGACGCCCTGCTGGTCAGCCAGCCGGACACCGGTGAGCAGGCGCTGGAGATCACCGACATGCTGATCCGCTCCGGCGCGATCGACCTGGTGATCATCGACTCGGTGGCCGCGCTGGTGCCGCGCGCCGAGATCGAGGGCGAGATGGGCGACTCGCACGTCGGCCTCCAGGCCCGTCTGATGAGCCAGGCGCTGCGCAAGATCGCCGGTGCGCTGAACCAGTCGAACACCACCGCGATCTTCATCAACCAGCTGCGCGAGAAGATCGGTGTGATGTTCGGCTCCCCCGAGACCACCACCGGTGGCCGGGCGCTGAAGTTCTACGCCTCGGTCCGCCTCGACATCCGGCGCATCGAGACCCTGAAGGACGGCACCGAGGCGGTCGGCAACCGCACCCGCGTCAAGGTGGTCAAGAACAAGGTCGCCGCGCCGTTCAAGCAGGCCGAGTTCGACATCCTCTACGGCGTGGGCATCAGCCGCGAGGGCGGCCTGATCGACATGGGTGTGGAGCACGGCTTCATCCGCAAGTCCGGCGCCTGGTACACCTACGAGGGCGACCAGCTCGGCCAGGGCAAGGAGAACGCCCGCAACTTCCTGCGTGACAACCCGCAGCTGGCCGACGAGATCGAGGCCAAGATCAAGGGCAAGCTCGGCATCGGCCCGAAGCCGGCCGAGGGCGAGGGTGACGCTCCCGCGGTGGAGATCCCGGCTGCGGCCGCCCCCGCCAAGGCTGCCGCCAAGAAGACGGCGGCCGCCGCCAAGGGCTGAACCGTTGATGCATCGGCACCACACTGACCGCCCGGCACCGGGTCCGTCCGAGGACGGGCCCGGTGCGGGCGTATGGGCGGAAGAACAGAACGAGGCCGCCGGCCCGCCCGACTGGTTCGCGGCGGTGGCCGAGGAGCCGCCTGCGGCGGGCGAGTTGCCCCTGGCGGGGGAGTCGCCCGCGATGGGGGAGCTGCGCCTGGCGGGGGAGTCGCCCGCGGTGGGGGAGCTGCCCGGGCTGATGAGGGCGTCCGAGCTGGCCGGGGGGCGGCGTCGGCGACGCAGCGCGCTGGGCGAACTGCCGGTCGCGGCACCGGGGGAGGAACGACCGCGGCCCAAACGGCGGGCGAAGTCCGAGCGTTCGGAGCGCTCGGATCGGGCAGAGCGTTCGGATCGGGCAGCGCGCTCGGATCGGGCAGCGCGCTCGGAGCGTTCGGAGGGCGCGCGCGCTGGGCGGCGTGAACCGGCTTACGCCGAGCAGGGGGATCCGGCGGAGCGGGCCCGGGACATCTGTCTGCGACTGCTCACCGGGGCCGCGAAGTCCCGCAAGCAGTTGGCCGATGCGCTGCGCCGCAAGGAGATTCCGGACGAGGTCGCCGAGCAGGTGCTGTCCCGGCTGGAGGAGGTCGGGCTGATCAATGACGCCGCCTTCGCCGAGGCCTGGGTGGAGTCCCGGCACGCGGTGCGCGGTCTGTCCCGGCGGGCGCTGGCCCAGGAGTTGCGCACCAAGGGAGTCACCGGGGAGACCGCGGAACAGGCACTGCTGCAGGTCGATGCCGAGGACGAGTCGGAGGCCGCCCGGGCGCTGGTGGCACGGAAGTTGCGCTCCACCGCGGGCCTGGACCGGGAGGTGCGGATGCGCCGACTGGTCGGGGTGCTGGCCCGGCGAGGCTACTCGGAGGGCCTGGCCTACCGCGTGGTCCGGGAGGCGCTGGACGCGGAACCGGCGGAGGACGGCAACGACTGGTAGGGGAGCGGGCCCCAACTGGCGCTGTATGGCAGGCGGGTGAGCATGATGAACGCTGATCGGATCACCGGAGCCAATTCTCGATCGCATCTTGACCGTTTCGTAACCTCGGCCTAGCCTCGCACTCAGTGGCTGGACGATCGCGGAGGTCATCTCAGCGGCCGCGCGCAGGACGGGGAGTGGCCGGATGGGGATCGCTCAGGACACCGGAACGGGTTCCTCCCTGCTGCTGGTGGCGGGCGTACTGATCGGTGCGCTCGGCCTGGTGCTGGGCATCGGCTTCCGGATGCTCCGGCAGCGCCGCGCCGAACTCGACCGCCGCGAGGAGCGGTTGACCGCCGAACTCCACCGCCTGCACCTGCACGAGGACGAACTCGCCGCCCGCGCCACCGAATCCGAGCGGGTGCGCGGCGAACTCGCCGAACGGGACACCGAGAGCCGGCTGCTGCTGGAACGCACCGCCGGGCTGACGTCAGCCCAGGCCCGCGACGAAGTGGTCCGCACCGCCGAGGCCGAGGCCCGCCGGGAAGCCGCGCTGACCGTCCGGGAGATCGAACGGCAGGCTGTCGTCGAGGGCGAGGGCCGGGCCCGCGAGATCATCGCCTCGTCCATCCAGCGGCTGGCCGCCGAACACACCGCCGACACCGTGGTCACCACGCTCCGGCTGCCCAGCGAGGACATGAAGGGCCGGGTGATCGGCCGGGAAGGCCGCAACATCCGGGCGTTCGAAGCCGTCACCGGCGTCAACCTGATCGTTGACGACACTCCCGGGCTGGTCCAGCTCTCCTGCTTCGACCCCGTCCGGCGGGAGAGCGCCCGGCTCACCCTGGAGTCGCTGCTCACCGACGGGCGGATCCACCCCGCGCGGATCGAGGAGATGCACGAGCGCAGCCGCAGCGAGGTCGAGCGGCTGTGCGTCCGGGCCGGGGAGGACGCGCTGCTCACCGTCGGCATCGGCACCGTCGGCGAGATGGCGCCCGAACTGGTGCGCACCCTGGGGACGTTGCGGTACCGCACCTCCTACGGGCAGAACGTGCTCGGGCACCTGGTGGAGTCCGCACACCTGGCCGGGATGATGGCCGCCGAGCTGGGCGTCGACCCGGAGCCGGTGCGACGTGCTGCGCTGCTGCACGACATCGGCAAGGCGCTCAGCCACGAGGTGGCGGGCAGCCACGCCCTGATCGGCGCGGAATTCGCCCGGCGGCACGGGGAGTCGGCGGAGGTCGTCCACGCGATAGCGGCCCACCACGGCGAGGTCGAGGCGAAAACCGTCGAGGCGGTGCTCACCCAGGCCGCGGACGCCTGCTCGGCCGGGCGGCCCGGCGCGCGGAAGGAGTCCGTGGAGGCGTACGTCCGGCGGCTGGAGCGGCTGGAGGAGATCGCCCGGGCGCACGACGGGGTCACCAAGGTGTACGCGATGCAGGCCGGGCGGGAAGTCCGGGTGATGGTGCAGCCGGAGCTGGTCGACGACGTGCGCGCTCAGGAGATCGCGCGGGACGTGGCTCGGCAGGTGCGGGAGGAGCTGACCTACCCGGGGCAGATTCGGATCACGGTGGTGCGGGAGAGTCGTGCGACGGAGTTTGCGCGGTAGGCCAGTCCGGTAGGGCGCGTCCACGTGCAGGTCACTGTCCAGCGTCGCGATCTTGCGGTTGGGTGCGTTCCCCTTCGCGCAGTTCTCCCCCACGCGCCCCTGTCTTCGCACCCGCTCGCGTCCCTGGATTCGCATCCGCCCGCGCCAGTCTTACTGCGAAGCTTCCTTTTCCAGGCCCGGGGCAGCCGTGAGGGGGGCGGTGAGGGTGTGGAGAGTTTCGGGGTGGAGGCCGGGGGTGGTGCCGAGGAGGTGGCCGTCGGGGCGGATGAGGAGGACGGTGTGGGGGGTGGCGCCGGGGTAGGTGTCGGTGACGAGGACCTCGGTGGGGACGGGGAGGGCGTCGGCGAGCTCGGTGAGGCGGGGCAGCAGGCCGGTGCCGAGCCAGTGTTCGGCGGACCAGACGGTGGTGCCGGGGGCGACCAGGAGGAGCAGGAACGCGGTGCCGAGGCGGGCCCGGAGGGTGTCCGCGGTGCCGTCGGCGGTGACCACGGGCAGGTCGGGGACCTGGACGCCGGGGGCGGTGGGGGCGAGCTGTTCGGTGAGTGAGGTGCCGCGGCCGGTGCCGCGTTGTTCGGGGACCCGGACGGCGACGCCGGAGGGCGTCGCCGGGTAGGCGGGGGCGCCGCCGAAGCGGCCGGTGCCGAGTTGGCCGTCGGCGAGCAGCGGAGCGTTCTTGCGGAAGGAGCCGGAGATCAGCGCGCGCCGGGTCTGGGCCCAGCCGCGCAGCGGGCGCAGCAGCGGCATGGTCTGGTCGACGGCGCGCAGGCGGGCGCCGACCGCGCCGCGGCGTTCGCTCTCGTAGCCGTCGAGCAGGGCGCTGTCGGCGGGGGAGCTGCCGGGGGGCAGGTGCCAGGCGAGGGCGAGCCGCCAGGCGAGGTTGTCGGCGTCGCGCAGGCCGTCGGCGAGGTTCTGCATGCCGAGTGCGCCGTGCAGGTGGGCGGCGTCCCCGGCCAGGAAGCAGCGGCCGGTGCGGAAGCGGCCGGCCAGGCGCTGCTGGTAGGTGTGGTCGGCGGCGGCGAGCAGTTGGTGCGGGGGGAGTTCGCCGCACCAGCCGGTGAGCGCGGAGGTGACCCGGGTGAGCAGGGTGTCGCCGGTGACGATGCCGGGCCAAGTGGCGTGCGGGTCAACGGGTTCGGTGGGCTGGGGGCGGCCGGGGGGCAGGCGCCAGTCGAGTCGCCACAGGCCGTCGGGCAGCGGGCGGGCGGAGACTTCGCGGTCGCCGCGCCACGGCGGTTCGCGGTGCAGCCGGGCCTCGCCGGGGAAGGGCAGATCGACGCGGACGGTGGCGACGGCGTGCCGGTCGACGGCGGGCCGGCCGGGGAAGCGGACCTTGAGGAGCTTGCGGACGGTGGAGCGGGCGCCGTCGCAGCCGATCAGGTGGCTGCCGTGCCAGCGGGTCTCGCCGTCGGCGGAGGTGGTGCGGACCGTCACGCCGTCGCGGTCCTGGGAGAGTTCGACCACCCGGTGCTGCGGGGTGAGGCGGATCAGCGGGGTGGCGGTGGCGGCGTCGCGCAGGCCGCGCTGGAGGCGGTGCTGGGCGAGGTGCAGGACCGGCTTGTCGTCCAGCGGCAGGCGCAGCACCTCGGCGCGGCGGCGCCAGACGGTGAAGGCGTCCCAGCGGGCGGCGTCGGCGCCGACCCGGGTGTAGCCGATGCGGGAGAGGAAGGCGGCGGTGTCGGAGCCGAGGACGAGGGTGCGGGGGCTTTCGGGGCAGACGCCGGTGCCCTCGTCGAGGACCACGCTGGGGACTTCGTTGCGGGCCAGGGCGAGGGCGAGGGCGAGACCGACCGGCCCGGCCCCGACGATGATCACTGCATCCATGTCGGGGCCTTCGGGCGGGCGGCGTCGGCCGCCGCTGCGTCATATGCCGGGTGGGAGGTCCCAGGTGGTGTCACGAAGAGCAATGCAACAGATCACCTGGGTGTCCGTCAAGCAGCGGTTGTGCTGCGGCGGCTCGCGCCGCGGCGGCCGCGGGACTCGATCCACCGGGCGAGGGCGGTGAGGGCGAGGCACAGCGCGATGTAGATCGGGGTGCCGACCAGGACCACCGGGATGTACGGGTAGCCGTCCGAGTTGGAGGCGATGAGCTTCATCTCCCACAGCAGCTCGGGGTAGGTGATGATGTAGCCGAGCGAGGTGTCCTTGAGGGTGACCACCAGCTGACCGATGATCGCCGGGAGCATCGAGCGGACGGCCTGCGGCACCAGCACGATGCCCATCACCTGGGTCTTGCGCAGGCCCAGGGCGTAGGCGGCCTCGGCCTGGCCGCGCGGGACGGCGTTGATGCCGGAGCGGATGATCTCCGCCTGCACGGCCCCGTTGTAGAGGGTCAGGCCGATCACCAGCGCCCACATCGGCTGGGCGCCGAACGCCGCGCGGTACAGCGCGAAGATCATGATGACCAGCGGCATGGCCCGGAAGAACTGGACCACCACATTGCTGGCGACGCGCACCGGGAAGTGGTCGGAGAGCCGGCCGGTGGCGAGCAGCGCGCCGAGGACCAGCGAGCCGACCGCGGCCAGGCCGAAGGCCTCCAGGGTGGACAGCGCACCGTCGAGGATGCGCTGCTGGACGGCCGTGTACTCGAACGGCGACCAGAGTGCGGCGTCGAACTGCCCGGCGTCGGAGAGGCGGGCGACGATGTACCAGATCAGGGTGGCGATGCCGACCAGGCCGAGCAGACCGAGGATCAGGTTGCGGGCCCGGGCCCGGGGGCCGGGGACGTCGTACAGGACGGAGGCGGTACGGGTGCTCATCGGGCCACCGCCAGACGACGCTCGAGGGTGGAGAACACGGCGTTGATGCTGAAGCTGATCGCCAGGTAGGCGAGCGCGATCCAGAAGAAGATGGCGAAGATGTCGTAGGCCTCCTCGGACAGGGCCTTCTGGAAGCTGAACAGCTCAGGCACGTTGAAGGCGCCCGCGATGGCCGAGTTGCGGGGCAGGGCGATGAACACCGAGCCCATCGGGGCCAGCACCGAACGGGCCGCCTGCGGCAGCACCACCAGGCGCAGGGTCTGGCCGAAGCCCATGCCGAGCGAGCGGGCCGCCTCGGCCTGGCCGATCGGCACGGTGTTGATGCCGGCGCGCAGCACCTCGCAGACGAAGCTGCCGGTGTAGGCGCTGAGCGCGATCACCGCGAGCGTGAAGCTCTCGAAGTGCACGTTCAGCTGCGGCAGTACGAACGTCACCGCGAAGAACAGCAGGGTCAGCGGGGTGTTGCGGAAGATCGTCACCCAGGCGGTGCCGAATATTCGGAGCACCGGGACGGGCGAGACCCGGAAGGCCGCCAGCACGACGCCCAGCAGCAGGGCGAAGAGGGCGCTGAGCGCGCTCAGTTCGATCGTCCGCAGGAAACCCTCGGCGAATGCCGAGAAGTTTCCGTTCTCGAAGATCAATCCCATGCCGGCGGCCCTCCTTTCTCAGTAGTGGGGTCTGACCGGGCGTCAGCCGGCGATCGGGTCCAGGGCCGGGATGCTCGGCGCGGCGGAGCCGGACAGACCGAGAGTGGCGTCGTACGCCTTCTTCCAGTCGCCGTTGTCCTCGTGCGCCTTCAGGGCGTCGTTGATCGCCTTCTGCAGCACCGCGTCGCCCTGCTTCAGGCCGACGCCGTAGCGCTCCTCGGAGAAGGGGGTGCCGACGACCTTGAGCTTGCCCTGGTTCTTCGCCGCGTAGCCCTTGAGGATGGAGTCGTCGGTGGTGACCGCGTCGACCTCCTTGGTCAGCAGCTTCTCCACGCACAGCGAGTAGGTGTCGAACTGGGTGACCTTGGCGCCGTACTTCTGGATGTTGCCGATCGAGGTCGAGCCGGTGGCGGTGCAGACCGACTTGTCCTTGACGGTCTCGGCACCGGTGATGTCGGTGTTGTCCTTGTTCACCAGCAGCGACTGGCCGGCGATGTAGTACGGGCCGCCGAACGCGACACCCTTGTCCTTGCGGGTCTGGGTGATCGAGTAGGTGCCGACGTAGTAGTCGACCTGGCTGCCGGAGATGGAGGTCTCACGGTTGGCGGAGGCGATGGAGGAGAACTCGATCTGGTCGGCCGAGAAGCCGAGGTCGGCGGCGATCATCTTGGCGATCTCGATGTCGAAGCCGCTGCGCTTGCCGGTCTGCACGTCCTCGAAGCCGAGGAACGGCTGGTCGGCCTTGGCGCCGATCTTCAGCTTGCCGCGCTTCTTGGCCTCGGTCCACGCCGGAGAGCCGTCCAGCTTGACGTCGGTCTTGACGGTGTAGGTCGGCAGCTGCGGGGCGGCCGAGCCGTTTGGGGCGGTCTCGGCGGGGGAGCCGTCCTTGCCGCAGGCGGCGACGGCCGTCAGGGCGAGCACGGACAGGGCAGCGGCAACGGTGCGACGGGCCTTCATGCGGTCGTTCTTCTCCTCGGGTGGGGGGCCACGGCAGGCTCCGGGCCACTGCGAACTGACGATTGCTGACGCTTGATCGACTGCGGGAATCAGTGCTGCAGGATCTTGGACAGGAAATCCTTGGCGCGGTCGGAGCGCGGCGCGGTGAAGAAGGCGTCGGGAGTGTTCTCCTCGACGATCCGGCCGTCCGCCATGAACAGCACGCGGTTGGCCGCGGAGCGGGCGAAGCCCATCTCGTGGGTGACCACGACCATGGTCATGCCCCGCGCGGCGAGCGAACGCATCACCTCCAGCACCTCGTTGACCATCTCCGGGTCGAGGGCGGAGGTCGGCTCGTCGAAGAGCATCACCTTCGGGTTCATCGCCAGCGCGCGGGCGATCGCCACGCGCTGCTGCTGGCCGCCGGACAGCTGCGACGGGTACTTGTCGGCCTGGGCGCCGACGCCCACCCGGTCCAGCAGCTCGCGGGCCGTCTTCTCGGCCTCGGCCTTGGCGACCTTGCCCACCTTCACCTGGGCGAGCACCACGTTCTCCAGCACGGTCTTGTGCGAGAACAGGTTGAACGACTGGAACACCATGCCCACCTGGGCACGCAGCTGGGCCAGTTCGCGGCCCTCGGCCGGCAGCGGCCGGCCGTCCACCTCGATCGTCCCGGAGTCGATGGTCTCCAGCCGGTTGATGGTGCGGCACAGCGTCGACTTGCCGGAGCCGGACGGGCCGATCAGCACCACGACCTCACCCTGGGCGATCTCCAGGTCGATGTCCTGCAGCACGTGCAGGGCGCCGTAGTGCTTGTTCACCCCGCGCATGGCCACCAGCGGCGCGGCTTCGCGCAGCTCGGCACTGTTCTCGGTCATCGCCGTCCGCTCCCTCGTCCTCCGAACCCGGGGCCAACTCGCTTGGTCCGCAGAGCCGGTGATGGTCCGTGTGATGTTCGGGGGCCCGGAGCCGGCGGAGCCCTCGGCCCCCCGAACGGGGCGACTTTAGGCAGGTACACGACGTCCAGTCAGCCGATCTGAGCTGAACTTGAGGATCACGGTTCGGCTACGCCGGGTAGTCACCGAACGCCGAATACCGGAGCGGTAACGGACCGGCCGATGCGGTTGACCTGGTGACGTCGGATGGGAGTGGATGCCAGGATGGCCCGGTCCCACGTCGGACCGCGCCATGCCGCCCACCCGCCGACGGCTACCGGGCCGGCGGCCCGCACGCACACCGACGAACACCGCAGGAAGGAGCCCGATGCGCCTGCTCCTGGTCGAGGACGACGACCGCGTCGCCGCCGCCCTGGTCGCGGTGCTGGGCCGGCACGGCTTCCAGGTCCGGCACGCCCGCAGCGGCCACGAAGCGCTGGACGCGCTCGTCCCGGACGGCAGCGAGCCCTACCGGGTGGTGCTGCTCGACCTCGGACTGCCCGACCGCGACGGCTTCGAGGTGTGCAGCCGGATCCGGGCCGGCAGCGCCGTCCCGGTCATCATGGTGACCGCCCGCGCCGACATCCGCTCCCGCATCCACGGGCTCAACCTCGGCGCCGACGACTACGTGGTCAAGCCGTACGACATGGGCGAACTCCTCGCCCGCATCCACGCGGTGGCCCGTCGCGGCACCCCCAGGACCGCCGAGGACAGCGGCCCCGAGTTCGACGGCCCGCTGGCCTCCCGCGGCGTCGAGATCGACCGCGAACGCCGCCGGGTCAGCGTCAACGGACGCGATGTGCCGCTCACCCGCAAGGAGTTCGACCTGCTGGCGCTGCTCGCCCAGAGCCCCGGCGTGGTCTACCGCCGCGAGCAGATCTTCAGCGAGGTCTGGCGCTCCGGCTGGGAGGGCAACGGCCGCACCCTGGAAGTCCACATCGGCTCGCTGCGCACCAAACTCGGCCTGCCCGGCCTGGTCGAGGCCGTCCGCGGCGTCGGCTACCGGCTCATCCCCGACGACCCGGGCAGCCCCGACGGCCCGGCCGGGTCGGCCGGCGACGCCGCGGAGCGCTGACCCGCCGTGCGCAACCGCCTGCTCGGCATCCTGATCGCCCTGATGGCCTGTGTCCTCGCCGCCCTCGGAGCGCCGCTGGCCTACCTGATCGCCTCGTCCGAGCAGTCCAAGGTCGTCGTCGACCGGATCGACGACGCCGCCCGGTTCGCCCAGGACCTGCCCACCCAGGGCGGCGCCAGCACCAGCGCCGTCAAGGGCGACCCGCAGCCCGTCCCCGGCGACAGCGGCCGGCTGCACGCCCTGACCAGCGAAGCCGCCCGCTACCGCGAGCTGTACGGGGCCCGGATCGGCGTCTTCCAGCGCGACGGCAGCGCCGTCGCCATCGCCCCCGACAGCTGGCAAGCCCCCGAGGACGGTCCCGGCGCCCAGGCCTACCGGGAGGCGCTGGCCGGCCGCCGCAGCCACAACCCGCCCCAGGTGTGGCCGTGGACCGGCGACCGCACCCTCACCGTCGCGCTGCCCGTGGTCCGCGACGGCGACGTGGTCGCCGTGGTGCTCACCGAATCGCCCACCGGGCCCCTGCGCGCCCGGATCCTGCACCGCTGGCTGGTGCTGGCCGGCGGCGAGGCGCTCGCCATGATCGTCGCCATCCTGCTCGCCATGCGCCTCACCGGCTGGGTGCTGCGCCCCGTCCGCACCCTCGACCGGGCCACCCACGACATCGCCACCGGCCGGCTCGGCGCCAGGGTCGCCCCCAGCGGCGGACCGCCCGAACTGCGCCGCCTGGCCCGCTCGTTCAACGACATGGCCGACCACGTGGTGCTCGCCATCGACCAGCAGCGGGCCTTCGTCGCCGACGCCTCCCACCAACTGCGCAACCCGCTGGCCGCGCTGCTGCTGCGGGTCGAACTGATCGGACTCGCCCTCCCCGAGGGCAGCGAGGAGGAGCTCGCCGCCGTCCGCGAGGAGGGCGCCCGGCTCGCCCGCGTCCTGGACGACCTGCTCGGACTCGCCACCGCCGAAGGCTCCCGGCCCGAACCCGAACCCGTCGACCTGGCCGAACTGGTCCGCACCCGGACCGACGCCTGGCAGCCCCTCGCCGACCGGCGCCAGGTCCGGCTCCAGTGGCAGGGACCGCCGATGGCGCACGCCTGGGCCGACCCGATCGGCTTCGGCAGCGCGCTGGACGCCGTCCTCGACAACGCGCTCAAGTTCTCCGCCGTCGGCAGCGCCGTCCGGGTCGGCCTGACCATCACCAAGGACGAGGTCACCGCCACCGTCACCGACGCCGGACCCGGCCTCACCGAGGAGGAACTCGCCCGGATCGGCGACCGGTTCTGGCGCTCCTCCCGGCACCAGAACGTCGACGGCTCCGGCCTCGGCCTCTCCATCGCCCGCACCCTGCTGCTGGCCGGCGGCGGCAGCCTCGGCTTCGCACCCGCCGAACCGAACGGGCTGAGCGTGCTGCTCACCGTGCCGCGCCGGAAGCGGCGCTGAGGTCGGGGCGCGGTAAAAGCTGTAAACAGCGCCTCAGGGCTTCACGGACTGGTAATAGCGTTTCGCGCCCTCGTGCAGCGGCAGCGGGTCGGTGTACACCGCGGTGCGCAGGTCCACCAGCTGCGCCGCGTGCACCTCGCCGCCGATCCGGTCCCGGCTGTCGATCACCACCCGGGTCAGCGCCTCCACCAGCGCCGGGTCCACGTCCGCCCGGGTCACCAGCAGGTTCGGCACCGCCACCGTCGGCACCGGCGTGCGCAGCGGCTCCAGTAGCGGATAGGCGTCCGCCGGGATGGTCGCCGCCCGGTACGCGTCCATCCCGCCGCCCTCCAACTGGTGCAGCGGGTCCGACAGTTCGCCCATCGGCACGATCCGGATCCGGGTGTGCTCCGAGAGGTCGGTCAGCGCCGCCGTCGGCAGACCGCCCGACCAGAAGAACGCGTCCAGCTGCTTCGCCTGCAAGCGGTCCGCCGCCTCGCCCACCCCCAGCTTCCTCGGCTGCACGTCCGTGTCCGGGTCCAGGCCCGCCGCCTCCAGCAGCCGCCTGGTCACCAGATTCACACCCGACTTGTCCTGGCCCACCCCCACCCGCAGCCCGCGCAGGTCCGACACCTTGCGCACCGGCGAATCCGCCGGCACCACCAGCTGCATGTAGTCGTCGTACAGCCGGGCGATCGCCCGCAGCTCCGGCTTCGGCTGGTCCCTCTTCAGGAAGCTCGCCACCGCGTCCGCCGTGGCGATCGCGAAGTCGTCCTGGCCCGACACCAGCCGCTCCAGGTTCTCCAACGAGCCCTGGGAGTTGTCCAGCCGGACCTTCACCCCCGGCATCGCCGACCGCATCGAGTCCTTCAGCAGCACCCCGTACCGGTCGTACACCCCGCGCGGAACCCCGGTCGCGAACGCCGCCTCCCCGCGCAGCCCCGACCCGGCCCGCGCCGAGGCCACCCACCACCCACCCGCACCGGCCACCACCAGCAACAGCACCGCCAGCACGCGCACCAGCGGACTGCGCACCGCGGAACGCAGCACGGCACCGGTGGTTCTGGGCGGATCGGTCGAAGCAGCCATGCAGGGATACTGCCAGCCGCGACCGCCCGGCGGGAGGCCCCTGTCGCTGCCCGTACCCTTGCTCTGTGGGTATGGAGGAGAGCTTGCGAACTTACAAGGTCGTCACGTACGGCTGCCAGATGAACGTCCACGACTCCGAGCGCCTGTCCGGGCTGCTGGAGGAGGCCGGCTACACCAAGGCCGCCGGCGACGGCGAACCCGACCTGGTGGTCTTCAACACCTGCGCGGTCCGCGAGAACGCCGACAACAAGCTGTACGGCAACCTCGGCCGGCTCGCCCCCGCCAAGCAGGCCAACCGCGGCATGCAGATCGCCGTCGGCGGGTGCCTCGCCCAGAAGGACCGCGAGACCATCGTCCGCAAGGCCCCCTGGGTCGACGTGGTCTTCGGCACCCACAACATCGGCCACCTGCCCGCCCTGCTGGAACGCGCCGCGATCGAGCGGAAGGCGCAGGTCGAGATCCTGGACTCGCTGGAGACCTTCCCCTCCACCCTGCCCACCCGGCGCGAGTCCGCCTACGCGGCCTGGGTCGCCATCTCGGTCGGCTGCAACAACACCTGCACCTTCTGCATCGTCCCCGCCCTGCGCGGCAAGGAGGAGGACCGCCGGCCCGGCGACATCCTCGCCGAGGTCGAGGCACTGGTCGCCGAGGGCGTCGTCGAGGTCACCCTGCTCGGCCAGAACGTCAACGCCTACGGCTCCGACCTCGGCGACCGGCAGGCGTTCTCCAAGCTGCTGCGGGCATGCGGGGAGATCGAGGGGCTGGAGCGGGTCCGCTTCACCTCGCCGCACCCGAAGGACTTCACCGACGACGTGATCGCGGCGATGGCCGAGACGCCGAACGTGATGCACCAGCTGCACATGCCGCTCCAGTCCGGCTCCGACACCGTGCTGCGCGCGATGCGACGCTCCTACCGGCAGGAACGCTTCCTCGGGATCATCGAGAAGGTCCGCGCCGCGATGCCGGACGCCGCCATCTCCACCGACATCATCGTGGGCTTCCCCGGCGAGACCGACGAGGACTTCGAGCAGACCCTGCACGTGGTCCGCGAGGCCCGGTTCGCCAACGCCTTCACCTTCCAGTACTCCAAGCGGCCCGGGACGCCCGCCGCGGAGATGGAGAACCAGATCCCCAAGGCCGTGGTGCAGGAGCGCTACGACCGGCTGATCGCCCTCCAGGAGGAGATCTCCTGGGAGGAGAACAAGAAGCAGATCGGCCGGAAGCTGGAGATCCTGGTCGCCGAGGGCGAAGGCAAGAAGGACGACCGCACGGACCGCCTCTCCGGGCGCGCGCCCGACAACCGGCTGGTTCACTTCACGCGTCCTGAGGGGGGCGTGCGCCCCGGCGACATGGTGACCGTCGAGATCACCTACGCCGCCCCGCACCACCTCCTGGCGGAGGGCCCCGCCCTCGGCGTCCGCCGCACCCGCGCGGGCGACGCGTGGGAGCGGCGGCAGGCCGCGCCCGCGACGAAGCCGGCCGGCGTGATGCTGGGCCTCCCGTCGATCGGCGTCCCGGCACCGCTGCCTGCGGCGCCGGGCGGCTGCGGCTGACGGGTGCGAGAACAGGGGCGCGTGGGGGTACCTCCCAGCCCTGGCGGGCCGGGAGGTACCCCCACGCGCCCCCGGGTGGGGGCCCACGGCGGTGCCCCCGCCCGGGTTGTTGGGCGGAGGGGGGGGCGGGGCGGGGGGGGCCTACCCCGGGGGGGGGGGGGCCCCCCCCCCCCCGGGGGGGGGGGGGGCCCCCCCCCCCCCCGCCCCTGGTTTCGCACCCACGCAGTTCCCCGCGCCCCTGTTGTTGCCCTCACTGGTTAAAGTGATCGACATGCTTGTTGCCGCCGCCGTGTGCCCCTGTCCGCCGTTGCTCGTGCCCGAGGTCGCGGTGGGGGCCGCGGGGGAGGCGGAGGCGTTGCGGGGGGCGTGTCTGGACGCGGTGCGGGGGCTCGCGGACGTGGAGCTTGTCGTCGTGGTGGGGACGGGCGAGAAGGCCGGGGTGTGGACCGAGGGCGGGGCGGGGTCGTTCCGTCGGTACGGCGTGCCGAAGGCGGTGCGGCTGCCGCTGGGCGGGGTGGACGGCCCGGAGCTCTCGCCGGCGTTGACGGTGGGGGCGTGGCTGCTGGAGGAGGCGGGCGTCCAGGTGCCGACGCATGCCGTCGCGGTGCGGACGGACACGGCTGCCGAGCGGCTGCTGGGGCTGGGCCGGGGGCTGGCCGAACTCGCCGATCGGGTGGGCCTGTTGGTGCTGGGCGATGGCAGTGCCCGGCGTTCGGTGAAGGCCCCGGGGTACCTGGACGAGCGGGCCGAGGGCTACGACGCGGCGGTGGCGGCGGCGCTGGGTGCCGCGGACGTCGAGGCGCTGGCCGGGCTGGACGCGGAGCTCTCGGCGGAGCTGCTCGCGGAGGGCCGGGCCCCGTGGCAGGTGCTGGCGGGTGCGGCGGAGGGCGCGTCGCTCGGCGGTGAGCTGCGCTACGAGGACGCCCCGTACGGTGTCGGCTACCTGGTGGCCTCCTGGCGCTGAGCGCCAGCAGACCACCACGGCCCGGGGTTTCAGTCGTCCTTCGGCTTCGTCGCGAAGTCGTCGCGGGCGTGCTTGGCGGCCGAGGCGCCCTTCTCGATCTTCTCGCTGTACTTGTGCTTGGTGGCCTTGTCGATGGTCTCGCCGGCCTTGTCCACCATGCTGTCGATCTTGTCGCCGTGCTTTCCGGCCAGTTCGCTGGCCTTGTCCTTGAGTTCCTCGGCCTTGCCCTTGAGATTGTCCATAAGGCCCATGGAGTGCGTTCCTCGCTTTTCGTGTCAGACCGGTACCAGACATAGCTGATCTTCCCCGGTCAACGAGGCCGCGACACGAGAGGTGCCTGGGTTTTGGGAGACTGGTGGGGTGAGCGGTTCCTCCTCTTCTTCTCCTGTACATCCGCGCCGGGTGGTGTCGGTGGTCGGTTCGACGGCGGCCGGCAAGTCCGATCTGGCGGTGGCGATCGCCCGTGAGCTCGGCGGGGAGGTGGTGAACACCGACTCGATGCAGCTGTACAAGGGCATGGACATCGGCACCGCCAAGCTGACCGAGGACGAGCGCGGCGGCATCCCGCACCATCTGATGGACATCTGGGAGGTGACCGAGACCGCCTCGGTGGCCGAGTACCAGCGCCTCGCCCGGGCCGAGATGGACCGGCTGCTGGAGGCCGGCCGGGTGCCGGTGCTGGTGGGCGGCTCGGGGCTGTACGTGCGGGCGGCGATCGACGAGATGGAGTTCCCCGGTACGGACCCCGAGGTGCGGGCCCGGCTGGAGGAGGAGCTGGAGCGGGTCGGCCCGGGGGCGCTGCACCGGCGGCTGGCCGAGCTGGACCCGGCGGCGGCGGAGGCGATCCTGACCAGCAACGGGCGGCGGATCGTCCGGGCGCTGGAAGTCATCGAGATCACCGGGCAGCCGTTCACCGCGAACCTGCCGACGCAGCGCGCGGTGTACGAGGCGGTGCAGATCGGCGTGCAGGTGCCGCGGCCGGAGCTGGACCGGCGGATCGAGCTGCGGGTGGACCGGATGTGGGAGGCCGGCCTGGTGGACGAGGTGCGGGAGCTGGAGCGGGTCGGGCTGCGCGAGGGGCTGACCGCGAGCCGGGCGCTGGGCTACCAGCAGGTGCTGGCGTTCTTCGCCGGCGAGTGCACCGAGGAGGAGGCCCGGGCGGAGACCGTGCGGGCCACCCGGCGGTTCGCCCGGCGCCAGGAGTCGTGGTTCCGGCGGGACGACCGGATCCACTGGCTGGACCGCCCGGAGGGCGCAGATCCGGTCGAACTCCTGGGCCGTGCAATGGAACTGATCGACCGCCCGGAACGTCCCGGCGACACCGGCTGACCGGCGGATTTCGGCTGCCCAGGGGCGTGATCAGGCCAGTCGCCCGGGCAGCTGCACCGGCAGACGCAGGTGCAGGAGGTACCGGCGGTCACGACCGGATCACGTCCTGGCATCGGATCACCCGATCACCCCGTGGGACGCCCTGTCCGGGTCTTGCCGCGTGCCATCATCGGTAGCACCGAGGCCCGGCACGCGGGCCGGCCTCACCGCCCGCGAGCTCCGGAGCTCGCGTCGAGCCGTCAGGGGAGGCCGCGTGTCAACGGGTACCGGCCCCGAAACCGATGAGCTGCTGGGCGACGTGTCCGACGGTTCCGAGACGCTGCCCGAACTGGCCGTCCCGACCACCTCGTACGCGGTGGCGCTGCCCGCGATCGACGACCTGGCCACCGCGCCGGGCGTGGTGCACGTGCGGGACATCCGGCCGCGCCGGCGGCTGCGCTGGTGGCAGATCCTGCCGATCGCCGGGACGGTGATGCTCGGCTCGCTGATGTTCGCCTTCCCGCTGGCCTTCGGCAGCGAGGGCGCGACCGCGATGATCGGGATGCTCGGCCTGCTGATCACCGCCGCCTCGGTCGGCTGGGGTGCGATGGCCGCCCGCCGGGCCGGTTACAAGTGGCCGGGCGTGCCGCGCCGGGGCAGCTCCGAGCGGGCCGGCTGGAAGGCCATCGTGGTCTACACCCTGCTGGTGGCGCTCGCCCTGGCGCTGGCCGTCTGGCGAGTCGTCCACCTGCGCGGTTAGGGCCTGTCCGGCCGATCTTGCCGGGCGCGCGCCGCCGGATCATCCCGGCTGGAAGCACCGGCAAACCATCCAAGTACACCCAGTACGAGGACGGTTCGCCGGCACTCCCAGCCGGGCGCCCGACAACGCACGCTGATCCGACAAGATCGACCGGACAGGCCCTGGCCTCGACCGGCCGTTACCATCGGCGGTGTGAGCGAGCGCAGCGGAATCAGCGGAACGGCCTTCCTCAAGGGGCACGGCACCCAGAACGACTTCGTGATCGTCCCCGACCCGGACGGTGAACTGGAGCTGTCGGCGGCCACGGTCGCGGCGCTGTGCGACCGGCGGGCCGGGATCGGCGCGGACGGGGTGCTGCGGGTGGTGCGCTCGGCGGCCGAGCCGGATGCGGCGGGGATGGCCGGGCAGGCCGAGTGGTTCATGGACTACCGCAACGCGGACGGCTCGATCGCCGAGATGTGCGGCAACGGGGTGCGGGTGTTCGCCCGCTACCTGGTGCACGCCGGGCACGCGAAGCCGGGCGAGCTGGCGGTCGCCACCCGGGCCGGGGTGAAGCAGGTGCGGATCGCCGAGGACGCGGCCGACGGCACCCCGGGCGAGATCACCGTGGGCATGGGCCGCGCGGTGCTGCCCGGCCCGGACGGCATCACCGTCACCGTCGACGAGCGCAGCTGGCCCGCGCTGAACGTCAACATGGGCAATCCCCACGCGGTCGCGTTCGTGGAGGACCTCGCGCACGCCGGGCACCTGTACGCCGCGCCGGTCACCGCGCCCCGGGGCGTGTACCCCCAGGGCGTGAACGTGGAGTTCGTGGTGGACCGCGGCGAGCGGCACGTGGCGATGCGGGTGCACGAGCGCGGCTCCGGCGAGACCCGCTCCTGCGGGACGGGCGCGTGCGCGGTCGCGGTGGCCGCGATCCGCCGCGCGGGCCTGGACCCGGCGGACACCGGACGGGCCGTCAGCTGGACGGTCGACCTGCCCGGCGGGCGGCTGGTGATCGAGGAGTTCCCCGACGGCCGGATCGAGATGACCGGCCCCGCCGTGATCGTCGCCGAGGGCGTACTGGTGTAACGGCAGGTCAGCCCGACGGGCCGTCAGCGCCCGCTTCCCAGGCCGGTATCCGGCTAATCCCCCCGTTCGGGTGATACCGGTGGCAGAGCGGAAGCGGGGGCTCGCCGAACCTGCTGTGCTCGGTAGCATGGACCACCGGGTCGGCCGTCGCTCCGGTGTTGCTGCCGGAGGTGCAGATGACCATCCGCTCCGAGTTGGCGGGCTCGCCGTCCAAGCAGCAGGCGAGCCGCTTCAGCCGTGCGGCGCTCGGCCGGGCCGGCCGGGCGGCGCTGCTCGCCACCGGGCGGACGCCCGTCCCCGACGCCATCGAACCGATCGTGCAGGCGCATCGGGTGCACCACCCGCAGGCCGACCTGGCGCTGCTGGCCCGGGCCTACCGGGTCGCCGAGGAGAGCCACCGCGGGCAGACCCGCAAGAGCGGCGAGCCGTACATCACCCACCCGCTCGCCGTCACCATGATCCTCGCCCAGCTCGGTGCGGACACCACCACCCTGGTCGCCTCGTTGCTGCACGACACCGTCGAGGACACCGAGGTGACGCTCGATCAGGTCGGCGAGGTCTTCGGGCCGGAGATCGCGTATCTGGTGGACGGCGTCACCAAGTTGGAGAAGGTCGACTTCGGGGCGGCCGCCGAACCCGAGACCTTCCGCAAGATGCTGGTGGCCACCGGCGACGACGTCCGGGTGATGGTGATCAAACTCGCCGACCGGCTGCACAACATGCGCACCATCCGGCACATGAAGCCGGCCAGCCAGGTGCGGATCGCCAAGGTCACCCGGGACGTGCTGATCCCGCTCGCCGAACGGCTCGGCATCCAGGTGGTGAAGGCGGAGCTGGAGGACATCGTGTTCGCCACCCTGCACCCCGAGGAGTACGAGCGCACCGGCGCGGTGGCCGGCGGCCGGTCGGACGGCGTGCTCGCCCCGTTCGCCACCGAACTCGGCCGCCAGCTCGCCGAGGCCGGGATCGCCTCCGCCGTCACCGTCCGCCCCCGGCACCTGGTCTCGTTGCACCGGGTGATGATCAAGCGCGGGGCCGGCCCGGACGGCACCGGGCTGCGGCCCGCCGACTTCGGCCGGCTGCTGGTGGTGGTCGAGGAGAACGCCGACTGCTACGCGGTGCTCGGCGAGCTGCACACCTGCTGGACGCCACTGCCCGGCGAGTTCAAGGACTTCGTGGCCGCCCCCAAGTTCAACCTGTACCAGTCGCTGCACACCGCGGTGGCGCTGCCCGGCGGCGAGGTGATCGAAGTCCTGGTGCGCACCCGGCGGATGCACGAGGTCGCCGAGACCGGCGTGGTCGCGCTCGGCGACCCGCGCACCGCCGACCGGCAGGGCGCCGCCGACGACCCCGAGGACCGCACCGACCCGGCCCGCCCCGGCTGGCTGGCCCGGCTGCTGGAGTGGCAGCAGGACACCCCCGACCCGGACGCCTTCTGGTCCGCGCTCACCGCCGACCTGCGCGACGACCGCGAGATCACCGCCGTCACCGAGGACGGCACCACCCTGCACCTGCCCGCCGGGGCCAGCTGTCTGGACGCCGCCTACCTGATCGGCGAGGAGACCGGCCACCGCTGCATCGGCGCCCGGATCAACGGCCGGCTCACCGCGCTCTCCACCGAACTGCGCGACGGCGACGTGCTCGGCCTGCTCACCGCCCCGCCCGGCGAGGACAGCGGCCCCGACCCGGAGTGGCTGGAGTACGTCCGCACCCCCGCCGCCCGGCTCGCCATCGAGCGCCGGCTGGCGGCCGGACCGCTGCCCGCGCCCGCCGCCGAACGGCCGCCCGCGGGCGACGCCCCGGTACCTGCCGCCGCACCGCCCGCGCCGCCCGCCGCCGCCCCCGGCGCGCCCGCGGACGTGCCCGAACTGCCCGGCGCCGCCGTCCGGTTGGCGCGCTGCTGCACGCCGGTGCCGCCCGACGAGGCGACCGGCATCGTGCTGCGCGGCGGGGCCGTCGCGGTGCACCGGGCGGGCTGTTCGACCGGCACCCGGATGCTGCGCGGCGGCCGCCGGGCGGTCGCCGTCCGCTGGCTGCCCGGCGGCGCCCCGCAGTGGGGCTACCGGGCCACCCTGCACGCCGAGGCGCTGAACCGGCCCCGGCTGCTGGCCGACCTGACCGCCGCGATCTCCGGCGAGGGCGTGTCGATCTTCTCCGCCGAGGTCGAGCCGCCCCGCCAGCTGCGGGTGCGGCACAGCTACACCCTGGAGCTCGCCGACGCCGCCAAGCTGCCCGCGGTGATGCGGGCGATGCTCCGGGTGTCCGGCGTGTACGACGTGTACCGGCCGGGCGGGCCCGAGGAGCTGCCCGGCCGGGCCCCGGCGCCGGTGGCCGGGGCGGAGCGGGCCGTGCCGGGGCCGGTGGCGGGGGCCGCCGCGGCGGCTGGTAAAAGGGATGACTCGGGTACAGCGGGCGTGCGACCATCGTGGGGAATTCACGGCGGTTCCGCCGTGTTGTCCGAGAGCATCACCCGATCGATCCAAGGATGAAATGACCTCCACGTTCGACAGCCGCACCCGATCGAGCGAGTCGGCCAACCGCCTCGCCGACCTCAAGGCGGAAGCCCTGATGGACGAGGACCTCGCGGCGATCGACGAGGGCCTCGGCAACTACGACGGAGAGCAGTACGACCGTTCCGAGCGTGCCGCGCTCCGGCGTGTCGCCGGCCTCTCCACCGAACTGCAGGACGTCACCGAAGTCGAGTACCGCCAGCTCCGCCTGGAGCGCGTGGTGCTCGTCGGCGTGTGGACGGACGGCACGCTGGAGGAGGCGGAGAACTCGATGGCCGAGCTCGCCGCGCTCGCCGAGACGGCCGGCTCCCAGGTCCTGGACGGCGTGATCCAGCGCCGTGACAAGCCCGACGCGGCCACCTACATCGGCTCCGGCAAGGCCAAGGAGCTGCGCGACCTGGTCGCCTCCACCGGCGCCGACACCGTGGTCTGCGACGGTGAGCTCACGCCCGGTCAGTTGATCCACCTGGAAGACGTGGTGAAGGTCAAGGTCGTCGACCGCACCGCGCTGATCCTGGACATCTTCGCCCAGCACGCCAAGTCCCGGGAGGGCAAGGCGCAGGTCTCGCTCGCGCAGATGCAGTACATGCTGCCGCGCCTGCGCGGCTGGGGTCAGTCGCTGTCCCGGCAGATGGGTGGCGGTGGCTCCGGCACCTCGGGCGGCGGTATGGCCACTCGTGGTCCCGGTGAGACCAAGATCGAGACCGACCGGCGGCGGATCCGCGAGAAGATGGCGAAGCTCCGCAAGGAGATCGCCGAGATGAAGAAGGGCCGCGACACCAAGCGGCAGGAGCGGCGGCGCCACCAGGTGCCCTCGGTGGCCATCGCCGGGTACACCAACGCCGGCAAGTCCTCGCTGCTCAACCGGCTCACCGGCGCCGGCGTCCTGGTGGAGAACGCGCTGTTCGCCACCCTGGATCCGACGGTCCGCCGCGCGCAGACCCCGAGCGGCCGGCTGTACACCCTGGCCGACACCGTCGGCTTCGTCCGGCACCTGCCGCACCACTTGGTCGAGGCGTTCCGCTCCACCATGGAGGAGGTCGCCGACGCCGACCTCATCCTGCACGTGGTGGACGGCTCCCACCCGGAGCCGGAGACGCAGCTCGCCTCCGTGCGCGAGGTGATCGTCTCGGTCGAGGCGCAGAACGTGCCCGAGATCGTGGTGATCAACAAGGCGGACGCCGCGGACCCGGCGGTGCTCCAGCGGCTGTTGCGCCGCGAGCCGCACGCCATCGTGGTCTCGGCCCGCAGCGGCCAGGGCATCGAGGAACTCCTCGCCCTGATCGACGAGGAACTGCCCCGCCCCGCGGTGGAGGTCAAGGTCCTGGTGCCCTACACCCGCGGCGACCTGGTCTCCCGGGTGCACGCGGAGGGCGAGCTGATCAGCGCCGAGCACACCGCGGAGGGCACGCTGCTGCACGCCAAGGTGGCGGCGGTGCTGGCCGCCGAGCTGGAGCGGTACGCGGTCGTCACCGCGTAGCCGCAGCGCACGAACGACGGACGGCCCGAGGCGGGAGCTCCCGCCTCGGGCCGTCCGCATGTCCGGGCTACTGCCCGCTCTTGTCCTGCAGGAAGGCCTCGAACATCCGCTTGGCGTCCGGGCCGAGGTTGGGTCCGGCCATCCAGGTGTCGTCACCGATCGAGTTGTCGGAGAACAGCACCGTCTTGCCGTCGTGCTTGGTGAACCAGCCGCCGCCGGAGGCGCCGCCGGTCATGTCGCAGCCGATGGCGAGCATCGGCGGCCGGGAGGAGTCGAAGACGAACGGGGTCGGCTTGACGGCGGAGTCGCAGTGCTCCAACTCCTGGCCGTCGAACGGCTCGTCGGCCGGGTAGCCGTACGAGGACGCCGAGGTGATCTCGCCCGGCTGGGCGCCGAACCAGATCGGCATCGAACCGCCCACGGTCTCCTCCAGCGAACGGCTGGAGCCGTCCTGCGAGGCCACCCGGACCACCGCGAAGTCGAACTGGCTGATCGCGCTGCCGCTGTGGCCCTCCTTCTGGGTCGTCCACTGCGGCATCACGTACAGCGAGCGGGCCGCCCAGACGCCCAGCGGGGCGATCTGCTCACGGGTGGCGCTCTTGCCCTTGCCGTTGCTGGCCGCACCGGACTTGTTGTAGGAGGGGACGAAAACCAGCTTCTTGTAGTAGTCGCCGCCCTTGCCCCCGTGCACGCAGTGCGCGGCGGTCCACACCAGGTTGCTCTTGCCGGGGTGGCTCGGGTCGGACACCACGGTGCCCGAGCACACCATGCCGCCCTCCGGGGACTCGAAGAGGATCTTGCCGACCACCGCGGTGTCCGCGCTGTACGGGTGCGGCTGCGCCTTGGCCGGGATGGTCTTCGGGAAGACCACATTCGCCAGCGACGGCCACTGCTTGGTGTTCGGCTTGTCGACCTTGACACCCTGCGCGCCGGAGACCTTCTTCTGGTCCCAGAAGGCCTTGATCGCCTCCAGATCCTCCGGCTTGAAGCCGTTCTTGGAGGCCCAGTCGGCCCAGTCGGAGGCGCTCCAGCTGGAGACCTTGGCGAGGGCGCCCTGAATGTCCTTCACATCGACGCCCGGCTGCCCGGAGCTGTTGCTTGCCGGCGGCGCCGCGTTCGCGGTCTTGCTCTGGCTCTGGCAGGCGGCGGTGGTGACGGCGAGTACCGTCACCAGGGCGGCCGCGGCGGCGGAGCGCACACGGCGTGCGGTGCGGTGCTGGCTGGTCATGGGTGATTCCCCCCGTGGTCGTCGTTCGGTCGAGAAGGTCGTGCGGAGGTGACGGGCGGTCACTTCCGGGAGATGTAGTCGAGGGCCTGGCGGGCCACGCCCTCCAGGTAGGGGCCGTTCAGGGTGGTGTGCGCCTGGGTGCCGATGGAGGTGTTGCTGACCAGCCGCTGGCGGCCGTCCGGGCCGTCCGCGAACCAGCCGCCGCCGGAGGCGCCGGCCGTCATGGTGCAGCCGATCACCAGCATCGCCGGGCGGGTGGCGTCGAAGCTCCGGGAGGCCGGGCGCCCGGCGTCGCAGCGCTCCAGCTCCTGCCCGTCGAACGGCGCGACCGCCGGATAGCCCCAGGCCTGGATCGCGAGCTGCTCGCGCGGCGCGTCGAACCACACCGGCACGGCGGTGCCGAGCACCTCCTCCAGCGAGCGGCTCTCGCCCTCCGGGCCGCGCACCTTGATCACCGCGAAGTCGTACTGGTTCGCGGCGTCCCCGCCCCTGGTGCCCTCGGTGGTCCACAGCGGTGAGGTGATCACCTTGTCCGCCCACCACTGCCCGAGCGGGGCGATCTCGGCGAGCGAGGCCCGGTGGTGGTCGCTGGCCGCGCCCGAGCTGTTGTACGCCGGGACGAAGACCAGGTTCTTGTACCAGTCGCCGCCCTTGCCCCCGTGCACGCAGTGCGCGGCCGTCCACACCAGATTGCTGTGGCCCGGGTTCGCCGGATCGGCCACCACGGTCGCCGAGCACTGGCCGGTGCCGCCGTTCGGCGCCGTCAGGAAGACCTTCCCCGACGCCGGATAGCTGGTGTACGGCCGCGGCACCGGCTGCGCGGCGACCGCCGGGAGCGGCCCCGGCCCGCTGCTCGCGGACGGTGACGGCGATTCGGCCGCCGGCGATTCGGCAGCCGCCGGCGCGGGCTGCTGCGGCGGCGCCTGGTCCATCGTCTCGGCGCTCCACGCGCCCGCCACCACCGGATTGCGGAAGCTGTGCCGCTGCGCCCAGCGGTCCCACTCGGCGAACCCCCAGTGCTTCAACTCGGCGAAGCTGTGCGGGTTCCCGTCCCCGCCCGGGCCGCCGTCCGAACCGCAGCCGGCCACTCCGCCCAGCAGCACGGCCGCGGTCAGCGCCGCCAGCACCCCCCGTGCCCTCACTCTCAACCCCCCTGAAACGGTCCGTTCCCCCGGGACAGTCTTTCATTCGGGCGCGGGCCACCGGCGGGCGGTGCGGTCCTGTTGGCGTCCGGTCACCGAACCGTGATGGTGACGGTCCGTCAGGATCCCAGCCGGTCGGCCGCTGCGCGGATGATCGACGAAAACTCACCGGAACGGGTGAGCCGACTTTGTGCCCTGCCCGCCGGGATAGGTAACCCTTACCCGAAGGCAATCGCGCGGCTCAAGGAGCGGATTTGTCCACCATCCTCACCGAGGTTCTCCCGGTCGCCCGGCCGTCGGCCGGGCACCCCACCCCGGACCTGCTGCTCCATCCCGATCCGGCCGTCGCCGCCGAACACGCCGCCACCGAGAGCCTGCTGCGGTGCTGGGCCCGGGAGACCGCCGCCGAACGCCCCGAGGGCGACCTGCTGCGCATCCCCGTCCTCGGCGGCGCGGCCCAGCTGTCCGCGCCGGTGCGGCACTGGTCGGCCTGCGGCTGGCACCGGTTCGGCCCCGCCACCGTCTCCACCGGCAACGCCGAGCACCCGGTGGACGCCGTCACCGTCGCCGCCCTGGTGGCCGGCGCCACCGGCCGCCCCGAACCCGGCCAGCTCGCCGACCTCACCTCCCGGGTGGCCGACTCGGTCGGCCGCACCGCCGAGATCCTCGCCCACCGCCGGGCGCTCACCGCCGCCCCCGCCGACCCGTTCCTGCGCGCCGAACAGTCGCTGCTGCTCGGCCACCCGCTGCACCCCACCCCCAAGAGCCGCGACGGCCTCGGCCCCGCCCAGTCCGCCGCCTACTCGCCGGAGCTGCACGGCTCCTTCCGGCTGCACTGGTGGGCCGTCGACCGCAGCCTGCTCGCCGCGGACTCCGCCGCCGGCGCCCCCGCCGAGCGGCTCACCGCCGAGCTGTACGGCCGCCCGCTGCCCGCCGGCACCGCCGCCCTGCCGCTGCACCCGTGGCAGGCCCGGGAGCTGACCCTCCGCCCGGCCGTCGCCGAACTGCTGGAGCAGGGCCTGCTGACCGACCTCGGCCAGCACGGCGAGCCCTGGCACCCCACCAGCTCGGTGCGCACCGTCTGCCGGCCCGGCACCCCGTGGATGCTCAAACTCTCGCTGGGGCTGCGGATCACCAACTCCCGCCGGGAGAACCTGCGCAAGGAACTCCACCGCGGCGTCGAGGTGCACCGCCTGCTGGAAGCCGGCCTGGCCCGGCAGTGGCAGGCCGCCCACCCCGGCTTCGACATCGTCCGCGACCCGGCCTGGATCGGCGTCGACCACCCCGCGCTGGGCGACCCCAACGGCCTGGACACCGTGCTGCGGCAGCTGCCGTTCGGCCCCGCCGACCGGGCGCTGTGCGTGGCCGGTCTGGTCGCCGAACAGCCCGTCGCCCCGGACGGCTCGCAACTCGCCCAGCTGATCGGCGAACTCGCCGCCCGCAGCGGCCGGCCCGCGGCGACCGTCGCCACCGAGTGGTTCCTGCGCTACCTGGACGCCGTGGTCCTGCCGATCCTCTGGCTGGACGGGCAGGCCGGCATCGCGCTGGAGGCCCACCAGCAGAACAGCCTGGTCCTGCTCGACCCGCAGGGCTGGCCCACCGGCGGCCGCTACCGCGACAACCAGGGCTACTACTTCCGCAGCTCGCACGCCGACCGGCTGCACCGGCTGCTGCCCGAACTCGGCGCGCACAGCGACACCTTCGTCCCCGACGCCGTCGCCGACGAACGCTTCGCCTACTACCTCGGCATCAACCACGTGCTCGGCCTGATCGGCGCCTTCGGCTCCCAGCAACTCGCCGACGAACAGCTGCTACTGGCCGCGCTGCGCCGCTTCCTGGCCGGCCCCGCCGCCACCGCCACCGGCTCCGCACTGCCCGCCCACCTGCTGGACGCCCCCACCCTGCGCTGCAAGGCCAACCTGCTGACCCGGCTGCACGGACTGGACGAACTGGTCGGCCCGGTGGAGACCCAGTCGGTGTACGTGGAGATCGCCAACCCGGTGGCCGGGGCGTGAGGCCCATCGCCACCAGTGCCGGTGAACTCGTCCTGCGCACCGTGCGGTTGAGCGCCGATCTGGAGCTGCTCACCGGCTGGATGAACGACCCGGAGACCGACCGCTGGTGGGCCCTCGCGGGCCCGCCCGAGACCACCGCCGCGCACCTCGCCGGGCAGCTCGACGGCGACGGCCGCAGCCGCCCCGTCCTCGCCCTGCTCGACGGCGAACCCACCGGCTACTTCGAGCTGTACCGCGCCGACCTCGACCCGCTGGCCGCGCACTACCCCGCCCGCCCGTACGACCTGGGCATCCACCTGCTGCTCGCCCCCGCCGCCCGCGGCCGGGGGCTGGGCACCCTGCTGCTCGACGCGATCGCCGCCCGGCTGCTGCGGGACGAACCCCGCTGCACCCGGGTGCTCGCGGAACCCGACGTCCGCAACACGCCCTCCGTCCGGGCGTTCACCGCCGCCGGATTCACCCGCGCCGCCGACCTCGACCTCCCCGACAAACGCGCCGCCCTGATGATCCGACCGCGGCCCGAGAGCTAGGACGCCATGACTTCCCACGACGACAGGACAGGCCAGCAGCCCGAGCCGTACGACCTGATCGGCGTCGGCATCGGCCCGTTCAACCTCTCGCTGGCCGCGCTCGCCGACCGGGCCGACACCGTCAGCGCGCTGTTCCTCGACGCCCGCACCGAATTCCGCTGGCACCCCGGCATGCTGGTGGACGGCGCCCGGATGCAGGTCCCGTTCCTCGCCGACCTGGTCTCCCTGGTGGACCCCACCAACCCGTGGTCGTTCCTCAACTACCTGCGCGACCAACAGCGGCTGTTCCCCTTCTACTTCAGTGAACGCTTCCAGCTCCCGCGCCGCGAGTACGAGCACTACTGCCGCTGGGCCGCCGACCGGCTCCCCAACTGCCGCTTCGACAGCCCCGTGGACGCCGTCCACTGGGACGCCCGGCAGCAGCACTACCGGGTGCACGCGGCCGGCCGGGTGCACCCGGCCCGGAACCTGGTGCTCGGCGTCGGCACCGAACCCGCCCGCCCCGAGGCGTTCGCGGCGCTGCGCCACCACCCGGCGGTGCTGCACTCCGCCGACTATCTGACCGAGCGGCAAAAGCTGGACGGAGCACGGGACATCACAGTGGTCGGCTCCGGCCAGTCCGGCGCCGAGGTGTTCCTCGACCTGCTGCGCCGACACGCCGGCGACGGCACCCGGGTGCGCTGGCTGACCCGCACCCGGGCGCTCGCCCCGATGGAGTACTCCAAGCTCGGCCTGGAACAGTTCACCCCCGACTACACCCGCTACTTCCACGGCCTGCCCGAGCCCGTCCGGGACGCCCTGGTGCCCGCCCAGTGGCAGCTGCACAAGGCGGCCAGCGCGGAAACCCTCGCCGAGATCCACGACCACCTGTACGAGCGCACCGTGGGCCGCCCGATCGACGCCGAACCCGTCGAGATCCTCCCCGGCACCGCCGTCACCGAAGCCGGACCCGGCGCCGACGGCCGACTCGAACTGCACTGCCGGCACACCGACTCCGGCCGCCACCACCTGGTCCGCACCGACGCCGTGGTGCTCGCCACCGGCTACCGGGCGCACCGCCCCGCCCTGCTCGACCCGATCGCCGAGCTGATCGACTGGGACGATCAGGGCCGCTACCGGGTGGACCTCGACCACCGGGTCGCCACCCGGCAGCTACTCACCGGGGGGCTGTACGTCCAGAACGCCGAGTTGCACACTCACGGAGTCGGTACCCCGGACCTCGGGCTCGGCGCGCACCGCGCCGCCGTGATCCTGAACGCCGTCGCGGGCAAGACCCTGCACCCGCTGCCCCACCGCACCGCCTGGACCACCTTCGCACCCGGGCCCGCCCCGGCCCCGGTGCTTCCGCGACCCCAGGAAGGGAACGAGCGTGCCGCAGCCGGCCGTTGACACCGCACTCCACCTGCCGCCCCAGCTCACCACCGGACACTGGCAGGACGCCGCACGCGCCATGCTGGCCAAGCTGCTCGGCGAATTCTCCTACGAGGAACTGCTGCACCCCCGGCCGGAGGGCGACCGCGACCACTACCTGCTCGAACTCCCCGACGCCGACTACCGGTTCACCGCCCGCCGGGGCGCCTACGGCAGCTGGCAGGTCGATCCGGGGTCGATAACCGGCGGCGAAGACCCGCTGAGATTCCTCCAACAGGCCCGGCACACATTGAAGTTGAGCGGCGACACCACCGGCCACCTGGTCCGCGAACTCACCGCCACCCTGATCGCCGACGCCCACCTGCGGGCCACCGCGCTGACCGCCGCCGAACTCGCCGACCTCGACCACGCGGCACTGGAGGGCCGGCAGACCGGCCATCCGTGGATCGTCGCCAACAAGGGCCGGCTCGGCTTCTCCGCCAACGACGCGGCCGGCTGGGCCCCCGAGGCCCGGCTGCCCCGCACCCTGCCGTGGCTCGCCGTGCACAAGAACCTGGCCGCCTTCCGCGGCGACGAGACCATCTACCAGACCGAACTCGACCCCGCGTTCCGCGCCCAACTCGGCGCACGCGCCGACGAGTTCTGGCTGCTGCCGGTGCACCCCTGGCAGTGGGACGAAACCGTGGTCGGCCTGTTCGCGCCGTGGATCGCCAGCGGCGAGATCGTCCCACTGCCCACCGACGGCGACCTGCGGCTGCCCCAGCAGTCCATCCGGTCGTTCTTCAACCTCAGCCGCCCCGACCGGTGCACCGTCAAACTGCCGCTCGCCATCCTCAACACCCTGGTCTGGCGCGGCCTGCCCACCGAACGCGCCCTCGCCGCGCCCGCCGTCACCGCCTGGATCCAGCGGCTGCGCGACCAGGACCCGTACCTGCGCGAGGAATGCCGGGTGATCCTGCTCGGCGAGATCGCCTCCGTCACCGTCGAACACCCGCTGTACCGGGACCTGCCCGACGCGCCCTACCAGTACAAGGAACTGCTCGGCGCGATCTGGCGCGAGCCGCTCGGCCGCCACCTCGACGAGGGCGAACGCGGCCGTACCCTGGCCGCGCTGCTCCAGACCGGCTCCGACGGCCGCGCGCTGACCGCCGAACTCGTCGCCCGCTCCGGCCTGGACGTCCGCGCCTGGGTCGAGCGGCTGTTCGCGGTGATGCTGCCGCCACTGCTGCACTTCCTGTACCGCTACGGCCTGGTGTTCTCCCCGCACGGCGAGAACGCGATCATCGTGTTCGACCAGCAGGACGTCCCCGTCCGGCTGGCCGTCAAGGACTTCGTCGACGACGTCAACATCAGCGACCAGCCGCTGCCGGAACTCGCCGACCTGCCCGACGGGATCGGCGAGGTGCTGCTGCGCGAGAACCCCGACTACCTGTGCCAGTTCCTGCACTCCGGGCTGTTCATCGGCGTCTACCGCTACCTCGCGCCCCTGCTGGAGGAACAACTCGGCCTCCCCGAAGCCGAGTTCTGGGAGCTGCTGACCGAGCGGATCCGGGACTGCCAGCGGCGCTTCCCGGAACTCGCCGACCGGCACAAGCTGTTCGACCTGTTCGCGCCGCGGATCGACCGGCTCTGCCTGAACCGCAACCGGCTGCTGCTCGACGGCTACCGCGACCGCCCGGACCGCCCGCACGCCGCCGTCCACGGCCAGGTCGACAACCCGCTGCACAGCACCGCGCACCTCCCGGCCCGACCGCAGCGGATTGTCACCCCGGCCCCGTAGGCTGGGAAGGTCATGACGAACGACACCGCACCCCTGCCCGGCGGCCCGGACGCATCGGCGCCTCCCGTCCCCGCCTCCCGTATCCCGGAGCTGCTGCACGCCGCCGTCAACGCCGTCGGCGGCGTGGAGCGGCCCGGGCAGGTCCGGATGGCCGAGGCGGTCGCCGCCGCCGTAGACGAGGGCGAACACCTCCTCGTCCAGGCCGGCACCGGCACCGGAAAGTCCCTGGCCTACCTGGTGCCCGCCCTCGCCCACGGCGACAACGTGGTGATCGCCACCGCGACCCTCGCCCTCCAGCGCCAGCTCGTCGAACGCGACCTGCCGCGCACCGTCGACGCCCTGCACCCGACGCTGCGCCGCCGCCCGCTGTACGCGATGCTCAAGGGCCGCTCCAACTACCTGTGCCTGCACCGCGCCAACGAGGGCACCCCGAGCGACGAGGGCGAGGGCCTGTTCGACCCGGTCGACGCGCTCGGCGGCCCCACCGGCAAGCTCGGCCAGGACGTGCTGCGGCTGCGCGACTGGGCCGACGAGACCGACACCGGCGACCGCGACGACCTCACCCCGGGCGTCTCCGACAAGGCCTGGGCCCAGCTCTCCGTCACCTCCAAGGAGTGCCTGGGCGCCGCCCGGTGCGCCTACGGCCAGGAGTGCTTCGCCGAACAGGCCCGCGAGCGCGCCAAGTTGGCGGACGTGGTGGTCACCAACCACGCGATGCTGGCGATCGACGCGATCGAGGGCGCGCCCGTCCTCCCCGAACACGGCCTGCTGATCATCGACGAGGCGCACGAGCTGGTGAACCGCGTCACCGGCGCCGCCACCGCCGAACTCACCGTCGGTGCCGTCAACCGGGCGGTCAAGCGGGCGGCCAAACTCGCCAACGAGAAGGCGGTGGACGCGCTGCAGGCCGCCGCCGAGAACTTCCACGGCCTGATGGAGACCGCGCAGCCCGGCCAGGTCGAGGAACTCCCCGAATACCTCGGCTACGCCGTGGCCGGCATCCGGGACGCCTGCCGCCAGGTCATCACCTCGCTCGGCGAGACCCGCGACAAGGGCCTCAGCGACGAGGACGCCGTCCGCAAGCAGGCGATGGCCTCCGCGGAGACCCTGCACGAGACGGCGGACCGGCTGCTCACCGGCTCCGAGTACGACGTCATCTGGATCGAACGCAGCGACCGCTTCGGCCTCGGCACCGCCTCGCTGCGGGTCGCCCCGCTGTCCGTCTCCGGGCTGCTGCGGGAAAACCTGTACAAGGACCGTTCCGTCGTCCTGACCTCCGCCACGCTCAAGCTCGGCGGGGACTTCAACGGCGTCGCCGCGTCCCTCGGCCTGCCCGCCGAGACCAGGCTGCCCGACCACCGCACCCCCGACGGGCCGAGTGCCGAGACCGGCGAGGACGCCCCGCCGTACTGGCGCGGCCTCGACGTCGGCTCCCCGTTCACCTACCCCAAGCAGGGGATCCTCTACGTCGCCAAGCACCTGCCGCCGCCCGGCCGGGAACCCGACCGGCCCGAGATGCTCGACGAACTCACCGAACTGATCGGCGCCGCCGGCGGCCGCACCCTCGGCCTGTTCTCCTCGATGCGGGCCGCGCAGGCCGCGGCGGAGGCGCTGCGCGAACGGCTGGACGTGCCGATCCTGCTGCAGGGCGAGGACACCCTCGGCGAGCTCATCCGTACCTTCGCCTCCGACGCGCAGACCTGCCTGTTCGGCACCCTCTCGCTCTGGCAGGGCGTCGACGTCCCCGGCTCGGCCTGCCAGCTCGTCGTCATGGACCGGATCCCCTTCCCGCGCCCCGACGACCCGCTGATGAGCGCCCGCCAGAAGGACGTCGAATCCCGCGGCGGCAACGGCTTCATGGCCGTCGCCGCCACCCACGCCGCCCTGCTCATGGCGCAGGGCGCCGGCCGCCTGGTCCGCGCGGCGGACGACCGCGGCGTGGTTGCCGTCCTCGACCCCCGCCTCGCGACCGCCCGGTACGGGAGCTTCTTCCGTTCCTCCATGCCGGACTTCTGGTACACCACCGACCGCAACCAGGTCCGCAGGTCGCTGGCGGCGATCGACGCCTCCGCGCCACCGGTCAAGCCCCGCTAGGCACTCAACAGCAAGGTCCGGTCGAAGACGGGAGTACCGTCCTCGGCCGGACCTTACTGTTGGCAGCCTTCCGCTTCGCGCAGTTCCCCGCGCCCCCGGTTGTGCGCCCTCTGCCTACCTCAAAGCCTGCGCAGGACCGCCACGACCTTGCCGAGAATGGTCGCGTTGTCGCCGGGAATCGGCTCGTACGCCACGTTGTGCGGCACCAGCCAGATCTTCCCGTCCTCGCGCTTCAGCCGCTTCACCGTCGCCTCGCCGTCGATCATCGCCGCGACGATGTCCCCGTTCTCGGCGACCGGCTGGCGGCGGACCGTGACCCAGTCGCCGTCGCAGATCGCGGCGTCGATCATCGAGTCGCCCTTGACCGTCAGCGCGAACAGCTCGCCCTCGCCGACCAGCTGGCGGGGCAGCGGGAAGACGTCCTCGACGGTCTGTTCGGCGAGGATCGGGCCGCCGGCGGCGATCCGGCCGACCAGCGGGACGTAGGAGGTGGAGGGCCGGCCGGAGGTCTCCGCCGCGGCAGGGCGGGCGACCTCGACGCCGCGGACCTCGTAGGCGCGCGGGCGGTGCGGGTCGCGGCGCAGGAAGCCCTTGCGTTCCAGGGCCATCAGCTGGTGGGCGACCGAGGAGGTGGAGGACAGGCCGACGGCCTGGCCGATCTCGCGCATGGACGGCGGGTAGCCGCGCCGCTGGACGGAATCCCGAATGACCTCGATGACGCGGCGCTGGCGCTCCGTCAGGCCTGCCTCGTCGGTGCGGATGCCCGGGGGTCGGCCGGGGAGGGCACGGACGACGGGGGTGGGCACACCGAGCGGGGTTTCCTCGATCGGCTGACTACGGCTCATGGTCTGATCCATGCTCTCCTGGTCAGTGGTGCGCGCGGAACGCTCCTGCACCGGGATGGCGGTCTTGGCTTCGACGGTGTGCATGACGCTGGCGGCGCTGGGGGTGGACATCGCGGGCGACCCTCTCGACTGGTGCTCCAACTGCCCAGCTCAACTGGCGCCCCTATCGAAAGGTTGCGCCAAACACACGTTCGAGTGAATTTATTCGAGGTTGCCTGACGTGATCAAGCCTCCGGGTGTAAGTCGATTGCATGTTCGACTCGAACAGTCTATGGGGTTCCGGCGCGCGATGTCCCCGGCTCTCACCCGTTCGCCCGGCGTGGCGCGGCGTCCGCCACTAGATCTAGTGGCTAGTGTCCTCGATCGGGCACAGGTCTTGTGTTTCGAGTCGGGTAGAGTGGTGCGAGTCGTTCGCCGTCGGGTCGCAGGGAGGGAGTTCCAGGTGCACTGTCCCTTCTGTCGGCATCCGGACAGCCGTGTCGTGGACAGCCGCGCCAGCGACGACGGGTGCTCGATCCGCCGCCGCCGGCAGTGCCCGGACTGCAGCCGCCGGTTCACCACCGTCGAGACCGCCACCCTGATGGTGATCAAGCGCAGTGGTGTCACCGAGCCCTTCTCCCGCGAGAAGGTGATCTCCGGCGTCCGCAAGGCCTGCCAGGGCCGCCCGGTCACCGAGGACGCGCTGGCCCAGCTCGGGCAGCGGGTCGAGGAGTGTGTGCGGGCCAGCGGCAGCGCCGAGCTCTCCACCCACGACGTGGGCCTGGCGATACTCGGCCCGCTGAAGGAGCTGGACGTGGTGGCGTACCTGCGGTTCGCCTCCGTCTACCGGGCGTTCGACAACCTCGAGGACTTCGAGGCCGCGATCGCGGAGCTGCGCTCCGAACGGCCCGCGGCCCCGCTGCCCGTGCTGTAACGGCCGGGCCCCCTCAGTTCTTTTCATTCAAGTCACCGCAGTACCCGTGTGCCGTGGCCGGGCTTCCGCCTGCCCGCGCACCAGGAGAACGAACCAGTCGTGCCCGGACTTTTCAGGGCACTTCGGGCGTTTGCCCAGGAGGAGGAGCAAGGCATGACAGACACCACGAGCGGGTCCGCGCGCGGGTCGAAGTCGGAGAAGGCCGCGAAGGGCGCCAAGGCCCCGAAGGCGGGCCTGCGGCTGGAGCGGATCTACACCACCCCTGGGGTCCACCCGTACGACGCGGTCACCTGGGAGCGCCGCGACGTCGTGATGACCAACTGGCGCGACGGGTCGATCAACTTCGAGCAGCGCGGCGTGGAGTTCCCCGACTTCTGGTCGGTGAACGCCGTGAACATCGTCACCAGCAAGTACTTCCGCGGCGCGGTCGGCACCCCGCAGCGGGAGTGGAGCCTGAAGCAGATCATCGACCGGGTGGTGCTCACCTACCGCGCCGCCGGTGAGAAGCACGGCTACTTCGCCTCCCCGGCCGACGCCGAGATCTTCGAGCACGAGCTGACTCACGCCCTCCTCCACCAGGTGTTCAGCTTCAACTCGCCGGTCTGGTTCAACGTCGGCACCCAGCAGCCGCAGCAGGTCTCCGCCTGCTTCATCCTGTCCGTCGACGACTCCATGGAGTCGATCCTCGACTGGTACAAGGAAGAGGGCATGATCTTCAAGGGCGGTTCGGGCGCCGGCCTGAACCTGTCCCGGATCCGCTCCTCCAAGGAACTGCTCTCCTCCGGCGGCAACGCCTCCGGCCCGGTCTCCTTCATGCGCGGCGCCGACGCCTCGGCCGGCACCATCAAGTCCGGTGGCGCGACCCGCCGGGCCGCCAAGATGGTCGTCCTGGACGTGGACCACCCGGACGTCGAGGCCTTCATCGAGACCAAGGTGAAGGAGGAGGAGAAGATCCGCGCCCTGCGCGACGCCGGGTTCGACATGGACCTGGGCGGCGACGACATCGCCTCCGTCCAGTACCAGAACGCCAACAACTCGGTCCGCGTCAGCGACGAGTTCATGACCGCGGTCGAGAACGGCACCGGCTTCGGCCTGCGCGGCCGGATGACCGGCGAGGTCATCGAGACCGTCGACGCCAAGGGCCTGTTCCGCAAGATGGCCGAGGCCGCGTGGGCCTGCGCCGACCCGGGCATCCAGTACGACTCGGTGATCAACCACTGGCACACCTGCCCGGAGTCGGGCCGGATCAACGCCTCCAACCCGTGCTCCGAGTACATGCACCTGGACAACTCCAGCTGCAACCTGGCCTCGCTGAACCTGATGAAGTTCCTCCGCGACGACGACAGCTTCGACGCGCAGACCTTCGCCAAGGTCGTCGAGCTGGTCATCACCGCGATGGACATCTCCATCTGCTTCGCCGACTTCCCGACCGAGAAGATCGGCGAGACCACCCGCGCCTACCGCCAGCTCGGCATCGGCTACGCCAACCTCGGCGCGCTGCTGATGGCCACCGGCCACGCCTACGACTCCGAGGGCGGCCGCGCCCTGGCCGGCGCGATCACCTCGCTGATGACCGGCACCGCCTACCGCCGCTCCGCCGAACTCGCCGGTGTGGTCGGCCCGTACGACGGCTACGCCCGCAACGCCGCCCCGCACCAGCGGGTGATGAAGCAGCACGCGGACGCCTCCTCGGCCGTCGCCCCGCTGGACGACCTGGACGCGCCGGTGTGGGCCGCCGCCAACGACACCTGGTCCGAGGTGGTCCGGCTCGGCGCGCAGAACGGATTCCGCAACGCGCAGGCCTCGGTGCTCGCCCCGACCGGCACCATCGGCCTGATGATGGACTGCGACACCACCGGCGTCGAACCCGACCTGGCCCTGGTCAAGTTCAAGAAGCTGGTCGGCGGCGGCTCGATGCAGATCGTCAACGGCACCGTCCCGCGGGCCCTCAAGCGCCTCGGCTACCAGGACGAGCAGATCGAGGCGATCGTCGCGCACATCGCCGAGACCGGAAACGTCATCGACGCGCCCGGCCTGAAGGCCGCCCACTACGAGGTGTTCGACTGCGCCATGGGCGAGCGGTCGATCTCTCCGATGGGCCACGTGCGGATGATGGCCGCGATCCAGCCGTGGATCTCCGGCGCGATCTCCAAGACCGTCAACATGCCGGAGAACGCCACCGTCGAGGACGTCGAGGAGATCTACTTCCAGGCCTGGAAGCTCGGCGTCAAGGCGCTCGCCATCTACCGCGACAACTGCAAGGTCGGCCAGCCGCTCTCGGCCAAGACCAAGACCCCGGCGGCCACCACTGTCGCTGCGCCCGCCCCCGCGGTCGAGAAGGTCGTCGAGTACCGCCCGACCCGCAAGCGCCTGCCCAAGGGACGCCCCGGCATCACCACCTCCTTCACGGTCGGCGGCGCCGAGGGCTACATGACCGCCAACTCCTACCCGGACGACGGCCTCGGCGAGGTCTTCCTGAAGATGTCCAAGCAGGGCTCGACCCTCGCGGGCATGATGGACGCCTTCTCCATCGCCGTCTCGGTCGGCCTGCAGTACGGCGTCCCGCTGGAGACGTACGTCGCCAAGTTCACCAACATGCGCTTCGAGCCGGCCGGCCTGACCGACGACCCGGACGTGCGGATGGCGCAGTCCATCGTGGACTACATCTTCCGCCGCCTGGCGCTCGACTTCCTGCCGTTCGAGACCCGCTCCGCGCTCGGCATCCACTCCGTCGAGGAGCGCACCCGGCACCTGGAGACCGGCTCCTACGAGCCGATCGAGGAGGAACTCGACGTCGAGTCGCTCGCCCAGTCCGCGCCGCTCGCCGCCGAGAAGCCGCACGTCGCCCTCCCGGTCGTCGAGCAGCCCAAGCCGGCACCCGCCGCGCACAACTCCACGGAGCTCGCCGAGATCCGCCTCGGCCTGAACGCCGACGCGCCGCTCTGCTTCTCCTGCGGCACCAAGATGCGCCGCGCCGGCAGCTGCTACCTCTGCGAGGGCTGCGGCTCCACCAGCGGCTGCAGCTGACACGCCGTCACCGGGCAGTAGCGCGCAGGGCGTCGACCGTTAATTCGGTCGGCGCCCTGCGCCGTGTGCGGACACAATGCCGGGATGGATGAGGTATCGAACAACCGGCTGGAACTGCGCATCGACGAGGCCTCGGAGGGTCGGCGTGAACTCCGGCTGCTGGCCGACGGGCGTGACCTGCTGGACACCGGTTTCGCCGACGGGCACCTCGGCCCGGACCCGCGCTCCCTGCTCGGGCCGTACAGCCCGCTGTTGCCCGGCCCCGAGCCCCGGGAAGTCCAGCTCCACGTGGCCGGATGCGGTGAAGAGTGCTGCGGCGCCCTGTATGTGACGGTACGCCAGGACGGCGGCGCCGTGGTCTGGGACGGCTGGCGCAACCCCGACATCAAGGACCTCGACCTCCCGGCGTACCGGTTCGACGCCGCGCAGTACCTGGCGGAGCTCGACCGCGCGGGTATCGGCGTCGAGGACTGGCCCGCGCGCGCCGTCGGACGCCTGGTGCAGGCCCAACTCGCCCGCCGGCCAGAGCTGTTGGCCGCCTGGGAGTGCGAGTTCGACGCCCTGTGGACCTGGTCTTCGGGCCCCGACCGGATCGACCTGACTTTCTTCTGGCGCCCGGCCGTGCCGGACCGCCCCGGCGAATCGCCCTACCTGCAGTTCCTGGTCGAACTGACCGTCCCCGCCGGTGACCCGGTCGAACTGGCCGCCGACCTCGTCGACCGTCTCACCTCGGCGGACCCGCGCGCCCAGGCCCGGGTCTGCGGCGGCAGCGCGGAGTACGCGGAGCTGCTCGGCTACCCGTGGCCGGAGGACATGTGACCCCGGGGTGACCCCGTTCCCCCGGGTGCGTCGGCCGGGCTGCCGGGTGCGCGGCAACCGCGCAGGCTGGGGTGGAGATGGGGTGAGCGCGATGCGGCAGATCGTGGTGACGGGCGGGACGGGGACGCTGGGCCGGGTCGTGGTGGGCCGGCTGGTGGCGCGGGGCTGCCCGGTGCGGGTGGTGAGCCGGCAGGCGCACACGCCGGGGGAGCACGGCTGGGCGGTCGCCGATCTGGTGACCGGGCGCGGGGTGGAGGCGGCGGTGGCGGGCGCGACCACGGTGGTGCACTGCGCGACCACCAGCGGGAAACGGGACGTGGACGCCACCCGTCGGCTGGTCGCGGCGGCCCGCGAGGCCGGCGTGACGCACCTGGTGTACGTGTCGATCGTCGGCGTGGACACGGTGCCGCTCGGCTACTACCGGGCGAAGGCGGAGTGCGAGCGGCTGATTGCCGCGTCCGGTCTCGGCTGGACGGTGCTGCGCGCCACCCAGTTCCACGACCTGCTGGTGCGGATGCTGGACGGGCTGTCGAAGGCGCCGGTGCTGCTGCTGCCGCGCGGGGTGGCGTTCCAGCCGGTGGACGTCCGGGACGTCGCCGAGCGGCTGGCCGACCTGGCGGAGGGCGGGCCGGCCGGACGGGTGGCGGACTTCGGCGGCCCGCAGGTGCGTGCGGTGGAGGCGCTGGCGGCGGAGTTCCTGCACGCGCGGGGCCGGCGGCGGCCGGTGCTGCGGGTGCCGACGCCGGGCGGGGCGATGAAGGCGCTGCGAGCGGGCGGGAACCTGGCGCCGGAGCACGCGGACGGCCGAATCACCTTCGCGGAGTATCTGGCGGAGCGGTACTGACCCCGTGCCCGGCCCTGGAGCGGGACGGGGCGGGACGAGGGGCACCGACTCGGCCAAGCGGGTGCTCTCGCTGCGCGCGGCGGCCGGGCAGCGGGTGCGCCGGATCGAGACCGGCCACCTGTTGCCCGGACTGATCCGGGAGGGCGGCGCGGCGGCGCGCGTGCTGCGCGAGCGGGGTGTGGACCTGGCGGATCCGGAGCGGGCGGCGGAGGCGCTGACGGATGGTCGGGCGGCGGCCTCGTAGCACGGCGCGGTCACAACTGGGGTGCTGCCCGATGAAGGTCGAACGCGCTCCTTGGCGTGGGGTGGTCGGTGGGTTAACGTCTTTGAGCCAGCGATCAGCTGGGTGCACAGACCCCATCTTCGGTACAGCGCAGTGTTGTTTCTCTTACGGCTGGCATGCCCATGCCCTGGCAAGGAGGACCGCATTGATCACCCCCGTGACCACTGGACGCCGGAGGCTGCTGGCCGTACCGGCCGTTCTGGCACTGGCACTGACAGCCGCCTGTTCCAACAGTTCCTCGTCCGACGGCGGGGGCGGTTCTTCGGCCGCCACGCTCACCGGTGACTGCGCAAAGTACCAGGCGTACGCGGGTCATTCGGGCACCAAGGTGTCGATGTACGCGTCGATCCTGGCGCCCGAGTCGGATTCGCTGGAGAAGTCCTGGGCCAACTTCAGCTCCTGCACCGGCATCAAGATCGTCTACGAGGGCTCCAACGACTTCGAGTCGCAGCTGCCGGTCCGGGTGGCCGGCGGCAACGCCCCCGACCTGGCGGTCATCCCGCAACCCGGCCTGCTCGCCCAAATGGTGAAGAGCGGCAAGGTGGTCAAGCCCCCGCAGCAGACCGTCGACAACGAGAACAAGTGGTCGCCGATCTGGAAGACCTACGGGTCGGTCAACGGCACCTTCTACGCGGCGCCGATGAGCGCCAACATGAAGTCCCTGGTCTGGTACTCCCCGAAGGCGTTCAAGGCCGCCGGGTACGAAGTCCCCAAGACCTGGGCCGACTTGATCGCGCTCAGCGACAAGATCGCCAGGGCCGGCGCCATGAAGCCCTGGTGCGGCGGTATCGGCTCCGGCACCGCCACCGGCTGGCCGGCCACCGACTGGCTGGAGGAGATCGTCCTCGGCTCGTACGGTGGCGACGTCTACGACCAGTGGGTCAGCCACAAGGTGAAGTTCTCCGACGAGAAGATCACCACCGCGATGAAGACCGTCGCCGACTGGATGCAGAACCCGGCCTGGGTCAACGGCGGCTTCGGCGACGTCAAGTCGATCGCCACCACCACCTTCCAGGACGCCGGCACCCCGATCCTCAGCAACAAGTGCGCGATGCTCCAGCAGGCGTCCTTCTACCGCGCACAGTGGCCCAAGGGCACCAGCATCGCCCCCGACGGCGACGTCTTCGCCTTCCACCTGCCGGCGGTGAACCCGCAGGTCACCAACCCGGTCGAGGGCGGCGGCGAGTTCGTTGCCGCGTTCGCCGACCGGCCCGAGGTGCAGGTCGTGCAGAACTACCTGTCCAGCTCCGAGTGGGCGAGCAGCCGGGTCAAGGTCTCGCCGGGCTGGGTGTCCGCCAACCAGGGCGTCGACAAGAGCCTGTACACCGACCCGATCGACAAGCTGTCCGCCGAGTCGCTCACCGACCCGGCCGCCACCTTCCGCTTCGACGCCTCCGACCTGATGCCCGCCGCCGTCGGCGCCGGCGCCGAATGGAAGGCGCTCACCGCCTGGTTCGCCGAGGGCCAGTCGATCCAGAAGACGGCCGCCGACATCGACGCCGCCTGGCCCCAGTAGGCCGGACTCCCCGGGCAGTGCGGGCGGGTGAACCACCTGCCCGCGCTGCCCTCCCCATGCCCTGAAGATCACCAGGTCTTGAGGAAGGACCCCGCGCATGCCCAACGACACCCGGCTTGCCGGGCCGGCGCTCCACCTCGCGGACTCGCTGTGGCAGGACGCGGCGCTCAAGTTCGGCAACACCGGCGGCGCCGTGCTGGGCTTCGTCGGCGTCCTGCTCGCCGTGTTCTTCGCGGCCGGCCGCGCCACCGGACGCTTCTCCCGGCCGCTGACGATCGCGCTGATGCTCGGCCCGGCGATCGTCCTGCTGCTCACCGGCCTGGTGGTGCCACTGCTGCGCACCGTCGTGCTGAGCTTCCTGGACGCCGACGGCACGAAGTTCGTCGGTGGGAAGAACTACGGCTGGGCGCTGACCAGTTCACCCATCCACGGGGTGCTGCTGAACACCCTGCTGTGGCTGGTGGTCGCTCCCTTCGCGGCCACCGGGCTCGGCCTCGGGCTGGCCCTGATGGTGGACCGGATGCGCGGGCAGGCGATCTACAAGTCGCTGATCTTCATGCCGATGGCGGTCTCGTTGGTGGCCGCCTCGCTGATCTTCAAGCTGGTGTACGAGTCGCGCGGCGCCGGGCAGAACCAGGTCGGCCTGCTCAGCCGGCTCGCCGTCGCGCTCGGCTGGGACGATCCGCCGAACTGGATCCTGTCCCAGCCGCTGAACAACTTCCTGCTGATGGCCGTCCTGGTCTGGGTGCAGACCGGCTTCGCCATGGTGGTACTGTCCGCCGCGATCAAGGCCATCCCGGACGAGATCACCGAGGCCGCCCGGCTCGACGGCGCCACCGGCCTGCGGCTGTTCCTGCACGTCACCGTGCCGATGATCCGCACCACGCTGGTGGTGGTGCTCACCACCGTCATGATCATCACACTGAAGGCCTTCGACATCGTCCGCACCATGACCGGTGGCAACTACGGCACCCAGGTGCTCGCCAACGAGATGTACTCGCAGACCTTCGAGCAGTACAACTACGGCCGCGGCAGCGCCCTCGCGGTGATCCTCTTCCTCGCGGTGGCGCCCCTGGTGGTCTACAACATCGCCCTGCTGCGCAAGGAGCGTGCGACCCGATGAGCGCCCAGCCCACCCTGGCCCCCGCCAAGGCCGCCGAGCCCGAACTGCCGCCCGTGAAGGCCGTCCGGCGGTCCTTCAGCAGCCCGCTGGCGAGCGTCCTGGTGGTCGTCGTGACGGCCCTGTGGACCATCCCGACCGTCGGCCTGCTGGTCACCTCGCTGCGTCCCAAGGGCGACGTCGCGTCCACCGGCTGGTGGGAGGCGTTCGTCCACCCCGACTTCGGGCTGGAGAACTACCGGGCGGTGCTGTTCGACAACTCCTTCGGCACCTCCGGCGGCCTGATGCCGTACCTGGTCAACTCGGTGGCGATCAGCATCCCCGCCACCGTCTTCCCGCTGGTGCTGGCCGCGATGGCGGCGTACGCGCTGGCCTGGGTGCGGTTCAAGGGCAGCGACACCCTGTTCTTCGTGATATTCGCGCTGCAGATCGTGCCGCTGCAGATGGCGTTGATCCCGCTGCTGCGGCTGTTCTCCGGCGGCGCCCACCTCGGCTCGGTGACCGTCATTACGGCGCTCGACCTGAAGGACACGTACGTGCCGGTGTGGCTGACCCACACGATGTTCGCGCTGCCGCTGGCGATCTTCCTGCTGCACAACTTCATCGCCCAGCTGCCGCGGGACCTGATGGAGGCGGCGGTGGTGGACGGGGCCTCGCACTTCAAGATCTTCCGCTCGATCGTGCTGCCGCTGAGCGCCCCCGCGCTGGCCTCGTTCGCCATCTTCCAGTTCCTGTGGGTGTGGAACGACCTGCTGGTGGCGCTCACCTTCGCCGGCGGCAACCCGACGGTCGCGCCGATGACCTCCCGGCTCGCCCAGCTGTCCGGCTCCAACGGCAGCCGCTGGGAGCTGCTCTCGGCGGGCGCCTTCCTGTCGATGCTGGTGCCGCTGGCGGTGTTCTTCGCCCTCCAGCGCTACTTCGTCCGCGGGCTGCTGGCCGGGTCGGTGAAGGGCTGAGGCCCGCCACCGGGCTGTTCAAATGTTGAACGCGGCGACGGGTGTTGAAGGTGTGCAGACACACGGGTCGGATGCGGAGCGTTCGCGTTCGAGTTGGCCGGAAGTCGTGGCTGTGATGTGAGGGTTCTGCGGACGCGCCGGGGTCGGAGCCGATAGGACGGAGGACGGCACTTCTGCCGTTCATCCGGTCATCCGACCTTGGGGGGTTGGCGTGAGGTTCAGAAAACGGCTCGCCGGGCTGCTCGTGGCCCTGCTCGCATCCACCGGACTGATGGCGGCGCCCGCGGCACACGCGGAAACCGCCGTCCTCGGCAACAACACCATCGGCACCGCCACCGACTCCGGCGACTCCAACTACATCAACACCTCGCGCTTCGTGACCGGCTCCAGCGGCGGAACGGTCAACAGCGTCAGCGTGTACGTGGGCGCCGTCGGCTCCACGCCCAACGACCAGTACCAGGTCGCGGTGTACGGCGACGTCGCCGGCAAGCCCGGCGCGCTGCTCGGCTCCTCCGCCTCCGGCACGCTCACCGCACACGCCTGGAACACCCTGCCGGTCACCGCGACCCTCGCGCCCAACACGCCCTACTGGCTGGCGTACAACTCCAACGGCGTCTCCGCCGCGGTCAACAACCTCAACTACTCCACCGGCGGCCAGAGCGGCTACTCCACCGGCGGCGCGGCCTTCGGCAGCTGGCCCAGCAGCTTCGGCGCCGTCTCCACCGGCAACCTCAACTACTCCATCTACGCCACCTACACCCCGTCCGGCGGCGGCAGCGGCACACCCGGCAACGGCCCCGGCAACGAGGGCCCGATCCTGCTGGTCACCGACCCGGCCAACCCGTACACCTCGTACTACGGCGAGATCCTCAAGGCCGAGGGCCTGAACTACTACAAGACCGCCGACCTCGGCACCGTCACCTCCGCCACCCTCGCCCAGTACGACGTGGTGCTGCTGGCGGAGAACCAGCTGACGGCCGCCCAGACCACCATGTTCACCAGCTGGGTGAACGGCGGCGGACGGCTGGTCGCGATGCGGCCCGACAAGCAGCTCGCCGGGCTGCTCGGCCTCACCGCCACCACCGACACACTGGCCGACTCCTACCTGAAGATCGACACCACCGCGGCGCCCGGCACCGGACTGACCTCCGACACCATGGGCTACCACGGCACCGCCGACAAGTACACGCTGAACGGCGCCACCGCCGTCGCCACCCTGTACAGCGACGTCGCCGTGCCCACCACCAACCCCGCCGTCACGCTGCGCACCGCCGGCACCGGCCAGGCCGCCGCGTTCACCTTCGACCTCGCCAAGTCCGTGGTGCAGACCCGCCAGGGCAACATCGCCTGGGGCGGGCAGCAGCGCGACAACGTGGACGGCATCGAGGCCAGCGAGATGTTCTTCGGCACCGGCGGACAGCTCAACTGGAACAACCTCGACAAGGCACAGATCCCGATCGCCGACGAGCAGCAGCGCCTGCTCGGCAACCTGATCACCACCATGGACGCCGCCAAGAAGCCGCTGCCGAAGTTCTGGTACTTCCCCCGCGACGTCAAGGCCGTCGTGGTGATGACCGGCGACGACCACGGCATCGGCGGCACCACCGGACGCTTCGACGGCTACATCGCGCAGAGCCCGGCCGGCTGCAACGTGGCCAACTGGGAGTGCGTGCGCGCCTCGTCCTACGTCTACGCCAGCGGGCCGATGACCGACGCCCAGGCCAAGGCCTACTCCGACCAGGGCTTCGAGATCGGCACCCACATCACCACCAACTGCACCCCGTGGGGGACCCCCGCCGACCTGGCGAACGTCTACACCACCCAGATCGCCGCCTGGAAGGCCAAGTTCCCGTCCCTGCCCAACGCGGACAGCACCCGCACCCACTGCGTCGAGTGGGACGACTGGGCCACCCAGGCCAAGACCAAGCTGGCCAACGGCATCCGGCTGGACACCGATTACTACTACTACCCGGCCAGCTTCGTGCAGGACCGGCCCGGCTACTTCAACGGCACCGGGCTGCCGATGAAGTACGCGGACAGCAACGGCGCCACCATCAACGAGTACCAGTCCACCACCCAACTCACCGACGAGTCCGGGCAGTCCATGCCGGGCACCGTCAACACGCTGCTGGACAACGCGTACAACGCCAAGGGCTACTACACCGTCCTGACCGCCAACATCCACACCGACTACGCCGCCTCCACCGCGTCCGACCAGGTCATCGCCTCGGCCAAGGCGCACGGCACCCCCGTGGTCTCCGGCCGCCAGCTGCTGAACTGGCTGGACTTCCGCAACGGCTCCGCGTTCTCCGGGATGGCCTGGAACGCGAACACCCTGAGCTTCAGCATCACCGGCGGCGCGAACGGCCTGCGGGCCATGGTCCCGGTCAACTCGGCGGGCGGCACCCTCACCGGCATCAAGCAGGGCACCACCGCCGTCAACTACCGGATCGAGACCATCCACGGCATCACGTACGCCTTCTTCGACGGCAACGTGGGCTCGTACACGGCGACCTACGGCACCGACACCGTCCCGCCGACCGTCACCGGCTCCGTCCCCGCCAACGGTGCGACCGGCGTCGCCGCCACCGCCCCGGTGAAGGCCTCCTTCAGTGAGCCGGTCCAGGCCGCCACCGTCAACTCCACCAACGTCACGCTGAAGACCACCAGCGGCGGCACCGCGGTGGCCGGCACCGTCGCCCTGGACTCCGCGACCAACACCGTCACCTTCACCCCGAACGCCGCGCTCTCGCTCAGCACGGGCTACACGCTGAGCGTCGCCAACGTGAAGGACCTGGCGGGCAACACCCAGGCCGCCGCCTACACCGCGGCCTTCACCACCGCCGGCGCCCCGCCGCAGACCATCGGCAACAACACCATCGGCACCCAGCTCGACGACACCAACTCCAACCACCTCAACGGCTCGAAGATCACCACCGGCGCCTCGCCGATCGCACTCAGCTCGCTGAACGTGCACATCGGCCAGACCAGCGCCTCGCCCAACAACCAGTTCCAGATCGCCGTCTACAGCGACAACGGCGGCTCGCCGGACGCCCTGCTGGCCACCAGCTCGGTGGGCACGCTGAGCGCCAACGCCTGGAACAGCGCCGCCGTCACCTACACGCTGGCCGCCAACACCACCTACTGGCTGGTCTACAACTCCAACGGCACCAGCTCCACCGTCAACAACATGCACTACAGCTCCGGCCCCGCCGGGTCCGGCGTCTACAGCAACGCGAGCGTCCCGTTCGGCACCTTCCCGGCGAGCTTCGGAACCGCCGTGAAGGACAACCTCGTGTACTCGCTGTACGGGGCCTACTGATCGGGCCCGGTGGTCCTGCTCCGCAGTCCCACTGCCGGGGCGGTTTGTGTCACAACTCTGTGACCAAGCCGCCCCGGCGGCTTTTTGAACCTGTTCAGAAGTGGCCTTCGGGCTCTAGAGTCACCGGCACGACCAGGCGTGCGACTGGCCGAAAACCTTCGTGCGCCCGCATTCTGAGGGGGTTTCATGTCCCAGTCCACCGGCTCCAACGGCCCTGGTGGTTCCACCGGCTCAGGTGGTCCCGGCGAACAGCCGCAGCCGGCGAACCCGTTCGCGGCACCTGCGGGACCGCGTCCTGGGGCGTCCGGGAAGGGGGCGCCGGTGGGGGCTGCTGCGGGTGCGATGGGCTCGGCGGGTGCGGTGGGCTCGGTGGGCTCGGCGGGTGCGGTGGGCTCGGTGGCGGCGGGCTCGGTGGGCTCGGTGGGGGCGGTGGGTGCTGGGGGAGCGAATCCCTATGCGCCGTACCAGCACCGGCCGCTGGATCCGCTGCCCGAATCGGAGTGGCTGCGGCCCAGCAAGGCCCGTCCTGCCGCGCCCGCCGGGCTGCGGGTGCTGGCGGCGGCGGGCGCGTCCGGGCTGGTCAGTGCGCTGGTGCTGGGTGACGGACTCGGAGTCAACCTGCTGCTCTGCGCCGTCGCGGGTGCGGTGGGCGCCGGGATGACCGCGCTGGCCACCGGGCGGCGCGTCAAGCCCTGGCACCTGGCGTTCGCTGCGGCCGCGCTGCTGCTCTGCCTGGTGCCGGCCGTCAGCGGTGCGGACGGGGCGGTGACGCTCGCCGTGATCGCCGCGATATGCATCGGCTCGCTCACCCTGCACGGCGGTGCCCGCTGGGTCGGAGTGGCGATGGGATCGATCGGCCTGTGGGCCCACTTCCTGCCCGGGCTCGCCTGGGGAATCCGGTCGCTGAAAGAGCGTCGCTTTCCGGCCAAGGCTCGTGCCGGGCAGGTGGTGAAGGCCGTCGGAGTCTCCCTGGTGCTGCTGGTGGTCTTCGGCACGCTGTTCGCCGGCGCCGACTCCACCGTCGCCGACCTGCTGAGCCACCTCGTCCCCTCGATGGAGGCCGGGGAGACCCCGCTGCGGTTCGTGTACTTCGTCGGCGGAGTGCTGCTCGCTCTGGGCGCCGCGCACACCGCCGCCGCCCCCCGCCGCTGGGACCGCACCAGGACCCGGGCCGGCAAGGAGCGCGGCCGCCTGGAGTGGGCGATGCCGCTGGCGGTGATGAACCTGCTGTTCGGCACCTTCGTGGTGGTGCAGCTGGTGGTGCTGATCGGCGGCTACGGCTCGATCATGCGCCGCACCGGGATGACCCCCGCCGCGTACGCCCGCCAGGGTTTCTGGCAGCTGCTCTGGATCGCCGTGCTCACCCTGGTGGTGGTCGCGCTCGCCAAGTACTGGGCGCCGCGCAGCAACGCGGGCGACCGGCGGCTGGTCAAGGTGATGCTCGGACTGCTCTGCACGCTCACCCTGGTCGTGGTCGGCACCGCCCTGGTCCGGATGAGCCTGTACATGGACGCGTTCGGGCTCACCCGCCTGCGAGTCAACGTCGCCGCGACGGAGATCTGGCTCGGCCTGGTCTTCCTGATGGTGCTGTTCGGCTCCGTCCTCTCCTCCCGCCGCTGGCTGCCCCGCGCGGTGGTGCTCAGCGCCGCCCTGGCCGTGGCGCTGTTCGGCCTGCTGCGGACCGACGGCCTGATCGCCGACCAGAACGTCGACCGCTACCGCGGCGCCGTTACCCAGCTCGACGTCAACTACCTGCGTGGCCTCTCCGTTGACGCCGTGCCCGCTCTTGACCGGCTGCCCGACGATCTGCGCACCTGCGCGCTCCAGCCGATCGCCGCCGAGCTGGCGGACCAGCCCACGCCCTCCTGGTACGCCATCAGCCGGGCCGAGGCCCGCGCCCGGGAGATCCTCGCGGCACGGCCCGTGGTTTGGGACCTGGGCGAGGCCTGCCGACGGGTCGGGCTGCCCACGTACCGGGTCGAGGCCCGCTGACCTTGGGCCGCTGACGTTGGGTCGCTGGCGTGGTCCGCTGTCGTGGTCCGCTGTCGTGGTCCGCTGGCGTTGGGCCGTTGTCGTCGGGCCGCTGACGTGGTCCGCTGACGTTGGGGCGCTGATGTTGGGCCGTTGTCGTCGGGCCGTTGTCGGCGGTGGCTGTTGGAGGGTGGGGGAGGGGCCGAGTGCCGTCCCCCCACCCTCCTTGCGTGTCAGGCCGCGTGGTGCGGCGTCACATCGCCATGCCGGCTGGGGCTTCGGCGGGCAGGTCGGCGACCTTCGCCTTGACCACGAACACCGCGGACAGCAGCGCGACCACCGCGAACGCCACACCCACCACGAAGGCGTGCGAGACGGCGTGGGCGAGCACCTCGTTGGCCCACGTGCTGCCGGGTGGGAAGGTCTGGTGCTGCTGGGTGTACTGCAGATCGGCCGGGGTGGCATGGGCGAGGAAGTCCGGCTGCTGGCGGTTGCCCTCGGAGGTGGCCGCCTTGGCGAAGACCGTGGTGAGTATCGACAGCCCGACCGAACCGCCGATCTGCTGCACCGAGTTGAGCAGGCCCGAGGCCGCACCCGTCTCGTGCGCCGCAACCCCGGAGACCGCCATCAGCATCACCGGGACGAAGATCAGACCCATGCCGAAGCCGAAGGTGACCGTGGGGCCGAGCACGCCCAGGGCGTAGCTGCTGTGGACGTCGGTCCGAGTCAGCCAACTCAGCCCGATCGTCACCAGCACGCTGCCGGTGGCCAGGAACGGTTTTGGCCCGAGCCTGGCCTGGAAAGCGGAGGCGAGCTGCGCGGCGACGATGATCGCGACGCTGATCGGCAGGAAGGCCACACCCGCTTTGAGCGCGCTGTAACCGAGCACGCGCTGAACGAAGAGCGTGACGTAGAAGAAGATGCCGAACATGGCCGCGGCCAGGCAGAGCATCATGATCAATCCGCCGGTGCGGTTGCGGCTCCGCAGCAGTCGCAGCGGGGTGATCGGCTGGGCGGTGCGCTGCTCGATCACCGCGAACGCGACCAGCAGGGCCGTGCCGACGGCGAACGAGGCGATCGTCACGCCGTCGCCCCACCCGGCCTTCGGGTCCGCGGCGTGGATGAACCCGTACACCAGGCTGACCAGGCCGAGGGTGGAGGTGAGCGCGCCGGGCAGGTCGAAGGTGCCCGGGTGCCGTTCGGACTCGTTGATGTAACGCGGCGCGGCGACGGCGATCAGCGCGGCGATCGGCACGTTCACGAAGAACACCCAGCGCCAGTTCAGGTACTCCGTGAGCACGCCGCCGGCCAGCAGGCCTATCGCGGCGCCCGAGCCGGCCACCGCCGAGAAGACACCGAAGGCGCGGTTCCGCTCCGGCCCCTCCTTGAAGTTGGTGGCGATCAGCGCGAACGCCGTCGGTGAACAGATCGCACCGACGATGCCCTGCAGCGCGCGGGCGGCGAGCAGCATGCCACCGTTCTGCGCGAAACCGCCGAGCAGCGAGGCCAGACCGAACAGCAGCACGCCCACGACGAACACCCGCCGGCGGCCGAGTATGTCGCCGGCCCGGCCGCCGAGCAGCAGCAGGCCGCCGAACGTCAGCGTGTAGGCGTTGATCACCCAGGACAGGTTGGTGGTGGAGAACTTCAGGGCGTCCTGGATGTGCGGAAGCGCGATGTTCACGATGGTCGCGTCGAGGACGACCATGAGCTGAGTGGCCGCGATGACCGTGAGCGTGATGCCCTTGTGCTGGTCGCGACCGGCCCCCGGCGGAGCCGACTTGCTGAGCATGTCGGAGATAGCCACTGTTGTGCCCCCTGCTGACTGCTGCTATCGGTTGCTGTCTCGGTAAGGTGCTCGGCGATGCCATTAGTGAACGGTCTCGTTCACTGCGGGGGACATTAGTCGGCGCCGATAGTGAACGCAACCGTCTTTTAGGGTGGATGACGATGGATCAGCCGGACCGGCGGCAGTCGGCCGACGGCCCCGTGGAGGGAGCCCCGCTGCGCAGGCGCGGCAAGGCGCTGGAGGCCGCGATTTTCGAGGCCGCGCTCGACCAGCTCACCTCCGGCGGGTTCGCCCGGATGACGATGGAAGGCGTGGCCGGCGCCGCGCAGACCGGCAAGGCCGCGCTCTACCGGCGCTGGGCCTCCAAGGCGGACTTGGTGATGGACGCCCTGGTCGCCGTGATGCCGCCCCCCGCCGACATTCCCGACCTCGGCTCCGCGGAGGCCGAGCTGCGGCACGTCATCCAGGGCTACATCGCGGTGCTGGACTCCCGGACCGGTGCGGCCGTCCGTGCCCTGATGGGTGAACTCGACCACGAACGCGCCGAGTTCTTCAAGGGCTTCCTGCACGAGCGGGTGGTCGGGCCGACCACCGAGGGCATCCTCGGCATCCTGCGCCGCGGCGAGGCCCGGGGCGACGTCCGCCGGGGCGCGGCGGTGTCGATCGTGGCCGACGTGCTGCCGGCGATGCTGCTGTACCGCGCCAAGTTCTGGGTCGGGGCGATCGACGACGAGTTCTGCGAGGACCTGCTCGGACAGGTGCTGCTGCCGGCGATCCGGCCGTAACGCGCGCGGGGCGGGGCGGTGGCGGTGAGTGGTGGGTCCGGGGTTGGCCCGGGTCCGGCTCGGGTTCGGCGCGGGTCCGGCTCGGGCGGCCGGGCTGTCCGGGCGGCGGCGTAGGCTGAAAGCAGCCGCGAGCGTCCTCGGGCGCGGCCCCGGCTGTTGGCCTGCCCAGTGAAGGAACCCTCGATGCCGTACGACCCCCCGACCCACTCGGTCGAGCGCTCGCTGCGCCGGGCCGGAGCCCGCCTGGTGGTCGGGCTGGACGAGGTGGGCCGCGGCGCCTGGGCCGGGCCGGTCATGGTCGGTGCCGCCGTCACCGGCCTGCGCCGCCCGCCGGAAGGGCTCACCGATTCCAAGCTGCTCACCGAGCGGCGCCGGGAGGCGCTCGTCCCGATCCTGGAAGGCTGGGTGACCGCCTACGCGATCGGCGCCGCCTCGCCCCGGGAGTGCGACGACCTCGGCATGACGGCCGCGCTGCGGCTGGCCGCCGTCCGAGCCCTGGAGTCGCTGCCGGTGCAGCCCGACGCGGTGATTCTGGATGGCAAGCACGACTACCTGGGCGGCCCGTGGCGGGTCCGCACGGTGATCAAGGGTGACCAGTCGTGCGTCTGCGTCTCCGCCGCCTCGGTGCTGGCCAAGGTCCGGCGGGACGCGCTGATGGCCGAACTCGGGGTGGAGCATCCGGCGTTCGCGTTCGAGGAGAACGCCGGCTACCCCTCGCCGACCCACCGCGCCGCACTGGAGGAGTTCGGGCCCACCGAACACCATCGCCTGTCCTGGGCCTACATGGATGCCCTGCCGAAGTGGAGCCACCTCAAGCGTCAGCGGGTCCCGATCGACACCGGCGAGCAGCTCTCGCTCGGTTTCTGAGCGCCCTCGGTGTCGCAACGCGCCCTGGCGCAGTCGCACAATCCGATGGTCTGCTTCGACCGCCGGGAGCCTTCGGAGCGCCTCGGAGGCGACCATATCCGTTCGTTTCTGACGGTTCGTCAACATTCACCCACCCGTCACTCGGGCGTTGTCGTGTGCCCGCGCTCGGGCGGCGACACTTTCAAGTGGTGGGGTGCCCGTGCGCATCCGACCGGCATTTGATAGGAATCCGGGTATGCCTGTCTTCCCCGAGGAGCCGGAGATTCACGAGACGATCCCGGGCCCCGGCGTTCCCCTTCCCCACAAGTCGGACGCACCTGCCCCCCGTATGCCTTCCTCCACCGCTGTCGCCGCTCCGGTCCCGGGCCCTCGCCCCGGCCCGCCGCGTCCCGCACCGCCCCGTGCGGACCGTCCGATTCCCGGTCCGCGGCCCGCACCCCGACCCAAGCCCGGCAACGCGCCGCGCCCCGGCCGGCCTACCGTTCAACTCCTGCCCGTCGCTGCGGCCGAGGCGCTCGACCGTGCCAATGACGCCGTTGACGCGCTGTTGGAGTCCGGCCGCCGCCCCGGCGACGTGCTGGTCCTGACGGTCGGTGCCGCGCACCCCTGGCAGGAACACGAGCTGAGCTTCGGCGAGGACAGCTACTGGGCTCAACTCGCCGACGGCGGCGACGTGTTCTACGCCGACGCCGCCACGACTCGGACACTGCACCGCGACGTGGTGGTTTTGGTGGTCAACGAGAACCACGCGGAGCGGGTCGCCGCGGCGGCGGGCAAGGCGCTGGAGCGGGCCGCGAAGCTACTGGTGGTCTGCGGCGAGACGGACACCGTCGCCCCGCTGTTCGCCTGACCGCCTGGCCGCCTTTTTGTCGGCCCGTCGGTCCGCCTGACCGTCGGTCCATCGATCCATTGGTTCGTCTGGTTCGTCGTGCCGGTCCGGCTCCGCCTGCGGGCGGGGCCGGGTCGTCGGCGTTCCCTGGTTCCGCTGGGTCTCAACACGGTTGTCCTGCAACGCCGTTGGGTGCCGGGTCGGGCGAACGTGGGGCGTCGGCGGGCTTTGGTGTTGTTGCGTCGTGGCACGTCGGGCCGGCCGGTTCGGTGAGCGGGCCGCCGTGGGCGGATGACCGTTCAGCGGGCGGCGGTTCGGCGGATCGCCCGGCTGTCGCGGCCGGCCTCCAGGGCGCGGATCGCGTTCAGTGAGGTGACCGGGGCGACCGGCGGCTCCAAGGGGACCGGTGGCGCCGGCGGCGCGGATCGCTCGGAGTCGGCGCCGGACGGGATACGCGGCGGCAGTTCGGTGACGGTGTGGATCGGGCCGAGGGCCCACGACCCGGAGTGCGGGTTGCGCCCGTGCCGGCCGTCGCCGAGCGACTGCCAACCGGCAGGAGTGAGCGTCAGGTAGGAGCCGCAGCGCAGCCCGTGCAGTTCGGCGGCGGCGCGCAGCGCCCACATCCAGGCCCCGTCCTGCTCGGTCCAGTCCGGCCCGCCCTCGCGGCAGCGCAGCAGGACGGCGGTGCGGCTCGGGGATATGCGCTTCAGGTCGTGCGGGGTGACCCGGCGCAGGTGGCCGAGCAGGGCGTTGCGGTGGTCCCAGCCGTCGTTGAATTGCGGGCGGACGCCGAAGGAGGCCGACGCCACCACCCGGTGCTCGGGGTCGAGTACCGCGACCACCGTGGTGCCGGGCTGCGGGAGGTGCCGCTGGTGAAGTTCGGTAACGAACTCTCTGGGTGCGCGAAGGAGGGGTATGCCGAGGCGTTCCCACTCCTGCAGCGTGATGGCCCGACGGCCGTCGTAGTGGGAAGGACCTCGGTCGATGCCGTTGATCACGATCCTCCTTCCCGTGCCCGCGCTCCCGAAGGTGCGCGGGCGTACGCCGAAGGCCGGGTCCGACGGACCGGGCGCTGGATACCTTCCAATTCTCTGGCGAGAGCGGCCGGGCGGCAATGATGAACTGACAAACGCCGCCCGGAACCCGCCTAATTGCCGGAGATGTCCCAGCCCCGCCATGCAGCCATTCGGCTGACCACTGGGTGAGCGGGCTGTGGACGGCTGGAAACCGTCCGGTGAACGGGGCTCGGCGTCCGGGCGTGCCCGGCTGCCGGGCTTGGCGGTGAGCTCGATCGAATCGCCCTCACCCCCGGACAGCCAGGACGAGTGGGAGCACCGCGGTGGCGCCGGCCTGGCGGAGCAGATGGGCCGCGACCGTCAACGTCCAGCCGGAATCCACCAGGTCGTCGACCAGCAGGACCGGGCCGGGAGTCGCGGCCAGCGTGTCGGCCAGGCCCGGGGAGAGCGTGAGGGCTCCGAAGACCGAGCGCAGCCGCTGGGCGCTGTTGCTGCGCGGCCCGTGCGGGGGCTCCCCGGTGGCGTACGAGACGCGACCGAGGAGCGGCATCCGGCCGATCGAGGCGAGGCCACCCGCGAGGTCGGACACCAGCTGTGGTCGGGTGGAGGAATCCAGCGCGACCACGCCGATCGGGCGCTCCAGCCGGGTACCGTCCGGACCTTCCGGCCCGGCCCAGCCACCCGGGCTGCGCGCCCAGTCCGCCACCACGCCGACCACGGCGTCCAGCACCTCACGCGGCAGCGGCCCGTCCGGGGAACGCTCGTCGAGCAGCGAGCGCAGCCGGCTGCCCCAGCCGATGTCGGAGAGCCGGCCGAGAGCGCGCCCCGGCTCGGCCTGCTGGGCGGCGGGGATGCGGCCCCGCAGCGGGATGCCGAGGGACTCCATGCCGGTCGGCCACATTCGCCTGGTTTCGAAGGAGACACCCGGGCGGCCGAGGGCGGCGCGGGCAGCGCCCGTGGTCTCGGCCGACACCTCGGTGGAGTGCTGGGCGTGGGTGCACCGGTCGCAGCGCCCGCACGGGGCGGCCTCCGGGTCGTCGAGCTGGCGGCGCAGGAACTCCATTCGGCAGCCCTCGGTTGCGATGTAGTCCCGCATCGCCTGCTGTTCGGCCGCGCGGGCCCGGGCGACCTTGGCGTACCGCTCGCCGTCGTACCGCCACGGCTCGCCGGTGGACTCCCAGCCGCCGCGCACCCGGCGGACCGCGCCGTCCACGTCGAGCACCTTGAGCATGGTCTCCAGCCGGGAGCGGCGAAGATCGACCGAGGTTTCCAGCGCCGCTGTGGAGAGTGGGCGACCGGCCTCGGCCAGAGCGGCGAGGGTGCGGCGGACCTGCTCCTCGGGAGGGAAGCCGATCGAGGCGAAGTACCGCCAGATCGCCTCGTCCTCCCGGCCCGGGAGCAGCAGCACCTCGGCACGGTCGACGCCACGGCCGGCGCGGCCGACCTGCTGGTAGTACGCGATGGGGGAGCTCGGCGAGCCGAGGTGGACCACGAAGCCGAGATCCGGCTTGTCGAAGCCCATCCCGAGCGCGGAGGTGGCGACCAGGGCCTTGACCTGGTTGGCCAGCAGGGCTGCCTCGGCCTCGCGGCGTTCGGCGTCCTCGGTCCGGCCGGAGTAGGAGGCGACCGGGTAGCCGCGCTCGCGCAGGAACTCGGTGACCTCCTCGGTGGCGGCGACCGTCATGGTGTAGATGATGCCGGAGCCGGGCAGGTCGGCCAGGTGGTCGGCGAGCCAGGCCAGCCGGTGTGCCGGGTCGGGCATCGAGAGCACCGAGAGGCTGAGGCTCTCCCGCTCCAGCGGGCCGCGCAGCACCAGGGCCTGCGCGTCACCGACGCCGGTGCCGAGCTGCTCCGCGACATCCGCGGTGACGCGGGCGTTCGCGGTCGCCGTGGTGGCCAGCACCGGGACGCCGGGGGAGAGCTCGGCGAGCATGGTGCGCAGCCGTCGGTAGTCGGGCCGGAAGTCGTGGCCCCAGTCGGAGATGCAGTGCGCCTCGTCCACCACCAGCAGGCCGGTGGAGGCGGCCAGCTTGGGCAGAACATGATCGCGAAAGTCGGGGTTGTTGAGCCGCTCCGGGCTGACCAGCAGGACATCGACCCGGCTGTCGGCGACCTCCTGCTGGATCTCCTCCCACTCCTCCGGGTTGGCCGAGTTGATCGTCCGGGCATGGATGCCCGCCCGGGCGGCCGATTCGACCTGATTGCGCATCAGCGCCAGCAGGGGCGAGACGATCACCGTCGGACCGGCTCCGCGCGCGCGGAGCAGCGCCGTGGCGATGAAGTAGACGGCGGACTTGCCCCAACCGGTGCGCTGCACCACCAGGGCGCGGCGACTGTCGACCACCAGGGCCTCGATGGCCTTCCACTGGTCCTCGCGCAGCGTCGCGGAGGGCCCCGCGAGGCTGTGCAGCACGGCTTCCGCGGCGGCCCGGACGGCTTCGCGGTCGGCTGGGGTGGTCGGGTGGAGTTCGCGCGTCTGCATGAGGTCATGGATACCGTGCTTCACGGACGGACCGCGAATGGCAGGCTGTGGACAACCTGGCTCTTATCGGGTGATATGCCGTCAGATCTGGCTGTTCGGGCCGGAATTGTCCGCCATTAGGGGGAGCTGATGCTGAACCCCCCGGTTTATCCACAGGGCGAGCGAAATATCCGCAGTGATGGCGGAATCGGGTCCACCCTTTCCGCCATGACCGCAGACGACCGCACCACCAAGCCCTCCCCGCGCCCCGGCCACCTCCCGGTCCGGCTGCGCGGGCCCGCTGACATGGCGGAGATGCTCCCCTACCTGCTGGGTTTCTTTCCCGACGACAGCATCGTCGCGGTGGGCCTGCAGGGCCCCGCGCTCGATCAGGGCGGGGTGATCCGGATCGACATTCCGGCGGATCCGGAATCCTGGGAGCGCACCGCCGAAGAATCCGCCCGGCTGCTGGTCGAGCTGTCCGAACAGCGCGACCGCCGCCCCGTCCAAGTCCTGCTGTACCTGTGCCGGGATCCCGCAGACGGCACGCCAGTGCCGGAGGGGCAGCAGGCCGTGCTGGAGGATCTCCGCCCGCTGGCGGCCGCCCTCACCCGGGCCTTCCAGGGCCAGCAGGTGATCGTCAAGGAGTCGCTGTGCGTCTCGGCGGGCCGCTGGTGGTCCTTTCTGTGCACCGGAGTCGACTGCTGTCCGCCGGACGGCACTCCGGTCCGTGCCGCCCACCAGCCCAGCCCGCTCGCCGCCGCGGCCACCTTCGCGGGCCTCGCCCCGCGGGGCAGCCGCAAGGCGATCGTGGCCGGCCTGGCGCCGGTGGGCCCGCCGCTCTGCGAGGTGCAGCGCCGCGCGTTGGAGGACGCCGGGCCGCCGTTCATCCGTGAGCTGGCCGGCCCCGGCGGCCGTCATTCGGCAGTCGAGCGCACCGAGGAGCTACTGGCCAGCGCGATGGCCGAGTTCCGCAACGGCGCCCGGGAGCTCGACACCAGGCGGACGGCCCGGGTCCTGATCGGCCTGCAGGACAAACTCGGCCGCGATCGCGCCGCCGAGTACGCCGAACAGCACGAACTCGCCACCGCCCAGAAGCTGTGGCGCTACCTCATCCAGCGCTGCGTCGACCCGTTCGAGCACCTCGCCGCCCCGCCGATGACGCTGCTGGCCTGGACGTCCTGGCTGGCCGGAGACCCCGCCACGGCAAGGGTCGTACTGGCCAGAGCACTGGAACTGGACCCGGACTACACACTTGCCCAACTGCTCTACGAATCGCTGAACTCCGGCATCGCCCCGGAGGCCCTGCTCCGGGTGGTCCGGAGCGAACGTGCCACCCGGCTGCGCGGGGCGGGCATCCCGCAGCATCCCGAACTCCCGCCGCCGGGCGGGGAGTCGGGAGCCAACCGTCCCGCCGGTCCCTCGCGGACACCCGCTGTCCCGCCCGGGCCCACGCCCTGTGCCGGCTCCGAATCGACGGAAGCCATCGGGGCAGGCAAGAGCGGATCCGGGCTGGACCGATCGCGCTCAGAGCCCGTGCCGGGCAAATCCGATTCCGGTGAGGACGACAGCCCAGGCGGCGGTCGGTCGACAACCTCGCCCGATGCCGCGTCAGCCGCCGTCCACCGGCCGGGCGGTGAGCACCGACCGTGCCCGCTGCGGGCCGCGGCGCCGCGAATCCCCAGGCCCCGCAGCAGGGCACCCCGACACCAGCAGTCCACCGGAGGCTGACATGCGTACGCCCACCCCGCGCCCGCGCGGCAAGCGGCTAGACCTCGCCGCGCGCCATCCGCATCAGGCGGTCCAGCACCCGGCGGCCGCTCACCCGCACTCCATCGTGCTCCCACTCGTTGGTGATCCAGGTCCGCACACTGGCCACCGCGTCCGCGGTCTCCAGCGAATGCGCCGTGTCCACGTACATGTCGTCGTGATACACCGCCGCGTACACCGGTACCTGGTTCGAAGCCAGGCGCTGCGGGTCGTACAGGTCGGGCCACTCGGTGCGCTCGGCCAGCAGCTGCGCCGTCTCGCGCAGCGGCCGCAGAGACGGGTCGGTCTCGAACATCCAGGGGTAGATCATCTCGCCGGTGAGCAGTACCGGTCCGTCCCCCGCCAGCGCCGCCGCAGCGTCGAACTCGGGAAACTCCTTGCGCACCCGCTCCGCCGACCAGTCGGTGGCCCCGCCGTCGACCGAGCGCTGCCCGTAGATCGACTCGTGCAGCACGGCGTACAGCGGCCCCTGGGCGAAGGACAACTGCGCCTGCGCCCCCGCCAGGAAGGTGTCGGAGAGCTCCGGCCCGTCCGGTCCCTCCACCCAGGCCTCCTCCAGCAGGTAGTGCAGGACGAAGGAGCCGGTGCCACTGCCCAGCATCATGCCCAGCGCCTGGAAGGCCTGGACGGTGAGGAGCCCGCCGTCCGGCAGGGGCGCAGGCTGCTCGATCAGGTGCGCCGCGATTCGCCGTACCGCCGCCACGTCCTGGGGGAAGCGCGCGTAGTGCCCGGCGTTCTTGCGGGCGACCCGCGGGTACGCGGCGCGGTAGACCTCGTCAGCCGAGCGGCGAAGCCCGGCCAGCCCGCCGGTGACGAACGCCTCGCGCAGGCCCTCCGGGGCCAGCGAGAGGTAGGTGAGGGTGCAGAAACCACCGAAACTCTGTCCCAGCAGGCTCCACCGGCCGTCCTCGCCCAACAGCTGGCGGCGGATCAGCTCGGCGTCCCGGACGATCGAGTCGGCGCGGAAGTGCGCCAGGTAGTCGGCCTGCTGCCGGGCGTCGCCGCGCCGGGCCAGGCTCTGCCGGTTGGCGGGCGTGGAGCGGCCGGTGCCGCGCTGGTCCAAGAGCAGCACCCGGTGGTCGTCGAGCGCCCGGTCCAGCCAACCGTCCCGGCCGAGCGGCCGGTTGGCCTTGCCGCCCGGTCCGCCCTGCAGGTACAGCAGCCACGGAAGCTCGTCGTGCTCGCGTCCGGCGGCCACCACCTCGCGGGCGTAGACCTTGATCGCCTCGCCGCCCGGAGCTCCGTGGTCCAGCGGCACCCGGAAGACATGATCCGTGGCGACGATCCCGGGGATGCGGCTGAGGGAGGACATGCAACTCCTAGGAGTGAGCTGGTCACAGGCTGGTTGCGGCGCAGATCACCGAGGTCACCGGTGGTTCCGTCGTCGTGCTCGCACCGTATCCTGACGGCGGACAGGAGCCGCCAGGGGGCGCCCGCCAGAGGCGGAGAACCCCGAACGGCGCCACGACACAGCGGGCGCCCCGGGTGCCGACCGCAGACCGCCGATGGACCGATGGCGCGTGGCTGCATCCGACCGGAGGTCCGCCGGACAGGCGTGACCTCGGGCAGGTGTGCGGCGTTCAACCAGCAGAACGCCGCAACCAAATCCGGCACCGCCGGGCCCGTAGCGGCCAGGGCGACCGTGTCGGGCATCGGTCACGCGTCGCTCGACCCGGCACCGCCGGGCCACGCGCGACCCTGGCGTCCGGGCCGGGGCTTCATCCCGGTCGGGGCGGAGCGCCGGCGATCCGGTCCCGCCCAGGTAAGAGCCGCGTGTTCCGGCGGCAGAGCAGCACAGTCCGCGATCGAGCACGCTCGCGGCCGGCCGAGCCCGCAGCCTTCGGCCGGTCGAGGGGAGGAGAGCCTGGTGACCGATTCAAGGCCACCCCACGCAGCATCCCAACCGCTGCCACCCGCCAACCCGCCCGCACCGGGCGGCATTTCGGCACCCACCGGAGCATCGGCTTCCCCCGTCCCCTCACACCTGGCGGGCCCGCCGAATCCCCGCCAGGCCACGCCCCCCTTCGGCACACCCACCGGCCATGCGCCTGGGACGCCCGGCGCGGCCCTGACGGTTCCCGGCGGAGCCCAGGCCCTTGGCACCCCGGCACTTGGCACCCCCGCGCATGGCACGCCGTTCGCGGGTACCGCCGCCCAGCCGTACGGAGCCCCGCTCAGCACGCCTCCGTACGGCACACCCAGCACGCCCACGCCGTTCGCGCCGGGGGCAACTCCGCCGTACGGCACGCTCACCACGCCCACCCCGTATGCGCCAGGGGCGACCCCGCCGTACGGCACCCTGACCCGGCCGGGTCCGGGTGTGACGGCTCCGGGGGTGGCGACACCGGGGCGCGGTGGGGCGGGCGCGTGGTCGGAGCAGGTGGCCGGTGCGGCCGCCCCGGGGGCGGCCCGCCAGTCGAGCCCGGCGGTGGTGCCACGACCGCAGCCGTCGGCGGCGCACGACATCCTGTGCGTCAACGCCCCGGGCATGGCGGCCTCCGGTCCGGACGGGCAGCTTCGAGGCCAGAGCCTGCACGGCTTCTTCCGGCACGGGGTGCGCACCCTGGCCAGGATGGAGTTGCGCCTCGGTGGCGTGGAGCCGCTGCCGCTCCAGGGCACCCTGACGTCCGTGGCGGCGGCGCGCTTCCTCGGCTCGGTCCGGGCACCGGGCGATCTCGACCCGGATCCGGCGTTGACAGTGGAGCGGCTGCGGCACGCCGACGGTGCGGAGACCGTGACGGTCCGGAACACCGGTGCCCGGCCGGCCCGCCTCCCACTGGAGATCGCCCTGGGCACCGACCTGGGCCAGCTCACCGACATCGCGGCGGGTCGGCGCTCGGCCGACCTACCGGGCCAGGTCCAGTCCTCGGGCCTGCGCTGGGCCGGGCAGGGCCGCGCGGCCACCGTCAGCGCCCGCCCGTCGCCGCATGCAGTGCTGGCCGGTGCGGGCGTGCTCCGGTGGGACTTGGAGATCCAGCCCGGGGCCCGTTGGTCCGTGGATCTGCAGGTGGAGCTGGAGGCACCGTCGGCCGGTCGTCCACCGACGGGGCGCGGCCCGGGTGTGCCGCTGCCGTGGTCCGAGCCGGAGGTCCGGGCCGACGACCGCCGCGCCGCACGCCTGGTCGGCCGCGCCCTGGACACACTGGGCGGGCTGCTGCTCGCGGACGCGGACCGTCCGACCGACCTGTACACCGCCTCGGGCGCCCCCTGGCGTTTCGGCCTCACCGCCGCGGACGCGCTCTGGGCAGCCCGGATGACGCTGCCGCTCGGCACCCGGCTCGCCGCCGGAACGCTCCGCGCGACGGCCCGCCGCCAGCACCTCGCGCCCCAGCAACCGGCAGGCGTCGTCCGCCCGGTCGAGGGCGGCACGGCTGACGGGGCATCGAGCCCGTCTGCGGTCGGCCCGGCGCAAGCCGGGAGCGCGTCGGGGGCCGGCGGCTCCGGAGGCGCTCCGGCCGCGCAGCCTGCCGCAGTTCAGGGTGCGGGCAGCCCGTCCGCCCCCGGGGCGGAGAGCGGCGCGGCGACACAGGCGATGGACGGTGTGATTCCCGGGCCGCTGCGGCACGGAGGTCCCGAGCTGCCGGCGAGCTGCACGGCCACGGAAGCGACGCTGCTGTTCGTCACGGTGCTTGCGGAGGCTTGGCGTTGGGGCATGCCCCGGGCCGAGGTCGCCGAGCTGCTGCCGGCCGCGGAGCGTGCCCTCGGGGCGCTGCGGGCCGCGGTGGCGGAGGGGCCGGTCGGGTTCGTCACCGACCTCGGCCGCCCGGCGGAGGAACGGGCCGCGCGACCAGGTCCGGCCAGGTGCGAAGTGCAGGCGCAGGCGCATCGGGCGGCGCTCCAAGGGGCGGACTTGCTGGAGGCGTTCGGCCGCCCCGGGGCGGCCGAGTGGCGGGCCTGGGCGGCCGAGTTGAGGGAACGGTTCCGCGAGCAGTTCTGGATCGACGACCTGTCAGGTGGTCGGCCGGCAGCCGCGTTGCTGGCCCCGGACCGGCCGGTGCCGGCCCTCGCCTCCACCCTGGTCCACCTCTTCGACGTCGGGCTGGCTGCCGAGGGCGAGCTGCACGAGGGCCTGCTCGACCGGGAGCAGACCAGGTTGCTCGCCCAGCGGCTGGTGACGCCCGAACTCGACTGCGGGTGGGGCCTGCGGACGTTGAGCGCGAAGTCCCCACGGTTCAATCCGCTCGGCCACCGCAGCGGCGTGGTGCGGGTGCAGGAGACCGCGCTCGCGGTGAGCGGGCTGGTGGACGCCGGGTTCGAACGGGAGGCCGAGATCCTGCTGGAAGGCCTGCTGGAGGCGTCCGCACACTTCGAGTACCGGCTGCCGGAGATGTACGCGGGCGAGCAGAAGGTTGCCGACTGCCCACCGGTGCCGCACTCGGCGGCCTGCCGTCCGGCCGCCATGTCGGCGGCCGCTGCCGTCCACCTGGTGCTCTCGTTGGCCGGTGTCCGGCCCGACGTCCCATCAGGGCGGGTGGCGACCCGCCCGGCGAGCACCGCCCCCCTGGGGGCATTGGAACTGACCGGCCTGCGGGTGGCCGGTGAGCCGTTCTCGGTCCGGGTCAGCAGGATCGGGGTCGCGGTCGTGGAGGAGGCGCCGTCGTTCCTGCAACTGGCCGCCAGCTGACCGCCTTCAAGCGGTCCAGAAGCCGGGAGAGGCGATGGGAAGCACGCGGGAAGCACGCGGGAAGGAAGTGGGAGGGAGGCCGGAAAGGAGGCCGGAACAGGGCCGTGGTCTGTGATTATCGTCAGAGAGACGACTAAGATCGGCGACATGTCGCGTTATGACCCGTCGGCCTTCCCCCCGTTCGCAGTCACGGTTGACCTGGTGGTGCTGACGGTGCGCGACCATGAGCTGTGCGCCCTGCTGGTGAAGCGCGGTGAGGCACCGTTCCAGGGCTACTGGGCGCTGCCTGGCGGGTTCGTGCGGCCCGACGAGGGTCTGGCCGAGGCGGCGTCGAGGGAACTGGCGGAGGAGACCGGGCTGCGGGCGCAGTCCGCGCCGGGTCAAGTCCTGGCCGGGCAGAACCCGTTCGGCGCGCACCTGGAGCAACTGGCCACCTACGGTCACCCGCAGCGTGACCCCCGGATGCGGGTGGTGAGCGTCGCGTACTTGGTGCTCGCCCCGGACCTGCCCTCGCCCCGCGCGGGCGGCGATGCCAGCAGCGCCCGGTGGGCACCGGTCAGTGAGTTGTTCGGTGTCGACGGCAACGACGGCGAACTGCTGGCCTTCGACCACGGGCAGATCCTGGCGGACGGCGTGGAACGGGCCAGGTCGAAGATCGAGTACTCCTCGTTGGCAACGGCCTTCTGCCCGCCGGAGTTCACCGTCGGCGAGCTGCGCCGGGTGTACGAGGCGGTCTGGGGCGTGGTGTTGGACCCGCGGAACTTCCATCGCAAGGTCACCGGCACTCCGGGTTTCCTGCTGCCCTCCGGTGGCACGACGACCCGTCAAGGCGGGCGTCCCGCCCAGCTGTTCACGGCAGGCGGGGCGACCGTCCTCAACCCGCCGATGCTCCGCCCCGAGGCCTGACGCCCGGCCCCGGTGGGGCCGTGGTCGTCGTCGCTGAAGGGGTAGGTGCTCGCGATGCGAGGTGGGCCAGTTTCCTTGCGGCGATGGGGTGGTGGCGACCTGTAAGGAAAGCGTCAGTGGTGTGAGCGCGCTGTCCCCTGTTCGGGTGAGCTCGGCGCTAACACCGTCCACGATGCATCCGGAATGCCTGGTTTCATCGCTTCCGCGTCCTACTGTGCAGGCTCAGGCCTGGCGGACGAACCCCGGTCTGCCGGCGGGCGAGGGAGCGGGCGGCGATGATCCAAATCACCGGACTGACCAAGAAGTACCGAAGGGGCCACCCCCCGGCGGTGCTGGACCTGACTTTCGACGCCCGGCCAAGGATGATCACCACGCTGCTGGGGGACGAAGGGGCGGGCAAGTCCACCGCGTTCCGGCTGATGGTGGAGCTCGAACGCGGCCACGGCCTCACGCTGTTCGACGGCCGCACCTACCGCCGAATCCGGCGGCCGGAGCGGGAGATCGGCGCGCTGCTGCCGTCCGGCAGGCCGGAGGCCGGGCATCCGGGTCAGCGGGCCCGGGCGCACCTGCGGATGTTGGCCGGGGCGGTGGGCGTTTCGGCACGCCGGGCCGATGATCTGTTGGAGCAGGTCCGCCTCGCCCCGGTCGCCGACCACCGGATCGGCACCTTCTCGCCCGGAATGCACTGCCGGCTCGCCCTTGCCGCCGCCCTGCTCGGCGACCCCGCGACGCTGCTGCTGGACGCCCCGGCCGAGGGCCTCTCCCCGCGCAGCGAGGAGTGGCTGTACGGCTTCCTGCGTTCCTTCGCGCTGACGGGCGGCACCGTGCTGATGTCCACCCGCAGTCCGGAAGTGGCCGCCGTGCTCGCCGACCGGGTGGTCACCCTGGACGCGGGCAGGTTGGCTGCCGACCAGCCCGTGGTGGAGTTCCGCCGCAGCCGGTTGCACCCCGAAGTCCTGGTCCGGGGCCCGCAGATGGCCCGCCTCGCGGATCTGCTGGTCGCCCAGGGCGCGCAGGTCCGGCGGGAGGGTGGCGTCGGTCTCGCGGTGAGTGGGGTCGGCCGCACCGAGATCGGTGAACTCGCCTACCGCAACGGTGTCCTGCTGCACGAGCTGGCCGACCGGGTGGTGCAGCGCCCGATCTCCTTCCCCACCGCCCTGCCCAGCGGCTCGGGCCACTCCGGCCAGGTCGCGATCCGGCCGGCCCGCAAGAGCCCGGTCCGCCAGAACATCGGCGGGCAGCCCCAGATCGCCCCGGCCGCCACCCCCGTCGCCTCCGTCGCCCCGAGGCCCGCCACCGTCGGCCGCCCGGCCACCGGCCCCGACGGCGAGCGCACCAGTGAGCACCGCGCCCTCGGCCACCGCGGCCTCCAGGCCGGCCGTTGGGCCACCGCCGCCCTCGCGCCCGACCCGTCCGCACCGGCCGCCCCCGTCGCAGCGCCAGCCCTGACGGCGCCGACAGCCCAGGCCGAGGCGCCCGTTGTGGACCTCACCCGGCGGACGCCCCGCGGCGCCTCCGCGCTCCGCCGCGTGCGCGCCGAGCAGTCGGCCACCGATCATCCGGAGCAGTCGGCCGCACGCGCCTCCGAGCCCACGCCCGTACCCGCTGCGCCCGCACCAGCCGTGCCCGCAGCGACCCCGTCCGGCCCAACTCCCGCCGGGTCCACGCCGATCGTGCTCGACGCCGAGCAACTGACCGCCGAGCAGGTGGCCGCCAACCCTACCGACGCGGAGTTGCTGACTCCCGCCCGGATCAGGGGAGTCGGCCACGGTTCCACCCCGGCGCAACCCCAGGGACCGGTGCCGGCGCCGGACCAGGACCGGGTGCAGGTGCGTCTCCGGCCGATCCACACCACCGAGTTGCGACCGGCCGAGCAGACCGGGCCGGTCGGGTCGGTCGAGCTGGCCAGGCCGGCCGGGCAGGTCGGTCAGGCCGGGCAGGCCGGTCAGGCCGGGCAGGCGGTGGGTCGGGCGCAGGTGGTGGCGGGTGGGGGCGGGGCGAGCGCGGTGCGCAGGCGTGCCGTCGGTGACGAGAACGGGAGTGAGTGAGACCGTGCGGTTGGTGGCTTGTGAGGTGCGTCGGCTTCGCGGGGTGCGCTCCACGTGGGTGGTGGTCGCGGCGGCGCTGGTGCTGAACGCGGCGCTGGCGGCGGTGTCGGCCCAGCAGTTCCCGGCAGGGGAGTTGGCGGTGTCGGGCGCGGTGCGGGCGATGGCCGGCGTGGTCCCGTGGCTGCCGCTCCCGCTGACCGCGCTGGCCGCCGCGGTGCTCGGCGCGCTGGCGTACAGCAACGAGATGCGCTGGCCGGGCCTGGCCGCGTCCCGGGTGAGTCTGGGCCGTCGGCTCGGCGCGCTCCTCGCGAAGCTGGTGGTGGTCGGGGCGGCGGCGCTCCTGCTGGCGGTGCTGACGCTGGTGGTGAACACCCTGGTGGTCCGGTTCGCGCTGCCCGGCACGGTGGATGCCTCGTCGGTGCTCGCCCTGCCGCGCCCCGCCGAGCTGATGGCCTTCCCGGGCCTGACGCCCGCCCCGGCGACGGGCCCGTTCGCCCTGGGCGGGATCGGTCGCCCGCTCCCGGCGTTCCTGGCGCTGGCGGTGGCCGGCGGCTGGGCCGGCCTGCTGCTGGCGACGCTGGTGCGCAGTGCGGTCGTGGCAGTTCTGCTCACCTGCGCGACGCCCGCTCTGCTGGAGCCGACCGCCGGTCTGCTGCTGCACCGATTCGGCCGGAACTGGCCGCTGTGGGTCTGGGAGTTGCTGCCCTTCCAGTACGGCTTCAACCTGGTGCGCGAGGCGGCCGACCGGACGGCGGCGGCGCTGGACGGCGTGGTGATCGCCGCCCTGCTGACCCCGGGCGCCCTGCTGGTGCTGGCCGTGCTGGTGGCCCAGTTCCGCCGCCGCGCCCTGTAGCGACCGGCGCGCAACAAAGATCCCGTCCGCAACAGAGACCCGCCCGCCGCAAGGATCCTGCCCGCAGCAAAGACCCGCCCGCCGCAAGGATCCTGCCCACGGCAAGGGTCCGGGCGGAAACCCGCCCCGGAACTCTCGGCGCCGGCGCATTCGGCAACCGGTGCTGACGGTGCGGCAGGTGCGCCGGTGTCGGTGACGGCGCCGATGAGTGCAGGGCTGAGCGTTGTTCGGAACGGCAGCTGAATTCGAGCCAGGATGACCGATATGCGCATTTCCGCCTGATAAGAAGTCAATTATCCAGACACGGCCGATCACCCTTTCGTGTGCTTTTCAGGAGAATGCTCAAGACGGCCTCGCCGATCGCCGACAAAGGATGGCGTGAGTACCCTTGCGCACCCCACCGTGACCGCCGCTCGCCAGGCCGAGTCGATCTCCGCCTCCGAGCTGGACCGTTTTCCGTACGCCGACCGCCCGATGCCACCCGCTCCCCGCTGGGAGGGGGCGGAGAGCGAACTCGCCCGGGCCGGTCGGAAGACCACCAGCAGCCGCGGCCGCGGCCTGCACGGCCAGCTGGTTCAGCAGCTCGGCCAGATGATCGTCTCCGGAGACCTGGGCGCCGACCGCCCGCTGGTGCCGGAGGAGATCGGCCAGCGCTTCGAGGTCTCCCGCACCGTGGTGCGCGAGTCGCTCCGGGTGCTGGAGGCCAAGGGCCTGGTCTCGGCCCGACCGAACGTCGGCACCCGGGTCCGCCCGGTCAGCGACTGGAACCTGCTGGACCCCGACATCATCGAGTGGCGTGCCTTCGGGCCGCAGCGCGACGAGCAGCGCCGTGAGCTGTTCGAGCTGCGCTGGGCGATCGAGCCGCTGGCCGCCCGCCTCGCCGCCGGCCACGGCCGGGAGGACGTCCAGCAGCGGCTGGTCGAGCTGACCGAGATCATGAGCCAGGCCGGCAGCCAGGGCGACCTGGTCAGCTACGCCCGCGCCGACGCCGAGCTGCACAGTCTGGTGCTGCAGATGGCCGGGAACCGGATGCTGGAGCACCTGTCCGGGATCGTGGCCGGCGCGCTCCAGGTGTCCGGCGGCTCCGGCAGCACCTGTGAGCGCCCGTCCGAGTCGGCGGTCGGCCTGCACACCCGCCTGGTCGACGCGCTCGGCACCGGGGACGGCACCGCCGCCGAGGCGGCCGTCCGTGCGCTGCTCACCGTCCACCCGGACGTCGAGCACGCCGTTCCGGCCCCACGGGAGCACTGAGCGGTCCAGCCCTGCCCGTTCCGAACGGATGGCCCTTCTGCTGCTCCACCCGCAGCCGGGGGGCCATCGGCGTGTCGCGTCCCACACAGTTGCGCAGGCCACACCGCGAGGCGGCCCGTGCCGACTCGCGAGTACCGTTCGGCGAAGGCTCGCGGCCCGTTCGTGAAAGGCGCCCCCGAGGCCCTGGCCGCCGACCGCGAAGGCCCCGGCGCCCCGCTCGCCGATAGGCCGCCCGGGGCAGCCCGTACCGGCCGCCGGGTGGTGTGACGGGCGCCACGACGGGCATGCGTAACACTTGAGTGGCGGCAGCGATGTGTACGGAGCGGAAGCAGCTCCGGAATACCACCACAGACCAGATGGCTGTGCTGGTGCGCGGCGCTGCTGCCGTCCTGCAGACCCCGATCACCGTCCACCCACCCGAGCTGCTCGGGTGGTCGGTGCGGGATCGTCCACTCATCGTCCGAGAGGTTGTTCGTGTCGGCCAGCACATCCCGTTCGCTTCCCCCCGAGATCGCCGAGTCCGCGGCACTGCTGGCGCTCATCGAGCGGGGCAAGGCCCAGGGGCAGATCGCCGGTGACGACGTGCGCCACGCGTTCGAGGCGGACCAGATCCCGGTCACCAAGTGGAAGAACGTCATGCGCAGCCTCAACCAGGTGCTGATTGAGGAGGGGGTGGAGCTGATGGTCAGCGCGGCCGAGCCGGCCGGCGCCAAGCGCAAGAGCGTCGCGGCCAAGAGCACCACCAAGCGCACCGCGACCAAGGCGGTCACCACCCGTACGCCGGTCGCCCAGACCAAGCCCCCGGTCCGGATCGCCCCCAACGCGACCGTGTCCCCGTCGGTGGCCGTGGCCGCCGCGGTGACGACCAGCGAGGTCACCGTCGTCGAGACCATCGGTCTCGCCGAGGCCCGCCCGGCCGCCAAGAAGGCCGCGCCGGCGAAGAAGGCGGCGGCCAAGAAGACCGCCGCTCCCGCGAAGAAGACCGCCGCCAAGAAGACCGCGGCCGGCAAGCCGGGCGCCAAGGGCGAAGAGGACATGATCGGCGAGGAGGAGCTCCTCGAAGACGTGGCCCTGCCCGGCGACGGCAAGGAGGAAGGCGGCCCCGAGGAGGAGTCGGACCAGGGCTTCGTGCTCTCCGACGACGACGAGGACGACGCCCCGGCGCAGCAGGTCGCGGTGGCCGGTGCCACCGCCGACCCGGTCAAGGACTACCTGAAGCAGATCGGCAAGGTCCCGCTGCTCAACGCCGAGCAGGAGGTCGAGCTCGCCAAGCGGATCGAGGCCGGCCTGTTCGCCGAGGACAAGCTGAGCCAGGCCGACAAGCTCGCCCCGAAGCTCAAGCGCGAGCTGGAGATCATCGCCGAGGACGGCCGCCGCGCCAAGAACCACCTGCTGGAGGCCAACCTCCGCCTGGTGGTCTCGCTGGCCAAGCGCTACACCGGCCGCGGCATGCTGTTCCTGGACCTGATCCAGGAGGGCAACCTCGGTCTGATCCGTGCGGTCGAGAAGTTCGACTACACCAAGGGCTACAAGTTCTCCACCTACGCGACCTGGTGGATCCGGCAGGCGATCACCCGCGCCATGGCCGACCAGGCCCGCACCATCCGTATCCCGGTGCACATGGTCGAGGTCATCAACAAGCTCGCCCGCGTGCAGCGCCAGATGCTCCAGGACCTGGGCCGCGAGCCCACCCCGGAGGAGCTGGCCAAGGAACTCGACATGACCCCCGAGAAGGTCATCGAGGTTCAGAAGTACGGCCGCGAGCCGATCTCGCTGCACACCCCGCTCGGCGAGGACGGCGACAGCGAGTTCGGTGACCTGATCGAGGACTCCGAGGCGGTCGTCCCGGCCGACGCGGTCTCCTTCACCCTGCTCCAGGAGCAGCTGCACTCGGTGCTGGACACCCTGTCCGAGCGCGAGGCGGGCGTGGTCTCGATGCGCTTCGGCCTGACCGACGGTCAGCCGAAGACGCTGGACGAGATCGGCAAGGTCTACGGCGTGACGCGTGAGCGCATCCGTCAGATCGAGTCCAAGACCATGTCGAAGCTGCGCCACCCGTCGCGTTCCCAGGTGCTGCGCGACTACCTGGACTGACAGTTCGTCACCTGGACGGGCCCCTTCGCCACCGGCGGAGGGGCCCGTTCGCATGTCCGGGGGTCGCTCGATGGGGTGGCCGGTGCGCTCAGGTGGGGCACGGTGGGTGAGGGGATGACTACGCTGGGCAGGTTGTCGCACGTCGAACCCCCACGACGAGCCCCGCTGTCGCACGCCGAACCCCCACGCCGAACCCTTCTGGAGAACCGGTGCCCATCCTGGACCCGTCCGCGCCTCGGCTCCGCCGCCGGGCGGTCGCGCTCGTCGCCCTGGCGGCCCTGCCCGCCCCGCTGGTCGCGCTGGGTGCGGCTGCCCCGGCCGCCGCGCAGCGGCGGATCGTCGGGGGGACGAGCGCCAGCACCAGTGATCACCCGTGGATGGTGGCGCTGTCCAGCCGTGCGCAGTTCGGTTCGTCCCGTTCCGGGCAGTTCTGCGGTGGGGCGCTGGTCACCCCGACCAAGGTGGTGACGGCCGCGCACTGCTTCTACGACGAGGTCACCGGCCGGCCGGTTCAGCGGCCGGGGCTGCGGGTGATCGTCGGCCGGGACGACCTGCGGGGCAGTGCGGGACGGGAGGTGGCGGTCAGCGGGGTGTGGATCGAGCCGGACTACAGCTTCGTCGCGAACTCCCGGGACGTGGCGGTGGTCACCCTGGCCGAGCCGCTGGAGGACCAGCGGACGCTGGAGATGGTGGGCGCGGGCGAGAGCCGGCCGTACGCGGTGGGCACCTCGGCGACGGTGTTCGGCTGGGGCGACACCCGGGGCAACGGCAGCTACTCGAACACGCTGCGGCAGGTGACGGTGCCGATCATCTCGGACGCCGCCTGCGGGCGCGACTACCCGGGCGGTGCGGACAGCGCGTACGACGCGCGCAGCATGGTGTGTGCCGGCGACGAGCGGGGCGGCAAGGATGCCTGCCAGGGCGACAGCGGGGGTCCGCTGGTGGTGGCCGGGCGGCTGGCCGGGCTGGTGTCCTGGGGGGCCGGCTGCGCGCAGGCCAATCACCCGGGGGTGTACACCAGGATCTCGGCGGTGGCGGAGTCCGTGCAGGACGCGCTGTGACACGCCTGACATGACCTGCCGCAGCGGCCGGGCAAACGCCACGGCCGGGCGGCCCGCCCGGAAGGGGAGGGCCGCCCGGCCGCTCAGGCAGCTCGGGTTTCGAGCGGGAGCGTCAGCGCTCGCCCTCGGCAGCCGTTGCCGCGGTGCCGGAGAGGCGGTCGCTCTCGTCGTGTATCTCCACGGCGATCTTCTTGAGCTCGGGCTCGAACTTACGCCCGTGGTGGGCGCAGAACAGCAGCTCTCCGCCGCTGGAAAGGACGACGCGCAGGTAGGCCTGAGCGCCGCAACGGTCGCAGCGGTCTGCCGCGGTGAGCGGGCTCGCAGGGGTCAGAACAGTAGTCACGTCGCCTCTTCTCTAGCTCGACGAGCTGTGTACCAGGATCAACATCCAACCAGGTCGAATTCGTTCCCGCTCGTGGCTTTTCTCTTTGAGGATTCTGCTGTCTCGTTGATGAGGGCGTGCCCCGGGCACCGGTGGTTCATGCGTACCGATTCCGATGGTCCGCCAATCACCTCGAACGCCCGATCGGGCCGGGGTGCGAGGTCCGCGTAGCATAATCCTCCGCTGGGTTGGAGCATAAGCCCCGTCCCGGGCCCCGCTTGACCGCATCACAGCAGCTCCGCCGCCCTCTCCGGCCGCCCCGGTCCGCCAGGACCCGTGGTGTCGGCAGGAGATGGCAGGGTGAGGGCCGCGTCCGCGGTGGGAGTCGTGTTCGCGCAGCGCGTACAAGGCGCGCGGGCCTCGGCGGCCGAAGTCTCAGTTGCTGAGAGCATGCGGGGTGTCCGTCAACATCATGGAGGAGTGCAGAGCGTGAGTGGAGAAAAGACCGTCCCGTCCTCACTGGTGACCGGCGAGGGCGGGTCCGACTACACCGCGCGGCATCTGCTCGTCCTCGAGGGGCTGGAGGCGGTCCGCAAGCGGCCGGGCATGTACATCGGGTCGACCGACAGTCGCGGCCTGATGCACTGCCTGTGGGAGATCATCGACAACTCGGTGGACGAGGCCCTCGGCGGGTTCTGCGACCGGATCGACGTGCTGCTGAACCAGGACGGCTCGGTGGAGGTGCGCGACAACGGCCGCGGCATCCCGGTGGACGTGGAGCCCAAGACCGGGCTGTCCGGCGTCGAGGTGGTGATGACCAAGCTGCACGCGGGCGGCAAGTTCGGCGGCGGCTCGTACGCGGCCTCCGGCGGTCTGCACGGCGTCGGCGCCTCGGTGGTGAACGCGCTGTCCGCCCGGCTGGACATGGAGGTGGACCGGAACGGCGCCACCCACTCGATCAGCTTCCGGCGCGGCACCCCCGGCACGTTCACCGGGGACGGCCCGGACGCGAAGTTCACGCCGGGCAGCGGAATGACCAAGAAGGGCAAGTTCGCCAAGACCCGCACCGGCACCCGGACCCGCTTCTGGGCGGACCGGCAGATCTTCCTCAAGGACGCCAAGCTCTCGCTGGAGCTGCTGCACGCCCGGGCCCGGCAGACCGCCTTCCTGGTGCCCGGTCTGACCATCGTGGTGCGTGACGAGCGGCTGACCGAGAGCGAGCAGGTCCAGGAGGAGACCTTCCGATTCGACGGCGGCATCAGCGAGTTCTGCGAGTTCCTCGCCCCCGACCGCCCGGTCTCCGACGTGCTGCGGCTGCGCGGCGAAGGCACCTTCAAGGAGACCGTCCCGGTGCTCGACGAGCTCGGGCACATGACCCCCACCGAGGTCACCCGCGAGCTCGGGGTGGACATCGCGCTGCGCTGGGGCGCCGGCTACGACACCACGCTGCGTTCCTTCGTCAACATCATCTCCACCCCCAAGGGCGGCACCCACGTCAACGGCTTCGAGCGGCAGCTCGCCAAGACCGTCAACGAGGCGCTGCGGGCCGCCAAGTTGCTGCGGGTCGCCGAGGACGACATCACCAAGGACGACGTGCTGGAGGGCCTGACCGCAGTGGTCACCGTCCGGCTGGCCGAGCCGCAGTTCGAGGGGCAGACCAAGGAGGTGCTGGGCACCTCGGCGGCCAACCGGATCGTGGCCGCGGTGGTGGCCAAGGAGTTGAAGAGCTTCCTCACCTCCGCCAAGAAGGACGAGAAGCTCCAGGCCCGGGCCGTGCTGGAGAAGGTCGTCGCCGCCGCCCGGACCCGGGTCGCCGCCCGGCAGCACAAGGAGACGCAGCGCCGGAAGACCGCGCTGGAGACCTCCTCGCTGCCCGCCAAGCTGGCCGACTGCCGCAGCGACGACGTGGACCGCAGCGAACTGTTCATCGTCGAGGGCGACTCGGCGCTGGGCACCGCCAAGCTGGCCCGCAACTCGGAGTTCCAGGCGCTGCTGCCGATCCGCGGCAAGATCCTGAACGTCCAGAAGGCCTCGGTGAGCGACATGCTCAAGAACGCCGAGTGCGCGTCGATCATCCAGGTCATAGGAGCGGGCTCCGGCCGCACCTTCGACATCGACCAGGCCCGGTACGGCAAGGTCATCTTCATGGCCGACGCCGACGTCGACGGCTCGCACATCCGGACCCTGCTGCTGACGCTGTTCCACCGCTACATGCGGCCGATGGTCGAGCAGGGCCGGGTGTTCGCCGCGGTGCCGCCGCTGCACCGGATCGAGCTGACCAACCCCAAGCGCGGCCAGGAGAAGTACCACTACACCTACTCGGACGCCGAACTGCGGCGCACCCTGCTGGAGTTCCAGGGCAAGGGGCTGCGCTGGAAGGACCCGATCCAGCGCTACAAGGGCCTCGGCGAGATGGACGCCGACCAGCTGGCCGAGACCACCATGGACCCGCGGCACCGGATCCTGCGCCGGATCAACCTGGGCGACCTGGAGTCCGCGGAGAAGACCTTCGACCTGCTGATGGGCAACGACGTCGCGCCGCGGCGGGAGTTCATCGTGGACTCGGCGGCCACCCTGGACAGGTCCCGGATCGACGCCTGAGCAGACCTGCGCGAAAGGGCTCTCCACCCACGGGTGGAGGGCCCTTTCCGTCTGTGCTTCCACCCTCGCTCCGAGGATTCGGAGGACTGTCCTCCGTAGATTTCGTGGTGTCGAGAACAACCCGCCCAGGAGGCACCCGAAATGACCGCCCTGTCCAACGTCCTGATCGCCGTCGCCGTGATCGTCCTGGTGGTGGGCCGGCAGCTGCGGGCCCGCCGACTGGACACCGAACGCCGGTTCTGGCTGCTGCCGCTGATCCTCGCCGCGGTGGCGCTGCGCGACCCGGTGCTGATCGACCCGGACCACAAGGGCGCCGCCGCACTGATCCTGGCCGGCTCGCTGGTCACCACCCTCGGCATGGGCTGCGCCTGGGGCTGGACGATGCGGATCTGGCGCGACCACGACGGCCTGCTGTGGACCCAGGGTTCCGCCGCCACCGTGTTCGCCTGGGTCGGCGCGATCCTGATCCGGATCGGCTGGTACGGCGTCGCCGTCGCGCTGCACGTCCACCAGTCCAGCAGCGTGCTGATGCTGTCGCTCGGCCTGCTGCTGCTGGTCCGCTCGGCCGCCGTCAGCTGGCGGGCCCGCCAGCTGGACGACCACAAGCACACCCTGGCCGCCTGACGGACCGCCACCATCGTGCCGCCGACCCCCCACCGGGTGTCGGCGGCACCGGCATTGAGAGAGGATCATCCGGTGAGCACCCTGGAACGCTGGACCCGCTGGCCGGCCGGAGACGTCCCGATCCGGGAACGCCACTCACGGGCCCGGACGGCGCTGTCGCTCTTCGGCCGGATCGCGGGGCTGACAGCGGTGGTGTTCGGCACCTTCACCGAACAGCACTTCACGGGCTGGCGGTTGCTGTTCCCGATCGGCTGGATCACGGGCTCGGTCGCGCTGTTCGCCGGCTGGTACTTCAACTGCCGGGCCCAGCGGCTGTGGCCCGCGCTGGGCTGCGCCGCCGGGCTGCTGGTGTTTGCCGGGCTGGCCCACGAGGGCGGCGCCGACACCCTGGCCTCGGTGATCTGGTGCGGGCTCGCGGTGCTCTCCGTGGTCCGACTGCCGCTGGCCGCCGGGCTGCTCACCGCCGCTGCCGCGGTGGGCAGTTACGGCCTCGGCTCGGGCGACTCGCTGCTGATGATGCTGGCCGTCGCCGGCGGTCTCGGGCTGCTCGGCTACCTGCTGCGCCTGGACAGCCAGGCCCGCGCCGCGCAGCGCGCCCTGCTCGCGCAGGAGCGGGCCGCGCAGGTCGCGCAGACGGAGTCCGCGGCGCTCGCCGAACGGGCCAGGATCGCCCGGGAGATCCACGACGTGCTGGCGCACAGCCTGTCCGCGCAGCTGGTGCACCTGGAGGCGGCCCGGCTGATGCTGGACGCCGGCGCCGAGCGGGCGGAGATCCGCGAACGGGTGGTCGCCGCCCGGCGGATGGCGCAGGACGGGCTGGCCGAGACCCGGCAGGCGCTGTCCGCGCTGCGCGGCGAGTTCGCCCCCGTCGCCGAGTTCGTGGCCGGGCTGGTCGCGCAGTCCGGGGCGGAACTGGCCGTCGACGGGGTGCCCCGCCCGCTGCCCGTCGAGGCCGGGCTGGCCGTGCGCCGGGTCGCCCAGGAGGCGCTGACCAACGCCCGCAAGCACGCGCCCGGCGGCCGGGTGGACGTCCGACTCGGCTACCTGGACGGCGCGGTGGAGCTGCGGGTGCACAACTCCCGGGCGCCCCGCGGGGCGCACCCGGTGCTGGGGGACAGCGGGAGCGGGTACGGTCTGCTCGGGATGCGCGAACGCGCGGAACTGCTCGGCGGCGAACTGCTGGCGGGCCCCGAGGAAGGAGGGTGGCGCGTGCTGCTGCGGGTGCCGACGTGACGGGTGCGGAGACGACGGGCGGGCCGGTCCGGGTGGTGGTCGCCGACGACCAGACCGTGGTCCGCGAGGGCATTGTGATGCTGCTCGGCCTGCTGCCGGGCATCACGGTGGTCGGCTCGGCGGCGGACGGCGAGGAGGCGGTGCGGCTGGTCGCCGAACACGCCCCCGACGTGGTGCTGATGGACCTGCGGATGCCGCGCTGCGACGGGGTGGAGGCCACCCGCCGGGTTCGTGCCGAGCACCCGGGTACCGCGGTGGTGGTGCTCACCACGTACGCCGACGACGATTCGCTGTTCTCCGCGCTGCAGGCCGGGGCGCGCGGCTTCCTGACCAAGGACGCCGGGGCGGAGGAGATCGCCCGCGCGGTCGCGGACGTCCGCTCGGGGGCGGCCGGGCTTTCCCCGCAGGTCCAACTGCGGCTGCTGGAGCGGTTGTCGGGCGCGCCGGCGGCCACCGGGCCGGATCCGGAGCCGCTGAAGCCGGAGCCGCTGAAGCCCGAGCCGCTGAAATCCGGGCCGCTGAAGCCGGAGGCCGGGAAGGCCGCGCGGGCGGTGCTGCCGGACGGGCTGACCCAGCGGGAGGCCGAGGTGCTGGCGCTGATCGCGTCCGGACTGTCCAACGCGGAGATCGCCGGAAGGTTGTTCGTCAGCCCCGCAACGGTGAAAACCCATATCAACAACCTTTTCGCGAAGACGGCGGTCCGGGATCGCGCACAGGCTGTCGCGTACGCCTTCAAGCATGGAATTTCCGAAGATTGGTGAACGTACCGTCCTTTCGCCGCTTCGGTTGAAGGTTTCTTCACGGGTTTCCTTGTGTGGTTTGTGACACTCCATCATGGTTCGGTCGTAACGACCGGAATGATGAGGTGTCGGCAAGTGGCGCAGCAGGAGAGAGTCGACTGGTGGGCCGGGGCCGCCGCCCCCCAGCCCCGGGTGGTGGCGCCGCGGCGCAGCGTGGAAGTGGACGCGGTACCGCCGGAGGACCGAATCGGGGGCGCGGTGTACCGGAGCGTCCAGGACAGTGAGGCCTTCCGGGAGATCCGGCGGGGCTACCGCTCGTTCGTGTTCCCGGCCACCGCCGGGTTCCTGGCCTGGTACCTGCTGTTCGTGACGGCCGAGGCCTTCATGCCGGACCTGCTGGGCCGCCGGATCGCCGGGCCGCTGAACGTGGCCTGGACGCTCGGCCTCGGCCAGTTCGCCTCGACCTTCCTGCTCACCTGGCTCTACGCCCGTAATGCCCGCACCAAGCGCGATCGAGCCGCCCTCGAACTGCGCTGGGACACCCAGGACCAGCTGCGATGACCGCTCACCACCCCAACCACGGCCTCGCCGTCGCCCTGTTCGCCGTCGTCGTCGCGGTGACGCTGACCATCACCATCTGGGTCGGCCGCCGCGGCCACGCCGCTGAGGACTTCTTCGCCGGCGGCCGGGACTTCTCCCCGCTGCAGAACGGCTTCGCGCTGTCCGGCGACTACCTGTCGGCCGCCTCCTTCCTGGGCGTGACCGGGCTGATCGCGCTGTACGGCTACGACGGCGTGCTGTACAGCATCGGCTTCCTGGTCGCCTGGCTGGTCGTGCTGATGCTGGTGTCCGAACTGGTCCGCAACGCCGGCCGGTACACGCTGGCCGACGTGCTGGCGCTGCGGATGCGCCAGCGGCCGGTGCGGGCCGCGGCCGGCCTGTCGTCCATGGTCGTCACGCTGATGTACCTGATCGCGCAGATGGTCGGCGCGGGCAGCCTGGTCGCGCTGCTGCTGGGCACCAACAGCGGGGCCGCCAAGGCGTGGACCATCATCGCGGTCGGCGCCTTGATGATCGTCTACGTGACGGTCGGCGGGATGCGCGCCACCACCTGGATCCAGATCGTCAAGGCCTTCCTGCTGGTGGGCGGTTCGGTGCTGCTCACGGTGCTGGTGGTGGCCCGCTTCCACGGCGACCTGGGCGCGCTGATGGAGACCGCCGCGCGGCGCAGCGGCGAGGGCGAGGCGTACCTGCGGCCCGGCCTCAACTACGGCTCCAGCGCGCTCGACCGGCTGGACTTCGTCAGCCTCGGCCTGGCGCTGGTGCTCGGCACCGGCGGACTGCCGCACATCCTCAGCCGGTTCTACACGGTGCCGACCGCGCGGGCCGCCCGGCGCTCCACGATGTGGGCGATCGGCCTGATCGGCTCCTTCTACCTGATGGCGATCGTGCTCGGGCTCGGGGCGGGTGCGGTGGTCGGCGGGCACGACCTGCGGCTGTCCAACTCGGCGGGCAACACGGCGGTTCCGCTGCTCGCCCTGGACCTCGGCGGTGGCGACGGCTCGACCTGGGGCCTGCTGCTGTTCGCGGTGATCTCGGCGATCGCGTTCGCCACCATCCTGGCGGTGGTCGCCGGACTCACCCTGGCCTCCTCCGCGGCCTTCGCCCACGACCTGTACGCCCGGGCCTGGCGGCGGGAGGACAGCCGACAGGTGTCCGAGCGCGAGGAGGTGATCGCCGCCCGGGTCTCCGCCGTGGTGATCGGCGGCCTGGCGATCGTGCTCAGCCTGTACGCGCAGCGCCTGAACGTCGCCTTCCTGGTCGGTCTGGCCTTCGCGGTGGCCGCCTCCGCGAACCTGCCGACGCTGCTGTACTCGCTGTTCTGGAAGCGCTTCTCCACCCGCGGCGCGGTCTGGTCGGTGTACGGCGGCCTGGTTCCGGCGGTGGTGCTGGTGCTGTTCTCGCCGGTCGTCTCCGGGGCGAAGACCTCGGTGCTGCCCGGCATGGACTTCCACTGGTTCCCGCTGGAGAACCCCGGGCTGGTCTCCATCCCGCTCGGCTTCCTGGCCGGCTGGCTGGGCACCATGCTGGACCGGGAGCCCGCCGACGAGGACGGTTACGCCGAGCTGGAGGTCCGCGCCCTGACCGGGGCCGGCGCCGCCTGACCAGGCATCAAGGACGGGCCCCGCACCGGGTGGTGCGGGGCCCGTTGGTCATTCGGCGATGGCCACGAGGGCGGTGACGTCCATGCGGGACGGGGTGCCCGGGGCCTTGCCGCAGCTCTCGGCGCGGGGCGGCTCGCTCGCGGCTTCCGCGACCGTCGCCCGCCAGCGGCGACCGTCGGTGTGCGCCACCTCCACCGTCCAGCCGTCGCCGTCCGGGGTCTGGCGCATGGTCAGCGCGTCGGCGGCGCCCTCGCCGGTCAGTTCGCGGACGGCCTGCTCGGCGGCCTGGGACGGGCGGGGCCAGTACGAGCGGCCGCGTGAGTGGGCGGGGGTGGTGTGGCCGGCGGCGGTGGCGGACAGCACCTCCTTGGCGGACTCCGCGGTGAGCCGGCCGTAGGCGTAGCCGTGCGGCAGCACCAGCATGGTGGGGGAGAAACGGTGGCCGCCGAGGTGGGTGACCTCCCAGACCTCGCTGTGGCCGGCCGATGCCAGGTCGGCGGCCAGCGGGCGGCCGAGCAGTGCGCAGCAGCGGTCGCGCCGGCCGTTGGTGCACACCAGGGCGATCGGGCCGCCGATGTGCTCGCTGCCGAAGCCGTCGTGGTGGCCCGCGCCGAGGGCGGCGAAGTCGAGGTCGAGCAGTTCGGCGGGGGAGCCGAGCCGGGCCCGGCGCACCCACGGGTCGGCGGGTGCGGTGTGCGCGATCAGCACCTCGTGGTGGGCGGCGGTGTCGGTGTCGGCGTGCCGGCCGGGCCGGCGGATCAGCGCGATCCGGACGCCGGTGTCCTCGGCCGCCCGGTCCAGCGCGGCCCCGAGTTCGGGGTCGAGGTGGCTGGCGGTGAGCGCCTTGGCGCCCCACGGGCCGGGCTGTTCGAGCAGCAGCCAGGTGGTGGCGGTGGCCGCGGTGGCGGCCAGTGGCTCGGTCAGTTCGCGCGACAGTGTCGTACAGGTGCTCACCTGCCCACCTTATGTCCGGACGGCGGGTCGGAGCGGGTGGAGCTTCGCCTGCGGAGGGCCGGGCGGGTGCGGACTATGCTGGGCTCCATTACCTGGATTTGACGTTCTTTTGGGGGAGTCTTGGGGTCCTTCTTCGCGGTCGATGTGGCGGACCTGGACCGTCTGTTGGCGGATCTGCACCGAAGTCAGGGCGAGTTGCGCACCGCGTTGAACGCGATGCGGGACACCGGGCCGAAGACCACCGGCGCCAAGTCCTTGGATCACGCCTGCGACGAGTTCCACGACAGCTGGGACGACGCGATCAAGAAGATCGCCGAGTCCACCCAGCAGGTGGAGGAGGGGCTAACATCACCCGGCGGGCCTACGCGGAGACCGACCAGGCGCTGCGTGAGGTGTTCGGCGGCGGTGCCGCGTGAGCGACACGGCGCAGTTCCCCGCGCTGGGCTTCGACCCGGCGCCCGGAAACCCGGCCAGTGTGGACGAGTTGGTGCAGCGGTTGACCACCGCCGCCGGGGCGCTGGAGAGCGCCCACGGCACCCTGGAACGGCTCACCCGGGCCGGCGGCAGCTGGCGCGGCGACGCGGCGCGCGCGTTCGCCGGAAAGGTCGGCGAACTGCCCGGCCTGCTCCGCGACAGCGACGACGCGGTGCGCACGGCGGCCCGGCAACTGGAGGGCTGGCGCGGCCAGTTGACGCACTTCCAGGAGACCGCGCGGCGCTACGAGGCGGACGCGGAGGCGGCCAAGCGGCGCTGCGAGAGCTGCGAGCGGCAGCAGGACGGCGCCCGCTCGCGCTACGAGACGGCGGCCGGCGCCCCGGCGTTCCGGCTGGCCGGGCGGATGTACGCGGACCAGGCGCAGCTGCAGCAGGCCCAGGCCGAGATCGACGCCGCGCAGCGGGAGTTGAACGCGGCGGGCGGGGAACTCGACGACGCCAAGCGGGCGCTGGAGGACGCCGAGGACGCGTTCCAGGCGATAGTGAAGCAGGCGAAGGAGCTGCGCGAGGACCACCTCGACGCCGCCGGGAAGGTCGCCCGGGCCCTGCGCAAGGCCAACCAGAACGCGCCGACCACCAGCGCGTGGGACAGCTTCAAGGACGCCCTGAAGCGGGCCGGCCACGCGCTCAAGGAGTGGGCCACCAAGCACGCCGACCTGCTGAAGAAGATCGGCGACTGGCTGGGCATCGCCTCCACCGTGCTGGGCGTGGCCGCCCTGTGCACCCTGTGGTTCCCGCCGCTGTCCGGCGCGCTGGCGCTGGCCGGCGGCGTGCTCTCGGCGGGCGCGCTGGCCAGCCACGGCCTGGCCAAGCTCGGCGGGGCGGACGTCAGCGCGATGGACCTGGTCGGCGACGGGCTGGGGGCGCTGCCGTTCGGCAAGCTGGTCGGCACGGCGGCCAAGCCGGTGGTGAAGGTCACCACCAAGCTGGTCCCGAAGATCGAGAAGGTGACGCTGGAGACCGGTGAGACGGTGATGCGGCAGACCGGCGGGAAGGTCCGGGAGATCGCCAAGAGCCAGACCGTCGATCACCTGGGCGACGCGCTGCGCGGCTCGGCGGTCCGGGTCACCGAGATCGGCGCGGAGGGCGCGCTGAACACCACCTTCAAGGCGCTGCCCGGCATGGGCAACCGGCTGAAGTTCGCCTGGGAGAAGCACGTCGCCGAGTCGGTGTACGGCACCGCGGTCGACACCTTCAAGTCCACCCGGGTCGCCAACCTGCCGGGCCTGCGCTCGATCCCCTCGTTCCAGAACGCGATCCGGGCCGACGGCAGCCTCGACCCGATGTCCTGGTGGAGCCGGGGCATCAACGGGGTGCCCTCGCTGCCGGGCATCGTCACCGGCATCCACGACCAGTTCAGCGGAGGCAACTGATGTACGGCACACCGCCGTTGACCCCGTCGGCGGGGCGGCGCTCGCGGATCGGACTGGTGCTGTGGTGCGCCGTGCAATGGGTGGTGATCCCGGTGGACGTGCTGACCCGGCTGGTGTGGATGCCGCTCACGGTGCTCGCCGAGACGGTCGACTCGGTGGAGTGGCTGGAGCGCGGCTGGCGGCGGACGCTGGTGCGGCCGCTGAGCCGCTTCGTCGGCCCGGCGAGACTGGCCCGGGAGTGGGGCGAGGACCAGCGGCGCTGGGACGCCAGGACGGCCGAGATCTGCGGAGTCGCCGCCGCCGCGTACGCCCGCGGTTCGAACGGCAAGTACGCCCTCCGCGGCTGGGCCGACATGCGGTGGGGGTACGGGACCCGCAGCTTCCTGATGACCCCGAAGGACTACCGGGGCGCCCACCCGGAGCGGATCCGGGCGATCGCCGCCCAGCACGGCCTGGTGGCCCGCTCCCTGGGGAAGGCCGGGATCGAACTGGTGCCGGCGGTGGCCCGATGAGCAGCTACACCTTCGACGTGCCGGTGCACTTCCACGACCTCGGCATGCACCTGGACGCGCAGCAACGCGCCGTCCACCTGCGGGAGTTGGCCTGCGAGATCTGGGCGGGCGGCACCGAGGCCCAGCGCGAGGGCGTCCAGCGCTTCTACGGCGAGCTGGCCGACGCGGCCGCCGAGGACGGCGCGAGCTACGCCGGGGTGTGCCTGATGGCCACCGAGGACGACCGGATCTCCACCGCCTCGTTGATCGCCCGCAGCGAGACGCTGGAGCCGGCGGCCGACCCGGAGACGGTGATCGAAACCCTGGAGGAGACCCTCTCGCTGGACCCGGCCGCCGACGTGCACCGCACCGAGACCGAGCAGGGCCCCGCCGTGGTCGCGTTCAGCGGCGTCGAGTGGACGCCGGTGCCGGAGCAGCCCGCGCTGCCGCTGGCCAGGGTGGACGTCTACCTGCCGCTGCCCGCGATGTCCGAGCTGCTGGTGTTCTCGCTGACCACCCCGTCGCTGCCCGACCTGCCGCAGTACGTCGCGCTGCTGTCCGAACTGACCGACACCGTCGAGGTGGTGACGGACGACCCGGCGCCGCTGCCGGTGCAGCGGCCCGGGGAGCGCGCTCCGCTGTTCTGAACCCGCACGCGCGGAACGGCGGGCACCCCCACCGGGGAGGCCCGCCGTTCCGCGGGTGTCACATCCGGCCGCCGACCGCCGCGATCCTGGCCGGCACCGGGGTGCCGGAGCCGTCGCGGCGCGGGTCGCGCTCCGGGAGGGGGACGGGCTGGCCGTTGGCGGCGGCGCCGAGGGCGGGCACCGGACCGGCCCAGGCGAACGCCAGGCCGTCCTCGCCGCGCAGGAAGCGCTGGCAGCGGACGCCGCCGGTGGCCCGGCCCTTGCGCGGGTACTGGTCGAACGGGGTGAGCTTCCAGCTGGTCTGCTGCTCGCCGTCCAGCGTGCCGGAGGCGGCGGCCACCGAGAGGACCACCGCGTCCTCGGCCGGATCGACGGCGGTGAAGGACAGCACCCGGGCGCCGTCGGCCAGCTTGATGCCGGCCATGCCGCCGGCCGGGCGGCCCTGCGGACGGACCTGGCTCGCCTGGTAGCGCAGCAGCTGGGCGTCGGAGGTGAGGAAGACCAGGTCCTCCTCGCCGGTGCGCAGCTCGACCGCGCCGACCACGGTGTCGCCGTCCTTGAGCGCGATCACCTCGAACTCGTCCTTGTTGGCGGGCCATTCGGGCACCACCCGCTTGACCGTGCCCTGCACGGTGCCGAGCGCCAGGCCCGGCGAGGACTCGTCCAGGGTGGTCAGCGCGAGCGCCTTCTCGTCCGCCTCCAGCCGGAGGAACTCGGAGACCGCGGCGCCGCCGGCCAGCGCCGTGGTGCCCGGGGGCAGCGCGGGCAGGTCGATCACCGGCAGGCGCAGCACCCGGCCGGCCGAGGTGACCAGGCCGACGTCGCCGCGCGCGGTGGCGGGGACGGCGGAGACCAGCACGTCGTGCCTGGCCCGGGACGGCTCCTCGGTGACCGGCTCCAGGTCGAAGGTGCGGGCGAGCAGACCGGTGGAGGACAGCAGCACCCGGCACGGGTCGTCGGCGACCTCCAGCGGCACCGACAGCGCCGCCGACGGCACCGACCCGGCCTCCAGCAGCACGGTGCGCCGCTCGGTGCCGAACTGCTTGGCCACCGCGCCGAGTTCGGAGGACACCACGGAACGCAGCCTGGTGTCGGACTCCAGGATCTCGGTCAGCTCCGCGATCTCCTTGAGCAGCTTCGCCTGCTCGGCCTCCAGCTCGACCCGGTCGAAGCGGGTGAGCCGGCGCAGCGGGGTGTCCAGGATGTACGCGGTCTGCGTCTCGGAGATGCCGAAGCGCTCCATCAGGCGGTCCTTGGCCTGGGACGCGTCGTCGCTGCTGCGGATGATCGCGATCACCTCGTCGATGTCGACCAGGGCGATCAGCAGGCCCTCGACCAGGTGCAGCCGGTCCTGGCGCTTGCGGCGGCGGAAGTCGCTGCGGCGCCTGACCACCGTGAAGCGGTGATCGACGTAGACCTCCAGCAGCTCCTTCAGGCCCAGCGTCAGCGGCTGGCCGTCCACCAGCGCCACATTGTTGATGCCGAAGGTCTCCTCCATCGGCGTCAGCTTGTACAACTGCTCCAGCAGCGCCTCGGGGACGAAGCCGTTCTTCACCTCGATGACCAGGCGCAGGCCGTGCTCGCGGTCGGTGAGGTCCTTGACGTCGGCGATGCCCTGGAGCTTCTTCGCGTTGACCAGGTCCTTGATCTTCGCGATCACCTTCTCCGGGCCGACGGTGTACGGCAGTTCGGTGACCACGATGCCCTTGCGGCGGGCGGTGACGTTCTCGATCGTGGCGGTGGCGCGGATCTTGAAGGTGCCGCGGCCGGACTCGTACGCGTCACGGATGCCGGACAGGCCGACGATCCGGCCACCGGTCGGCAGGTCCGGGCCGGGGACGAACCGCATCAGGGTTTCCAGGTCCGCGGCCGGGTGCTTGATCAGGTGCCGGGCGGCGGCCACCACTTCGGACAGGTTGTGCGGCGGCATGTTGGTGGCCATGCCGACCGCGATCCCGGTGGCGCCGTTGACCAGCAGGTTCGGGTACGCCGAGGGGAGCACCTGGGGCTCCTGCTCGGAGCCGTCGTAGTTCGGGCCGAAGTCGACGGTGTCCTCGTGGATCGACTCCACCATCGACATCGAGGCGGCCGTCAGCCGGGACTCGGTGTAGCGCATCGCGGCCGGCGGGTCGTCGTTGCCGAGCGAACCGAAGTTGCCGTGACCGTCGATCAGCGGCAGCCGCATCGAGAACGGCTGCGCCATGCGCACCACGGCGTCGTAGATCGAGGCGTCGCCGTGCGGGTGCAGACGGCCCATCACCTCGCCGACCAGGCGGGCGCACTTGACGTGGCCGCGCTCCGGGCGCAGGCCCATCTCGTTGGCCTGGTAGAGGATCCGGCGGTGCACCGGCTTCAGGCCGTCGCGGGCGTCCGGCAGGGCCCGGGAGTAGATCACCGAGTAGGCGTACTCCAGGAACGAGCCCTGCATCTCGTCCACGACATCGACATCGAGGATGCGCTCCTCGAAGTCACCGGGCGGCGGGGTGGGCGAACTGCGGCGGGCCATCGCTGCGGGGCTCCCTTGCGGTACTGGGGTGGGCAGGGCCAAGGCATGAACGCCCCCCATTGTGGACCCTCGGTGGGACACCACCTGTCACCCGGGCCGCTTCCGCCGCTGGCGAACGCGCCCGACGCACGGACACCTGACGGCGGCACCGGGCGTTGCACCAGAATGGGGGACGTCACAAGCCCCCGGCCCGGACACTCCGGAACCGACGACGGGAAGGACCCCGCATGGCCAACCCCGGCCCCGCCAGCGGCCTCGCCATCACCGAACACCGCCTGGCCAACGGCCTGCGCGTAGTGCTCTCCGAGGACCACCTCACTCCGGTCACCGCCGTGTGCCTGTGGTACGACGTGGGCTCCCGGCACGAGGTGAAGGGGCGCACCGGTCTCGCCCACCTCTTCGAGCACCTGATGTTCCAGGGCTCGGCGAACGTCTCCAACAACGGGCACTTCGAACTGGTCCAGGGCGCCGGCGGCTCGCTCAACGGCACCACCAGCTTCGAGCGCACCAACTACTTCGAGACCATGCCCGCGCACCAACTGGAGCTCGCGCTCTGGCTGGAGGCCGACCGGATGGGCTCGCTGCTGGCCGCCCTGGACGACACGTCCATGGAGAACCAGCGCGACGTGGTGAAGAACGAGCGCCGCCAGCGCTACGACAACGTGCCCTACGGCACCGCGTTCGAGAAGCTCACCGCGCTGTCCTTCCCCGGCGAACACCCCTACCACCACACCCCGATCGGCTCGATGGCCGACCTGGACGCCGCCACCCTGGAGGACGCCCGGACGTTCTTCCGGACGTACTACGCGCCCAACAACGCGGTGCTGTCGATCGTCGGCGACCTCGACCCCGAGCAGACCATCGCCTGGGTGGAGAAGTACTTCGGCTCCATCCCCGCCCACGACGGCAAGCAGCCGCCGCGCGACGGCAGCCTGCCCGACACCATGAACGGCGAGGCCCGCGAGCTGATCCGCGAGGACGTCCCCTCCCGCGCCCTGATGGCCGCCTACCGGCTGCCGCACGACGGCACCCGGCAGGCCGACGCCGCCGACCTCGCGCTCACCATCCTCGGCAGCGGCGAGTCCTCCCGGCTGTACAACCGGCTGGTCCGCCGCGACCGCACCGCCGTCGCGGCCGGCTTCGGCCTGCTGCGGCTGGCCGGCGCGCCCTCGCTGGGCTGGCTGGACGTCAAGGCCGGGGCCGGCGCCACCCTGGAGCAGATCGAGACCGCCGTTGACGAGGAGCTCGCCCGGTTCGCCGCCGAGGGCCCCACCGCCGAGGAACTCGAGCGCGCCCAGGCCCAGATCGAGCGCGAGTGGCTGGACCGGCTCACCACGGTGGCCGGCCGCGCCGACGAACTCTGCCGCTACGCCGTGCTGTTCGGCGACCCGAAGCTGCTCAACAGCGCCCTGCCGAAGGTCTTCGACGTCACCGCCGAGGAAGTCCGCGAGCTGGCCGCCGCGCGGCTGCGCCCCGACAACCGGGCGGTGCTGGTGTACGAGCCGACCCCCGACGACAGCACCGACGAAGACAGCTCCGAGAACGAGGAGGCGGCGGCGTGAGCGACACCCCCGCGCAGTACATCCCGGCGATGGACTTCCACCCGCAGCCGAAGCCCGGCACCCCCACCCCGTGGGCGTTCCCGGCTCCCGAACGGCTCACCCTCGCCAACGGCCTGACGGTGCTGCACTGCCACCGCCCCGGCCAGCAGCTGGTCGCCGTCGACGTGGTGCTGGACGCGCCGCTGGCCGCCGAGCCCGAAGGCCTGGACGGCGTCGCCTCGATCCTCGCCCGGGCGCTCTCGGAGGGCACCGACACACTCACCGCCGAGGAGTTCGCGGCCGAGCTGGAGCGGGCCGGCGCCACCCTGGACGCCCACGCCGACCACCCGGCGCTGCGGGTCTCGCTGGAGGTCCCGGCCTCCCGGCTGGAGCGCGGCCTCACCCTGCTCGGCGACGCCCTGCGGGTGCCGGCGCTGCCCGCGGAGGAGATCGAGCGGCTGGTCGCCAACCGCCTCGACGAGATCGTCCACGAGCAGGCCAACCCGTCCCGGCGCTCCGCCAAGGCGCTGTACGCCGCGCTGTTCGCCGAGTCCGACCGGCTGTCCCGGCCGCGGGCCGGCTCCACCGACAGCGTCAAGCGGATCGACCGGGACGCGGTGAAGGCGTACTACGACGCCCACCTGCGCCCGTCCACCGCCACCGTCGTGGTGGTCGGCGACCTCGCCGGCGTAGACCTGGCCGCCCTGCTGGAGTCCACCCTCGGCCGGTGGACCGGCGAGAGCGTCGAGCCGTCGGTGCACGGCCCGGTGGTCGCCGACGACACCGGCCGGGTGGTCATCGTCGACCGGCCCGGCTCGGTGCAGACCCAGCTGCTGATCGGCCGGATCGGCCCGGACCGGCACGACCCGGCGTGGGCCGCGCAGGTCCTCGGCATCTACTGCCTCGGTGGCACCCTCACCTCCCGGCTCGACCGGGTGCTGCGCGAGGAGAAGGGCTACACCTACGGCGTCCGGGCGTTCGCCCAGTCGCTGCGCTCCGCCGCCGACGGCTCCGGGCGCGGACTGCTGGCGATCAGCGGCTCGGTGGACACCGAGTCCACCGCGCCCGCGCTGCAGGACACCTGGACCATCCTGCGCACGCTGGCCGCCGAGGGCCTGACCGACGGCGAGCGCGAGGAGGCCGTGCAGTTCCTGGTCGGCGTCGCCCCGCTGAAGTACGAGACGGCCGGGTCGGTCGCCGCCACCCTGGCCGACCAGGTCGAGCAGTACCTGCCCGACACCTACCAGGCCGAGCTGTACCGGCAGCTGGCCGAGCTCGACACCGACGCGGCCACCCGCGCCGTGGTCGCCGCCTTCCCGCCGGACCGGCTGGTCACCGTGCTGGTCGGCGATGCCTCGGTGATCGCCGAGCCGATCAAGGCGCTCGGCATCGGGGACGTCACGGTCATCCCCAACTGACCTGGTCGTTCACGAGGGTCCGACGGGGCGTCAGCCCCGCCGGACCCTCCGCGTTTTAATCGATTGCGCCGCTGCCACCGGACGTGGGTAGATATCCCCGGCCGGGCGAGAGACGCGCGGCCGTCGCGAGGCGGAAGGAGGCGGTCACCATGCGGGTCGAGCCACGACGACGCTCCCCGAGGCTGCCCTTCCACCGTTCGTCCCGAACTGCCTGAGCAGTCGCCGCGCAGCACCGTCTGCCGCCCGCGGTCCCGCTTCGCCGGGCCGCCCCCTGATCTTCCCCGCCGCCGCACCGGGCGTTTCCGTGCGGCACCATGAACTCACGGACCCTGGAGGTCGAACCAGCATGTCGTACACCGAGATTCCGGGCGCCCGGGTACCGATCCGGATGTGGACCGACCCGGCCACCGTCGAGGGCCAGGCCCTGCAGCAGCTGCGCAACATCAGCACCCTGCCGTGGCTGCACGGCCTCGCCGTGATGCCGGACGTCCACCTGGGCAAGGGCGCCACCGTGGGCTCCGTCATCGCCATGAAGGGCGCGGTCTGCCCGGCCGCGGTCGGCGTCGACATCGGCTGCGGAATGACGGCCGTGAAGTCCTCGCTCACCGCGAAGGACCTGCCGGACGACCTGTCGCACCTGCGGCACCGGATCGAGCAGGCCATCCCGGTCGGCCGCGGCCTGCACACCGACCCGATCGAGCCGGGCCGGCTGCGGCTGCACGGGCAGTCCACCACCGGCTGGAACGACTTCTGGCAGCGCTTCGACGGCATCGCCCCCGAGGTGCGCTGGCGGCGCGAGCGGGCCGCCCAGCAGATGGCCACCCTCGGCGGCGGCAACCACTTCATCGAGCTCTGCCTGGACGACGACGGCGCGGTCTGGCTGATGCTGCACTCCGGCTCGCGCAACATCGGCAAGGAGCTCGCCGAGCACCACATGTCGATCGCCCAGTCGCTGCCGCACAACCAGGGCCTGATCGACCGCGACCTCGCGGTCTTCATCGCCGACACCCCGCAGATGGCCGCCTACCGCTCCGACCTGTTCTGGGCGCAGGAGTACGCCAAGCACAACCGGGCGCTGATGATGGCCCTGTTCCAGGACGCGGTCCGGCGTGAACTGCCCAAGGCCAAGGTCACCTTCGACGAGATGATCTCCTGCCACCACAACTACGTCGCCGAGGAGCGCTACGACGGCGTCGACCTGCTGGTCACCCGCAAGGGCGCGATCCGGGCCGGTTCCGGCGAGTACGGCATCATCCCCGGCTCCATGGGCACCGGCTCGTACATCGTGAAGGGCCTCGGAAACGCGGCCTCCTTCAACTCGGCCTCGCACGGCGCCGGCCGCAAGATGAGCCGGACGGCCGCGAAGAAGCGCTTCACCACCAAGGACCTGGTCGAGCAGACCGCGGGCGTCGAGTGCCGCAAGGACTCCGGCGTGGTCGACGAGATCCCGGGCGCCTACAAGCCGATCGAGAAGGTCATGGCCCAGCAGAAGGACTTGGTCGAGGTGGTCGCGCACCTCAAGCAGGTGATCTGCGTCAAGGGCTGACACGACGCCAGCGGCCCGGTGGTGCCTGGAATCCGGGCACCACCGGACCGAATCCACGCGATCACCACCGCGTGGGTGCGTGCGTCGAGCGGCAGCCCGACCGCGGCCGACCGGCGGCTAGGCTCCGGCTTCCACCAGCGCGCGGTAGCGGTCGTGCCACAGGTCCTCGTGCGCCTGCGGCAGCAGCAGCACCCGGTCCGGGCGCAGCGCGGCGAGCGCGTCCGGATCGTGGGTGACCATCACCATCGCGCCCGGGTACCCGGCGACCGCCCGCAGCACCTCGTCCCGGGAGGCCGGGTCGAGGTTGTTGGTCGGCTCGTCCAGCAGCAGCACGTTGGCGCCCGAGTGCACCAGGCAGGCCAGGGCCAGCCGGGTCTTCTCGCCGCCGGAGAGCACCCCGGCCGGTTTGTCCGCGTCCGCCCCGCCGAACAGGAACGATCCGAGGGCGGCACGCACCTCGCCGTCCGTCAAGTGCGGTGCGGCGGCCGACAGATGCTCGAACACGGTGCGGTTCGGGACGAGCGTGTCGTGTTCCTGCGCGAAGTAGCCCAGCCGCAGGCCCGGGCCCGCCACCGTCCGCCCGCCGTCCGGGAGTTCGCGGCCCGCGAGCAGCCGCAGCAGGGTGGTCTTGCCCGCCCCGTTCGGGCCGAGCACCACGAGCCGGCTGCCCCGGTCCACCGCCAGGTCCACGCCGGCCAGCACCCGGTGCTCCCCGTACGCCTTCGCCAGGCTGATCGCGCCCAGCGGGATCCGCCCGCACGGCGCGGGCTCCGGCAGCCGGATCCGCGCCGTCCGCTCGGCCTTGCGCACCGGCTCCGTTCCCGCCAGCAGCCGGTCCGCCCGCTTGGCCATCGACTTCGCCGCCGAGGCGGTGTTCGTGTTGGCCTTCATCTTCTCCGCCTGCGCGTGCAGGCTCGACGCCTTGCGCTCCGCGTTCGCCCGCTCCCTGGCCCGCCGCCGTTCGTCCGCCGCCCGCTGCGTCAGGTACGTCGACCAGCCGGTGTTGTGCACGTCCAGCGCGGCCCGCTGCGGATCCAGGTGGAACACCCGGTTCACCGTCGCGGCGATCAGCTCCAGGTCGTGGCTGATCAGCACCAGCCCGCCCCGGTGGGACGCCAGGAAGCCGCGCAGCCAGGCCACCGACTCGGCGTCCAGGTGGTTGGTGGGTTCGTCCAGCAGCAGTGTGTCGTGATCGGCGAACAGGATCCGGGCCAGCTCCACCCGGCGTTTCTGCCCGCCCGACAGGTCGCCGACCGGCTGCTCCAGCAGCCGCTCGGGCAGCCCCAGGCCCGCCGCGACCCGGGCCGCCTCCGCCTGCGCGGTGTACCCGCCGCACCGCTGGAAGGCGGCTTCGGCCCGGGCGTAGGCGTTCATCGCACGCTCCAGCGCTGCCCCTTCGGCCGTGGCCATCGCGGATTCCGCGGTGCGCAGTGCGCGCTGCGCGCCGTCCATCCCGGATGCGGACAGGATGCGGTCCAGCACCGGGACGGCCGGGTCCGCGGCGCGGGAATCCTGCGGCAGGTACCCGGTCGAACCCGTCCGCGCGATGGTTCCGGCGGCGGGCTCGGCGAGGCCGGCCAGAGTGGAGAGAAGAGTGGTCTTCCCCGCGCCGTTGCGGCCGACCAGGCCGACCCGGTCGCCCGGTGCGAGGTGGAAGGAGAGGTTGTGCAGCAGCAGACGCGCGCCAACGCGCACGTCGAGACCACGAACGGTGATCATGAAAGGACGCTCCGGAACAGCAAGAGGACACACGGGTGGCGTGGAAGCTGGTCCTCTTGCTAGGAGATGCGGGGCGTCGGCATGGGGCCGACAGTACGCCGCCGGCGGGGCGGCCCGCATGCGAATTTCGGGGAGGGGCCGCCGCGGGGGACAGCGGTGCGGCCGTGCTGCTGCGGGTCGGAAACGGGGGCCGGAAGCGGCGGAACGCGAAGCGCGCTGCTGAAGCTACGCCGCCGGCAGTTCGTCCAGGCCCTCGTGCACCATCTTCGCGACCCGGTCCAGCGCCGCGTCCGCGCCCTCCGCGCTCGCCGACAGGATCACCGTCTCGCCGCCCTCCGCGCCGAGGGTGAGCACGCCGAGCATGGAGCCGGCGTTGACCGGGGTGCCGCCTTCCTTGGCGATGGTCATCGGGACGCCGGTGGAGGTGACGGCCTTGACGAAGATCGAGGCGGGACGGGCGTGCAGGCCCTCGGCCCAACCGATGGTGACGCGGCGCTCAGCCATGAGAGGTGCCTTTCAGGTGGTGCAAGGTGGTGCAGGTGTTGTCTAGACCAGTGTTGCACGCCGGTGCTGTTACGGCCGGGCGGCGAGCAGGGTCAGAGTGCCGTCCCCGGCAGGGGCGGCGCCATCAGGCTCGCCGACGGCTACCCTGACGACCGTGGAGCACGACACCGTCAAGCACGCCATGGCGCGCGAAGAGGCCGAGCACGGTTATCCGCAGCACTGGGAGGCCGACGTCCTGCTGCGCGACGGCGGCACGGCCCGGATCAGACCGATCACCGCGGACGACGCGGACCGGCTGGTGGAGTTCTACGAGCAGGTCTCCGACCAGTCGAAGTACTTCCGGTTCTTCGCCCCGTACCCGCACCTGTCCGACAAGGACGTGCGCCGGTTCACGCACCACGACTACGTGAACCGGGTCGGTCTCGCGCTGGTGGTGCGGGACCGGTTCATCGCCACCGTCCGCTACGACCGGATCGACAAGGCGGGCATGCCGTCCACCACCGGCACGGACGCCGAGGTGGCGTTCCTGGTGCAGGACGCCCACCAGGGGCGCGGCATCGCGTCCGCGCTGCTGGAGCACATCGCGGCGGTGGCCCAGGAGCGCGGCATCCGCCGGTTCACGGCCGAAGTGCTGCCGGAGAACCGGAAGATGGTGAAGGTGTTCACCGACGCCGGCTACACCCAGCGGCGCAGCTTCGCCGACGGCGTGGTGCACCTGGAGTTCGACCTGGAGCCGACCGCCGCCTCGCTGGCGGTGATGCGGGCCCGTGAACACCGCGCCGAAGCCCATTCCGTGCAGCGCCTGCTGACGCCCCGTTCGATCGCCGTGATCGGGGTCTCGCGCAACCCGCAGTCGGTCGGCCGGGCGCTGCTGCGCGACATCCGGGCGGGTTTCGACGGCCCGGTGTACGCGGTGAACCGCACCGTCGAGCCCGGCACCGAGCTGGACGGCGTCCCCACCCACCGCTCGGTGCTGGACATTCGCGGTCCGGTGGACCTCGCGGTGATCGCGGTGCCGGAGTCCGCCGTCCCGGCCGTGGTCGCCGAGTGCGGCGCGCACGGTGTGCGGGGCCTGGTGGTGGTCACCGCCGGGTACGCCGAGACCGGCCCGGACGGGCGCGACCGGCAGCGCGAACTGGTCCGGCAGGCCCGGGCCGCGGGCATGCGGGTGGTCGGCCCGAACGCCTTCGGCCTGATCAACACCGACCCCGAGCACCGGCTGAACGCCTCGCTGGCCCCGGTGCTGCCCGGCCGCGGACCGTTCGGCGTGTTCTGCCAGTCCGGCGCGATCGGCGTCGCGCTGCTGGAGGCCGCCCACCGGCGCGGCCTGGGCATCTCCTCCTTCGCCTCGGTCGGCAACCGGGCCGACGTCTCCGGCAACGACCTGCTCCAGTACTGGGAGGAGGACGCCGCCACCGGGGTGGTGCTGCTCTACTTCGAATCCTTCGGCAACCCGCGGAAGTTCACCCGGATCGCCCGCCGGCTGGCCGCCGCCAAGCCGGTGGTGGTGCTCAAGGGCGCCCGGCACACCGGCAGCCTGCCGCCCGGCCACGCCGTCCAGCCCGCCGCCACCCGGCTGCGCGACGCCACCGTGGACGCGCTGTTCCAGCAGGCCGGCGTGATCCGGGTGGACACCATCACCGAACTGTTCGACACCGGCGAACTGCTGGCAGGCCAGCCACTCCCGGCCGGCAACAAGGTCGCCGTCGTCGGCAACTCCGACTCGCTCGGCCTGCTCACCTACGACACCTGCCTGGGCACCGGCCTGCGCCCGCGCACCCCCGTCGACCTGACCACCGGCGCCAGCGGCGAGAACTTCCGGATAGCCCTGGACACCGCGCTCAGTGACCCGCAGGTGGACGCGGTGATCGCCGTCGCCATCCCGCCGATCGGCGTGCTGGGCGGCCCCGAGTCCGCGCCCGAACAGGTCGAGGACGCCCCGGAGATCGCCCAGGCGCTGCTGGACGCCGCCGAGCGCGGCCGGGAACTCGGCAAGCCGCTGCTGCTCGCCCACCTCGCGCTGCCCGCCCTGGTCGCCCGCCTGCGGGCCGGGGGAGTGCCCGCCTACCCGGCCCCCGAACGCGCCGTCCACGCCCTGGCCGACGCGGTGCGCTACGCGAAGTGGCGCCGCCGCAGCGCCGAGGCCGAGCAGACCGCCCGGGTCCCCGAACTCGACGGCGTGGACGAGAGCGCCGCCCGCGCCCTGGTCGAGCAGGCGCTGGGCAGCCGTGAGGCGGTCGCCGCCCGGCTGCAGTCCGGCGGAGCCCGGGTCACCCTGCCCGATCCCGACGCCGCCGCCCTGCTCGGCCACTACGGCATCCAGGTCAGCCCGACGCTGGCCGCACCCGACGAGAACAGCGCCGTCAAGGCGGCGGCCACGCTCGGCTACCCCGTTGCGCTGAAAGCCACCGCCGAACACCTGCGCCACCGGCCCGACCTCGGCAGCGTCCGGCTCGACCTCACCAGCGAGGCCGAACTGCGCCGCGCCCACCGCGAGCTGGACGCCCTGCTGGGCGGCGCCGCGCAGGCGGAGCTGGTGGTGCAGCGGCTGGCCCCGCGCGGCGTGGACACCGTGATCGGCGCCGCCGTGGACCCGGCGGTCGGCACCATCCTGTCCTTCGGCCTGGCCGGCGCCCCCGCCGAACTGCTCGGTGACGTCGCCCACCGCCTGGTCCCGGCCACCGACCGGGACGTCGCCGAACTGATCCGCGAGGTCCGGGCCGCGCCGCTGCTGTTCGGCTGGCGCGGCGCGGAGGCGGTGGACACCGGCGCCCTGGAGGAGCTGCTGCTGCGGGTCTCCCGCCTGGTCGACGACCTGCCCGAGATCGCCTCCGTGGACCTGGAACCCGTGGTGGTCGCCCCGCACGGCCTGACCGTGCTGGGCGCCCGGGTGCGAATCGCCCCGCTGCCGGTCCGCACCGATCTGGGACCGCGCGCCATGAGCACGCTGTAACCTTGCGTGGTTGCCCGCCCGGCAGGAGCGGGCAACCCCCGGGCCGGACGGCAGGACGACGGGCCGGGCGACCCCGGCGCAGTGCCACCCGCCGGACCGGCGGGACATGCCAGGATGGAGATATGGCGAAGACCGGTACCACCACGCAGGACCTGCGGTCCGCGATCGAGCGCAGCGGTTACTACCCGGCGCTGGTCTCCGAGGCGGTGGAGTCCGCGGTGGGCCCCGAGCCGATCAGCTCGTACCTGGTGCACCAGGAGACCACCTTCGACGCGAACGAGGTCCGCCGACACGTCACCGTGCTGGTGCTCACCCCGTCCCGCTTCGTGGTCAGCCACACCGACGAGCAGAACGGCGACGCGGCCACGCCCGTTCCGTACGCCACCACCTCCACCGAGACGGTCCGGCTGGACCGGATCAACTCCGTGGTGATCAGCCGCATGGTCGCCAACCCGGAGACCTACACCCCCGGCACCCTGCCCCGCGAGGTCGTCCTCACCATCGGCTGGGGTGCCGTGCAGCGCCTCGACCTGGAGCCGGCCGGTTGCTCCGACCCCAACTGCGAGGCGGACCACGGCTACACCGGCTCCGCCACCGCCGACGACCTGTCGTTGCGGGTCAGCGAGGCCGGGGACGGCCCGGAGACGGTCGCCCAGGCGCTGGTGTTCGCCCGGGCACTGTCCGAGGCGACCGTGGGCAACGGCTGAGCCTGGCATGCATCACGGCTACGACTCGTTCGAACCGCTCGACCCCGCCGACGCCCCCGCCCCGCGCTACGGCTGCGCCGCCCTCTCCGACCTGCTGCCCACCCTGGCGGCGGGCCTCGGCGTGCCCGGCTACCGGCCCACGCTGCCGCTGGAGCCCGCCGACCGGGTGTGTGTCTTCCTGGTGGACGGCCTCGGCTGGGAGCTGATCCGCCGGCACCCCGACTGGGCGCCGTTCCTCACCTCGCTGATCGCCGCGGGCACGCCGATCACGGCCGGGTTCCCGTCCACCACCGCCACCTCGCTGGCCTCCGTCGGCACCGGCCTGCCGCCGGGGCAGCACGGACTGGCCGGGTACACGGTGGCGATCCCGGGCCGCGGGCAGCTGATGAACCAGCTGCGCTGGCAGCCGCCCGTGGACCCGCACGCCTGGCAGCCCTATCCGACCGTCTTCGAACAGGCGCACCTCGCGGGGGTGGCCACCGCGCAGGTCTCCTCCCCGCTGTTCGCCACCACCCCGCTCACCCAGGTCGCGCTCTCCGGCGGCACCTTCCTCGGCCGCACCACCGGCGAGGAACGGATGGACCGGGCCGCCGCCTGGCTGGCCGAACACGACCGCGCCCTGGTCTACACGTACCTGAGCGAACTCGACGCCGCCGGGCACCGCTTCGGCGTCGACTCCGACGAGTGGCGGCTCACCCTGTCCACCGTCGACCGGCTCGCCCGCCGCCTCGCCGAACAACTCCCGCCGCGCTCCGCCCTCTACATCACCGCCGACCACGGCATGATCGACGTCACCCCGGAGAACCGGATCGACTTCGACGAGGACTGGGAACTCTCGGCCGGCGTCGCCCTGCTCGGCGGCGAGGGCCGCGCCCGCCACGTGTACGCCCACCCCGGTGCGGCCGGCGACGTGCACGCCGTGTGGAGCGAGGTGCTCGGCGAGCAGATGTGGGTCGCCACCCGCGACCAGGCCATCGCCGCGGGCTGGTTCGGCCCCGAGGTGGACGAACGGGTCTACCACCGGATCGGCGACGTGGTCGCCGCCGCGCGCGACGACATCGCGATCATCGCCAGCCGCAACGAGCCCGGCGAGTCCCAGATGGTCGGCCTGCACGGCTCGATGACCCCCGTCGAACAACTCGTCCCGCTGCTCGAAGTCCGTGGCTGAGACCGGCCCGTCAACCACCCACGCCCGAAAGGCTGACGCTCCACCCATGGCTGAACTGGTGTTCTTCTCGGGCACGATGGACTGCGGCAAGTCAACGCTCGCCCTCCAGATGGACCACAACCACACCGCCCGCGGCCGGCAGGGCATCATCTTCACCCGCCACGACCGGGCCGGCGCCGCCACCATCTCCAGCCGCCTCGGCCTGCGCGCCGAAGCGGTCGAGGTCGGCGACGCGTTCGAGTTCCAGACCTACGTGGTCAACCTGCTCTCCGCCGGCGGCAAGGTCGACTACCTGATCTGCGACGAAGCGCAGTTCTTCTCCGCCGGACAGATCGACCAACTCGCCCGCATCGTGGACGAGTTGGGCATCGACGTGTTCACCTTCGGGATCACCACCGACTTCCGCACCAAGCTGTTCCCCGGCTCCCAGCGGTTGATCGAACTCGCCGACCGGGTCGAGGTCCTCCAGGTCGAGGCCCTCTGCTGGTGCGGCGCCCGCGCCACCCACAACGCCCGCACCGTCGGCGGCGTCATGGTGGTCGAGGGAGCCCAGGTCGTGGTCGGCGACGTCGCCGTCAACGAGGACGAGATCGGCTACGAGGTGCTCTGCCGGCGCCACCACCGCCGCCGCCTCACCGCGGCCACCGCCCGGGCCGCCGTGCTCTCCCCGGACGTTCTCCCGTTCGAAGGCTGACGCCCCGCCAGGTCGGTTGCCGCGCCACAATGGCAGCATGACCTCGCCGCTGATCACCGCCGCCGAACTCGCCGCCGCGCTCGACACCCCCCACCCGCCGGTACTGCTCGACATCCGCTGGCAGCTCGGCGGCCCGCCCGGCGCCGAGGAGTACGCCAAGGGCCACCTGCCCGGCGCGCACTACCTCGACCTCGACCACGACCTCGCCGACCCGCCCGGCACCGCAGGCCGCCACCCGCTGCCCGGCACCGACCGCCTCACGGCCGCGCTGCGCCGGGCCGGCGTCACCGCGGCGCGACCCGTGGTCGCCTACGACGCCGGCCCCTCGCTCTCCGCCGCCCGCGCCTGGTGGCTGCTCCGCTGGGCCGGCCACCCCGACGTCCGGGTCCTCGACGGCGGCCTCGCCGGGTGGCTCGCCGCCGGGCAGCCGGTCACCACCGAGACGCCGGCCGCCGCCGACGGCGACTTCACGGTCAACCCCGGCCACCTGCCCGCCGTCGGCGCCGCGCAGGCGGCCGAACTCGCCCGCACCGGACTGCTGCTGGACGCGAGGGCCGGTGAGCGCTACCGGGGCGAGACCGAGCCCATCGACCCCCGCGCCGGCCACATCCCCGGCGCGGCCTCCGCCCCCACGACAGAGAATCTCGCGCTGGACGGGCATTTCCTCCCCGCAGCGGATCTGGCTCGCCGATTCGCGGCCCTCGGCGTCACCGACCCCACCCGCACCGCCGTCTACTGCGGCTCCGGCGTCACGGCCGCGCACCAACTCCTCGCCCTGGAACTCGCGGGCCACAAGGGCGCTGCGCTGTACCCGGGCTCCTGGAGCGAGTGGTCTGCCGACCCGGCCAACCCGGTCGCTTAGGCCCCTGGTTTCGTGCCCTACCGCGTTCTTACTCCGGCTTCTTGCGGCGGGAGCCGAAGACGATCTCGTCCCAGCTCGGCACCGTCGCCCGCCGCCCGGGGCGGACGCCGTCCGCCTCGGCCTGGCGGTCGGTCGCGCCGACCATGCGGTCGCGGTGCGGGGAGACCGAGCGGGGCATCAGGATGTCCGCGTACGCGGAGCCCGCGCCGACGCTCGCCGCAGGCGCACTCGCGGGTTCGTCGATCTCCTCCGGCTCCTCGGTGACCGTGGACTCCACGCTCGGCCCGACCGGGGTCAGGTCGCCGCGGTAGGAGGGCACCACGTCCAACAGGCTGGTGAGCGAGTCCCGTTCGGGGGAGACCGCGGCGACTGCCTCGCGGTGCATGATGCGGTCGGCGGAGGGACGCTCGATCATCGGGCGGGCCGGGCGATCCTGGGGGAGCCGGGCGATCCGCGGGATGAACGGGAAGACCGAGTCCTCCTCGCGTTCGACGTTCTCGCCGATCAGCGCGCGGGCCTCGTCGTCGTTCGGCTGCACCAGCCGGCGCGGCGGGTCGTAGGACCAGGCGGCACGCCGGGTCTCGCCCTCGGCGCGGTAGACGAGGATGACTTCCCAGGTGCCGTCGTCGCGGCGCCAGGAATCCCAGCGTTCGGTGTCCTTCTCGGCACCGCGCAGCGCGAGCCGCTCGGCGACGGCTTCGCCGAGCTGGGGGCCGGTGGACTCGCCGTGGCGGCGGATCGCCGTCTTGCGGGCCCGCTCGGCCATGAAGGCGCGCTCGGCCAGCACCGGACCCTCGAAGCGGCGCACTCGCTCGACGGAGATGCCGGCGGCCTGCGCGACCTCCTCGGCGGAGGCACCGGCTCGTATCCGCGCCTGGATGTCCCGCGGGCGGAGGTGGCTCTCCACCTCGATCTCGATCTGGCCGAGCCGCGGCCGGTCACCCCGGACGGCGGCGCGCAGCCGCTCGTCGATCGGAAGGGTGTACTCCGTGCTGTCGGCAGCCTTGAGCACCAGCCGTGTGCCGTCGTTGCTGACGGCCACGACGCGCAGTTCGGGCACGGTTACCTCCCGGGTGGTGCCTGCCGACGTCACCTGCGTCGCTGCTCCCGTACTGAGTGTGGCCTGCCCGCTGGCGAGTGGCCACAACCTTGCAGAGTTACCCGGCGTGTCGGGCTTTCACCCGGGCGCGCCGCTGTGGCACGGTTGCCTGTTTGCCACGTCGACGGTCGACATCGCACCCGGGCGCCGGGCCATCGTCTGACGGAGTGTCGACAGGCGGGACCGAAGGCTCAGGCTCCACGAACAGTACTCCATTCGTGGCATCCACAGGGGCGGCTCGCCGCTCAAGTGTCCCGCGAATCATCGGAATCTCAAGAGTGGGCACCCCAATGGACGGCCGATGATCAACCGACGGTGATCATCTTCACATATATCGACCGGGAGCAACCGGATTTTCGACCCTTGTGTCCTTCTTTGGGCAAGATGGAGAGACTTGTTCGAAATTCCAACACGCCGACCGAGGGGGCTGGATGCCGCAGCAGAGGGAGCAGTTCGCGCACGGAGCGGCCCAGGGCGACCAGAAGCCCGAGCGCAAGCGGCTTGACCTGACGGTCGCTCAGGTCGCGGCGAGCGCGCTGGCGACGGTGGTCGGTGCGGTACTCGCCTCGGAACTCGGAGTGTACGGAACGATACTCGGAGCGGCCGTCGTCTCGGTGGGGGCGACGACCGGAAGCGCGGTCTTCCAGCACTTGTTCAAGCGCACCGGGGAACAACTGCGCAACGTGGTGGAACGCGGCACCGAATCCGCGCCGGCCGCGCATCCCCGGCCGGTCCCGGAGGGCGGAATCAGCCAGGACTGGAACGAGCCGCAGCTGGTGCGGGCGAAACGCCGTTGGACCTGGAAGTCCTACACGGCGGTATCCGCACTGGTGTTCGTTATTGCGATGGTGCCGATCGTGTCGGTGGAACTCGCGGCCGGAAAACCGCTGCACGACATCACCACCGGCCAGGACGGCAGCGGCACTTCGTTCAACCCCCGCCCGTCCGGCAACAACGGCAACAGCAACGGCAACAGCAACAGCACCGACAGTGATGGCGGCAGTGGCAAGGGTGACCGGCCGCAGCCCGGCCCGACGCAGTCGCCGAGCGGCGAGCCGTCCCGGCCCGGGCCGAGCGACCTTCCCTCGTCCGGGAGTTCCGGCTCGCCCGCGCCCAGTACCTCGGCCCGGCCGTCCACCAAGCCCGAGCCCTCCGCCTCGCCGAGCGCTGGCGGCTCCCCGGCGCCCACCGGGGAAGCCTCGCCCGGCCCCGCCGGGGTCGGCGCCGCCGGGCAGGGCGCCTCGCCGGCCGCGGGGGCAGCGGGCTGACCGGCGGTCAGGCGCCGAGCACCCGGCGCAGGTAGTCGTTGGCGAACCGGCGTTCCGGGTCGACCTTGTCGCGCAGCGCGGTGAAGTCGCCGAAGTGCGGGTAGACGGACGAGAGGTACTCGGCGTCCCGGGTGTGCAGCTTGCCCCAGTGCGGGCGTCCCTGATGGGCTGTCATCAGCTTCTCGACCTCGGTGAAGTAGCCCAGTTCGCGGGTGCCCCGGTACAGGTGGACGGCGATGTACACGCTGTCCCGGCCGTTCGCGGTGGACAGCCACAGGTCGTCGGCCGGGGCCACCCGGACTTCGACGGGGAAGCTGATCTTCCAGTTCGAGCGCTCCACCAGGGCCTTCAGCTCGCGCAGCACGGTGGTGGCCGATTCGCGCGGCACCGCGTACTCCATCTCGATGAAGCGGACCTTGCGGGGGCTGGTGTAGACCTTGTACGCCTGGTCCGTGAAGCGGCGCTCCGACCAGGCGCGGCTGGCGATCTGGGCGATGGTCGGGATCGCGCCGGGGAAGGTCCGGCCCACCCGGCAGACGCCCTCCCAGACCGTGTTGGAGACGAAGTCGTCGTCCAGCCAGGCCTTGAACCCGGGCAGCGGCGCGGCGGGGCCCTGGCTGCGGTTGTTGCGCTTGGTCGAGCAGCGGTCGGTGTGCGGGAACCAGTAGAACTCGAAGTGCTCGTTGACGGCGGTCAGTTCGTCGAAGCGGTCGAGCACCTCGGCGAAGCCCATCGGCTGCTCGTGCGCGCTGAGCAGGAACATCGGCTCCACGGCGAAGGTCAGCGCGCTGATCACGCCCAGCGCGCCCAGGCCGAGGCGGGCGCCCTGGAAGAGTTCGGGGTTCTCGGTGGCCGAGCAGGTCTGCACCGAGCCGTCGGCGAGGACGATCTCCACCGCTCGGATCTGCGCCGCCAGCGAGCCGGAGTCCCGGCCGGTGCCGTGGGTGCCGGTGCTGGTGGCGCCGGCCACCGTCTGCACCTCGATGTCGCCCATGTTGGTCAGCGACAGGTCGGCCGCCGCCAGCAGCCGGTTCAGCTTGTGCAGCGGCAGGCCCGATTCGACAGTGACGGTGCCGGCCGCACGGTCGATCCCGCGCACCGCGGTCAGCCGGTCCGGGCGCACCATCACGGCGTCGCCGGCGGCGGCGATCGCGGTGAACGAGTGGCCGGAGCCGACCGCCTTCACCGGGCGGTCGGCCTCGGCGGCCGTCTTGATCACCGAGGCCAGTTCCTCGACCGAGCCCGGTGCCACCACCTGCGCGGGCCGCGCGCTCTGGTTTCCCGCCCAGTTCCGCCAGACCTCGGTCATCTCCAGAGCCCTCCCGCTCGCGTGTCCCGCCTGCCGGTTCTACCGGTGGGTAGGGGGGAGCGTAGTCACTGCCTCGGGCGCAGGTCCATGGCCCGAAGGGCCCAACATGAGGGCGGCTCACATCGTGGACGCCGGGGCCGGGCAGACCCTAGGAGGCGACGGCCTCCGGGACGGGCGCCTGCTCGGCTACGGCCAGCTGGTGGCGCAGCCGGGACATGCCGGCGTACGCGGCGAGCGCCCCGAAGCCCGCGGCGGCGACCGGCACCCAGTAGCCGTTGGCCGCGCCACTGGCATCCACCACCAGGCCCGCCACCGAGGAGCCGATCGCCACGCCCAGCGCCATGCCGGTGGTGGTCCAGGTCATGCCCTCGGTCAGCTGGGCGGCCGGGACCAGGCGCTCGACCAGCGCCATCGCGGTGATCAGGGTCGGCGAGATGGCCAGACCGGACAGGAACAGCGCGGTGCCGACGCCCACCAGCGCGGCGGTGCCGTGCATCAGCTGCGCGGCGAGGATCAGCGGCACCATGCCGGCGGCCATCACCGTCACCCCGACCAGGAAACGGCGGGCCATCGAGCCGGACAGCTTCAGGGTGCCGAACACCGCGCCCGCCAGGCAGGAGCCCAGCGCGTAGACGGCGAGCACCGGGCCGGAGGCGCCGGTGTGCTGCTGGGCCTTGGCGAAGGCGACGGTGACCACCTCGACCGAGCCGAACACACCGCCGGTGGCGACCAGCGTCATCACCAGGATCTGCAGGCCCCGGTTGGCGATCACCGCGGGCCCGGCGTGCTGGGTGGCCGGATGCACCGGCGGCTCGGTGCGCCGCTGGCCGGTGAACAGCAGGATGCCGACCACCAGGAAGATCCCGGCCAGCAGCACGCCGGACTCGGGGAACACCGTGGTGGCCAGCGAGACCGCGAGGATCGGGCCGACGATGAAGCAGAGCTCGTCCGCGACCGCCTCGAAGGAGTACGCGGTGTGCAGCTTCGGCGGCTCGTCCCGGTACAGGTGGGCCCAGCGGGCGCGGACCATCGATCCGGTGCTGGGCATCACGCCCATGCCCGCCGCGAACACGAACAGCGTCCAGTCCGGCAGGCCGGTCCGGGCGCCGAGCAGCAGGCCGGCCGCCGCCAGTACCGAGGCCAGGGCGGCGGGCAGTGCGATCCGGCGCTGACCGTGCCGGTCGACCAGCCGGGAGATCCACGGGCCGAGGACCGCCGCGGAGACCGCGAGGGTGGCGGACAGCGCGCTGCCGAGCCAGAAGGTGCCCTTCATCTCGGCGAGCATGGTGACGGTGCCGATCCCGGTCATCGAGATCGGCAGGCGGGCGATCAGCCCGGAAGCGGAGAAGGCCAGAGCGCCGGGGGCGGCGAATATCTGGCGGTAGCTGGACAGCACGGGATGGCTCCGTCGGACGGGGTGCGGCACGGGGGCAGGGCGGTCGGGATATAGGCGTAAGGCACAACTATCGCCCACACAGCTTACGAACCGTGATCCATCGTCCGCACCCCGGATAATTCGGACACCCCGCCATTGGAAGGCGCGCACCGGGCGCACCGCGGCGAGTGGCAGGATCGGAGCCATGCCCGACACGCGCACCCTCACCGACCCCGCGCCGTACGACGCGCTGCTGCTGCTGTCCTTCGGCGGGCCGGAGGGCCCCGAGGACGTGGTGCCCTTCCTGGAGAACGTCACCCGGGGACGCGGCATCCCGAAGGAGCGGCTGACCGAGGTCGGCAAGCACTACTTCCTGTTCGGCGGCGTCAGCCCGATCAACGAGCAGAACCGCGAGCTGCTGGCCGCGCTCCGCAAGGACTTCGCCGACCACGGCCTCGACCTGCCGGTCTACTGGGGCAACCGGAACTGGGCCCCGTACCTGGTGGACACCCTGCGGGAGATCGCCGACGCCGGGCACCAGCGGGTGCTGGTGCTCGCCACCAGCGCCTACGCGGGCTTCTCGGGCTGCCGGCAGTACCGGGAGAACCTGGCCGACGCGCTCGTCCAGCTGGCCGCCGAGGACCGGCCGGAGCTGACCGTCGACAAGCTGCGGCACTTCTACAACCACCCCGGATTCGTCCGCCCGATGATCGACGCCACCCTCGCCGCACTTGCCCAACTCCCGGACGGCACACGGGAGAACGCCCGGCTGGCATTCACCACGCACTCGATCCCGACCGCCATGGCGGAGACCTCCGGCGCCCCCGACGACCCGGCCCGAGGCACCCCGGGCGGCGCCTACGTCGCCCAGCACCTGGACGTCGCCCGGCTGATCGCCGACGCGGTCGCCGAGCACACCGGCATCACCGACCGGCCCTGGGAGCTGGTCTACCAGAGCCGCAGCGGTGCCCCGCACATCCCGTGGCTGGAGCCGGACATCTGCGACCACCTGGCGGCCCAGCACGCCGACGGCGCCGCGGCCGTGGTGATGGTGCCGATCGGCTTCGTCTCCGACCACATGGAGGTCAAGTACGACCTGGACACCGAGGCGGTGGCGAAGGCCGCCGAGCTCGGCCTGCCGGTCGCCCGGGCCGCCACCGTCGGCGCCGACCCGCGGTTCGCCGCCGCCGTGCGCGAACTCGTCCTGGAACGGGCCGCCGCGCAGCGCGGCGAGCCGGTCACCCGCTGCGCGCTGGGCGCCCTCGGCCCCAGCCACGACGTGTGCGCCGTCGCCTGCTGCCCCAACCCGCGCGCCCCCCGCCCCGCTGCCGCCCAAGCCTGAAGGATCTGATCGTGGAACTGCTGGACGACCTGCTCGCCACCGCCGTCGAGGCCGCCACCCGGGCCGGTGAGCTGCTGCGCGACGGCCGACCCGAGGACCTCGGGGTGGCCGCCACCAAGAGCAGCCCGGTGGACGTGGTGACCGAGATGGACCTGGCCTCCGAGAAGCTGGTGCTGGAGCTGATCTCGGCCCGCCGCCCCGACGACGGCTACCTCGGCGAGGAGGGCGCCGACCGCCCCGGCACCAGCGGCGTGCGCTGGGTGGTCGATCCGCTCGACGGCACCGTCAACTACCTCTACGGGCTGCCGTCCTGGGCGGTCAGCGTGGCCGCCGAGCTGAACGGCGAAGCGGTGGTCGGCGTGGTGTCCGTGCCCGCCCGGGGCGAGCTGTTCCAGGCGGTGCGCGGCCGCGGCGCCCAGCTGAACGGCAGGCCGCTCCAGGTCCGCCCGGCCCCGGTCTGGGGCCAGGCACTGGTGGCGACCGGCTTCGGGTACCTGCGCGAGCGCCGGGTGCACCAGGCCGAGGTGCTGCACGCGCTGATGGGCGAGGTCCGCGACATCCGCCGGGCCGGCGCGGCCGCCGTTGACCTGTGCGACCTCGCCGCCGGCCGCTTCGACGGCTACTTCGAGCGCGGCCTGGCCCCCTGGGACCGGGCGGCCGGCGTGCTGATCGCCCAGGAGGCCGGCGCGCTCACCGGCTCCCGCCCCGGCCTGCCCGCGGACGGCGAACTCACCGTGGCCGCCCCGCCCGGCGTGTTCGAGCCGCTGCAGGCCCGGCTGGAGGAACTCGGCGCCTGGCACGACTGAGCACCGCCGACGGACAGCGAAAGGCCCTGGCTCGGGAAACCGTGCCAGGGCTCGCTGGTGCGTTGAAGGAGGGGATCAGGCGGCGGAGCGGTGCGATCCGAGCATCGGGTCGACGCCGTGTTCGGCGGCGAGACGCTGGAGGTCTTCCAGCTCGGACTGCTCGACCTCGGCCAGGAACTCGTCCCCGGACTCGATCGCGCGGTGCAGATCCTGCTCGGCGTTCTTGATCCGCTGAAGGATTCCGGCGGTGAAGGCGTCCATACGGGCCCCCTTTTCCTGTGTCGGACGGGCACGGTCCGAGACACCCCCCGGCACGGAATCGGATGAACCCCGGACGGACACCACGACCGGTGCAGGATCCGGTCGGGCGCTCGGGCGACGCTTGAGTCGCGACCCGGTGGCTCTCGATCCACGGCCGGTGCGGATGGGGCACTCGGCGGGTGGTGGCCGTGAAAAGCCGCCACGGGGCGGCATCACGGTGTGCACGTGTCCTCCCCACCCGGGGCCCCGGGAAACCTCAACTTGCCGGAAAGTTGCCCGAGTCACAGTCCAACCGGCACCCGGAGCCTCCGTTTTCGCCGTCGGCGCACCGGACTTACGACTGCTTTACCGCGCGACCAGGCAGGATGGAGGCACCGTCGGATCCATCTGTCCGGATCCGCGCCCGGCGCACCACGGCCCGCACGGGCAGCACGGCCTGGGCCGCTCCGGGAGAAGGGAAACCACCGTGCGGGTACTCGTCGTCGAGGACGAGCAGCTGCTCGCCGAGGCCGTCGCCACCGGTCTGCGCCGGGAGGCCATGGCGGTCGACGTCGTCTACGACGGGGAGGCCGCGCTGCAGCGGATCGCCGTGAACGACTACGACGTGGTGGTGCTCGACCGGGACCTCCCGCTGGTGCACGGCGACGACGTCTGCCGCCGGATCGTCGAGCAGGGCCTGGCCACCCGGGTGATCATGCTGACCGCCTCCGGCGACATCAGCGACCGGGTCGAGGGCCTGGAGATCGGCGCCGACGACTACCTCCCGAAGCCGTTCGCGTTCAGCGAGCTGGTCGCCCGCGTCCGCGCCCTGGGCCGGCGCGCCACCGTCCCGCTGCCGCCCGTGCTGGAGCGCGCCGGGATCAGCCTGGACCCGGGCCGCCGCGAGGTGATCCGGGACGGAAAGCCGGTGCAGCTCGCTCCCAAGGAGTTCGCCGTGCTGGAGGTCCTGATGCGGGCCGGCGGCGCCGTGGTCTCCGCCGAGCAGCTGCTCGAAAAGGCCTGGGACGAGCACACCGACCCGTTCACCAACGTGGTCCGGGTCACCGTGATGACCCTGCGCCGCAAGCTCGGCGACCCGCCGGTGATCGTCACCGTCCCCGGCTCCGGCTACCGGGTCTGACCCGTCCCGCCGTAAACCCACTGTCGTCTGAGAGGACTTCCGGCCATGACCACCCCGCCACCCCCCGGCGGGGCCCCCGGCGTGCCCACCCCGGGCCCGGGCCAGGTGCCCCCGCGTCCGAACCACCCCCCGCGCCCGCCCGGCCCGCGCCGCGACGACGACGCCTACCGCCCCGGCGACGGCCTGTTCGCCTGGCTGTCGCTGCGGCCCACCATCCGCATCCGGCTCACCCTGCTGTACGGCGGGATGTTCCTGATGGCCGGCGTGGTGCTGCTGCTGCTGATGTACTACTTCGTCCGCTCGGCCTTCCAGGTCGACCTGGTGCCGCACTTCACCCTCGGCCAGGGCGTCACGCTGCGGGCCTATGACGGCACCAACCTGACCAACCAGGGCGACCTCGACCGGTGGCTGGCGAACTTCCAGGCCACCCGCAGCAGCGAGGCGCTCTCCACCCTGCTGCGCAAGGCGCTCACCGCGCTGGTCTGCCTGGCCGTGATCGCCTTCGCGGTCGGCTACACGGTGGCCGGCCGGGTGCTGCACCCGCTCGGCCGGATCACCCGCACCGCCCGCGAGGTGGCCGGCTCCGACCTGCACCGCCGGATCAACCTGGACGGCCCGGACGACGAGCTCAAGGAACTCGCCGACACCTTCGACGAGATGCTGGAACGCCTCGACCGCGCCTTCGACTCCCAGCACCGGTTCGTCGCCAACGCCTCGCACGAGCTGCGCACCCCGCTGGCGATCAACCGCACCCTGCTGGAGGTGCAGCTCTCCGACCCGAACACCTCGCCCGACCTGCAACAGCTCGGCAAGACCCTGCTGGCCACCAACGAGCGCAGCGAACAGCTGGTGGAGGGCCTGCTGCTGCTGGCCCGCAGCGAGAACGAGCTGACCGAGCGCCGCCCGGTCGACCTCGCCGAGGTCGCCCAACGCGCCCTGGAACAGATCCGCCCGGAGGCCGGCAACCGCGAGGTCGAGCTGCGCCCCGAACTGGCCGCCGCGCCCGCCCACGGCAACGGTGTGCTGCTGGAGCGGATCGCGCTCAACCTGCTGCAGAACGCCGTCCGCTACAACAGCCCCGGCGGCTGGGTCGAGATCACCACCACCACGGTCCGCGGCGGAGGCGGAGAGCTGGTGGTGAGCAACACCGGTCCGGTGGTCCCCGGCTACGAGCTGGACCACATCTTCGAGCCGTTCCGGCGGCTGAAGAACACCGACCGCACCCGCAGTGACAAGGGCGTCGGCCTCGGCCTGTCGATCGTCCGCTCCGTGGTGCGCGCCCATGGAGGCACCCTGGAGGCCACTGCCCGCCCCGGAGGAGGCCTGCGCATCCAGGTCCGTATCCCTTAGCCGCCGGACCGCCCTCCGGGCCGCCTGCGCCCGTCCGTGGCGCTTCCCGCTGCCGGACGGCCCCAGCCGCCCCTGCTCAGCCTTTGTCGGAACGACATAAGTGCTGGACAGGGGCGGCTTGTCATTTGCGGCCGGAAGAACTTACGGTGTCGTAACCTACGCAGCCGTAGGTCCGCCCGCACATCCGCAGGAGCAACCGCCGTGACCATCGCCCCCGTGCAGCGCATCGCAACGACCGCCTGGACCGACGCCAGGCTGATCCTCGCGCTCGAAGAGGTCGTGGAGACCGAGCTCAACCGCCACCTCAAGGCGGCCAAGGAGTGGATGCCGCACGAGTACGTGCCGTGGAGCCAGGGGCGGGACTTCGACGGCGTGCTCGGCGGCGAGGCCTGGTCCCTCGACCAGTCCAAGGTCACCCCGCTGGCCCGGATCTCGCTGGTGGTCAACCTGCTGACCGAGGACAACCTCCCCAGCTACCACCACGAGATCGCCACCATGTTCGGCCGCGAGGGCGCCTGGGGCACCTGGGTGCACCGCTGGACCGCCGAGGAGGGCCGGCACGGCATAGCGATCCGCGACTACCTGCTGGCCACCCGCGCCGTCGATCCGGTCGAGCTGGAGCGGGCCCGGATGGCACACATGTCGGCCGGCTTCGAGTCCGACAACGCGCACAGCATGCTGCAGTCCGTCGCCTACGTCGCCTTCCAGGAACTGGCCACCCGGATCGCCCACCGCAACACCGGCCACCACTCCGGCGACCCGCTCTGCGACCAGCTGCTGGCCAAGATCGCCAACGACGAGAACCTGCACATGGTCTTCTACCGGAACCTGCTCAAGGCCGCCCTGGAGATCGCCCCCGACCAGGCCATGCGCGCCATCGCCGACGTGGTGCTGAACTTCCGGATGCCCGGCCACGGCATGCCCGGCTTCGAGCGCTCCGCCGCCCAGATCGCCATCGGCGGCATCTACAACCTGCGGATCCACCACGACGACGTGCTGCAGCCCGTGCTGCGCCACCTGAAGGTCATGGAGTTCACCGGCCTCGGCCCGGCCGGCCGGCAGGCCCAGGAGGAGCTCGGCGCCTTCCTGGAGGGCCTGGACGCCCAGGCCACCCGCTTCGACGAGCGCCAGGCCGCGCTGCTCGCCCGCCGCGCCGCCGCGGCCGCCGCCCGCGGCTGAGCACGGCCCGCCGCGCCGAGTCGGGCGCGGCCGTCGTACAGAGCCGAATGCGGTCGCCGCGCGGGGCCCAGTATGGTCGCCCGGGAGCGGAACGCCTCTGTTCGATTCCGGTCGGTATGCGGACAATCCGACCGCGCACAGCTGAGCCAAAAGGCCCGTTTTTGCGGGAAACGCCCGCACTCGCGCCAGATGTGACGAACATCACACTCCGCCGGGTGGCCCATGCGCGCCACCCGGCCGAGTGATCACCCGTTCGGATGGGTCGATTGCGTTGAGTCACTGCACCGGGCGGTCGCGGGCAGCTCGACCATTGGTCAAGAACCTTTCCTGCCCGCCGAGTTGCCGCCCCCGGCGCCGATCGGCCACCACGCACCGTGACGACCGCTGACTCGCGCCCCTGGCCCGTTCACTCGCACGGTGGACCTCGTTCGAACTCTGTTCGATCATCCCAACGGGCCTCGGGTCGGGTGTCGATTGAGTAACAGGGCTTGAAGTAAGGCACAATCTCGGCCTCGGGTCGGGCACAAGACCGGCCCCCCAGGCGTTACGTGCGCTGGAGATACCGCACACACCCAAAGGGGGAGAGCGAAACATGGCAACGGACTACGACACCCCACGCAAGACCGATGACGACCTCAACGAGGACAGCATCGAGGAACTGAAGGCCCGCCGGAACGAGAAGGCCTCCGGCTCCGTCGACGTCGACGAATACGACGCCAACGAGGGCCTGGAGCTCCCCGGTGCCGACCTCTCCAACGAGGAGCTGTCGGTCCGCGTGCTGCCCCGGCAGGCCGACGAGTTCACCTGCATGAGCTGCTTCCTGGTGCACCACCGGAGCCAGCTCTACAGCGAGAAGAACGGCCAGCCGATCTGCCGGGACTGCGGCGCCTGAAAACGGAGCGGCACTGGCCCGGGCGGGCGGCACCCCTCCGCCGGCCCGGTACGCCGCCCCGTCCGGCCTTGAGCAGCGAGGCCGGAGGCAGAAGCAGCGACCGTCCCGAGCGGTCGCACCCGGCAGAGCGCGAACCGCGCGCCTGCACCCGCAGTGCACGCAGACAGACCGAAAGGGACGGCCCCGGAGTGTGGGGCCGTCCCTTTCGGTCTGTCTGCGTTGTGGCGCGGTCCGCCCGCGCCTTGTTCCTCGGGCGGTCAGCGGCTCCGGCCGCCCGCCTCGCCCAGTGCGTCCGCCAGCCGCTGCGGGGAGCGGGTCGACAGATACAGGTACGGGGTCGGGTCGGCCGGGTCGGTCACCGGGACCTTCAGCGCCGTCGGCACATAGCTGCGCAGCAGCATGAACGCCCGCGGGTCGGCCTTCACCGAACGCCAGGCCACGGCCTCCTTCGGGTTCAGCACCTCGGCCTCGCCCAGCGCGCTCACCGGGATCCGGGCCTGCCCGGCCACCAGCGAGCCCTGCACCACCCGGATCCGTGCCGAGCCGTAGCTGCTCAGAGCGGCCGCACCGGCGGCCACCCCCACGACCAGCCCGACCAGGGCGCCCAGTCCGCTGAACCGGAGCAGGATCAACCCGAACGAAAGCCCGAGCGCCACGGGCAGCAGCCACCAGGACCGCGGGACGGTGAGACGTTCCTCGTACATGCCTCCATTGTGGGCGCAGCACACGCCGTGCCCGGTGGCCGGGGCCCCTCGGCGCGCCTGTCCCGGAAAGCTACTGGCAGGTAGGGTCGCGACCGTGAACGGACCCACCCCCACCACCCCGCCCGCGGACGCCGTCCTGCCGTCCCGCTCCCCGATCGCCCCCGCACCCGGCACCGTCATCGGCTCCCACTATGACGATTGCTTCGGCTGCGGCCCGCACCACCCGCACGGCCTCCAGCTCACCGCCGTCGCCGGCGAACAGCTCGACGTCACCGCCCGGTTCACCGTCAAGTCGGCCCACCAGGGCGGCCCCGGACTGGCCCACGGCGGCATCCTGGTCAGCGCCATGGACGAGACCCTCGGCACGCTCAACTGGCTGCTCGGCGCCCCCGCCGTCACCGGCCGGCTGGAGACCGACTTCGTCCGCCCCGTCCCCGTCGACTCCGTGCTGCACATCCACGCACGGGTGACAGGCGTCCACGGCCGCAAGGTCTACAGCGCCGCCGAAGGCCGCATCGGAGGCCCCGAGGGGCCGGTCGCCATTCGCGCCCAGGCACTGTTCGTCCAGGTGAAGCTGGAACACTTCACCACGCACGGCCGCCCCGAGGACGTGCAGAAGGTCCTGGACGACCCGGACCGGATCAAAAGCGCCCGAGCCTTCGAGGTGAACCCGTGACCGACTCCGCCCGCCAGCCCGTCGACATCCTGATCCGCCGCCTCGACCCAGAGATCCCGCTCCCCGCCTACGAGCACCCCGGCGACGCCGGAGCCGACCTGCGCACCACCGTGGACGCCGAACTCCAGCCCGGCGAACGGGCGCTGCTCCCCACCGGCATCTCCATTGCGCTACCGGACGGCTACGCCGCGTTCGTGCACCCGCGCTCGGGTCTGGCGGCCCGTTGCGGAGTTGCACTGGTGAACGCCCCAGGGACGGTCGATGCCGGGTACCGTGGTGAGATCAAGGTGATCGTCGTCAACCTGGACCCTCGGGAGCCGGTCAACTTCAAGCGAGGCGACCGAATTGCCCAGCTGGTCATCCAGCAGGTCGAGAAGGCCCGCTTCCACGAAGTGGGTGAACTCCCGGGTTCGGTCCGGGCCGAAGGCGGGTTCGGCTCGACCGGCGGTCACGCCGCGGTCTAGCATGCGCCGCGGTCTCGGCTCCGCCGAGCAGCACGCGAACGGGTGGAAGCGATTGCAGTCGCAACGATTTTCGGCCGGTCCGATGGGTAGCAGGTAGCACATATTCGCGTTCGGTCTTGGATTCGGTCTTGGACCGGGAAGGACAGTGACCGTGTTCCGTCGTCGCAAGAGCGAGGACGCTGTCGAGCAGCTCGCCGAGGACGCCATCAGCGCCGACGAGACGGCCGATGACGTCGAGGATTCCGTCGAGAACGACACCGAACTCGACCCGGCCGACCGGGTCGGCCTCCCGCCGGCCCCGCGCCCGGACGGGCCGTGGGACATCTCCGAACTGGAGAAGCCCGAAGAGGGCCGCGTCGACCTGGGTGGCCTGCTGGTCCCCGGCGTCGAGGGCATGGAGCTCCGGGTCGAGGTGGCCGGGGACGCGATCGTCGCCGCCACCCTGGTGCTCGGCAACAGCGCCATCCAGCTGCAGGCCTTCGCCGCCCCCAAGTCGGAGGGCATCTGGGGCGAGGTCCGCGAGGAGATCGCCAACGGCATCACCAGCCAGGGCGGCGCCATCGAGGAAGAGGAGGGCCCGCTCGGCTGGCACCTCCGCGCCCAGGTCCCGGTGCAGCTCCCCGACGGCACCCAGGGTGTCCAGCTGGTCCGCTTCGTCGGCTGCGACGGTCCGCGCTGGTTCCTCCGCGGTGTGATCTCCGGCCAGGCCGCGGTCCAGCCCGAGACGGCCGGCCTGCTCGAAGAGGTCTTCCGGCAGACCGTCGTGGTCCGCGGCGAAGCCCCCATGGCGCCCCGCGACCCGATCGTCCTCAAGCTCCCCGAGGACGCCCAGATGGTCGCCGACGGCGCCGCGGCCCCCACCGCCGACGCCGAGTCCCCTTACACGGGCGGCTCCATCGACCCGTTCTCGCGCGGCCCCGAGATCACCGAGGTCCGCTGACCTCACGGACGTCCCGCGTCCCCTTCCGCCCCTGCACCGTTCGCGTGCGGGGGCGGATTTGCTTTGCGGACGCGGATCCCCGTACAGTTCCGGAGTCGCACCGAGAGGGGCGAACGAAAGCAAGTCGGACTGAATGAAACTCCGGAAAACGGAGCGGAAAACATCTGATAAGCTGGAGACACGAAAGAACGAAGCACCCGGAGAGTTCGCAGGAATGCGGCTCGAAGGAAGTGTCCGTTCCTTGAGAACTCAACAGCGTGCCAAAAGTCAACGCCAGATATGTTGACATCC
>NZ_JBVJHA010000016.1:0-149029 GCF_055587065.1 Kitasatospora sp. NPDC048662 | reverse complement strand
ACCCGCAACATGGTCACCGGCGCCTCCACCGCCGAACTCGCCGTCGTCCTCGTCGACGCCCGCAACGGCATCGTCGAACAGACCCGCCGCCACGCGGCCGTCGCCGCCCTCCTGCGCGTCCCCCATCTCGTCCTCGCCGTCAACAAAATGGACCTCACCGGCTACGCGGAGGACGTCTTCGCGGCGATCGCCGAAGAGTTCACCGCCTACACCGCCACCCTCGGCGTCAAGGACGTCACGGCGATCCCGATATCCGCCCTCGCCGGCGACAACGTCGTCGAACCCTCCCCCCACACGCACTGGTACAGCGGCCCGACCCTCCTCGAACACCTGGAGACCGTCCCCGTCGGCACCGACCCCCACACCGAACCGGCCCGCTTCCCCGTCCAGTACGTCATCCGCCCGCAGAACGAAGAATTCCACGACTACCGCGGCTACGCCGGACAACTGGCCTCCGGCGTCCTGCGCGTCGGCGACCTGGTGACGGTCCTGCCGTCGGGCCACACCACCACCATCGCCGCGATCGACGCACTCGGCACCCCCACCGACACCGCCCGCGCCCCGCAGTCGGTGACCCTCCGCCTCACCCACGACCTCGACATCTCCCGCGGCGACCTCATCGCCACCGGCCGGGCCGCCCCACCCACCAAGGACATCGAAGCCACCGTCTGCCACCTGAACGAACGCCCCCTGCACACCGGCGCCAAAGTGCTCCTCAAACACACCACCCGCACCGTGCGCGCACTCGTCAAGGACATCTCCTACCGCATCGACATCGACACCCTCCAACAACGGCCCGCCACCGAAGGCCTGAACGTCAACGACATCGGCCACGTGACCCTGCGCACCGCCGAACCACTCGCCCTCGACACCTACGCCGACAACCGCCGCACCGGCTCGTTCATCCTGATCGACCCGGCCGACGGCACCACCCTCACCGCCGGCATGGCGGGCGAGGCGTTCGACACCACCCCCGTCAGCACCATCGACGCTTCCACAGAGGAGGACTGGGTCTGATGCCCAGCGAGGCGTTCTCGGGCATGGACAAGGAAGGCGGCCGCATCGGCAGCGGCGTCCTCGGCAGCGGCCAAGGCGGCCTGACGCGATGTGGGGGCCGACAGGGGCGCTGAGCCCCTGTCACCGGGCCCGCAGCCGCCGTGCCTTCCCACAGCAGGTACGGCGGGGCCGGCCCGGCCCCGGTCAGGCACGACCACCTTCCTTCTCCACGAACAGGACACCTCTGTCATGGCACCCAGCACCCTGCCCACTCATACCCAGTCCCGCCCCACCGCCGGCCGGATCAGACGGGCCGCCGTCGCGACCGTCGCCGTCCTCACCACGGCCGGCCTGCTCACCGCCTGCGGCTACGGCTCCAAGAGCGAGGACAAGTCCTCGGCCGCCCCGGCCGCGTCCGGCGCGAAGCTCTCCGCCGACACCGTGAAGATCGGCTACTTCGCCAACCTCACCCACGGCACCGCGCTGGTCGGCCTCAAGCAGGGCATCCTCCAGCAGGAACTCGGCGGCACGCAGATCAAGACCCAGGTCTTCAACGCCGGCCCCGCCGAGATCGAGGCGCTGAACGCCGGCTCGATCGACATCGGCTGGATCGGCCCCTCCCCGGCGATCAACGGCTACACCCAGTCCGGCGGCAAGTCGCTGAAGATCGTGGGCGGGTCGGCCTCCGGCGGTGTCAAGCTGGTGGTCAACCCGGCGAAGATCGGCTCGGTGGACGAGCTCAAGGGCAAGCGGATCGCCACCCCGCAGCTCGGCAACACCCAGGACGTCGCGCTGCTCAACTACCTTGCGGGCAAGGGCTGGAAGGTGGACGCGAACACCGGCGACGGCGACGTCAAGGTGATCCGCAGCGACAACAAGGTCACCCCCGACGCCTACAAGTCCGGCTCCATCGACGGTGCCTGGGTGCCCGAGCCGACCGCCTCCAAGCTGGTCACCCTCGGCGCGAAGGTCCTGCTCAACGAGAAGGACGTCTGGCCGGACAAGAAGTTCGTCATCACCAACATCATCGTGTCGCAGAAGTTCCTCACCGAACACCCCGACGTGGTGGAGGCCGTGCTGCGCGGTTCGGTGAAGACCAACGCCTGGATCAAGGCCAACTCCGACCGGGCCAAGGCCGTCGCCAACGAGCAGATCAAGGCCGACGCCGGCAACGCGCTGGACGCCGCGATCCTCGACCCCGCCTGGCAGGACATCGACTTCATCGACGACCCGCTGGCGGGCACCCTGCAGGCCGAGGCCGACCACGCCGTCACCGCGGGACTGCTGAAGCTGCCCAAGTCGAGTTCCGCCGGCGCGGGGGCGAACCTGGCCGGGATCTACGACCTCACCCTGCTCAACAAGGTGCTGGCCGCCGCCGGACAGCCCGCCGTCGCCGACGCCGGCCTCGGCACCAAGTAGCCCCGTCCTCCGGTAGCCCCTCCAGGCCCCGGGTTCCGCCTCGCTCCCACCCACTCGATGCCCACTCGCCGGGCGGGCGCGGGGCGGACCCCGGCCACCGCTCCCCGCCTCTGCCCTGCCCGGACCACACCCGCAGGAGGTGCCCGTGACCACGGCACTGACCACCTCGCCCGACGCCCCCGGCGCGGGCCACCCGGACGGCGGCTTCGCCGTCCGGCTCTCGCACGTGCACAAGACCTTCGGCCGCCCCGGCACCGCCGCCCCGGTCCTGGACGACATCAGCCTGACCGTCTCCCCCGGCGAGTTCGTCACCCTGCTCGGCGCCTCCGGCTGCGGCAAGTCCACCCTGCTCAACCTGGTCGCCGGCCTCGACAGGCCGACCTCCGGCACCATCGACGTCCCCGGCGGCCGCCCCGCCCTGATGTTCCAGGACCACGCGCTCTTCCCCTGGCTCACCGCCGGCAAGAACATCGAACTCGCCCTCCGCCTCGCGGGTGTGGCGAAGGCAGAACGCCGGACCGAGGCCGAACGCCTGCTCGACCTGGTCCGTCTCGGCGGCTCCTACAAGAAGCGCGTCCACGAACTCTCCGGCGGCATGCGCCAGCGCGTCGCCCTCGCCCGCTCCCTCGCCCAGGGCTCCCAAGTCCTTTTGATGGACGAGCCGTTCGCCGCCCTCGACGCCATCACCCGGGACGTCCTGCACAACGAGATCACCCGCATCTGGGCCGAACGAAAGCTCGCCGTCCTGTTCGTCACCCACAACGTCCGCGAAGCCGTCCGACTCGCCCAACGCGTCGTCCTGCTCTCCTCCCGCCCCGGCCGGATCGCCCGCGAATGGCGCATCGACCTGCCGCAGCCGCGCCGCATCGAATCCGCCGGGGTCGCGGATCTGTCCATCGAGATCACCGAAGAACTGCGTGGGGAGATCCGCCGCCATGTCCAGCACTGACACCCTCCCGGTCGCCGCGGACGACTCCGCGGGCGTCGAGGCCGGCCTCGACGCGCTCGAAACCGTCGCCGTCCAGCGCACACCCCTCTCCTCGGTCCTGCGCCGCTCGGTCCTGCCACCCGTCCTCGGCGTCCTCCTCGTCCTCGCCCTCTGGCAGCTCGCCTACACCCTCGAACTCACCACCCCCGACAAGCTCCCCAGCCCCGCCGACGTCTGGGACTCCCTCACCGAACTCTGGTACGCCGGAACGCTGTTCTCCATCATCTGGACCAGCGTCTGGCGCGGCCTCTCCGGCTTCCTGCTCTCCGTCCTGATCGGCACCCCCATCGGCCTGCTGGTCGCCCAGGTCAAGCCGGTCCGCGCCGCACTCGGCCCCGTCCTCTCCGGGCTCCAGTCCCTCCCCTCGGTCGCCTGGGTCCCCGCCGCCGTCATCTGGCTCGGCATCAACAACTCCGCCATGTACGCGGTCATCCTGCTCGGCGCCGTCCCCTCCATCGCCAACGGCCTCATCGCGGGCGTCGACCAAGTCCCCCCGCTCTTCCTCCGCGCCGGCCAAACCCTCGGCGCGACCGGCCTGAGCGGCGCCCGCCACATCCTGCTCCCCGCCGCACTCCCCGGCTACCTGGCGGGTTTGAAGCAGGGCTGGGCGTTCTCCTGGCGCTCCCTGATGGCCGCCGAACTCATCGCCTCCTCCCCGGACTTGGGCCTCGGCCTCGGCCGCTACCTGGAAAACCAGCGCGAGTTCACCAACATGTCCGGCGTCCTCCTCGGCATCCTCCTCATCCTCACCGTCGGCGTCGCCATCGACCTCCTCGTCTTCTCCCCCCTCGAACGCCACGTCCTCCGCACCCGCGGCCTCCTCGTCACCACCCGCTGAGACCAATGGCTCCCCGCACCGGCAACAGTCAGAAGCGCAGCGCCCTGACACCCGACGGCACCCCCGCACGCCGTCAGAAGCGAAGCGCCCTGACGCACAGAAACCCCGCGCCCCTTCAGGGGCGCTGGGGGCACCTCCCAGCCGAAGGCGAGGGGGCGGAACTGCGCGAGGCGGAAGGCAACGCGTCGCAGCCGCGCACCGCACCCGCCCCCACCCACCTCTCGCACCCCGCTGCCGCCGCACCGCTTCTCCTTCTCGCCCACGGCTCCCGCGACCCCCGCCACGCCGCCACCGTCGAGTCCCTCGCCGACGCGATCCGCGCGCTCCGCCCCGAACTCCCCGTCACCACCGCCTACCTGGACCACTGCGCCCCTCGCATCGCCCAGGTCGCCCCCCGCCTCACCGAGGCAATCGCCGTCCCCCTCCTCCTCAACCGCGCCTTCCACGCCAAGCACGACATCCCGGCCGCCCTCCGCGCCGCCGGCTCCACCATCCCCGTCGCCGACGTCCTGGGCCCGTCCCCCCTCCTCCTCGACGCCCTCGACCGCCGCCTCGCCGAAACCGGACTCGACGTCACCGACCCGTCCGTCCGCGCCCGCACCGGAATCGTCCTGGCCGCCGCCGGCTCCTCCGACCCGGCTGCCAACGCCACCACCCGCGCCGTGGCCGCCACTTGGCAACGCACCCGGGGTTGGGCCGCCGTCACCACCGCCTACGCCTCCGCCACCACCCCCACCGTCCCCGACGCCCTCACCACCCTCCGCCACACCCCCACCGTCCACACCACCGCCGTCGCCCCCTACCTCCTCGCCCCGGGCCTCCTCCCCGACCGCATCGCCACCGCCGCAGCCCCCGCCGACCACCTCGCCCTCCCCCTCGGCGCCGCCCCGGAACTCGCCCACCTCGTCCTCATCCGCCACGCCGAAGCCGCCACCGCCGCACCGACGGCCCGCACCGCCTAGCTCTGACCGGCAAGGTTCACCGGGGTGCGAGCCGCTTTGGGCCCTGAGCTACGGTCAACGCCGGCGGCAGTGGTTCGGAGGGGAGGACGGCATGGCGGCAGTCAACGTTCCGGGGCCTGAACCGGATTGGGAGGAAGCTCCGTCGTATCAGGGCGGGAAGCGCAATCCTGCGTTCCAGCAGAGCATGTGGGAGTTCGCCGCCAGCTCGTTCCGAGTGGTGGCAGGACTTCAGCCGCCGCTGGAGGCACTCGCGGCACGATTGCGACTGACCGTCGAACGAGGCTGGGAAGACCTCGGCTACGTGGACGTTGCGTCCGGTTCAGAGCTCTCCGGCGGACCCGACTTCTCCAAGAAGCTGGGGATGTGTCAGACCCTCGATGTGGCTGCGGTTGGAGCGGCCGGGGCCCGCAGCGCCGGTCGGGCGGCCCGGCACAGCGAGTCGCGCCGGATTTCGATCAGGTGTCAGAACGCCGCGAACGCCGCCGCCAGCTCGTCCGCCGCCGACGGCAGTGGCGTCGTGACGCCGACCCAGGAGCCGTCGCGGAAGTGCAGGTCGAGGCGGCCGCGCTGGGTGACGCCCTTCGCGTTGCGGTGGGCCGCGGCGATCTCGTGGCGGGGGAGTTCGAACTGGAGGGCGTGCTGTTCGGTGAGCTGCCAGAGTTTGGCGCGGTCGGCGAGCAGCAGCAGGCGGCGGTCGGTGAGGGCGAGCAGGGCGCTGCCGTTCGCGCCGTCCTCGTGGAGGCGGACGACCAGGCGGCCGGCGGTGGTGTGCCAGTCACCGGCCATGCCCTTGCCGTGCCAGACGGAGTCCGGCACGGCGTCCATCATCCGGTCCTCGACGGCGCCGACGCCGGCGGAGACCGGGTTGACCACCGCGTACGCGCGCCGCAGCAGGCTGAACGGCTTGGCCAACTTCTGTTCCAGCTCGCCGGGTTGGCGCGGGGTCAGCAACTCTTCGGGCGGGCGGGGGATGCCGGGCGCCAGCGAGATGGGCGCGGCGCCGCGCAGCTGCTCGCCGACGGCGAGGAACGGCGCGGCAAACTGGCGGTCCCGGTCGAGCACAGTGGTCCTCCTGGAGGTAATGGAGCGGGGCGGCTCAGCCGAACGCGTCCTCGAAGCGACGGAGCGGGGCGGCTCAGCCGAACGCGTCCTCGAAGCGGCGGCGGCGCTCCTCGGGGCTGAGCTCGGGCGCCTGGGCGGGCTGGGCGATACCGGTCTTCTGTCGCAGGCCGGTGCTGGGGCCGCGGTTGCCGCTGATCCGGTCGTCGGCCTCGTCGGCGATGATTCCGGCGCCGCTCTGGGTGATCTGCTGGAGCGCCTCGCCGGCCGGGTTGCCGGTCAGGCCGATGCCGTGCAGGCCGGCCTTGCCGACCATCTTGACGCCGGTCTTGGCCAGGTACGCCTCGACGTCCAGCGGCTTGTTCCAGGTCCAGGGCTTCTTCGGGTTGAGGTGCGGGCGCTTGGAGACCGCCTTGAGTGCCTTCATCGCGTCGGCGATCTTCTTCAGCGCGTTGGCGAGTTTGCGCACCAGGTTGGCTATCCGGGCGCTGGCGATGGCGCCCTCGGCGGCGGCCGCGGCGGCTTCGGCGGCCAGCGAGATGCCGGCGGTGATCACGCTGAAGGCGAGCGACGCGGCGAGCGTGATGATCGCCCACTCGATCAGTTCGCGGATGATCGTCTCGACCAGGTCCTGCGCCATCCGGGCTTCGGCGGCGGCCTCGGTGAGGAGCTCGGCGGTGCCCGCCATGTCCTCCGCCTCCTCCTCCAACGCCTGCTCGTACTCGGCGAGTTCACGCTGGAACGCCTCGGACGCGGCACCCTGCCACTCGCCGGCCAGGGCGGCCCGGTCGCGGCGCTGGTCCGCGATCACCTCGCGCAGTTGCTCGGCCTGCTTCTGCCACATCCGGGCGGCGGCTTCGAGCCCCTCGGGGTCGCCGGTGACGAACTCCAGCGGCTCGGCGAGCGGTTCCACGATGGGGCGCATGATCTCGTCGATCACGCTGCCCAGCGGGGTCATCCAGTCGTTGATCTTCGTGTAGGCGTCGACGGCGCCCGCGATCGGCCCGCTCATCCGCCCAGCCCTCCGGCGATCGCCTGCATGGTCTGCCCGACGCCCTCGTCGGTGCGTTCGTACGCGCCGGCCATGCCGTCGGCGTACTCGGCGATCCGGTCCATGGTGTCGGAGGCGGACCCGGCATTGTCGATCGCCGCCTCGGCTCGCTCCACGTAGTCGCGGCCGGTCTCGTCGGACTCCGGGAGCTTCCCGAAGGCGGACGGCGACAGCTGGTGCCCGCCGAGTTCGGCGCGGATCGCCCGCAGCTGCTCGGCCCGTTCGGCACTGGTGCGGGCGAACCGGCGCAACGCGTCCGGATCGACCGTGAACTCCCCCGCCATGTCGGCGTACCTCTTCCCCGTTGCCAGGGCCTGACGCCGGGCGACGGCATAGGCGACGCCATGCGCAGACCATGAATTGGCAAAGAAGCTAACACGGCGCCACCCACAAGTGGTACCCCTGCATGTTCTGCTGACGCTCAGTCGGCCAGCCGCTCCCGCGCCCACGGATCGTCGCAGCGTACGGCGGCCTCCCGGCGGGCCGTCAGGAACCGCTCCGTCACCGGCCCGTCCACGGCGTCCGCCCACCGCCACGCACCCACCGCGCACACCTGCCGCAGCGGGTCGCCGCCTTCCATCGCCGCCACCAGCTCCTCCTGGAGCCGCCGCCGGCCGCCCGCCGTCAGCAGCGCCTGCGCCAGCCAGCGCGGCGAGGACGGGTCGTCGTCGGTCAGCAGCGCGGCCAGCACCAGCGGGTAGCAGCGGTGCGCGGCCGCCCGGTCCGCCGCCAGCCGCCGGTACGCGGCCTGCCGCTTGTGGCCGATCCGGTGGTACTGCGCGTAGCCCGGGGCCTGCGCGTCGAGCCGCGCCACCCGGTCGTCCTGCGACGTGTCGTCGACCGCCTCGCCGAGCGCCTCCAGCAGGGCGTCCAGCGCCACTTCCTGCACGTCCAGCCGCAGGTGCCGCTCCATCGACGTCTCCTCACCTCCCGCGAACTCCCACCGGATACTTGCAGGCGCGGGAATTTGCGCATTTCGACTAAGCTTGTACGGAGTAAAACGACCCCGAAGGGAGCGTGTCCGATGACCCGCCCTGATCCTGCCCTGGCCCACGGCTGGTGCGCCCTGACCGCTCTGCACGGCCGGATCGAGGCCCACATCGAGCGCGCCCTGCAGGCCGAACACGAGCTCAGCGTCCGCGAGTTCTCCGTCCTGGACGTCCTGAGCGAACAGCACGACGGCGACGGCGGCCACTTCCGCATGAACCAGCTCGCCAACGCGGTCGTGCTCAGCCAGAGCGCCACCACCCGCCTGGTCACCCGCCTGGAAGACCGCGGCCTGCTCGCCCGCTACCTCTGCCCCACCGACCGCCGCGGCATCTACACCAACGTCACCCCGGCCGGCCTCGACCTCCTCGCCCAGGCCCGCCCCACCAACGACACCGCCCTCGCCGAGGCCCTCACCACCGCCGAGACCCGCCCCGAACTGGCCCCCCTGGTCGCGACGGTCAGGGCGATGAGCCGGCAGGCGAGCAGCTAGCGGAGGTGCGAAACCGGGGGCGGGGGGGGGGGGGCCCCCCCCCCCCCGGGGGGGGGGGGGGCCCCCCCCCCCCCCGCCCCTGGTTGCGTACCCGCTAGTCGGCCTTGCGCCGCTGCCGCCCCGTCCCGTAGTTGGAGCCGCTCTTCGACCCGGAGCCCGGCTTCGCCCGCCCGGACGCCTTGCCGATGAAGCCCGCCGCCATCTGCGAACTCCCGCCGCCGGGGCGCTGCTTGGGCCGGGGGCGGCGCGGGTTGCCACTCATGTCGACGTCCTTGGGCAGCCCGCCGCCGGAACGCTTCGCCGGGCGGCGTCGCGCCTCGCCGTCCACCGGCTTGGCCCCGCCGCGCCCACGGCCACGGCTCTCCGTGCGCTCGGCAGCGGAAGCAACAGAAGCCACGGGCGCCACCGCCGCCGGAACGGGAAGCATGACCGCCACCCCGGACGGCGTCCTCGCGCCGGTGATGCGCTTGAGCTCGCCGTCCTCGGGGCGGACCTTGGTGATGGTGGGCCGGATGCCGGCGATGCTCATCAGGCGGTTGACCTCGCGGCGCTGCTCGGGCAGCACCAGGGTGACCACGGTGCCGGACTCGCCGGCCCGCGCGGTGCGGCCGCCGCGGTGCAGGTAGTCCTTGTGGTCGATCGGCGGGTCGACGTTGACGACCAGGTCGAGGCCGTCGATGTGGATGCCGCGGGCGGCGACGTTGGTGGCGATCAGCGCGGTGACCTGGCCGTCGCGGAACTGGTCGAGGACCCGGTTGCGCTGCGGCTGCGACTTGCCGCCGTGCAGCGCGGCGGCGACCACGCCGTGGGCGCGCAGCTGCTTGGCGAGCCGGTCGGCGCCGTGCTTGGTGTGCACGAACATGATCACCCGGCCTTCGCGGGCGGCGATCCGGGCGGTGGTCTCGGCCTTGTCGGCGGGGTCGAGCTGGAGCAGGTGGTGGTCCATGGTGGTGACGGCACCGGCCGACGGGTCCACCGAATGGGTGACGGGGTCGCTGAGGAAGCGGTTGACCAGCCGGTCCACGTTGCGGTCCAGGGTGGCGGAGAACAGCATCCGCTGCCCACCGTCGGCGACCTGTTCCAGCAGCTTGACGACCTGCGGCAGGAAGCCCATGTCGGCCATCTGGTCGGCCTCGTCGAGGACGGTGATCGCCACGTCGTCCAGGCGCACGTCGCCGCGCTGGATCAGGTCGTCCAGTCGGCCGGGGGTGGCCACCAGCACCTCGGTGCCGCGGCGGACCTGGTTGGCCTGGCGGGTGATCGACATGCCGCCGACCACGGTGGTGATCCGCAGGCCGAGCACCCCGGCGTAGGGGGCGAGCGCGTCGGTGACCTGCTGGGCGAGCTCACGGGTGGGGACCAGCACCAGGGCCAGCGGGTGGCGGGCGGCGGCCCGCTTCCCGGCGGTGCGCACCAGCAGCGGCAGGCCGAACGCCAGGGTCTTGCCGGAGCCGGTGCGGCCGCGGCCGAGGACGTCGCGTCCGGCCAGCGCGTCCGGCAGGGTGGCGGCCTGGATCGGGAACGGCTCGGTCACGCCCTGCGCGCCCAGTTCCTTCAGCAGCCCGGCGGGGAGGTCCAGTTCGGCGAAGCTCGCGGCCGGCGGGCGGGACGGGGTGCCCTGCACGGTCGTGAAGTCCTCGGCGGGCGCGGCCACCGGCGCGGCACCCCGGCGCGGCCGGCGCGGCTGCTCGGTACGCGGGGCACCACCGCGGGGCGCGCCGGTACGCGGGGCAGCGCTGCGGGGCGCGCCGGTGCGCGGCTTCCCACTGCGGGTGCGCGGCTTGTCGGCACGGGGCTGTTCACCCCGCGAGCTCGACTTCTCGGCGCGCGGACGGGACTGTTCGGACATGCGTGTTCCTCTTCCTGAGGGCCTTCGGCCGACGCGTGCGGCAGCACGGCGGCGGGGGATCGGCCGTCAGGGGGAAAAAGGCGCCGCCCCGGCCGTCGGGCGGCATGGGCGAGGGCCCGTACCGTGGAGGTACGGGCCCTCGCCTGCGTCAGACTGAGTCGGCGTAGGCCGGGACTCAGATGGCGCGGATGTTCTCCGCCTGCGGGCCCTTCTGGCCCTGGGTGACGTCGAACTCGACCTTCTGGCCCTCGAGGAGCTCACGGAAGCCGGTGGACTGGATGTTCGAGTAGTGGGCGAAGACGTCGGCGCCGCCGCCGTCCTGCTCGATGAAGCCGTAGCCCTTTTCGCTGTTGAACCACTTCACGGTGCCGGTAGCCATAACCGTCTCCACTTTCACTGGGGCGTTGGGGCACACACCTCGTGAGCCCCACGTAGCCGCGATCCCCATCCGGAGACTAAACACCGGACAAAACAAATGCGCCTGTGGTTGGAACCAGCAGGCGCACACACACGTTCATGGGAACCAATACTGCAACTGCTTCGACAATAGCACGGTCCCCCTCGTCAACGGCGGCAAAAGTTCCGCTGGTCACACCGTGTTTCGCCGCGACGCCAAGGGGGCATGCGATCCGGTTGGACCGCATGCCCCCTTTCACTCAGGGCTACCTGGCGCTACCGCCGGGCCCGCCCGCCAGGCGCCCGTCAGGCCCGCCCGGCAGGCTGCGGCTCGCGCTCGCCGACGAGCTCGGGGCCGTGGTCGGGCATCGCGCCGTGCCCGGGCCACCAGGCCTTCTTGCCGAGCAGCGCGGTGATCGCCGGGGTGAAGAACATCGCCATCACGAAGGCCGCCAGCACGATGCCGATGGCCAGCGCGAAGCCCAGCTCGGCGAAGAGCACGTTGCCGGCCAGCATGAAGGTCGCGAAGGACGCCGCCAGGATGAAGCCGGCTGCGGCGACGGTCGGACCGGCGTGCCGGATCGCCTCCTTGGCCGCCTCGCGGGGGTTGCGGCCCTCGCGGGCCTCCTCGCGGAGCCGGGCGATGATCAGGATGTTGTAGTCGGTGCCGATCGCCACCACGAACAGGTAGATGAAGATCGGCAGCATGAACATCAGGCCGGACTCGGAGCCCAGCTTGAGGAAGGCCACCGTGGTGGCGCCCAGGGTCGCCGCGAAGCCGAGGCCGACCGAGGCCATCAGGTACCAGGGCGCGACCACGCTGCGCAGCTGGAGGCCCAGGATCAGCAGGATCAGCACACCCGCCACCGGGAAGACCAGCTTGTAGTCGTGCGCCATCGCCAGGTTGATGTCCTTGTACACCGAGGAGGTGCCGCCGACCAGTGCCTCGCTGCCGGCCGGGGCGGCCGGGTGGGCGGCGGAGCGCAGCTTGGTGACGGTGTCGATCGCGGCGTTGCTGGCCGCGGAGTCCTTGAGCACCACGACGAAGTCGGCGGTGGTGCCGTCCTCGCTGAGCTTGGGCTCGGGCTGGACGGCGGCGACGCCGGGGACCTGGCCGAGCCTGGCGCCGAAGCCGTCCAGCGCGGCCGGGTCGAGCTTGCCGCCGCCCTTGGTGCCGGTGGTCAGGAAGACGTGCGTGGGGTCGGCCGCGCCCTCGCCGCCCTTCTTGCTGAGAGTGTCCAGGACGACCATGGACTCCTTGTCCTTCGGCATCATGCTCTTCGCCATGTCGAAGGTGCCCTGGTAGCCGAGGCCGGCCAGCGAGAGGACCACCAGCAGGCCGCCGGAGATCAGCGCGACCAGGCCGGGGCGACGGCTGACCGCCTTGCCGAGCTTGTGGAAGCGGGCACCCTCGGGCTCCTGCATCCACTTGCGGCCGGGCCAGAACACCGCCTTGCTGGAGGTCACGGCCAGCAGCGCGGGGGTCAGGGTGAGCGAGGCCAGCGCGGTGACGATCACCGAGATCGCCAGTGCCGGGCCGAGCGCGGTGAACATGCCGAGCTCGGAGAGCAGCAGCACCGCGAAGGCGACGGTGACCGCGCCGGCGGCCGAGGCGATCGCCTCGCCGACCCGGCCGACGCCGTTGGCCACGGCGGCCTTGCGGTCGTCACCGGCCCGCAGGCGCTCGCGGTAGCGGAACATCAGGAACAGGAAGTAGTCGGTGCCGACGCCGAGGATCACCACGATGTCGATCGCCGAGGCGATCGGCGAGGACTTCAGGTCGAACGCCTTGGTGACGAAGGCGATCAGGCCGGAGGCGGCGATCATCGGGAACAGCGACAGCAGCACCGGCAGCCAGCCGACCAGGATGCCGCGGAAGATCACACCGACGATGACCACGATCAGGACGATGGTGGCGAACATGGTGATCGCGTCGGTGGCGCTGGAGGACTCCTTCTGGTCCAGCCCCATCGCGACCGGACCGCCGACCTGGTACTTCAGCGCGGTGCCGTTGGCGAGCGCCTTGCCCTCCTCACGCAGGTCCTTGGCGGCCTTCGTGGCATCGTCGGTCTGGATCTTCGTCTTGTCGATCGAGACCATGCCCAGGGCGTACTGCCCGTCGGGCGAGAACGTCTTCCCCTCGACCGGGGGGATGATCTGCTCGACCAGCGGGATGTGCTTGTCGGTCAGGCCCTTGACGACCTTGGCCATGTCGGCCTTGTCGGCGTCGGTGAGCGCGGCGCCGTCCTTGCGCTCGAACAGCAGGAGGGCGCTGGGGGAGAACTCGGCCGGGAACTTGTCCTGCTGGACCACCGCGGCCCGGATGGACTCGTAGTGCTTCGGCAGGAACTCTGACTCGTCGGTCGAGGCGCTGATCTTCGGAGCGGTGGCGATCAGGGCTATGGAGCCGATCACCCACGCGATGATCACCCACCAGGCCCGCTTGACGACGAAGTGTCCAAGTCGGTGGAACATGCTCGAAATGCCTCCCCTGGGCATGGTTCACCGCAGCCGGGGGACGAGGTACCGGGCAACGGCTGGACCGGCGCGCGAATCCCTCAACAGGGCCTAGCCGGTCGGCAGGTAAGTAGCAGCGAGCAGCTTACGGGACCTTGCTTGCCGCCCGGCAAGTGGTTTTCGCGTGTGCCCCCTAGGGGCGGCCACGGAGCCTGCCCCCGCACTATCGTCACCGGGCCGCACCCCTTCCCACCTCGTGCGTGGGGTGGAGATCGCTCCCCCTCAGGGTGGACGCCCGGTTGCCCTCAAGGAGGAGACCCCGACCCCGGGGGTGGGGTTAACCCCCTACTCCCCCCTGGGGGCAGGGCCAGGGAAAAGTCGGTGACTAGCCGGATGGTTCGTCAGAACCCCAGCTCATAGCGTCTGTTGTGCCGCCGGAAGCAGCCCAGCGGCTCACCGACCCGGGCGGCCCGCACCCGCCCGAAACCCCTGGGGGACAACCACCGTGAAGCATGGAATCGCCGCCACGATGGGCGCCTGGAGCGCCCGTCACAGAAAGACCGCGGTCTTCGGCTGGCTGCTCTTCGTCGTCCTCGCCGCCTACCTCGGCGGAGTGCACGGCTCCACCAAGATCACCGAGTCCGAGCAGATGCCGGGCCAGGTCGCGCAGGCCGCCAGGATTCTGGACGAAGCAGGCATCAAGTCGCCGGCCGGTGAGACCGTCCTGGTGCAGAGCCGCACGATGACGGCCGACGACGCGTCCTTCAAGGCGGTCGTGGACCAGGTCGCCACCGCCGTCCGGGCCACCGGCAAGGCCGGGGAGCTGCACAGCCCGTACGAGACGGGCGCGATCTCCGCCGACAAGCACTCGGCGCTGATCCAGTTCACGGTGCTCGGGGAGGACAACCAGGCGGCCGTCGCCAACGTGCCGCCGGTGATGGACGCGGTGACGGGCGTGCAGAAGCAGCACCCCGAGCTGCTGGTCGAGGAGTTCGGCCAGGCCAGCGCCGGCAAGTGGTTCAACGAGCAGTTCTCCACGGACTTCGCCCGCGCCGAGTGGACGGCCGTGCCGCTCGCCCTCGGCATCCTGCTGATCGCCTTCGGCGCGCTGGTGGCCGCGGTCCTCCCGGTGGTGCTGGCCATGACCGCCTTCGTCGCCGCCTCCGGCCTGGTCGCGCTCTCCTCCGGCGTGCTGCACACCAGCAACGACGCCTCCTCGGTGATGCTGCTGGTCGGCCTCGCCGTCGGCGTCGACTACTGCCTGTTCTACCTGCGCCGTGAGCGCGAGGAGCGCGCCGCCGGGCACGACTCCGAGACGGCGCTGCGGATCGCCGCCGCCACCAGTGGCCGCGCCGTGCTGGTCTCCGGCATCACGGTCGTGGTCGCGATGGCGGGGATGTTCCTCACCGGCATCGGCACCTTCAAGGCGATGTCCTTCGCCACCATCCTGGTCGTGATCACCGCCGTGCTCGGCTCGCTGACGGTACTGCCCGCCCTGCTCTCGATGCTCGGAGACCGGGTGGAGAAGGGCAAGGTCCCCTTCCTGCACCGCCTGCGCCGCGATGCAGGCGAGGGCAGCCGGTTCTGGAACGCGGTGCTCACCCCGGTGCTGCGCCGCCCGCTGGCCGCCGCCGCTCTGGCCACCGCCGCCCTGCTGGCGATCGCCGCACCGATGCTCACCATGCACACCGCCAACCTGACGTTCCAGCAGCAGCTGCCCAAGGACAACACCCTGGTGGCCGTCTCGCAGCGGATCCAGGACGCCTTCCCCGGCAGCCCCTCCCCCGCCACCGTGGTGGTCAAGGCGCGGAACATCTCCTCGCCCGAGATGACGCAGGCCCTCGCCGATCTTCAGTCCAAGGCCCTCGCCACCGGCAAGATGCACGGCCCCACCAGCCTGACGGTGCACGCCGAGCAGAACGTCGCCACGGTCGGCATCCCGCTCAACGGCAGCGGCAACGACACCACCTCCGCCGAGGCGCTGAAGGCCCTGCGTGAGCAGGTCGTGCCCGCCACGGTCGGGAAGATCGCCGGCGCCGAGGCCCCGGTCACCGGCAGCACCGCCGCCTCGGTCGACTTCAACAAGCAGATGTCCGGCTCGATGCTCCCGGTCTTCGGGTTCGTGGTCGCCTTCGCCTTCCTGCTGATGCTCTGCTCGTTCCGCTCGCTGTCCATCGCCGTCACCGCCGTCATACTCAACCTGCTCTCGGTCGGCGCCGCCTACGGCGTGCTGACGCTGGTCTTCCAGCACGGCATCGGCGCCTCGCTGATCGGCACCGCCGGCGTCGGCGCGGTGGAGAGCTGGATCCCGCTGTTCCTGTTCGTGATCCTGTTCGGCCTGTCGATGGACTACCACGTCTTCGTGGTCTCCCGGATCAAGGAGGCGTACGACCGCGGCCTGCCCACCGGCGCGGCCGTCGCCCACGGCATCCGCACCACCGCCGGTGTGGTCACCAGCGCCGCCGTGATCATGGTCGGGGTGTTCGCGGTCTTCGGGACGCTCTCCATGCAGGTGATGAAGCAGATGGGTGTCGGCCTCGCCGTCGCCGTCCTGATCGACGCCACGGTGATCCGCGCCGTCCTGCTCCCCGCCGTGATGTCCCTGCTCGGCGACCGGAACTGGTACCTGCCGCGCTGGCTGCACTGGCTGCCCCGCCTCGAGGGCGAGGCGCCCGCCGCCGCCCCGGCCGGCACCGGCACCCACCACGGCCGCGGCGAGCACGAGCTGGTCGGCTGACACCGCCACCCCTCCCTCCTGGGTACGCCCCCGGTTCGCCGACAATGAGCAGGTGATTTTCGACGAATCGGGGGCCCAGGCCCTCCTGCAGCAGGCGTGCGCCCCGGCCGGTGTCGACCCGGCCGGGGCCACGCTCATTTCGCTCGGCCAGAACGCCGTCTTCGACCTGCCGGAGCTCGGCCTGGTCGCCAAGGTCGGCCGCACCCCCGGCTCCGCCGACCGGGCCGCCCGCGAGCTCGCGCTGGCCGGCTGGCTGGACGGCGCGGGCGTACCGGTGGTCCGCCCGGCGGAGCCCGTCGTGCACCTGGCCCAGGAGCACCCCGTCACGCTGTGGCACCGGCTGGAGCCCGCCGTCCGCCCGGCCCGGCCCGCGGACCTCGCCCCGCTGCTGCGCGCCCTGCACGCCCTGCCCGCGGAGCCGGCCCCGCCGGTGCCGCTCGGCCGGCGCGACCTCCTCGCCCCGGTGGACAGTTGGCTGGCGACTGCGGAGGGTCACATCGATCCGGCCGACGTGGCATTCCTCCGTGACCGGAAAGAGACCTTTGTCACCGCTATTTCCGAATTGACCCCTTTCCTCCCCTCCGGCCCGATCCACGGCGACGCCCTGCCGCGCAACGTCCACCTCACCCCCACCGGCCCGGTGCTGCTCGACCTGGAGTACATGGCCTCGGACCTGCGCGAGCACGACCTGGTGGTGCTGGCCCTCAGTCAGGACCGGTACGGCGTACCGGCCGAGGAGGTCGCGGCGTTCAACGCGGCCTACGGGTGGGACGTCCGCGAGTGGCCCGGCTTCGCGGTGCTGCGCGGCGCCCGGGAGACCGCGAGCGCCGCGTGGGTGGCGCAGCAGACGCCCGGTAGCCCGTCCGCTCGAACCGAGTTCCGTCGCCGCGTCAACTCGCTGCGTGACGGCGAGGCGGAAGTACGCTGGTTCGCGTTCTGACCGCTTCCGTTCGGTGCCCGCCTTGTGGCGCAGCGCACACCCGGACGGAACCACCTCGGCCGTACCTGGCGTCGTCGTAGTCGACCGGACGCCCCGCCGCATGCGGCAGGTACGGCCTCAGGAGTCGTCCATGCTGAAGTCCCGCATCCCCGCCCGTCGTCGTTCTCTTCTTCTCGGTGCCACCGCACTGCTCACCCCGGCTCTGCTGGTGGCGTGCGGTGCGCACGGCTCCCCCTCCGCGGCGGGGGCAGCCGCGCAGCAGTCGGCCTCGCCGAGCACGAGCACGAGCGCGACCACGGACGGCGGCGGGGCTTCCTCGGTGGCGGCCCGGCCGACGCCGAGCGAGAGCACCTCGTCCCCGTTCGCCTCGCCGAGCCAGGATCCGGTGCCCAGCAAGGCGCCCGCGCCGAGCACCGTCCCGTCCACCCCGGCCACGCCCGGCACCGGCGCCTCGCAGCCGTCCGGCGGGCAACAGAGCCACGCCCCGGCCACCCACGTGCTGGCGCACACCGCCTCCGGCGGCAGGACTGTGGCGCTGACCTTCGACGACGGCCCGGGCCAGGCCACCGGCCAGGTGCTGGACCTGCTGGCGCAGTACGACGCGAAGGCGACGTTCTGCGAGATCGGTGACAACGCGCAGGCGCACCCGGCGATGGTCAAGCGGATCGTCGCCGAGGGCCACCGCCTGTGCGACCACACCGTGGACCACCCGCAGCCGATGCACACCCAGTCGCACCAGCAGCAGGTGGCGGAGATCGCCGACGCCAAGACGCAGATCGAGAACGCGGCCGGCGGCAACGTGCCGATCACCTGGTGGCGCGCCCCGGGCGGCGACTTCACCGCCGAGAACGAGAAGATCGGCGCCGACCAGGGCATGAAGTCCCTCGGCTGGTCGGTGGACCCGCGCGACTGGTCCCGCCCGGGCGTGCAGTCGATCGTCACGAACGTGCAGCAGAACCTCCGCCCGGGCGGCGTGGTGCTGATGCACGACGGCGGCGGCGACCGCACCCAGACCGTGGCGGCCCTGAAGCAGCTGCTGCCGTGGCTGGTGGCGCAGGGCTACACTTTCGACTTCCCGCAGTCCTGACCGACCTTTTGGCCTGGGCGCCCTGACGTTCCGTCGGGGCGCCGTCGTCGTATCGCGGGCCCCTTCCTCCGACGACCGCAGGAGCAGCGTGCCGGCCTTCGTGCACCGCGTCACCAAGTACGACCCCGCCAACCGCGACGAGCGTGGCCGCTACCTGGGCGACGACGACACCGACAGCGACCGCGGGCCGATCGAGGCGGCGTACCTGCAGGCGGTGTCCGCGTTCGCCGCGGAGTGCGGCATCGACCGGCTGAGCGTCCGCGAACCGGAGGCCTCCTTCTTCGCGGCGGCCGAGGACGGGGGCAGCCTGGAGGCCCTGTTCCCGGGCCTGCGGGGGTTCCACGACGGCGCGGAGGTCTCCCTCGAGGTCGCGCTGGAGCTGGTGCGGATGATGCTCCGCGGCGGCGAGGGCTGGTGCAGGCTGGAGGCCGCCGGTGACGAGTTCTTCGTGCACATCGGCTGGGACCAGTACCTGTACCTCGGCACCGACCGCCCGTGCGGGCGTGCCATCGCCCACACTCGGCAGCTCGGTCTGTTCCCGGAGCTGATCGCGGATTCGCCCTACGCGGAGGAGCCGGACGAGCCGGGTCCGCAGCGACCCGCCGACGTGGAGTTCTGGGCGCGGGTGCGCCGGCTGGTCGCCGAAGGGCAGGCGGGCGTGCTGGAGGAGGGGTACGTCCAGAACGCTTCCCGCTGGCACCGCCTGACATCCGACACGATCGACACGGTGCGTGCGGGCCTCGCGCCGCGCGCGATGCTGACGCTCTGGCCGCCGCTGTCCACCGACGTCGCGGCCGTGCTGGCCTCGCTCCCCGAGGACGACCGGATGGAGTTCGTCTGGGAGGACCCGGCGGGCACGATCAGCAGCGTCCACGCGGACGCTGAGCAACGCGAGGAGTTGGCGGTCCTGGTGACGGGCGCGCGGGCCGCTGCCGCGCTGCCGACCACGGTCGACGAGCACCGGCCGCTGGCGAGCGCGGTGCTGCCGGACGCGGACGGCGTACTGCGGGCCCGCTGGCGGACCACCTGGTCGCCGTGCGACCGGACCTGGGCGTTCCTGAGCGCGCTGCGCCCGGGCCAGGTCGTCACCGGCACGGTCACCGGGGTCGCCGACACCGTCACCTTCGTGGACGTCGACGGCTTCACGGCGCGGATCCGCCAACCGGAGCTGTCCTGGCGGCCGTTGCACCACCCGTCGGATCTCGTCCCGGTGGGTCAGGAGATCACGGCCGAGGTGCTGGGCACCGACCTGGTGCGCGAGGAACTGTATCTGTCACTGAAGGCCCTTCAGGACAACCCGCTCAAGCAACTGGCCGACCGCGTCGGCGAGTTGGTGGACAGCGTGGTGACGAAGGTGCTGCCGTTCGGCGTCTTCGTGCGGATCGAGGACCGGCCGGACGGTCTCCAGGGGTTGGTCCCCACCGCCGAGCTGGCCGGGGAGGCCGTTCAGGTCGGCGACCCGCTGGCTGTGCGGATCCTCGAAGTGGACCTGGCCCGGCAGCGGTTCCTGCTGTCCCGCCGCCGGGCGCTCACCTGATCGACGGCCGAAGCGTCCTCAGGACGCCGCCTTGAGCGGCCAGCGCGGGTCCACGGTGGCGGCCGGGTCCTTGCGGCGCAGCCAGTCCTGCAGGCCGGTGGCCCAGTCGCGGTACCAGTCGATCTGCCGCCGGTGCAGTTCGTCCAGCGGCAGGTCGCCGGCCTGTTCGGGGTAGCGGTGGCCGAGGGCGACGGCGACCCGGACGGCGGCGAGTGCGTCGCTGCCGGCCTCGTGGGCGTCGTGGAGTTCGACGCCGTAGACCTCGCAGACCCGCTGGAGGGTGCGTGAGCCCTTGCGGTACTTGTCGAGGGCGCGGTCGACGACCATGGCGTCCACCACGGGGGTGACCGGCCCGCCGAGGCGTTCGGCGAGGGTGGGGCGGCCGTGGCGACGCAGTTCGGCGTCGAGCAGCGACAGGTCGTAGGGCGCGTTGAAGGCGACCACGGGCCGCCCGGCGGCGAGCCGCTGGTGCAGGGCGCGGGCGATCTCCTCGATCGCCTCGGCGGCGGGCCGGCCGTGGGTGCGGGCCTCGGTGTCGGTGATGCCGTGGATGGCGGTGGCCTCGGCAGGTATCGGAACGCCGGGGTCGATCAGCCAGTTGGTGGACGTTTCGACGCGGCCGCCGAGGGTGTCGACCACGGCGGCGGTGACGATCCGGGACTCCTGCGGGTCGGTGCCGGTGGTCTCCAGGTCGAATCCGGTGAGTGGCCCCTTCCACCAGGTCATGGGGTGTGTCCTTCCGTCAGCACTGCCAAGATGCGGACCATCATCGCGTGCCGCTGTGACAGCGCCGACGGCGCGTCCCGCCCGCGGGCGGCAACGGTGCCGGTCAGGAGACCGCGCGGGAGTCCCCCCAGAGGTCCTCGAACTCCTCCCGGTAGACCTCCAGCAGCCCCGGTTCGGTGCCGCCGGCCTCCTGTCCGGCGCCGCCGCGCAGCACCAGGGCGGGCGATTCGATGCCGCGGGCCCGGCGCAGGTAGGGCTGGATCACGCCGAGGTCGGTGGAGCGCCGCCGGCCGCCCGCGCCGGTGGCGCGCTGGCCCTCGACCAGGTAGGCGGTGAACCGGGGCAGTTCGTCGAACACCCGGATCTCGAAGCTGCCGGGGTCGCGCAGCCGGGCCCGCACCCGCCGCACGTGCATGATGTTCATTTCCACTGAGCGCCCCAACTCTCCGCGCCCGAGGCCGAGTTCGCGTTCGCGGCGGCGGACGGCGCTGCTCGCGGGGTTGAGGAACAGCAGCCGCATCCGGCAGCCGTCGCCGGCCAGCCGCACCAGGCGCTTGCCGGTGTAGTTCTGGCAGAGCAGGCCGAGGCCGATGCCGACGGCGTCCAGCCGCCGGGCGCCGTCGAGCAGGTCCTCGACGGGCAGGTCGCGCTGCAGGCGGACCCGGTCGGGGTGGACGGCGACCACGTCGGCGTAGCGGCCGGCCACGAGTTCCTCGACCACGTCGGCGGGCACGCCGCCGTGCGCGCCGTCGAGCAGGGCGAGCAGCCGGGCGGCGGCCCGTTCGGTCTGGTCGAGGACGGTCTTCGTCAGCGCCCGGTTGCGGGAGACCACGTGCCGGGCGACCTCCAGTTCGTCGAGGGCGAGTTCGATCTCCCGGCGGTCCACCAGGTGCGGTTCGAACAACGGCCAGTGCTGGACCATCAGTTCGCGCAGCTGCGGCAGGGTGAGGAAGACCAGCGGGTCGTCGTCGACGGGGTCGAGCAGGTAGCCCTTGCGGCGGGAGACCTCGCGGACGGCGGCGGCCCGGTGCACCCATTCCTCGCCGGCCGGTCCGGCGGCGGCGGTGACCCACTCCTCGCCGTGCGCGGGCGCGTAGACGGGGTGCAGCACCTCGTGCACCAGGGCGCGCATCCGCTGTTCGACCAGGTTGAGCCAGACGTAGGCGCGGCCGGCCAGCCGGACCCGGCGGTAGGCGCCGTCCCACTGGTCGGCGGCCCAGGCGGGCGGCATGCCCTCGGCGGGACCGCCCTGCGGGGGCAGCGCTCCGCGTCCGCCGGTGCGGACGACCAGTGTCGGGGCCTCGCTGCCACCGGCCCGCGGGTCGGGTCCGTCGCCGCCGGCGGGGAACGCCATCCGCTACCTCACCTCTCGCCCGCCGCCCCTGGGCCGACGGCCTGTCCGCTGACTCGCCATGCCGGCCCCTGGTCGTCGGCCGCACGGGCCCGGGGTTCTCGCGGTCCGGACGATCAAGGGTATCGCCCTCCGTGGCCGCGACACAGCCCTCTTGACAGCTCGCGCACCGGCAATCGACGGTCCGTCAGGGCCCTGCTGTCCGACCCGACATCCGGGACACCCGTTCGGGCGAACAACGGGCGAATGGGCCCCGATGGGCACGGCGTTCGGCCGTCCGGCGGGGAGTATGCGGGTGTGCCGTGCGTCCGGCCCGATCGCGCCGCCGACGCCCCGCACATGCTCGGGCGCTCCGCCGGGTGACCACCCGCAGGGGCGCCGATTGGCGTCTGGCACAGGGAAGTCGAGGACACATGCAGGTCTGGCCGGGACAGCCCTACCCGCTCGGCGCCACCTACGACGGCGCCGGCACCAACTTCGCGGTGTTCTCCGAGAGCGCGGACCGGATCGAGCTCTGCCTGATCGCCGAGGACGGCTCGGAGACGGCCGTCGAACTGCGCGAGACCGACGCCTTCGTCCGCCACGCGTACCTGCCGGGCGTGCACCCGGGCCAGCGGTACGGCTTCCGGGTGCACGGCCCGTACCAGCCGGGCCTGGGCCTGCGGCACAACGCCTCGAAGCTGCTGCTGGACCCGTACGCGAAGGCGATGGGCGGCCACATCGACTGGGACGAGTCGGTGTACGGCTACCACTTCGGCGCCCCGGAGCGCCGCAACGACCTGGATTCGGGGCCGCACACCATGCACTCGGTGGTGATCAACCCGTACTTCGACTGGGGCACCGACCGGCCGCCGCACACCGACTACCACCGCACGGTGGTGTACGAGGCGCACGTGAAGGGCCTGACCAAGCTGCACCCGGGCATCCCGGAGGGGATCCGCGGCACCTACGCGGGCCTGGCGCACCCGGCGGTGATCGAGCACCTGGCGAAGCTGGGCGTCACCGCGATCGAGCTGATGCCGGTGCACCAGTTCGTCCGCGACCACCGGCTGCGCGACCTGGGGCTGTCCAACTACTGGGGCTACAACACGGTCGGTTTCTTCGCCCCGCACTCCTCGTACTCCTCCACGGGCGACCGGGGGCATCAGGTGCAGGAGTTCAAGTCGATGGTGAAGGCGCTGCACGCGGCCGGTATCGAGGTGATCCTCGACGTGGTCTACAACCACACCGCGGAAGGCAGCCACCTCGGCCCGACGCTGTCCTTCCGCGGCCTGGACAACGCCTCGTACTACCGGCTGGCGAAGGACCAGCGGTTCTACGAGGACACCACCGGCACCGGCAACTCGCTGCTGATGCGCTCGCCGCACGTCCTTCAGATGATCATGGATTCGCTGCGTTACTGGGTCACCGAGATGCACGTGGACGGTTTCCGCTTCGACCTGGCGGCGACGCTGGCCCGGCAGTTCCACGAGGTGGACCGGCTGTCCTCGTTCTTCGACCTGGTCCAGCAGGACCCGGTGGTCTCGCAGGCCAAGCTGATCGCCGAACCCTGGGACCTCGGCGAGGGCGGCTACCAGGTCGGCAACTTCCCGCCGCTGTGGACGGAGTGGAACGGCAAGTATCGCGACACCGTCCGCGACTTCTGGCGCGGCGAGTCGGCCACCCTGGCCGAGTTCGGCTCCCGGCTCACCGGCTCCTCCGACCTGTACCAGGACGACGGCCGCCGCCCGATCGCCTCGATCAACTTCGTCACCTGCCACGACGGCTTCACCCTGCGCGACCTGGTGTCGTACAACGACAAGCACAACGAGGCCAACCGGGAGGACAACCAGGACGGCGAGTCCTTCAACCGGTCGTGGAACTGCGGCGTCGAGGGCGCCACCACCGACCCCGGCGTGCTCGACCTGCGCGCCCGCCAGCAGCGCAACTTCATCGCCACCCTGATGCTCTCCCAGGGTGTGCCGATGCTCTCGCACGGCGACGAACTCGGCCGCACCCAGCACGGCAACAACAACGCCTATTGCCAGGACTCCGAACTGACCTGGCTGGCCTGGCCGAACCGCGCCGGAGAGGCCGGGGAGGCCGGGGAGCAGGCCGACACCCGGCTGCTGGAGTTCACCCAGGGCATGATCTGGCTGCGCCGCGACCACCCGGTCTTCCGCCGCCGCCGGTTCTTCCACGGCCGCCCGGTCTCCGGCACCCACGACGCGCTGACCGACATCGCCTGGTTCACCCCGGGCGGCGAGGAGATGACCGAGCAGGACTGGTCGACCTCGTACGCGAAATCGCTGACGGTCTTCCTGAACGGCAACGCCATCTCCGAGCCGGACCGGCGCGGCGGCAAGATCGTCGACGATTCGTTCCTGCTGATGTTCAACGCCCACTCGGAGCCGATCGCCTTCACCGTCCCGGCCGGGCACGGCGAGGTCTGGCAGGTCGTCGTCGACACCTCGCTGCCCGCCCTCCCCGCCCCCGGCACCGGCCCGCGCGCCAAGGCCGGCGACACCCTGCACCTGCCGGACTACTCCCTGCTGGTCCTCCAACGGCCCGCCTGACGCCGCCCGATCGGGGCAATCGGCGGTAGGCCTCCGGCCGTCCGGGTAGGGATGCGGCTATGACGTCAGCCGCCGCGCGCCCTTCCACGGCCCGCTTCCCGACGGCCACCTACCGGCTCCAGCTGCAGCCGGAGTTCACCCTGCACGACGCCCGCCGGGCGGTGCCGTACCTGGCGGCGCTCGGCGTCTCGCACCTGCACCTGTCGCCCCTGCTGGAGGCGGTGCCGGGCTCCACGCACGGCTACGACACGGTCGACCACGGCCGGATCGCCGAGCAGCTGGGCGGAGAGAGGGCGCTGCGCGAACTCTCCGCGCAGGCCCGGCGGCACGGCCTGGGCCTGATCGCGGACGTGGTGCCCAACCACATGGCGCTGCCGGTGCCCGAACAGCTGAACCGGCCACTGTGGCAGGTCCTGGCGAACGGCCCGGACGACCCGTTCGCCGCCTGGTTCGACATCGACTGGACGTCCCAGCCGGGCCCGGTCGACGCCCCCGGGCGCGGCCGGCTGCTGCTGCCGCTGCTCGGCGACCGGCTGGGCGTGGAACTCGACCGGCTGACGGTGGACGGCGAGGTGCTGCGCTACCACGAGCACGAGTTCCCGCTGCGCCCCGGCACCGCGCAGCTGCCGCTGCCGCAGCTGCTGGAACACCAGTGGTACCGCCTCGCCTGGTGGAAGCTCGCCGACGAGCAGGTCAACTACCGGCGCTTCTTCACCGTGAACGAGCTGATCGCGGTGCGGATGGAAGTCCCGGAGGTGTTCGAGGCGACGCACGCGGTGCTGCTGCGGCTGCACCGCGAGGGCGTCCTGGACGGCTTCCGGATCGACCACCCGGACGGGCTGGCCGACCCGCGCGGCTACCTGCGGCGCCTGGCCGAGGCCACCGGCGGCGCGTACACGGTGGTGGAGAAGATCCTCACCGGCGAGGAGCGGCTGCCCGCCGACTGGCCGTGCGCGGGCACCACCGGCTACGACGCGCTGCGCCGGATCGACGGGGTACTGACCGACCGCCGGGGCGCGGAGAAGCTGGCGGTCGCCTACCGGCGCGACGTCGGCGACCGGACGGACGCGGCGGCGTCGGCGCTGATCGGCCGGGCCGAGATGGTCGCGCCGGACGGGGCGCTGTCGGCCGAGACCGACCGGCTGGTGCGCCTGGTGGAGCGGATCTGCGCGGACGGCCCCGAGCTGGCCGACCACTCGCCGCTGGCGGTGCGCCGGGCGCTGGAGACCCTGCTGACCGAGTACCCGGTGTACCGCCCGTACGTGGTGCCGGGCGAGCCGGCCCCGCCGGAGGCCGCCCGGGCGCTCGCCCTGCCCGAGGAGGCGTCGGACGCCGAGCGGCTGGTGCACCTGCTCGCCCTCGGGGAGCTGGGCCGCTCCCCCGCCAAGGACGAGTTCTGCCACCGCTTCGGCCAGACCGCCTCGGCGGTGTCGGCCAAGGGTGTCGAGGACACCGCGTTCTACCGGTTCAACGCGCTGCTGTCGCTGAACGAGGTCGGCGGCCTGCCCGAACACCCGGGCGTGCCGCCGGCCGACTTCCACCGCTGGTGCGAGTGGCAGGAGCAGCACTGGCCGCACGCGATGACGGCGCTGTCCACGCACGACACCAAGCGCAGCGCGGACGCCCGGGCCCGGCTCGCGGTGCTGGCGGAGCTGCCCGAGGCGTGGGCGGCGGAGTGCGCGGCGTGGACGGTGGCGGCCGGGCCGTGCCCGGACCGGGCCTCGGCGTGGCTGCTGTGGCAGACCCTGCTGGCGGCGTGGCCGCTGTCCGAGGAGCGGCTGCTGGGCGTGCTGCTGAAGTCGGTGCGGGAGGCGAAGCGCCGGACCTCGTGGACGGAGCCTGACGAGCCGTTCGAGCAGCGGCTCGCACAGTACGCGCGCGGGGCGCTGGCCAACCCGGGGCTGTGTCCGCGGATCGCCGGGTTCGTCGGGATGCTGGAGCCGTTCGCCCGGGTGAACTCGCTGTCGGCGGCGCTGCTGCACCTGCTGGTGCCGGGCGTGCCGGACGTGTTCCAGGGCGGCGAGGAGCCGCTGTACACGCTGGTCGATCCGGACAACCGGGCGCCGGTGGACCTGGACGCGCTGGCGGTGCGGCTGACCGACGCGGCCGCGCCGCGCCCCGGCGACCTGGCCCGGGAGAAGCTGCACCTGACGAAGACCGCCCTGCACCTGCGCCGGGAGGGCGCGCTGGGCCGCTACCGCCCGCTGGCGGGGGTGGGCCCGGCGGCCGAGCACCTGGTGGCGTTCGCCCGCGGCAGCCGGGTGCTGGGCGCGGCGACCCGGCTGCCGTACGGGCTGCACCGGGCGGGCGGCTGGGACAGCACCCTGCTGGAACTGCCGCCGGGCCGCTGGACGGACCGGTTGACGGGCCGCCACTTCGTCGGCGGGCCGGTCGAACTGTCGTATCTGTTCCAGCAGTTGCCGGTGGCGCTGCTGGTCGAGGGGGCCTGATGCGGTACCGGGTGTGGGCACCGGCGGCCAAGGTGGTGGAGGTGGAGGTCGGGGCGATCCCGTACCTGTTGGAGCGCGATGCGGCGCACCCGGGCTGGTGGCACGGGGACGGCCCGGACGGCGACTACGGCTTCCGGCTGAACGGCGGCCCGGCGCTGCCCGACCCGCGCTCGCCCCGGCAACCGTTCGGCCCGGACGGGCTGAGCCGCCCGGTCGACCACGCCGCGTTCCGCTGGTCCCCGACGGCCTGGCGGGGCCGCCCGCTGCCGGGCACGGTGGTCTACGAACTCCACGTGGGCACCTTCACCGCCGAGGGCACCTTCGACGCGGCCGCCGCCCGCCTCGACCACCTGGTCGAACTCGGCGTGGACTTCGTCGAGTTGATGCCCGTCTGCCCGTTCCCCGGCCGCTCCGGCTGGGGCTACGACGGGGTGTCGCCCTGGGCGGTGCACGAGCCGTACGGCGGCCCCGACGGGCTGAAGCGCTTCGTGGACGCGGCGCACCTGCGCGGCCTCGGCGTGATCCTGGACGTGGTGCACAACCACCTCGGCCCGTCCGGCAATTACCTGCCCCGGTTCGGCCCGTACTTCACCGACCGGCACCACACCCCGTGGGGCGCGGCGGTGAACCTGGACGCGCCGGGCTCGGACGAGGTGCGGGCGTACCTGATCGGCAGCGCGCTGGCCTGGCTGCGCGACTACCGGATCGACGGGCTGCGGCTGGACGCCGTGCACGCGCTGGCGGACGGCCGGGCGCTGCCGTTCCTGGAGGAACTGGCCGCCGCCGTCGAGGAGTTGGCGCAGGCGACCGGGCGTCCGCTGTTCCTGGTCGCCGAGTCGGACCTGAACGATCCGCGCACCACCGCGCCCCGGCAGGCCGGCGGGCTCGGGCTGAGCGCGCAGTGGAGCGACGACTTCCACCACGCCCTGCACACGCTGCTGACCGGCGAGAGCCAGGGCTACTACGCGGACTTCGCGGCCGACCCGTGGGCGGCGCTCACCAAGACGCTCACCAACGGGTGGTTCCACGACGGGAGTTGGTCCTCCTTCCGGGGCCGCTCCCACGGCCGCCCGTTCCCGTCGGCCTACGGGCACCGGCTGCTGGGCTACGCGCAGACCCACGACCAGATCGGCAACCGGGCCACCGGCGACCGGCTCTCCGCCGCACTGCCGCCCGGCCGGCTGGCCGCCGCGGCCGCGCTGGTCCTGACGTCCCCGTTCACGCCGATGCTGTTCATGGGCGAGGAGTGGGGGGCGTCCACCCCGTGGCAGTACTTCACCGACCACACCGACCCGCAGCTCGCCGAGGCCGTCCGGCAGGGCCGCCGCCGGGAGTTCGCCGAGCACGGCTGGCGCGCCGAGGACGTCCCCGACCCGCAGGATCCGGCCACGGTGCGCGCCTCCACCCTGGACTGGTCCGAGCCGCAGCGCGCCCCGCACGCCGAACTCCTCGCCTGGTACCGGGCGTTGATCCGGCTGCGGCGCGCCGCGCCCGAACTGGCGTCCGGCGACCTGGCGGCCGTGCGGGTGCGGCACGACGCGGCGGCGGGCTGGCTGGCCGTGCACCGCAGCCGCTACCGGGTGCTGGTCAGGATCGGCGGTGAGCAGCCCGCCGCCGTCCCGCTGGAGGGCGAACTCGCCGCGCTGGAAGCCGCGTTCGGCGAGGTACGGCCCGGCCCGAACGGCACGGTGCTGCTCGGGCCGGACGCGGCGGCGGTGCTGCGCACGGCCTGAACCACCGGCCGCTTCACTGGAGGAAGCTTGCGATCCGGGCGTGCAGGTGGGCCGCGTCCAGGCCGTACGCCGTCAGGTGCTCGGGCAGCGAGCCGTAGTGCCGGTGCTCGGCCACCGGCACGCCCAACCCGAGGACCCGGTGCGGCAGTTGCTCCAGCGCCAGGTGCGCCTCGCGCTCCGAGGTGCCCGCCAGGTACGGCTCGACCAGCACCACGTCGGCCCGGCCGCCGACCGCCGCCCGCAGGCCCGCCGCGTCGAACGGCCGCACGGTGGTCGCGTACAGCACCGTCACGTCCAGCGTCTCGGTGGCCTCCAGCACCTCGTCCAGCATCGGGCCGACCGCCAGGACCACGCCGCGGCCGCCCTCCCGGACCGTCAGGAACTTCCCCGGCACGATCGGCCGGGCCTCACGGTTCTGCTGGACCGACAGCCGCACGTACTGCAGGCTGTCGCCGGCCGCGACGGCGTGGCGCAGCAGCAGGTCGGCCTCGGCGGGGTGGCCGGGGACGTGCACGTTCCAGTCGGGGAGGGTGTCCAGCAGGGCGACGTCGCCGGGCGCCATGTGGGTGCGGCCGCCGGCCGGCCAGTCGTAGGAGCCGGCCGCGCTCACCAGCACCGCTCCGACACCCTGGTGGTTCAGGTCCAGCTTCACCTGCTCGAAGGGCCGCTCGATCAGGAAGCTGGCGAAGGTGTGCGCGATCGGCCGCATCCCCGTCAGCGCCAGGCCGCCGGCGACGCCGATCAGCAGCTGCTCGCGGATGCCGACGTTCACCACCCGGTCCGGGTGGGCGCGAGCCGCCTCGGGGAACTGGGCGGCGCCGATGTCGGCGAGCACCAGGACGGTGCGCGGGTCCTGGTCGAGCAACTCGGTGGTGGTGAGCGCGAACTGGTCGCGCATCGTGAACTCCTGGGTGGTCATGGCCTGGTGTCTCCGCTCTCGGCTGTGCTCGGGTGCTCGGCTGTGCTCGGGTGCTCTCGGTGCTCGGGTGATCGGCTGTGCTCGAGCGCTCTCGGTGCTCGGGCGCTCAGTTCTTGGGTTCGACGCGGGCCACCACCACGTGCGGGCGGCCGGGGTGCGGGGTGGTGTACGCCCGGTGCAGCTCCTCGTGGTCGCGGCCGTCCACGGCGGCCGTGGACCAGCCCTCGCCGGCGAACCGGGCCGCGATGCCGCCGCTCCAGCCGTGGGTGGCCGAGGAGTTGTCGATCACCACGACGTGCAGCCGCTCCAGGCCGTACGCCCCGGCGAACGCCACCGCCTCGTGGTTGCTGCCCTCGTCGAACTCGGCGTCCCCGACCAGCACCCACACCGCCGGGGCGTCCAGGCCCTGCGCCCGCAGGCCGAGCGCCGTGCCGACGGCCAGCGGCAGCCCGTGCCCCAGCGACCCGGAGCCGATCTCCGCGCCCGGCACCAGCAGTCGGTCCGGGTGGTGGCCGAGCGGCGAGTCGTACGCCCCGAAGCTCGACAGCAGCTCCACCGGGAAGAAGCCCTTCGCGGCCAGCACCGCGTAGTACGCCATCGGGCCGTGGCCCTTGGACAGCAGGAACCGGTCCCGGTCGGGGTCCTCCGCGGTGGCCGGGCCGACCCTCAGCACCCGGTCGTACAGCACCCACAGGGCGTCCAGGGTGGAGGTGGCGGCCGGCGTGTGCTTCTCGTCGCCGGTCATCAGGGAGATCAGGTGCGGCAGGTCGGTGAAAGCCAGCCCGGTGGAAGCCATGTCCGCGTGACTGCCGAGAGTGCTCGTTGCTTCGCTCGTCATGGCAACGAGCATCCAACTTCAAGTCCGCTTCAGGTCAAGGGCGTCCGCAGGTAGTCTTCCGGAGCATGACGCCGTCCCGGCACGACCGCCTCACCATCGGCCAGCTCGCCGAACGCAGCGGCCTCGCCACCTCCGCGCTGCGCTACTACGAGAGCCTCGGCCTGATCCATGCCGAACGCACCAGCGGCAACCAACGCCGCTACCCGCGCTCCGCGCTGCGCCGGATCGCCTTCGTCCGGGCCGCCCAGCAGGTCGGCCTCTCGCTGGAGGAGGTCCGCACCGCGCTCGCCCGGCTGCCCGAGAACCGCACTCCCACGCCCCGCGACTGGCACACCGTGGCCGCCACCTGGCAGCACCGGATCGACCGGCAGATCGCCGAACTCCAACTGATGAAAGCCAAGTTGACGGGCTGCATCGGCTGCGGCTGCCTCTCCATGAGCCGCTGCGCGCTGTACAACGCCGACGACCGCGCGGGCGCCGCCGGACCGGGCGCCCGCTACCTGCTCACCCGCGACCCGGACCGCGGGCCCGAGCCCGTCACCGATCCGGATGTCGGACCCGACCGGTAGCCTTGCCGCGTTGCCGGGCGACCGGTTTCGGCCATCCGTGGTCGCACCGGTTTCCCGGCCGTCTATGCTGCCCCCGAAAGCGCGTTCCAAGCGACGGGGGGCCGGATATGACCGATCATCAGGAGATCTCGCTGGACTGGATGTCTGGCGACCAGAGTCCGCCGCCGTCCGCCGAGCTGCGCCCGGAGGTTCCGCACCCGGCCCGGATGTACGACTACTACCTCGGCGGCAAGGACAACTTCCCCGCCGACCGGGCCGCCGCCGAACAGGTGATCGCGATCAGCCCGCTGGTGCGGATCAGCGCACTCGCCAACCGCGCCTTCCTGCAGCGCGCGGTGCGCACCCTCGCCGCCGAGCAGGGCATCCGCCAGTTCCTCGACATCGGCACCGGCATCCCCACGGCGGGCAACACCCACGAGATCGCCCAGGCCGTCGACCCCACCGCCAAGGTCGCCTACCTGGACAACGACCCGATCGTCCTGGTGCACGGCCGGGCCCTGCTGGCCGGCGCCCAGCAGGGCAGCGTCAGCGTCCTGCAGGCCGACCTGCGCGACCCCAGGGCGATCCTCGCCGACCCCGCCGTCCGCGAACTGCTCGACCTCGACCGGCCGGTCGCCCTGATGCTGTTCGCGATCCTGCACTTCATCGACGACGCCGACGACCCGTACACCATCGTCCGCACCCTGATCGACGCCCTGCCCTCCGGCAGCCACCTGGCGCTCTCGCACGCCACCGCCGACTTCATCGACCCGGCGCAGGCCGGGAAGGGCCCGGCCATCTACCGCTCCGCGACGGCCCAGCTCACCATGCGCACCCGCGCGCAGGTCCTGCGCTTCTTCGACGGCCTGGAACTGCTCGAGCCCGGCCTGGTCACCGCCCCGCAGTGGCGCCCCGACCAGGACCCGCAGGACACCGACAGCGAGGTCGCCATCTGGGCCGGCGTCGCCCGCAAGCCCTGACGCCGCCTCAATCCGCCGACGGCGGCGGTGCGATCATGAGGCTCCCCTCACCGACGGAGCCCCCGCCATGACCGCACTGCCGCCGCCCCCGCCGCTGATCGGCCCCGCCTGGCTGGCCGCCCACCTCGACCACCCCGACCTGGTCGTCCTCGACGCGAGCGTCGGCGCCCACCGCCACGCGGCCCACCGCATCCCCGGCGCCCGCCCGTTCGACCTCGACGGGGCCCTGTCCGACCCCCGCTCCGGCCTTCCGCACACCATGCCCTCCGCCGCCGACTTCCAGCGCGAACTGCGCGCCCTCGGCGTCAACGACCACTCCACCGTCGTCCTCTACGACGGCGCCGGAATCCACTCCAGCCCCCGCGCCTGGTGGATGCTGCGCGCCATGGGCTTCGACCGCGCAGCCGTCCTGGACGGCGGCCTGCCCGCCTGGCAGTCCGCCGGACACCCCGTCACCTCCCGGCAACTCCCCTACTCCCCCGGCGACTTCACCGCCCGCCCACGCCCCGGCCTGTTCATCGACCGGGACGCCGTGGCCGCCGCCCTCGCCGACCCCGACACCACCGTCCTGGACGCCCGCTCCCACGACCGCTTCACCGGCGACGCCCCCGAACCCCGCCCCCACCTGCGCCGCGGCCACCTCCCCGGCTCCACCAGCCTCCCCTTCACCGACCTCCTCACCCCCGACGGCCGCTACCTCCCCCTCCCCGACCTCCACACCCGCCTCACCACCGCCACCGCCAACCGCCCCCACCTCATCACCACCTGCGGCTCCGGCGTCACCGCCTGCATCCTCGCCTTCGCCGCCCACCTCACCACCCACCCCACCCCCACCGTCTACGACGGCTCCTGGTCCGACTGGGCCCGCCCGGAAACCGACCTGCCGGTGGCCACCGGCAACTGACGGAACGTCGACCGGAAACGTCTCCAGATGGACATGCCACCATTTTCTTCGGAACCGTCCCGCCCGTCGAGAAGGCGGCGCCTCAGTCGGCCTCCACCGCCGGTGGCAGCTCGTGGGACAGGCGGCCCGGCCACCACATGTGGTGGCGGAGGTCGGCGGTGAGGGCGGTGACCAGGACGGAGCGGACGACCAGGGTGTCGAGGAGGACGCCGAGGGCGACGGCGAAGCCGATTTCGGTGAAGGCGACCAGGGGGAGGGTGCCGAGGACGGCGAAGGTCGCGGCGAGGATCAGGCCGGCGGAGGTGATCACGCCGCCGGTGGCGGCCAGGCCCGCGACCGCGCCGCGGCGGGTGCCGAGGTGGGCGGATTCCTCGCGGACGCGGGTCATCAGGAAGATGTTGTAGTCGATGCCGAGGGCCACCAGGAAGACGAAGACGAAGAGCGGGAAGGCCGGGTCCTGGGCCTCGAAGTGGAAGACGTGCGCGAAGAAGAACGCGCTGATGCCGAGCGCCGCCGCGTACGAGAGCACCACGGTGGCGATCAGCACCAGTGGCGCCACCACGGCGCGCAGCAGGGCGGCGAGGATCACCACGACCACGGCCAGCACCAGCGGGATGATCACCCGGTTGTCGCGGGCGGCGGCCCGCCCGGCGTCGAGTACCACCGCGGTGGAGCCGCCGACCTGCGCGTTCGCCCCGGGCACGGCGTGCACGGCCGCCCGGACCCGGTCCACGGTGGCCCGGGCGGCGGCGCTGTCGGGCGGGTCGGTGAGCGTCGCGGGGAAGTACGCCTCGCCGCCGCGCACCCCGGCGGGACCGATCCCGGCGATTCCGGGGGTGCTCGCGGTGGCCTGCCGGACGGCGTCCAGTGGTGGCCCGGCGTTGCTGATCACCGAGAGCGGCGCGCCCGTCCCGCCCGGGAAGTGCGCGGCGAGCACCTGTTGGCCGGTGACGGAGTCGGGTGTGCCGGTGAACGATCCGGCGACGCTCAGGCCGGTCGCGTTCAGTGACACCAGTCCGGCGGTGCAGGCGGCCAGGGCGAGCGCGGTCCCGATCCACACCTTGCGGGGGCGGTCGGCGATCCAGGTGCCGATCCGCGCCCAGCGCCCGGTCCTGGTCGGCTCGGGCGTGCCGTAGCCGGGGCGGACCGGCCAGAACACCCAGCGTCCGAACGCCACCAGCAGCGCGGGCAGCAGGGTGAGCATGGCGAGCAGGGCGACCAGTACGCCGATCGCGCAGACCGGTCCGAGGCCGCGGGTGGAGTTCATCTCGGCGACCAGCAGGCAGAGCATGGACGCGACGACCGTCGCCGAACTGGCCAGGATCGCCGGCCCGGCCCGGTGCAGGGCGGCGGCCATCGCCTCGTGCCGGTCCTCGTGGCGTCGCAGTTCCTCCCGATAACGGGCGGTCAGCAGCAGCGCGTAGTCGGTGCCCGCGCCGAGCACCAGCACGATCAGGATGCCGGCGCTCTGCCCGTTGACGACCAGCCCGGCGTGCTTGGCCAGCAGGTAGATGACGGCCTCGGCCACCATCAGCGCCGCCCCGGCGGACAGCAGCGGCAGCAGCCACAGCACGGGGCTGCGGTAGGTGAGCAGCAGCAGGACGATCACCACGCCGACGGTCGCGAACAGCAGGGTGCTGTCGATGCCCGCGAAGGTCTTCGCCTGGTCGGCGGCGATCCCAGCGGGACCGGTGACGTGGATGACCAGCCCGGCGGGCGCGTCGGTGGTGGCGGTGGCGCGCATGCTGTCCACGGCCGGGCGGAGGTTGTTCCACCCGTTCGTACCGACCTCGACGGGCACCACGGTCTGCATCGCCTGCCCGTCCGCGGAGACGGTCGGCCCGACCACCGGCGCGACCACGTGCGGCGCGGTGGTGAAGTTCTCTGCGTCGCGCACCGCCTTGGCGTGGTCCTCGGCGGTGATGCCGCCCGGCCGCTGGTACACCACCACGGCCTGGGCGGTCTCCACCGGCTGGAACCGGCGCTGCGCGTCCAGCACCCGGGTCGACTCGGCGTTCGCGGGCAGCCAGCTGGACGCCTGGTTGTCCTCGGCGCCCGTCAGCTTCCCGGCCAGCGGCACGGCGGCCACCAGCAGTACCAGCCACAGCGCCAGCACCACCCACTTCCGACGCCGCCCGCACGGCACCGCGGACCATCTTCTGCCGGAACTCATCGCGACCGGCCCCCAGCCGACGACCCCGGGCGGGGCCGTCCGCCGCGCCCTCCTCGTCCCAGCATCGGGTCGGGGCCGCCCGCCCGCGCGCCGCGGCCCGGTCGGCACAGGCCGCTGCGGCCGGATCGGCGCAGGTCAGGCCGGGTGCGGGTCAGGCGTTGCGTTGCTCCAGTTGCCGCCACAGCTCCTGGACGCGGGTGGTGAGGCCGTCGAGGTCGCCGCTGTTGTCGAGGACGAGGTCGGCGACGGCGAGCCGGTCCTCGCGGGTGGCCTGGGCGGCCATCCGGGCGCGGGCCTCGTCCTCGGGCATGCCGCGCAGGGCGGTGAGGCGGCGCAGGCGTTCGGCGTCGGGGACGTCGATGACCACGACCAGGTCGTACAGCGGGGCGAGGCCGTTCTCGGCGAGCAGCGGCACGTCGTGCACGACGATCGCGTCCGGCCCGGCGGCGGCCTCCAGTTCGGCGGAGCGGGCCCGCACCAGCGGGTGCACGACGGCGTTGAGCGCGGCCAGCCGGGCCGGGTCGGCGAAGACGATCCGGCCGAGCGCGGGGCGGTCGAGCGAGCCGTCCGGCAGCAGCACCTCGGGGCCGAACTCGGCGACCACGGCGGCCAGTCCGGGTGTTCCGGGGGCGACCACCTCGCGGGCGATCGCGTCCGAATCGATGATCACCGCGCCCAGCGCGGCCAGTTGGCGGGAGACCTCGCTCTTGCCCGCGCCGATGCCGCCCGTCAGTCCGATCCTCAGCATGCCGTCAGGCTACCGGCCCGTACGGGAGCGCCCGCAGCGGCCCGGGCGGGACGGAACTCGGGGCGACCGCCGGGCGAACTTCGCGGGAACTCTCCGGCCCTCCGTCCAAGGGGCGCCCGAAAAGAGTTGTCCATACAGCTCCACGGGCCCGATCCGGCCGCTAGGGTGCCGAACACCTGCACCACCCTCGAACGATCGGAGCACCACCCGTGTCCAGCAACTGGCCCGCCGGCCCGCGCCGGGTCCTGGTCGTCGGCATCGACGGCGTCCGACTCGACCTGCTGCCCGAGCTGCACACCCCGCACCTGGACGCGGTCGCCGCCGCCGGCTTCCTCGGCCCGGTCGAGGTGGACGACGCCACCCCGACCATGTCCGGCCCGTGCTGGGCGACCATCGCCACCGGTGTCGGCGTCGCCAAGCACGGCGTGCTCGGCAACCACCTGGGCGGCCACCGGCTCGACGTGTTCCCGGACTTCACCACCCGCCTGGCCAAGGCGCACCGCCGCCGCACCTTCGCGGTCGGCGGCTGGGAGCCGCTGTTCCTGGCCCGCGACGGCGGCCCGCTGTTCGCCGCGCCCGGCCGGCTCTCGTACATCGCGCCGCTGGAGGACACCCCGGAGGCGTGGGAGGTCTGCGACGAGCGGGTCACCGCCGAGGCCGAGTACGTGCTCGCCCGCTCCGACGACGACCCGCAGGCCTCCTTCGTCTACCTCGGCGCGGTCGACGAGACCGCGCACTTCCGCGGCTGCGGCGAGGACTACCGCCGCTCGATCGAGGCCGCCGACGTCCGCCTCGGCCGCCTGCTGGCCGCCCTGCGGGAGCGGTCCACCTACGCCGCCGAGGAGTGGACGGTGATCGTGGTCACCGACCACGGCCACGTGGACGCCGGCGGCCACGGCGGCCGCAGCGCGCTGGAGCGCACCGCGTGGATCGCCGCCTTCGGCCCCGGCATCACCCCGGGTGCACCGGTCGGCCCGCTGCACCACACCGACGTCGCGGCGCACGTGTACGCGGCGCTGGAGATCGCCCCCGACCCGCACTGGACGCTGGACGGCCGCCCGTTCACGGCCGCCGCGCCGGCCGTCTGAAACCTCCGAGGCCGGGCGGCTCGGCCGGCAGGTGCGCGCGGCATCGGAGATCGACCCCGACGCGCACCGGCCGACCGCTCGCGGCCGCCATGGCCCGGCCGTCCGGCCTGCGGGGTCAGACCAGGTCGAGCGCTTCGCCGATGTCGAGGGTCCGGTACGCCACGCCGCCGGTGCCGGGCCCCTGCGGGCCGAGCAGCCGCCCGTGGATGGCCCGACCGGTCTGGCTGAGCGTCTCCTCGTGGATCGCCACCGCCTGCCGGGGCCGGGCGTCGCGCAGGTAGTCGACCAGCTCGCCGGCCCGCAGCCAGGGCGCGCCGAGCGGCAGCAGCAGCGTGTCGACGGTGTCCGGCGGAACGGTCAGCGCGTCGCCCGGGTGGAACACCCGGCCGCCGAGCAGGAAGCCGATGTTCGGGATCCGCTCGATGTCCCGGTGGATCTCCGCGTGCCACTCGCCGTGCACCGTCACCGGCAGCCCGTCCAGCTCGAACGCGTCGCCCTCGCCGACCACCGTCACGCGCGCGCCGATGCCTTCCAGCTGCCGGGCCACCGAGTGGTTGGTGAAGACCCGCAGCCCGGGGTTGGCCTCGACGGCGGCCCGCACCAGCGGTTCGGTGAAGTGGTCGGCGTGCTCGTGGGTGATCAGCAGGGCGTTCACGTCCCGCACCACCTCGGGGCCGGTGAACATGCCGGGGTCGATCAGCACCGCCCCTTCCGCGTGCTCGATCCGGACGCAGGCGTGGCCGAACTTCGTCAGTCGCATGCCCCAAGCCTAGGGTCTGTCCGGCCGATCCTGCCGGGCGCGATCGACCGGACAGAGCCTAGGACGCACGCACCAGCGCGGACTGTTCGGCAGTGCGCGGCGCGGGCAGCGCGGCCTGGCGCAGCGGCGGCAGTTCGACGTGCTCGCTGAGGCCGATGATCCGGTGCAGGCGGCGCAGCGGGGCGGGTGCCCACCAGTTGAGCCGGCCGAACAGGGACATGGTGGCGGGCACCAGCAGGGTGCGCACCAGGGTGGCGTCCACGGCGACGGCGACGGCGAGCGCGACGCCCATCTGCTTGACCATCAGCATCTGTCCGGCGGCGAATCCGGCGAACACGATCACCATCAGCAGGCCGGCCGAGGTGATGATCCGACCGCTTCGCTGGAGTCCCAGTTCCACCGACCGCAGGCAGCCGTGGCCCTGGTCGTACAGCTCCTTGATCCGGGACAGCAGGAACACCTCGTAGTCCATCGACAGCCCGAACGCGAAGGCGAACACCAGCACCGGGATCATCGTCTCCAGACCGCCGGTCGGGGTGAACCCGAGCAGCCCGCTGAAGTACCCGTGCTGGAACACCAGCGTCAGCGCGCCCAGCGAGGCGCCCAGCGACAGCACGTTCATCAGCAGCGCCTTGATCGGCAGCACCACCGAGCCGGTCATCATGAACAGCAGCACCAGCGTCCCCGCCGCGACCAGGCCCACCGCCCACGGCCCGCGCGAGCCGATCTCGTGCTGGAAGTCCACCAGCGACGCCGCGTCCCCCGTCACGTACGTCTCCAGGCCGCCCCGGTGCTCGCGCAGCTCACCGACCACCCGCTTGGCCTCCGCGCCCTGCGGGTCACCCTTCACCAGCACGTCCACGGTCTGCACCCCCTCCGAGACGGGGGTGACGGCCCGCACGCCCGACACGCCCGGCAGCGCCGCCACCACGGTGTCCGCGTAGTGCTGCGCCTGCTGCGGCGTGCCCTTGACGACCACCTGCACGGGGGCCGGGACCTGCGCCGGGAAACGTTCCTGCACGGCCTCGGCGACCTGCCGGGAGGCGAAACTCTTCGGCAGCACATCGGCGCCCGAGTTGCGGAAGTGCGAGCCCAGGAACGGCGCCCCCGCCGCGAGCAGCAGCGCCACGCACGCCAGCATCACCGGCACCGCCCTCCGCTGCACCCGGCGCACCGTCCGGGAGAAGAACCCCTCGTCCGGGACGGGCGTGCTCGGCGCCTTGATCCGCCGCCCCATGAAACCCAGCAGCGCCGGCACCAGCGTCAGGGCCGCCGCCACCGCGATCACCACCACGCTCACGCCCGCCGCCGCGACCGCCCGGAACACCGGGCTGGTGAACACGAACAGGCCGCTCAGCGCCACCGCCACCGTCAGCCCCGAGAACGCCACCGTCCGGCCGGCCGTCGCCGACGTCCGCTCCACCGCCTGCGCGATCGTCGCGCCCAGGCCGCGCTCCTCGCGGAAACGGTTCACCATCAGCAGCGCGTAGTCGATCGACAGGCCCAGCCCCAGCACCGTCGCGATCGGCAGCACGCTGGTGTCGATGTCCATGATCTTGCTGAACCCGAACATCGCCAGCAGCGCCCCGCCCACCGAGGCCACCGCCCCGATCCCGGGCAAACCGGCCGCGGCCAGCCCGCCGAACACCAGCACCATCACGATCAGGGTGAGCGGCAGCGTCACGATCTCCCCGAAACGGGTGTCCTTCGCGGTCTGGTCCTTCACCTCCTGCTGCAGCACCAGATCGCCGCCCACCACGGTGTGCGCCCCGTCCGCCGTGATCCGCTCCAGCCGGTCGGTCACCGCGCTCAGCTGCTTGGCGCTCGCCCCGTCCGCCATCCGCACGTTCACCAGCGACGCCCGGCCGTCGTCGGCGGTCAGCTGCCCCTGTGTCGAGTACGTGTCCGCCACCGAGAGCACGCCCGGCAGCTTCGCCACCTCGGTACTCGCCTGCTGGACGGCCGTCCGCACGCCTTCGCTGCCCACCTGGGGCCCGTCCACCACCGCGGTGACGGTGCCCTGCACCGGGTCCGCCGCCTGCACGACCGCGACGCCACGGGCCGACTCCGACCCCCCGGTGCCCGTCCCCGCGACCGACCCCTCGAACACCCGCCCGCCGATCAGCACCCCCGCCGCGAGCACCACCGCCCACACCCCCAACACCCAACGCCGGTGCCGGAAACACACTCGCCCAAGCCCGGCCAACCGACCGGAAACCTGGGAAACCTCGACCTCTGCTGCGGTGGGGCGAGAGCTGCGCATGCGGGGAGCCTTTCGGACAAGTCACCTCAATGTATGCGCGACTTCCCGAACGTCCTATAGGCGGACGATGAGCCTCATCTCACAATTCCCTTCACATAAACGCCACTTAAGCTCCCCCGTTCCCACCCACCCGCCCGCCCGAGCACCCGCCATCGAACAGCACACCGTGAGCAGCGAGCCAGGACGGAAGCACACGGCGCCGCAGGCGGCGGGCCATGGCGAAAGCGGGTGGGCGGGTGGGCGCAGGGTGCTCGGGCGGGTGGGCGCAACTCCAACAAAACCCAGCCCGGCCGCGCACAGCGCCTTGCCCTGGGTGGGCGCAAAAAAGCAGGAACCCCCCGCCCAGGGCAAGCCTGGGTGGGGGGTTCCTGTTGAGTCAGCTACTCAGCGAGAGCGATTCAGCTCTGGCCACCGGCCAGCTTCTCGCGCAGAGCGGCCAGGGCCTCGTCCGAGGCAAGCGCGCCGGAGCCCTCGTCGCTGCTGGAGGAGTACGAGCCGCCACCGGACACCGGGGCCTCCTCGCCGGCCTCGGCCGCGGCAGCGGCGTCGGCCTCGCGGGACTTGATGACCTGGGCCTGGTGCTGCTCGAAGCGGGCCTGGGCCTCGGCGTACTGCCGCTCCCACTCCTCGCGCTGCTTCTCGAAGCCGGGCAGCCAGTCGTTCGCCTCGGGGTCGAAGCCCTCCGGGTAGATGTAGTTGCCCTGGTCGTCGTACGAGGCAGCCATGCCGTACAGGGTCGGGTCGAACTCGACCGACGCCGGGTCGGCACCGAGGGACTCGTTGGCCTGCTTCAGCGAGAGGCTGATGCGACGACGCTCGAGGTCGATGTCGATGACCTTGACGAAGATCTCGTCGCCGACCTGGACGACCTGCTCCGGGATCTCGACGTGGCGCTCGGCCAGCTCGGAGATGTGGACCAGGCCCTCGATGCCCTCGTCCACGCGGACGAACGCACCGAACGGAACCAGCTTGGTGACCTTACCCGGCACGACCTGCGAGATCTGGTGGGTGCGGGCGAACTGCTGCCACGGGTCCTCCTGGGTCGCCTTCAGCGACAGGGAGACGCGCTCGCGGTCCATGTCAACGTCGAGAACCTCGACGGTGACCTCCTGGCCGACCTCGACAACCTCGTTCGGGTGGTCGATGTGCTTCCAGGACAGCTCGGAGACGTGCACCAGACCGTCGACGCCGCCGAGGTCCACGAACGCACCGAAGTTGACGATCGAGGAAACGACGCCGGAGCGGACCTGGCCCTTCTGCAGGGTGGTGAGGAAGGTCTGGCGGACCTCGCTCTGGGTCTGCTCGAGCCAGGCACGGCGGGACAGGACCACGTTGTTGCGGTTCTTGTCCAGCTCGATGATCTTCGCCTCGAGCTCCTTGCCCACGTAGGGCTGGAGGTCGCGGACGCGGCGCATCTCGACCAGCGAGGCCGGGAGGAAGCCACGGAGGCCGATGTCGAGGATGAGACCACCCTTGACGACCTCGATGACGGTACCGGTGACGATGCCGTCCTCTTCCTTGATCTTCTCGATCGTGCCCCAGGCGCGCTCGTACTGGGCGCGCTTCTTGGACAGGATCAGGCGACCCTCCTTGTCCTCCTTCTGGAGAACCAGGGCCTCGATGTTGTCGCCGACCGCGACAACCTCGTGGGGGTCGACGTCGTGCTTGATCGAGAGCTCACGGGACGGGATGACACCCTCGGTCTTGTAACCGATGTCGAGGAGCACCTCGTCACGGTCGACCTTCACGATGACGCCCTCAACGATGTCGCCGTCGTTGAAGTACTTGATGGTCTCGTCGATGGCGGCGAGGAAGGCCTCGGCGTCGCCGATGTCGTTGACCGCAACCTGCGGGGTGGTGCTGACAGAGGTGTCGGTGGGGCTCGTCATTAGGAAAAGGGCTCCGGTACGGACATGAAGTCGTAGTAATGCCACGCGGAGGGCCCTGATCGCTCCCACCGAAAGCCGTACAGGCCAGAAAACGGCCACCGAAAAGATTCCTGCGATCGGAATCCCGGTGTCCGTCTGACGACCGTGGGGTCTTCGACAGATGCGAGCGCGACCTGCTCCGTCCGAGGCGCGCAGGCCCGCAGCGCAACTTGTAGCATACGGGGACACCCGGACACGGTCAATGCCGAAGACGGCAAGACCGGTAGAGGCCGGGACGGATCAGGCCATATCCTCCGAAGGCGCACCTCGCGGCGGCTCGAACACCGGCCCTACCCCGGATGCCACAGCCCGACCCGGCCCCGCAAGGGACCGGCTCCGCGGCAGCGGCGCTTCCGCATCCCATACCTTACGTGACGGATTCCATGACCCACTCCACCACCCCCGGTCCCATCGTGCCCCGCGACTACGACCCCGCCGAGTACGACGTCCCGAGCGCCTACCACGTCGAGTCCGACCAGGACGACGACGGCGACGAGGCGCTCCGCCGGGAGGTCGGGGAGGTGGAGTCGAGCCGGGCGAGTCGGCACTGGTGGGACCGGAACGCGGACGAGTACCAGGACGAGCACGGGGAGTTCCTCGGTGACGACCGGTTCACCTGGTGCCCGGAGGGGGTGGACGAGGCCGAGGTGCGGCTGCTCGGGGAGCCGGCGGCGCTGAAGGGCGCGCAGGTGCTGGAGATCGGCTCGGGGGCCGCCCAGTGCTCGCGCTGGCTGGCGGCGCAGGGGGCCCGGCCAGTGGCGCTGGACATCTCGTACCGGCAGTTGCAGCACTCGCGGCGGATCGACCTGGGCCGCGGTCTGGAGCCGGTCGCGGTGGTGCAGGCGGACGGCGCGGCGCTGCCGTTCGCGGACGGCTCGTTCGACCACGCGTGCTCGGCGTACGGCGCGGTGCCGTTCAGCGCGGACACCGCGCGGCTGATGCGCGAGGTGCACCGGGTGCTGCGGCCGGGCGGGCGGTGGGTGTTCTCGGTGACGCACCCGATCCGCTGGGCGTTCCCGGACGAGCCGGGCGAGGAGGGCCTGACGGCGTCCTCCTCGTACTTCGACCGCACACCGTACGTGGAGCAGGACGAGCAGGGCGTGGCGACCTACGTCGAGCACCACCGGACGCTGGGCGACCGGGTGCGGGAGCTGGTGGGGGCCGGGTTCACGCTGCTCGACCTGATCGAGCCGGAGTGGCCGGAGGAGCTGGAGCAGGAGTGGGGCGGCTGGAGCCCGCTGCGCGGCCGGCACATCCCCGGGACGGCGATCTTCGTCGCCCGCCGGGACGGCTGACGGTGCGCACCGGGGGGCTCGAACTGCCGGTCCGCACCGCGCTGCCCGGGTTGACCGCGGCGTTGGAGGAGCACGGCGCGGCGGTGCTGTCCGCGCCGCCGGGCACCGGCAAGACCACCCTGGTGCCACTCGCGCTGGCGGGTCTGCTGGACGCTCCCCCAGCCCCGAGCGGGCTGGGAGGTAGCCCCGTCCCGGGCCCGCCGCGCCGGGTGCTGGTCGCCGAGCCGCGCCGGTTGGCGGTGCGGGCCGCGGCCCGGCGGATGGCCTGGCTGCTGGGCGAGCCGGTCGGCGGGCGGGTCGGGTTCACGGTGCGCGGCGAGCGCCGGGTCGGCCCGGACACCCGGGTCGAGGTGGTCACCACCGGCGTCCTGCTGCAGCGCCTTCAGCGCGACCCGGAGCTGCCGGGCGTGGACGTGGTGGTGCTCGACGAGTGCCACGAGCGGCACCTGGACGCGGACACCGCGCTGGCGTTCCTGCTGGACGTCCGGGCGGCCCTGCGCCCGGAGCTGCGGCTGCTGCTGGCCTCGGCCACCGCCGACACCGACGCCTGGGCCGAACTGCTGGACGGCGCACTGGTGGTGGCCGCCGAGGGCGTCTCGCACCCGGTGGAGGTGGTGTGGGCGCCGCCGCCCGGTACCGTCCGCCCGCCGCACGGGACGAAGGTCGATCCGGCGCTGCTCGCGCACGTCGCGGCGACGGTCCGCCGGGCGCTCGCCGAGCGGGCCGGGGATGTGCTGTGCTTCCTGCCGGGGGTGGGTGAAATCGCCCGGGTGGCCGGGCAGTTGGACGGCGTCGAGGTGCTGCAGCTGCACGGGCAGGCGCCGCCGGCCGTGCAGGACGCGGCGCTGAGCCCCGGCGAGCGGCGGCGGGTGGTGCTGGCCACCTCGGTCGCCGAGTCCTCGCTGACGGTGCCGGGCGTGCGGGTGGTGGTCGACTCCGGGCTGACCAGGGAGCCGCGCACCGACCACGCCCGCGGCCTGTCCGGGCTGGTCACCGTCCGCACCTCGCTGGCCGCCGCCCGGCAGCGGGCCGGCCGGGCCGGACGCGAGGCCCCGGGCACGGTGTACCGGTGCTGGGCGGAGGTGGAGGACGCCCGCGCCGCCCGCTTCCCCACGCCGGAGATCGCACTCGCCGACCTGACCTCGTTCGCCCTGCAGGCCGCCTGCTGGGGCGACCCGGACGCCGGCGGCCTCACCCTCCCCGACCCGCCGCCCGCCGGGGCGATGGCCGCCGCCCGCGCCACCCTGCGCGCGCTGGACGCGGTGGACGCCGACGGCCGCCCCACCGAACGCGGCCGGGCGATCGCCCGCACCGGCCTTCACCCCCGGCTGGCCCGGGCGCTGCTCGACGGCGCCGCAGCGGTGGGCTCCCGGCGGGCCGCCGAGCTGGTCGCGTTGCTGTCCGAGGAGCCGCCGCGCGCCCTCGGCGACGACCTGGCCCACATCTGGCGCACCGTCAAGCAGAGCAACGACCCGTACGCGCGCCGCTGGAAGGACGAGACCCGGCGGCTGGAGCGCCAGGTCGAAGGTTCACCGGGCGGTCTCCCGGACGCCGCGGCCGTCGGGCTGGTGGTCGGCCTGGCGTACCCGGAGCGGCTGGCCCGGGCCCGGGAGGGCGGCGAGGGCGCGTACCTGATGGCCTCCGGGACGGCCGCCCAGGTGCAGGGCGGCTCGCGGCTGCCGGCCGGCGGGTGGCTGGCGATCGCGGTGGCCGACCGGCCCGCCGGGTCGCCGTCGGCGCGGGTGCTGCGGGCGGTGGCGATCGACGAGGCGACGGCCCGCCGGGCAGGTGCGCCGCTGCTGGACGGGCGGGAGGAGGTTCACTGGTCGGCCCGGCAGCGGGAGGTGACGGCCCGCCGGGTGGAGACCCTCGGCGCGATCGAGCTCGCCGCGGTGCCGCTGACGGCGCCCGATCCGGCGCTGGTGCGCGGGGCGCTGCTGGAGGGCCTGGCCCGCGAGGGGGTCTCCGCCCTGCTGAGCTGGCCGCCGGCCGCGGCCGGGCTGCGGGAGCGGCTGGCGTTCCTGCACCGCACCCTGGGCGGGGTGTGGCCGGACGTGAGTGATGCCGCGCTGCTGACCGCCGCCGAGCAGTGGCTGGAGCCGGAGCTGTCGCGGGCCCGGCGCCGTGCCGACCTGGAACGGATCGACACCGCCGCCGCGCTTCAGCGGCTGCTGCCCTGGGCGAGCGGCCAGGCCGGCCGGCTGGACGAGCTGGCCCCCGAGCGGATCACCGTGCCCAGCGGCAGCCGGATCCGGGTGGACTACGCGGGCGACCGCCCCGTCCTCGCCGTCAAGCTCCAGGAGCTGTTCGGCTGGGACGCCGCCCCGGCCCTCGCCGACGGCCGCGCCCCGCTCACCGTCCACCTGCTCTCCCCCGCGGGCCGGCCGGCCGCCGTCACCGGCGACCTGGCCGCGTTCTGGCGCGAGGGCTACCGCGCCGTCCGGGCCGACCTGCGCGGCCGCTACCCCCGCCACCCGTGGCCGGAGGACCCGACCACGGCCGAACCCACCCGCCGGGCCAACCCGCGCAAGTGAGGCCGGGTCACACCCAGTCCTCCGCGAGGACGGCCATGTCGATGTCGTCGATCCACTCGTCGCCCCAGCGCAGCGCCTTGCGGCGGACGCCCTCGACCTTGTAGCCGGCCTTCTCGTAGGCGCGCTGACCGCGGCCGTTGAAGGCGTAGACGTTGAGCGAGACCCGGTGGAGGCCGAGGGCGCGGATGGCGTGGTCGGTGGCCATCCGGACGGCCTCGGTGCCGAAGCCCCGGTCGCGGCCGTCGGGGCCGATGCAGATCCGGAGGTTGCAGGAGCGGTTGGGTTCGCTCCACTCGTTGAGGACGACCTCGCCGACGCCCCGGCCGGTGGACTTGTCCACGATGATCAGGTCGAGCCGGTCGGTCTGCTCGTTGCGGGTGGTGTACCAGTCGACGATGTGCTTCTCCATCGCCTCGTCCCACTCGGGCGCCACGGGGGTGTACTCGTCCGAGGTGTACTTGAGCACCTCCGGGTCCTCGAGCATCACCCGGAGCATCGGCAGATCCTCCTCCGGCCGCACCGGCCGGAGCACGATCCGCTCCCCCTCCAGCGTCGGCTTGTCGGCGAAGGTGGCGGTCGGGACGGCAAGTTGATCAGTCATCCGGCCAGTCTCCGAGGCCCGGGCGACCGAGGGCAATCGAATTAGCGGACGTCCGGATCAGATCGCGCGCCACGCCCCGGGGTGGTCGTCCTCCCGGAACGCGTTGCTGAGCGTCATGGCGATCGGGCCGTGGGCCGTGTCGATGCGCCAGCACTCCCACTGGTCGAGCTCGTGCACGACGTAGCGCCGCAGGTAGTCGCGGAGCCTGGTCCACTCGGCGTCCGTCAGCCTGCGCTCGGGGTCGTCCTCCAGGACGCCGGCGGGACGCTCCGGGTCCGGGCCGGGGGGCAGTTCATGACCCCAGTCCTCCGCGAGGGCCGCCATTTCGACGCGGTCGACCCACCGTCCGTTGAACGGCAGGGCACGCCGCCGCACCCCCTCGACCCTGAACCCCGCCTTCTGGAAGACATGGCAGCGGCTGTTGAGGCGGTGAACGGAGAGCGAGACGCGGTGGAGGCCGAGGACGCGGAAGGCGTGGTCGGTGAGGAGGCGGATTGCCTCGGGGCCGAGGCCCCGGTCGCGGCCGTCGGGGCCGAGGGCGATGCGGAGGGTGCAGGAGTTGCCGGGCTCGTCCCACTCGTCGAGGCCGATCTCGCCGACACCGCGGCCGGTGGACCTGTCGACCACGATCAGGTCGAGGCAGTCGGTCCGGTCGTTGCGGGTGCGGTACCGGTCGATGGTGCGGCGCTCCAGCGCCTCGTCCCAGTCGGGGACGGCAGGGGTCCAGGAACCGGAGGTCCAGCGGAGGATCTCCGCGTCCTGGAGCAGGACGCGGAGCAGCGGAAGGTCCTCCTGCGGCCGGACGGGACGCAGGAGGACCTTCTCGCCCACCAGGGTGGGCTTGTCGGCGAAGGGGGCACGCGGTTCGGTCATCGGGCCAGTCTCGGGACCGGCGGGGCCGCGCCGCAAGGGATCAGTGGGCGGCGGCCTCCCAGTTGGGGCCGACGCCGACCGAGACGTCGAGCGGGGCGCGCAGCGGGTAGGCGGCGGCCATCTGTTCGCGGACCAGGGTTTCGACCGGTTCGCGCTCGCCGGGGGCGAGTTCGAGGACGATTTCGTCGTGGACCTGGAGGAGCATGCGGGAGCCGAGACCGGCGGCCCGGAGGGCTTCGTCCACCCGGAGCATGGCGATCTTGACGATGTCGGCGGCGGAGCCCTGGATGGGGGCGTTGAGGGCCATGCGTTCGGCCATCTCGCGGCGCTGGCGGTTGTCGCTGGTGAGGTCGGGCAGGTAGCGGCGGCGGCCGAGCAGGGTCTCGGTGTAGCCGACGGCGCGTGCTTCCTCGACCACGTTGTGCAGGTAGTCGCGGACGCCGCCGAAGCGCTCGAAGTAGGTGTCCATCAGGCCCTGGGCCTCGCCGGGCTTGATGCCGAGCTGCTGGGCCAGGCCGTACGCGGACAGGCCGTAGGCGAGGCCGTACGACATGGCCTTGATCTTGCGGCGCATCTCGGCGTCGACCCCGTCGGGGCAGACCGAGAAGACCTGGGAGGCCACGGTGGTGTGCAGGTCCTCGCCGGAGGCGAAGGCCTCGATCAGGGCCTCGTCCTCGGACAGGTGCGCCATGATGCGCAGTTCGATCTGCGAGTAGTCGGCGGTGAGCAGCGACTCGTAGCCCTCGCCCACCACGAAGGCGCGACGGATGGCGCGGCCTTCCTCGGTGCGGACGGGGATGTTCTGCAGGTTCGGGTCCTGGGAGGAGAGCCGACCGGTGGCGGCGACCATCTGGTTGAAGGTGGTGTGGATGCGGCCCTGCGGGGAGACGGTCTTGAGCAGGCCCTCGACGGTGGTGCGCAGCTTGGCCTGGTCGCGGTGGCGGAGCAGGATGACCGGCAGTTCGTTGTCGGTCTGGGTGGCGAGCCAGGTGAGGGCGTCGGCGTCGGTGGTGTACCCGGTCTTGATCTTCTTGGTCTTGGGCAGGGCGAGGTCGCCGAACAGGATTTCCTGGAGCTGCTTGGGGGAGCCGAGGTTGAACTCGCGGCCGGCGGCGGCGTGCGCCTCTTCGACGCAGCGCTGGATCTCGGCGGCGAACTGGGCCTCCAGGCCCTGCAGCCAGGCGCGGTCGGCGGCGATGCCGTAGCGCTCCATCCGGGCGAGGAGTTCGGCGATGGGCAGTTCCATGTCGTGGAACAGCTTGGCGGCGCCGACCTCCTCGAGCCGGGTGTCGAAGAGTTCGGCGAGGTCGTGGACGGCGCGGGCCTCGGTCATCAGGGCCTGGGCGCCGGCGGTGGGGTCGGGTTCGTCGGCGTCGAAGCTGAGCTGGCCGGTCTCGGCCTGGGCGGCGGGGGCGAGCGAGCGGGCCAGGTACTCCTCGGCGAGGACGTCGAGGGTGAAGGTGCGGCGGCCGGGCTTCTCCAGGTAGGCGGCAAGCGCGGTGTCGGCGGTGACGCCGGCGAACTGCCAGCCCTGTTCGGCGAAGGCGCGGATGACCTGCTTGGCGATGTGCAGGGCCTTGGGGCGGTCGGGGTCGGCGAGCCAGGCGGTGAAGGCCCGGTCGTCGTTCTCGTCCAGCGTGACGGGGTCGAACCAGGCGGCGGCGGTGCCGGTGGCGAGGGCGACCTGCTTGACCCGGCCGGCGCCGAGGGCCCATTCGTAGTCGGCGGCGAGCGCGGTGCGTTCGCCGCCACCGGTGTGCTCCTCCAGCCAGGCGGTGAGCGCGCCGGGTTCGATGAGCAGGTCGCCCTCGACGGCGGGGCCGGTGGGGATCTCGGCGGCGGCCTCGGCGCCGGCCGGGTCGATGCCCTGCACCCGGTCGCGGAAGTTGGGGTTGCGGAACTCCAACGCCTCCATCAGCCGGGCGATTTCCTCCCGGTCGAACGGCGTGCGCTCCAACTGCGGTACGGCGAGCGGGAGTTCGACGTCCCGGACGAGTTCGGTGAGGATCCGGTTGCGCTTGACGGAGTCGAGGTGCTCGCGGAGCTTCTCGCCGATCTTGCCCTTGACCTCGTCGGCCCGGTTGACCAACTCCTCGAAGGACCCGAACTGGTTGACCCACTTCGCGGCGGTCTTCTCGCCGACGCCGGGGATGCCGGGCAGGTTGTCGGACGGGTCGCCGCGCAGCGCCGCGAGGTCCGGGTACTGGTCGGGGCGCACGCCGTACTTCTCGGTGACCTTCTCGGGCGTGTAGCGCGTCAACTCGGAGACGCCCTTGGTCGGGTAGAGCACCGTGACGTGCTCGTTGACCAGTTGGAGCGAATCCCGGTCTCCGGTGACGATGAGCACCTCGAAGCCCTCGGCCACGGCGGCGGTGGCGAGGGTGGCGATGATGTCGTCGGCCTCGAAGCCCTCGGCGGTGAGCCGGGGGATCCGCATGGCGTCGAGGAGTTCGAAGATCAGCGGGATCTGGCTGCGGAACTCGTCGGGGGACTTGGCGCGGTTGGCCTTGTAGTCCGGGAACTCGGCGGCCCGGAAGGTCTGCCGGGAGATGTCGAAGGCGACCGCGAGGTGGGTGGGTGCCTCGTCGCGGACGGTGTTGACCAGCATCGAGGTGAAGCCGTACACCGCGTTGGTGTGCTGGCCGGTGGTGGTGGAGAAGTTCTCCACCGGCAGGGCGAAGAAGGCCCGGTAGGCCATCGAATGCCCGTCCAGCAGCATCAGCCGGGGCCGCCCGGCCGCACTCTTGCCTGCACCCTGTGTCGCCACGTCACATCCTGTTCCTGCCGGATTGCACTGCCTCCCCGATCCTATGACCCGGGGCCGACATCTCCGGGCGCGGCGCGGAGCACCTCCCTACCGGCAGGTAGACAGTCGTACCATCGACGCGCCAGACGAAGTGAACCCCGAACAGGAGCACCATGACCGACGCGGCGCCCGTACTGAACGTGCCCCAGGACGTGCTGGACCACTTCGCGAAGCTGGGGGTGAGCCCGGAGACCTTCTCGGGCGGGCACCTGGGCGAGAAGCTGGGCATCAGCATCGTCGAGGCCTCCCCGGACCGGGTGGTGGGCACCATGCCGGTGGAGGGCAACCAGCAGCCGTACGGGCTGCTGCACGGCGGCGCTTCGGCCGCGCTGGCGGAGACGCTGGGGTCGATCGGCGCGATGCTGCACGCCGGCCCGGGCCGCTACGCGGTGGGCGTGGACCTGAACGCCACCCACCACCGCTCGGCCACCTCCGGCCTGGTGACGGGCGTGGCGACGGCGGTGTTCAAGGGCCGCACCGCGGCGACCTACGAGATCGCGGTGACGGACGACACCGGCCGCCGGGTCACCAGCTGCCGGCTGACCTGCATGCTGCGCGACCTGTAGCCCGAAAGTCCCCAACTCCCTACGCGCCCCCTGGGTTTGGCCGCTCCCCGACACGGGAAATCTCGGCTGGACGAGGGGGCGCCGCCATGTCCGCAGAGAGCGAAAGACCGGGCGAGCGGGCGGGGTTCCTCAGCCCGGTGGAGCCGGGCGAGGGCACCTGGACGCAGCCGAGGATGTCCGTCGAGAAGCCGCCGCGCCTGCTGAGTCTGCGTCAGAAGTCCTTGGTGGTCGGGCTGTTGCTTGCTCTGGCGCTCGCGCTGACGGTCCGGCATGCGATGGACCGCTCGACCGCCGAGGCCAACTCGCCGCCGCCGCCCGCACTTCCGTTCCCCTCGCAGGCCACCCGGTTCGAATACGGCGGTCCGCTGCCGGCCTGGCAGGACTCCTTCGCACTGTCGCTCAGGGTGCACAACACCAGCGCGGGCCCGGTGGACGTGCTGGGGGTGAGCCAGGGGTACCGCGGCCTGTCGGTGGTGGTGTCGGGCTGGCTGCCGCAGACGGTGCCGCCGGGGCAGACCGTCTCGCTGCGGGTCGGCCTGCGGGTGACGGACTGTTCGGCGGCCCCGGCGGACGCCGGAATGCCCTTCCTCGATGTCACCCTGCGTAACGCGCGCGCGATGGAGACCGTGAGCGAGATCCCGGGTGACGCGTACGCCCGCGACCTGTCCGCAGCGCTGCACGCCACCTGCGACGCTCCCGATAATCGGACGCCGACGACCAGCCCGACCGCGCCGGACAAACCTGTTCGATAAGCGGATTTCCCAAGCCTGAACAGGGAGTTGAGAACGCGCACCGTTCACTCCGCGGAGCGAGGCCCGGAACCGGGGGCTCCACCTGGGGTTTTCGACCGCGCACGGAGATCAACTTCCGGCGTGGTCATAACAAGAGAATCACAGCCTCTCTCGTCCCTCTGCCCGAGCCGCCGCGCCCGGTCTAGAGTCACGCCCAGTCACCGCCTGTCCGATTTTCGGGCTCGGTCGACGCGTTCCGGCACCGCCAGCCCTGTGCGCGTGTCTTCCGTCCAGAAGGAGACCCCCGTCGTGCGAAAGAGCTCACTTCTTGTCGTGACCATTGCAGTTTCCGGAGCGCTCACCCTCTCGGCCTGTGGCTCGCGTGGCGGTGGATCGGGGTCGGGCCAGGCGAACGGTGGCACCACCAAGGTGGTCATCGGCGTGGACGCCCCGCTCAGCGGCAAGCTGTCCGCGCTGGGCCTGGGCATCAAGAACTCGGCCGACCTGGCCGCCAAGAAGGCCAACAAGGACAACCTGGTCCCCGGTGTCACCTTCACCATCGAGGCCAAGGACGACCAGGCCAACCCGACCTCCGGCAAGCAGAACGCCACCGCCCTGGTCGACATGAAGGACGTCGTCGGCGTGGTCGGCCCGCTGAACTCCAGCGTCTCGCAGACCATGCAGAAGGTCTTCGACGACGGCAAGCTGACCCAGGTCTCCCCCGCCAACACCACCCCCGACCTGTCGCTCGGCCCGGACTGGGGCAGCAACAAGTTCACCCGCCCGTACTCCACGTACTTCCGCACCGCCACCACCGACGTGGTGCAGGGCAAGTACGCCGCCCAGTACCTGTTCAACGACGCGAAGAAGACCAAGGTCTACGTCATCGACGACAAGAAGACCTACGGCGCGGGCCTCGCGGCCATCTTCCAGGGCGAGTTCAAGCGGCTCGGCGGCACCGTGGTCGGCACCGACCACATCAGCCCGGACGACAAGGACTTCTCCGCCGTCGCCACCAAGGTCGCCTCCTCCGGCGCCGACGCGGTGTACTACGGCGGCGAGTACCCGGAGGGCGGCCCGCTCTCCGACCAGATCAAGAAGGCCGGCGCGAAGATCCCGCTGATGGGCGGCGACGGCCTCGTCGACCCCGAGTTCATCAAGCTCTCCAACAGCAACAGCGAGGGCGACCTGGCCACCTCGGTCGGCGCCCCGGTGGAGGAGCTGGACTCCGCCAAGACCTTCGTCGCCGACTACACCGCGGCCGGCTACAAGGACGCGTACTCCGCGTACGGCGGCTACTCCTACGACGCCGCCTGGTCGATCATCCAGGCCGTCAAGGCCGCGGTCGAGCACAACAACGGCAAGGTCCCGAGCGACCTGCGTGCCAAGGTGCTGGCCGAGATGGCCAAGGTGAACTTCGCCGGCGTCACCGGCCAGGTCTCCTTCGACCAGTACGGCGACACCACCAACAAGCAGCTCACCGTCTACACCGTCAAGGGCCCGGACTGGAAGCCGGTCAAGAGCGGCACCTACAACGGCTGACCACCTGCACCGCACCAGCCCGTCGGGCGGGGGGCGCCACAAGTGCCCCCCGCCTTCTCATACCCCCTGAACACGGAGGCCCGCGGTGCACGAACTGCCGCAAAACCTGGCCAACGGACTGATGCTCGGCCTGATGTACGGCCTGATCGCCATCGGGTACACGATGGTCTACGGCATCGTCCAACTCATCAACTTCGCCCACGGCGAGATCTTCATGATCGGCGGCTTCGGCGCACTCACCGCCTTCGCGGCCCTGCCGCACGGCACTTCGCTCTGGCTGGCACTGCCGGTCATGATCCTGGGCGGCGTGATCGCCTCCGTGCTCACCGCCACCGCGGCCGAGCGCTTCGCCTACCGGCCGCTGCGCGGCGCGCCCCGGCTGGCCCCGCTGATCACCGCGATCGGCCTGTCCATCGCGCTGCAGCAGGTGGTCTGGGCGTTCTACCCAGGAGCCAAGAAGGCCATCTCCTTCCCGCAGTTCGAGGGCGACACCGTCAGCCTCGGCCTGTTCCACCTCCAGCGCAACGACCTGTTCCTGCTGGCCGCCGCGCCGCTGTGCATGCTGATCCTGGCCTCGTTCGTGCGCTTCACCCGCACCGGCCGGGCCATGCAGGCCACCGCGCAGGACCCGGACACCGCGAAGCTGATGGGCATCAACACCGACCGGATCATCGTGATCGCCTTCGCGCTGGGGGCGGCCTTCGCCGCCGTCGCGGCCGTGGCGCACGGCCTGCGGTACGGCCAGGTCGACTTCATGATGGGCTTCCTGGCCGGCCTGAAGGCCTTCACCGCCGCCGTCCTGGGCGGCATCGGCAACATCTACGGTGCGATGCTCGGCGGGCTGGTCCTCGGCGTCGCCGAATCGCTGGCCACCGCGTACATCCAGAACGTCCCCGGCATGCATCAGCTCGGCGGCGGCGCCTGGGCCAACGTGTGGGCGTTCGTCCTGCTGATCGTCGTGCTGCTGGTGAGGCCGCAGGGCCTGCTCGGCGAGCGCGTCGCGGATCGGGCGTGAACAGATGACGACAACTTCCCACGAGACCACGCCCGTTCTGCCGCTGCCCCGCGCCGCTGCACTCGCCGCGACGGTGGCCGGCGGGGTGGTGGCCGCCGCGTCCGCGGCAATGTCCTGGACCTGGACCGCCCAGTTCCCCGGCGACCTCACCTACTACGGCTCCCCGGCCGGCCTGCAGTGGCTGGCGCTGGCCGGCGGCCTGCTGACCGTGCTGCTGGCGCTCGCCGCGGGCGGCGTGACGGGCCTGCGCTGGCTGAGCCCGTCCGGCAGCCACAACGGCGTGCTGTTCGCCGCCCTCGGCACCCTCGCGGTGTGCTGGTACTCGGTGATCGCGATCGCCGTCCAGCTCGACGGCCTGGTCAACCTCGACCCGGGCGGCTGGGTCGCCGCGGTCGGCTCGCTGCTCGCCGTGGTCGGCGCGCTCGGCCTGCCGCTGGACCGCCGCCGCACCGTCAAGCAGCCCGCCGTGGCCTGGTGGTGGTACCTGGTGGCCGGTGTCGCCCTGGTGCTGCGCCTCGGCTTCGGCCAGGGCTGGGCGCTGAACGCCGTCCCGACCGGGATCCGGCCGATCTTCACCGAGAACCTGTGGTTCTTCGTCGCGCTGCCGGCCGCGATCCTCGGCTACCGGCTCTGGCAGCTGCTGGACGCCTGGCTGCGGATCGGCCGGATCGAGCGCCCGCTGCTCGCCGCCCGCGCGCTGCCGTCCTGGGCGGAGATCCTGGTGATCACCGCGGTGTTCGCGCTCGGCCTGGGCGTGGTCGAGTTCGGCATCTCCACCGAGTACGGCGAGCTGTTCATCGGCTTCCTGCTGCTCGCGGTGTTCGCCACCGCCGCGCTGCTGGCCTGCGGAGCGGTCGGCCGGCTGAGCGAACTGACCACCCGCCACCGCGCGGTGACCACCGGCGCGGCGTTCGCCGCCGCGGGCGCGTTCCCGTTCACCCAGAGCAGCGAGACGTACGTGCTGATCGGGGCCAACATCCTGATCTTCGCCACCGTGGCGCTCGGCCTGAACGTGGTGGTCGGCCTGGCCGGTCTGCTGGACCTCGGCTACGTCGCCTTCCTCGGCGTCGGCGCGTACGCGGCCGCGCTGGTCTCCGGCTCGCCGTACTCGGTGTTCCGCGGCCTGCACCTGCCGTTCCCGGTCGCGGTGCTGATCGGCGCGCTGGCCGCGCTGGTGTTCGGCGTGGTGATCGGCGCCCCGACGCTGCGGCTGCGCGGCGACTACCTGGCGATCGTCACGCTCGGCTTCGGTGAGATCTTCCGGATCGCCATGAACAACCTGGACGGCCGCTCCGGCCCGAGCCTGACCAACGGCCCGAACGGCGTCGCGGCGATCCCCGACGTCAACCTGTTCGGGTTCGACTTCGGCCAGCCGCACGACTTCGGTTTCGTGCAGCTCGGCAAGTTCGGCAACTACCTGCTGCTGATGCTGGTGGTCACCGCGATCGTCGTGGTGGTGTTCGGCCGGGTCGCCAACTCCCGGATCGGCCGCGCCTGGGTGGCGATCCGCGAGGACGAGACGGCGGCCGAGGCGATGGGCATCAACGGCTTCCGGGTCAAGCTGATCGCCTTCGCGCTGGGCGCCACCCTGGCCGGCCTGGCCGGCGCGGTGCAGGCCCACGTGGCGGGCGCGGTCTCCCCCGACCAGTACCAGTTCGCCGGGCCGGTCCCGCCGAACTCGGCGTTCCTGCTGGCCGCGGTGATCCTCGGCGGCATGGGCACCATCAGCGGCCCGCTGGTCGGTGCGGCGCTGCTGTTCCTGATCCCGGCCAAGCTCCAGTTCCTGCAGTCCTACCAGCTGCTGGCGTTCGGCATCGCGCTGATCCTGCTGATGCGCTTCCGCCCCGAGGGCCTGATCGCCAACCGCCGACAGAAGCTGGAGTTCCACGAGGCCGAGCTGCCCGCGCAGGGCGGCCCGACCGACGACGCACTCTCGAAGGCAGGGGCGTGAGCACCATGACCACCGACACCGCGTCCGCCGGGCCCGCGCCGCTCGCCGAACCCGTGCTGACCGCCACGAACGTGGTGATGCGCTTCGGCGGCCTGACCGCCGTCAACCAGGTGAACCTGACGGTCCGCCAGGGCGAGATCGTCGGCCTGATCGGCCCGAACGGCGCCGGCAAGACCACCTTCTTCAACTGCCTGACCGGGCTGTACGTCCCGACCTCGGGCGTCGTCATGTACAAGGGCCAGGTGCTGCCGCCCAAGCCGCACCTGGTCACCCAGGCCGGCATCGCCCGGACCTTCCAGAACATCCGACTGTTCTCCAACATGACGGTGCTGGAGAACGTCCTGGTGGGACGGCACACCCGCACCAAGGAGGGCCTGTTCTCGGCGATCCTGCGCGGCCCCGGCTACCGGCGGGCCGAGGCCGAGAGCCGCGAGCGGGCGATGGAGCTGCTGGAGTTCTGCGGCCTGGCCGCGAAGTCCGAGCACCTGGCCCGCAACCTGCCCTACGGCGAGCAGCGCAAGCTGGAGATCGCCCGGGCGCTGGCCTCCGAGCCCGGCCTGCTGCTGCTGGACGAGCCGACCGCCGGCATGAACCCGCAGGAGACCCGGGCCGCCGAGGAGCTGGTGTTCGCGATCCGGGACCTCGGGATCGCGGTGCTGGTGATCGAGCACGACATGAAGTTCATCTTCAACCTGTGCGACCGCACCGCGGTGCTGGTGCAGGGCGAGAAGATCGTCGAGGGCGACCGGGAGACCGTCCAGAACGACGAGCGGGTCGTCACCGCCTACCTGGGCGCCCCGCTCGAAGGAAACACCACCGCAACGGAGGCCGACCAGTGACCGCTCTGCTGGAGGTCGAGGACCTCCGCGTCGCCTACGGCAAGATCGAGGCCGTCAAGGGCATCAGCTTCACCGTCGAACAGGGCGAGGTCACCACCCTGATCGGCACCAACGGCGCGGGCAAGACCACCACCCTGCGCACGCTCTCCGGGCTGCTCCGGCCGACCACAGGAAAGATCCTGTTCCAGGGCGAGCCGATCGACACGGTGCCCGCGCACCGGATCGTCGCCCTGGGCCTGGCCCACTCCCCCGAGGGCCGGCACATCTTCCCGCGGATGACCATCGAGGAGAACCTGCTGCTGGGCGCGTTCCTGCGACGCGACCAGGCAGGCATCGCGCAGGACGTGGAGCGGGCCTGCACGCTGTTCCCGATCCTCGCCGAACGGCGCAAGCAGGCCGCGGGCACGCTGTCCGGCGGCGAGCAGCAGATGCTGGCGATGGGCCGGGCGCTGATGTCCCGTCCGAAGCTGCTGATGCTGGACGAGCCGTCGATGGGCCTGTCGCCGCTGATGATGCAGAAGATCATGGCCACCATCGTGGAACTGCGCGCCTCGGGCACCACCATCCTGCTGGTGGAGCAGAACGCGCAGGCCGCGCTCTCGCTCTCGGACCGCGCGTACGTGATGACCACCGGCGAGATCACCCTCTCCGGCACGGGCGCGGAACTGCTGCGCGACGACACGGTGCGCCGCTCGTACCTGGGCGAGGACTGACCCGCCGCCGGCACAGTGCCCGCCGTCGGAATCCCCGACGGCGGGCACGGTGCGTTGTCCGGGCCTGGTCCAAGCCTTGTGGTCCGGGCCTTGCGGTCCAAGCCTTGCGGTCCGGACCTTGCGGTCCGGGCCTTGTGGTCGGGCCGGCTCAGCCCTCGGCGGCCTCGGCCTTCTTGCGGTCCTGGGCGGCGCCCTCCTCGATCACGGCCTCGGCGACGGCGGCCATGGTCATCCGGCGGTCCATCGAGGTCTTCTGGATCCAGCGGAACGCGGCGGGCTCGTTCAGCCCGAACTTGGTCTGCAGCACGCTCTTCGCCCGGTCGACCAGCTTGCGGGTCTCCAGGCGCTGCGCGAGGTCCGCGATCTCCTGCTCCAGGGTGCGCATCTCGGTGTAGCGGGAGACCGCCATCTCGATCGCCGGCACCAGGTCGCTCTTGCTGAACGGCTTGACGATGTACGCCATCGCGCCGGCGTCGCGCGCCCGGTCGACCAGTTCGCGCTGCGAGAAGGCGGTGAGCATCAGCACCGGGGCGAGGTGCTGCTCGTGGATCCGCTCGGCGGCGGACAGGCCGTCCAGCACCGGCATCTTGACGTCCAGGATGGCCAGGTCGGGCTTGAGCTCCTCGACCAGCCGGAGCGCCGTCGCACCGTCACCGGCCTCACCGACGACGGTGTAGCCCTCCTCCTCCAGCATCTCCTTGAGATCGAGGCGGATCAGTGCCTCGTCCTCGGCGATGACGATTCGGGTGATCTGGGGCGAGTCGGTGTCAAGCGGCTGGGCCTGCTCGTCGGCGGTGCTCACGGGGCTCCTCGGTCCGGCGGGGTGCTGCATGCACGAGCCTACCGAGACACGGTATGTTTGGTTCACCACGGTGGGGGGTTTGACCTTCGAACCGCTGGGCCCCGATAGCCCAATCGGCAGAGGCAACGGTCTCAAACACCGTCCGGTGTGGGTTCGAATCCCACTCGGGGCACTTTTCCTTCGATTCCAAGGTCACCGACCTTGGGGTGCGCGCCGCCGCGGTGATCATCACCACGGCGGCGTCGCTGTCTCCGGAACGTCCGTCTCGCCCAGTGGGACGACGGCCTGCTCGCTGCCGGGGTGCCGAGCATCAGGGAGACACCGTCGCCCGGGCAGGCGCGGTCCGGGCCGTGACCAATCCGCGCCCGTACGGTGAAATCCCCTCCGCCGCAGGGCAGTTGGCCTGATCAGGAGGCCAGGTGCAGCCCGGTGGGCAGACCGGCCCGGTGGGCGAGGGCGGCGGCCTCGCCGCGGGAGGCGACACCGAGTTTGGCCAGGATGTTGGCGACGTGGAACTTCACGGTGGACTCGCTGATGTGCAGCGCGGCGGCGATGTCCCGGTTGCGGCGGCCCCGGGCGAGTTGGTCGAGGACTTCCAGTTCGCGCGGCTGAAGGCCGTCCAGCGGGTCGCGGGCGGCGGGTTCGGGCAGGGCGAGCGGCAGGTCCACGGTGACGGTGGCGCCCCAGCCGGGGACGGCCTCGACGGTGTTGCGGCCGCCCAGCGCGGCGATCCGCTCCGCGGTGCGGTGCGCGCCCAGCGCGTCGGCCGCCAGCACGCCGAGGCCGTCGCCGCGTACCACCGCGCGCAGCACGGTGCCGTGCCCCGCGAGGCCGTCGGCGAACTGCCAACTGACGTGCATCCGGCCGGGCTTGTCCTGGTCGAGCATCAGCAGCACGGCGACCCGGACGGCGTCCCGGGCGGTGTACGCCAGATCGGCGGGGACGGAGCGGGCGGCGTCGGCCGGGGGTGCGACATCCAGGCGGACCTTGGTGTGGCGCAGCAGCGGGCGCAGTTCGCGGGCCAGCCGGGCGAACGCGGCGTCGGCGGGTTCCTCGCTGAGGGTGCGGTCCAGGTCGGCGGAGCGGCGCAGGTCGAGCAGGGCGGTGACGGCGAGTTCGGTGGCGGCCCGGCGGGCGGCGGCGTCGTCCAGGTCGGCGGAGCGCAGCGGGGCGAGGATGGCGGTGAGTGCGGCGCTGTGGGCGCCGGTGGACTTGGCGATGGCCCAGGCGCGGGCGTTGGCGGAGACCCGGGAGACGGCGGCCTGGGTGGGGGCGGAGTCGGTGGCGCGGTGGTCGGAGTGGGCGACCATCAGGTCCCACAGGTGTTGCAGGATCTCCAGGACGTCCGTGGTGAGCGGCCGCCCGTCCGACCGGACCAGCACCAGGACGGCGCCCTTTCCGCCGCCGGGCGTGGTGGTGACGACCACCAACGGCCGTTCTTCCCCGGCGAGTTGGGCTTTCCCCTGCCAGGGGCGGCCGGGCCCGGCCTCGGCCATGGCGCGCTCGCCGAGCCGGGAGATCACCAGGCTGCCGAACGCGTCGGCGAACTCGGCCGGTCCGACGGTGTTCGCCGGCGAGTACGCGCAGACGCCGCTGAGTTGGGCGGCCGCCAGGTGCGGGACCAGGGGTTCGAGCACCTCGGACAGCCGGGGCAGCAGTCCGGGGCGGGGTTCGCGCAGCACCTCGACGACGCGGGCCAGGGCGTCCTGCGGGCGGGCCCAGGGGGCGGTCTCGTCCATACCCGCCAGCCTAGTTGGGGCGCCGCCGGCCCGCCCTGGCTTTCCGGCCAGGTCGAACTGTCCGAAAGGCTGGCCGATCGGCGGGTGCCGCAGGCCCAGGATGGAACTCGCCGGAGCAATCAACTCCCCTCGATTCCAAGGACATTGCCATGACCAAGGCCATTGCTTTCACGCACTACGGCGACCCGGACGTGCTGCGCCCGACCGACCTCGACCTGCCCGCGCCGGGCCCGCGCCAGGTGCGGATCGCGGTCCGCGCGGTGGGCGTCAACCCGCTGGACCACAAGCTGCGCAGCGGCGCGCTGGACGGCTTCTTCCCGATCACCTTCCCGTGGGTGCCCGGCCACGAGGTGGCGGGCGTGGTGGAGGCCGTCGGCGCGGAGGTGACCGAATTCGCCGTCGGGGACGCGGTGTTCGGTGCGGTGAACGGTGGCGGCTACGCCGAACACGCCCTGGCGGACGTCGAGTTGCTGGCCCGCAAGCCGGCCTCGCTGGACTGGGCGGAGGCGGCGGCGCTGCCGGTGGCCGCGGAGACCGCCGAGCGGATCCTCGGTGTGCTCGGCGTGCGGCCGGGCGAGACGCTGCTGGTGCACGGCGCGGCCGGCGGGGTCGGCACGCTGCTGCTGCAGTTCGCCCGGGCCCGTGGGATCACCGTGGTGGGCACCGCGAGCGAGGCCAACCACGGCTACCTGCGGGAGCTGGGCGCGATCCCGGTGACGTACGGCGAGGGGCTGGCCGAGCGGGTGCGGGCGGCCGCCCCCGGCGGGGTGGACCGGGCGGTGGACGCGTCCGGGAAGGCCGACGAGGTGGCGGTGTCGGTCGAACTGACCGGCAGCGCGGACCGGGTGGTGACCATCACCTCGCCGATGGCCGGCGAGCAGCACGGCGTCCGTTTCACCGGCGGCGCGGAGGTCGAGCCGTACCACCCGCGGGCGTTCGCGGCCGCGCTGGCCCTGCACGAGGCGGGCACCCTGGTGCTGCCGCTGCACCGCGTGCTGCCGCTGGCCGAGGCCGCGCTGGCGCACCGGATCAGCGAGCAGGGCCACCTGCGCGGCAAGATCGTCCTGACGGTGTGACGCCTGGTACGGAAGGGGCCGCCGGGGGCGGCCCCTTCCGCGGTTCAGCGGCCCCTTCCGCGGTTCAGTTGTCCAGCTCGCCGACGTGGTGCACCCGCACCAGGTTGGTGGAGCCGGCCAGGCCGGGCGGGGAGCCGGCGGTGATCACCACGATGTCGCCGCGCTTGCACCGCCCCAGGCCGATCAGCTGGGCGTCGACCTGGGCGACCATCTCGTCGGTGGTGGTGACGAACGGGCCGAGGAAGGTCTCCACGCCCCAGGTGAGCGCCAACTGGCTGCGCACGGCGGGCTCGTAGGTGAACGCCAGGACCGGGATCGGCGAGCGGTAGCGGGTCAGCCGGCGGGCGGTGTCGCCGCTCTGGGTGAACGCGATCAGGTACTTGGCGTCCAGGAAGTCGCCGATCTCGGCGGCGGCCCGGGCGACCGCGCCGCCCTGGGTGCGGGGCTTGTTCTTCCCGGTGAGCGGCGGCAGCCCGGCGCCCAGGATCTCGGACTCGACGGCCTCGACGATCCGGGCCATGGTCCTGACCGTCTCCACCGGGTACTTGCCGACCGAGGTCTCCCCGGACAGCATCACCGCGTCGGTGCCGTCGAGCACCGCGTTGGCGACGTCGGACGCCTCGGCGCGGGTCGGCCGGGAGGCGTTGATCATCGAGTCCAGCATCTGGGTGGCGACGATCACCGGCTTGGCGTTGCGCTTGGCCAGCGTGATCGCCCGCTTCTGGACGATCGGCACCTGCTCCATCGGGAGTTCGACGCCCAGGTCGCCGCGGGCGACCATCAGGCCGTCGAAGGCGTCCACGACGGACTCCAGGTTCTCCACCGCCTGTGGCTTCTCGATCTTGGCGATGACCGGGATCCGGCGGCCCTCCTCGGCCATCACCCGGTGCACCTCCTCGACGTCCTTCCCGCTGCGCACGAACGACAGCGCGATCAGGTCGGCGCCGGTCCGCAGCGCCCAGCGCAGGTCTTCGACGTCCTTGTCGGAGAGCGCGGGCACGGAGACGGCGACTCCGGGCAGGTTGAGGCCCTTGTGGTCGGAGACCAGGCCCCCTTCGATGACGATGCAGTGCACCCGGGGGCCCTCGACGTGGGTGACCTCCAGGCTGACCCGGCCGTCGTCGACCAGGATCCGCTCGCCGCGCGACACGTCGGCGGCCAGGCCCTGGTAGGTGGTGCCGCAGATCTCCCGGTCGCCCGGGACGTCCTCGGTGGTGATGGTGAACTCGTCGCCGCGTTCCAGCAGGACGGGGCCGTCGGTGAAGGTGCTCAGCCGGATCTTCGGGCCCTGCAGGTCGGCGAGCACCCCGACGCTGCGGCCCGACTCGTCCGAGGCCTTGCGGACCCCGTGGTAACGATCCTCGTGCTCCGCGTGGGAGCCGTGGCTGAGATTCAGTCGGGCGATGTCCATTCCGGCGTCGACCAGGGCCTTGATCTGGTCGTACGAGTCCGTGGCCGGCCCGAGAGTACAAACAATTTTTGCTCGGCGCATACCTCAGCAGCCTAGGTATTACCCGGCCGTAACAGCACGCTTCCGGCCAGTCGTCCCATGGCAGTTGGCGAAAGATTTGATGAACGGACCGGCACAGTCGGGTCGGTGGTGTGCGGGGTGAGAACGACCGGTTCCGGTTGACGCACTGGCGTGCGGATCGGGGGTCGGCGTCACGGGTGAGTTGCCCAGATCTCACCTGTTGGAAAGCTCGCGGGGCTGGTACCGGACGCGAGAAGAGGGCAGACTGCCACACGCGTTTTTCTACGCGCGTCGCGGAAGGTGGCGGGGTGTCAGCCGCCCTGTCGCCATGCCCGCCTGACGGCCCGTACCGCCCGACTTGGAGTCTTGATGTCCCTGAACCGCCGTGACTTCGTCACCCGCTCCGCCGCCACCGCGGCCGGGGCCGCCCTGGCCGGCGGCCTGACCGCCGCCGTGGCCACCCCCGCCGCCGCGGCGGACCAGAACCAGGACGAGTTCCGCGGCCGGGGCCCCGTCCCGTTCAAGGCGAGCTTCACCGTGATGGGCACCACCGACCTGCACGGCCACGTCTTCAACTGGGAGTACTTCACCGACTCCGAGTTCGACGACAAGGCCCACAACGACGTCGGCCTGGCCAAGATATCCACCCTGGTCGAGCAGGTCCGCGCCGAGAAGGGCCGCGGCCACACCCTGCTGATCGACGCCGGTGACACCATCCAGGGCACCCAGCTGTCCTACTACTACGCCCGGGTCGAGCCGATCACCGGCAAGCGCGCCCCGCGCCACCCGATGGCCGCCGCGATGAACGCCATCGGCTACGACGCCGCCGCGCTCGGCAACCACGAGTTCAACTACGGCATTCCGCTGCTGCGCGCCTACCAGGAGCAGCTGAACTTCCCGCTGCTCGGCGCCAACGCGCTGAACGCCAAGGACGAGAAGCCGGCCTTCCCGCCGTACGTGATCCGCGAGCTGCACCTCGGCCACGGCCGGCCCATCCGGGTCGGCATCCTCGGCCTGACCAACCCGGGCATCGCCATCTGGGACAAGGCCAACGTCCAGGGCAAGCTGACCTTCCCGGGCATCCCCGAGGTCGCCGCCAAGTGGGTGCCGAAGCTGCGCGCCGCCGGCGCCGACGTGGTCGTGGTCTCCGCGCACACCGGTGTCGACGACCCGTCCTCCTGGGGCGACCAGCTGCCCTACGCGGAGAACGCGGGCGCCGCGATGGCCGCCACCGTGCCGGGCATCGACGCGGTGCTGGTGGGCCACGCCCACAAGGAGATCGCCCAGCGGATCGTGGTCAACACCCAGACCGGCAAGAACGTCGTGCTGTCCGAGCCGCTGTGCTGGGGCGAGCGCCTGACCTGCTTCGACTTCGAGGTCGAGTTCGCCCGCGGCCAGTGGACCGTCACCGGCGTCACCTCGCGGCTGCTGAACTCCAACGCCGTCGCCGAGGACCCGAAGATCGTCAAGCTGGTGGACGCCCAGCACAAGAAGGTCGTCGCCTACGTCAACCAGGTCATCGGCACCTGCAAGGAGAGCCTCTCCATCGCCGAGTCCCGGTTCAAGGACACCCCGATCATCGACCTGATCGGCCGCGTCCAGGCCGACGCGGTGCGCACCGCGCTGGCCGGCGGCCAGTACGCGAGCCTGCCGGTGATCGCCCAGGCCGCGCCGTTCAACCGCACCGCGGTGATCCCGGCCGGCCAGGTCAAGCTGCGCGACGCGGCCGGCCTGTACATCTACGAGAACACGCTTGAGGCGCGGATCCTGACGGGCGCCCAGATCAAGGACTACCTGGAGTACTCCGCCAAGTACTACGCCCAGGTCGCCCCGGGCGCGCCGATCAACCTGGACACCCTGACCAACCAGGCCAACAACACCCCCGACTACAACTACGACTCGCTCTACGGCGTCAGCTACGACATCGACATCGCGCAGCCCGTCGGCAGCCGCATCGTCAACCTGTCGTACCAGGGCAAGCCGGTCGACCCGGCCGCGCAGTTCGTCCTCGCCGTCAACAACTACCGTGCCAACGGCGGCGGCAACTTCCCGCACATCGCCAAGGCTCAGCAGCTGTGGGCGAACTCCGACGAGATCCGCAACACCATGATCGCCTGGGTGAAGGCCAAGGGCGTCATCGACCCGGCCGACTTCTACGGCCAGTCCGGCTGGCGCCTGGTCCGCGCCGGCGTGCCGGTCTTCTAGGACCAACGCCGTTCAGTCAAGACCGACCGGCAGTAGGTGGCGGACCGGGTCATTGTGAGGGGTGGCAGCAGAACGGGCACAGGCCCCCACGTGATCACGGAGTTCTCTACGCTCTGTGATCGCGAAGGACGACTGTGCCCGCGCTGCCATCATGTCTGCTTGAACCCGCCTGGGACCAGTTCAGGGCCCTGCTGCCCGATCGGGCCGAGTTCGACCCCGGCCATCCGCTCGGCTGCCATCGGCGGCGCATACCGGACCGCGTCGTGTTCGACCACGTCGTCCAGGCGCTGGTCCAGGCTCCGGGCACGAGCGAATCTCCTCGCCCGGATGCTCGGACCTCACGATCCGACGCCGCATCAAACTACGGGCGCAGATGGGCACTTCGCTGGACTACCGCCACGAGGCCCTGCGTTGCACGGGCGAGCCCATCCTGAACTGATCAACCGGACACTCTACAGCTCCGGTTGGGTGGGAGTGAAACGAAACCGTCCCCTGCCGTGGAGCGGCGAGGGGGCGGGTACCTTCACGGATGACCAGTTGTCCGGGAAGGTGGTGGAAGCGTGGCAAACGACACTGACAGCCGCACGCCCAAGGGGTTGATCTTGGACTTCGTGGGGGTACTGACCGCGGGAGTGCTGGAAGCGCACCAGGCGTGGTGTTTGTCGCAGGGGCTCGCTGCGACGGCGTGGACGAACACGTTGGAGGACGACCCGGAGGGCCGCAGGCTGTACGTCGAGTTGGAGGCCGGCCGGATCACGCAGGACGAGTGGAACCGGCGGACGGCTCCGCTGATGGGAGTTGCGAACCATCACAACCTGATGGGCCGGGCCTGGGCTGCCGCGCGGGCGGCGGAGGACATGGTGCGCTTGGCACAGGCGGCGCGCTCGGCCGGCCTGACGGTGGCTCTGCTCTCGAACAGCTTCGGCCTCAACCCGTACAACCCCTACGAGGCTCTGGGAGTCTGGGACTTGTTCGACGTCCGGGTGATCTCCGAACTCGAGGGTGTGGCGAAACCCGATCCGGTGATCTACCGACGGACGCTCGACCGGATGGGGCTCCCTGGTGAGGCGTGCGTATTCGTGGACGACAATCCCGTGAACCTGCCTCCCGCCGAGGCGCTTGGCATCACCACCGTCCTCGCCGACGGGCAGGCCGCCACGGTCCAGCGTGTTGCCGGCCTGCTCGGAGTACTCCCCGCCGCCGCGTAGCGATCACCGTTCCGCCACACTTGCCGGACTCGAAGGTGGAGGCGGAACGGCTACCTGACGCACCTTCACGCGCGTACCGTCACCTGTGAGGTCACCCACAGGATCGGAGCCAGGGTATGGGGAGTTGGGATGACTACACCACTGGACAGCGCGTCAAACTCCTGCGCGGTACGGACCTGACCCAAGAAGGGCTGGCCGAAGCCGCGGGGGTGTCGGTCGGGGTGGTCCGCAAGATCGAGCAGGGCGGAAACGTCAGCCTGCCCACGCTGATGCGGATCTCCGAGGCGCTGCACACGGACGTTTCGGTGCTGGTCGGCCAGCAGGCACCCCGGCGGGCGATGGCCGCCGCCGACCGCGCCGCGCTGCGGGGCCTGCAACTGGCCGTCCACGACACCGCCGCCGGACTCGGCGTCAGCGAGGAACCGCCCGAGCCGACCCGTCACGCCGCCGCCCTGGAACGAGCGTGGAAGCTGTACCAGCTCGGCGACTACACCGGCGCGGCCATGGAGGTAGCACCCCTGATCCGGCAAGCCGCCGCGATGGTGGCCGCCGCTCCCTTTGACGGCGTATGCACGGCGCACGGGGTGCTGTCGGACAGTTACCGGCTCGCCGCGTACTGCGCGAACCTCATGGGCGCGCGGGACCTGGCCTACGCGGCAGTCGGCCATGCCCAGGCCCACGCCGAAGCCGCCGCCGACCCTCTACGGGTGGCGCTGGTCGCCTCTGGTCGCTCATGGGTGTACCTGCGCGACGCCCGGCTCGACCTCGCCCAGCAGGTCGCCGAGCAGGCCGCGAACGCCATCGAACCCCGCTACTCCGACAGCGATCCGCAGCGGCTGGCCCTGTACGGCTGCCACGTCGTCTTCGCCTCCGTGGTCGCCTCCCGCCGCGGGGACGCCGACCGGGCCGGGGACCTGCTCAGCCACGCCCACGCCGTTGGCGCGCGGATGGGGCGCGACATCACCACCAACGGTGTCAGCTTCGGTCCGGTGTACGCGGCGGCTCAGGCTGTCGGGATCAACGTCGCACTCGGGCAGGCCGGCAAAGCCCTCGCGCTGGGCAACAGCGTGCCCGACTGGTCGGCGCTCCAGCAGGCCACACAAAACCGCCTCGCCCTCGACCTGACGATGGCCCAGTGCGACGCGCGGATGTGGGACACCGCGTTCGAGACGCTAATGAGGGTGTGCACCGAGCGCCCGGAGTGGGCGCGGCACCAAGCGCTGACGGTGGTCCTCGGACGGCGGATCGGCAAGGCGAACAAGGGCGCGCTGAAGAAGCTCGGCGGCGTGCTCGGCGCTGACCTTCTCGCGGGCTGAACCCTGGCCACTACCACTCCCCGTGGTACCCACCGCCGTTGGCGGCGCGGGCTACCACGGGGCGTGGTGCTGCTGGCCGGTAGGACTTCCGGAAGTGCTACACCCCGTGGATTTACCAACCGTGATCGTTTGATGACCCTGGATGCATGCTGACTGAGCCTCCGACCGGCAGCCGCGTCCCGGTCACCCTGTACGTCTGCACCGCTGCCGATCTCGCCACGGACCTCGCCACGGACCTCGTCACCGACCGCCTTCGCGACTACGCGCACGCCCGCGACTGGACCGTGATCGAGACCGTGCGGGACCTGGACCAGCACCAGCCGCTCGACCAGCGGCACGGCTGGACGCATGTACTCCACCTGCTCCAGTCCGGTGCCGCTCGCGGCATCGTCACCCCCACCCCGCCGATGGTCGCCCCCGAGCCCGCCGCGTTCGAGGCCGTACGCCGTCACGTCACCAAGATGGGCGGCTTCCTCGCCGCCATCCACACCACCACTCCGGGCCACGGCAACGGCCACCTGCGCCGCACCGCCGGTGACCTCACTCGCCGCCGCAACCTCGCCGACGCCGCCGCCGGATTCGCCACCTTCCCGCCCACCCTCGACGGCGCTCCCCACACCGCCTGACCCACACGCCGAAGCACCCACACCACGCCAGCCGGGAGTACCCCCATGCCCGCCACCGTCCCCGCGCAGTACACCCGCCCCCCGACGCCGGAAGGAACCGCACCGGGGGCCGTCGTGACGGCGGCAGTCCAGCAGCCCGCGCGCACCGTCCACCCGGCGACCGCCCACTTTCCGTACGAGCCGCAGTCCGCTGCCGCCGCGCGCCGCCTGGTCCGCAACAAGCTCCGAGAGTGGGGCATGGACGACCTGGTGGACGACGCGGAGCTGATCGTCAGCGAGCTGGTCGGCAACGCGATCAAGACCGGGTGCACGCGGCACATGACGGTCGCGGTGCGGATGGTGACCGACACCCGGGTGCGGATCAGCGTCCGCGACTCCTCCCGCGCCTGGCCCATCCTGATCGACGCCGGAACCGACGCCGAGGGAGGCCGCGGCCTCGCGCTGGTGAACAAGCTCAGCCGCAAGTGGAGCGTTGACGAAGCCCCGTTCGGAAAGATCGTGCGATCCGAGATCGGAGCACGATGAGCCACCAGCAGCCACCGGCCGCAGGGAAGCGTCAGGGATGGCACCGCGACCCCATCGGCACTACCTTCACCGTGCTATGGGCGGCCGGACACGTCGCCGCCCCGGTCGTGATGGGCGTCGCCGTCCACGCCCAGCAGGAACTCCAAGCTCAGGCCGCGCCGATCCCGCGCAGTCTCCCCGATCACGATCCGTCCGCGTGACCCCGAAGACTCTGCCCGGCCGCGCCGACGCCTCCCCCGGCACCAGCGACCCGGCGGATCCCCCGGTGCCGGCCGTCCGTGGATGGCGTCCGCACGACGGCCGGCACCACAAGCAGCACCAGCTCAGACCCCTCGAACCACCAACCGCGAGCACGGAGGACAGCATGGGCTACCGCATCAGCAAGACATTCGGCCCATTCAGCGCGGGCCACCACCTCGAAGGTCTCGCCGACGGCCACAAGTGCGCCCGGCCGCACGGCCACAACTACATGATCTCGGTCACCGTGATCGCCGACGACCTCACCGAGCCGGGCTTCGTCACCGACTTCGGCGACCTCAAGCCGTTCGGCGAGCGTGTCAAGCAGCAGATGGACCACAGGGACCTGAACGAGGTCTTCGGGTTCCAGCCGACCAGCGAGATGATCGCCCGACACCTGGCGGACTGGTTCATCACCGACTTCGAACCCCGCATCCCCGGCCGCCTGGTGTCGGTCCGGGTCTCGGAGACGCCCTCGACCTGGGCCGAGTACACCCCGGACCGTGAGGCCGCGGCATGACAGCAATGACCCTGACCAGCCGCGAGGACCTTGTGCTGTGCGAGGTGTTCGGCCCGACGTTCCAGGGCGAGGGCCCGTCGGTCGGCCAGCGCGCCGCGTTCGTCCGCCTCGGTGACTGCAATCTGGCCTGCAACTCCTGCGACACGAAGTACTCGTGGGACTGGAAGACCTACTCCCGCGCCGAGCAGACCCGACTGGTGCCTGTGGCGGAGGTCGTCCGCATCGTGCTGGAGTACTCCACGCAGCTGGCTGTCATCACTGGCGGTGAGCCGCTGATGCAGCAGGCGAATCTGGCACCGATGGCTGCCGCGCTCGTCGCCGCCGGTTGCCGGGTGGAGATCGAGACGAACGGCACCATCGCACCGCTGCCCGAACTCGACCGGCACGTCAGCCTCTACGTGGTGTCCCCAAAGCTCGCCCACATGGGCATGAGCACCGAGCGGAGGATCAGGCCCGAGGTTCTGCGGGCCTTCCAGGCCAACGGCCGGGCGGTCTTCAAGTTCGTACTCAACGGCCCTGCGGATGTGCCCGAACTCGCCGCCTTGCAGGAAGCGCACGGCCTTGACCCGGTGTGGGTCATGCCACAGGCCACCACGCAGGACAGCGTGATCGCCGGGATGCGCGCCCTTGCCGAACCCGCGCTCCAGTACGGCTGGCACCTGACGTCCCGCCAGCACATCATCCTGTGGGGAGACACCCGTGGACGGTGAACCGCTCACATCGGCCGCACACCGACTGCGCCCGCACCAAGGTGCGCTGTTCACGGTCGAGGGCCTCTGGGGTGCGGGGAAGAGCACCACCGCGCGCCGCGTCGCCGAACTGACCGAAGCCCAGGGCCTGTCCACCACCGTCGTGCACTACGGGCCGCTGCCCGCAGTCCTTGAGGAGCTGTCGCGCCACCTCACCAAGGAGCCGCTACGGCGCCGCTCGGGACTCGGGGGCTTCGAGCAGCCTCACCACGCCACCGTGGACGTGTTCCTCCGGCTCTGCCGCGAGGCACACCACCACACCCACACCTACCGGCAGGCCCTGGAACGGCACGACGTGGTGATCATCGACCACGGTGTCTACTCCAAACTCGCGTACTGCCTGGCGATCCTCGCCGAGCAGCACCCCGGCCGGCCACTCGGCACCCTCCTCGCCGAGCTTCACGCGACGGTCGAGCCGTGGTTCCTCACACCCGACCAGGCGTTCTACCTGGACGTGCCATGGCCGACCGCCCGCGAGCGGGCGATCAGCCGCGGCTACGGCAGCGGGGACGCCGACTCGGTGGAGCGCCTGCTGTTCCTGCCACGCTACGACCACGCGCACCGCCACGTCGCCCGCGCCTTCCCCGAGACGGTCACCCGCATCGTCCCCCGCGGCCTCGACGTCAACGGCGTGGCCCACCTCATCGAGCAGAAGATCCTCACCACCCTGGCCGCGCCGCCCCGGAGGAGCCTGTGACCCGCGAAATCCTGCTGTTCGGCGGAGGGATGGACTCCTTCCCCGCCTGGCACTACCTCGGCCGCCCTCCGGCCATCTACTTCGACCTGCGGCACCGCTACCAAGTCCAGGAGCTGGCCGCCGTGAGCGCCCTGCGGGACACGGCCGGCATGCAGGTGGAGATCAGCACTGAGCTGGATCTGTCCGCGTGGGAAGCCCCCGACGCGATCATCCCGATGCGCAATGTCCACCTGGCCATGCTCGCGGCCAACCGTGCCGACAGGATCTGGTGCGTCGGCGTGAAGGGCGACGCCACGGCCGACAAGAGCCCCGCCGCGTTCGCCGACATCTCCGCCGTCATCTCCCGCTACACCGGCCGCAGCGTGCAACTCGCCAGCCCCTTCTGGGACATGACGAAAAGCGAGATCGTGCGCTGGTACCTCGCCCAGGGCCTGCCCGTGTCGGACCTGCTGCTGACCTTCTCCTGCTCGCGCTCCGACGACAAGCCCCTGCACTGCGGGCAGTGCTCCAGTTGCCTGCGGCGGTGGATCTCGCTGGCGAACAACGGAATCGACGCGCCGTTCGAGAACCCGCCGTGGCAGTGGGAGAGCGTGTACTCCTACTACCTCACCGCGATGCAGGACGGCACCTACCCTCCCCACCGCGCCGAGGAGTTCTTCGCCGCGCTCGCCACCGTCGGCCTGGACTTCCCCGACCTGCCGCTCCACCCGACCGCGAGGAGGACTTCGTGAGGGTGTACATCGCCGCACCGCTGTTCAATGACGCCGAAAAGGCGTTCAACCTGGCCGTGGACGCCGCGCTGAGTCGACTCGGCCTGTCCACCTACCTTCCTCAGCGCGACGGCGGAGAGGCCGCCCCGCTGGTGCGCCAGGGCCTGGACGAGCACCAGGTGCGGCACCGCCTGTTCACTTCAGACTGCACCGCGGTCAAGGACTGCGAGCTGTTCGTCTTCGTCCTCGACGGCCGCGTGCCCGACGAGGGCGCCTGCGTCGAGCTGGGCATGGCTCACGCCCTCGGCAAGACCTGCTTCGGACTCCAGACCGATATCCGGCGCTTCGGCGGCACCGACTCCAACAACCTGATGATCGACTACGCGCTGAGCGGCGGCATCGCCCACTCCATCGACGACCTCACCAGCATCATCGGCACCCACCTCAAGGCCCTCAACGGCGAAGGGATTCCGGCATGAAGCTCGGCATCAACCTGTGCATCGCGGTCAAGCGCTACTTGGAGCCCGAGCAGTGGGCCCGCCTGGTGCGTGAAGACCTCGGCCTGGACACCGTCCAGTTCACCTTCGACCTCCTCGACCCCTGGTGGCCCGCCGCCCAGCGCGACGCGCTGATCAGGCGGACCGTCCGCACCACGGACGCCTACGGCATCACCATCCACAGCGCCTACTCGGGCTTGGCCCACTACGTCCCGGCCAGCCTGCTCGACCCTGATCCCGAGGGGCGCACGATCGCCGCCGAGTGGTGGAAGCGCGCCAGCGATGTCGCCGCCGCGCTCGGCGCGCGGTCGGTCGGCGGCCCGCTGGGCACTATGAGCGTGGCCGACGCCTCCACCGAAGACGGCCGCCGGCGGCGTTGGGACGACCTTCTCGCAGGCATGGAGAAGGCGACCGGGCACGTCCGCGCGGCCGGCCTGGCCGAGTTCCTGATCGAGCCGACCCCCATTGCCCGGGAGATCCCCTCCAGCATCGAGCAGACCCGCCGCCTGCTGGACGACCTTTCCTCCCGCGCCGAAGTCCCGGTTGGGATCGTCCTGGACACCGGGCACACCATCTACGAGCCCCTGTACGGCCCGGACGCCACGGTAGGGGAGTGGATCGGTGCCCTCGGCAGCGCGATCCGCCTGGTGCACCTGGACAACTCCGACGGCCAGGGCGACCCGCACTGGGGCTGGCCGCACGAGCAGGGCCGTATCGACGTCGACGACCTCGCCGTGGACCTGCGCGCGGCCGGCCTGGACGACGTGCCGCTGATGCTCGAGGTCTACCCCCGCTTCGAGGACGACGACCAGCAGGTGCGCCGACTGATCACTGGGACGGTCGAGCACTGCCGCAAGGCACTCGCATGACCGCCCGCACCGAGCTGACGTCCGTTCTGCCGAAGAACCGTCCGCTGCTCGACGTGTCCCTGTGGTCGGCTGACCTCGGGGCGCTCACCAGCGAGGTCAAGCGCGTGGAGCCGTACGCCGACTTGTTCCACCTCGATGTCGCCGACGGACACTTCGTTCCGGACCTGCTGTTCTTCCCCAGCCTCGTTGCCGCCCTGCGCCCGCGCACCAGCGTGCCGCTCCACGCCCACCTGATGGTCCGTGACCCCGCCTGGATCGCGGCGGCGTTCGCCGAGGCAGGAGCGGACCTGATCACGGTCCACGCCGAGAGCGGAGACCGCGCCACCACTGCCCTGCGCGCCATCCGCGGCCTTGGTAAGGCGGCCGGCCTCGCCCTCACCCTGGACAGCCCGGTGCATGCCGTCCTGCCCCACCTGGACGCCATCGACGTGATCGTGATGATCGGCACGCCGATCGGCACCAAGGGTACCGAGGCATCAACTGAGGCAGCCGACCGCATCACACAGTTGCGCAGGTTGATCGACAAGGAAGCACCCGGCCGCGAGTTCGTGGTCCTCGCCGACGGCGGGATTCGCCGACACACGGTCGCACCGCTCCTCGAGGCCGGAGCCGACGGTGTGGTTCCCGGTTCGATCCTGTTCGGCGCCGCAGAGCCTGCCGTCACGGTGCACTGGATACACGGCCACACCCGCCGTGGCGTCAGGACCGGAGGCGACTCGTGACGCTCAAGGTCGTCAGCTTCGACCTGTGGGGGACGCTGATCTCCTACGGCGACCGCCACGCTGAATCCGCCTGGCGGCTGCGGGAGTTCAAGGCCGTCATCGCCAAGTTCGGACGCCAGGTGCCGGATCAGGTGGTCGAGGACGCAGTGCTCGGGGTCCGCCGCGATTCCCTGGACCGGCAACGAGCGACCGGCCGGCAGGCTGCGGCCCGCGAGCAGGTCACGCAGATGCTGGCCCGCATCGGCGTGACCAGCGAGGTGCTGACCGACGTGCTCACCGTGGCGCACACCCACGCCGTCCTGCGGGCGGACCCCGAGCTGCTTGCGCACGCCCGGGACGCGTTGGACGCCGCCCGCGCTGCGGGCTACCACGTCGTGCTGACCTCGAACACCCTGGCAACCCCGGCCTCGGTGACCCGCGCCCTCCTCGACTACCTCGACGTGCACGACGCCTTCGACGCGATGTTCTTCTCCAGCGACATCGGCGTGGCCAAGCCCCACCCCGCCGTCTTCGCCACTGTCGAACGCCATACCGGATGCCGTCCTCAGCAGATCGTCCATATCGGCAACGAGTGGCACAGCGACGCCAAGGGAGCGATCGACGCGGGCTGGCATGCCGTCTGGTTCAACCCCACCGGTAAGCCCGCGCGTCCCGGCGCCCTGTCGATCGGCGACCTGTCGCACACCGCTGCCGCGCTCGCCACCATCGCCTCCACCTGCCTCTGCGAGGTCTGACCACCCATGACCGCCGCCACCACCAGGCCGGCCGAGACAAGCGAACTCGGCGGCCTGGTGCTTACCCATCTCGAGCGGGCCGGAACCGTCAGCGCCGAGCTGGTCGGGAACGCTGACGGACTGCTCCTCCCGCTCGGTATCCCTGGCGCCCGTTACCACCGAGACCGCCACACCCTGGCGGTCGCCGGGCGACGCTGCCGCTCCGCCACCCGCTCGCTGTCCCAGATCCTGCCGCCGCCGGGCCTGCCGTTCCCCGGCCGGCACCGACTCCAGCAGGCCGCAGCCCGCGGCGAGGACCCGGTGCTCTACGACGCCTGGCGCGACATCCTGCCGCCCCGGCACAAGAGCACCACCGGACGCGGCGCCCTGACCGTGCTGTCGGCCCCAGAGAGGGCCCATGAGTTCTGGTACGCCGATCTGGTCGCCTACCGACACGGCACGCTGCCCGACGGACAGCCGTTCCGGTCCACCGGCCACTACAACACCGCACGGCAGCTGGAAATCTTCCAGACCCTGACCGGCCGTGTGGTGATGCTGATCGCCGACCTGTTCCCGGACGGCACGCCCTACCTGACGACCCAGCAGTGCGGACCGGGAGACATCACCGTGGTCCCGCCGAGGGCCTGGCACGCCACGTACTGCCTCGACGGGCCCGCGGTGGTCTTCAACATCTACACCGACCAGCCCGGCGAGGAATCCGGGCACACCAGCCGCCAGGGCGCGCTGGACCCCGCGCGGAAGTACCACCGCGCGCCCGGCCCCGAGACCACCGTCCACCGCACTGCCGACGGCTTCACCCTCACGAGTGCGCCCGCCCACGGCATTCCGGGACCGGACTTCAACCGCGTCCCGTGGCTCACACACGTCCTCCCGAAGGGATCGGTGCTGGCCGAGCACTACCTCGCCGGGCCCGCGCTCGGGCTGATCGTCGAAGCCGAACAGCACGCCCGCGCCAGCGGCTGGCCGTACGCCTGAGCCACCAGCCACTCGGTTCGCCCACGTCACGCAGCCACCCAACTACCAGCCGTCATGGGGATGTGATGAGCGCACAGCTAGACCTGGCAACCTTCAGCACCCGCTTCACCCAGCACCACGCCGCCGTCCGCCTCACCAGCAGCATCCCGGCCGCCTTCGCCCATGCCGCAGCCACCCTGTACGCCTACGGACGCGACAGCTCACCGACCGCCTCGTGGCGGCTCGGCGTCGGCCTCGGCGGGCCGGAGCCGGGCGACCGGTTCGCGGACGCCGGCGTGGTCGAGATCGGACCACGGCTGCACGCCTTCGCCCACCCGCTCCCGGACGGCGCCGAGTACTGGGTCGAGGACCACAAGGCGCTGATCAGCGTCGATCGGGCCGCCCGCCTGATCACCGCCAGCTTCGGCCACGACAGCGGAGCCGTGTACTTCACGGCCCGGCTCGTCCGGCAGGCCATGACCGCGCAGCTTCTCGCGGACGGCGCCGTGTACGCCCACACAGCCGCCGCCCGCATCAACGGCCAGGGCGTGCTGATCAGCGGCCACCGGCACCGCGGCAAGACGACGACCCTGCTGGCCCTTCTGCGGCGCCTCCCAGGGGACTTCGTGACCAACGACCGTCTCCTGCTCGGCCGGGACGGGAACCGAGTCGCCGGGTGGGCCTGGCCGGCCCACATGCGGGCCGGGATCGGCACGCTGCTGGCCTACCCGGACCTCGCCGACCTGGTTCCCGAACGCCTGCGCATCCTGCCGGGCGAGGAGCTGTGGGGCCTTCGGGAGAAGGTCAGCATCGAGCCCCCGGATTTCCGGCGGCTGATCAGCGGCGGCAATGTGAGCGGCTCCTGCGTGCCCGCGTTGATGATCTGGCCCGACATCCAGGCCGGCCACAGCCGGATCAGCGTCAAACCGGTCCAGGCCGCCGAGGTCCGGGACACTCTGATCCGCACCCGACTGTTCATGACCGACCCGGGCGCGGGGATCAGCTCCCACGTCAACCACTGGCTGCTGCCCACGCCGGGCGCCACCGAATGCCAAGCCGCACTGGAGGGCATCGCCTCCCACCTCGCCGCGTCCGTGCCCTGCTACCGGGTCCGCGCCGGAGTCGACACCGCGGCCCTCGCCGACGCCATCCAGGAGCTGGTCCCCCGATGATCCCGATTCCGGCGCCCACCTACCGTGGTGACCCGGGGGCCGCCGAGCGCGCCGTGCTGGACGCCTGCGTGAGCGCTCCCGCCCCCGGCACCGGCGAACTCCTCGCGACCGCGGTCCGCGCGCCCGAATTCTCCTGGGGACAGCTCCTCGAAGCCGCGATCAGCAACCGGCTATTGTGCCTGCTCGCCGATACCCTCACGCAGCACGGACTCCAGCAGCTCCCACCGGCGCCCATCGGACGGGCCCTGAACAGGTTCCTACGGGCCAACCAGCACACCACCGCGCTCTACCGCCGCGAGGCCCGCAGGATCACCGCGACGGCCGCGGAGCACGCCATCCCCGTCGCGGTGACGAAGGGCCTCGCCGTCGAACAGCCCCTGTACGGCGGCCGCGGTGCCCGGGAGTTCAGCGACCTGGACCTCCTCATCCACCCCGCCCACCTCGGCCACCTCACCGAAGTGCTCGCCACGCTCGGGTACCCGGCCGACGGCACGGACGGCGCCGCGTTGACCGCCCGGCGGCCGACCGGCAACCTCCTCACACCGCACTTCGTCGTGGACATCTCCACCACCTGGCCCGACGGACGCCCGAGACCCAGCGAAGCCCTGACCCGGGCCCGGCCCGAGCCAGGAGGCCTTCCGGTCCTGGCTGGGGAGGACCAGTACCACTACATGGCTGCCCTGATCGCCCGCGGCACGGCCGCCGGACGGCCGGACAAGCCGGTCCTGCACGCCGACCTGCGCAGGTTCCTGGCCCTGCATCCCCACCTTGCGGAGACACCGCCGTGATCATCCAGATGGCCGGGCTGCCCGGCACCGGCAAGAGCACCCTCGCCGCCGCGCTGGCCCGTGCACTCGGCGCGGCCGTCCTGGACAAGGACCGGGTGCGGCACGCCGTGTTCACCACAAAGGTCTCCTACACCCGCGCGCAGGACGACCTGTGCGTGGACATGCTGTTCCAGGCGGCCGCCCACCTCATTGGCGAAGACCCGGACACCACCGTGATCCTCGACGGCCGGACCCTCCTGCGCGCCTACCAGGTACGGCAGGTCACCCGCTTCGCCGCCGAGCACCGCCAGGTGTTGCACATCGTCGAGTGCGTGTGCCCGGACCGGACCGTGCGGACCCGGTTGGCCGCCGACACCGCTCACGTCGCGGCCAACAGAAACTACGCCCTCTATCAGCAGTTGAAGGCGACCGCCGACCCGATCCCGCCGCCCAAGATCGCCCTCGACACCGACACCGACCCATCGAACCTCCTCCAGCAGTGCCTGCGGCAGCTGGCACGCGACCCCCGGCCCCGGCCCGAAGGACAACCAGCACACCATGCCCGATGACGTCACCCGCCTCCTCCCCGTAGCCCAACGGGCTGCGGACATGGCCGCCACCGTCGTCCGCGACCGGACGATCAGCACCGTCACCGCCAAAGGCGACCGCGACCTGCTCACCGACATCGACCTGACCATCGAACGGAACCTGCGGGCCTTCCTCCTCCGAGCGGCACCGGACACCGGCTTCCTCGGCGAGGAGGAGGGCCAGAGCGGCGATGCGGCCAACAGTTGGGTCCTCGACCCGATCGACGGCACCTCCAACTACCTCAACGGCCTGCCGCTGATGGGCATCTCGCTCGCCCTGGTCCGCAACGGCCGGCCGGTCATCGGAATCATTGACCTGCCCGCGCTCGGCCGCCGCTACCTGGCAGCCGACCGACACGGCGCGTTCCGCAACGACCAGAAGATCACCACGCGCACCGGCCGCAAGCTCCACGAGGCCATCGTCGCGATCGGCGACTACCGCTACGGCCCCGGCGCCGAATCTCTCAACGAGACTGCCCTGCGCGTCCACCGGGCCCTGGCCGCCACCGTCCACCGCGTCCGGATGCTCGGCTCCGCGGCCGTAGACCTCGCCTGGGTCGCGGATGGCACCCTCGGGGCCAGCATCACCCTCAGCAACAACGCCTGGGACATGGCGGCCGGGGCCTGTATCGCACGCGAGGCCGGGGCCGCAGTGACCGACCTCGACGGCACACCCCACAGCAGCCGATCCCGGGCCACCATCGTCTGCGCGCCCGACCTCGCCCCGGCGCTGCTCGACCTGTTCCAGCAGGCCGCCAGTACTCCTGCTGCGCAACCGATGCTCGGAGAGGATGCGACATGCTGATCAGCTTCGAAGGGCTTCCCGGCGCGGGCAAGACCACCCAGGCCGGCCTGCTGGCCGACGCCCTGCGCGCCCAGGACATCCCGGTCACTTACCTGCCCGACCTGATGACATTGGCCACCGATCCCCTCGGAGACACGCTCTACAGCCTGTTCTCCTCATCCGGAGATCCGTTCAAGCGCCACAGCTCGGCGATCACCGAAACCTTCCTCGCCGCCGCCATCCGCGCGAACATCGTGGCCACCTTGATCGAACCCGCGCTCGCCGCCGGGCACGTGGTCATCGAGGACCGCGGTATCCACACCATGTACTCCTACAGCCTGGCCTCCACCACCAGCAGACACCGGATGGACCTCGAAGCCGCGACCGCCTGGTCGCGAGCCTGTGGCGCCCTGACCGGCCGGGCAGCGGACCTCGCGATCTGGCTGCGGGTATCCCCCCACATCGCCCACCGGAGGTCGTGCGAGCGCGACGGCACCCCGCTGAACACCGAGCAGCAGATCTTCCTCGGACACGTCGATCACGCGTACGAAAAGCTCCAGGAACGCGACCAGTCCCTGATCGGCATCGACTCGGACGGACGCGACATCGATCAGGTGAACGCCCTGGTGCGACAAGCGGTCTGCCTGCGCCAGGACCGCTCCCGCACCACTGAGCCCGTTCCACGCAGCCTGTTGCAGCTGGCAGATCCGGGCGCCTCCAGACCCTAGGCTGGGCAGTGCCCAACCGCGCCCACCCGTCCCTCACCACGGAGCTTCTTGTGCTGCTGGCCACCGACCACGAGCCCCCAGTCGCGCTGATCACGGGACTCCGGGACGCCCACGCATCCGACACCGCCGAGCGTGAACAGCGCATCACCGAACTCGGGCTGACCGCGATGACGGGCGGCCGTAACAACCACGTCTACCTGTGGGACGGCCCCGACGGCCAGGTCTGCATCAAGATCTACAAGACCGACGAACGACGCCGCGACGAACGGGAATGGCACTCCCTCGAACTTCTCGCCCGCTATGGAACCGTTGGCGTCCCGGCCCCGCTGTGGTGGGACGCCGGACCGGGCGCCCCCGTGATCGGCATGGCCCGCGTGCCCGGGACGCCGATCCCCGATCTTGACCGCCCGGCCACCGCACTGCCAGCACTGGCAGAACTCTGGCGCGAGATCCACGCGGTGCCGCTCACCGGGCCGATCGCCCAGTTCGTCCGGATCGACTCAGGGCCGCACTACGTCGAACGCATCGCCGACATCTGGTCCAAGCAACTCGCGGAACAGGTCGAAGACGACGCGCTGACCCGCGACCTGCGGAAGCTGCTGAACGCGTGGTGGGACGCCGAAGACGGCCGGCACGTCGCCCGAGACGCCCGACCGGTGCTCTCCCGCGGAGACGCCAACCTGCTCAACTGGCTCGCGAATGGGGACCAGATCGGCTGCGTGGACTGGGAATTCACCGGATCGAGTGACACCGACTTCGATGCCGCCGATCTCATCGAGCACATCAGCGCACGCCAGATCGGTGATGCCGACTGGGAACAGACCATCCCGCTGCTCGGCATCTACGACGAACACCGCTTCCGGGCAGCTCAACGCACTTGCGCACTCCGGTGGCTCGCCGTCCTTTGGAAGCAGCGCAACACCCGTGCCGCGGAGTTCGACACTCAACTACAGCGAGTGCGTCTTCTCCTGCGCGGCCGGAACTGAGTGGATGGCGTGGCAGAGGCTCGGGCGGTGTGCGGCCTTAACTGAACGGCATTGCTTCTAAAACCCCACCGCCCCGGGGCCGTTCGGACGCTGTCCGGACGGCCCCGCCGCGTTCCCCACGGAACCGACTCGCCCCGGCGTCCGTCCAACTCCCGACCTGCACATGGGCGTTGAGGGGAAACAGTGATGCGCGGACGAATCGCAGTAACGGTGGTGGCGGCGGCCCTGCTGCTGGGCGGGTGCACGAGCACCCCGGAGGCACCGGACCTGGAGCCCGGGCCGACGCTGATCACGGCCGGACCCGAGGTGCGCCCCGCCACCGGCGACGCCGCCCGGCGGGCCGCCGAGGTGACGGCCGCGTGGCCCGGGTCGGCCGCCCAACAGGCCTGGACGCACGGCTACTACCCCACCGAGGACACCACCCAGTGGATCCCCCAGGGGGCGTTCCACAACAGCGCCGACAAGGAGGCCTACGAGGCCGCCCGGATCGACCTGCGGACCACGCTGCCGGTGAACGTCTCCGGCACCGCCGAGGTGCAGTTCGCGGACGGCTCCCGGATGACCCTCCCGCAGCGCTCCGCGAAGGACACCCTCACCTGGCTGACCAGCCGCAAGGACCCCTGTCTCGGCGGGTGCGGCGACGGCCGGCTGTCCATCACCGCCGTCCAGCCCGGCACCACCACCGTCACCACCAGCCGGGGCCGGGCCACCATCCCCGTCTGGGAGTTCACCATCGCCGGCTACGACCAGCCGTTCCGCTACCCCGCCGTTCTCACCCAGGCCCAGAACCCGCCCACCCCCGGCCCCGGCCCCGCCGCCGGCAGCGGCGGCACCACGCTGGTCTCCGTCTCCCCCGACGGCCTGGTCCTCACCGCCACTGTCCCGCACGGCAGTTGCGACCTCGTCCAGCCCGGCGAGGTCCACGAGACCGACCAGGCCGTCGTCCTGATCGGCCGCACCACCCGACGCCGCCTCCCCGAGGGCACCGCCTGCGCCGCCTGGCTGGGCTTCGCCCCGGTCGAGTTCCGCCTCTCCCACCCCCTCGGCACCCGCGCCGTCCTGGGCCTCGACGACGGACTCCCGCAGTCCCCGCGCGGCAAGCGCTGACCCCTGGGACGAGACGGGCACAGCCCAGTAGCCTGACGGAATGCTGACCACCGAACGCCTCGTGCTGCGCCCGTGGCAACCCGCCGACCGCGACCGCGCCTTCGACCTGTACTCCCAGTGGGAGGTGGCCCGTTGGCTCGGTCGCGAGCCCCGCGCCCTCGCCGAACCGGCCGAGGCGGACGAGGTGATCACCCGCTTCCGCTCCCGCTGTACCCCGGACGGCCGGTACGGCGTGTGGGCGGTCGAAGTCCGCGAGACCGGTGTGATCGCCGGGACGCTGCTGCTGATCCCGATCCCGGACGGCGCCGGCGAGATCGAGATCGGCTGGCACTTCCACCCCGACAGCTGGGGCCACGGCTACGCGACGGAGGCCGCGACCGCGATCCGCGACCGCGCCTTCACCGACGGCCTCACCGAGCTGTACGCCGTCGTCCGCCCGGACAACACCCGCTCCATGGCGGTCTGCCACCGCCTGGGCATGACCCCGCTCGGCCGCACCGACCGCTGGTACGGCACCGAGATGGAGGCGTTCCGCCTCGGCTGAGCAACGCGGACGCGAGCGTTTGGGCGCGAACGCAGGAGGGTGCGAAACCGGGGGCGCGGGGAACTGCGCGACAAGCGCACACCACGTCCGCAAGGTCGCGATCAAGTGCAAGTCATTGCCCACATCGCGATCTTGCGGTCGGATCCTTCCGCTTCGCGCAGTTCCCCGCGCCCCTGGTTGTGCTCTCGCGTTCTCTCAGAAGGGAAAGCGCGACCGCCCGTGCTGGATCGAGATCCACTTGACGGTGGTGAACGCGTCCACGCTGGTCTCGCCGTTGAGTCGGCCCAGGCCGGAGTTCTTCTGGCCGCCGAAGGGCACGATCGGCTCGTCCGCGATGGTCCCGTCGTTGACGTGCATCATGCCGGTGTCGATGCGCTGCGCGAACCGCACGCCGCGCTCGATGTCGGCGGTGTGGACGGCGCCGGAGAGGCCGAAGGGCGTGTCGTTGGCGATCCGGACGGCCTCGTCCTCGTCCTCGAAGGGGATCAGCAGGGCGACCGGGCCGAAGATCTCGCGGTGCAGGATCGGGGCGTCGGCCGGAATGTCGGTGAGGACGGTGGGCTTCACCAGCGTGCCGACGGTCGCACCGTGCAGCAGCGGCCGTGCGCCGGCGGCTATCGCCTGGTCGACCTCGGCGGTGACGGATTCGGCCTGCGCGGAGTTGATCAGCGGCCCGAGCTGAGTGGCGGGGTCGCCGGGGTCGCCGGCCCGCAGCGAGGCGACCTTCGCGGTGAACTTCTCGCTGAACTCGGCGAACAGGCCGCGGTGGACCAGGATCCGGTTGGCGGCCATGCAGATCTGGCCCTGGTGGACGAAGCGGCTGGCGACGGCGGCGTCCACCGCGTAGTCGACGTCGGCGTCGTCGAGCACCACCAGGGCGCTGTTGCCGCCGAGTTCGAGCACGGTCCGCTTCAGGTGGCCGGCGGCGACGGTGGCGACGTGCCGGCCGACGGTGTCGGAGCCGGTGAAGGCGATCACCTTGGGCACGGGGTGTTCGATGAACGCGTCGCCGATCTCGGCGATGTCGGTGAGGACGACGTTGAGCAGGCCGGCGGGCAGCCCGGCCTCCTCGAAGATCTTGGCGATCAGGGTGCCGCCGGCCACCGGCGCGTCCTGGTGCGGCTTGAGGACGACCGCGTTGCCGAGGGCGAGCGCGGGCGCGACGGCCTTCAGCGACAGGAAGACGGGGGCGTTGAAGGGGCTGATCACGCCGACCACGCCGACCGGCAGGCGGTAGAGGCGGTTCTCCTTGCCGGGCACCGGGGAGGGCAGGATCTTGCCCTCGCCGCGCAGTGCCGTCGCCGTCGATTCCCGCAGCATGTCCTTGACCAGCGAGAGTTCGAACGCGGACTTCATCAGGGTGCCGCCGAGTTCGACGGTCATCACCTCGAGGATCTCGGCCTCGCGGGCCTCCACCACCTGCAGTGCCCGTTCGAACACCAGCCGGCGCTCGTAGGGGCTGGTGGCGGCCCAGGCGGGCTGGGCCCGCTCGGCGGCCCGGTAGGCCTGGTCGATCTCCTCGGCGGTGGCCACGGTGAAGGAGGCCAGCTTCTCCCCGCTGAAGGGATCGAGGTCCACGATGTCCCAGGAGCCGGTTCCCGGCCGCCACTGGCCGTCGATGTACTGCTGGGCGAGTTCCGCGATCAAGGACATCTGATCCCTTTCGGCGTTAACGATCACCTACTGACGGATCATCATCTTAATTGCGGGCTAGCTCTCTTGGAGGATCTCCGCCAGAAGCGACCGGGTCTCCTCCTCGGACAGCGCCGCCGCCGACACCCGGTCCAGCGCGGCCGTGTACTCGGCGACCTCGCTCGGCTTGTCCAGGTACAGCGCGGTGGTGAACTGCTCGACGTACACCACGTCCGCCAAGTCCGGCTCCGGGAAGCACAGCACCGTGAACGCCCCACTGTCCGCCGCAAGCGCGCCCATGCCCAGCGGCAGCACCCGCAGGCTGATGGTCTCGCGCAGCGACAGCTCGGCCAGCCGCGCCAGCTGACCGCGCATCACCTCCGGCCCGCCGCACGGCCGCCGCAGCGCCGTCTCGTCGACGATCAGCTCCAGCCGGGCGGTGGTGTCCGGCGCGAGGTAGCGCTCCTGGCGGCGCAGCCGGACGGCCGCCCGCCGGGTGATCTCCTCCTCCGCCACGCCCGGGCTGCCCGCCCGCATCACCGCGTGCACGTACTCGGGGGTCTGCAGCAGCCCGGGCACGAACTGCACCTCGTAGCTGCGCACCAGGTTCGCCGCGTCCTCCAGGTTGAGGTACGTCTGGAACCAGCCGGGGATGACGTCCCCGTAGCCGTGCCACCAGGCCGGGGCGTTGGTCTCGCCGACCAGGCCGAGCAGCGCCGCCCGGGAGTGTTCGTCCTCGACGCCGTACAGCGTCAGCAGGTCCGCCACGTCGCGCTGCTTGAAGCCGACCCGGCCGAGTTCCATCCGGCTGATCTTCGACTCGGAGGCGCGGATCGAGTAGCCCGCGTCCTCCCGGGTCACCCCCCGGGCCTCGCGCAGGCGCCGCAACTGGGCGCCCAACTGGATGCGACGCGCGGTCGCACCGCTGCCCGTCTGCAGGCCCGTCATGCAAACCTCCGCCCCGAACCATCAGTTGGACCCCGTAGGGATGCAGTCTGCCACTGCCCGGCGACACTCCGCGAGGGGCTTCCGGCATTTGGCCGAGCCGTTGCACACTTGTGCTTCGGCCCCGCTCAGGACAGCGCCGGGAGCACCTCCGCAAGATCGGTGCGCGAACTCACCCCGAGCTTCGGATACGCCTTGTACAGATGGTGGCCGACGGTGCGGGCGCTCAGGAAGAGCTGCGCGGCGATGTCCCGGTTGGACAGGCCCTGCGCGGCCAGCCGGACGATCTGCGACTCCTGCGGCGTCAGGCCCGCCACCGCCCTGACCGGGCCGCGCGCGGCGGGCGCGCCGGCGGCGTCCAGCTCCAGCCGGGCCCGTTCCGCCCAGGGCAGCGCGCCCAGGTGACGCAGCGTCTGCTCGGCCGCCCGCAGCGGTACCCGGGCCTCCGCCTTGCGCCGGGCCCGGCGCAGCCACTCGCCGTACAGCAGCTCGGTGCGGGCCTGCTCCCACGGACGCGGCTGCTCGGCGTGCCGGGCCAGCGCCGCCAGGTACAGCTCCTCCGCCAACTCCTCGGGGGCCAGCAGCGCGTGGCAGCGGTGCACCAGCGCCCGGGCCCACGGCAGGCCGCTGCGCCGCGCCCAGTGCTCGAACCGGTCCAGCGGCTCGGCGACCTCCTCCGGCCGGCGCAGCCGCACCGCCGCCTCCACCAGGTCCGGCACCGAACGGACGGCCGACACCTGGAAGTTCTGCCCGCCGCCGGCCAGCGCCGCCAGCTGCGCGAAGGCGTCCTCGGCCCGGCCGGCGCCCAACTCCAGCACCCCGAGCGCCCACTGCGCCCACGGCATCCCGGAGGCGCCGCGGGCCCGCGCCAGCCCGGCGTGCTCCCGGCACGCGGCGTCCTCGCCGCGGGCTGCCGCCAGGTACGCCAGGAAGCCGTGCAACTGCCCGGTCCACAGCGGCTGCCCGCAGTCCTCGGCCAGCCGCAGCGCCTCTGCGGCGTGCTCGTCGGCGGTGCCCGGACGGCCCGTGAACAGCACGGCCTCCGCCAGGAAGAACAGCAGCGTCGGCAGCGTCCCGAACGCGCCGCTCTCCCGGGCCTCCCGGACCAGCCGGCCCGCCAGGTCCAGGGCATCCTCGTCCCGGCCCGGCAGCAGGGCCGCCCCGCACGGCAGCGCCAGGTCCACCGGCGCCACCGCCCCTGCGGCCCGGGCCGCCCGCTCGGTCTCCGCCAGCGTCGGCCCGTCCGGTGCGTCCCCCAGCGCCCCGATCAGGTAGCCCGCCACCGGCACCAGCGGATCGCCCGCCGGCAGGGGGAGCGCGCCGAGCCGGGCCAGCGTCCGGCGCACCACCGCCGCGTCCAGGTACCAGGCCGCGTGCACCGCCTGCACCAGCACCCGGGCCGCCGGGTTCGGCGCGAGCTCCGCCACCAGGCCCGCCGCCTCCACCATCCGCCGGTGCGCGGAGCGGTGCTCGCCCCGCCAGAACTCCGCCACCCCGCGGGCGCACAGCAGGTGCGCCCGGGTCACCGCGTCCAGCCCCGGGGCGTCCGCCGCGGCCGCCAGCGCCTCGGCCCGGCCGACCTCGCCCGCCTCCAGCGCCGCCTCCACCGCCTCCACCGTCAACTCCCGCGCCCGCAGCGGGTCCGGGCTCAGCCGCGCGGCCCGCTCGTACGCCGCCGACGCGCCGGTGTACCCGCCCCGCGACGCCGCGCCGGCCGCCGCCGACGCCAACTCCTCCGCCACCGCCGCGTCCTGGCCGGTCGCGGCCAGCGCCAGGTGCCAGGCCCGCCGCAGCGGCTCCCGCTCCCCGCACGCCCGGGCGAGCGCGGTGTGCGCGGCCAGCCGGTCCACCAGCGGCGCCCGGTCCACCAGCACCGAACGCAGCAGCGGATGCCGGAACACCACCCGGCCCGCCGCCAACTCCACCCGCACCAGGCCCTGTTGCTCGGCCGGTGCGAGATCCGCGACCGCCAGCCCGCACTCCCCGGCGGCCCGCAGCAGCACCTCCAGCGAACCGGTCTCCTCCAGCGCCGCCAGCAGCAGCCACCGCTGCGCGCCACCCGGCAGCCGGCTCACCTGCCCGTGGTACGTCAGCCGCAACCGCCCCGCCGGGGGCAGCACGCCGGCCGCGCCGGCCGCCGCGAGCTCCACCAGCGCCAGCGGGTTGCCCTGAGCCGCCGTCAATACCGGCTCCACATCGACGAGTTCGGGCGCGACGGCGGCCAGCAGCTCGGCGGCGGCCTGCTCGCCGAGCGGCTCCACCCGCAACTCCGGCAGCCCGGGCAGCTCCGGCCCGTCCGTCCGGGTCGCCAGCAGCACCACCACCGCCTCCGCGCCCAGCCGGCGGACCGCCACCTGCAACGCCTCCGCGGACTCCCGGTCCACCCACTGCATGTCGTCCACCAGGCACAGCAGCGGGCCCTGCTCGGCGAGGTCGCCCAGCAGCGTCAGCACCGCCAGCCCGACCAGCAGCCGGTCCCCGGCCGGGCCGTCCGCCAGCCCCAACACCCGTTCGAGCGCCGCCCGTTGAGGCCCCGGCAGGGCGTCCGTGCGGTCCAGCACCGGGGCCAGCAGCTGACTGAGCGCCGCGTACGGCAGCCGGGCCTCCGGCTCCACGCCCGTCGCCCGCAGCACCCGCCCCGGCGCGTCCTCCGCCGCCGCGGCCAGCAGCGCGCTCTTCCCCACCCCCGGCTCACCGCGCAGCACCAGCACCCCGGCCCGGCCCGCACCCGCCTCCGCCAGCAGCCGGCCGACCGCCGCCTGCTCCGTTCCCCGCCCGTACAGCAGCATGCTCAGCACCCTACCTATACGTGACTGATTCCCCTGCGCCGCAAGATCCGTAACTTCTTGTCCCGCAAGGCAGAAACACTCGAAACGGAGCCCACCATGGACCTGCAGAACCTCGTCGAGCGCTACCTCGCCGTCTGGAACGAGACCGACTCGACCGCCCGCCGCAAGCTCCTCGAAGACGTCTGGGCCACCGACGGCACCTACACCGACCCGATGGTCGCCACCCGCGGCCGCGAGGAGTTCGACGCCGCCGTCGCCGCCGTCCAGACCCAGTTCGCCGGCCTCGTCTTCCGCCTCGGCAGCCCCATCGACGCCCACCACAACGCCGCCCGCTTCACCTGGGAACTCGCCCCCGAAGGCGCGGAGGAGGCCCTGATCGTCGGCTTCGACGTCCTCACGGCCACGGAGGACGGTCGCGTTGCCACGGTCGTGGGCTTCCTGGACAAGGTGCCAGCCGCGTAGGGGGTGAGCAACCAGGGAGAGCCAAAACAACGACGCCTGCCCTCAACCTGGTCGGGGAAAGGGGCAGGCGTCGACCGGATCCCGGCAACGCTGGCGGGTCGGTGTTCGGGGTGGTGGGGGTCAGGCCACCAGGGGCCGGTCGGTCGGCTTGATCGGCGCGGGGAGCGCTGTCCTGCCGCCCAGGTAGGTGTCGACCGCCGCGGCGGCCGAGCGGCCTTCCGCGATCGCCCAGACGATCAGCGACTGACCGCGACCGGCGTCACCGCAAACGTACACCCCATCGACGTTGGTGCCGAACTTGCCGTCGCGGGCGACGTTTCCGCAGGCGTCGAGCTCGACACCCAGCTGCTCGACCAGGCCGTTCTTGACGTCCGTCCCGGTGAACCCCATGGCGAGGGTGACCAGCTGAGCGGGGATCACCTTCTCGCTCCCGGGCACCGGCTCGAACTTGCCGTCCTTGAAGGCGACTTCGACCAGGTGCAGCTCCTGCACATTCCCGTTCGCGTCACCCGAGAAGTGCGTGGTGGAGACCGAGTAGATCCGTCCCTCCTTGCCCGCCTTCGGCGAGGAGGGTCCCTCTGCCTGCATCCCGCCATTCTTGGCCTGCAGGAGGTAGTTGGTCTCCTCGTGGGCCGAGGTGACCTTGTACGTCATCGGCATGGTCGGCCACGGCTGCCCGGCCGGACGGGCGTCCGACGGGCGCGGCATGATCTCCAACTGGGTGACGGAGGCCGCGCCCTGGCGGTGTGCGGTGCCGACGCAGTCGGCACCGGTGTCGCCGCCGCCGATGACCACGACGTGCTTGCCCTTGGCCGAGATCGGGGAGTCGACGTAGTCGCCCTCCTGGACCTTGTTGGCCAGCGGCAGGTACTCCATCGCCTGGTGGATGCCGTTCAACTCCCGCCCGGGGACGGGCAGATCACGCGCGGTGGTGGCGCCGGCCGCGATCACGACGGCGTCGAAGCGCGAGCGCAGGTCCTGCCCGGTGAGGTCGACGCCGACCTCGACCCCGGTGCGGAACCGGGTGCCCTCGGCGCGCATCTGCTCGATGCGGCGGTTGATGTGGCGCTTCTCCATCTTGAACTCGGGGATGCCGTAGCGCAGCAGTCCGCCGATCCGGTCGGCGCGCTCGTACACCACCACCGTGTGCCCGGCCCGGGTGAGCTGCTGGGCGGCGGCCAGGCCGGACGGGCCGGAGCCCACCACGGCGACGGTCTTGCCGGACAGCCGCTCGGGGACCTGCGGGGTGACGCCGCCCCGGTCCCAGGCCTTGTCGATGATGCTGACCTCGACGTTCTTGATGGTCACCGCGTCCTGGTTGATGCCGAGCACGCACGCGGACTCGCACGGGGCGGGGCACAGGCGGCCGGTGAACTCCGGGAAGTTGTTGGTGGCGTGCAGCCGCTCGATGGCGCCGACGAAGTCGTCCCGGTAGGCGAGGTCGTTCCACTCGGGGATCAGGTTCCCGAGTGGGCAGCCGTTGTGGCAGAACGGGATGCCGCAGTCCATGCAGCGTCCGGCCTGCTTGCTGATGATCGGAAGGAGGCTGCGCTCGACGTAGACCTCGTTCCAGTCGCGCAGTCGCACGTCCACCGGACGGCGCTCCGCCAGCTGCTTGGGCGTGGTCAGGAAGCCCTTGGGGTCAGCCACGTGCCGCCTCCATCATCTTCGCGGTGGTGTCGGCCTCGGAGAGGCCATCGCGCTCAGCGGCGTCCTTGGCGGCGAGCACTGCCTTGTAGTCGGTCGGCATGATCGTGGAGAAGCGGGAGACCCCACTGCCCCAGTCGGCGAGGAGTTCGGCGGCGACGGTGGAGCCGGTCTCCTCGTAGTGCTGCTGCACGGTCTCGCGCAGCCATTCGCGGTCGGCGGCGCCCGGGGCCTCGATGCCCACCATGCCGCTGTTGACGTTGGCGGGGCGCAGGTCCAGCACGTAGGCGATGCCGCCGGACATGCCCGCCGCCAGGTTGCGGCCGGTCTCGCCGAGGATCACCACCCGGCCACCGGTCATGTACTCCAGGCCGTGGTCGCCCACGCCCTCCACCACCAGGGTGGCACCGGAGTTGCGGACGGCGAAACGCTCACCGGCCTTGCCGCGCAGGTGGATCCGGCCCGAGGTGGCGCCGTAGCCGATGGTGTTGCCGGCGATCACGTGCTGCTGCGCGTCGGCGCCGATCGCGGCGGCGTCCCGGGCCGGGCGGACCACGATCACGCCGCCGGACAGGCCCTTGCCGACGTAGTCGTTGGCGTCGCCCTCCAGTCGCAGCGTCACGCCCCGGGGGACGAAGGCGCCGAAGGACTGGCCGGCCGAGCCGGTGAAGGTGACGTCGATGGTGCCCTCGGGCAGGCCCTCGCCGCGGTGCTTCCTGGTGACCCGGTGGCCGAGCATGGTGCCGACGGTGCGGTTGACGTTGCGGATCGGCAGCTGGATGCGGACGGCGTCGCCGCGCTCCAGGGCGTCCTCGGCCAGTTCGATCAGCTGGTTGTCGAGTGCCTTGTCGAGCGCGTGGTCCTGCTCGGTGGTGCGGTGCCGGGCGGCACCCTCGGGCAGGTCGGGGACGTGGAACAGCGGGGCCAGGTCGAGCCCGGAGGCCTTCCAGTGGTCGATCGCGGCCCGGGCGTCGATGTGCTCGGCGTGGCCGACGGCCTCCTCGATCGAGCGGAAGCCCAGTTCGGCGAGCAGCTCGCGGACCTCTTCGGCGATGAACTCGAAGAAGTTGACCACGAATTCGGGCTTGCCGGAGAACCGCTCGCGCAGCACCGGGTTCTGGGTGGCGACGCCGACCGGGCAGGTGTCGAGGTGGCAGACCCGCATCATGATGCAGCCGGAGACCACCAGCGGGGCGGTCGCGAAGCCGAACTCCTCGGCGCCCAGCAGGGCGGCGATGACCACGTCGCGGCCGGTCTTCAGCTGGCCGTCGGTCTGCACCACGATGCGGTCGCGCAGGCCGTTGAGCAGCAGGGTCTGCTGGGTCTCGACGAGGCCGAGCTCCCAGGGGCCGCCCGCGTGCTTGAGCGAGGTCAGCGGGGAGGCGCCGGTGCCGCCGTCGTGGCCGGAGATCAGCACCACGTCCGCGTGCGCCTTGGACACGCCGGCCGCGACCGTTCCGACGCCGACCTCGGAGACCAGCTTCACGTGGATGCGGGCGTCCGGGTTGGCGTTCTTGAGGTCGTGGATCAGCTGAGCCAGGTCCTCGATGGAGTAGATGTCGTGGTGCGGCGGCGGGGAGATCAGGCCGACGCCCGGGGTCGAGTGCCGGGTCTTCGCCACCCACGGGTAGACCTTGTGGCCGGGCAGCTGGCCGCCCTCGCCGGGCTTGGCGCCCTGGGCCATCTTGATCTGGATGTCGTCGGCGTTGACCAGGTACTCGGAGGTGACGCCGAACCGGCCGGAGGCGACCTGCTTGATCGCCGAGCGGCGCTCGGGGTCGTACAGGCGCTCCGGGTCCTCGCCGCCCTCGCCGGTGTTGGACTTGCCGCCGAGCCGGTTCATCGCGATCGCGAGGGTCTCGTGCGCCTCCATCGAGATGGAGCCGTACGACATCGCGCCGGTGGAGAAGCGCTTGACGATCTCGGAGACCGGCTCGACCTCGTCCACGGAGATCGGGGTCCGGCCGAGCGCGTCCAGCCGGAACAGACCGCGCAGCGTCATCAGCCGCTCGGACTGGGCGTTCACCCGGTCCGTGTACTGCTTGAAGACGTCGTAGCGCTTGGTGCGGGTGGAGTGCTGGAGCCGGAACACCGTCTCCGGGTCGAACAGGTGCGGCTCGCCCTCGCGGCGCCACTGGTACTCGCCGCCGATCTCCAGCGCGCGGTGCGCGGCGGAGATGCCGGACGCCGGGTACGCCTTGGCGTGCCGGGCGGCGGTCTCCTTGGCGAGCTCGTCCAGGCCGATGCCGCCGAGCTTGCTGGTGGTGCCCGCGAAGTAGGCGTCCACCAGCTCCTGGGACAGGCCGATGGCTTCGAAGACCTGCGCGCCGCGGTAGGAGGCGACGGTGGAGATGCCCATCTTGGACATCACCTTCAGCACGCCCTTGCCGAGCGCCTTGATCAGGTTCTTGATCGCCTTCTCGGGCTCGCCCTTGACGAACACGCCCTGGGAGACCAGGTCCTCGACCGACTCCATCGCCAGGTACGGGTTGACCGCGCCGGCGCCGTAGCCGATCAGCAGCGCGACGTGGTGCACCTCGCGGACGTCGCCGGCCTCGACCAGCAGCGACACCTGGGTGCGCTGCTTGGTGCGGATCAGGTGGTGGTGGATCGCCGAGGTGAGCAGCAGCGACGGGATCGGGGCGTGCTCGGCGTCCGAGTGCCGGTCGGAGAGCACGATGATCCTGGCCCCGTCGGCGATCGCGGCGTCGGCCTCGGCGGCGATCTCGGCGAGCCGGGCGGCCAGGCCCTGGCCGCCGGTGGCGACCTTGTACAGGCCGGAGAGCGTGACGGCCTTCAGACCGGGCTGGTCGCCGTCCGCGTTGATGTGGATCAGCTTGGCCAGCTCGTCGTTGTCGATCACCGGGAAGGTGATGCCGACCGAGCGGCAGTGCGCCGGGGTGGCGTCCAGCAGGTTGCCCTCGGGGCCGAGGTTGCTGTGCAGCGAGGTGACCAGCTCTTCGCGGATGGCGTCCAGCGGCGGGTTGGTGACCTGGGCGAACAGCTGGGTGAAGTAGTCGAACAGCAGCCGCGGCTTCTCGCTGAGCGCGGCGATCGGCGAGTCGGTGCCCATCGAGCCGAGCGCCTCGGCGCCGGTCTTGGCCATCGGCGCGAGGACGACCCGCAGCTCCTCCTCGGTGTAGCCGAAGGTCTGCTGCCGGCGCGTCACCGAGGCGTGGGTGTGGGCGATGTGCTCGCGCTCGGGGAGCTTGGCGAGCTGGATCTGCCCGGCGGCGACCCACTCCTCGTAAGGGTTCTCGGCGGCGAGCGCGGACTTGATCTCCTCGTCCTCGACGATCCGGTGCTCGGCGGTGTCGATCAGGAACATCCGGCCGGGCTGCAGGCGGCCCTTCCTGGCGACCTTGTCCTGCTCGATGTCGAGCACGCCGACCTCGGAGGAGAGCACGACCAGCCCGTCCTCGGTGATCCAGTACCGGGCCGGGCGCAGGCCGTTGCGGTCGAGGACGGCGCCGATCCGGGTGCCGTCGGTGAAGGTGACGCAGGCCGGGCCGTCCCAGGGCTCCATCAGGTTGGAGTGGTACTGGTAGAACGCGCGGCGGGCCGGGTCCATGGTGGCGTGGTTCTCCCACGCCTCCGGGATCATCATCAGCACCGCGTGCGGCAGCGAGCGGCCGCCGAGGTGGAGCAGCTCCAGCACCTCGTCGAAGGACGCCGAGTCGGAGTGGTCCGGAGTGCAGACCGGGAAGATCCGGCCCAGGTCGCCGGGGATCAGGTCGGTGGCGAGCTGGGACTCCCGGGCGGTCATCCAGTTGCGGTTGCCCTTGACGGTGTTGATCTCGCCGTTGTGCGCGACGAAGCGGTACGGGTGGGCGAGCGGCCAGCTCGGGAAGGTGTTGGTGGAGAACCGCGAGTGCACCAGGCCGATCGCGGAGGCGTACAGCCGGTCCGACAGGTCGGGGAAGAACGGCTCCAGCTGCCCGGTGGTCAGCATGCCCTTGTAGACCAGGGTCCGGGCGGACAGCGAGGGGAAGTACACCCCGGCCTCCCGCTCGGCGCGCTTGCGCACCACGAACGCGACCCGGTCCAGCTCGATCCCGGCCCGCCCGCCGTGCTCGCCGGAAGGCGCCGACGCGACAAAGAGCTGCCGGAACCGCGGCATGACGGAGCGGGCGGTGGCGCCCAGCAGCTCGGGGGCGGTCGGGACCTCGCGCCAGCCGAGGACGGCCAGGCCCTCCTCGGCGGCGATCGCGCCGATCCGGGCGACGGCGGCGGCGGTCGCCTCCTCGTCCTGGGGCAGGAAGGCGATGCCGACCGCGTAGGACCCGGCGGCGGGGAGTTCGAAGTCGGTGCTGGCGCGCAGGAAGGCGTCCGGGATCTGGGTCAGGATGCCCGCGCCGTCGCCGGAGTCGGGCTCGGCGCCGGTGGCGCCGCGGTGCTCCAGGTTGCGCAGCACGGTCAGTGCCTGCTCGACGATCCGGTGGTCGGCGACACCGGTCAGCGTGGCCACGAAGCCGACGCCGCAGGCGTCGTGCTCGTTGCGCGGGTCGTACAGACCCTGGGCCTGGGGACGCGCGTCCGGAACGAGGGCGTAGGGGCGGGTGGCCCGGGCGTCCTCGTGGCCGGAGTGCATGGATGCAGACAGCATCGGCTCTCCCGTCGTCGTGATCAGTTGCTTGATGCAAAGGGACGACGTTGGCCCTGATGCGATGTGTCGGTGCAGGTTACATGATGCCGATCGTCCCGGGAAGTGGAATCTGCGTCCACATCCCGGACGCAACCCCAGGTCACGGGACGGACGGGGGGAGGGCGCAGCGTCGCGCGTCCAGACCAGTGTGCCCGGTGTCCAGGGGGGTGAAACAGGGGCGAAACACCCTCGGAACGCCCCCGGTCCGGAGCCGGCCTGGGATTCCCTGGCCGGGCGCCGGACACGGTGGGGATTGTTCGGTTCGGCGATCGGATGTTGAGACTAGGGCAAGGCGGAGGCCGCTGCCCATGTGTGGAACATCACGCGCCGCAGTGCATAACCATGCAGAGATCCGGGTGTTCGTACAGGCCCTGCCAGGTGGCCGGTCAGCCGATCGCCCCGCCGATCAGGCGGCCCAGCAGGAAGGTGACGGCCGCCGCCACGCCGCCCAGCGCCAACTGGCGCAGGCCGCTGAACCACCAGGTGCGGGCGGTCACCCGGGCCACCGCCGCGCCGCAGCCGAACAGGCCGAGCGTCGCCAGCAGCGCGGCCGGCCACAGTGCGGTCGCGCCCAGCAGGTACGGCAGCACCGGCAGCAGCGCGCCCAGGGCGAAGCAGGCGAACGAGGAGCCGGCGGCGACCAGCGGCGAGGGCAGGTCCTCCGGGTCCACGCCGAGTTCCTCGCGGGCGTGCACGGCGAGCAGGGTGGCGGGGTCGGCGGACAGCTGGCGGGCCACCTCCATGGCCAGCTCCGGGTCCACGCCCTTGGCCACGTACAGCTGGGCCAGCTCGGCGAGCTCGCCCTGCGGGTTGCGCTTCAGCTCGATCCGTTCGGCCTCCAGCTCGGCCTCCACCAGCTCGCGCTGGGAGGCCACCGAGGTGTACTCGCCGACGGCCATGGAGAACGCGCCGGCCGCCAGTCCGGCCAGTCCGGTCAGCACCACGGTGCTCGGCTCGGCGGCCCCGCCGACCACGCCGGTCATCAGCGCGAAGTTGGACACCAGGCCGTCCACCGCACCGAACACGGCCGGCCGCAGCCAGCCGCCGTTGACGTCCCGGTGGTGGCCGTCGGCCGGAATCCGGGGCTGCGGACCGTTGGTGTACGGGTCGGCGATGATCGTGCTCATGCTGGCGGCTCCCCTTCCGGGCACGGCGAAGGCCCCCCGGGCGCATTCCGGCCAGGGCTGGTCGTACCCCTCGAACGTAGCCGTTTGACCTGCGACTTTCCAGCAAAGTAAGCCTGCCCAAAGGCAGTTGGGGCCGCCCCCGCCGACCGTGGCGGGAGCGGCCCCAACGGGGTCAATTCGCGTACTCAGGAAGACTTTTCGGAATCCTTGACGTCCGCATTGTGCTCGGCGGCTCCGTCGCCGTCCTTCGGGCCGTCCTCCGGGCCGTCCTCCGGGCCGTCCTTGAGGCTGCCCTTCGGGCCGTCCTTGGGAGCGTCCTTCGGGCCGCCCTTGCCGGGCGCGTCCGCGATCGCCTCCGCGCCGCTCTCCCGGGCCGCCGCCTCGGCGCGCTCGCGGGTGGCCTGCGGGTCGATCTCGTCCGGGTCCTCGCGGCCGGGGCGCAGCCGGGCGGAGAGCACCAGGTAGACCACTGCGCCGATGAAGACGGCGATCGCCACCCAGTCGTTCAGCCGCAGGCCGAAGAAGCGGTGTGCCTCGTCGATGCGCAGCCACTCGGTCCAGAACCGGCCGGGCGTGTAGAGCGCGACGTACAGGGCGAAGGCCCGGCCGTGGCCGAGGGTGAAGCGCTTGTCGGCCCAGATCACCGCCACCGCGACCAGCACGCACCAGATCGACTCGTACAGGAAGGTCGGGTGGTAGGTGCCGGTGACCACCTCGCCGTTCGGCAGGGTCTTGTCGATCTCCAGGCCCCAGGGCAGCGTGGTGGGCTTGCCGTACAGCTCCTGGTTGAACCAGTTGCCCCAGCGTCCGATGGCCTGGGCGAGGGCGATGCCGGGGGCGATGGCGTCGGCGTACGCGGGGAACGCGACGCCGCGGCGGCGGGCGGCGATCCAGGCGCCGACCGCGCCGAAGGCGATCGCGCCCCAGATGCCGAGGCCGCCCTCCCAGATCTTCAGCGCGTCGAGCGGGTTCTTGCCCTCGCGGAAGTACAGCTGGTTGTCGGTGATGACGTGGTACAGCCGACCGCCGACCAAGCCGAACGGCACCGCCCAGACGGCGATGTCGCCGACCGTGTGCCGGCCGCCGCCGCGGGCGACCCAGCGCCTGCTGCCGAGCCACACGGCCACGACGACACCGATGATGATGCAGAACGCGTAGGCGCGAAGCGGGATGGGTCCCAGGTAGAGGACTCCCCGCGACGGGCTCGGAATGTATGCGAGATCCATGACACCCTCGACGCTACCGTGTCCCGCCCGCCGCACCGGCACCGGAACGGGTCACGGAAGCGTCACTCCTCCCGGCCGGTCGTCCGGCCGTCAGGGTGCGGGCGGGGTGTTGGTCTCGGCGGCGGTCGAGGTGGGCGCCGGGCTCTGCCCGTGCGAGCCGGGGGTGCCCAGCTGCTTGCCCTGGTTGGCCTCGTCCACCCACTTGACCAGGTTCTCCGGGCTGATCTGCTCGTCGCCCTTCTTCGGGTAGATCGGCTCGCCGTTGAGCAGCACCGTGGGCGTCGACTTGAAGCTGGACTTGTCGAAGTTCTGCTGCACCGCGGAGACCCAGCCGGCGAACTTGTTGGTGTTGACGCAGGTCTGGAACTCGGCGTTGTCCAGGCCCGGCACCTGCTTGCCCAGGTCGATCAGGGCCTGCTTGCTGCCGAAGGTGTCCTCGGTCTCCCCGGGCTGGTTGCGGTACAGCACGTCGTGGTAGTCCCGGAAGTGCCCGGCGTTCTGCGCGCAACCCAGCGCGTTGGCACCGTACTTGGAGCCGTTGCCGCCGAGCGAGCGGTCGATGAACGACACGATGTGGTAGTTGAGGTAGATCTTGCCGGCGTCTTCCAGCTGGTCGATGGTCGGCGAGAAGGCGCGCTCGAAGGCGCCGCAGGCCGGGCAGCGCGGGTCCTCGTACACGGTGAGGGTGGACGGGGCGTTGGCGGACCCGACGGGGATGATCAGGTTCTTGTCTCCGATGGCGCCCGCGGGGGCGGCGGTCGGTGTCTCCGGCTTGGAGCGCTGGTTCTGCACCACCACGCCGACCACCACGGCGGCGGCGATCACGCCGAGCACCGCGCCGCCGACTACCAGCTTCTTCTTCCGCTTCGCCCGGGCCTCCTGCTCCGCCCGTTCCACCAGCATCCGCTCACGGGCGCTGCGCTTGCCTTCTTCGTTCTTCTCGCTCATGAGGTGCTCTGCCATGGTCCAGGGATCGGTTCTCTTCGTTGGGTGCTGCGGGACGGGGTGCGGTCAGGCGGCCAGCCAGGCGTCCGCCGAGAGTTTGGTGCGGGGGCGGAAGATCAGCCACGCCGACAGCAGCAGGAAGCCGGTGTCGCGGAGGATCTCCTGCACGTACTTGGTCTGCGACTCGCTCACCGGGCCGCCGCCGCCGAAGCAGCCGCAGTCGATCGAGATGCCGCGCGCCCAGACGGAGGTGATGCCGGCGATGAAGAGCACCAGCAGCGTCGCGGAGATCACCGCGACCACCCGGGTGCCCAGGCCGAGCACCAGCAGTACCGCCAGTGCGAGTTCCAGGAACGGCAGCCCCCAGCCGACCGGCTTCACCAGTGCCTCCGGCAGGATCGCGTAGGCCCGCACGGCCTGTGCCGCCTCCGCCGGGTCGGCGACCTTCGCCAGTCCGGCCCAGCCCCACACCACGGCCAGGCCCAGCCGCACCACCAGTCCGAACCACTCGGCCGCCGGACCGTCCACGACCCGGCGAAACCCGCTCACCCGGCCGTGTTGGGCCTGTTGACTGGCCATCAGTTCCCCCTCGGGCGCGCTTCACCGTTTCCTGCCTGATGAACCGTAGGGGATGAGGTGCGGTTCCTCCATATTCGCCAGTTACGCCGGATGAGTGACGCTATACGGTCATACATCCGATTCTTCTGGTCATCGGCCCGGCGGTCCGCACTCCGCCTCCGAGTGCTGGCAGACCACCGCCCGCTCCGCACCGCGGCGCGCCAACTCCCGTTCCACGCCGCCGGTTCCGGCCAGTGCGGCGGCCAGCGCCAGGCCCGCCGCCAGTGCCCGCAGCAGGACCGGTTTGTGCACCCGAGCCATCCGCACGCCCTTTCACCGACCGACCGTCAGCGGGTTCAACGGCCCGGGCCGCGACAAGATCACCGAACGCCCGGGACAGTTCACCCGATCAGGTGGCGGCCCGAGAAAGCCGAAGAGCCGCCCGGGGAGCGGCTGTTGCTCCCCGGGCGGCCCTCCGAACCGCGCGAACTACTTGCGGCGCACACCCGACGCCAGATCGGCGGCCAGCGCCCGGACGGCGGCCAGGCCGTCGGCCGGCTCGGCGGCGTCCAGCAGGCGTTGCACGAACGCGGAGCCGACGATCACGCCGTCCGCGAACGCGGCGACCTCGGCGGCCTGGTCGGCGTTGGAGACGCCCAGGCCGACGCAGACCGGCAGCGCGGTGGTGGCCCGGGTACGCGCCACCAGGTCCTCGGCCAGGTTGCCGACCGCGGCCCGGGTGCCGGTGACACCCATCACGGCCGCGGCGTAGACGAAGCCGGAGCCGGCCGCGGTGACCTCGGCCAGCCGGGCGTCCTTGGAGGACGGGGCGACCACGAACACGGTGTCCAGGCCGTGCTCCCCGGCGGCCTTCCGCCACTCCACCGACTCCTCGACCGGCAGGTCGGGCAGGATGCAGCCCGCTCCCCCGGCCGCGGCCAGGTCGGCGGCGAACCGGGCGACGCCGTAGCGGTCCACCGGGTTCCAGTAGGTCATCACCAGCACCGGCACGGCCGGGTGGGCGGCGGCGACCTCGGCAACGGTGCGCAGCACGTCCTTGATCTTCACGCCGCCGCGCAGCGCGATGTCGTCGGCGGTCTGGATGACCGCGCCGTCCAGCACCGGGTCGGAGTGCGGCAGGCCGACCTCGACGACGTCGCAGCCGCCCTCGATCAGCGCGTTGATCGCGGCGATGCCGCCGTCCACGGTCGGGAAGCCGGCCGGCAGGTAGCCGATCAGGGCGGCCCGGCCCTCGGCCCTGGCGGCGGCGAGGGCGGTGGTGAGCTTGGTGTCGGCCATGGTCAGTTGGTCCCCTCGGCGTCGTCGTAGAGGCCGAAGTACTCGGCGGCGGTGTGCATGTCCTTGTCGCCGCGGCCGGAGAGCGAGACCAGGATGGTCGCCTCCGGGCCCAGCTCGCGGCCGAGTTCGAGCGCGCCGGCCAGGGCGTGCGCGGACTCGATGGCCGGGATGATGCCCTCGGTGCGGGACAGCAGCCGCAGCGCCTCCATCGCGGCGCGGTCGGTGACCGGGCGGTACTCGGCCCGGCCGGTGTCCTTCAGCCAGGCGTGCTCGGGGCCGACGCCGGGGTAGTCCAGGCCGGCCGAGATCGAGTGCGACTCGATGGTCTGGCCGTCCTCGTCCTGCAGGACGTAGGTGCGCGAGCCGTGCAGCACGCCCGGGTCGCCCTTGGTGAGGGTGGCGGCGTGCTTGGGGGTGTCGGCGCCGTCGCCGGCCGCCTCGCAGCCGATCAGGCGCACGCCCGCGTCCGGGATGAACTCGTGGAAGATGCCCATCGCGTTGGAGCCGCCGCCGACGCAGGCGACCACCGCGTCGGGCAGCCGCCCGGTGCGGTCCAGCACCTGCTGGCGGGCCTCGATGCCGATCACCCGGTGGAAGTCGCGCACCATCATCGGGAACGGGTGCGGGCCCGCGACGGTGCCGAACAGGTAGTGGGTGGTGTCCACGTTGGCGACCCAGTCGCGGAACGCCTCGTTGATGGCGTCCTTCAGGGTGCGGCTGCCGGACTTGACCGGGACGACCTCGGCGCCCAGCATCCGCATCCGGGCGACGTTCAGGGCCTGCCGCTGGGTGTCGACCTCACCCATGTAGATGGTGCAGTCGAAGCCGAACAGCGCGCAGGCGGTGGCGGTGGCCACGCCATGCTGGCCGGCGCCGGTCTCGGCGATGATCCGCGTCTTGCCCATCCGGCGGGTCAGCAGTGCCTGCCCCAGCACGTTGTTGATCTTGTGCGAGCCGGTGTGGTTCAGGTCCTCGCGCTTGAGCAGCACCCGCGCCCCGCCCGCCTCGGCGGAGAACCGGTGGACGTCGGTCAGCGGGCTGGGCCGGCCGGTGTAGTCCTTCAGCAGGGCGTCGAGTTCGGCGGCGAACGCCGGATCGGCCTTGGCCTTCTCGTACTCCTCGGCGACCTGCTCGACGGCGGCGACCAGCGCCTCCGGGATGAAGCGGCCGCCGTAGGCGCCGAAGTAACCACGAGCGTCCGGGACTTGGGTACCCGGAACGTTGAGCTCGGACATGGACAGTCCTCTGTCTGGAAGTTGACGGCGTGAAGGTGGAACGGGCGGGGAGTACTCAGCCGCGGGTTCCGCGCCATCGGCGTCCGGGGACCTGTCCGGGCTCGCAGCCGATCACGTACCGCACCCGCCGCCCCAGCACCCGGCGTGCGGGCGCGCGGCAGCCGCGCGGGCGGCAACCGGGGGCGAGACGGGTGGCGATCGACATGGCGGAGGGTCAGCCCCGTCCGTTGTTGCGCAGCGCCGGGTGGGCCCCGGCGGCGACCAGGTCGGCGACCGCGGTGCGCGGGTCGCGGCCGGTCACCAGGGACTCGCCGACCAGCACCGCGTCGGCGCCCTGGTTGGCGTAGGTGATCAGGTCGTGCGGGCCGCGCACCCCGGACTCGGCGACCTTGACGATGTGCGCCGGGATGGCGTCCACCACGTTGCCGAAGGTGTTCCGGTCGACCTCAAGGGTCTTCAGGTTGCGGGCGTTGACGCCGATGATCCTCGCGCCGGCGTCCACCGCGCGGGCGATCTCCTCCTCGTCGTGCACCTCGACCAGCGGGGTCAGCCCGATCGACTCGGCCCGCTCGATCAGCGAGACCAGGGCCGGCTGCTCCAGCGCGGCGACGATCAGCAGCGCCAGGTCCGCGCCGTGCGCGCGGGCTTCCCACAGCTGGTAGGCGGTGACGATGAAGTCCTTGCGCAGGATCGGGGTCTCGACCGCGGCCCGCACCGCGTCCAGGTCGGCCAGCGAGCCGCCGAAGCGGCGCTGCTCGGTGAGCACGCTGATCGCGGCGGCCCCGCCGGCCGCGTAGTCGACCGCCAGCGCGGCCGGGTCGGCGATCGCCGCCAGCGCGCCCTTGGACGGGCTGGAGCGCTTGACCTCGCAGATCACCCGGACACCGTCGCCGCGCAGGGCGGCCACGCCGTCCTTCGCCGCGGGTGCCTTCGCCGCGAGCTCCTTGAGTTCGTCCAGGGAGGTTCGGGCCTGTCGCTCGGCAAGGTCCTGCCGGACCCCGTCGATGATCTCGTCGAGCACAGTCACGCGTGCGCCCCCATCGTGTATCGCTGGTGAGGCCGGGGACGCAGATGCACAGCCCCGGCCTTTCGATGGTATCGGGCCCGGGGGGCGCACTCAGCATCCGACCGGCGTGCGTCTCGATCGGCGGACCGCCGGGCGCCCGCTCAGACCGCAGGGGGCGCGAGGCCGGCGCCGACCGGCAGGTTGCGGAGCACCGTGAACAGGGCCAGGGCCAGCAGCACCACCACCGTCTGCCGGCCGGTCAGCCGGAAGCCCGCGGGGCGGCCGCGCAGCGCCCGCACCGTCCAGCGCAGCCACAGCACGAGCGCGGCCAGCGCCAGCAGCGTCACCAGCAGGTTGTCGTGGGCAGCGGTCAGCAGCTCGCCCCTGGTCAGCGCGTGCACGCAACGCAGCCCGCCGCAGCCGGGGCACCACCAGCCGGTCGCCTGCAGCACCGGGCAGACCGGGTAGTGGCCGGGGGTGTTCGGGTCGACCGCGGCGACGAACGCGGTGGGCATCGCCACCGCGACCAGCGCCGCCAGCGGGCGGACCAGGCGGCGCGGCACCGAGCCGGCGGTGGGGACGGGGGGAGCGTTCACGGGCACGATTGTGCCCGGGCCGCTCCGGAAACTCCCCGGAAAACGCCGAACGGCGGGCGCGCGGCCCGCCGTTCGAAACCTGACGCCGAGGTTCAGGCCGTGGTGACCGCGGGGCGCTCCTCGGTGGGCGCCGGCGCGTAGTGCTTGCTGGGCTGCTTGCCCATGCCTGCCATCGACATCGCCTTGCCGACGACGCCGCCGATCAGGACCACGGCGAGGCCAGCGATGGTCAGCACGACGTTCGGCATGATCATGGCCACGCCGGCCACGCAGAAACCGACGAAGGAAATGACCACGCCGGTCCACGCGGCGGGAGTGTGGCCGTGCGCTGCTGAAGCCATCTTGATGCTGCTCCTTGTTCTACGGGGCCCCGGTCGGGCGGTCCGGGGTGGCGCTCGACGGGTTGACCCCTCCATTGTGCCGGGCCGAACACGGCGTCCCCAAGCGGGGGCCGCCGTGGTGCCGAGCACACTCAGCCGGTGGGGTCCTCGCCGCGGTCCAGCGCCTTCCACAGGTCAGCGGGGCTGTTACCGGTCGCCCCGGCCTTCCCGGCCGGACGGCGGCGGGTCGGGGCCTCGTAACGGGAGCCCATCGCGGGCCAGTTCCGGCCGAAGCGCACCGTCAGCGCACCGGCCGCGACCAGCAGCAGGCCGCCCGCCAGCGCCACCCACGGCCAGGCGGTGCGAGTGATCTCCTCGGCGTGCGCACTGGTCAGCCCCAGCTGCGTCGCGGCCAGGGTGTGCAGGCCCGCGGTGTCGGCCCGGCCGATCAGTGCCCCGGCGACCGCGCCCGCGCCCGCCAGCACCGTCAGCAGGCCCACCAGCAGCCGGGCCCGGCCGCGCACCGCGAACACCGCGACGGCGGCAGCCATCGCCACCAGCGCCGTGCCGGTCGGCAGGCCGGTCAGCTTGCTGCCCGAGGCGGAGATCGCGATCCGGCCACCGGCCGTGCCCGGCGCCACCCCCTCCGCCCAGGTGCGGCCGACGGCGGTCAGCACCAGGGCGGCACCGAGCGCGGTCAGCAGCAGCATCAGCGCGAGGGTGCCACGGGACGACTTGGGGGCAGCGGGAGTCTCACTCACCCGACCAGTGTCCCCGACCCCACCCCACCGCCCACCACCGCCCCTGCACCCCCGAGCCAAGCCTCTCGGCAGCCGGACATCAGCCCCGCACCGCCCACCGCCCCCGGGGCCGCCAGGCGTCAGACCCCCGCGCTGTCGCCACCGCCCCTGCGCCGCAGGCGTCAGGCCTCCGCGCCACCACCACCCCCGGGCCACCGCGCGTCATGCCCCCGCACCGCCCACCACCACACCCCATCAGGCCCCTGAGCGACCAAGCGTCAGCGCCCCTCGCCACCGCCCCAGCGCCGCAGGCGTCAGGCCCCCGCGCCACCACCACCCCGGGCCGCCGCGCGTCATGCCCCCGCACCACCCACCACCACACCCCATCAGGCCCCTGAGCGACCAAGCGTCAGCGCCCCTCGCCACCGCCCCAGCGCCGCAGGCGTCAGGCCCCCGCGCCGTCGCCCCACGCCGCCCGCCACCGCCCCTGCGCCGCCAGGCGTCAGACCCCCGCGCCACCACCACCCCCGGGCCACCGCGCGTCAGGCCCCCGCACCGCCCACCACCACACCCCATCAGGCCCCTGAGCGACCAAGCGTCAGCACCGCCCGCCACCGCCCCTGCGCCGCAGGCGTCAGACCCCCGCGCCGTCGCCCCACGCCGCCCGCCACCGCCCCTGCGCCGCCAGGCGTCAGGCCTCCGCGCCACCACCACCCCCGGGCCACCGCGCGTCAGGCCCCCGCACCGCCCACCACCACACCCCATCAGGCCCCTGAGCGACCAAGCGTCAGCGCCCCTCGCCGCCCACCCGCAGAATCGCCGCCCCCGGTACCGCCGAGCTCAGCGCAGCGTGTTGGCGGCGGCGACCGCCCGCAGCACCGCGGTGGCCTTGTTGCGGCACTCGGCGTCCTCGGCGTGCGGGTCGGAGTCGGCGACCACGCCCGCCCCGGCCTGCACGTACGCGGTGCCGCCGCGGATCACCGCGGTGCGGATCGCGATCGCGGTGTCCGAGTCGCCCGCGAAGTCCAGGTAGCCGACGCAGCCGCCGTACAGGCCGCGGCGGGTGGGCTCCAGTTCCTCGATGATCTGCATGGCGCGGGGCTTGGGCGCGCCGGAGAGCGTGCCCGCCGGGAAGCAGGCGGTGAGCACGTCGAGCGCGCTGCGGCCCTCGGCGACCTTGCCGGTGACGGTGGAGACGATGTGCATCACGTGGCTGTAGCGCTCGACCGCCATGAACTCCACCACCTCGACCGACCCCGGCGCGCAGACCCGGCCCAGGTCGTTGCGGCCCAGATCGACCAGCATCAGGTGCTCGGCCCGCTCCTTCGGGTCGGCCAGCAGCTCGGCGGCCAGCTCGGCGTCCTCCATCGCGGTGGCGCCGCGGTGCCGGGTGCCGGCGATCGGGTGCACCATCGCCTCGCCCTCGGCGACCTTGACCAGCGCCTCCGGGCTGGAGCCGACCACGTCGAAGCCGCCCTCCGCGCCGCCGTCGGGGCCGGGGAAGCGGAACAGGTACATGTACGGGCTGGGGTTGGTGGTGCGCAGCACCCGGTACACGTCCAGCGCGGACGCCTCGCAGGGCGCCTCGAAGCGCTGCGAGGGCACCACCTGGAAGGCCTCGCCGGCCCGGATCCGTTCCTTCACCATCTCCACCGCCTTGCGGTAGGGCTCGCCGCCGAACGGCGAGTGCGCCTCCACCTCGGTCGGCGTCCAGGTCGCCAGGCCCGGGTCGACGGGGCGGCGCAGGTCGGCCTCCATCGCGTCCAGCCGGGCCACCGCGTCGGCGTGGGCCTCGTCCACGCCGGTGGCCAGGTCGTTGTGGTTGACGGCGTTGGCGATCAGCAGCACGGTGCCACTGGCGTGGTCGAGCACCGCCAGGTCGGTGGCCAGCAGCAGGGTCAGCTCGGGCAGCCGCAGGTCGTCCGGGGTGCGGTCGGGCAGGTTCTCCAGGCGGCGGACCACGTCGTAGCCGAGGTAGCCGACCAGGCCGCCGGTGAGCGGCGGCAGGCCGTCGTCCGGGTGCCGGGGGGTGTGCAGGGCGGCCAGCGCGGCGCGCAGCACCTCCAGCGGGTCGCCGGAGGTCGGGATGCCGACCGGCGGCTCGCCCAGCCAGCGCGCGCCGCCGTCCTGACCGACCGTCAGGACGGCGCCGGAGCGCACCCCGACGAACGAGTACCTGGTCCAGCTGCCCTGCTCGGCGGACTCCAGCAGGAAGGTGCCGGGCCGCTCGGCCGCCAGGCTGCGGTACACGCCGATCGGAGTGAGGCCGTCCGCGAGGAGCCGGCGGGTGACGGGAATGACCCGGGTGTCCGCGGCGAGCGCGCGGAAAGCCTCAAGTTCCATGGAGCACCGATCAGATGGGAGCAGCGGGTGGTCGGGAACAGGCTAGCGGGACAGCGGCAGCACGTCGGCGTCGAAGCAGGTCCGCTCGCCGGTGTGGCAGGCCGCGCCGACCTGGTCGACCTTGACCAGCACCGTGTCGCCGTCGCAGTCCAGCGCGACGTGCTTCACGTGCTGGACGTGGCCGGAGGTGTCGCCCTTCACCCAGTACTCGCTCCGGCTGCGGCTCCAGTACGTGCAGCGGCCGGTGGTCAGGGTGCGGTGCAGCGCCTCGTCGTCCATCCAGCCGAGCATCAGCACCTCACCGGTGTCGTACTGCTGGGCGACGGCGGGCACCAGGCCGTCCGGGGTGCGCTTGAGGCGGGCGGCGATGGCCGGGTCCAGGGCGGTGCTGCCGGGGGTGGCGGGGTTGGTCGACATGCGGTCCATTCTCGCAGGCCGCGTCTCGCGAGCTGGCCCGGTCCGCCCGGGCGACCGGCCCGGACCCGGTAGTTTGAGCCCCGACAAAAACAGAACTGCTCTGCACGATGGGGGATTTGCCGGGTGAGTCAGTACCAGTCGCAGCCACTGCCGACCGTCGCCTTCGGTCACCACCTGCTCCAGCGGACGGCGGGCGAGCACCTCCACCCCGGCGAGCCGATGATCGGCACCTGGGCGATGAAACTGGACCGCCTCGCACCGCTCTGGTGGGACCGCGACACCGTCCGCGCCGCGAGCCACGCCCCGCTGGCCTGGATCCACAACTTCTTCGTGCGGCTCTGGTACGGCTTCCTGCTGTACTTCCTGCCGCGCTGGTTCGTCTACTGGTTCACGCCGGACGTGCACCTGCGGCGCCCGTACGGCCTGTCGCTGACCCGGCGCGCCTACCGGGCGATCCGCCGGCCGCTGCACGGCGGCTCGTTGAGCGGCGACGAGGGCTCGACGGCATGGCAGGTCTGGCGGGCGGTGCGGACCACGCCCGGCGAGAAGCTGCGGGCCGACCACGACTACTTCACGGTGCTGCTGACGGACCGCCGGCTGCTGATCCTCAGCCGCTGGACCTACGGGCAGCACCACGAGCACTACCGGGCCGTCCCGCTGTACGAACTCCCGCTCGGCAGCTGGTGGTTGCGCCCGGACACCCCGAACGACATCTGGGCCGCCCGCCAGGACCTGCTGTTCGGGGACGGCTCCTGGATCGCCCTGGACTTCGAGGACTCGGACGAGCGCGAGGCGTTCCGCGCGGCAACGGCCGGGCGCTGACCGTACGACGAGGGCCCCGCCGCCGTAGTGGCGGCGGGGCCCCCAGGCCGGTCAGCCGAACGCGGTCGCGATCCGCGACTCGTCCACCCGGTAGGGTGCCGGGTCGTTGGCCAGGCCCACGTCGTGCAGGAGTTCCTGCTTGACCGCTTCCTTGTTGACGTCGCTCGTCAGGCCCGCCTTGCCGACCGCCCAGGCGGACTGCCCGGCGGCCTTCAGCGTGCCCTTGACCGTTCCGTCACCCATCTGCACCGGGTCGTCCTGGTCGATCCCGAGCGTCTCGCGGAACTTGCCGTTCACCCACTGGCCGGCCTCGCCGTCGAGCTTCTGCGCGGCCTTGGCGATCATCCCCTCGCCCTGCTCCAGCTCCCGCATGCCCTGGAACGCGGCCTTCACGTTCTTGACCTGGCTCAGCGCCTTGCTGATGCCCTCCATGTTGCGGACGGCCTTGACCGCCGCGCCCATCTCCTTCAGCGCCTTCAGCAGCGCCTCCAGCTTCTGCGCCAGCTGCGTCGAGACCCGGGCCACCCGAGCCACGAAGACGGCGATCTCCGCCTCGGTGATCAGCGCGTCCGCGATCAGGCCGATGCCCATGGTGAACACCGCGATCACCGCCTCGGCGGCCAGCGACACGATCAGTGCCTCGATCGCCTCGCTGATGATCTGGATCACCATGCCCTCGGCCATCGCGCACTCCTGCGCCGCCGAGTTGATGATCTGCGCGGTCTGCAGCATGCCCTGCGCGGTCTGGTCGAGCGCGTCCGCGACCTCGCCCATGTGCCCGCCGAACGCGTCGCTGGCGCCGCCCGACCACGCCTCGGCGAGCGGCACCGCGCCGCCCCGCAGCTCGGTCGCGACCGACTGCACGGCGTGCGCCTGCGCCTGCCACTCCTCGGCGGCCGCGTTCAGCTCCGCGAGGTTGCCGGTGACCTTCTCCAGCATCCCGATCAGACCGGACTGCTCCAGCGCCCACTCGACCGCCTCGTCGAGCATTCCGCCCAGGCCGCTGCGGTCGGGGTGCTCGGCCGGGTCGAGGTTCGCCATCGCCTGCTCGACCCGGGCGTGCGCCCAGGCATAGGCGTCGCTGACACCGGTCATTTCCCTGCCCGGGCCATTCGGGAAGCTGCCCGGAGAGACGGGGTAGGGGCCGCTCCAGACGCCGCCGCCCGGATCGACGTGGAAACCGGGGTCCACGTCGTAGCCGGGGTCCCGCCTGCCGCCCGGAGCGAAGCCGGGGTTCTCCTCCCAGGGCCCGCGCGGCACCCCCCGCTCGCCCTCCGCGCCGCCGTCGCCGACACCGTCCAGCCCGGTCGACGGCGCGGCGCCGCCGCCCGGCTCGGGGTTGGCCGGCTCCTTCGGGCCGAAGATCCGGTCGCCCGCCCAGTCGGTGCCGCGCTGAACCAGGCCGTCGATGGCGGTCGAAGCGCCATCCCTCAGCTTGCCCCTGAACCAGCTCTCCCGCGGATCGATCGGCCCGACCCCGTCGGCGCCGCCGTCGTCGGCGCCCGTCGGGTGGTTCGGCGCCTGTGGCGGCTGCTGCGGGTGCGGCGCCTGCGGCTGCGGCGGCACGTGCGGGGCCTGCGGCTGCGGCGGCTGCTGCGGGTGCCGCACGTTCGGCGGCTGCGACACCGGGCGCGACGGCGGCGTGGCCGGGCGCGGCGGCGCCGGCTGCGGCGGCGGTGTCCGGCGCGACGGACTGGGGGTCGAGACCCTTCCGGAGCTGCCGCCCTTCCCCGCCATTACCGACCACCGCCCATCGTGCGCACCACGTGGTCCTCGTGGTCCGCGTAGTTCTGCGAGACGCCCGCCAGCCCCTCGGAGGTGCCGTTGACGGCGTTGCCGAGCGCGCCGACGTTCTCCCGGTTGGCGTTCGCGTGCTCCTGGTACGCCGAGGCCAGGTGCTGGGCGTTCGGCAGGTGTCCGAAGGCGTCGGACGAGATGGTGATCGCGGCGGTGGCCGACGCGATCCTGCTCAGCTGTTCGGACTGCTCCTGAAGCAGTGACGCATATCGATCGAGTGCGCCCGGTTCGACCCGAAATCCGCCGTCCCCCATGACAGTTGCCCTCCCTCGGCGACCTTTCAACTGGCCGGTCATCCTACTGATCCGCATGCAAAGGCTTCGCAAACAGATGTCCGAAAAGCACTGACGCGGCAACCGGTCGGCCATCACAATGGGCAGGGAACCAGGGGGTTGGCATGAGCGGGCGACAGAAGACGGTCCTGACTGCGGTGGTGGCGGCCGTACTGGCTGCGCTGGCCGCCGTCCTGCTGTGGCCCGAGCCGCACAGGCAGGCCGCCGCCCCACCGTCTCCCCCCAGTTCCTCCCCGGCACCTTCACCGAGTCCGACCAAGGAAGTTCCGTACCCGTACTTCACGCCGGGCACGTGTTTCCAGGTGCCGCGGCTCAGCAAGGTGCAGCAGCCCACCGCCGTCCCCTGCGAGCAGCCGCACGACGCCGAGGCGATCGCCAACACGGACCTGCCGGACGGCCTCGCCGATCTGCCGGCGATCTACCGCACCATGACCGAGCTGTGCAAGGAGCCGAGCAAGCAGGCCCTGGCGCGCACCGGCGACGGCCCGCGGCACGCCACCTCGATCGGCCTGCCGCTGGAGTTCTACCAGCAGGGCTGGCGCGGAGTCACCTGCGCACTGACCTTCAAGGCCTGACGGCCCGACCGCTGCGTAGGCTGTGCGGCATGTCGAGCCTTGCGCGGGCCGAGCGTGCCCGTCTCACCGGATTGTTGTCGGCGGCCGGCCCGGACGGGCCGACCTTGTGTGCGGGGTGGCTGACCAGGGATCTGGTGGCACACCTGGTGGTGCGGGAGGGCCGTCCGGACGCGGCGGCCGGGATCAAGGTGCGGGCGCTGGCCAAGTGGACGCAGCGGGTGCAGGACCGGACGGCGAAGCGCCCGTACGAGCAGTTGGTGAAGTCCTTCCGCTCGGGGCCACCGGCCCTCTCGCCGTTCAACCTGCCGGGTGTGGACGAGGCGGCGAACCTGCTGGAGTACTTCGTGCACGCGGAGGACGTCCGCCGGGCGGTCGCCTTCGAGCCGGAGCCGGTGTCGCCCGAGCTGGCGGAGGCGCTGTGGCGGCGGGTGCCGATGGCGGCCCGGCTGGGCGAGTCGCGGCCGTCGGTGTCGCTGCGCCTGACGCGGCCGGACGGCCGGGAGGTGACGATCCGTCGCGGGGACCGGCCGCTGGTGACGGTGACCGGGGAGCCCGGCGAGCTGGTGCTGTTCCTGCTCGGGCGCGGCGCGAGGACGGCGGTGACGGTGCAGGGCGACCCGGCCGCGGTCGCCGCACTGGCCGAGGCGCTGCCGCTGCCGGAGAGCTGAGGGCCCGTGCGACGCCCCGCCGTGCCAGGGCCCGGCGGGGCGTCGGTGGCTCAGCGGACGAGGTGGCCGGTGGTGCGGAGTTCGTCCTTGACCTGGCCGATCGTCAGGTCGCCGAAGTGGAAGACGCTGGCGGCGAGCACCGCGTCGGCACCGGCATCGACGGCGGGCGCGAAGTCGGCGAGCTTGCCGGCCCCGCCGGAGGCGATGACGGGCAGCGAGACGGCCTTGCGGACGGCGCCGATCATCTCCAGGTCGTAGCCGTCCTTGGTGCCGTCGGCGTCCATCGAGTTCAACAGGATCTCGCCGGCGCCGAGTTCGGCGGCCCGCACCGCCCACTCGACGGCGTCCAGGCCGGTGCCCTGGCGGCCGCCGTGGGTGGTGACCTCGAAGCCGGAGGCGGTCTGGGCGCCCTCGGGGCAGCGCCGGGCGTCCACCGACAGGACCAGCACCTGGCGGCCGAAGCGCTGCGCGATCTCGCGGATCAGTTCGGGGCGGGCGATCGCCGCGGTGTTGACGCCGACCTTGTCGGCGCCGGCCCGCAGCAGCTTGTCGACGTCCTCGACGGTGCGCACGCCACCGCCGACGGTGAGCGGGATGAACACCTGCTCGGCGGTGCGGCGGACCACGTCGTAGGTGGTCTCCCGGGAACCGGAGGAGGCGGTGATGTCGAGGAAGGTCAACTCGTCGGCGCCCTGGGCGTCGTAGAGCTTGGCGAGCTCGACCGGGTCGCCGGCGTCGCGCAGGTTCTGGAAGTTGACGCCCTTGACGACGCGTCCGGCGTCCACGTCCAGACAGGGGATCACGCGTACTGCGAGGGTCACGGCTGCTTGCCTTCCAAAGTGCGGGCCAGGCCGGGGCGGTGGGCCTCCAGCTCGACCTCGACCATCATCCGGGAGTCGGTCAGGCCCTGGACGACCACCATCGTGGTGACCGGCCGGACCTGGTCGAAGAGTTCCTTGTGGGCGCGGCCGACCTCGTCGCAGTCCCGGACGTGGGTGAGGTACATCCGGGTGCGGACCACGTCGGCGGCGGTGAGTCCGTAGTGAGCGAGCGCGTCGAAGGCCACCTTGAAGGCGGCGATCGTCTGCTCGTACGGGTCGCCCTCGACCAGGGCGACCCCGTCGTCGAAGGCGGTGCAGCCCGAGACCAGGACGAAGTCCCCGGCCGCCACTGCCCGGGAGTATCCGTAAGCGTCCTCCCAGGGGGACTTTGCGGAGTAACGGGCGTCGGCGGCCGGGGTTTCGTCGGTCATCGGGACACAGCCTCCAGGGCCTCTTCGAGGGTGAACTTCTGCTCGTAGAGGGCCTTGCCGACGATCGAGCCCTCGACGCCCTCCGGCACCAGGGTGGCGATCGCGCGCAGGTCGTCCAGCGACGACACGCCGCCGGAGGCGACCACCGGGCGGTCGGTGGCGGCGCAGACGTCGCGCAGCAGCTGGAGGTTGGGGCCGGTCAGGGTGCCGTCGCGGTTGACGTCGGTGACCACGTAGCGGGCGCAGCCCTCGGAGTCGAGGCGGGCGAGGACGTCGAACAGCTGGCCGCCGTCGCGGGTCCAGCCGCGGCCGCGCAGGGTGGTGCCGACCACGTCGAGGCCGACGGCGATCTTGTCGCCGTGCTCGGCAATCACCTTGGCGACCCACTCGGGGCTCTCCAGCGCGGCGGTGCCGAGGTTGACCCGGGTGCAGCCGGTGGCGAGCGCGGCGGCCAGCGACTCGTCGTCGCGGATGCCGCCGGACAGTTCGACCTTGATGTCGAGCCGGCCGGTGACCTCGCGGAGCAGGTCGCGGTTGCTGCCGGTGCCGAAGGCGGCGTCCAGGTCGACCAGGTGCAGCCACTCGGCGCCGGCGTTCTGCCAGGCCAGGGCGGCGGCCAGCGGCTCGCCGAAGGAGGTCTCGGTGCCGGAGGCGCCCTTGACCAGGCGGACGGCCTGCCCGTCGCGGACATCGACGGCGGGCAGCAGTTCGAGGCGGTTGGTCATGATCCGTTGGTCTCCCAAGTCGGAGGGCGTCAGAGGGTGTCGACCCAGTTGGTCAGCAGGGCGGCGCCGGCGTCACCGGACTTCTCGGGGTGGAACTGGGTGGCCCACAGCGGTCCGTTCTCCACCGCGGCGACGAACGGCTGCCCGTGGGTGGCCCAGGTCACCTTGGGGGCGCGGATCTTCTCGGAGTGGGTCTCCAGCAGCCAGTGCCGCACGCCGTAGGAGTGGACGAAGTAGAACCGGGTGTCGGCGTCCATCCCGGCGAACATCCGGCTGTCCTCGGGGGCGTCGACGGTGTTCCAGCCCATGTGCGGGACGACCGGCGCGTCCAGCGGCTCGACCACGCCGGGCCACTCGTCGCAGCCGGCGGTCTCGACGCCGTGCTCGACGCCCTTCTCGAACAGGATCTGCATGCCGACGCAGATCCCCAGCACCGGGCGGCCGCCGGCCAGCCGGCGGCCGATGATCTGCTCGCCGCGCACCGCCTTCAGGCCGCGCATGCACGCCTCGAAGGCGCCGACGCCGGGCACCAGCAGGCCGTCCGCGTCCAGCGCCTGCTGGAAGTTGGAGGTGACGGTGACGGTCGCGCCGGTCCGTTCGACGGCGCGCTGGGCGGAGCGCAGGTTGCCGGAGCCGTAGTCCAGCACCACCACGTTCTTGCTCATGTCGCGGAATCTCCTAGTAGCGCAGGATGCCGGCGGCCAGGCACATGGCCGAGGCGAAGCCGAGGACGAGGATCACGCTCTTCGGCTTGTCCTGCTTCCAGAACGAGTAGACGCCGGCGGCGAAGAAGATGCCGAGGAAGATCAGTACAGAGGCCATCAGAGGGCGCCCTTCGTGGACGGGAGGATGCCCTCGGCGCGCGGGTCGCGCTCGGAGGCGTAGCGCAGCGCCCGGGCGAGCGCCTTGAACTGGCACTCCACGATGTGGTGCGCGTTGCGGCCGTACGGCACGTGCACGTGCAGGGCGATCTGGGCCTGCGCGACGAAGGACTCCAGGATGTGCCGGGTCATCGTGGTGTCGTACGAGCCGATCATCGGGGCCATGCCCTCCGGCTCGCTGTGCACCAGGTACGGGCGGCCGGACAGGTCGACCGTGACCTGCGCCAGCGACTCGTCCAGCGGGACGGTGCAGTTGCCGAACCGGTAGATGCCGACCTTGTCGCCGAGCGCCTGCTTGAAGGCGGCGCCGAGGGCGAGCGCGGTGTCCTCGATGGTGTGGTGGGTGTCGATGTGCAGGTCGCCGTCGGTCTTCACGGTGAGGTCGAAGAGGCCGTGGCGGCCGAGCTGGTCGAGCATGTGGTCGTAGAACCCGACGCCCGTGGAGACGTCCGTCCTGCCGGTTCCGTCGAGGTCGATCTCGACCAGGACGGAGGTCTCCTTGGTGGTGCGTTCGACGCGGCCGATACGGGACATTGCGGGTTTACAGCTCCTGACTGGCAGCGCGCGCGGAGCGCGCACGATCAAGGGTGGGGGTGGGCGACGGGAGGGCGTTGGCGACGGCGCCGAGGAAGGCGTCGTTCTCGGCGGGGGTGCCGGCGGTGACGCGCAGCCACCCGGGCACGCCGTTGTCGCGGACCAGCACGCCCTGGTCGAGGATCGCCTGCCACACCGCGTGGGTGTCGGCGAAGCGGCCGAACTGGATGAAGTTGGCGTCGGAGTCGGTCACTTCGAGGCCCAGCTCGCACAGCGCGACCACCACCCGGTCACGCTCGGACTTCAGCTGCTCGACGTAGCCGAGCAGCGTGTCGGTGTGCTCCAGGCAGGCCAGCGCGGTGGCCTGGGTGACCGCCGAGAGGTGGTACGGCAGCCGGACCAGCTGCACCGCGTCCACCACGGCCGGGTCGGCGGCCAGGTAGCCGAGCCGCAGCCCGGCCGCGCCGAACGCCTTCGACATGGTGCGCGAGACCACCAGGTTGGGGCGGCCCGCCAGCAGCGGCAGCAGCGAGGCGCGGTGCGAGAACTCGACGTACGCCTCGTCCACCACCACCATGCTCGGCCTGGCGGCCTGCGCGGCCTCGTACAGCGCGAGCACGGTGTCGGCCTCGACGGCGGTACCGGTCGGGTTGTTCGGCGAGCAGATGAACACCACGTCAGGGCGCAGCTCGGCGATCGCCGCGCGGGCCGCGTCCAGGTCGATGGTGAAGTCCTCGTTGCGCGGGCCGGAGACCCAGGCGGTGCCGGTGCCGCGGGCGATCAGGGCGTGCATCGAGTACGAGGGCTCGAAGCCGATCGCGGTGCGGCCGGGCCCGCCGAAGGTCTGCAGCAGCTGCTGGAGCACCTCGTTGGAGCCGTTGGCGGCCCACACCTGGTCCTTCGTCACGGCGTGGCCGGTGGTGTCGGTCAGGTAGGCGGCCAGGCCGGTGCGCAGCTCGACCGCGTCCCGGTCCGGGTAGCGGTTGAGCTGCCGGGCGGCGTCGGCGACCCGCTCGGCGATCCGGGCCACCAGCGGCTCGGGCAGCGGGTACGGGTTCTCGTTGGTGTTCAGCTGGACGGGCACGTCCAACTGCGGTGCGCCGTAAGGGGACTGGCCGCGCAGCTCGTCCCGGACGGGCAGGTCGTCGATCTTCGTCACGGGGTGGGGACACTCCAGTCGCTGTGCCAGTTCTGTTCGTCTCCGACAAAACGTGCCTTCACGGCGTCTCCGTGGCCCGGCAGGTCCTCGGCCTCGGACAGGTTGACCACGTGCGCGGCGATCCCGGCCAGCGCCGCGCGGTCGTACTCGACGACCTGGACGCCGCGCAGGAAGGTCTGCACGGACAGGCCCGAGGAGTGGCAGGCGCAGCCGCCGGTCGGCAGTACGTGGTTGGAGCCGGCCGCGTAGTCGCCCAGCGAGACCGGGGTGAAGCGGCCGAGGAAGATCGCGCCGGCGTTGCGGACCCGCTCGGAGACGGCGTGCGGGTCGGCGGTCTGGATCTCCAGGTGCTCGGCGGCGTACGCGTTGACCACGGCCAGGCCCTGGTCCAGGTCGTCGACCAGGATGATGCCGGACTGCGGGCCGCCCAGCGCCTCGGCCACCCGCGCGGAGTGCCGGGTGCGGGCGACCTGGGTCTTCAGCTCGGCCTCCACCGCGTCGGCGAGCTCCGCCGAGGCGGTGACCAGCACCGAACCGGAGGTCGGGCCGTGCTCGGCCTGGCTGATCAGGTCGGCGGCGACCTCGGCGGCGTCCGCCGTGTCGTCCGCGAGCACCATGATCTCGGTCGGGCCGGCCTCCGAATCGATGCCGATCCGGCCGGCGAACAGCCGCTTGGCGGCCGCCACGTAGATGTTGCCGGGGCCGGTGACCAGGTTGACGGGCGCGCACTCCTCGGTGCCGAGCGCGAACATCGCCACCGCCTGGGCGCCGCCCACGGCGTACACCTCGTCCACGCCGAGCAGCGCGCACGCCGCCAGGATGGTCGGGTGCACCCGACCGCCGAACGCCTTCTGCGGCGGCGAGGTGACGGCGATGCCGCGCACCCCGGCCTCCTGCGCGGGCACCACATTCATCACAACGGAGGACGGGTAGACCGCCAGACCGCCCGGCACGTACAGGCCGACCCGGTCCACCGGCACCCACCGCTGGGTGACGGTGCCGCCCGGCACCACCTGCGTGGTGTGGCCGGTGCGCCGCTGGTCGCCGTGCACGGCGCGGGCCCGGCGGATCGACTCCTCCAGCGCGGCGCGCACCTTCGGATCGAGCTGCTCCAGGGCCTCGGCGATCTGCCCGGCCGGGACGCGGGTGGACGTCAGCCGCACCCCGTCGAAGCGTTCGGTGATCTCGATCAGCGCCGCTACGCCGCGATGGCGTACGTCCTCGGCGATCGGCCGCACCTTCTCAAGGGCGGCTTCCACGTCGAACTCGGCACGGGGCAGCACGTCACGCGGGTCCTGGTCGGAGCCGCGGAGGTCGATTCGAGAAATCACACGGCCAAGTGTAAGGAGTGGCGAAAACCGGCAGCCGGGCATTTCAGTCCGTGATACGAAAGGTGAGACATCTACAAGATCATCGGGGGGCGCGGTGGAACAGGCACCGGACGACTGGACGGACACCGAACGCGGCCTGTGGGACGCCTTCCGCCACGGCGAGGTGTACGACCTGCGCGCCGGGCGTGTCGGCGGGGCCACCGATCTCCTGCTGCCCGCCCCCGCCGGTGCGGCCGTCCGCCCCGACGAGGAGAGCCTCGGCCCGGACGACCCGTTCACCGCCGAGGAGTGGGGCCCCGGGCGCACCGTCCGCGCCGAGGTGCTCGCCCGGCTGCTGCTGCACGGGCCCGAACCCGTCCCCGGCCGGGTCGCCGCGCTGAAACTCACCGGCGCCCGGATCACTGGCGACCTCACCCTGGCCGGCGGCACCATCGGCTGCTACGTCGAGTTCCAGCTCTGCCGCTTCGACCGCAAACTGTTGCTCTCCGAGGCCACCGCCGGCACCCTGCGGCTGGTCTCCTGCGTCCTCCCCCGGCTGGAGGCCTCCCGGCTCGCCACCGAGGGCGACATGCACCTCGCCCGCTGCGGCATACCCGGCGGCATCCGCCTCACCGACGCCCGGATCGGCACCGACCTGCTGCTCAACCAGTCCGCCGTCGGCCCCGACTCGTTCGGCCGCGCGATCTCCGCCGACGGCATCACCGTCAGCCAGGACTGCGAGGCCGAACGCCTCGGCCTGCTCGGCGAACTCAGCCTGCGCTCGGCCCGGATCGGCGGCCGGCTCTCGCTGCGCGGCGCCGCCCTGCGCTCCGCCCCCAACAACCCGAACGCGCTCAACGCCCCGCGGATCAGCATCGGCCACACCCTGTACCTGTCCGGCTCCGACGACACCACCTGGACCGGCTCCCGCACCGTCTACGGCTCCGGCTACGGCGAGTCCGGCGACGCCCTCGAATACCGCGCCACCCGCCACACCCCGTTCCGCTCCTGGGGCCGGGTCCGGCTCTCCGACGCCCGCTTCGACAACGCCTGCCTGATCACCGCCGCCGAGTTCCACCTCGGCCCCGGCCAGGAACTCTCCCTCAACCGGATCCAGACCCCCGAGCTGCGCTTCACCTGCGAGACCCCGCCCACCGGCACCGTCAGTCTCAACCGCGCCCGGATCGGCAACCTGGTCGACTCCCCCGGCGCCTGGCCCACCGACCGGCACATCTCGCTCACCGGCTTCAGCTACGAATCGCTCCGCCCCGCCGAGCCCTTCCCGCTGGAGCGCCGCGTCGAATGGCTGGAGTCCGGCGCCGAGTTCCGCCCCGAAGCCTACGAGCAGCTCGCCGCGGCACTGCGCCGCGACGGCGCCGACGAGGACGCCCGCACCGTCCTGCTCGCCAAGCAGCGCCGCCGCCGGGGCACCCTGCCGCTGCCCGGCCGGCTCTGGGGCCACCTCCAGGACGCCGCCGTCGGCTACGGCTACCGCCCCGGCCGGGCCGCCACCTGGCTGGTCCTCGCCTGGGCCCTCGGCACCATCTACTTCCAGGAGCACCCGCCCGCGCCGGTCAAATCCGACGAACATGTGGTGTGGAACCCGGCCCTGTACGCGGCCGGCAAGGTCCTCCCGCTGATCGACCTCGGCCAGGCCGGCTGGAACCCCGACCACCCCGGCCAGTGGGTCGCCACCGCCCTGGTCCTGACCGGCTGGGTCCTCGCCACCACCGCCGTGGCCGGCGTCACCCGCCTCCTCCAGCGGGGCTAGCCGGTAAGTGCGGCGCGGCGGCGGCCCCACGGGAACTACGCTGTCCGCCGTGACTGATCGGCTCCCGCTCTTCCCCCTCAACACGGTCCTCTACCCGGGCCTGGTGCTGCCCCTGCACGTCTTCGAGGAGCGCTACCGACACCTGGTCGCCGACCTGCAGAAGCTGCCCGAGGACGAACCGCGCCGCTTCGGCGTGATCGCCATCAGGGACGGCCGGGAGATCGCGCCGGTCCGCGAACTCGACGAGCCCGCAGGCCCGTTGGACGGCATCGGCGCCCCCGGCGAGAACCCGCTGGACGCCCTCCACCCGGTCGGCTGCGTCGCCGACGTCGCCTCCGTCCGGGACCAGCCCGAGGGCCGCTACGAACTCCTCGTCACCGGCACCACCCGGTTCCGGCTGCGCGCCATCGACGCCACCGGCCCCTACCTGGTCGGCGACGTCTCCGTACTGCCCGAACAGCCCGGCGAGGGCTCCGGCGCACTCGCCGCCGGCGTCGAACGCGCCTTCCGCACCTACCAGAAGCGGCTGGCCGGCGCCCGCGAAGCCACCCTCAACGGCGAACCCGAACTGCCCGACGACCCGCAGGTGCTCTCCTACCTGGTCGCCGCCGCGACCACCCTGCCGGTGGCCGTCAAGCAGGAACTCCTCGCCTGCCCCGACACCGCGCAGCGCCTCACCCGCGAGCTCGAACTGCTCCGCCAGGAGAGCGCGGTGATCGCCAAACTCCCGTCCCTGCCCGCCACCGACCTCACCCGCCAGGCGTTCAGCCCGAACTGAGGACTCCCCCGCCCATGTCCAAGAAGAAGACCGCCGGCGGCACCCCCGCGACCGTCGCCCTCGACACCGCCGCGGTCCCGTTCACCGTTCACGAATACGCCCACGACCCCGCCGCAAGCTCCTTCGGAGCGGAGGCGGCCGAGGCGATGGGCGTCCCGCCCGGGCGGGTCTTCAAAACCCTCCTCGCCGAGACCGATGGCACCCTGGCCGTCGCCGTCGTCCCCGTCTCCGGCCAACTCGACCTCAAGGCCCTCGCCACCGCGCTCGGCACCAAACGCGCCACCATGGCCGACCCCACCGCCGCCGAACGCTCCACCGGCTACGTCCTCGGCGGCATCTCCCCCCTCGGCCAACGCAAGAAGCTCCGCACCGTCATCGACACCACCGCCCTGAGCCACCCCACGATCTACGTCTCCGCCGGCAAACGCGGCATGGAAATCGAACTCGCCCCGGCGGACCTGATCCGGCTCACGAACGCGAAGACGTGGGCGATCGGGAAGGGGTGAGGAGAGCACAACCAGGGGCGCGGGGAACTGCGCGAAGCGGAAGACCCCAACCGCAAGATCGCGACGCGGGCAATGACTTGCCATTGATCGCGACCTTACGGACCGGTGTGCGCTTGTCGCGCAGTTCCCCGCGCCCCCGGGTTCGCGCCCGCCTGCGTTCGATTCCTACTGCTGCGCCCAATAAGGCGGCCGGTCCGGCTCCCGCTTGCCGAACGTCGCCGACAGTGCGAGCAGCACAATCGTTGCCGTCATCGGCCACACCAGCAGCGCGCCGTGCGCCGTGAGCTCCAGCGGCCCGTCGAACGTGCCGCCGTTGCCGACCGCGAGGGCGTGCGCGCGCAGATCGGTGGTGGGGCCGAGGCGGCTGCCGAGCTGCCAGCCGATGACGGAGCCGAGGAGGCCGCCGGCGGTGAGGCCGACGGCGACGGCGATGCCGCCGCCGCGGGCGCGGGTCCACAGGAAGGCGCCGAGGGCGGTGGCGACGCCGAGGGCGAGGCCGAGCAGGGAGAAGACGCCGACGGCGGCGATCTGGGCTTCGCCTTCGGGGTCGCGGTAGAGGATGCGGTTGTCCTGGACCTCGAAGCCGACCCGGGGGGCGAGCCAGAGCCAGAGCAGGCCGAGGACGACGCCGAGGACCGCTCCGGCGACAGCGATGATCGCTCCGATCCGCAGTTCGGGGCCGACCGGCGGCCGCTCGACGGGGGCGGGCGACTGGTGCGGGTGGGGCGGGGCGAACGGGTCCGCCCCGGGCGGCGTGTTACCCGCAGGTGTGTTCGGTACGGTCACGGCCCCATCGTTTCATGGCCGCCCCCGCCACTGTCGATCTCCGGTCGGTGCAAGTTCCCGCACGACCCGGTGCACGTTCCCGCACGACCGGGTGCACGTTCCCCACGGGAGCGGTCTCAGCGGGCGGCCCGCCGGTACGCCCAGGTGGCGAGCGTCAGCGAGCCGAGGCCGACGGCGCCGCAGACGCCGAGGTCGAGCAGGACGCGGGCCCAGTCCGGTTGCGGGGCGAAGGTGAGGGCGAGCGCGTCCACGCCGTAGCTGGAGGGCAGCAGGTCGCGCAGCCACTGCACGGGGACGGGCAGCCGGGAGGCCGGCAGGACGCCCAGCAGCAGGGCGGCGGACATGCCGAGCTGTCCGGCGAGGGTGGCGAGTTCCTGGCGCGGGGCGAGCAGCCCCAGCGCCGCACCGAGTCCGGCGAGCGCGGCGCCGGCCAGCGGGACGACGGCGAGCAGGATCCACAGCCGGCCCATCGGCAGGTCGAACATCCAGCTGCCGGCCGCGGCGGTGACGAACACGCCGGGCACGGTGAAGGAGGCGTACGCGGCGGCGGTGCCGAGCACCACGGAGGCGGGCGGGACGGGCAGGGTGGCGTAGTGGTCGAGGCCGCCGGTGTGGCGGAGCTTCCCGAAGTACTGGGCGAGCAGGTTGAGCGCCACGAAGGCGACGACCAGGACGGCGGAGCCGGCCACCACGGCGTGCGCGGAGGGGTTGTCGCCGGGGTCCACCACGCCGCGCATCATCACCAGGATGCCGATGGACTGGAAGGTGGCGACGAACAGCAGCGGGATCCGGGCGACCTTGGCGCGGGCCAGCTGGGCACGGTAGACGGCGGCCAGGGCGGGCAGCAGCCGGGCGGCGGGGGCCAGCGGGGCGGCCTGCCCGGTGCCGGTGGCGGCGGGCGCGTCGAGCAGGGTCATCGGGTGAGTCCTTCGTGCCGGCCGCCGAGTCGGAGGTAGGCGTCCTCCAGGGTGGGGGTGGCGAGGGTGAAGTCGTCGAGCGCGGCGAAGGCGGGGCCGGTGGTGACGGCGGCGACCAGTTCGCGGGCCTCGTCGGGGGTGGTGCGCAGGGTCCAGCGGCGGCCGGTGCGCTCGGCGCGTTCGGCGAGCGCGGCAACGGCGGGGACGCCCATCGGGGCGTCGTGCCGCCACACCAGGTCGAGCCGGACGTTGCCGTTCACCAGGGCCTTGAGGCCGCCGGGGGTGTCGCAGGCGATGACCTTGCCGCCGTCGATCACGGCGACCCGGTCGAGCACGGTCTCGGCCTCGATGACGTTGTGGGTGACCAGCAGCACGGTGGTGCCGCGCTCGGCGCGGCGGCGATCGACGGCGCTCCACACGGCGCGGCGGGCGACCGGGTCCATGCCGGTGGTGGGCTCGTCCAGGACCAGCAGCGGGCGTTCGCCGACCAGGGTGGCGGCGAAGCAGGCGAGGCGGCGCTGGCCGCCGGAGAGTTTGGCGAGCGGACGGTGGGCGAGCGGTTCGAGACCGAGTTCGGTGATCACGTCGGCGGTCTCGGCGCGGGCGGCGGCGCGGGACAGGCCGCGCAGTCGGCCGGTGGTCTCGGCGGCGAGGGCGACGGTGAGCTCGTCGAGGGCGGTGGATTCCTGGCCGAGGTAGCCGAGCAGCCGGGCGGCCCGTTCGGGGTGGCGGACGATGTCGTGGCCGAGCAGCTCGATGGTGCCGGCGTCGGGGCGGAGCAGGCCGGTGAGCTGGCGGACCAGGGTGGACTTGCCGGCGCCGTTGGGGCCGAGCAGCCCGAAGATCTCGCCGCGCCCGACGGCGAGGTCGATGCCGTCGTTGGCCCGGACCTCGGTGCCGCCCGCCCGATAGGTCTTGACCAGGCCGCTGACGGTGCAGCAGCCCTGAGGTGCCTTGCTCACGACGGAAGACTTTACGCGCCGCGGGGGACGTTCCGGGCACGCGGGTCGGGTCGCCGGCGGCGGTCAGTTGTCCTCCAGGGCCTCCGCCGGGCGCCGGGTGTCGGGGACGCGGGCGGCCAGTTCCTTCCAGAAGCCCTCCCGGATGGCGTACCGGTCCTGCTCGTCGATCTGGTCCTCCTTGTGCGCGAGCAGGCCGAACCGGGCGGCGTAGCGCAGCAGTTCGCCGTCGAGGCGGTGCGGGATGCGCGGGTGCTCGGTCCACAGCAGGGCGGGGCGGTCGGTGGGGGCGAGGCGGTCGAGCCAGCGGCGGGCGAAGACCTGGCCGACCTCCTGCGGGTCGCCGCCGACGCTGGTGATGTCCTCCTCGCGGTCGGCCCAGCGCTGGGCGGCGGTGGTGAGGCGGTCCAGGGTGGGCAGTGCGTCGGCGGCGCTGGGGGTGTCGGTGCGCTCCAGCCAGCCCCGGTCGGAGGACCAGCGCAGCACCGGCCCGCCGAGCGCGGCGGCCGACGGCACGGCAGCGGGGACGGGGACGGGGGTGCGGCCTGCCAGGTCCTTGGGGGTCGGGATGACGCGTAACGGGGCTGTCCGCCCGCTGGGGGCCGCTGCGGCGGGGGCGGTGGCGCGGGGGCGGGGCGGGGTGGGCAGCACGGCGACGGGTGCGACGACGGGGGTGACGGGTTCGGGGGTGCTCTCCCGGGGGCGGGCCCAGCGTTCGATCCAGGCACGGTCGAGCACCCGGCGTTCGTCGGCCTCGCCGACGAGTTCCTCGGACTGGTTGAAGTCGCCGTCGGCGGCCTCCAGCGCCCACAGGTGGACGGCCACGCCGTGTTCCTTGGCGGAGGCGACGCCGGGCAGCAGGTCGCCGTCCCCGGTGACCAGCACCACGTCGGCGCAGGCGTGGTTGCGGGCGAGTTCGCTGAGTTCGGCGTGCATCGCGGCGTCCACGCCCTTCTGCACCCAGCGGCCCTCGGCCCGGGTGAGCGCGCCGAGCCGGACGGTGACCCGGGGCAGCACTCTGAGGCGGCGGTGTTCGGGCACGGGTCTGCGGTCGATGGCGGCGTCGAACCAGTAGATCCGCAGCAGGGGCAGCCCGGTCTCCTCCTCGGCACGTTCGCGCAGCGCGGCGATCAGCACGTGATGGTCGACGGCGATCCGTGACCGGCCGGGTTCTCCGGCGAGCAGGCTGGCGGCGGCGCCCAGCAGGTAGCCCGCGTCCACCAGGACGACGCAGCGGTCCATCCGGCACCTCCTCCTCGGCCCGGCGCCGCGGCGGTGGGGAGGCCGCCCGGCGGTCCGGCCCACCGTTGCGCACACCTTTACCCCTCGTTCGCTCCGTGAACCGCGTCGAACGGTTCGGCTCGCGAGCCTGGATACTGGGACACCGTGCGGAAGAGTGCGGTGGCAATGTGCGCAGTGGCGGCGATCGGCGCGGTCGCCATTGTTCTGGTGCCCTCGACCGTTCCGGAGACCTCCCAGGGGGACACCGCGCTGGTCTCGGTGGTGGTCAACGGCGGCCGCACGATCGAACTGGGCCCGACCGAGACCCGGACCTTCCCGGTGGAGGTGACGGCGACGGACCGTTCCGGTATCCGCGCGGTCGATCCGATCGGCGTGTGGGGCCCGAACTACGCGACCCTCAAGGTCGGCCCGATGAGCTGCGTACCGCTGGACGCCACCGGCACGGTGAGCCGCTGCACGGGCGAGGTGACGGCCTCGGCGACCTCCCGGGTGCTGTTCGACGACCAGGCCGGCACCTGGTTCGTGGACCTGCGGATCCAGGCCAACGACGGCGACCGCTACGTGTCGAAGTCGGCGGGCGGCTTCTCGCTGAAGCGGACGGCACGGATCGACCAGGCGTCCGCCCCGGCCACGGCGGCCTTCGGCCAGAGCATCCAGGTGCAGGCGCGGCTCCAGCGCACCATGTGGGACGAGAACGGCTACATCCCGCAGAGCGGGACGACGGTGTACCTGCAGTTCCGCCCGACCGGCTCGGACACCTGGAGCACGCTGACGGCGGCCAACACGAACGCCGAGGGCCAGGTGTCCGTCCAGGCCCCGGCCCTCCGGTCGGGCACGTACCAGTGGTTCACCCCGGGCGACAAGTGGACGGGCTCGGCGACCTCGGCGGAGCTGGCGATCACCGTCGACCCGGAGCCGGCCAACCCCGGCCAGTGAACGCGTCGGCCCCGGCCGGTGAACGCGTCAGGGGCGCCGGGGAGGTTCCCCGGCGCCCCTGACGGCAGGTCTGCGTCAGCCGCGCAGTTCGGCGGCGACCAGTTCGGCAATCTGCACCGCGTTGAGCGCGGCGCCCTTGCGCAGGTTGTCGTTGGACAGGAACAGCGACAGGCCGTTGTCGACGGTCTCGTCCACCCGGATCCGGCCGACGTAGCTCGGGTCCTGGCCGGCAGCCTGCAGCGGGGTGGGGATGTCGGTGAGGACGACGCCGGGGGCGTCGGCCAGCAGTTCGGTGGCGCGCTCGGGGCTGAGCGGGCGGGCGAAGCGGGCGTTGACCTGGAGCGAGTGGCCGGTGAAGACCGGGACGCGCACGCAGGTGCCGGAGACCTTCAGCCCGGGGATGCCGAGGATCTTGCGGCTCTCGTGGCGGAGCTTCTGCTCCTCGTCGGTCTCGTTGCTGCCGTCGTCCACCAGCGCGCCGGCGAACGGCAGCACGTTGAACGCGATCGGCCGCTTGTAGACGCCCGGGGCGGGGAACTCGACGGCGGCGCCGTCGTGCACCAGCGCGGTCGCGTCCTCGACCACCTTGCGGGCCTGCTCGTGCAGCTCGGAGACGCCGGCCAGGCCGGAGCCGGAGACCGCCTGGTAGGTGGAGACCACCAGCGAGACCAGCTCGGACTCGCCGTGCAGCGGCCGCAGCACGGGCATCGCGGCCATGGTGGTGCAGTTCGGGTTGGCGATGATGCCCTTGGGGCGCTCGGCGATCGCCTCGGGGTTGACCTCGGCGACGACCAGCGGGACCTCGGGGTCGCGGCGCCAGGCGGAGGAGTTGTCGATGACGACGGCTCCGGCCTCGGCGACCTTCGGGGCGAGGGCCTTGGAGGTGGCGCCGCCGGCGGAGAAGATCACGATGTCGAGGCCGCGGTAGTCGGCCGTGGCGGCGTCCTCGACGGTGACTTCGGTGTCCTTCCAGGGCAGGGTGCGCCCCGCCGAGCGGGCCGAGGCGAACAGCCGCAGCTGCTCGATCGGGAAGCTGCGCTCCGCCAGGATCTCGCGGACCACGCCGCCGACCTGACCGGTGGCTCCTACGATGCCGACCTTCATCCGTCTCCTCCTCCTACATTGTGCAAAGCCATCATGCCTTGTCAGAGCTGGTGTGCGCGGGGGCGTCCCAAGGCGTGAACGCCTGCCGTCCGGCGCGGCAATCCCTTTCGTCGGGGCGCCCGCGGGCCGGAAATCCTGCGCGGAAATCAGCCGTGCGCGAGCAGCGGCAGCCGCACCGCCGGGGTGGGGATCCGCCCGGCGCGGTGCAGCAGGGCCTTGAGCGCGGTCGGGTTGGGCCCGGCGAACGCGGCCCTGGACACCCCGGCCAGTTCCGCGCCGAGCCGGCGGGCCAGCGGCACGTCGCCGTCGGCCCAGGCCCGGTGCAGGGCGACGAAGCGGGCGGTCTCCAGGTGCGCGGAGGCCAGGATGCCGCCGTCGGCGCCGAGTGCCAGCAGCGGGGACAGGAACAGGTCGTCGCCCACCAGCACCCCGCGCGGGTCGGCGGCCAGCAGCGCCACGGCCTGCTCGTCGATCCCGCCGGGGGCGTACTTGAGGCCCGCGACCTGCGGCAGGGCCAGCAGCTCCAGCAAGGTGGCGGCGCCCAGCGGCTGCCCGGTGCGGTACGGGATGTGGTAGATCACCAGCGGCACCGGGCTGGTGGCGGCCAGCTCCCGGAAGTGCGCGAGCACCCCGGCCTCGCCGGGCCGGACGAACGCCGGGACGGCGACCAGTGCCGCGTCCGCCCGCCCGTCGAGGCGGCCCAGCGCCTCGGCCGTCCGCGCGGTGCCGCCGTGCCCGGCGCCGACCGTCAGCACGGCCCCGTACTCGGTGGTGACGCGCCGGCAGAGCTCGACCACCGCGTCCTGTTCGGCGTCGGTGAGGGAGCCGGGTTCGCCGGTGGTGCCGAGGGCGACCAGTCCGGCGGCGCCGGCGTCCAGGCTGTCGCGGGCCAGCTGCTCCAGCGCGTCGAGGGCGAGGGCGCCGTCGGCGGTGAACGGAGTGACCAGCGGGACGTGAATGCCGTGGAGTTCCATGGGGGAAGCGTGCCGGGCGCCGACCGTGCGGGTCCAGTTCACATTTCCGATGCTTCTCGTAAGCTGAGCCGATGCTCGATGTGCGACGACTGCGGCTGCTGCGCGAACTGGCCCACCTGGGGACGATCGCGGCGGTGGCGGACGCCCTGGCGTTCAGTCCTTCGGCGGTGTCCCAGCAGCTGTCGGTGCTGGAGCGGGAGGCCGGGGTGCCACTGCTGGAGCGGACCGGTCGGCGGGTGGCGCTGACCCCGGCCGGGCGGAACCTGGTGCGGCACACCGAGGCGGTGCTGGAGCTGCTGGAGCGGGCCGACGCCGAGCTGGCCCACGCCCGCCGCGGCCTGGCCGGCCCGCTGCGGATCGGCGCCTACCCGTCCGCCGTGCGCGCCCTGGTTCCGGCCGCGCTGGCCGAACTGGCCTCCCGGCACCCGGAGTTGGAGGCCATGGTGAGCGAGGTGGACCCGGCCGCGGTGGCGGCGGCGCTGCGCGCGGGCGAGCTGGACCTGGCGCTGGTGCACGAGTACGACCTGGTGCCGGACGAGCCGGAGGAGGGCATCGCGCTGACCGGCCCCGTGTTCGCCGAGCCGATGTACCTGGCAGCCCGCAGCGCGGGCACCCTCGCCGACCACCAGGGCAGCCCGTGGATCACCGCCCCGCCCGGCACCCGCTGCCACGAACTGACCCAACGCGCCTGCCAGGCCGCCGGGTTCAGCCCCCGGGTCCGGCACCGGGTGGACGACTTCGCGGCCCAGCTGGCGCTGGTGGCGGCCGGCCAGGGCGTGGCACTGGTCCCGCACCTGGGCACCGGCCACTGCCCTGTGAACGTCGCCCTGACCCGCCTGCCGATCTACCGCCGCACCCGCACCGCCTTCCGCGCGGGCGCCGCCGCCCACCCCGCGGTGGCCGCCTTCGCGGCGGCCCTGCACGCGGCGGTCCCGGCCGAACTGCGGGCCGCCTGACGGCCGTTCAGCCCGCGAACTCGCGGATCAGCCGCCAGACCTCGGCGGGCCGCTCCTCCTGCATGAAGTGCCCGCCGCCGTCAACCAGTCCGGTGCTGAGCGCCCGCACCCCGGCCTCCCGCAGGCCTGCGGCGTAGGCGTCGAGGTCCACGGGTTCGCGGGTGCCGCGCAGGTAGAGCAGCGGGGTGTCGACCGGCCCGGCGGCGGCGGACTCGGCGTTGTCGCGGGCGTCCTGGGCGAGCGCCCGGTAGAGGTCGAACCCGGCGGTGAGCCGGTCGGGTTCGCAGTAGGCGGCGGCCTGTTCGGCGCGCGACGCGGGAGTGATCCGCTCGGGGTCGGCGGACAGCACCCGGTAGAAGTACGCGAAGTAGGCCTCCTGCCGGCCGTCCACCAGCGTCTCGGGCAGGCCGGGGACGGCGTGCAGGCCGAAGTGCCAGATGTGCGGGTTGCGCAGCACCTGCTCCCAGGGGGCGACGCCGGGCAGCACGGTGTTCATCACCACCACCCGGTCCACGGCGTCGAAGGTCCGCAGGTAGGCGTAGGCGGCCATGCCGCCGGCGTCGTGGCCGACCAAGGTGGTGCCGGTGAGGCCGAGTTGGCCGATCAGGGAGTGCACGGCGGCGGCGATCCGCCGCTTGGAGCCGCCGACGCCGCCGGTGGAGCGGCCGATGCCGGGCAGGTCCACGGCCAGCAGGCGGGCCTCCTCACCGGCCGCGGCCATCACGCCCTGCCAGGTTCGGGAGGACTCGGGCCAGCCGTGCAGCAGCAGGAAGGGCTTCCCTTCGGGGTCGCCGGATTCCACGACGTGCAGGGAGAGTTCACCAACGGGCAGCTGACGGCGCCTCAGTTCGATCGACATGCAACATGTCTATCAAAAGACATGGATCATGTCGATCCCCGGTCGTCTAGGCTGGGCCGCATGAACGACGACCGCCCGGGCTACGAGCGCGGCACCGGCTTCCTGCTGGCCCGGCTCGGCTCGCTCACCACCCGCTCCTGGACGGCCTTTCTCGGCGAGCACCGGCTGACCCAGGCCCAGTACGGCGTCCTGGTCGCGCTCGGGCAGCACGGCCCGGTCGGCCAGGGCCGGCTGGCCGGGCTGGTGGCGGTGGACGCCCGCAACCTGGTGTCGGTGCTCGACGGCCTGACCGACCGCCGCCTCCTGGAGCGCCGGCCGCACGACACCGACGGCCGCCGCCGGGTGGTCGCGCTGACCGCCGAGGGGCGCGCGCTGGTGGACGGCCTCGCCGCCGCGGCCGCCGCCGAGCAGGACCGCTTCCTGGCCGCCCTGCCCGCCGCCGACCGGGCCCGGCTGAACCGGCTGCTGCAACGCCTCTACGACGCCCACCTGCCGGACGCCCCGGGCGGTCGATAGCCTTCCGCCATGCATGAGGTGAACGAGCAGACGGAGCAGCCCGGCCGGTTCGGGGCCGAGGCGACGGTGGAGATCGCGGCCGAGCGGATCGGGTCGGTGCACACCGCGTACGCGCCCGACCCCGACGGGGACCCGGATCCGGGCGAGATCGTCTGGACCTGGGTGCCGTTCGAGGAGAACGACGGGCGCGGCAAGGACCGGCCGGTGCTGGTGGTGGCCCGGGAGCGGGCCGGCACGCTGCTGACGGTGATGCTGTCCAGCAAGGGTCACGACCAGGACCCGGACTGGGTGCCGCTCGGCGCCGGCCCGTGGGACCGCAGCGGCCGGGACTCCTGGGTGGCCCTGGACCGGGTGTTCCGGGTGCACGACGGGGGGATGCGGCGCGAGGCCTGCGCCCTTGACCGGGCCCGTTTCCAGCTGGTGGTCGACTCGTTGAGGCATCGTTACGGCTGGCACTGAGTAACGATTGTCCGATCGTCATACACAGCTTGCCCTCAACCGGGTACAACGGCTCCAGCAACTCCCAACAGTTGACCTGGAGTCGGACGCATGAGCAGCAACACTCCTCCTGGCTACGGGCCGCAGGACCCGTACGGCCAGAACCCGTACGGCCAGCAGCCGCCTCCGGCGACCGGCGGCTACGGCACCCCGCCGCCGCCTCCCCCGCCGCCGGGCTACGGCGAGCAGCCCGGGTACGGCGCCCAGCCCGGCTACGGCCAGCAGCCGGGGTACGGCGCCCCGCAGGCCCAGTGGCCGGCCTGGCTCGGCCAGACCCCGCCGCCCGGCATGCCGCCGACCCCGGGCGTCCGGACGCTGGCGACGTTCGCCGACCGTTTCGTGGCCCGCCTGATCGACTGGGCGATCCTGCTGATCCCGGTCTACATCGTCGTCTCGATCATGCCCTTCGTCCTCGCCTCCTTGGTGATCGCCCTGGCCTACGCCGCCTACGACGCGGCGTTGATGCTCAGCCAGCACGGCCAGACCGTCGGCAAGAAGGTCATGAAGCTCCGGGTGGTCAACTTCGCCCACGGCGGCCGTCCGACCGACAACGAGCTGTGGACCCGGGCCGGCGTCTGGGGCGGTCCGTTCATCGTCCCGTTCATCGGCGGGCTGCTCGGCCTGGTCAACGGCCTCTCGCAGCTGTGGGACAAGCCGTTCCAGCAGACCTTCCACGACAAGGCCGCCAAGACCGTGGTGGTCAAGGAGGGTTGATCCTCCGCCACACGCCGGAAGGCCCCCCGCACGAACGCGGGGGGCCTTCCGTTGTGACGGGACGCGTCAGCTGGCCAGGCAGCTCGGCCCGAGCAGCTGCTTGAGGTCGCCGAACAGCGCCGGGTCGGACTTCACCCGGTGCCGGTCGAGGCGCAGCACCACGGTCCTGGTCCGGCCGCGCAGGTGGACGTGGACCTCGGTGGAGCCGCGGTGGCTGCCCAGCACCTCGCCGAGCCGGGCCACGATCGGCGGGGTGAGCTTGTTCTCCGGCACGGTGATCACGATCGGCAGCTGGGCGCCGACGTTGGACAGGTCGGGCACGGAGAGTTCCATGCCCATCAGCCTGGGCACGTCCTCCCGCTTGTCGAGCTTGCCGCGGACGAACACCACGGCGTCCTCGACGAGTTGGGAGGAGACCAGCTGGTAGCTGGCGGGGAAGAACATGCAGTCGATGGAGCCGGCCAGGTCCTCGACGGTGGCGATCGCCCAGGCGTTGCCCTGCTTGGTCATCTTGCGCTGGAGGCCGGAGATGATGCCGCCGATGGTGACGATGGTGCCGTCGGGTCGTTCGGCGAGGTCGGCGACCGCGCAGTCGGCCTTGTCGGCGAGCACGTGCTCGATGCCGTGCAGCGGGTGCGAGGAGACGTACAGGCCGAGCATCTCGCGCTCCTGGGTGAGCAGGAAGGACTTCTCCCACTCCTCCTCGGAGAACACCACGTCCAGGCCGAAGCTCGGCTCGTCGGAGACGCTGTCGCCGCCGAACAGGTCGAACTGGCCCTCGGCCTCCTTGCGCTTGATCGAGACCACGTTGTCGATCATCGGCTCGAACTGGGCGGTCAGGCCCTTGCGGGTGTGCCCGAGCGAGTCGAAGGAGCCGGCCTTGATCAGCGATTCCACGGTGCGCTTGTTGCAGACCACCGCCTCGACCTTGTCCAGGAAGTCCGGGAAGGAGGTGTACTTCCCCTTGGCCTTCCGGGTGCGGATCATCGACTCCACCACCGGGCCGCCGACGTTGCGGATGGCGGTCAGGCCGAACCGGACGGTGTCGCTGCCGTGCGGGGTGAAGTCGGCGTCGGACTCGTTGACGTCCGGCGGGAGCACCTGGATGCCCATCTTGCGGCACTCGTTGAGGTAGACCGCGGACTTGTCCTTGTCGTCCTTGACCGAGGTGAGCAGGCCGGACATGTACTCGGCCGGGTAGTTGGCCTTGAGGTAGGCGGTCCAGTAGGAGACCAGTCCGTAGCCGGCGGTGTGGGCTTTGTTGAAGGCGTAGCCGGAGAACGGGACCAGGACGTCCCACACGGCCTGGATCGCGGCGTCCGAGTAGCCGTGTTCGCGGCAGCCCTTCTGGAAGGGCACGAACTCGGCCTCCAGGATCTCCTTCTTCTTCTTGCCCATCGCGCGGCGCAGCAGGTCGGCCTGGCCGAGCGAGTAGCCGGCCAGGATCTGCGCGGCCTTCTGCACCTGCTCCTGGTAGACGATCAGGCCGTAGGTCGGCTTGAGGATCTCCTCCAGGGGCTTCTCCAGCTCCGGGTGGATCGGGGTGATCTCCTGCTGGCCGTTCTTGCGCAGCGCGTAGTTGGTGTGCGAGTTGACGCCCATCGGACCCGGGCGGTACAGCGCAAGGACGGCGGAGATGTCTTCGAAGTTGTCGGGCTTCATCAGGCGCAGCAGCGAGCGCATCGGGCCGCCGTCGAGCTGGAAGACGCCGAGGGTGTCGCCGCGGGCGAGCAGTTCGTAGGTGGGCTTGTCGTCGAGCGGCAGGTCGAGCAGCTCGATCTTGATGCCCTTGTTCTTCTCGATCGCCTTGACGGCGTCGTCCATGATCGTCAGGTTGCGCAGGCCGAGGAAGTCCATCTTGAGAAGGCCGAGGCCCTCGCAGGTGGGGTAGTCGAACTGCGTGATGGTGACGCCGTCGGTGTGCCGGGTCCAGACCGGGATGTGGTCGGTCAGCGGCTCGGCGGACATGATGACGCCGGCGGCGTGCACGCCGGGCTGGCGGATCAGGCCCTCGATGCCGCGCGCGGTGTCGATGACCTTCTTGACGTCCGGGTCGCTCTCGTACAGGCCGCGGATCTCGCCGGCCTCGCCGTAGCGGGGGTGCGAGCTGTCGGTGATGCCGGAGAGCGGGATGCCCTTGCCCATGACGTCCGGCGGCATCGCCTTGGTGATCCGGTCGCCCATCGCGTACGGGTAGCCGAGGACGCGCGAGGAGTCCTTGATGGCGGCCTTCGCCTTGATGGTGCCGTACGTGACGATCATGGCGACCTTGTCGGAGCCCCACTTCTCCGTCACGTAGCGGATCACGTCGCCACGCCGGCGCTCGTCGAAGTCGATGTCCACGTCGGGCATGGAGATGCGCTCGGGGTTGAGGAAGCGCTCGAAGATCAGGCCGTGCGGGATCGGGTCGAGGTCGGTGATGCCCATCGCGTAGGCGACCAGCGAACCCGCCGCCGAACCACGGCCCGGACCCACCGCGATGCCCTGGCTCTTGGCCCACATGATGAAGTCGGCGACCACGAGGAAGTACGCCGGGAACCCCATCTGGATGATGGTGTCCATCTCGTACTCGGCGAGCTTCTTGTGCTCCTCGTCGTAGCCGCCCGGGAAGCGCCAGTCCATGCCCTCCCAGACCTTGGACTTGAAGAAGTCCGCCTCGGACTCGAAGCCCTCCGGGATCGGGAACCGCGGCATCAGGTTCTTGAACTTGAACATGCCCTCGGTGTCGACCCGGGAGGCCACCAGCAGCTGGCTGTTGCGGCAGCCCTCCTGCCAGATGTCGGAGGAGTCGAGGGCGTACATCTCGGCGGCGGACTTGATGTAGTAGCCGGTGCCGTCGAAGCGGAAGCGGTCCGGGTCGGAGAGGTTCTTGCCGGTCTGCACGCACAGCAGCAGGTCGTGGGCGCCCGCGTCGGCCTCGGTGGTGTAGTGCGAGTCGTTGGTGACCACCGGCGGGATGTTCAGCTTCCTGGAGATCTCCAGGAGGCCGTCGCGGACCCGCTTCTCGATGTCGAGGCCGTGGTCCATCAGCTCCAGGAAGTAGTTCTCCTTGCCGAAGATTTCCTGGTACTCGGCGGCCGACTTGAGCGCCTCGTCGAACTGGCCGAGCCGCAGCCGGGTCTGCACCACGCCGGACGGGCAGCCGGTGGTGGCCATCAGGCCGGCCGCGTGCTCGGCGATGATCTCCTGGTCCATCCGGGGCCACTTGACCAGCCAGCCCTCCGCGTAGGAGCGGGAGGTCAGCTTGAAGAGGTTGTGCAGGCCCTCCTTGTTGCGGGCCCAGATGGTCTTGTGGGTGTAGGCACCGGACGCCGAGACGTCGTCCTTCTTCTGGTGCGGCTGGCCCCACAGGATGCGCTTGGTGTTGGAGCGGGACTCCGGCGCGACGTACGCCTCGATGCCGATCACCGGGGTGATGCCGGCGGCGGTGGCCTGCTTGTGGAACTCGGCGGCGCCGTACATGTTTCCGTGGTCGGTCATCGCGACGTGGGTCTGGCCCAGCCGCTCGACCTCCTTGAAGAGCTGCTTCAGCCGGGCGGCGCCGTCCAGCATCGAGTACTCGGTGTGGACGTGCAGGTGCGCGTACGGCTGGTCGCTCAAGGCGGGGCCTCCGGGGTCCTGAGGGGGGCTGAAACACGTAAGGCCCGAGCCACCACCTGGGCTCGGACCACGGCTTCCGGGATCGCGTCCCCGAGTCTAGTCCCCCTCCGGACGTGGAAGCGCTAACCTCCGACCACCACACGGTTACGGGAGGGGACCCGCCATGGCCTTCGTCCAACCACCGCTGCCGACACCCCGGCCGGGGGGCCGGGGACTGCCCGGAGTCGGCGTCCTGCTGCTGGTGCAGATCGCCGTGGAGCTCGCGATCCTCGGCTACGACCTCAGTCACAGCGGCCTGAACTATCTGCCGATCGCCCTCGGGGTGCCGGTCGACCCCCGCTACTACGTGCCCGCCCCGGCCGCCTTCACCGGCTACGACACGGCGCTGGTGCTCACCTCACTGGTGCTGGCCTTCGGCGCGTTCAACCGCCGCCCGTGGGCCCGGGCGGGCGCGGTCGCCGTCCTCGCGGTCAACGCCTACGGCTCGGCGACCACGCTGATCGCGGCGTTCGTCAACAACGGCGAGGGCGTCCTGCACCAGGACGCCGTCCCGATGCTGCTCACCGCCACCTATGTGGCGGACGTCCTGCTCGCCCTGGCCGTCGTGCTGATCGCGGCCGCCGGCCGTGAGCAGTCGGCTCCGGCCCTGCCCCCTTACCCGACCCCGCCGTACCCGGCCCCGCCCGTCCCGGCGCCCGCTGCCACCGACCCGGCCCCGGGCACCTGGGGTGCTCCCCCGCCGCCCGCCGCTCCCACGGGGTACCGGCCCCCGCAGCCGCCCCCGGGCGCCCCCGGCGCCGCGTACGCCTTTCCCCCGCCGCCGCCCGCCCAGCCGCCGACCCAGCCGCCCGCTCCGCCCGCGCAGCCGCCCGCCTGAGCGGTCCGGGCGCGTTGTCGGAGTGCCCGCCGTCGGCCCGAGCTGCGTGGGCGGCGGGGCTCTCCGGCGGCCGGGTCCGCACCTGATCTGCTGGACTGCCCGCGGGCGCTGCCGGACGGTGGCGTTCGCGTCCTGACGCCCCGCTCCTACTCCTGCTCGTCCAGCTCCGCCAGGAACGCCAGCGCGGCCGCCCAGGTCCGCTCGTCCGCCTCGGCGTCGTAGTCCGGCAGGTCGGCGTCGGTGTACAGGTGCCCGGCGCCCCGGTAGCGGTGCACCTCGACGTCGGCGCCGGCCCGGGTCATCTGCAGGTACCAGGTGTTCAGCCAGTCCTCGGACTCGTACGCGTCCGGCTCGGCCACGTGCAGCTGCACGGCGATGCCGGTGGCGGCGTCCTCCCGCAGGTCGGAGGTGCCGTGCAGGAGCAGCAGCCCGCGGGCCTGCTCGTCGGCCAGGGCCAGGTTCTGCGCCAGCGACCCGCCGAGCGAGAAGCCGGCGTACACCAGGCCGTGCTTCGCGGGCAGCAGCGGGGCGACGGCGGTCACGGCGCGGCGCAGCAGCTCGTCGTTGCCGACCTCGTCGCGGTACGCCATGGCCTCCTCCACCTCGTCGAAGGTGCGGCCCTGGTACAGGTCGGGGGTGTGCACGGTGTGCCCGGCCTCGCGCAGCCGGTCGGCGGCCCGGTGCACGGCGGGGCGCAGGCCGTACGCGGAGTGGAACAGGACGATCTCGGCCACGGGTGGGCTCCTCGGTGCGGGGTGCTGGACCCTCCATGATCTCCCATCCGGGAACGCACCGGGGCCCGGCCCACCAGTGGGTGGGCCGGGCCGCTCGGGCGGGCGGGTCAGTACGAGGTGCTGACGGACGCCCCGCTGAAGCCCTGCTGGGCGTACAGGCTGACGTAGTTGTACCCGGCGGGCGGGTTGGCGATGGTCAGCGTCTCGCTGTTGCCGCTGCCGGTGGACTTGGCGTTGTACGAGCCGGTGGTGGCCCAGTTGCTGCCGTTGTAGTACAGGTCGGCGTTGCCGGTGCCGCCGGAGACGGTGACGGTCAGGCTGGTGGTGCCGGCCGGCACCCACAGGTAGAAGTACGCGTAGTTGTTGACGGTGGCGGCGACGTTCGAGCGGCGGCAGTTCTTGTCGAGCTGCCGGGTGTCGGAGCCGGTGCACTCGGGGGTGGTCGGCACGGTGGGGCCGCAGTTCCCGGCGTTGCAGGCCGTCAGCCAGCTGTTGAAGTCGGCGTCGTACCGGGTGCCGATGGTGGACTTCAGGATCGTCCGGGCGCCGTTCCAGTCGCCGGCGCGGTACTTGGCGAGCACCGCGTCCATGTCGCTGCGGTGCGACTGGAGCATGTAACGGACCGCCAGGTAGCCCCAGTTGTAGACCCTGGTCTGGTCGGCGTTGTCGTAGGTGGTGTCGAACAGGGTGGACAGCGCGTAGGTGTGCTGCCCGGCCTGGGTGATCGCGCCGGTGTACTCGACGCCCCGGTAGGCGTAGGAGATGTACTCGGCGAGGCCCTCGACCCACCACACGGTCGGCGTGGTCTGGCCGGCCTTGTAGTCGCCGTACATGTCGAACCGGCCGTCGAGGTAGTGGGTGTACTCGTGGTTGAGGTTCCAGATCTGGAAGGCGGGGCGGACCCACTCGGCCTCGTGGGCGATGAAGCGCGGCTGGTTGCCGGCCACGGCCGGGTCGCCCTCCAGGTACATGCCGCCGTTGTCGGTGGAGATGTCGAAGATGATGCCGGCGTACATCCGGTAGTCGCTGCTGGAGTGGAACACCACCACCTCGATGGTGGAGTTGTTGTCGTTTGCCACCGCGCCGTTGTCCCGGACCACGCCGTGGAAGTACGCGTCCTGGCCCTTCAGGCTGGTGCAGGCGGTGTTCAGCTGGTCGGCCGTCAGCGCCTGGGCGACGATCCGGATGCTGGGGCTGCACGTGTAGTTGACCGTCAGCACGGCCGCCTTCACCCGGTTCGGCAGGTCACAGGTGCCGTAGTAGGCGCAGTTCGCCTTGTCGTAGCTGTCGGTCATCTCGGCCAGGCCCACCCACAGCGAGGCGGTCCGCCCGGTGATCGCGCTCTGGTCCAGCAGGCTCTTCACCAGCGGCCGGACCTTCGCCTGCATCGCCGGGTACTGGAGGAACCGGCCGAGTTCGCGGCCCGCGTTGGAGACCAGGAAGTCGTTGGTCCCGCCGAGCAGGGCGTTGTTGCGGGTGGCGAACGACTGGAGGGTGTCCAGCACGCTCGGGTCGGCCTGGACGGCGGGCAGGAAGTCGCTGTTCTGGTGGCCGCGCCAGAGCACCGTGTACACGTTGTTGACGGCGTCGACCATGTACCAGGACGAGTCGTAGCTGCTGTTGTAGCCGTTCAGCAGCCGCTTCACCACCGACAGGTAGCGGGCGTTCTCGGCCGCGCTGTCGATCAGGGTGACGGCCTCGCGCAGCGTGGTGCCGTTGGCGTCGGTCACGTCCTGCGAGTGCGGGGCGGCGAAGAAGGCGTCCAGGCCGCCCTCGATCGCGGACTTCAGGTTGGCGCCGTACGGGCCGACCACGTCCGGGTTGTACCACTGCACGTAGTACCCGGCCCGCAGGTACAGCACGATCTGGGTGGCCGAAGTGGAGTCGTCACCCGGGTAGTTGGCGGAGACCTCGCGCAGCGCGTTGGCCGCGCTCACCATCTGCGCCTCGTTGAACGCCAGCTTCGCGTCGTTGCCCTTGAGCAGGAACAGCGAGTTGACGCAGTCCACGGTGGCGGACTTGATCTGGGCGACCAGCGCGCCGCCGGTCTTCCCGGTGAAGTCGGAGACGTTGCAACTGGCCGCCGCCGCGAGCGACTTGGCCTGCTCCGGCTCGCCGTTGACGGCGAGCGGCGGCCGCTTGCTGGCGTCCGACCGCACGTCACGGTCGGAGTCCTTGCGGCGCTCGGCCGCCTCGGTGCTGCGCGGCGCCGACTTCGACGCCTTCGCGGGCCGCTCACCGGTGGGAGCGGTGGGGGTGGCCGCCCTGGCGCCCGGCACGAAGGCGGCAAGGAAGCCCAGGGTCAGGCAGAAGGACAGCAGCAGACTCCACGTTCGCGCGGGGGACGCGAACGGTATCCGGAAGGTTCGCACGTGGGGGCCTCCGGGCCGATATGACGCCGCGTGTTGGGGCGCGGCGGATGGGGGGAAAACGCCGTCGAGACCGGCTCAACAGCAGGGGGTGACATGTACAATTGCACATGTCACCTCACGCGGGAACCCCTCAGTCCCGGATCAACTGGCCCGCATAACCCCGGAGTTGACGCCTAGCCGGCCAACCGGCCCGCCAGCTCCGCCAAGTCCGCGACGAACCACAGCTGCAACCCGCGATTGCTCTCCCGCACGAAATCCCGCAGCGCGTCCGACCGCGCCACATGCGGCGCGACATCCCCCACCACCGCGAGACCCATCCGGTACTGGGCGAACTTCTGCACCACCCCGCCCGCGACCCCACTGCGCAGCCGGAAGAACTCCTCCCCGAACCGCTCCACCGGCACCGCCACCCAGGACGCCCCCTGGTAGTACGCGTTCCCCAGCAGGTCCACCGCGTCCTGCTCCCCCGCGACCGCCTCCCCCTCCGCCGCGCACACCATCACCTGGACCCCGCCCAGCTCCTGAACCACCGTCACCGCACTTCTCCCGTCAACTCCTCGATCAACCCGAGCACATCCCCCACCCGCCGCGGCGGCCCCAGCACCACGAACCGCAACCCGCTCCGCGCCTCGTCCCGCACCGCCTGCACCCACAACGGCCGTTCCTCCCCCGACGACCAGGCCGACGCCGCCGCAAGCACCGCCGTCACCAACCGATCCGCCTCCCCCCACCCCACCCCCTCCACCTGCACCACCGCCGAAACCTCCACCCGCGAGGGCGGCCCCGCCGCCTCGGCACCCCCCGTGAACGCCTCCACCTCCGCCCGCGCGATCCGGTACTGCTTCCCGATCCGCACCGCCTTCAACTTCCCGTCCCGCACATAACCCCGGACGGTCTTCACATGCAGCCCCAGCAGCTCGGCCACATCCTCGACGGAGTAGAACTCCTGCACTGCCGCATCCTTCCCCATCATTCCCTATCACCCAAGCAGTAGGGAAGGATACGGCACTATCTCTCTATCGCCCCACCTCACCGGGCCCGCCACTTGCCCCCGCCGGCCTCGGGCACACTCAAATCGCCCGGGCCGATCGCGCCCCCGGGAACGCACCAACCACGCGCTGCGCCTCCGCCGCCGCCTGCACAAACGCGCCGGCCCGGACGCCCTGCCACCGCCCCCAACCCGCACCTCACCCGGGGCCGGGCCTGCTCGAAGGGCACACCGTGCCGCCACAGCGGCGGCCCCGTCCGGCGTCACGGGCGACAAGAGCCGACACGACCCCGAACTCCGGCCACCCGCCGGCCTCTTCGGCCCACTCCTGCCGCACCGCCACCCGAAACGGCTCCCCGGATTCGCCGCCCCGTGTTCACCGTTCGGAGTCCCGCTGCATGCCACGCCAGTTGCCCCTCCATCGCCGCAGGCAACTCGGCCGCCCTTGACTCGGCGCACCCCACGGGCAGCGGGCCCGTCCCGCATCGCGGCGGCCGTCGTCACCACGTCATCGGCACTCACCCGCCCGGCTGCACGGCACCTGGCCGCCACCGAAGGCATCGTGCCCGTCCGCGACCCAAAGCACCCCGAGGGCTCCCACCTGCCGTTCGGCCCGGCGAGCTTCGCCGCCTTCATCGACGCCGTGACGGCAGGCCGCTTCCGCAACGCGTGCCCGCCCACGACGCACGCGAGGCCCCGCCGCCCCTGCTGCCCAGGGATCGACGGGGCCTCTCGACTGCCGTTCAGAGCCGCGGGCCGGCCGCTCCCCCTCGGCCCGCGCCGGCAAGGCGGTTGCGGCGCCGCAGGCCGATGATTGTGGCCGCGGCCAGGAACCCGAGAACGACGACAGCGTCGCGCAGCAGGTCGCGCGGCTCGGCGGGCGCGTTGCGGTAGAGCGGCGGGGCCACCATCGCGGCCCAGGGCAGGGCGGCCAGCGCCACGCCGACGGCCCGCAGTCGGTCGGTGCCGGGGTCGGCGAGGTGCAGCAGGTACGCGACGGCCATGACGACCGCCGGCCAGGCGAGGGACGTGTCGATCGGGGTCTGCGCGATCGGCGGGAACAGGACAGCGGCGTAGTCCTCGGCCCAAACGCCGAGCCACAGGGCGGCGATACCGATCATCGGCAGGGCGACGGCCGTCGCGGCGGCCACGAGCCGGGTGCGGTCGCGCCGGGAGAGCTCGACCGCGTCGGGCGGGGCGAGGAGCACCAACGCGCCCACGAAGGCCCAGACTCCGAGCAGGCTGGTGGCCCCGATGGACTCCGCGTCCGCACCGAGCTGCGCGGCGGCGACGGCGAGCAGGACGAGGACCCGGGCCGGGGCCCAACGCCCGAGCAGGGCACACAGCAGGGCGAGGACCCAGGGTGCGGCGTGAGCGACGTCCAGCGCCGCCGGCATGTCGTACGTGCCGCGCGTGAGCAGCATGGTCAGCAGCTGGACCGCGCCCAGTGCGGCCCCACCGGCCACCAGGAACGGCGCGGCACCGGCGAGCACCCGGCCCGCCGGGTCGCGGGAGCTGAGCCGGGCGCGCAGCCGCAGCGCGTGCGCGGCCAGGACGGCCCACTCGCGCACGGCGGTACGGCGGTCGGCATGCCGAACGGATTCGGCGAAGACGGCGACGATCTCCTCGCCGTGCACGGCCCGGTATCCGGTGGGGTACAGACGGCGCAGCAACCCGATGAACGGACGGGTCATGCCGTCCCCCCGCTCAGCCGCAACCCGCTCAGCCGCAATCCGCCGAGGGCAAGCCGACGTTCGGCCTCGTCGGCCCCGGCGCGCAGCCGCCGTGTCTCCTCGGTCAGGGTGTGCCGGCCCTGGTCGGTCAGGGCGAAGCTGCGCCGCAGCCGCCCGTTCACGACCTCCTCGGCCTCGACCTGGATGAGCCCTTGCTGCAGCAGCCGGTCCAGCGCCGTGTAGAGGGTGCCGGTGAGCATCCTGGTCCGCCCGTCGGTGATCGCCAGGACTTCCTGGAGGATCGCGTATCCGTGCCGGGGCGCGTCGGCGAGCGCGGTGAGCACGAGCCGTGTGGGCTCGGGCAGTTGACGATCGGTCATGCGAAGACGATAGGTCAACCATTGAGATATGTCGATCATTTAGCTGTCACAGCCACCAAGGCCACCCCCGCCCGCCACCGCCCCGAACCTCACCCTCCCCACTCCGCGAAAAAACCGTTTGCATCCACCGGCCCGCTGGCTAAGGTGGTCCAAGTCCGCCCGCAAGCACCCATGCGCGGGTGGCGAGACGAGTGAGGAGGTGTGGCCAGGATGGTTGCCGCCGTGACGCGGCGCGCTTTCGCCTGCGCGCCATACGCCTCTTCCCCCCGTCTTCTCCCCACCGGCTGACTGCGCGTCATACCGCGCCCCGGTGGGCCACTCCTCAGGAGCCACCGCAGTGCGCGAGCGCTTTGCCGACAGCGATTCCTTCTCCCGTATCCGCCCCAAGGGCGCTTCCCGTCGTGGCCGCAAGGCCGACCGCTTCGACGACGCCGAGCCCGAGTACCTGTACTTCCCCTCCGAGGAGTTCGACTTCGAGGAGGACCACGAGGCCCCGACCACCCCTGACGGCCCCGCCGTCGGCGACCGCTGGTCCACCTGGGACCAGTCCACCCCGACCGAGAAGGGCCCGCAGCCGCGCCCCGACTGGGTGATCACCGAACTCGCGGCCGTAGACACCGAGTTGGGAATCGTGAAGACCGGCAAGGAGGCCGACGTCTTCCTGCTGGAGCGCGCCGTCCCCGGCGCCGAGCGCCGCACCCTGATGGCGGCCAAGCGCTACCGCGATGCCCAGCACCGCATGTTCCACCGGGATTCGGGCTACCTGGAGGGCCGCCAGCACAAGGAGTCCCGGGTCAGCCGGGCGATGGCCAAGCGCACCGCGTTCGGCAAGGAGGCGATCGCCGGCCAGTGGGCGGCGGCCGAGTTCTCGGCGCTGTGCCGCCTGTGGTCGGCGGGGGTCGCCGTGCCGTACCCGGTGCAGATCACCGGCACCGAGATCCTGATGGAGTTCGTCGGCGACGAGGCGGGCACGGCCGCCCCGCGGCTGGCCCAACTGCGCGCCGAGGAGGCCGACATCGACGACCTCTGGGAGCAGCTGGGCCGCAGCCTCTCACTGCTGGCGTACGACGGCTACGCGCACGGCGACCTCTCGGCGTACAACATCCTGGTGCACCAGGGCCGCCTGGTGATCATCGACGTCCCGCAGATCGTGGACGTGGTGGCGAACCCGCGCGGCCTGTCCTTCCTGGAGCGGGACGTCCGCAATGTCGGCGCCTGGTTCGTCTCCCGGGGCCTGCCACCCGAGCGGGTGGAGGCCCTGGTGCAGTCCCTCGCCGAGGACGCCCGCCTGCGTCGCTGACCGCCCGGCCGGCTACTCACTCGGCCAGAGGATGAACCGCGGCAGTGCGATGCGCCGCGGTTCTCCGCCGTGCGCGGCCGTCGCGCCGAGTGCCCCGCGGATCTCGTACAGGTGCGCCACGGTGAGTTCCAGCGGCGCCTCGTACGGCTGGTGGGTGTACCGGATGGGGTAGTCGACGCCGGGCCGGATCGACATCTCGATGTGGCAGCCGAGCACGTGGGTGACGGGCCGCCGTTCAGCCAGGTCGATCATCCGATCGATGCTGTGGGTGAACGCGGCCCAGTCCTCGATGTAGAGGCGGCCGGGGTAGACGGTGTCGCCGGTGAGCAGGAAGCCGCTCCACGGGTCGTAGTAGGTGACCGAGGCGGCGTGGTGCCCGGGGGTGGCCAGGCACTCCAGCACCCGCCCGCCGAGGTCGATCCGGGCGACGGCCTCCGGGTCGGCGTCGAAGCCGAACCACGGCCAGGCGCTGTCCTTTCCGGCCGGCACCAGCTCCGTCCCGGGCCGGTCCGCGAACTGCCCGTCCCCGGCGACGTGGTCGCCGTGCGCATGGGTGTGCACCACCAGCAGCCGGTAGTCCTCCCGGGGGTTGCGCGCCAGCCAGCCGTCGATCAGCTCGTCCACCGTCCGCCGCAGCGGCAGGTACTCGGCTTCGGCGGTGGCCCCGGTGTCGATCAGCACGGCCCGCTCGTTGCCGAACAGCAGGTACAGGAACGGCGCCTCGTAGTTGACGGCCATGTTCTGCCGCAGGATCACGGTGTGCTCGTCGTACGCGTACACCTGCAGGTCGGGGTCGGTGTTGTGCTTGGCCGACGGCGAGCCGTGGTTCCAGCTGACGTCCAGCGGCCGCGTCCCGGGTCGCCCGGTGGTGAAGTCGATCGAGTTGCCGGTCACGGTGGCGCTCCTTCGGATCTGTCCTGCACGGCCCGTCACTTGACCGTACGTCAGTACCAACGTTCCACTCGAACGGACGTGCCCGGGCGGCGTGTAGAGTCGCCGCGCGAAGAGGGGGCCCGGCCGACTTCCCATCGGGTGGCCCGGCAGGCCAGACTCTCTTGTTGACAGGTCGTACACCATGCTCGGGGGAAACGGGACATGTGGGGTCGGGGGACGGTACTCGGGGGCCGCTACGCCCTCACCGAGCGGCTCGGCAGCGGCGCCATGGGCGAGGTCTGGCGGGCGGACGACCACGTGCTGGGCCGTCAGGTCGCGGTGAAGATCGTGCTTCCGGCGCTGATGGAGGACGAGGTCTTCGCGGCCCGGTTCCGCCGCGAAGCGACCGTGCTGGCGGCGATGAGCCACCGCGGCGTGGTGCACATCCATGACTACGGCGAGGACGCCTCCGACCCGTCCGCGAAGATCGCGTACATCGTGATGGAACTGCTGTCCGGCCGGCCGCTGGACAAGGCCAAGGGACGCGGCAGCTTCCCGCCGGACCGGGCGCTCGACATCGCCGCACAGATGCTGGACGCCCTGCACGCCGCGCATCAACAGGGCATCGTGCACCGCGACATCAAGCCGTCCAACCTGATGATCGACCAGGACGGCCGGATCACCGTCACCGACTTCGGCATCGCCCGCACCCTGGCCGACACCCGGATCACCACCGCCCACGCGGTAGTCGGCACCGCCCTGTACATGGCCCCGGAACGCGCCGAGGGCAAGGACGCCTCGGCCGCCTCCGACCTGTACTCGGTCGGCGTGGTCCTGTACGAACTCCTGGCCGGGAAGCCGCCGTTCACCGGCGAGACCCCGCTGGAGGTGGTGCTCAAGCACGTCCGCGAACCGGCACCGGAACTGCCCGGGACGGTGCCCGCGCCGGTGCGCGCGGTGGTCGCGAAGGCCCTCGCCAAAGAACCCGGCGAACGTTACCCGGACGCCGCGGCAATGGCCCTCGCCGCCCGGCAGGCAATGTCCACCCAGGCCGGACTGGGCGCCGTCGTGGCCCTCGAACCCCCGCCCGCCGCCACCGCCCGCAAGCGGGCAGAACGCCCCGGTCGCCGGCGGCTCGTCACCCTGTTCCTGCCGCTGGTACTGGTCACCGGCGGCGGGGTGACGGCCCAGCAGCTCGAACTGCTGCCCTGGCAGCACCGCCCGGAGTCCACCAACGGCGCCAACTCACCCGGCAACCAAGGAACTTCCAGCCCCATCGGATCACCCTCCGACCCCGCCCGGAACAGCCCGGAACCGCAGCAGCCCCAGTCCTCCGCCCCACCGTCCACCGACCCGAACGGCAACCCCCCGCAGCCCGGCGGCGCACCCGACCAGGGCAACGGCGGCTCCACCAACGGCGGTTCCTCGAACAACACCGGCGGCAGCACGGGCGGCTCCGGAGGCACCAACAACGGCGGCTCGAACACCGGTGGCTCGGGCGGCGGCTCGGGCGGCGGCTCGAACAACGGCGGCGGTTCCACCCCGGCCCAGCCCGCCCCGAACACCTCCAAACCCCCCACCACCGGCGGCGGCCCGGCCTCCGGCTGCGGCGGCAGCGGCTGGGGCCGACTGGTCAACGTCGGCACCGGCCAGGCCGCCGGCCTCGGCTCGGACGCGCTGACCGCGGGCATCCCCGTGGTGTCGGGCAAGAACACCTCCTACGGCTGGATCAAGAGCACCGACGGCTCCGGCCAGACCACCTTCACCGCCTGCAAGAGCGGCAGCGGCGTCAGCCTCGGCGGCGTCTACACGGACAGCCCGAACAACGCCAAACTGATCAGCGGCGGTTCCTCCCCGATGACCAACTGGTCCCTCGTCGTGGCCGGTTCCAACAGCTTCCAACTCAAGTTCGGCTTTGGCATCCAGAGCTGCCTCACCGACAGCGGCACCGACAGCACCCTGACCATCACCACCTGCTTGTCCAACGACAAGTCCCAGCTCTTCCGCTTCTCCTGAGCCGATCCCGACCCGACTCCCGTACACCGCACCGGAGTTGTCACACCCCTGGGGAAGAGTGCCGGACATGGCCGAACAGTACGTCACCGCCTTCGCGGTGGACGCCGCGCTGCTGCTGCGCCTGCCCGGCTCGGGCGGGCCGGGGCTGCCGGGCGTCCCGCGCTGCGCGGCCCTCACCGAGCTGCTCTCCGGCCGCCTGCGCGCCGACGCGGACTCCCGCTACACCGCCCTGCTGCCGACTCTCGCGGGCACCCTCGGCACCCCCCTGGGCGAGGCCGTCCTCGCGGGCCGCCACTGGGACGAACTCGCCGACGTCTTCCGCGCCCTGCGCCTGCCCGCCCTCACCGGCCTCTGGTCCCGACGCTGGCCCTGGCCGGACGGCGCCACCGACGACCGGCCCTGGCCCTACCCCACCCTCACCCCGCACGCCGCCCTCCCCGCCGTCCTGACCGACCTCGCCGCCCTTGACCCCAAGGCCCTCCCCGACCACCCCACCGCCAACCTGGAGGACGACGACCTCGAAGACGCCGCCTGGTTCCTCACCGAACACCTCCCCACCTGGGCCTCGCACGCCCACGCCCAGTCCCTCGACCTCCTGCTGCTCCGTGACGGTGCCCGATGACCGCCGGCGCCCTGGTGGTGCGCACCGACTTCGCCGACCCAGCGGCCTGGCAGCGCCTGTGCGAGGTGTTGGCCACCCCTACCGAGGAGGGCTTCCTCCCCGTCGTCGTCCCGGTCGACGACCCCGCCTTCGCCGGCCTCCACCTCGCCGGCCTGACGGCCCACCTGCCGTCGGGCTACCACCACCCGCTGCTCGTCCTCGCCGACCGCCGAGCCCTCACGGACCCCGAACTCCCCCTCCTGGTCGCCCACTTGCGCGACCCGGCGACCCCGACCGTCCGGGTGGTGGCCACCAGACTGTGGAGCGTCGAGAACAACCTCTCCATCGCCAACCTGGACTTCGCCGACTACCTCCGCTCCACCGACCCCGACGGCGTCCACCGCGGCTTCTGACCGACCCTCACGACACCACGTCCTTCGTCGCGAACCCACGGAACGCCAGCGCCAACAGCACCACCGAGTACGACAGCGACAGCACCACCCCCTGCACCATCCCGCCCCACTCCAGCTGTGGCTGCAACGCGTCCGCCCACGCGTACTGCCAGTGCGCGGGGAACCACTCGCGCAGCGAACCGAGCGCGGTGACGGCGTCCAGCACACCCGTGATGATCGACGCGAACACCGCGCCGCCCACCGCCCCCAGCGGAGCGTCCGTCGCGGTGGAGAGCCAGAACGCCAGCGCGCCGACCACGATCTCGGCGAGGAAGACGTACAGCACGGCGAGCGCCAGGCGCGGCAGCGCCTCGGTCGCGGAGAGCGTCGCCCCGGTGGGAAGCTTCAGGTCGCCCCACCCGTACGCGGCCGTACCGACCACCAGCCCGACGGCGGGCAGCAGCACGACCGCCGCGGCCGAGAACCCCATCGCCACAGTGAACTTCCGCGCCAGCAACCGGGCCCGCGGCACCGGGGCCGCCAGCAGGTACCGCAGCGAGGACCAACTCGCCTCGGACGCAACGGTGTCACCGCAGAACAGTGCCACCGGAATCACCAGCAGGAACCCGGTGCCCATGAACAGCAGCGTGGTCGCGAAGTTCACCCCGGACGCGGTGGCCAGCTCGATGAACGTGGTGCGATTCTCCCGCCCGGGCGTCCCACCGATCTGAAAAGCCGCCAGAACGATCAACGGCAGCACCGCCAGCACCCCACCGACCACCAGGGTCCGACGCCGCCGCAACTGCCGCATCGCCTCGACCCGCAGCGGCAAGGTCCGCCCGGGCCGGTACCCGGGAGCCGCCGTGTCCGCCACCGCGCTCACCGCGCTCACCGCGCTCATGCCGCTCCTCCGATCAGGGACAGGAAGGCGTCCTCCAGCCGTCGCTGCGGGCCGATGCCCGCCACCGGTACGCCCAGACGCACCAGTTCGGCGGTCAACCGACTCACCGGCAGCCCGTCCAGCCGAACCAACAACCCGCCGTCCACCGCCTGCACCGACTCCACCCCGCCCAACGCGGCCAGCTTCTCCGCGACCGCCGCCGCCTCCCCGTACCCCTCCTCGACACTCACCAGCAACTGCTCACCCGCACCGGTGATCTCCACAGTCGGCCCGGCCACCACCAGCCGGCCGCGCTCCATCACCACCAGGTGGGTGCAGGACTGCTCGACCTCGGCGAGCAGGTGGCTGGAGACGATGACGGTCCGCCCGGCGGCGGCATAACGGACCATCACCTCCCGCATCTCACGGATCTGCGGCGGGTCGAGCCCGTTGGTCGGCTCGTCCAGGATCAGCAGATCGGGCAGGCCCAGCATGGCCTGCGCGATCGCCAGCCGCTGTCGCATGCCCTGCGAGTACGTCCGCACCGCACGCTCCAGCGCCTCGCCGAGACCGGCGATCTCCAACGCCTCCGCGAAGTGCGCGTCCTCGACCGGCCGCCCGGTGGCCGCCCAGTACGACTCCAGGTTGGCCCGCCCGCTCAGGTGCGGCAGGAAGCCCGCGCCCTCGACGAACGCCCCGACCCGGGACAGCACCGGCGCACCCGGCCGGATCGCGTGCCCGAACACCCGGATCTCGCCCTCGTCGGGGCGGATCAGACCCATCAGCATCCGCAGCGTGGTGGTCTTGCCCGCGCCGTTGGGACCGAGCAGACCGAGCACCTGCCCGGCCTCCACCCGGAACGACAACTCCCGTACCGCGTAACGGTCCACCGACCCCTTGTACTTCTTCGACAGCCCGGTGATCTGCAACGGCACCCCGGCCAGCTCCGGATCCGGCGCAGGAGTCGCCACCCGCCGCCGCCGCGCGAACACCAGCAGCGCACCGATCGCCAGCGCCACCAGTGGCAGCACCCAGGTCCGGTTCGGCACCGGCGCGGCCTCGGTGCGCAACTGCTCCACCGTCGGCACACTCAGCGGCCCGGCCACGGACAGCGTGTACGTCGCGGCCTGCGCCGGTGAGGCGTACGCCAGGTCGGTGGACGCCAGCACCAGCCGCAGCCGATGCCCGGCCGGGAACTCGTGGTCCACGGCCGGCAGCGCCACCTGCACCGTCCGCCCGCCCGCCGCGTCCGCCCCGGTCACCCGCAACGGCGCGGCCAACTGCTGCGGCAGCACCTGCTTCCCGTCCGGCGCGACGTCGTACACCTTCGCGAACAGCACCGCCTCCGGCACATCCGCCGCCACCCGCACCGCCACCGTCGGCGCACCCGTCAGGTGCAGCGCACTGCCCAGCGGCGCGGAATCGAACGACGCGAACTGGCCGGGGAAGTCGATCGACAGGCCTGCCCCCACCGAGGACAACTGGGACAGCGCCCCGATCCCCGGCAGCGTCGAAATATTCGGCGGCGCACCACCGGGCGGGTTCGCCACCCGCTGCTCACGGCCCGTCAACTCCACACTGCGCTGCGCCGTCCCACCCAACCCGGGGTAGACATCGGCATCCGCGCCGCGCAGCACCGCCTGGAAACCCGTCGAATCGACGCCACCGGTACGCGTCACCCGGAACGCGGGCCCGGTGGAACCGCCGGCACCCTTCAGATAATGATCGAACCAGGCCGTCACCCGGGCGTCCGAGCGGGTACTGCTCTCCTGCCCGCCGTCATGGCCCGCACCGAACCAGTCCACCGCCACCGGCGCACCGTTCGCGGCCACCGCCTTCGCGATCCGGTCCCCCTGGTCCAGCGGGAACAACGAGTCCTGCTGGCCCTGGATCACCAGCGTCGGCACCTTGATCCGCTCTGCCACCGACGACGGGCTCGACCGCTCCAACACCCGCACCGCGTCCGCATCCGGCCGCCCGGCCGCCGCCACCCGGTTGTACATCGCACACAGCTCGTCCCGGAACCGCCCACACCCCACCGGCCCCTGCACCTGCTGCTTCGGCCCGCCCTCACCCAGCCCGGACGCCGAACCCGTGGTGAAGAAGATCCCCGCCCACAACTTCTTGAACACCCCGTCGGCGGCCGAACTCCCCTGCGCCGCCTGCGGAAACAACGCATCCGCCAGATTCCACCAGGTGATCTGCGGCGCAATCGCATCAATCCGCTTGTCGTACCCGGCCGCCAACAGCGACACCGCCCCACCGTACGACGCCCCCGTCACCCCGACCCGCGGATCGCCCTCCCCGTCCAACTGCACCTCGGGCCGCTGCGCCAACCAGTCCACCAGCCGCGACACATCCGCGACCTCACGCTCCGGCTCATTCAGCCCGATCTGCCCGGACGACTGCCCAAACCCGCGCGCCGACCACGTCAGCACCGCATACCCGGCCCGAGCCAACTCCTCGGCCCGCTGCCGCTCCCCCTCCTTCGACCCCCCGAACCCATGCGCCAACAGAACGGCCGGCCGCCGCCCCGCCCCACCCGCCGAAAAGAACGAGGTATCAATCCGAACCCCGTCCGCCCCCTCCAAAAACCGATCCTCCCGATGCACCGCACCCGGCTCCCCCACCGCCGCGACCACCGCCCCACCCCCCACCAACAACCCCACCACCGCGCCCCCGGCCACCACCACCCGCCGACGCACCACCCACCCACGCCACGCCTCAGCGAACCCCATAACCGCAGATCCTAACCACGCCCCCAGTAGGCCCCACGTCAACCCACACCCCCACACACCCCCACCTCGCCTCCCCCGCCGCCCCTCCCCCCACCTGCCCTCCTCGCACCTGCCCTCCCCTTCCCCCACCTGCCTCCTCACCTCCCCCTCGCCCCCTCCCTCCTCCTCCCCTCCTCGCGGCCCCACCCTCCCCTTCCCCCGCCTGCCCCCTCGCCTCCCCCGCCGCCCCGTCCCCCCACCTGCCTCCTCGCGGCCCCTGCCGTCCCCTCCCCTTACCTGCCTCCTCGTCTCCCCTCCCCCCGTCTGCCCCCGCCGTCCCCTTCCCCCCACCTGCCTCCTCGCGGCCCCCGCCGTCCCCTCCCCCACCTGACCCCTCGCCTCCCCCGCCGCCCCCTCCCCCCACCTGCCTCCCCGTCTCCCCTTCCCCCAGCCCTCCTCACAGCCCTCCCTCCCCTTCGGCCCCCGCCCCCCCCTCCTCACATTCCCTGCAGGTGGGCCACGGGTGGGTGGGCGGGCAAAAGACCCCCACCCCCCCCCCCCCCCCCCCCCCCCCCCCCCCCACCCCCCCCCCCCCCCCCCCCCC
>NZ_JBVJHA010000015.1:0-155708 GCF_055587065.1 Kitasatospora sp. NPDC048662 | reverse complement strand
TGGGGGGTATAAAAAAAAAACACAAACCCCCCCCCCCCCCCCCCCCCCCCCCCCACCCCCCCCCCCCCCCCACCCCATATTTTGGTGGGGGGGGCGGGGGGGGGGGGGGGGGCCCCCGCAAAAACCCCAACCACCCCACCCCCCGCACCGCCATCACCCGCCGCCGCGCCCCCTCCCTCGCCCCTCTCCCGCAACCCCCCCAACCCCCCAACCCCCACCCAACGCAAAGGACTGCGGCCCACCCTCCCGACCGCAGCCCTTCACCACCTACCACCGCCCACCGGCGGACCAACCCGACCTACAGCACCCGCGTCATCGTCCGATGCGGAATCCCCGCGTCGTCGTACTCAGGCCCTTCCGCCGCATACCCGAGCCGCTCGTAGAAGCCCAACGCCCGCACCTGCGCATGAAGTTCGAGCTCCTTCGCGCCGCGCTCACGCCCGAGTTCCTCCACAGCCCGCACCAGCCGCACACCCAGACCGGTGCCACGAGCCTCACGAACCACAGCGAGCCGCCCCAGCAGTACCCGGTCCTGGACGCCCTCGGTGAGCCCGAGCGCCTCCGCCCCCGAGATCAGCCGCGCGGTGCCCAGCGCAGCGCCGTCCTCCCCGACCGCCAGCAGGTGCACCGATGTCGCGTCGTACTCGTCGTACTCCAGCTCCGCAGGAATCTCCTGCTCCTCGACGAACACCGCCCGCCGCACCGCCCACACCGCCGCGAGGTCCTCCTCGTCGGCGGCGACCCGGATGACGACGGCCATCTCAGCTCTCCGCCGCGATGACGTCCAGCGCGTGCTGCAGGTCGTCGGGGTAGGCGGAGGTGAACTCGACCCAGCGCCCGTCCTCGGGGTGTTCGAAGCCGAGCGAGACGGCGTGCAGCCACTGCCGGGTCAGGCCGAGCCGCTTGGCGAGCGTGGGGTCCGCACCGTAGGTGAGGTCGCCGACGCAGGGGTGGCGCAGCGCGGACATGTGGACCCGGATCTGGTGGGTGCGGCCGGTCTCCAGCTTGATGTCCAGCAGGGAGGCGGCGCGGTAGGCCTCGATCAGGTCGTAGTGGGTGACGGACGGCTTGCCGTCCCGGGTCACCGCCCACTTCCAGTCGCTGCTGGGGTGCCGGCCGATCGGCGCGTCCACCGTGCCGGACAGCGGGTCGGGGTGGCCCTGGACCAGCGCGTTGTACTTCTTCTCGGTGACCCGGTCGTGGAACTGCCGCTTCAGGTCGGTGTAGGCGCGCTCGGACTTGGCGACCACCATGATCCCGGAGGTGCCGACGTCGAGGCGGTGCACGACGCCCTGGCGCTCGGCGGCGCCCGAGGTGGAGATGCGGTAGCCGGCGGCGGCCAGGCCGCCGATGACGGTGGGGCCGGTCCAGCCGGGGCTGGGGTGCGCGGCGACGCCGACGGGCTTGTCGATGACGACCACGTGGTCGTCGTCGTGGATGATCCGCATGCCCTCGACCGCTTCGGCGACGATCTGGACCGGCGCGGCGGGGGCGGGGATCTCGACCTCCAGCCAGGACCCGGCGGTGACCCGGTCCGACTTCCCGGCGACCGCGCCGTCCAGGCTGACCTTGCCGTCGGCGGCGAGTTCGGCGGCCTTGGTGCGGGAGAACCCGAACATCCGGGCCAGGGCGGCGTCCAGCCGCTCACCCTCCAGGCCGTCGGGTACGGGGAGGCTACGGGTCTGCGCTGCGATACTCACCCACCCGAGTATGCCCGACCCGCACCTGCCCGACGTCCGCCAGTGGGGGCCTCAGGCCTTGGACTCCCCGTCCTCGCCCTCGCCCGCGGTCTTCTCCTCGGCCGAAGCGGCCGGAGCTCCGTGCGTGGTCCCGTCCGGGTTGGTGCCGCGGAACGACAGCAGCACGACCAGGATCCCACCGCACACGATCGCCGAATCCGCGAGGTTGAAGACCGCGAAGTGCTGGACCGAGATGAAGTCGACCACGTGTCCGCGGAACGCGGACGGCGAGCGGAACAGCCGGTCGGTGAGGTTGCCGAACGCCCCGCCGAGCAGCAGGCCGAGGGCGATCGCCCAGGGCAGGCTGTACAGGCGTCGCGCGATCCGCCAGATCACCACGATGACGCCGGTGGCGATGGCGGTGAACAGCACGGTCAGCGCCTGTCCTATGCCGAACGCGGCGCCGCCGTTGCGGATCACCTGGAGGGTCATCCAGTCGCCGATCACCTGGATCGGCGCGGTGTGGTCCTCCAGCTTGGCGACGACCAGCAGCTTGGAGCCGAGGTCGATCAGGTAAGCGAGCACCGCGACGACCAGCAGCACGCTGATCCGGCGACGGCGGACCACCGCACGGCCGCCTTCGGCAGCGGTCGCGCCACCCCCGGCCCGGCGCTCCTCGCCCCGCCGTTCCTCGGGCGCGGCAGGGCTCACCCGCTCACCCGCCTCGGCGGAGGCGGAGGGGGTGCCGGGGACGGCGTCGTCCTGGGTCTGGTGGGAACCTGGCGTGCTGATGATCCGCTCCGCTGCCGTGGGATATTCCGGTCGACCTTACGGGGACGAGAGTACGACACCCGTCGGCCCGTTGGCCGCCCTGTGGGGCAATGCGCCGCGCGGGGGGCGGCCGAGGCGCAGCCGGCGGTCAGCGACGTTCCTGCTTCGCCTTGCAGCTGACGCAGAGGGTGGCGCGCGGGAAGGCCTGCAGGCGGGCCTTGCCGACGGGCTGGCCGCAGGACTCGCACAGGCCGAAGCCGGTGCCTTCGAGGCGGGCCAGCGCACGTTCGGTCTGGGCGAGGCTGTCGCGCGCGTTGTTGGCGAGCGACAGCTCGCTCTCCCGGTTGATGTTCTTGGTGCCGGCGTCGACCTGGTCGTCGCCCGCGCCGTCGTTGGAGTCCCGCATCAGGCCGGCGATGGCGGCCTCGGAGGCCTCGATCTCGGCGCGCAGCCGCAGCAGGTCGGACGCCAGTTCGTCGTGGAGCTCGGCGACCTCGGCGGCCGTCCACGGCTCTTCGCCGGGCCGGACCGGCAGCTCGGCCGGGTCCACCGCCTCGGCGCCGCGCGCGCCGGAGCCGGCCGGCACGTGGGTGCGGCTGCTGGCCGCGGTGTGTCCGGTGGTGCCGGTCTTTCGCCGCGCAGTACTCACGGTCCCCTCCCCAGGGTCGCTCGCCACGGCCTTGCGCGACCTCGCGGTCACGGTTCCTGTCGCCTTCTCAGCCATGGCTTTCGACCTCATTCACGAATGATCAGAAGCGTCGGTTCCCGACGATCTTGCCGGTCCCGGAACGATAAACCTCATCGAATCGCCCCACAACGGGACATACCGAAGCGTTTCTTCGATCCCACCCACCCAGCCTCCGTCAGTCCCGGCGCTGCACAAGTTGTGCCCAGAACGCCTCCGGCTAACCACCCGGGCCCCGGCTCACGGGTGCGCGAAACGGCTTGCGGGGGCCGATACACTGGGCCGTGCAAGGCGCAGATGGGACGAGTACCGACGTACGCAGCCATGAGCGACCCGGGGAAGGTGCGAGCCCGGGGGTGTGCACGGCGGGAAGATCACCCCGGAGCCGCCGGAAGAACGGCCCGGTCAGGGCCTACTAGACCCGGCAGCAAACCCAAAGAGAGGGCCGCAGCGCGCGCGGTCAAGGAGGGTGGTACCGCGGGGCGGCTCGCCGTCTCGTCCCTCCGTCGGAGCCAGTCCACGCATCCGCCGGAGGTAGACGCACCCATGTCGCCCACCTACAACACCGTTCCCGCGCAGGTCGACCTGCCCGCGCTCGAGCACCAGATCCTTTCCTTCTGGCGGGACCAGAAGGTCTTCCAGCGCAGCCTGGAGCAGTCCGAGGGCCGCCCCGAATGGGTGTTCTACGAGGGCCCGCCCACCGCCAACGGCATGCCGGGCGCGCACCACATCGAGGCCCGCGTCTTCAAGGACGTCTTCCCGCGCTTCCGCACCATGAAGGGCTACCACGTGGCCCGCAAGGCCGGCTGGGACTGCCACGGCCTGCCGGTGGAGCTCGCGGTGGAGAAGGAGCTGGGCTTCTCCGGCAAGCCGGACATCGAGAAGTACGGCATCGCCGAGTTCAACGCCAAGTGCCGCGAGTCGGTCACCCGGCACACCGACGCCTTCGCCGAGCTCACCGAGCGGATGGGCTACTGGGTCGACATGGACCAGGCCTACCGCACCATGGACCCGTCCTACATCGAGTCGGTCTGGTGGTCGCTCCAGCAGATCTTCGACAAGGGCCTGCTGGTCCAGGACCACCGCGTCGCCCCGTGGTGCCCGCGCTGCGGCACCGGCCTGTCGGACCACGAGCTGGCCCAGGGCTACGAGACCGTGGTCGACCCCTCGGTGTTCGTACGCTTCCCGCTCACCTCCGGCCCGCTGGCCGGCACCGCCGCCCTGCTGGTGTGGACCACCACCCCGTGGACCCTGGTCTCCAACACCGCCGCCGCCGTCCACCCGGAGGTGACCTACGTGGTCGCCACCGACGGCAACGAGCGCCTGGTGGTCGCCGAGCCGCTGGTCGCCAAGGCCCTCGGCGAGGGCTGGGAGCCCACCGGCGAGTCCTTCACCGGCGCCGAGATGGAGCGCTGGGCCTACCAGCGCCCGTTCGAGCTGGTCGAGATCCCGGACGCCCACTACGTGCTGACGGCCGACTACGTCACCACCGAGGACGGCACCGGCATCGTCCACCAGTCGCCCGCTTTCGGCGCCGACGACCTCGCGACCTGCCGCCGCTACGGCCTGCCCGTGGTCAACCCGGTGGAGAGCGACGGCACCTTCGCCGCGGACGTCCCGCTGATCGGCGGGGTGTTCTTCAAGAAGGCCGACGAAACCCTGGTCACCGATCTGTCGGCCCGCGGCCTGCTGTTCCGTCACCTGCCGTACGAGCACAGCTACCCGCACTGCTGGCGCTGCCACACCGCGCTGCTGTACTACGCGCAGCCGTCCTGGTACATCCGGACCACCGCCGTCAAGGACGCGATGATCCGCGAGAACGAGGCCACCAACTGGTACCCGGAGACGGTCAAGCACGGCCGCTTCGGCGACTGGCTGAACAACAACATCGACTGGGCGCTGTCCCGCAACCGCTACTGGGGCACCCCGCTGCCGATCTGGCGCTGCACGGACGACCACCTGACCTGCGTCGGCTCGCTCGCCCAGCTCTCCGAGCTGACCGGCACCGACCAGTCCGGCCTCGACCCGCACCGCCCGTTCATCGACGAGGTCACCTTCCCCTGCCCGCAGTGCTCCACCACGGCGGTCCGGGTGCCCGAGGTGATCGACGCCTGGTACGACTCGGGCTCCATGCCGTTCGCGCAGTACGGCTACCCGTACCGCAACAAGGAGCTGTTCGAGCAGCGTTACCCGGCGCAGTTCATCTCCGAGGCGATCGACCAGACCCGCGGCTGGTTCTACACACTGATGGCCGTCGGCACCCTGGTGTTCGACAAGAACAGCTACGAGAACGTCGTCTGCCTGGGCCACATCCTGGCCGAGGACGGCCGCAAGATGTCCAAGCACCTGGGCAACATCCTGCAGCCGATCCCGCTGATGGACCAGCACGGAGCCGACGCGATCCGCTGGTTCATGGCCGCCGGCGGCTCCCCCTGGTCGGCCCGCCGGGTCGGCCACGGAACGATCCAGGAAGTGGTCCGCAAGACCCTCCTCACCTACTGGAACACCGTCGCCTTCCAGGCCCTGTACGCCCGCACCGCCGGCTGGGCCCCCTCCGCGAACGACCCGTCCGCCGCCGAGCGCCCGCAGCTGGACCGCTGGATGCTGTCCGAACTGCACACCCTGGTGCGCGAGGTGGACGCCTCCTACGAGGCGTACGACACCCAGCGGGCCGGCAAGCTGCTGTCCGGCTTCGTCGACGACCTCTCCAACTGGTACGTCCGCCGCGGCCGCCGCCGCTTCTGGCAGGGCGACGCCGCCGCGCTCGCCACCCTGCACGAGGCGCTGGAGACCGTGACCCGCCTGATGGCCCCGCTGACCCCGTTCATCACCGAGCGGGTCTGGCAGGACCTGGTCGTCCCGGTCACCCCGGACGCCCCGCTCTCCGTCCACCTCAGCAGCTGGCCGGTCGCCGACGAGGCGCTCATCGACACCGAGCTCTCCAAGCACATGGCACTGGTCCGCCGCCTGGTCGAACTCGGCCGCGCCACCCGCGCCGAGAGCGGCGTGAAGACCCGCCAGCCGCTGTCCCGCGCGCTGATCGCCGCCCAGGGCTGGGAAGAGCTCCCCGCCGACCTGCGCGCCCAGATCGCCGAGGAACTCAACGTCTCCACCCTGGAGTCGCTGGCCGAGGTCGGAGGCTCCCTCGTCGACACCTCCGCCAAGGCCAACTTCCGCGCCCTCGGCAAGCGTTTCGGCAAGGGCGTCCAGGACGTCGCCAAGGCGGTCGCCGCCGCCGACGCCGCGCGCCTCGCCGCGGAACTGCGCGCCACCGGCCAGACCTCGGTCGAACTGAACGGCGAGACGGTGGCCCTCTCCCCCGACGAGGTCATCATCACCGAGACCCCGCGCGAGGGTTGGGCCGTCGCCAACGAGTCCGGCGCGACCGTCGCCCTCGACCTGGCGATCACCCCCGAGCTCAAGCGCCTCGGCGTGGTCCGCGACGCGATCCGGCAGATCCAGGAGGCCCGCAAGAACTCCGGCCTCGACGTCGCCGACCGCATCCACCTCCAGCTCGCCACCACCGACGAGGACACCCTCGCCGCCCTGACCGAGCACCAGTCCCTGGTCGCCGCCGAGGTCCTGGCCGAATCCCTCGGCCTCACCATCACCGACCCCGACGCCCCCCGTTTCTCCGACGAAAGCCTCGCCCTGGAGTTCACCCTCCGCAAGGCATAAAGCACCGACAGGGGCGCGTGGGGGTACCTCCCGGCCCGCTAGGGCTGGGGGAGAACTGCGCGAAGCGGAAGACCACCCGTCCGCAAGATCGCGACGCAGGACAGTGACCTGCACGTGATCGCGACCTTGCGGACGGGCCTTGCGCTTGTCGCGCAGGTCCCCGCGCCCCTTCTCGCACCCACCCGCCAGATCGCGTCGTGACGGCAGGTCATTGCCCACGGCGCGATCTTTCCGTTGGTCGCCTTCCGCTGCGCGCAACCCACGCGCCCCCGGTTGCACTCAACGCGAAGGGCGCCCCCGGCCGTCATGGCCAAGGGCGCCCTTTCGACTACGCGTTGCGGGACCGCTAGTTGTCGCCGTCCTCGTCGATCAGAAACCCTCGCATCGGAGCGGGAGCCTGCTGCATCGGCTGCGGGGGCTGCGGCCGCACGGCCGCCATCGGCTGGGTCATGCCCGCCGGCGCCATCGCCCCGTTGGAGCTCGCGGAGGCGCCGCCGAAGGACGGGGTGCCGGCCGAGCTGCCGAAGGAGCTGCCGCCGAAGGACTGGTTGCCGCCGAAGGACGGGGTGGAGCCGAACGACGGTGCCGAGGAGGACATCGCGCCGGCACCGGCGGGCGCCATCGACGACGCGGCCGGCGGCAGCGACGCGGTGGCGGGGATCCGCGGCGGGGCGAGCGAGTCGTCCGCCTGCGACTCCAGCTGACGCAGCTGGGTCTCCAGGTAGGACTTCAGCCGCGTGCGGTACTCGCGCTCGAAGGCGCGCAGGTCCTCGACCTTGCGCTCCAGCGTGGCACGGGCGGACTCCAGCGAGCCCATCGCGACGCGGTGCTTCTCCTGCGCGTCCCGCTCCAGCGCGTCGGCCTTGGCACGGGCGTCGCGCTCCAGACCCTCGGCGCGGCTGCGGGCCTCGCCGACGATCTTGTTGGCCTCGGAACGGGCCTCGGAGATGGCCTGGTCGGCGGTCTGCTGGGCGAGCGCAAGCACCCGGGCGGCGCTGTCGCCACCGGGACCCTGCTGCTGCTGCATCGGGTTGCCCATCGGGCCACCCATCGGCTGCAGCTGCTGGCCACCCATCGGCTGGAGCTGCTGCCCGCCCATGGCCTGACCCATCTGCTGCTGCATCGGGTTGCCCATCGGCTGCAGCATCTGACCGCCCATCGGCTGGACCAGCTGCTGCTGGCCGCCCATGGTCTGGCCCATCTGCTGCTGCTGCATCGGGTTGCCCATCGGACCACCCATCGGGCCGCCCTGACCGGCAGGCAGCTGCGGCGCGCCGGACGGCAGGCCGAGCGGCTGGTTGCCCATCCCCTGCTGGGGGCCGGCGAGCTGCTGCGGGCCGCCGAGCTGCTGCGGACCGGGGCCCTGCTGCTGGCCGGGCACCGGGGGGCCGGATATGGCGGCGGGCACGGGAGCGCCGGGGCGTCCGCCGTCCTGCGGAGCCTGCTGCTCCTTGCGCATGTTCGCCTGGTTCTGCGCGGCGGCACGGGTGGCGGCCGCCAGCTTGGCGCGCAGGTCCTCGTTCTCGCGCAGCAGGCGGGTCAGCTCGGCTTCGACCTCGTCGAGGAAGGCATCGACCTCGTCCTCGTCATAGCCTTCGCGCAGCCGGACGGTCGTGAACTGCTTGTTCCGAACGTCCTCGGGGGTCAATGGCATCTCTTCACCTCAACGTGATCGTCGGACCGGCATCCTGTCGCATCGTTCAGAACGACAGGCGCTGCACGAGCGAGATCAGGACATACACAATGATCATCAGTACGAAGAAGGACAGGTCGAGCGCCACGCCCCCGAGACGCAACGGCGGGATGAATCGCCGAAGAAGCTTGAGTGGCGGATCCGTGACAGTGTACGTGGCCTCCAGCACCACGACCATGGCCTTCCCAGGACGCCACGATCGAGCGAACTGAAACACCCAGTCCATCACCAGCCTGAAGAGCAGGATCAGCAGGAACACGGTCAGCACCCAATAGAGCACCGAACCGAAGATCCCCATCACTTCTCCCTCTCCCTGACCGACGGTCCGTCAGTGACGCACTGTCAAACTGATCCACACAGAAAGTCGTGGCCGGGTCAGCTCTGGTTGAAGAACCCACCCTCGGCGATCCGAGCCTTGTCCTCCGCCGTGACATCGACGTTAGCAGGCGACAGGAGGAACACCTTCTGTGTCACGCGCTCGATACTGCCGTGCAGACCGAAGACCAGTCCAGCCGCGAAGTCTACGAGCCGCTTGGCATCCGTGTCGTCCATCTCGGTCAAATTCATGATCACGGGCGTGCCGCCACGGAACTGCTCCCCGATCGTACGGGCCTCGTTGTAGGTCCGGGGGTGCAGCGTGGTGATGCGGTAGGACTCTCGTTCGCTGACGACCTTGGGCATGATCACCGGGGTGCTCTTCTCCAGATTGCGGTGGCGCTCGGATGTGATGGACGACACGGGAGCCATGCGCGGCTGCTCCTGACGGATCGGGACCGCGGCGGGCACCGGCTGGGGCGCGATCTGGGCCACGGGCGCCGACCCGGTGGCGGGCGCCGCGGCGGGGGCCGAGGCCCGCAGGTCCTCGGTGCGACCGGTGCGGATCGGCTCCGGGTCCGTGTCGTAGTCGTCGTCGGGGTCGTACCCCTGGCTGTCGTAGGTCTCGTCCTCGACCAGGCCGAGATAGACCGCCATTTTGCGCATCGCGCCGGCCATGCTGCTGTCTCCTCCGCTCATGCGCCCACCGTTCACCTGCGGACGCCGTGATGGTCACGGCCGGTCAGGCCGACGGTCCGTCAGACCGCGGAGGTGTGCGCTCGGATGCGATCCACGGTTTACCAGCAGACTGATCATCTGCTAGGTTCTGTCCTATTTTGTCCTGCAGTCTGATCTACTTACTCGGTGACGTTACCCGAGCGGTGACCGCACTCCGAGTACCGCCGTACCGACGCGTACATGTGTCGCTCCGGCGGCGATCGCCTGCTCCAAATCTCCGCTCATCCCTGCCGAAACCATCGTGGCAGTCGGATGCTCCGCGCGTACGGCGCTTGCGATTTCCGCAAGGCGCGCGAAGGAGCGCGCGGGGTCGCCCGCCAGCGGGCCCGCGAGCGGTGCGACCGTCATCACACCGTCCAATCGCAGCCCGGGCGTGTCGGCGATCTTCCCGGCCAGCGCGAGCACGTCGGCCGGCGCCACGCCCGCGCGGTGCTCACCCTCGCCGGCCTCCTTGTCGAGCGCGACCTGCACCAGGCAGCCCAGCGGCGGGCGTTCGGCGTTGCGGACGGCGGCGGCCAGCGAGTCGACCAGGCGCTCACGGTCCACCGAATGCACCAGATCGGCGTAACGGACCACCGAACGGGCCTTGTTGGTCTGCAACTGGCCGACGAAGTGCCACGTCAACGGAAGGTTGACGCAGCGTTCGGCCTTCGGAGCGGCGTCCTGATCGCGGTTCTCCGCAACGTCGGTGACGCCCAGTCCGGCGAGCAGCGCGGTGTCCTCGGCGGGGTAGGTCTTGGTCACCACGATCAGGGTGACCTCCTCGCGCGGGCGCCCGGCCGCGGCGCAGGCGTCGGCGATCCGCCGCTCGACCACGTCGAGGTTGGCACCGAGTTGTTCGAAGCGGGCGCGCTGAGCGTCCGTCAGGGCGGCGGCGAATTCCGCGCCACCGGGGAACGGACCGAAGATGTCGTTCGTCATGAGAGTGCAGGCCCCAGCCAGACGTAGCTTGCGAGTCGGCCGGTCCGCTGCTCCCGACGGTAGGAGTAGTGGTCCGGAGATTCCATCGTGCAAACAGAAGATCGCACCACATCGCGCACGCCCGCCTCGGCGAGTTGGGCGGCGACGCCGGCCGGCACGTCCAGGGCGGGGGTGCCCCAGGAGGTTTCCGACCGGGCGGCCGGGACGAGCGCGGCCACCTCGGCCCGCATCGCCTCCGGCACCTCGTAGCAACGGCCGCACACGGCGGGGCCGGTGGCGGCGAGGATCCGCTCGGGGCGGGCCCCGAGTTCGCGCATCGCGGCGAGCACTGCGGGGACGACCCCGGCGGCCAGGCCCGGGCGCCCGGCGTGCGCCGCGCCGACCACGCCGGCCTCGGGGTCGGCCAGCAGCACCGGGGTGCAGTCGGCGGTGAGCACCGCGAGGGCCAGCGGGCGGTCGGTGACCACCGCGTCCACCGTCGGCGCGTACCCGGCGGGCTGGCGGTCCGTCACCACCGCGACGTCGGCGCCGTGCACCTGGTTCATCCAGACCACATCGGCCGGATCCAGTCCCAGTTCGCGGGCTGCGAGGAAACGGTTCTGCACCACGGCTTCGGGCGAGTCACCCACCGCACCACCGAGGTTGAGCTCCCCGTACGGCGCGGTGCTCACCCCGCCCCACCGGGTGGTGGAGGCGAAGTGAGCACCGTTGCGAAAGGCCGTATGGATCACTTCAGGAAGTCCGGCACGTCGAGCTCCTCGGCGGGGCTCTCGACGTACGGCTGGCGCACCGGCTGCACCTGCGGCGGCACCGGCGGGGCGGTGGTCACCGGCACCGGGGCCTCGGACGGGCGGGCCGGCTCCTCGGAGCGGGTGACCGAACCGATCGAACCGTAGGACGGACGGGTGGCCGGACGCTCCGGCGCGGAGGAGGTGCTGCTGCTCGACGAGGAGCTGGAGGCCGACTTCACCACCGGCTCGCGGACGATGGCCGGCGGCTGCCCGCCGTCGAAGCCGGCCGCGATCACGGTGACCCGGACCTCGTCGCCGAGCGCGTCGTCGATGACCGCACCGAAGATGATGTTCGCCTCGGGGTGGGCCGCCTCGCTGACCAGCTGGGCCGCCTCGTTGATCTCGAACAGACCGAGGTCGGAGCCGCCCGAGATGGACAGCAGCACACCGCGGGCGCCGTCGATCGAGGCCTCCAGCAGCGGCGAGGAGATCGCCATCACGGCGGCGGCCTTGGCGCGGTCCTCGCCGCGCGCCGAACCGATCCCCATCAGCGCCGAACCGGCGTCCGACATCACCGACTTGACGTCGGCGAAGTCCAGGTTGATCAGACCCGGGGTGGTGATCAGGTCGGTGATGCCCTGGACACCGGAGAGCAGCACCTGGTCGGCGGAGCGGAACGCGTCCAGCACCGAGACCTGGCGGTCGGAGATCGACAGCAGGCGGTCGTTGGGGATCACGATCAGGGTGTCGACCTGCTCGCGCAGCGAGGCGATGCCGTCCTCGGCCTGGTTGGCCCGACGGCGGCCCTCGAAGGTGAACGGGCGGGTGACCACGCCGATGGTGAGCGCGCCGAGCGAGCGGGCGATGTTGGCCACCACCGGCGCGCCGCCGGTGCCGGTGCCGCCGCCCTCACCGGCCGTCACGAAGACCATGTCGGCCCCCTTGAGGACCTCCTCGATCTCCTCGCGGTGGTCCTCCGCGGCCTTCCGGCCGACCTCCGGGTTGGCGCCGGCGCCAAGGCCGCGGGTGAGCTCCCGGCCGACGTCGAGCTTCACATCGGCGTCGCTCATCAGGAGGGCCTGCGCATCAGTGTTGATCGCGATGAACTCGACGCCCTTGAGCCCGACCTCGATCATCCGGTTGATGGCGTTGACTCCGCCGCCACCGATGCCGACGACCTTGATGACCGCGAGGTAATTCTGGGGTGCTGCCACGTCGGGGCCTCTCGCCTCGAATTTCCGGGTCGGCTCCCCTGGATACGAAGGCCGACGGATGTCGATGGGTGGGAAGCACGTGGTTCCAACCCGAACCCTAAACTTGAGGTTGAGGGTTACCGCTGTGCCGGTGTCAGTTCGTTGTCGAGCACAGCTCGTTGACACAGGACAGTAGGTCGCAACCAACGCGTGTTCCACCGAACACGCCGAGCTTCCCTTTTTCTTTTGAGCCTATGTGATCATCGACCCCCCGGTGAAACCGGGGTGACCACCAAGGGTCGGACCGGAGCCTCGGCTCCGTCAATACCTCCCCCAGGCAATGAACTTACCGGATCAGCCGGACACCGCCGGGGCATCCGGCGCACTCACGTCGTAATTCGATGCCTTCCGGCCGAGCAGAGCCGTCAACACCCGGGCCTTGCGGGCGGTTTCCTCCGCGCTGCCCCAGCGGACTGTTGCGCCGGAGGCGAGTTGGAGGCGGATGTCGTCGTACGAATAGACCGTGAGCGAACCGGCCTGCTTGGCCACCTCCGACGGGAGGCCGGCGGCGACCGTGATGGCCGACCGGACCAGCGCGGGGCGGTCGATGACGGGCAGTGCGTCGTTGGCCGGTTGGCCGAGTGCGAGTGACACCACGGGTACGCCGGCCGGCGGCTGCGGCTCGGTGGCGAATTCCACACCCTGGGCGTCGACCTGGACGAACCGGCCGTCCTCGGCACGGATCGCAGCCACTGGTTGACGCTCCGTCACCTTCACCTGCAGGGTGTGCGGCCAGCCGCGCCACACCTCGACCCGGGCCACCCGGGGCACCTTGGCCACCAGTTGCTGGGCCCGGTCCAGATCCACCCGGGCCAGCGGGCCGCGGGCGGTGGAGCCGAGCGCCTTCTCCACCTCGTCCTGGCTCAGCTTGCCGGAGTCCAGGCCCTGGACGGCCACCCGTCGGACCTCCAGCGCGGAGGAGAAGAACACCGTCCAGCCGAGCGCACCGAGCACCAGGGCGCCCAGCACCGCCAGTACCAGCACGCCCCGGCGGGACAGTCGGAGCCGGGGCGGACGGGCCTCGTCGCCGTCCTCCCCGAACTCCTCCTCGTAGTCCTCGTCAGCCACGGCGGCGGCCGCCGCGGCCGGCCTCGATCGCCTCGTAGACCATCTGCACCAGCAGGTCGTCGGCGTCCCGGCGGCCGAACTCGGCGGCGGAACGCGACATCTCCCACAGCTTCGCCGGGTCGGTGAGCACCGGCAGCACGTTCTTCAGCACCCAGTCCGTGGTCAGGTCGGCGTCGTCCACCAGCAGACCGCCGCCGGCCTTCACCATCGGCTGGGCGTTCAGCCGCTGCTCGCCGTTGCCGATCGGCAGCGGCACGAACGCGGCCGGCAGGCCCACCGCGGCCAGCTCGGCCACCGTCATCGCGCCGGCCCGGCAGAGCATCATGTCGGCCGCCGCGTACGCCAGGTCCATCCGGTCCACGTACGGCACCGCGCGGTACGGCGGCATGCCGGGGATGTCGTCGATGGTCGGCAGCTCGTTCTTCGGGCCGACGGCGTGCAGGATCTGCACGCCGTACTGCTGGAGCCGGGGCGCGATCGCCTGCACCGTCTCGTTCAGCCGGCGGGCGCCCTGCGAGCCGCCGGACACCAGCAGGGTGGGCAGCCGCTGGTCCAGACCGAAGTAGTGCCGGGCCTCCGCGCGCACCGTGCCGCGGTCCAGGGTGGCAATGGTGCGGCGCAGCGGGATGCCGATGTAGCGGGAGTCGCGCAGCTTGGAGTCCGGGGTGGAGACCGCCACGAAGTCGCTGTAGCGGGCGCCGATCTTGTTGGCCAGGCCGGGGCGGGCGTTGGCCTCGTGCACCACGATCGGCACCCCGGCGCGCTTGGCGGCCAGGTAGGCGGGCATCGCCACGTAGCCGCCGAAGCCGACCACCGCGTCGGCGTTGACCCGCTCGATGACCTCCTGGGCGGCCCGCACGGTGCCGCGCAGCCGGCCCGGGACGGTGATCAGCTCGGGAGTGGGCTTGCGGGGCAGCGGAACCGCCGGGATCAGGGCCAGCTCGTAGCCGCGCTCCGGCACCAGCCGGGTCTCCAGGCCGCGCTCGGTGCCGAGGGCGGTGATCCCGATGGACGGGTCATGCCTGCGCAGCGCGTCCGCGAGCGCCATGGCCGGCTCGATGTGACCGGCGGTCCCGCCGCCGGCGAGTACGACATGCACCGAAATTCACCGCTCCCTGCGCGTTGACCCGGGGGCCTTTCGCGCTGTGGTTTTCCTACCTGGCACCACCCGGTCCAGGACGGACCCGAACCGGGAGTTGGCCCCTTTTCGCCATCGGCGGGGCCGGGCAGCCAGCGCTGCCTTCGCCTTCGGGGTGCTGCGCGCGAAGCACAGCAGCAGCCCGATGGCGCACATGGCCGACAGCATCGCGGATCCACCGTACGAGAACAGCGGCAGCGGGACGCCCGCGATGGGCATGAGTCCCAGCGCCGACCCCAGGTTGACCACGGCCTGAGCCATGATCCACGTGGTGGCGGCGCCCGCCGCGTACCGGACGAACGGGTCCGTGGTGCTGAGAGCCACACGGATACCCGCGTAGCCTAGTGCCGCGAAGAGCGCGAGCACGGACAGCGTCCCCACCAGGCCGAGTTCCTCGCCGGTCGCGGCGAAGATGAAGTCGGTGTGCGCCTCCGGGAGTTGGCCCCATTTCTCGACGCCCGCACCCAGTCCGGATCCGAACGGCCCGCCGGCCGCCAGCGCGTACAGTCCGTGCAGTGCCTGGAAGCAGTCCAGGTTGGGGTCCGGCTTGGTCACGCCGACGCAGGCCAGCCGGCCCAGGCGGTGCGGCACCGTGATGATCAGCGCGGTGCACGCGACCACCGCGATACCCAGAGTGGCGGCGAACAGCCGCAGCGGCGCGCCGACCATCCAGAGCAGGCCGAAAAGCATCGCCACCAGCACCATCGTGGTGCCCATGTCGCCGCCCAGCATGATCAGCATCATCAGCACGACGGTGCCGGGCACCAGCGGGATCAGCAGGTGCTTCCACTGGTTGAGCATGTGGGTGCGCTGCTTGCGGGCCAACAGGTCGGCCGCCCACAGCAGCAGCGCGAGCTTGGCGAACTCGGACGGCTGGATCTGGAAGAAGCCCAGGCTGATCCAGTTCCGGTTGCCGTTGATCCGCACCCCGACGCCCGGGATCGCCACCAGCACCAGCGCGCCCACCACCCCGAACAGCAGCGGGTACGCGGCGGTGCGCAGCAGCTTCACCGGGGCCCGGGTGAGCACGACGGCGATCGCCCCGCCCAGCAGCAGGGCGATCAGCTGCTTGCGGAAGAAGAACGTCATCGGCAGCCCGAAGTCCACCACCACGCTCTGCGAGGCGGAGAACACCATCACCAGCCCGAGCACCACCAGCAGCGCCGTCGAACCCAGGATCAGGTAGTACGGCGTCAGCGGACGGGCCATCAAGTACCCGAACCGCTCACGCGCTGCGCGCAGCCGCGCGACCGGGCCCTCGGACTTGAAGGTGGTCGTGGTCGCCGAGACCAACCGCAAGCGCGGCTTCTCGCTGCTGGGCACCACCATCTCCATTCTCGTGCCCCGAAGGGGCGCGGGGAACTGCGCGAGCAACCGAGCGCACGTCAGCAAGGTCGCGATCACGTGCAGGTCATTGTCCGGCGTCGCGATCTTTCCGACGGATGCGTTCCCCTTCGCGCAGTTCCTCGCGCCCCTGAACTACATCGCCCTGACCGCGGCTGCGAACATGTCCCCGCGCTCACCGTAGTTGGTGAACATGTCCATCGACGCGCAGGCCGGTGCCAGCAGGACGGTGTCGCCCTTCTGTGCGGCGGAAGCCGCCACGCGGACGATCTCGGTCATCGCCTCGGCGCCAGTCTTCCCCGGCGCGGGTTCGAACACCGGTACTTCCGGGGCGTGTCGCGCGAGCGCCTCGCGGATCAGCTGCCGGTCCTGGCCGATCAGCACGGCGGCCCGCAGCCGGGGGGCCGCGTCGGCGACCAGTTCGTCGAAGGTCGCGCCCTTGGCGAGGCCGCCGGCGATCCACACCACGGGGCGGAACGCGGCCAGCGAGGCCGCCGTCGCGTGGGTGTTGGTGGCCTTGGAGTCGTCCACGTAGGTCACGCCGTCGATCTCGGCGACGTGCGCGATCCGGTGGGCGTCGGGCGTGAAGGCGCGCAGCCCGTCGCGGACGGCCTTGGCGTCGACGCCGTAGGCGCGGGCGAGAGCGGCGGCAGCCAGTGCGTTGGCGATGTTGTGCGGGGCGGGCGAGGAGATGTCGGCGACGGCGCCGATCTCCGCGGCGGCGCGGTCCCGGTCGGGGACGAAGGCGCGGTCGACCAGCAGGCCGTCCACGACGCCGAAGTTGGAGATGCTGGGGGCGTCGAGGCCGAAGCCGATCGCGCGGCAGCCCTCTTCGACGTCGGCCTCGCGGACCAGCGCCTCGGTGGCGGGGTCGGCGAGGTTGTAGACGCAGGCGACCTGGTTGCCCTGGTAGATCCGGCCCTTGTCGGCGGCGTAGGCCTCCATCGAGCCGTGCCAGTCGAGGTGGTCGGGGGCCAGGTTGAGCACCGCGCCGGAGTGGACGCGCAGCGAGGGCGCCCAGTGCAGCTGGTAGCTGGAGAGTTCGACGGCGAGGACGTCGTAGGGCTCCTCGGCGAGGACCGCGTCCAGCACCGAGACGCCGACGTTGCCGACGGCGGCGGTGCGCTTGCCGGCGGCGGTGAGGATGGACGCCAGCATCTGGACGGTGGTGGTCTTGCCGTTGGTGCCGGTGACGGCCAGCCAGGGGGCCGGCTCGCCGGTGGCGGGGTGCGGGGTGCGCAGCCGCCAGGCGAGTTCGACGTCGCCCCAGACCGGGACGCCGGCCTGCTCGGCGGCGGCGAACAGCGGGCTGTCGGGGGCCCAGCCGGGCGAGGTGACGATCAGCCGGGTGCCGGCGGGCAGGGTGGCGCCGTCGCCGAGGCGGACGGCGATGCCCTGCTCGGTGAGGGCGGCGGCCTTGGCGTCCAGCGCGGGGCCGGTGCCGCCGTCCACGACGGTGACGTGCGCGCCGAGCCCGTGCAGGACTCTGGCGGCGCTGACCCCGGAGAGGCCGAGCCCCGCGACGACGACCGGCAGGCCGGCCCACTCCGGGTTGTTCATCCGGTCACCCATCCCGCGTAGAAGAGTCCGAGTCCGATGGCGACGCACAGGCCCTGGATGATCCAGAACCGGACCACGATCAGGACTTCGCTCCAGCCCTTGAGTTCGAAGTGGTGCTGGAGTGGCGCCATCTTGAAAACGCGCTTGCCGGTCATCCGGAACGAGCCGACCTGGATGATCACCGAAAGGGTGATGATCACGAACAGGCCGCCGAGGACGGCGAGCAGCAGCTCGGTGCGCGAGACGATGGCGAGGCCGGCCAGGGCGCCGCCGAGGGCGAGCGAGCCGGTGTCACCCATGAAGATCTTCGCGGGCGAGGTGTTCCACCACAGGAAGCCGAAGCAGGAGCCCATCAGGGCGGCGGCGACCACGGCGAGGTCCAGCGGGTCGCGCACCTCGAAGCAGGACGCGGTGGCCTTGATCGCGTAGGCACAGTTCTGGGTGTGCTCCCACAGGCCGATGAAGGTGTAGGCGCCGAAGACCATCACCGAGGCGCCGGTGGCGAGGCCGTCCAGACCGTCCGTCAGGTTCACGCCGTTCGACATCGCGGCGATCATGAAGTAGGCGAACAGGACGAACAGCACCGGGCCGATCGCCCACTTGAAGTCCTGCACGAACGACAGGTGCTTGGACGCCGGGGTCAGCCCGCGGCTGTCCTCGAACTGGAGCGCCAGGATGGCGAAGGCGAGCGCCACGAAGGACTGGCCGAGCAGCTTCGCCTTGGCCCGCAGGCCCAGCGAGCGGCGCTTGACCACCTTGATGTAGTCGTCCAGGAAGCCGACCAGGCCGAGGCCGGTGGTCAGGAACAGCACCAGCAGGCCGGAGGCAGTGGGCGACTCGCCCGTTATCGCCTTGGTCGCGAAGTAGGCGATCAGGGTGGCCAGGATGAAGGCGATGCCGCCCATGGTGGGCGTGCCCTTCTTGCTGTGGTGCGCCTTGGGGCCGTCGTCACGGATGTACTGGCCGTAGCCGTGCCGGGCGAGCAGCTTGATCAGGGCGGGAGTGCCGAGCAGGGTCAGCACCAGGCCGATCAGGCCGGAGAAGAGGATCTGCTTCACTTCGCGGCACCGTCCGCGAGCAGTGCCTCGGCGACCTTTTCGAGTCCCACCGAACGGGATGCCTTCACCAGGACCACGTCCCCCGGCCGCACTTGACTGCGCAGCAGCTCGATCGCCGCGTCCGCGTCGGACACCAGCACCGACTCCTCACCCCACGAACCTTCGTTCCTCGCGCCCAGTTCCATCCGGGCCGCCTCGCGTCCGCCGACCGCCACCAGCTTGGTGATGTCGAGCCGGACGGCGAGCCGTCCGATGGCGTCGTGCTCGTCGAAGCTGTCCTCGCCGAGCTCCCGCATCTCACCGAGCACCGCCCAGGTGCGGCGGCGCTCCGGGCCCTTGCCCGCCATCGTCGCCAGTGCCCGCAGTGCGGCCCGCATGGACTCCGGGTTCGCGTTGTAGGCATCGTTGACGACGGTCAGGCCATCGGCCCGGTCGACCACCTCCATGCGCCAACGGGACAGCGCACCGGCTTCGCCGAGTGCCTCGGCGACGCGGTCGACGGGCATCCCGAGCTCCACCGCCACCGCGGCGGCGGCGAGGGCGTTCGAGACGTGGTGCTCACCGTACAGGCGCAGCTTCACGGGTGCGGAACCGGCCGGGGTGCTGAGCGTGAACTGTGGCCGGCCGGTGGCGTCCAGGCGAACGTCGGTGGCCCGGATGTGGGCGTCCGAGGATTCGCCGAACAGCACCACGCGGGCCTTGGTGCGGCTGCTCATCGCGCGCACCAGCGGGTCGTCGGCGTTCAGCACGGCGACGCCGTCGGCGGAGAGCGCCTCCACCATCTCGCCCTTGGCCTCGGCGATGCCCTCCTTGGAGCCGAACTCGCCGAGGTGCGCGGTGCCGATGTTCAGCACCAGGCCGACGGTGGGCGGGGTGATGCCGGTCAGGTACTCGATGTCGCCCTTGTGTCGGGCGCCCATCTCCATCACCAGGTGGCGGGTGGTCGGGGCGACCTGCAGGGCCGTCAGCGGGTGGCCGATCTCGTTGTTGTGCGAGCCGGCCGGGAAGACCGTCTCGCCGTGCTTGGCCAGCAGTTGGCCGATCAGGTCCTTGGTGGAGGTCTTGCCGGCCGAGCCGGTCAGGCCGACGATCCGCACCTCGGTGGCGCGGGCGACCACGGCGCGGGCGAGCCGGCCGAGCGCGACGACCACGTCGTCCACCAGGATCGCGGGCACGCCGACCGGGCGGGTGGCGAGCACCGCGACCGCGCCGTCGGCGACCGCCTTGGCGGCGAAGTCGTGGCCGTCGACGCGCTCGCCGAGCACGCACACGAACAGGCCGCCGGGCTCGATCTGCCGGTTGTCGGTGACCACCGCACCGGTGATCACCGCGTCCGGGTCGGCCGCGTCCAGGGTGCCGTCGACCGCCTTCGCGGCCTCGGCCAGGGTCAGAGCGATCACCGGTCTGCCTCCATCAACTGCTCCATCGCGACCCGCAGCACCTCGCGGTCGTCGAACGGGCGGACCTCGCCCTTCACGTACTGCCCGAGCTCGTGGCCCTTGCCCGCCACCAGCACGGTGTCCCCGGCGTGCGCCCGGGCGACCGCCAGCGCGATCGCCTCGGCGCGGTCGGGGACGGCGAGCACCTCGGCGCGCTCGTCCTCGGGCACCTCGGCGGCGCCGCCGAGCATGGTGGCGAGGATCGCCAGCGCGTCCTCGGAGCGCGGGTTGTCGCTGGTGAGGACGGCGGTGTCGGCGAGCCGGGCGGCGATCGCGCCCATCGGGGCGCGCTTGTACGGGTCGCGGTCGCCGCCGCAGCCGACGACGACGTGCAGCCGGCCCTTGGTGACCTCGCGCAGCGAGGCGAGCACGGCGCTGAGCGCGTCCGGCTTGTGCGCGTAGTCGACCACTGCGACGTACGGCTGCCCCACGTCGACCTTCTCCAGCCGGCCGGGCACGCCCGGGACCTGGGCGACCCCGGCGACCGCGGCGTCCAGCTCGATGCCGGCGGTGACCAGCGCGGTGATCGCGCCGAGCGCGTTGGAGACGTTGAACGGGCCGGGCAGCGGCACCGAGGCCGCGGCGCGGGCGCCGTCCGGGCCGAGCACGGTGAAGGTGGAGCCGGCCGGGCCGAGCTGGACATCGACGGCGCGCCAGTCGGCGGCCGGGTCGCCCGCGGCGGAGAAGGTCACCATCGGGATCCGGGCCTCGCCGGCCAGCCGGCGGCCGTAGGAGTCGTCGCGGTTGGCGACTCCGAGCCGGGCCTTGCCGGGCTCGAACAGCCGGGCCTTGGCCCGGTAGTAGTCCTCCATGTCGGGGTGGAAGTCGAGGTGTTCCGGTGTCAGGTTGTTGAACAGCGCGACGTCGTAGGTCACGCCGTCGGTGCGGCCGTACACCAGCGCGTGGCTGGAGACCTCCATGACCACCGAGTCGGCACCGGACTCGTGCATCACGGCGAGCACCGCGTGCAGGTCGGTGGCCTCGGGGGTGGTGCGCTCGGACTTGATCCGCTCGGTGCCGACCCGCATCTCGACGGTGCCGATCACGCCGGGCAGCCGGCCGGCCCCGCGCAGGCCGCCCTCGACCAGGTAGGAGGTGGTGGTCTTGCCGTTGGTGCCGGTCAGGCCGATCATCAGCATCTGCTCGGCGGCGGCCCCGTAGACCGCCGCGGCGAGCTCGCCCATCACCGCGCGCGGGCTGTCCACGACCAGCAGCACCGCGCCCGCGTCGGCGGCCAGCTCAGCGCCGGCGGCGTCGGTGAGCACCGCGACCGCGCCGGCGGCCACCGCGCCGGCGGCGAACGCCGCACCGTGGTGGTTGGCGCCGGGGAAGGCCACGTACACGTCGCCCGGACGCACCGCCCGGGAGTCGTGGGTGATGCCGGTGACGGCGGGCCCGTCGATGGGCGGCAGCCCGAGCAGCCGGGCCGCCTCGGCGAGGGGCAGCGCCGCGGCGCGGCTCGGACGGGGGGGACTCGCGGAGATTTGATCGGATTTCGGCACGGCCGGAAGGCTATCGGCCTCATGCCCCCCTGGGCCAAACCGGCCCCCGGTCGTGACGCTGCTCACATCGCGCTCGGCGCGCCGCGAAGTGTCGGGGGTGTCGCTCATCTCAGGGCTTCCAGTCGACGGGCAGGTTCGGCGCCTCGCTGCCGCTCGGCGGAACCTGCAGGGTCTTGAGGGTGAACTCCATCACCTGCTTGAACACGGGCCCGCACAGCTGCCCGCCGAAGTGCCCGTTGACCGGGTGCTGGATGACGCAGGAGACCGTCACCCGGGGCTGGTCGGCGGGCGCGAAGCCGATGAAGGAGGCGGTGTACCCGGAGTACTTGCCGGTCTTCGGGTCCACCCGGTCGGCGGTGCCGGTCTTTCCGGCCACCCGGTAGCCCGGGATCTGCGCCTTGTTGCCGGTGCCCTGCTCGTCGGTGACGACGGACTCCAGCATCTCGGTCAGCGTCTTCGCGGTCTGTTCCGTCACCACCCGGCTCTGCGCCCCGGCCGGCGCGGGCGTGAACCGCCCGTCCGGTCCGGTGGTGCCGGCCAGCAGGCCGGGCGCGACCCGCACGCCGCCGTTGGCGATGGTGGAGAACACCGAGGTGGCCTGCAGCGCGTTCACCGACAGGCCCTGGCCGAACGGGATGGTGTACTGCTGCGAGCCGTTCCAGTCCTCCGGCTTGGCCAGGATGCCGCGGGTCTCCCCGGGGAAGCCCAGCCCGGTCGGCTTGCCGATGCCGAATTTGTCCAGGTACCCGGCGAGCACCTTGTTGGACTCGGCCTGGGTCGGGCCCAGGTGCTCGGCGGCCTCGATGGTGCCGATGTTGGACGACTTGGCGAGCACGCCCGCCAGCGTCAGGTACCAGGTCTCGTGGTCGATGTCGTCGTGGAACACCCGGTCGGAGCGCTGCAGCGTGTTCGGCACCGTGACGTGGGTGTCCCAGTTCGCCGCGCCGGTGTCCAGCACCGCCGCCATGGTCATCAGCTTCGCGGTGGAGCCCGGCTCGTAGGCGTCCTGCAGGGCCGGGTTGCCGAGCTGGTCGGAGCGGGCCGAGGACAGGTCGTTCGGGTTGAAGCCCGGGGAGGACGCCATCGCCAGCACCTGACCGGTCTTCACGTCCTGGACGATCACATAGCCCTTCTCCGCACCGGAGTTGGAGACCTGGTCGGTGATGGCGCGCTGCGCCGCCCACTGGATGTCCGGGTTCACCGTCAGCCGCACGTCGCTGCCGGGCACCGCGTCCTGCCGGCTGCCGCCGGCGGTGGCGACCCGGCGTCCCCCGGCGGAGGCGTAGGTGGAGTAGCCGTCCTCCCCCGCCAGCAGCTGCTGGTACTGGAGTTCCAGGCCGCCGGTGCCGGTGCCCTCGGAGTTGACGAAGCCGACCAGGTTGGCGGCCAGCCCGTTCGCCGGGTAGCTGCGCTTGGTCGACTGCTCCCAGAACACCCCGGCCAGCGGGTTCACGCAGGCGGTGTCGAGGAACTGCCGGCCGCCCTTCTCGGCAGGCTTGCCGAGAAGCTCGCGCTGGCCCCGGCAGGCCGCCGTGTCGGCCTGCTTGGTCAGCGAGGACTTCAGGTCGGCGATCTGCGTCTTGGCCTGCGGGGTCTGGCGGGAGATCAGCAGCGCGTACTGACTCTTCGGGTTCTTCGCGTTCAGGTGCAGCGAGCCCGCCAGCTTCTCCTTCGGCAGGCCGAGGATCGGCGCGAGCAGCGCCGCGGCCTGCTCCGGGGCGTCCGGCAGGTGGGTCGCCTCGGGGGTGAACATGGTCGGGTCGGCGGTGATGTCGTACGCGTCCACGCTGGTGGCCAGCACGGTGCCGTCGGCGGCGGTGATCGAGCCGCGCTCGGCGGGCAGCTTCACCCGCACGTACTTGTTGGCGCCGGCACCGGCCGCCAGCGCGTCGGAGTCCAGCAGCTGGAGCTGCACCAGCCGGCCCGCGAAGATCGCGAACACCAGGCCCAGGCAGACCGTCACCAGCCGCAGCCGGCGCTTCGGATCGGCCAGCTTGATGGCCCGCGGCGCGGACGCCGGGCGGCGCGCCGGGGGGCGGCGGACGTCGGGGCGCGGCCGGGGCCGGACGGCGGGCCGGCGCTCCCCGTCGGACGGCCGCGGGCGGGCCGGACGGGCCTGGCGCGGCGGGGCGCCCTCGGCGGAGCGGCGCGGTTCGCCGACCCGGCGACGGGGCGCGGCGGGGCGGCCGCCGGCCGGCGGGGTGCGGCGCGGGCGCTCGCCGTCGCCCGGTGGGCGGCTCACCGCTGGGCCCCGGGCGGGGCGGTGGCGGGCGGCGCGGGGGCCAGCTCGATGCCGGGGTCGCCGGAGCTCGGCGAGGACGAGGGCGAGGCCGAGGGCGAGCCGGAGGCGCCGGGGCGCTGCCAGGGCTCGGCGCTGCTGCGCGGCACCGGCGGGTTGTCCTCGGCGGCCTTGGGCTTGCCGGTGACGCTGCCGTCGGCGCCGAGGAAGACCGGGTCGCCGCCGGGGACCATGCCGAGGTCGCGGGCGCGCTGCTCCAGCGCGTCGGGCGCGGACTGGGCGGCGATCTCCTGCTGGAGGGACTGCTGCTGGTCGGTGGCCTCGGTGGTCTGCTTCTTCAGCCGGGACAGCGTGAACGAACCCTCGTTGAGCGCGGTGTTGAGCATCAGCAGGCCGAGCAGCCCGGCCGACAGCAGAGTCACCACCAGCACGGCGAACGGGGCGCGCCCCCGCATCGAGCGCGCCCCGGGCCGGACGGTGATCCGTGCCCTGCCCCCCTGCCCGGGGACGCGCCCCCGGGTCCGCTCGCCGGCCACCGGCACCGCTCCACTCCCCTTCGCTCCGCTGCTCCCGGCGGCTGGCTACCTCCGGGTCTCCCTGATCCTCTCCGCCACGCGCAGCCGTACGGGTGCGGCGCGCCGGTTCTCCTCGATCTCCTCTTCGGTCGCCAGTTCGGCTCCTCGGGTGAGCAACTTCAGCCAGGGCTGGAGTTCCTCGGGGATCACCGGCAGGCCCGGCGGGGCGGTCGAGGTGGCCCCGGCCTGGAAGTATTGCTTGACCAAGCGGTCCTCCAGGGACTGGTAGGACATCACGACGATCCGACCGCCCACCGCGAGGGCGTCCAGCGCGCCGGGGATGGCCCGGTCCAGCACCTCCAGTTCGCCGTTGACCTCGATCCGCAGCGCCTGGAAGGTCCGCTTGGCCGGGTTGCCGCCGGTCCGCCGGGTGGCGGCCGGAATGGCGTTCCGCACCAACTCCACCAGACGAGCGCTGGTGGTGAACGGTTCCTTCTCGCGTTCCCGCAGCACCGCGGAGGCGATCTTCCCGGCGAACCGCTCCTCGCCGTACACCTTGAGGATCCGGGCCAGGTCGCCGTGGCTGTAGGTGTTGAGGACCTCGGCGGCGGAGATGCCGCGGCTCTGGTCCATCCGCATGTCCAGCGGCGCGTCCTGGGCGTAGGCGAAGCCGCGGTCGGCCTCGTCCAGCTGCATCGAGGACACCCCGAGGTCGAACAGCACGCCCTGCACGGCGGGGATGCCCAGGTCGGCCAGCACCTGCGGGATCTCGTCGTAGACGGCGTGCACCAGGGTGGCGCGCTCGCCGAAGCGGGCCAGCCGCTCGCCGGAGAGCTTCAGTGCCTGCGGGTCGCGGTCCACGGCGACCAGCCGGACCTCGGGGAAGCGGGTCAGCAGCGCCTCGCTGTGTCCGCCCAGGCCCAGGGTGGCGTCCACCACCACCGCGCCGGGTGCGGAGATCGCCGGGGCGAGCGCGTCCAGGCAGCGCTCCAGCATCACCGGGATGTGCCGGGGGGTGGGGCTGTCGGTACTCATACGGGGGCGGGGCCCTTCCTCAGGTGCAGGTGTGGCCCCGCCATTCTCGCCTACCGGCCCGCCGGCTCCGCACGCCACCCGTGGCCCCCGCCCGCTCGCTCGGGGGAAGGAGCGACCGCCCGGCGCCGGGGAAGGTGCGCCAGGTGGGCACGGAGCGGGAGGAGGCCGCGGACTGCGTACGGGCCGGGGGCCCGGTGCGGAGACCGGCCGGGCGCCCGGTTGCCGGGTGCCTTCCGCCGTGCTCCACTGCGCCGCCAGACTATCGTCCACGCCACGCCGGTCAACGCTCCGCGACGGCGCACCACCCGCCCGGCCGTATCGGTTTGCGCAGGTCGGACCAGTGCTGAGGGCCGCCGCCCGGACGGGGCGCGGAGCGCTCCGGGCGCGCCGGTCGAACCGGGTCGAAGCCGTCCCTCCGGGCCCTCTCCCGGCGGGTAAAGGCTTTCGCAGGTGGGCCCCGCCGCCCGTGCGACCCCACTACCGTCGTCGCCATGGCACCTGCTCCCGGCACCGGCCGGCCGTCCGAGACCGACCGCTTCGTGGCAGCCAACCGCTCCTACGCCGAGACCTTCCGGGACGGCGGCATGGACGCCCGCCCGGTGCGCAAAGTCGCCGTGGTGGCGTGCATGGACGCCCGGCTCGACCTGTTCGCCGCACTCGGCCTGGAGCTCGGCGACGCCCACGTCATCCGCAACGCGGGCGGCGTGGTCACCGACGACACCATCCGCTCCCTGACCGTCAGCCAGCGCGCCCTGGGCACCCGCACGGTGGTGCTGATCCACCACACCGGCTGCGGCCTGCTCGGCCTGACCGAGGACTTCCGGCACGAACTGGAGCACGAGGTCGGCCGGCGCCCGCAGTGGGCGGTGGAGGCCTTCACCGACCTGGACGCCGACGTCCGCCAGTCCATGCAGCGGGTCCGGACCTCGCCGTTCCTGCCGCACCGCGACGAGGTGCGCGGATTCGTGTTCGACGTGCACACCGGGCTGCTCCGCGAGATCCGCTGAAACCGATCGGCCCGCACCCTCGTCCCAAACCGGGACAGCCTTCGCGTGTCGCCCGGCCGGGTGACTTCTGGCCGGGGGACAGGGAAGAATGCGCCAAGTATTCGGGGTATTCGGGGTGGGCGGGGGTCGAACCAGCCGCCCGGCGACTGTTGCACATGGGAGCGTACGGGTGACGACCATCAACGGACAGGGCTCGGAACAGCCGGCGGCGGACCGGCACGAACGCCGGGAGCCGGTCGGGCTGGCGGAGTTGACGGCGGTGGTCGACCGCGTCCGGGCGTCCGTCGAGAGCGTGATCGAGGGCAAGCCGGAGGCGGTCCGGATCGCCCTGACGGTGCTGCTCGCCGAGGGCCACCTGCTGCTGGAGGACGTGCCCGGCGTCGGCAAGACCATGCTCGCCAAGGCGCTGGCCCGCTCGGTGGACTGCACGGTCCGCCGGATCCAGTTCACCCCGGACCTGCTGCCCTCCGACGTCACCGGAACCAACGTCTTCGACCAGCACCAGCGGGACTTCGAGTTCCGGCCCGGCGCGATCTTCGCGCAGATCGTGGTCGGCGACGAGATCAACCGGGCCTCGCCGAAGACCCAGTCGGCGCTGCTGGAATCGATGGAGGAGCGTCAGGTCACCATCGACGGCACCTCCTACGAGCTGCCCTCGCCGTTCATGGTGATCGCCACCCAGAACCCGGTCGAGATGGAGGGCACCTACGCTCTGCCGGAGGCCCAGCGCGACCGCTTCATGGCCCGCATCTCGATCGGCTACCCGAGCCCCGAGGCCGAGTACGCGATGCTCGACCTGCACTCGGCCGCCAACCCGCTGGACGACCTGCAGCCGGTCGCGCACGCCGCCGACCTGCTCAAGCTGATCGACGTGGTCAAGGGCGTGTACGTCTCCGACCCGGTCCGCCGGTACGCCGTCGATCTGGTCGCCGCCACCCGCAACACCCCCGAGCTGCGGCTCGGCGCCTCCCCCCGGGCCACCCTGCACCTGGTCCGCGCGGCCCGCGCGCACGCCGCCCTGGACGGCCGCGACTACGTGCTGCCGGACGACATCCAGGCGCTGGCCGTGCCGGTGCTGGCGCACCGTCTGCTGCCCACCTCGGAAACCCAGTTGAGCCGCCGCACCGTGGAGAACGTGGTGCTCGACCTGGTGTCCCGACTGCCGCTCCCGCGCCCGCAGGGCCGCTGAGGTGGCGGGCCCTGCCCGGCCCTCCGGGCTGCGCGCCGCCCTGAGCGGGCTCACCACCCGGGGGCGTTCCTTCCTGGCGGCCGGCCTGACCGCCGCGCTCTGCGCCTACCTGTTCGGGCAGAGCGCGCTGTTCCAGGTCGGCGTGCTGCTCGCGGTGCTGCCGCTGGCCTCGGCCCTGCTGCTGGTGCGCACCCGCTACCGGGTCGCCTCCGGCCGCCGGCTCAGCCCGCAGCGCGCGGCGGCCGGTCAGGAGGCCCGGGTGCACCTGCGGCTGGACAACATCTCCCGGGTGCCCACCGGTCTGCTGCTGCTGGAGGACAAGGTCCCGTACGTGCTGGGGCCCCGCCCGCGCTTCGTGCTGGACCGGGTCGAACCGCGCGGCTTCCGCGAGGTGTCCTACCGGGTCCGCTCCGACCTGCGCGGACGCTACCCGCTCGGCCCGCTGCAGCTGCGGCTGTCCGACCCGTTCGGGATGTGCGAGCTGACCCGCTCGTTCAGCGCCGCCGACGTGCTCACCGTGGTCCCGCAGGTCCAGGACCTGCCGCCGGTGCGGCTGCCCGGCGAGTCCGCCGGACAGGGCGAGTCCAACACGCACACGCTGGCGCTGGCCGGCGACGACGACGTGATCCCGCGCGAGTACCGGCACGGCGACGACCTGCGCCGGGTGCACTGGAAGTCCACCGCCCGCTACGGCGAGCTGATGGTCCGCCGGGAGGAGCAGCCGCTCAAGGCCCGCGCCACCGTACTGCTGGACACCCGGGAGATCGCGCACCGCGGCTCCGGCCCCGCCTCCTCGTTCGAGTGGGCGGTGTCCTGCGCCGCCTCCGTCACCGTCGACCTGGTGCAGCGCGGCTACCAGACCCGGCTGCTCACCGACACCGGCCGCGCCCACCCGCAGCACGGCGCCACCGCCACCACCGCCGCCGAGAGCGTCGGCGTGCTGCTGGACGCCCTCGCCGTGGTCGAGCACTCCGACGGCACCAGCCTGGCCCGCGCCGAGGAGGTGCTGCGGATGGGCGGCGAGGGCCTGCTGGTGGCGATCGTCGGCGACCTCGACGACGAGCAGGTCGAACGCCTGGCCCGGCTGCGCCGCCGCGCGGGCGGTGCCGTCGCCCTGCTGCTGGACACCGGCACCTGGGCGGGCCTGCGGCACGTCTTCCCGAACGCCGCCGACGAGCAGAACGACTCGGTGGTCGGCCGGCTGCGCGAGGCCGGCTGGACCGTCCTGCCGGTGCGGGCCGGCGACTCGCTGCCCGCGCTGTGGCGGGCCGCCGACCGCACCCAGAACTCCGTTCCCTACCGAGACGAGGTCGGCGCGTGACCACCCGGGCCAAGTTGACGCTCTGCGCGGCCTTGGCGACCGCCCTGGCGGCGCTGTCCCTGTCCCCGCTGTTCAAGGACTCCTTCGCGCTGGCCCCGCACGGCCTGCTGATGATCGCCGCCACGGCCGCCGCCGGCGCCGGCCTGCGCGCCCTGCCGCTGCCCCGCGCCCTGGTGCTGCCGCTCCAGCTGGTCGCGGTGCTGTACGTGCTGATGCTGTCCACCGTGCAGTCCGCGATGGCCTTCGGCGTGCTGCCCGGCCCGGCCGCCCTGGACGCCGTCTCCACGCTGCTGGCCTCCGGCGGCAGCGACATCCAGGAGTACGCGATTCCCGCCCCGACCACCGACGGCCTGCGGCTGGTCGTGGTCGGCTCGGTCACCCTGGTCGCCGTCCTGGTCGACGCCCTGGCCGTCACCTACCGCCGGGCCGCCGCCGCGGGCCTGCCGCTGCTGGCCCTGTACTCGGTGGGCTGCGGCCTGGCCGACTCGCCCGGCGGCATGTGGCTGTGGTTCCTGTTCGCCGCGGCCGGCTACCTGCTCCTGCTGTACACCGAGGGCCAGGACCGGCTCACCCGCTGGGGCCGGGTCTTCCACGGCACCGGCCGCTCCGCCGTGGCCATGTCCAACGGCGGCCGCCGGGTCGGCCTGATCGCGCTGGCCGCCGCCGTCCTGCTGCCGGCCCTCGCACCCGCGACCGGCGCCGGCCTGTTCGGCGGCTTCGGCGGCCAGGGCAACGGCAGCGGGAGCGGCACCGGATCGGGCGACGAGCGCTCGCTCAACCTGGTGGTCGCGCTCACCGCCAACCTGCGCGCCAACGACGACACCGAACTGCTGCGCTTCTCCACCAACGCCACCGACATCGACCAGCTCTACCTGCGGGTCGCCGCGCTCAGCGAGTTCGACGGTTCGGAGTGGAAGGCCGGCGAGCAGTCCGCCGAACCGCTGCCCACCACGCTGCCCCAGCCCGAGGGCCTGGCCACCAGCACCCGCAACACGGTCAGCACCAGCGTCAAGATCTCCGACCGGCTCGGCACCACCTGGCTGCCGATGCCGTACCCGGTGTCCTGGGTCGAGCTGCCGTCCACCGCGAACTGGCGCTTCGACAAGGCCGGCCGCACCGTCGCCGCCGTCAACGGCCAGAAGACCAACGGCCTCTCGTACAAGGTCGGCTCGGCCACCGTCACCGCCGACCCCTCGCAGCTGCGCTCGGCCGCCCCGCCGCCCGAGGACATCACCCGGCGCTACCTGGGGCTGCCGAACAACCTGCCCGCCGTGGTCGGCGAGACCGCCAAGAAGGTCACCCAGGGCGCCACCAACGCGTACGACCAGGCCGTCGCCCTCCAGCAGTACTTCACCAAGGGCGACTTCACCTACAACACCAAGATCGAACCGCGCACCGGGCCGGACGCCATCGCCAAGTTCCTCCAGGACAAGGAGGGCTTCTGCGTGCACTTCGCCGCCACCATGGCCGCGATGTCCCGCTCGCTCGGCATCCCCTCCCGGGTCGCCATCGGCTTCACCCCCGGTACCGGCGACTCCTCCAATCGCATCGTGCGCAGCTCCAACTACCACGCGTGGCCGGAGCTGTACTTCTCCGGCCTCGGCTGGATGCGCTTCGAGCCCACCCCCAACCGGGGCACCGCACCGCTGTACTCCATCCCGCAGGCCGCCAACACGGCCCAGCCCAGCGCCCAGCCCAGCGCCTCCGCGTCCGCCGACCAGCCCTCCGCCGGGCCGTCGTCCTCCAGCTCCTGCGGCCAGCAGCACCGGATCGGCGAGTGCGACGACGAGGCCGTGTTCGCCGAGCACCGGACCACCACCACCCCGTGGTGGCAGACCTGGCCCGCGCTGCTCGCCGCGGCCGGCCTGGTCCTGCTGCTCGCCCTGGCGGCCACGCCCATGGTGCTGCGCCGACGGATCCGCAGGCGCCGCCTGGGCGTCGGCCGGCACGCGCCCGGTGCCGACCGGCCCCGGCTCACCGACGAGCAGGTGCTCGCCGCCTGGGCCGAACTCGTCGACTCCGCCTGGGACCTCGGCCTGCCCCCGGACGAGGCCCGCACCCCCCGGAACGCCGCTCTCCGGCTCGCCGAGGACGCGCACCTCGCCCCCGCCGCCGCCGAGGCCGCCGGCCGGGTCGCGCTCGCCACCGAACGCGTCATGTACGCCCGCGAGTCCGACCCGCCCCCGCAACTCGGCACCGACGTGCGCACCGTCCGTGACGGCCTGCTCACCCAGGCCACCCGCGGCCGGCGCCTGCGCGCCCTGCTGCTGCCCGCCTCCACCGTCCGCCTCTGGTGGCGCACCCAGGAACGCACGACCGCCCTCCGCGAACGCGCCGCCGACCGGTGGGCCAAGGCCCGCACCGCGATCACCCGGCCGTTCCGGCGACGCTCGAAGGACTAGGGCCTGCCCCTACGCAAAGATCCGCCCGAGGAGGGAAGCTCCCTCCTCGGGCGGATCTCTGCACTGGTTCCGTTGCGCTGCTACAGGCCGCTCTGCTCATCGCGGCGCCGCTGCCAGCGCTGTTCCATTCGGTCCACGACACCGGTCTTCCGGCGAGGCGCTGCCGCCTGCCGTGGACCGTGTCCGGCCGGGCCTCGACGCCACGCGGTGACCGCGAGGACCGCACAGCCCAGCATTACCAGGAACCCGACCACGCTGACCCAGATGACCTGCGCGACCAGGCCGCCCATGAGCAGCGCGACGCCTGCCACGAACCCCGCCGCGGCCAGGTAGACCCGCCGACGGGTGTAGGTGCGCAGACCGGTTCCCTCAAGCGCTGACGCGAACTTGGGATCTTCGGCGTACAGCGCTCGCTCCATCTGCTCGAGCAGTCGCTGCTCGTGCTCCGAGAGCGGCACGGAGTCCTCCTACTCGTCGGTCGCGGGGCGACCGGTCCGCCACCCCTGGCTCGGGCCTGTGTGGTCCATATGCCCCACCGGTCTGGCCGTCATGCTTACCGGCTTTACCCAGATCATACGGTCCACGGGCCCTGTTCGGCGTGGTCAATCAGGCGTGGGTCGGGCCACTGCGACGCAGGGCCCGCACCTCGGCAACGTGCGGAACCGCGACTTGGTGCCCCGGGTACGGCTCTCCGGGCGGTCAGACCGCTTCGGCGAGCAGGTGGAGCTGGGTGGCGACGGCGTGGAAGGCGGGCTGCTCGGCGGCGGCCAGCTCCAGCTTGAGCAGGGCGTCGAACGCGCCGGGCTCGGTGTCGACCAGGACGCCGGGGACCAGGTCGGCGAAGACCCGGACGCCGTGCACCGAGGTGACCCGCAGGCCGGCGGCGTCGGCGAGGGCGCCGAGCTGGTCGCCGGTGAAGCGGCGCGGCATCGGGTCGCCGGCGCCCCAGCGGCCGTCGGGGGCGTCCAGCACGGCGCGGGCGTCGGCGAACTGGCCGGCCACCGCGCGGGCCAGCACGGCGCCGTTGCGGTTGGCGGCGAGCAGACTGACCAGGCCGCCCTTGCCGAGCGTGCCGACCAGGTTGCCGAGCGCCTCGGCGGGGTCGTCGACGACCTCCAGCACGCCGTGGCAGAGCACCGCGTCGACCGAGCCGGCCGGGACCAGCTCGGGCAGCGTCTGGGTGTCGCCCTGGACAGCGCGCACCAGGTCGGTGACCCCGGCCTCGGCGGCCCGCCGCTCCAGGGCGAACAGCGCGTCGGGGCTGGGGTCGACCACGGTGACCCGGTGGCCGAGCCTGGCGACCGGCACGGCGAAGTTGCCGGTGCCGCCGCCGGTGTCGACGACCTCCAGGACCGGCCGTCCGAGCTCGGCGGAGCGCCGCTCCAGCGCCGACCGCAGCACCTCCCACACCACGGCGGTACGCAGCGCACTGCGCGGACGAGTCGGATACAAGGCGGCACCCCTCTAGGCAGGTCTTCCACGGCGGGAACGCCCTTACCCTATCCGTCCGCACGGGGCGGCTCCGGTGCGGCGCCGGTGCCGGACTCAGGGGTGCATGGCCAGGATCCGCTCCACGATGCGCAGGTAGAGGGCGGTGTTGCGGATCAGGTCGTCCGCGTCGCGCTCCCCGGCGGCGCCGGTGATGCCGGCCTCGGCGGCGGCGCGACGGCGGGCGCCGGCGGCGAAGTAGGCGGCCCACTCGGCGAGTTCGGGAGCGACCTCGGACAGCAGCTCCCAGGCCGGACGGATCGCGTGGCGGCGGCGCGGGCTGCGCTCCGGGCGGCTGCGGACCGCGAGCACGGCGGCGGTGGCGCGCAGCGCGGCGAGGTGGGCGGTGGCGTAGCGCTCCAGCGGATCCTGTCGGCTGCGGGCGAACACCAGGGTGCGGTGGGCGTGCCGGAGCAGTTCGAGCGCGGCCGGCGAGGCGGGAACTCGGCGCAGCACCGGGTGGACGTCGGCTCCGCGCGCGGTGGGCAGGGTGGGTTGATCGACGACGGGTTGATCGACGGCAGGGCGGGCGACAGGCTCAGGACGGCTGATGGTCATGGGTCTCCCCCGTTCACTCCGGACCTTGCCCGGGCCGGTCGGCCCGAGCATGCCTCCATCGTGAACGGGGGGTCTGACAACTCCGGACCGTTCGTGACCGGCCGGCCGTCCCCACGGCCGCTCCACGGAGCCGGGCTCCGCCGCCCCGTGTCGGCGGTGCCCGGCCCCGTCGTGCGGCCATTGGTCGCGCCCAGGACCTGTGGTGCGGGCCACCTGTCCCCCGTCGGCCGTGGCCTGCCCCGGGCGCTTCGGGTGGCTCCACCTGCCGGCGGCCTTCCCGTTGCCCACTACTGTGCCGTCGCGGCGTCACAGCGGGAACCCGCCCGAGTACTCAACCGGCGATCTGAGTACGCGTACTCAGACACCCCCGGCGGTCGGCGGGGGCGGGTACGGTGGCCCGGATTCCCGCCCGAGGGCCGGGCGCGCGGAGGGGGCCGCGGTGGAAGCCGTTCCGCTCCCCCGGCGCGGTCGGCGGGGCGACGGCTCCGTGGCGGGCCTGGTGACCCTCGCGGTCTCCGAGAGGGCGTGCACCCAGGGACGCGTGGGGGTACCTCCCGGCCCGCCAGGGCTGGGGGAGCACTGCGCGAAGCGGAAGGCACCCGCCCGCAAGATCGCGACCCCGCACGGTGACCTGCACGTGGACGCGCCATCGCGTGGCGGTCCTCCCGCCGCTCAGTGACCTGCACGTGGACGCGACACTCCCCGGCAGCTGCCACGTGAGGGCCGCATAGGATCTCCTGCCATGGCTCGCATTCTCGTCGTCGGCGCAGGTATGGGCGGTCTGGCCGCCGCGTCCAGGCTGGCCACTCTCGGGCACCGGGTGACGGTGCTGGAGGCGGCCGGGACGTACGGCGGGCAGGTGGGGGCGTACCGGCGTGAGGGGTTCGGGTTCGACACCGGGCCGGGCCTGCTCGCGTTGCCCGCGGTGTACCGCGACCTCGCGTTGAAGACCGGCCGGGAACCGCTGGAGCAGCTGGTCGGGTTGCGGCCGGTGGACCCGGAGAGCCGGCACCTGTTCGCGGACGGCACCGAGCTGGTGCTGCCGAACGCCTCGCGCGGCGGGGTCGGCGAGGCCCTGGACGGGGCTTTCGGCGCGGGCGCCGGTTCGCGGTGGAACGACATGGTCAACCGGGGCCGCACGGTCTGGGAGGCCACCCGCCGCCCGCTGCTGGAGGAGCCCCGTCCGGCCGTCGCCCTCGCCGACCCGTACCCGGTGCCGCCGCGTCGCGGGCTGTCCCGGCTGCTGCCGCGCGGGCGCCACACGCTGGCCGAGGTCGCCGCCCAGGAGCTGGCCGGCGCGCCGGGCCCGGCGGCGCTGCTCGCCGAGTACGCCTTGCGGTACGGGCTGAACCCGCTGACCGCGCCCGCCTCGGCGACCGTCCTGCCGTACATGGAGCAGTCGTTCGGCGTCTGGTACGTGGAGGGCGGCCTGCGGGCGCTCGCCGACGCGGTGTTCGGGCGCTGCGAGAGCCGTGGCGTCGAGTTCCGTTTCGGCACGCCCGTACGGGAGTTGGAGCGTGCGGGCGGGCGGGTCACCGGCGTCCGCACCGACGACGGGGTGCTGACCGCCGACCTGGTGCTGTCGGCCGTCCCCGGTCTGGGTGTCACCGCGCCCGCCGAGCCCGCGCCCGGACGTTTCACCGTGCTGCTCGCACTGAACGGCGCCCGCCCCGCGGGCACCGCGCACCGCACGGTGCTGCACGGCGCGGATGTCGCCGCCGAGGCGCGCGCGGTCTTCACCGACCGCACCCTGCCTGAGCGCCCCACCGTCCAACTGCTGCGCCCGGACGACCCGTTGCTGGTGCCCGGGCCCGATGCCGAAGCGGCCGTGCTGACCGTCACCGTCCCCGCCGGGCTGGAGTTGACCGACGCTCAACAGGGCGCCTACGCCGACGAGTTGCTGGACCGGCTGGCCGGTGCGGGTGTCGATCTGCGCGGGCGGCTGCGCTGGCGGGAGACCCGGCTGACCGCGTCCGTCCCGGCGCCCGCGCTGGCCGGGGGGCAGCTCGCCCAGGCCAACCGGCCGGGCGAGCCCGGCCTGTACCTGATCGGCGCGCACGCCCACCCCGGCGGCGGGCTGGCCCGGGTCGGGATGTCCGCCTCGATCACCGCCGGGCTGATCGGTCCGGCCTGACGGCAGCTCAGTACTGCTGCTGGTAGTACCAGTTGGTGTGCTGCTGCTCGCCCGGCTGCTGCGGGATGTACGGCTGCTGCTGGTACTGCTCCGGCTGGTACTGCTGCTGTTGCGGGTACTGGTGGACCGGCTGGCCGTACTCGTCGTAGCCGATCAGCTGCGGCTGCTGGGCGTACGGGTCCTGCTGCGGCTGCTGCTGGTGGCCGAACTGCGGCTCCGGCTGCGGCTGTTGGTAGTAGTACTGCTGCTGGTCGGGCTGGGGCTGGGGCTGGTAGGAGACCGGCTCGTCGGTGTAGATGCCCGCGTCGATCTCCTGGAACTCCTCGTACGCGTACGGCTGTTCGGCCACCGGTTCGTCCTCGACCGGGCCGACCTCGCCGACCTTCGGGGCCGTCTCGGCCGCCACCGCCACGGCGGTCGCCCCGCCGGTGGCCGCGGCCAGCAGCGGGACCTTCGCCAGCGGGCCGGGCAGGGTGCCGTCCGCGCGGCGCAGCGACCAGCCCACCGGGCGGCCGCGCTTGACCGAGAGGGTGACCATCGCCTGTCCCGCCGCGAAGGCCGCGGCGCCCGCGACTATCACCAGAACGGAGGACTGCGTCATCCCCGCGACCACCCCGAGGAACCCCGCCAGCGCCAGCGCCCGCCAGTGCAGCGCGGCCCGGTTCTGCAGCAGCAGTTCGGCCACCAGCCAGACCGCGACCAGCGCCAACGCGCCGTAGAGGAACAGGTGTCCGATGCCCATCCCCGCAACCTCCAGATGCCACCATCACCGCGCGATTGCGGGCGACTGTACCGCCTCCGGGCGAACACCGCCGCATCCCGTCCGCCCGGAGGACGGCCGCAGGGGCGTCAGTGCTTGTGGAGGCCCAGGTTCTGGTAGATCTCCAGCGTCGAGGTGCTGTGGTTGAGCGTGATGAAGTGCAGGCCGGGGGCGCCCTCCGCGAGGAGCCGCTCGGCCATGGCGGTGGCGTGTTCGAGGCCGACGGCGCGGACTTCGGCCGGGTTGTCGGCGGCGGCCTCCAGCCGGCGGCGGAAGTCCGGCGGGAAGTCGGAGCCGGACAGCTGGGGGAAGCGGATCAGCTGGCGAATGTTGGTGACCGGCATGATCTCCGGGATGATCGGCGTCTCGCAGCCGGCTGCGGCGACCCGGTCGCGCAGCCGGAGGTAGTCCTCGACCTCGAAGAACATCTGGGTGATCGCGTAGTCCGCGCCGGCCCGGCACTTGGCGACGAAGTGCTTGATGTCCTCGTCCCACTCGGTGGAGCGCGGGTGCATCTGTGGGAACGCGGCCACGCCGACGCAGAAGTCGCCGATGCCCTTGATGAGTTCGACCAGTTCGTAGGCGTAGCTGACGCCCTCGGGGTGGCGGACCCACTCGCCCATCGGGTCGCCGGGCGGGTCGCCGCGGACGGCGAGCACGTTGCGCACGCCCTCGTCGGCGTACTGGCCGATGATGTTGCGCAGTTCGGCCACCGAGTGGTCGACGGCGGTGAGGTGCGCGACGGGGGTCAGGGTGGTCTCGGTGGCGATCCGGCCGACCAGGTTGACGGTGCGGCCGCGGGAGGAGCCGCCGGCGCCGTAGGTCATGCAGACGAAGTTCGGGTCGAGCGCCTCGACGCGGCGGATCGCGTCCCAGAGTTTGCGCTCGCCCTCTTCGTTGCGGGGCGGCATGAACTCGAAGGAGAAGGAGCGGTCGCCTGCCGCCAGCAGGTCGCGCACGGTCTGCGCGCGGTCGCTTCTGGTGGAGGGAATCCCGAGTGCCATGCAGGAAGGTTAGCCTTCGGCGGCGCGGCCCGGACAAACCATGTCCAGGGGTTGAGACATTGGTTGAGATTCCCGGGCGTGTCCCGGCGGTCCGGCCCGCACCTCGGCGGACGAGCGCACCCGGGCGGGGGCGTTAGTCTGACTGTCAGACCAATCTATCCGGAGTTCCAGGTGCCCTCCTCCATCCGTCTTCCCCGCAACCCCGTCGATGCGGAGGACGTGCGCGACCGCGTCAACGCCGCGCTGAGCGCGTTCATGGCCGAACGGACCGCCCTGCTCTCCGGCATCTCCGACCAGCTCGGTCCGGTCGCCGGGGCGCTGCGCGAGTTCCTGCTCGACGGCGGCAAGCGGCTGCGCCCGGCGTTCTGCTACTGGGGCTGGCGCGCGGCCGGCGGCGGCGCCGAGGAGCCCGGCATCGAACGGGCCGCGGCCGCCCTGGAGCTGCTCCAGGCCAGCGCCCTGGTGCACGACGACCTGATGGACCGCAGCGACACCCGCCGCGGCCTGCCGTCCGTGCACCGCCGGTTCGAGAACCTGCACCGGGCCAGCGGCTGGCGCGGCGACCGCGAGCAGTACGGCGCGTCCGCGGCGGTGCTGCTCGGCGACCTGCTGCTGATCTGGTGCGACGAGCTGTTCCAGCGCTCGGGGCTGCCCGCCGCCGCGGTGTCCGCCGCCAAGCCGGCGTTCGACCTGATGCGCACCGAGGTCATGCTCGGCCAGTACCTGGACGTGCTGGAGCCGGTGGCGGGCGACTCCACCGACGCCGACGCCCTGGACCGCGCCCGGACGGTGCTGCACTACAAGTCCGCGAAGTACACCATCGAACGCCCGCTCCAGGTCGGCGCGCTGCTGGCCGGCGCCGGCCCCGACCTGGTCGAGGCCCTCGGCAACTTCGGCCTGCCGCTGGGCGAGGCGTTCCAGCTCCGCGACGACCTGCTCGGCGTGTTCGGCGACCCGGCGGTCACCGGCAAGCCGGCCGGCGACGACCTGCGCGAGGGCAAGCGCACCCTGCTCGTCGCACACGCGATGCGCGGCCTGTCGGACCTCGACGCCAAGCACCTGGACACCCGGCTCGGCGCGCCCGACCTCACCGCGGCCGAGGTCGCCGAGCTGCGCGAGCTGATCTCCGCCAGCGGCGCCCCCGCGATCGTCGAGGCCCGCATCGACCAGCTGCTCGCCGAGGCACTGACCGCCCTGCACAACGCGCCGATCGCCGACGGCCCGACCCGCGAGGTGCTCCAGGCGCTGGCGGACGCGGCGACGGTACGCAAGTACTGACAGGCCGTCAGCGACGCCACCGGCGCCGGGACGCGAGAGCGGCCAGCCCCGCGCCGGCGGCGTTCAGCAGGACGTCGTCCACCGAGGACACCCGGTCCAGCCACAGCACGTACTGGGCGGTCTCCACCAGCACCGAACAGGCCGCGCCCAGCGCCAGCACCCGTGGCACCGAGGCCAGCGCGCGGAAGCGGATCGGCGCGAAGCAGCCGAGCGACGCGAACACCAGCAGGTTGCCGACGATCTGCACCGTCGCGGTCACCGGCGGCCCCTCGGCGAGGATCGCGCACACGTCCCGCAGCGGCAGCAGGCTGACCCGGCGGGGCGCGACCCCCGCCCCGGGGCCCGGCAGCATGATCATCCAGACCCACGGCACCGTCCCGTGCACCATCGCGACCTCGACGAACGCCCGCCGCCAAGCCCCGCCGCCGCCCCGCCGCCGGGCCAGCACCCATATCAGCGCGGCCGACAGCGGCAGCGCGACCAGCGTCCAGAACACCACCCCGTTGACGGTGCCGAACCAGGGCTCCCACCCGGCGCGGCGGTGCAGCGGCCGCTGCACGACGAAGGCAACGGCCACCACGAGAAGGCCGGCCGGCACCAGCAACGCGATCCGGCGGGCGCGGAGTACGGGGTTCACGACTCCACGGAGGACGCCGAGCCCCTTCGCGGTTCCCGCATGGCGCCGCCGCGCACGGCACGATCGCCGGACCGGACGGGCGTCAACCCCGGCGGCCGGCCGATCGGACCGGCTTCACCGCACTCCGCCTCGGGAACCCGGACCAGCCCCTCGGCGCAGCCGGCCGGGGAATCGGCTCGGACAGCCGGCCGGGTGCCACTGCCGAGCCTCCCCGCCCGCCCGCACCACCGGACGGGCGGCACGCGAACGACCACCGTCCGATCAGCACCGCCCACGCGCCCACCACCGCCCGGCGGAGCCTCGCCGCAGGCGGGCGGGCGAGGCGCTACCGCAGCCGGACGGTCAGCACGCGAACGACCACCGTCCGATCAGCACCGGCCCACGCACCCACCACCGCCCGGCGGAGCCTCGCCGCAGGCGGGCGGGCGAGGCGCTACCGCAGCCTGGCCGCGAGGTGTGCCGCCGCCGCGCCCGGGTCCTCGGCCGCCGTGAGGGCGCGGACGACCACGATGCGGGTGGCGCCGGCCTCAAGCACCTGGTCGAGGTTGGTCCGGTCGATGCCGCCGATCGCGAACCACGGCCGGGTCGGCTCGGCCGCAGCCGCGTAGCGGACCAGGTCGAGGCCGGGGGCGTGGCGGCCGGGCTTGGTGGGCGTGGGCCAGACCGGGCCGGTGCAGAAGTAGTCGACGCCGGGCTCGGTGATCGCCGCGTCCACCTCGGCCTCGGCGTGGCAGGAGCGGCCGATCAGCACGTCCTCGCCGAGGATGGCCCGGGCCACGGCCACCGGGAGGTCGTCCTGCCCGAGGTGCAGCACGTCGGGGCGGGCGCCGTACGCGACGTCGGCGCGGTCGTTGACGGCCAGCAGCTTGCCGTGGCGCTTGGCCGCGTCCGCGAAGACCTCCAGGTATTCGAGTTCCTGGCGGGCCTCCAGGTTCTTGTCCCGGAGCTGGACGATGTCGACGCCGCCGGCCAGCACGGCGTCCAGGAAGTCGGCCAGGTCGCCCTGCTCGCGCCGGGCGTCGGTGCACAGGTAGAGCCTGGCGTCGGCGAGCTGTTGACGGGGCGTCACAGCGCCAGGGCCTGGGCGCGGCGCTTGACCTCGGTGGCGCGGTTCTCGCGCAGGGCCTGGATCGGGCTGCCGGGTAGCGACGGGTCCTCGGTGAACATCCACTCCAGGATCTCCTGGTCGGAGAAGCCGCAGTCGCGGAGCACCGTGAGGGTGCCGACCAGGTGCTTGACCGGGCCGTCGTCCTCGATGAAGTCGGCGGGCACCTGGAGGGACTTGTTCGGGCCGCGGCGGACGGCCAGCAGGGTGCCGTTCTTCACCATGGCGCGGACCTCGGTGATCACCACGCCCCACCGCTCGGAGATGTCGGGCAGGTACAGCCACGCAGGGACCAGGGCGTCAGTCTTGGGATCGATCTCGCTCACGGCACCCAGCCTACCCACCCGCTACCCGACGGCCGCCTTCAGTTGGACGGCCGGGTCGGCGGCGAGCGCCGGATCGAGCACCGTGCCGCGTTCGATCAGGCGGCGGCCCTGCGCCAGGTCGCGCGGCCGGTCCACGGCGAGCAGCGCGACCAGCGCGCCGTCGCGCAGCCACAGCACCGTCCAGTCGCGCGCCGACGGGGAGCCGCGCCACAGCAGGTGGTCGGCCCCGGCGTGCCGGCCCGCGTACTGCACCATGCGGTCGAATTGCTCGGACCAGAAGTACGGGACGGGGTCGTAGGGCGCGTCCAGGGCGCCGAGCACAGAGGCGGCGACGGCGCTGCCGGAGTGCAGGGCGTGGTCCCAGTGCTGGACGGCCAGCCGGGTGCCGAACCGGGCGGACGGGTAGGAGACGCAGTCGCCGACCGCCCAGACGCCGGGCAGCGCGGTGCGCAGCCGGTCGTCCACCGGAATGGTGCCGTCGGGGTCGAGGGCGAGCGGGCTGTCGGCGAGCCAGCCGGTGGCGGGCCGGGCGCCGATGCCGACCACCACCTCGTCGGCGGGCAGGTGGGTGCCGTCGGCGAGCAGCACCCCGCCGTCGGCGGCGCCGGCGACGCCGACCCCGCAGCGCAGCTCGACGCCGGCGGCGGCGTACCACTCGGCCATCAGCGCGCCGATCTCGCCGGGCAGCGCCCCGGCCAGCGGGGTGGCGGCGGCCTCGACGACGGTGACCTGGCAGCCCAGGGCGCGGGCGACGGTGGCGGTCTCGGCGCCGATCCAGCCGGCGCCGACCAGCACGATCCGCCGGCCGGGGGTGAGTGCGGCGCGCAGCGCGTGCGCGTCGTCGACGGTGCGCAGGGTGCGGGCGCCGGGCAGGCCGGGCAGCGTGCGCGGGTCGGCGCCGGTGGCGATCACCAGGGCGCCGTACGGGAGTTCGCCGCGGTCGGTGTGCAGCACGCCGGCGTTCAGGCCGGTGGCGCGGCGGCCGGTGAGCAGTTCGACACCGAGTTCGGTCCAGTCGATCTCGAAGGCGGTGGCGTCGGCCTTGCCGAGCAGCACGTCCTTGGACAGCGGCGGCCGGTCGTACGGGAGGTGGAGTTCCTCGCCGACCAGGGTGATCGCGCCCTGCCAGCCTCCCTGGCGCAGGTTCAGGGCGGCCTGTGCGCCCGCCATGCCCGCCCCGACCACGACGACCCGGTCCGTTGCCCTCAGCTCAGCCACGGCGTCCACCCTAACCGCCCGTACGCCCCTGTGGGCGGGGGTGGGCCCGGCGTTAAAGTGGAGGGACTGACTATCACGGGAGCCCGGCGCACCGGGCTGAGAGGCGGGCTGTGGCGGCCCGCGACCGTCCGAACCTGATCCGGGTCATGCCGGCGAAGGGAGAAGAAGCGCTGTGGCACATTCCGACGTGCTGGTGATCGGCGGCGGCATCATCGGCCTCGGCGTCGCCTGGCGTACCGCGCAGCGCGGGCTGAGCGTCGCGGTGGTGGACCCGTCGCCGGGCGGCGGGGCGGCCCAGGTCGCCGCGGGCATGCTCGCACCGGTCACCGAACTCCAGTACGGCGAGGAGCCGTTGCTGCGCCTGGGCATGGCGTCCAACGAGCGCTACGGCGCGTTCGCCGCCGAGCTGACCGAGCTGACCGGCCTGGACACCGGCTACCGCCGCACCGGCACGCTGGCCGTCGCACTGGACTCCGACGACCGCGAGGAGCTGCGCGAACTGCACGCCTTCCACGGCCGGTTGGGCCTGGAGTCGCAGTGGCTGACCGGCCGGGAGTGCCGCCGGCTGGAGCCGATGCTCGCCCCGGGCATCCGCGGCGGCCTGCACGTCGCCGAGGATCACCAGGTGGACGGCCGCCGCCTCGCCGCCGCGCTGGTCGCGGCCTGCAAGCTGCTCGGCGTCGCCTTCCATCGCACCCAGGCCGCCGAGCTGGTGACGGATGGCGAACGAGCACTCGGCGTGCGCCTGTTGACCGGCGAGCAGCTGACGGCCGGTCGGACGGTGCTGGCGGCCGGCTCCCGCAGCCACCTGCTGCCGGGCCTGCCGGACGGGGTGCTGCCCGCGATCCGCCCGGTGAAGGGGCAGGTGCTGCGGCTGCGCGTCCCGAAGCTGTACGCGCCGTTCCTGTCCCGCAATGTGCGCGCCGTGGTACGCGGGCAGCACCTGTACCTGGTACCGCGCGCCGACGGCGAGTTGGTGATCGGCGCGACCACCGAGGAGATGGGCCACGACACCACCGTCACCGCGGGCGGCGTGTACGAGCTGCTCCGGGACGCGCACGAACTCGTCCCCGGCATCACCGAGTTGCCGCTGGTGGAGACGGGCGCGGGCCTGCGGCCGGGCTCCCCCGACAACGCGCCGCTGCTCGGCCCGACCGCGCTGCCCGGCCTGGCCGCCGCCACCGGGCACTACCGCAACGGCGTGCTGCTCACCCCCGTCACCGCCGACCTGCTCGCCGACTACCTGGCCACCGGCGAACTCGACCCGCTGGCCGCCGACTTCACCCCCGACCGCTTCCGCACCGAGGTGCCCGCATGAACACCGTCGCCCTGACCGTCAACGGCGAACCCCGCACGCTGCCCGCCGCCACCACCCTGGACGTGCTGGTCGCCGAGGTGTCCGCCGCCAACACCGGCGTCGCCGCCGCCGTCAACGAGGCCGTGGTACCGCGCAGTTCGTGGCCCGCCACGGCGCTCGGCGAGGGCGACCGGGTGGAGATCCTCACCGCCGTACAGGGAGGCTGAGATGGCCGACGACCTGCTGACCATCGGCGACACCACCTTCACCTCCCGCCTGATCATGGGCACCGGCGGCGCACCCAGCCTGGAGGTGCTGGAGCAGGCGCTGCGGGTCTCCGGCACCGAACTGACCACGGTGGCGATGCGCCGGGTCAACACCGCCACCCAGGGCTCGGTGCTGGAGGTGCTGGCCCGCAACGGGATCCGGATCCTCCCGAACACGGCCGGCTGCTACACCGCCGGCGAGGCCGTGCTCACCGCCCGCCTGGCCCGCGAGGCGCTCGGCACCGACTGGGTGAAGCTGGAGGTGATCGCCGACGAACGCACCCTGCTGCCCGACCCGATCGAACTCCTGGACGCCGCCGAGACCTTGGTGGACGACGGCTTCACCGTGCTGCCGTACACCAACGACGACCCGGTGCTGGCCCGCAAGCTGGAGGACGTCGGCTGCGCGGCGATCATGCCGCTCGGCTCGCCGATCGGCTCCGGCCTGGGCATCCGCAACCCGCACAACTTCCAGCTGATCGTGGAGTCCGCGAACGTCCCGGTGGTCCTCGACGCGGGCGCCGGCACCGCCAGCGACGTCGCCCTGGCGATGGAACTCGGCTGCTCCGCCGTGATGCTGGCCTCCGCCGTGACCCGCGCCCAGGATCCCGTGCTGATGGCCGACGCGATGCGCCGCGCCGTCGAGGCCGGCCGCCTCGCCCACCGGGCCGGCCGGATCCCACGCCGCTACTACGCCGAGGCCTCCTCCCCCACCACGGGCCTGGCCGACACCCGCGAGCGCCCGGCGTTCTGACGACGGGTTCCCCGCCGTGTCCCGGTTCGGAAACGGTCCGCCCCGCGACCGCTCCCGCACCCGGGGCACTGTTCGGGCACGGACTGCAACTGGCGCTGCGGCTCGCGTTGCTGATGCTCTTCCCGCCGCGCATCCCCTGGTGACCGGCCCGACACCGGGCCCCTGCCCGTCGGTGGCCGGTGTGGCCCCTAGACTCCTCGGGTGGACATGACCATAGGCGACCCCCTGCTCGGCGTGCTGCTCGACGGGCGCTACCGGGTCGAGCAGCGGATCGCCGTCGGCGGCATGTCGACCGTCTACCGCGGCACCGACACCCGGCTCGACCGTGCCGTCGCGCTGAAGGTGATGCACCCTTCGCTGGCGGGCGACGCCGACTTCACGGCGCGTTTCATCCGCGAGGCGAAGGCGGTGGCCCGGCTCGCGCACCCCAACGTGGTCAACGTGCTGGACCAGGGCGCGGATCCGCGCGCGGTGTTCATGGCGATGGAGTATGTCCCCGGCCGCACCCTGCGCGACCTGCTGCGCGATCGCGGCGCGCTCTCGGCGCGGGCCGCGCTGGACATCCTGGAGCCGGTGCTGGCGGCGCTCGGCGCGGCGCACCGGGCGGGTCTGGTGCACCGGGACGTGAAGCCGGAGAACGTGCTGATCACCGACAACGGCCTGGTGAAGGTCGCGGACTTCGGCCTGGTCCGGATCATGGGCGCCGCCGACTCCGGCGCCACCGCCGCCACCGAGGCGGGCCAACTGCTCGGCACCGTCTCGTACCTGGCCCCGGAGCAGATCCGCCAGGACGCGGCCACCGACCAGCGGGTGGACGTCTACGCGGCGGGCATCCTGCTGTACGAGATGCTGACCGGCAGCAAGCCGCACACCGGCGAGAACGCCGCCCAGGTGATGTACCGCCACCTGCACGAGGACGTCCCCGCGCCGTCCCGCACCGCCCCCGCCGTCGGCCCGGAGCTGGACGCGCTGGTCGCCGCCGCCACCGCCCGTGACCCGCAGGCCCGGCCGTGGGACGCGGTGGAGCTGCTGGCGGCCGTCCAGCGGGTGCGCCGGACGCTGCCGCCCGGGCAGTTGGACGCCGAGCCGCCCGCGTCGAGCCGGCCCACCCCGCAGTTCGGCCCGGGCGAGGCGACCGCGGTGATCAGCGCCCCGCCCGGCCTGGAGCGCACCAGCGTGCTGGACGTCCCGCCGGAGCTGCTGCCGCCGATCCGCCCGGTGGACGAGGAGGACCTCCCCCCGCGCCGCCGCCGCACCGCGCGCCCGCGCAGCCGCATGCCGCTGATCTGGTCGGCGGTGGCGCTCGCGGTGGTGCTGCTGGTCGGCGGCGTGACGTACACGCTGTCCAGCGCGGTGTACGCGACGGTGCCGAGCGTGCTGGGGCAGAGCCGGCAGCAGGCCGTCACCGTGCTGGACAAGCAGGGCCTGCACGGCACGTTCAGCGAGCAGTTCAGCGAGTCGGTGCAGGCCGGGCAGGTGATCTCCACCGATCCGGGGGTGGGCGCCAAGGTCCGCAAGAGCGACGCGGTGAAGGTGGTCGTCTCGCGCGGCCCGGAGCGGGTGCCGGTGCCGGACGTGGCGAACCGTCCGCTGGCCGAGGCGTCCAAGGCGCTGACCGCCGCCCGGCTGACGGCGGGCACCACCACCGAGCAGTTCAGCGACGCGGTGCCGAAGGGCGCGGTGATCTCCACCAGCCCGGTGCCCGGCACGGCGCTGGCCCCGAACTCGCCGGTGGCGCTGACGGTTTCCAAGGGCATGCGCCCGGTGCCGGATGTCACCGGGATGTCCAAGGACGACGCGGCGAAGGCGTTGCAGGACGCGGGATTCACCGCGCAGGTGGCCGGTCTGCTGCCGTTCGGCAAGGTGACGGAGCAATCCCCGGCGGCGGGGACTCCGCGCCCGCAGGGCTCGACGGTGACCATCACCATCAGCCTGTTCTGAGCCCCGCAGCCTGTTCTGAGCCCCGCCCGCCGGGGTTCAGCGCAGCGGGCCGTCGCCGTCCTGCTCCTGGTAGGAGTAGCGCTGCTCCTGCCACGGGTCGGCCCGGTTGTGGTAGCCGCGTTCCTCCCAGAAGCCGCGGCGGTCGGCGCGCATGTACTCGACGGCGCGCACCCACTTGGGGCCCTTCCAGGCGTACAGGTGCGGCACCACCAGGCGGACGGGGAAGCCGTGTTCGAGGGTGAGCGGCTGCCCGTCGTGGTGGGTGGCGAAGACCGTCGCGGGGTCGGCGAAGTCGGCGAGCCGCAGGTTGGCGCTGTAGCCGAACTCGGCCCACACCATCACGTGGGTGACGCGCGGGTCGGGCGGGACCAGGTCGAGCACCGTCCGGGCGGCGACACCGCACCACTCGTTGTCGAGCATGGAGAACTTGGTGACGCAGTGGAAGTCGCCGCGGACGGTCACCTTGGGCAGCGCGTGGAAGGCGGCGAAGTCCCACCTGGCCTTCTCCGCGTCCGCGGTCGCCCCGAACACCTGGAAGTCCCAGCTGTCCGGCTTGAACCGGGGCACCGGCCCGTAGTGCAGAACGGGCCAGCCGCGCTGCCGGCGCTGGCCCGGCGGGAGCCTCGGGTCAGACGGCGGCGGCTGTTCCGATTGGTGCTGACCCATGGCTCCATGGTGACAGACGGCGCTCGGCAAACCATGCGCGCCCCCGCCGCGCGCCCCTCCCGGAACGCATTCCGGCGGAGGGGGGCAACACGAAGCGAATCCGCGCAGACGTTCGGGCCAGATACCTCCGGACGGTCCAATCCGCTTGGCATCCACGCAGGTCAGCGAATTACCGAGCCGGAGGAAACGCCGATTCCCGGCCGCCCGGTAAGCGTGAACTTACTGGAAGTGAACCCGACCGGCTGCCACGATGCGGGCAAACCCGGCACCGGCCGGAATTGACGAGCCAGGAAGGCAGGCCATGCAGGGAGATCCCGAGGTCGTCGAGTTCCTCAACGAGCAGCTGACCGCCGAACTCACCGCGATCAACCAGTACTTCCTGCACGCGAAGATGCAGGAGAACAACGGCTGGACCAAGCTCGCCAAGTACACCCGGCACGAGTCCTTCGACGAGATGAAGCACGCCGAGACACTCACCGACCGGATCCTGTTCCTGGAGGGCCTGCCGAACTACCAGCGGCTGTTCCACGTCCGGGTCGGGCAGACCGTCAAGGAGATGTTCGAGGCCGACCGGCAGGTCGAACTGGAGGCGATCGACCGCCTCAAGCGCGGGATCGTGGTGATGCGCGCCAAGAACGACGTCACCTCGGCGAACATCTTCGAGGACATCCTGGCCGACGAGGAACACCACATCGACTACCTGGACACCCAGCTGGAACTGCTGGACAAGCTCGGCGAGGCGCTCTACCTCGCGCAGCTGATCGAACAGCCGGAGACCTGAGCCGACCGAGCCGGTCAGGCGGCCTGCGGGGCGGCCGGCCCGGCCAGGCCCAGCCGCTCGGCCAACCGGGCCGTCGGACACGGGCGGGCGCCGTGCTCGCCGAGCAGCGCCTGGATGCGCCGCACGCAGGAACCGCAGTCGGTGCCGGCCTTGCAGCCCCGGGCTATCTGACGCGGGGTGGTGGCACCCTCGTCGATCTCCTGCTTGACCCGGGCCTCGGTGACCGCATGGCACATGCACACGTACATGTGCGGCCCCTTCCGTGCTCGGCGTTGTTTACTGAGCCTTACCTTACTCGATGCTTCGGACACGAAGAAGGCCCCTCCGCCTCGGATCACCCGAAAACGGAGGGGCCTTCGTCACACCGGTCGGCCGGGGCTACTGGTTGCGGTACATCTCCGCGACCAGGAACGCCAGGTCCAGCGACTGGCTGCGGTTGAGCCGCGGGTCGCAGGCCGTCTCGTAGCGCTGGTGCAGGTCGTCGACCAGCACCTCGTCGCCGCCGCCGACGCACTCGGTGACGTCGTCGCCGGTCAGCTCCATGTGGATGCCGCCCGGGTGGGTGCCGAGCGCGCGGTGCACCTCGAAGAAGCCCTTGACCTCGTCCAGCACGTCGTCGAAGTTGCGGGTCTTGTGGCCGCTGGACGCCTCGAAGGTGTTGCCGTGCATCGGGTCGCTGATCCACACCACCTGGGCGCCGGACGCGGTGACCTTCTCCACCAGGGTGGGCAGGTGGTCGCGGATCTTGCCCGCGCCCATCCGGGTGATGAAGGTGAGGCGGCCGGGCTCGCGGTCCGGGTCCAGCCGGTCGATCAGGGTGAGCGCCTCGTCGACCGTGGTGGTCGGGCCGAGCTTCACCCCGATCGGGTTGCGGATCTTCGAGGCGAACTCGATGTGCGCGTGGTCCAGCTGGCGGGTGCGCTCACCGATCCACACCATGTGGCCGGAGACGTCGTACAGGTCGCCGGTGCGCGAGTCGGTGCGGGTCAGCGCCGTCTCGTAGTCCAGGATCAGCGCCTCGTGCGAGGAGAAGAACTCGACCGTCTTGAACTCCTCCGGGGCCACCCCGCAGGCGTTCATGAAGGCCAGCGCCTGGTCGATCTCCCGGGCCAGCTGCTCGTAGCGCTGACCGGCCGGGGAGTTGCGCACGAAGTCCTGGTTCCAGGCGTGCACCTGGCGCAGGTCGGCGTAACCACCGGTGGTGAAGGCGCGCACCAGGTTCAGCGTCGAGGCGGAGGCGTTGTACATCCGCTTCAGGCGCTCCGGGTCCGGGATCCGCGACTCGGGGGTGAACTCGAAGCCGTTCACCGAGTCGCCGCGGTACACCGGCAGCGTCACGCCGTCACGGGTCTCGGTGCTCTTCGAACGCGGCTTGGAGTACTGGCCGGCGATCCGGCCGACCTTCACCACCGGCACGGAGGCGGCGTAGGTGAGCACCGCGGCCATCTGGAGCAGGGTCTTCAGCTTGTTGCGGATCTGGTCGGCCGACACGGCGTCGAACGCCTCGGCGCAGTCACCGCCCTGCAGCAGGAAGGCCTCACCACGCGCGACGGCGCCGAGCCGGGCGCGCAGCTGGTCGCACTCGCCGGCGAAGACGAGCGGCGGATAGGAGGCAAGCTCCGCAAGGGTCTTGCGCAGAGCCTCTTGGTCCGGCCATTCAGGCTGCTGCGCCGCGGGCAGGGACTGCCAGGTGTGGTTAGTCACGGTCACAGGAGCAAGGCTACGGGTTTGTCCCAGCCGTCCGGGGACGCCGCCCGGTGGGTGAGACAGCTTGTGGACATCGCCCCGGGCGTCCGGCCGGTGGGCTATGGTCTGCTCCGTGACCGCGACGCACACCTTCTCCTGGTGGTGGGCCTGCCCGTTGGGCGGCCCACGGATCGCGCGTCCCTAGAGACGAACGACGGCCGCCCTTCGGGGCGGCCGTCGGCGTCTGTGTCCAGCGTCACGGCCCTCCCCGGAGGCGGCGGCAGAAACCCGCAGCCAACTCCCGGAAGGAACACCGCAGTCGTGACCACCACCGCAGCCGCCCTGCTCGCCCGGCTCACCGCGCCCGGCGCCCCCGCCTTCGCCCTGCTGCACCGCCGCGCGCCCCGGCTCGCGCCCGACACCGTCGAACTGCTGCTCGGCACCGTCTCCGAGCACGACACGCTGGCCGAACTGCCGGTCCCGCTCGGCGTGCCCGCCGACGGGCCCCGGCACGACCTGCTCGCCCTGGTCCCCTACGCCCAGCTGCGCGAACGCGGCTTCGCCGCCCGCCAGGACGGCACCCCGCTGCGCGCCCTGGCCGTCGAGGAGCAGCACGCGCTGCCGCTGGCCGAGCTGCTGGCGGCGCTGCCGGACGCGCCGGTCGAGCTGCGTGGCGGGGAGTTCGACATCGCGGACGAGGAGTACGCCGGGATCGTCCGGCGGGTGATCGAGGACGAGATCGGGCGCGGCGAGGGCGCCAACTTCGTGATCCGGCGCGACTTCCGGGCCGAGCTGGCGGGCTTCTCCACCGCCACCGCGCTGACCCTGTTCCGGCGGCTGCTGGAGCACGAACGCGGCGCCTACTGGACGTTCCTGGTGCACACCGGCGACCGGGTGCTGGTCGGCGCGTCCCCCGAGGTCCACGTCCGGCAGTCCGGCGGCACCGTGGTGATGAACCCGATCTCCGGCACCTACCGCTATCCGTCAACCGGGCCGACCGCCGAATCCCTCCTCGAATTCCTGCGCGACCCCAAGGAGTTGGAGGAGCTCACCATGGTGGTCGACGAGGAGCTGAAGATGATGTGCGCGGTCGGCGACCTCGGCGGGCAGGTGCTCGGGCCGCGGCTGAAGGAGATGGCGCACCTCGCGCACACCGAGTACGAACTGCGCGGCCGCACCTCGCTGGACGTCCGGGAGGTGCTGCGGGAGACCATGTTCGCCGCCACCGTCACCGGCAGCCCCGTGCAGAACGCCACCCGGGTCATCGACCGGTACGAGCGCGGCGGGCGCGGCTACTACTCGGGCGCACTGGCGCTGATCGGGCGCTCCGCCGGCGGCGGCCAGCAGCTGGACTCGCCGATCTGCATCCGGGCCGCCGACATCGACCCCGCCGACGGCTCGCTGGTGGTCCGGGTCGGCGCCACCCTGGTCCGGCACTCCGACCCGTACTCGGAGGTCGCCGAGACGCACGCCAAGGCCGCCGGCGTGCTCTCCGCGATCGGCGCCCGCCCGGCCGGGTCGGCGAAGGCCGCCGCCCGGCCCCGGCTCGCCGAGGACCACCGGGTGCAGGCCGCGCTGGGCTCCCGCCGGGCCGGGCTCGCCCCGTTCTGGCTGCGGATGCAGCAGCCCGCCGAGCCCCGCCCCGGCGCCCACGCGCTGGTGATCGACGGCGAGGACACCTTCACCGCGATGCTCGCCCACCTGCTGCGCTCGCTCGGCCACACCGTCACCGTGCTGCGCCACGACACGCCCGGGCTGCGCGAACGGGCCGCCGCCCACCCCGGCCCGCTGGTGCTCGGCCCCGGCCCCGGCGACCCCGCCGACCCGGCCGACCCGAAGATGGCGCTGCTGCGCCCGATCGTCGCCGACGCGCTGGCCGCCGCCCGGGACGGCTCCCGGACCGCCCCGCTGCTGGCGGTCTGCCTCAGCCACCAGCTGCTCTCCGCCCGGCTCGGCCTGCCGCTGGCCCGCAAGGCCGTGCCGTACCAGGGCGCGCAGGAGGCGATCGACCTGTTCGGCGTCCGCCGCACCGTGGGCTTCTACAACACCTTCACCGCCCGCTGCGACGACGCGGCGGCGCAGCGGCTGGCCGCCGAGGGCATCGAGGTGGCCCGCGATCCGCGCACCGGGGACGTGCACGCGCTGCGCGGGCCGGGCTTCGCGGGGCTGCAGTTCCACCCCGAGTCGGTGCTGACCAGGGACGGTGTGGAGATCGTCGCCGAACTGCTGGGCGCCGTCCCGGCCGTGCACGGCTGACCCACCCGCCCCACCCGCCACGAACCCTTAAAACGCATAGTACGAAGCGGAGTTGACTGATATTCATATCCTGCTTCGCGAGCGGGAATGGAGGGGGACATGGCGCATTCGGCAGAACACGACACAGTGGAGATCGTCCTCGACGACGGCACCGTCCTGCACGCGGCCGTCCGCGCGGGCTCCCAGCCGACGGCCGGGGACGCGGGGGCGATCTCCAGGGCAGTGACGCACAGCCTGGGCGAGGTGCGGCGGACGGTCCGCGCGGTGGGCCGCTGGGCCCGGGACACCGCGCGGGAGGCCGGCGACCCGGACTCCTTCGAGGTGGAGTTCGGGCTCACCCTGGGCGTGAAATCCGGCCAGTTGATCAGCGTACTGGCGGAGGCGTCCGGCGAGGCCAGCCTGGTGGTACGGCTGGGCTGGTCGCGCCCGGACGATCGCCCCGCCGAGTGACGGCGCACGGCGCACCGGCCGCCGCGCTCTGGCTGGCCGGGCCGGACGGGGAGTTCCTCGGCAGCGGCTTCCACCTGGGCGCGGGCCGGGTGATCAGCTGCGCCCACGTGGTGGCCGGGTGTTCGACGCTCACGGCCCACCACGCCGGCGCCGCACACCCGGCCCGGGTGCTGCTGCTGGCCCCGCCCGAACGCCCGCCGGGCGCGGCCGTGCACCCGCCGCCGGACCTGGCGGTGCTGGACGTCCCGGGCCTGGTGGGCGCACCGGCGGTGCCGGTCGCCGACCGGGACATCGCGAACGGCGCCGCCGCGCTGGTGCACGGCTTCGCGGTGAACGAGCTGACCCGCGAGGTCGGCCCGGAGTCCGCCCAGCTGACCGTGGCGGGCCCCTCCGGGCTCGGCCTGCGCGTACAACTCGGCTCGATCCCGTTCGGGTTGAGCGGCAGCATGGTGATCGACGGGACCGGCCGGGTGGTCGGCATGGTGAAGGCCACCGCGCACAGCTCCGACACCAGGGGCGGCTGGATCACCCCGGTGTCCGTGCTGCTGCCGCTGCTCGGCGAGCGCCCGCCCGCACCGCCGCCCCGGAAGGTCACCGCCCAGGCCTGCGCCCGGCTGCTGGCCGACGTGCCGCTGCTCCAGGACCCGCCGGCCCGCCTGGGGCTGATCCAGTACGTCAACGCGGAACTCGGCCCGACGGCGGAGATCAGAGTCCCCTACCACGGGCATGCATTCCTGCACCTGAGCGGCATCGCCGCTGCCTGCCTGAACCACCGCGACCCGACCACCGCCCTGCGCGCCCTGCTGGACGCCGCGTTCACCATGTGCGGACCGCAACAGGCGCTCGACGACCTCGGAAGACTGCTGCACATCGACCCGGAGGGGTGAGGGATGGACCGCTGCACCAGGGAGACCCGCCACATGTTGCAGCGCATCCTGTCGGGCTGGCACGAACTCGCCCTGTCGCTGCCCCAGTTGGAACAGCACCTCGCCGAACAGACCGACTACGTCGTCCAGGTGCACCACGACGGCCTCCCGCACTCCGCCCGCCGGATCGCCAAGTACCTGGCCGAGGACCACGCCCAGCCCGCCGCCGCGATCAGCCACCTGTACGACTGGCTGACCGACGCCTTCGGCTCCCAACTGCGCGGCGACTGGGTACGGTTCCTCGGCCGGGTGCAGGACGCCCGGGGGCTGACGATGGACCAGCGGGCCGACTTCGTGGTGATCGCCCAGGTGCTGTGCTTCCCGACGCCACCGTCGGAGCGCGCCACCGGCCTGGAACTGCTCGGCCTGGCCGAACGGGCCCTGGCCGGCGGCAGCCCCACCGTGCTGCTTCTCGAAATCGACCGGGTCGAGGCGCAGTTGGCCCAGCAGGCCCGGACCGCGGTGGACCGCTCACGCCGCTACGTCCAGCGTGTGCCGCCCCCGCCGCCCCGCCCCTGGCTGGTGGTGGCGGTCGCCGTGGCGCTGCTGGCCCTGGCGGGCGGGCTGGCGGCCCTGCTGGTGGACGGGGGGCCGGCGCCGCTGCCCGACCGGGAGGTGAGCTGGGATCCGGCCGTCGTACAGCCGGGTAGCGCGTCCTCCGCGAAAGTGAACGTCCCGGCGGGGGCGCACCGCCTGGTGGCAAACATCCAGTTGACGGATCCGCACCCGAACACCGGCAGCTGCGGCGACCTGCACGTCGCCCTCTCCACCGATCGGGAGGGAACTCCCACCGGTTGGCAGGACCCGGGCGTCCCGCTGTCCGTCACGGTGCCGCCCGGCCACACCGATCTGACCATCTACCTGTATCTGGAGGCCCCCGGCGGCTGTGAGCGGCACATAGACACCCAGCGCGTCGAGTTCGAACGATAGGAGGTTCCCGTGCACGCACCACGCACCATCCGTCTGGCGGCCTGTCTGCTCCTGCTGGCCGCCGCCGCGTTCGGCTGCTCCGACGGCAGCAAGCCGGATCCGTTCGACAGCGATCCGATCAAGATCGGCTTCAAGGACGGCCGCCCGGGCATGTCCGTCCTCACCGGCAAGGGCAACTACGACGGCTTCGAGCCACACGTGGCGCAGAAGGTGGTGCAAGGCCTGCTGCACCGCGACTTCACCTCGCTGCCGGTGACCACGGCCAACTGGAAGGAAGCCCTCCTCGACGGCAAGACCAACCACAACAAGGTCGACCTGGTGATCGCCGACATCTCCGAACGGGACGACCTGAAAAAGGACTTCGACCTGGCCGGCCCCTACCTGCAGACCCCCCTCGGCGTCCTGCTGAAGGCCTCCGACACCCGGGAGATCACCAAGGCCGAGGACCTCCGGCCGCTCGCCGTCTGCGCGCAGGAGAACACCACCGCCTACAACACCCTGGTGCAGAACGGCGGTCGGCCCCCCGTCACCGCCACCGACCTCACCGGATGCATGGACCGGCTCAACGACGGCACCGCCGAGGCCGTGCTCGCCGACTACGTGGTGCTTCAGGGCATCGCGATCAACTCCGGTTCCGGCACCGAGCACGCGTACCGGGTCGCCCGGCACGCCCGGATCGGCAGGCCGCAGTACCTGATGATGATGCTGCCCAAGGGGCATCAGAAGGCCTGCCAGCTGCTCCGCCAGGCGATCGCCGAGTACCTCAAGGACACCGACTGGACCACCACCTTGAAGGAGGACCTCGGGCTCGACGACTTCACCAACGAGGAGATCCGCGACACCTTCCAGCCGGTCACCACCTCGGTCGGCGACCGCTGCTCCGCTTAGCCCAGCTCCTCGTCCAGCCCCTGCTCGATCGCGTACCGCACCAGCTCGACCCGGTTGTGCAGCTGCAGCTTGCCGAGGGTGTTCTGCACGTGGTTCTGCACGGTGCGGTGCGAGAGCACCAGCCGGTCGGCGATCTGGCGGTACGACAGGCCCTTGGCGACCAGCCGCAGCACCTCCGTCTCCCGGGGGGTCAGCTGCGGCGCGGCGGGCTGGGCGGGGGTGCCGGGCTCGGTGGCGAGGCGGCGGAACTCGCCGAGCACCAGCCCGGCCAGGCCGGGGGTGAAGACCGGGTCGCCGACGGCGGTGCGGCGCACCGCGTCGATCAGCTCCTCGCGGCCCGCCGACTTCACCAGGTAGCCGGTCGCCCCGGACTTCACCGCCTCCAGCACGTCGGCGTGCTCGCCGCTCGCGGACAGCACCAGCACCCGCACCGCCGGGTCGGCGGCCACCACCTGGCGGCACACCTCGACGCCGGGCAGCGCGGGCAGGTTGAGGTCCAGCACCACCACCTGCGGGGCGCTCGCCCGGGCCCGGCGCACCGCCTCCTCGCCGTCCCCGGCGGTGGCGACCACCGCGAACCCGGCCTCCGCCAGGTCCCGGGCCACCCCGTCGCGCCACATCGGGTGGTCGTCCACCACCATCACCCGCACCGGCTGATCAGTCATCGCCACCCCTCCGCGGCCATCGCAGTTCCACCTCGACGCCCTCCCCGGGCACCGAGTACAGCTCGGCGCTGCCGCCGAGGTCCAGCATCCGGCCGCGGATCGACTGCGACACGCCCAGTCGGCCGTCGCGCTGTGCCTGCGCCAGCCGCCCGGACGGGAAGCCGGGGCCGTCGTCGCGGACCGAGACCGTCACGGCCTGCGGCTCGTCCTCCAGCAGGATCCACGCCCGGGCGCCCGCGCCCGCGTGCATCCGCACATTGTCCAGCGCGGCCGCGACGGCGGCGGCCAGTTCGGCGGCCACCGGCGCGGGCATCAGCACCGGCGTGGCGGGCGCGGCGACGGTGATCCGCTCGTCCGCGTGCCGGGCGAGCAGTGGGCCCAGGTCCGCCTCGCCGTCGTCGAGTTCCGGCTGCTGAGCGCCTGTCATCAGGGCCCGCAGCGCCCGTTCCTGCTCCCCCGCCAGCCGTCCCAGTTCGGCGGCGTCGCCCTGCTGACGGTGCACCAGGGCGAGCACCTGCAGGACGCCGTCGTGGATGTCCCGGGAGAGCCGCTCGCGTTCCCGGGTGGCGGCCTCCACCTGCAGCGCCCGGGTGAGCACCGCCTCGCTGGCCCGGGCGAGTTCGATGACGTAGCCGATCGCGCAGCCGGCCACCAGCAGCAGCACGATGTTGTGCAGGTTGTCGGGGCTGATCCCGCCGTGGCCGAGGATGTTGGCGGCGCCGATCACCGCCCCGGCGAACGCGGCGGGCCGCCAGCCGCCCTTGCCCGCGAAGCCCAGCACCGTGCCGGCCGCCCAGATGGTGGGCAGCGTCGGCGCGCCGGCGTGGATCCGGGCGGGCGTGTCGATGAAGCCGCTCTGCACGATGCCGAACACCGCGAACGTCAGGTCGGTGCCGAGCACCGCCCAGGTGCACCGCCTGGGCCCGGCGAACGCCCGGGTGCTGGCCAGCGTCCACAGGGTCAGCGCGCCCAGGTAGATCCAGCCGGACACCGGGTGCAGGAACTCCCGGTACGCGCTGAAGAACCGCAGCACCGCGTAGGCGAGCGCCAGCACCCGGAAGTACCCCATGGCGCGCCACAGCGGCAGTTCCACCGACATCCCGCCGGCCACCACGGCCGCCGCCGGCCCGGACGGCCCGGGCCGCGACACGGCGGGTCTGTGCTCCCCCACGGCAAGCCCCCTGACGGCCGGTCAGGCCCCGGCGTCCTTCTCCTGGTCGGCCTTCTCCTGCTCGGCCTTTTCCTGCTCAGCCTTTTCCTGCTCGGCCGCGGCGGCCTTCTCCGCCTTCTGCTGCGCCTTGCGGTCCGCGTCGGCGGCCTTCTTCTCCTCGGCGAGCTGCCGCTTGGCGGCGGTGGCGTAGATGTCCACGTACTCCTGGCCGGACAGCCGCATGATCTCGTACATCACCTCGTCGGTGACCGAGCGCAGGATGAACCGGTCGTTCTCCATGCCCTGGTAGCGGGAGAAGTCCAGCGGACGGCCGATCCGGATGCCGGGGCGGACACCGAAGTTGGGGATCACCTGGCCGGGCGGCTGCACCTTCTCGGTGTCGATCATCGCGACCGGGATCACCGGCGCACCGGTGGCCAGCGCGACCCGGGCCAAGCCGCCGACCTTGCCGCGGTACAGCTTGCCGTCGGGCGAGCGGGTGCCCTCCGGGTAGACGCCGAACAGCTCGCCGCGCTCGATCACCGCGATGCCGCTGCGGATCGCCGCCTCACCGGCGCCGCGGGCGCCCGAGCGGTCCACCGGCAGCTGGCCGACGCCCTTGAAGAACGCCGCGGTCAGCCGGCCCTTGATGCCGGGCGTGGTGAAGTACTCGGCCTTCGCGATGAACGTCACCCTCCGCTTGAGCAGCGCGGGCAGGAAGAACGAGTCCGAGAAGGACAGGTGGTTGCTGGCGAGGATGGCCGGGCCTTCGTCCGGAATGTTCTCCTCGCCCTCCATCCACGGCCGGAAGAAGATCCGCAGCAGCGGCGCGACGATCATCTTCATCAGTCGGTAGAACAACCGGGGCCTCCTGTTGTGCGGACCGGACGATCCTAATGCTTGTGCCCGCCCGCCCGTGCACCGGCGACCCGATCCGGGGCCGCAGCGGGCCTCTGTACGGGGCAACCCGCCCGTGGGACGATCGAGGAAAAACCCCCGCACTTCCAGGAGTTCCGCCGATGCCGCTGATGCCGGGAGCCGAGCCGTACCGCCACGACGGGGGGCCGGTCGGTGTACTGCTCGTCCACGGTTTCACCGGGTCCCCGCAGTCCATGCGGCCCTGGGCCGAACACCTGGCCGACGCCGGACTCACCGTCAGCGTCCCGCTGCTGCCCGGCCACGGCACCCGCTGGCAGGACCTCCAGCCGACCCGCTGGGAAGACTGGTACGCCACCGCGGAGGCCGCCCTCACCGAGCTCGCCGACCGCTGCGAACAGACCTTCGTCTTCGCGCTGTCGATGGGCTCGGCGCTCGCCCTCAAGCTCGCCGAGAAGCACGGCGACCGGATCTCCGGACTGGTGCTCGTCAACCCGTCGGTGCGCGCCGACAACCCCGCGACGGTACTTCTTCCGGTGCTGCGCCACCTGCTGCCCTCGCTGCCCGGCATCGCCTCGGACATCGCCAGGCCCGACACCGCCGAGGTCGCCTACGACCGGATCCCGCTGCACGCCGCCTGGTCACTCGCCAGGCTGTGGAAGAGCGTCCAGGCGGGAATGCCCGCGGTGACCCAGCCCGTTCTGCTGTTGCACAGTCCGCAGGACCACGTGGTCTCGCCGAGCAACTCGGCGATGGTGCTCGCCCGGATATCCTCGACCGATGTGACGGAGCTGCTGCTCGACCGCAGCTTCCACGTGGCCACGCTGGACCACGACGCCGGTCTGATCTTCGGGGCGAGCCTCGACTTCGTCCGGCGGCTGGCCCCGGCAGCGGCGGTCGATGCCGGGAACCACTCGGGCTGAAAGGCCGATAGTGAACGAGACCAGCAAAGCGAACGACGACGACCTGCCCCGCGACGACCCGAAGGCGGCCGAACCCGCCGAAGAAGCCGCGCCCGAGCCCGCCCCGCGGCGCCCCGCCGCCGGCAGCCAGGCCGAGCAGGACGCGATCTTCGCCGCGCTGGTCGCCCAGTTCGACGAACCGGTGGACGCCACCGAGCAGGCCTGGCCCGACGCGGAGAACGTCCGCGAGCGCCCCCGCCGGCCCAGCGCGCCCACCGGCCCCACCGGCCCCACCGGCCTCGGCGACTTCACCCCCCGCCCGGTCCCCCGCCCCGTCGAGGGCGGCCCGCGCGACTACTCGGTCGCCGAGGACGAGGACGAAGGCCACTTCGTCCCGCCCGAGCCCCCGCCGCTGCCCCCGGCCGAAACCACCGCCAAGTTCGCCTGGCTGGCCGTCCTCGGCGGGCCCGCGCTGATCATGTTCGACGCCCTGGTCTGGCGCGAGGTCTCCGGCTGGCCCGCCTGGGTCGGCGGCATCGCCTTCCTCGGCGGCTTCGCCACCCTGGTCTCCCGCATGAAGGACCGCGACGACGACGAACCCGAGGACCCGAACGGCGGCGCCGTCGTCTGACCGGCGCGCCGGGGCCGCCGACCGCTCAGCCCCGGCCCGACCGCTCCGTCACGGCGCGGGCACCCGCAGCGCCGCCAGCACCGGCAGATGATCCGTCGCCGCCCGCAGATCCTCCGCCGAGACGCCCGGCAGCGGATACGGCACCCCACAACCCAGCACATCGATGTCGGGCGTCGCGAACACCCCGTCGATCCGCTGATACGGCTGCGCCGGCACCGAAGTGAACGTCCCGCCCCACGGCGCCTTCGCGTGAGCGTCCGTCAGCTCCTCCGCGAGCGCCCGCCAACCCGGGCCCTCCGGCGGCTCGTTGAAATCCCCGGCGACCACGCCCGGCTCCCCGGGCCGAAGTTGACGCCGCAACAGCTCGAACTGTCGCAGCCGCTCGTCCGGTTGAAGACTCAAATGGCAGCTCGTCACCGAGAACGGACGCGACCCGCCGATCCGCAGCAACGCACTCGCGAAGCCCCGCGCATGCAGGCCCCGCGTCTTCGGCAGCAGCACGTCCCGCAGCTCCAGCACGTCCACCCGCAACCTGCCGAGCAACAACGGCCCCGCCGCGACGCGGCCGCCGCCGGCCAGAATCACCATCCCGGTCCTGTGCGCCAGCCACGCCGCGGCCTTCTCGCTCTTCCAGAACCGCGGCGACTCCTGCACACACACCACGTCCGGATCGCACGCCCGGATCACCCGAGCCACCGCCATGCGGTCGTCGCGCAACGACCGCACGTTGTAACTCATCACCCGCACCCGCCGCGCCCCGTCCGGCTCCACCCCGGAGGACGCCAACGCAACATCAGTGTCCGTCACCTGACCGACAGTAACAGTTGGATCGGGGGCAGGTGGGTGCGAAAACAGGGAGAGCACCATCAGGGGCGCGTGGGGGGCACCTCCCGGTTTCGCGCCCGCCAGCTCTCTCAGCTGCGCGCCAGGTCCGCCGCCCCGGCGATCCCCGCCGCCGACCCCATCGACGCCAGCACCACGTTCGCGCGGGGCCGGGCCGGGCCGCCCGTCAGGTACTTCTCGAACGCCGCCGTGACGGGATCGAGCAGCAGGCGGCCGGAGTCGGAGACGCCGCCGCCGAGGACGAAGACGGCCGGGTCGAAGAGCGCGGCGAGGTCGGCCATGCCGCGGCCGAGCCAGTCGGCGACCTCCGCGTAGCAGGCGAGGGCCAGCGGGTCGCCCTCCTCCGCGGCCTGGGTGATGTGGATGCCGCGGATGGTCTCGGCGAGGCCCTCGTTGAGTTCGAGCATCCGCTTGCCGGCGATCCTGTCGGCGGCGGCCTTCTCGCGGCCGTAGCGGCGAAGCGCACGCCCGGAGCCGTACTGTTCCCAGCAGCCGTGGCCGCCGCAGCCGCAGGGCAGGCCGTCGGGAACCATGTTGAGGTGGCCGATCTCGCCGGCCACGCCGAAGCGTCCGCGGTGCAGGCGGCCGTCGAGGACGATGCCTCCGCCGATGCCGGTGCCGACGGTGATCAGGACCATGTCCTCGTACTCGGCGGCGGCACCGAACCGGAACTCCGCCCAGGCGGCGCAGTTGGCGTCGTTCTCGACCACGGTGGGCAGGCCGGTGAGTTCCTCGACGCGCTGCTTGAGGGGCTCGTTCTCCCAGGCGATGTTGGGCGCCATCAGGACGGTGGAGCGGTCCCGGCTGACGAAGCCGGGGGCGCCGACGCCGACGGCGGCGACCTCGGGGTACTTCTCCTTCAACTCCCGCACGCCCTGGGCGATGGCGTCGACCGCCCACTGGGGGTCGGCCGGGGTGGGCACCCGGGTCTTGGCCAGAATCTCGCCGGACCCGTCGACCACGCCTGCTGCGATCTTGGTACCGCCGACGTCCACGCCGATGGTCAGAGCCATGTGTCCCTCAGCTATTCACTCGTTCCCGCTCAGGCGGAACGGTACCGGCTGAGGGGTGCCCACGTACACAGTCCGGCATACATTTTCCGAAGGCAACGCTTGCCTCAGCGGCAAACTGCCTTCAGAAGTCATATCGACTGTCCCGCTCGGTGATGGCTTGAAACCAAAACGTGACGCTGGCCGACCTTCGGCTTAACTACTTGTCGGAGGCCTCTTGGGGCCCGTCCAGGTCCACCCGCTCGGTCTCGGCGTGTTGGGGCGCCGACCAGCGCTGCTCGTGACCGGCCACCGCGGCCCGGTACGCGGCCAGCAGCTCGCCGCCGGCGGCGGCTAGGTGGCCGTACACCTCGGGGTTGGACTCGCGCAGCCGGCCGCCGATCTCCACGGCCTTGCCGCCGAGCGCGGTCGCGAACTTCCGGACCTCTTCCACCAGTGGCGCGAACTCGCCCGTCCCGCCCGGCTGTTCCGTACCCATCACACGCTCCGTCCGTCAGATCCCGCTACCCGCGCGGCCACAGCGCGGGATCGGGGGTGAACCGCACCGACAGCGTCCCGTCGACCAGGCCGGCCCCGCTGACGGTGCAACGGCGCAGCGCGGACGGGAGTGCCACGACCCGCCGGTAGCTTCCGGCGCCGAGGACCAGTTCGTCGCCGCGGCGCAGCAGTTCGAGGTCCTCGCGGTCGGCGCCGGGCAGCGGCAGGTGCCAGATCAGCAGGTTCTCGGCGTCCAGCCGGTCCTCGGTCCAGGGCTCGGCGGGCGCGGGGATGCGGGGCGCGCCGGCCGGGTACAGCTGCTCGGCGAGCGCTTCCAGGGAGCCCTCGGGCTGCCGGGCGGTCAGCAGCGGGACGTCCAGCGTCCCTGCCAGCCGGTCGAGTTGCTCGCGCTGCCGGGCGGCGGTGCGGGCCAGCCACGGGTCCGGGGAGTCGACGGCGTCGGCGGGGTGCGCGCCGTGCGCGACCACCGCGTCCAGCGGCAGGCCGTGCAGGGCGAGTCCGGCCCGGATCCGGGCGAGGGCGCGCGGCGCGGGGCGGGCGGCGTCCAGCACCAGGCGGACGGTGGTGCCGGGCGCGGTGATGACGGCGGCGGCCTCGGCGAGCGCGGTGGAAGCGGCGGCCCGGGCCTCGAACAGCTTGTCGGTGGGCATCGGGACGCCCGCCAGCCCGGCCAGCAGCGGGCGCAGCGCGCGGGCGGCCTGCCGCTGTTCGGGCAGCAGCCTGGTCAGGTAGCGCTCCAGCTGGGCGGGCAGCGCGAGGGTGGCGATCAGTTCGGCGGGCGGCGGGGCGGCGACCACCAGGACCTCGGCCTTGGCCCCGGGCAGCGCGCGCAGCAGGGCGAGGGCGCGGGTGCCGGGCAGTGGGGCGAGTTCCTCGGGGTCGAGCGGCTGGGCGCCGATCAGGTCGAGTGCGGGGGCGAGCCGGTCGCGGTAGCCGTCCAGGGCGGAGCGGAACGCGGCCTGTTCGTCGATCCGGGCGGCGCTCAGGTAGCGCTCCAGTTCGACGGCGTCGGGGCCGAGCCGGACGCCGAGCAGGTCGTCGACGGCCCGGTGCGGGTCGTCGGCGGCCAGCAGCAGGGTCTCGCTGCCCCTCCGGGCGTGGTGCAGGGCGGTGGCGGCGGCGATCCTGGCGGATTCCGGGCCGCTGATCAGTACGGTGCGGGTGGCCACGAACCCGGTCAGCCCTCGACGCGCTTCTTCAGGCCGGCCAGCGCCCGGTCGATGATGACCTTCTCCGCCTTGCGCTTGATCATGCCGAGCATCGGGATCTTGACGTCCACGGCCAGCTGGTAGGTGACCTCGGTGCGGCCCTGACCTGCCGGGGTGAGCCGGTAGGAGCCGTCCAGGGAGCGCAGCATCTGGCTCTTGACCAGGGTCCAGCTCACCTCGCGGTCGCCTTCCCAGGTGTAGGCGAGGACGTGCTCGTCGCGGATCGCGCCGGCGTCCAGCAGCAGCCGCACCTCGGCCGCGCGGCCGTCGGGGCCGGTCTGCAGGACCTCGATCTCCTTCAGCTCGTCGGTCCACTCCGGGTAGGCGGCGAAATCGGCGATCACCGCCATGACCTCGGCCGGGGTGGCGTCGATGACAATGCTCGACCTGGTGTGCTCCGCCATTGCGGCCTCCGCGATCTCCCTGTGCTGCTGTGCGCCCAGCAGAGGCTATCGCGGGCGGGGGCCCCTCCTTTCCGCCCGGGCACCTTACCGGCGGGTCACCTCACGTCTGACGTAGGGTTCGCTTCGGTCCATCGCACGTCCGACCTGCGATGTGACGATCGGAACACCGAGGCCGACCCCTCTGGTCGAACCTACCTACCCAGCAGTAACGTCCAGTCGTCCCGCAGCGTCGCAGACGAGGAGCAGTCTTGCTCGAGGAGTTCAGCCTTCCGGCCCGCTACCAGGTACCGAGCGACGGCAACCTCGCCGACCTGGTCCACCAGAACGCGGAGCGGCACCCGGGCGTCGCTGTGCTCAGCCGCAAGCTGGACGGACAGTGGCAGGACCTCACCGCCGTCCAGTTCCTCGCCGAGGTGCACGCCGTCGCCAAGGGCCTGATCGCCGCCGGCGTCGGCCCGGGCGACCGGGTCGCCGTGATGTCCCGCACCCGCTACGAATGGACGCTGCTGGACTTCGCGATCTGGACCGCCGGCGCGATCACCGTCCCGGTCTACGAGACCTCCTCCGCCGAGCAGGTGCAGTGGATCCTCGGCGACTCCGGCGCCCGCGTCGTGGTCACCGAGACCGACAAGCACGCCACCGTGATCGCCGAGGTCCGCGAGGCGCTGCCCGAGCTCGAACACACCTGGCAGATCGAACGCGACGGCATCGCCGAACTCACCCGCGCCGGCCAGGACGTCACCGACCAGCTGATCGCCGAACGCCGGGTGATCGCGAACGCCGACTCGATCGCCACCATCGTCTACACCTCCGGCACCACCGGCCGCCCCAAGGGCTGTCAGCTCACCCACGGCAACTTCCTCGCCGAACTGGGCAACGTCACCGCCCGGATGCCCGAGCTGTTCGTCACCGGCGAGTCCTCGGTCCTGCTGTTCCTGCCGCTGGCCCACGTGCTCGGCCGGATCGCCGAGATCGCCGCCGCCATCGCCCCGGTCAAGCTCGGCCACGTCTCCGACATCCGGAACGTCACCGAGGAGCTCGGCTCCTTCAAGCCGACGCTGATCCTCGGCGTCCCCAGGGTCTTCGAGAAGGTCTACAACACCGCCCGCGCCAAGGCCCAGGCCGACGGCAAGGGCAAGATCTTCGACCGCGCCGCCGACACCGCCATCGCCTACAGCCGCGCCCTGGACGCCGGCGGCCCCTCGCTCATGCTGCGGATCAAGCACGCGATCTTCGACAAGCTGGTCTACGTCAAGCTCCGCAACGCGCTCGGCGGCCGCTGCAGGACCGCCATCTCCGGCGGTGCCCCGCTCGGCGAACGGCTCGGCCACTTCTACCGCGGCATCGGCTTCTCCGTCCTGGAGGGGTACGGCCTCACCGAGTCCTGCGCCGCGACCACCTTCAACCCCAACGGCAAGACCAAGATCGGCACCGTCGGCCAGCCGCTGCCCGGCTCCGCGGTCCGGATCGCCGAGGACGGCGAGGTGCTGCTCAAGGGCCCGAACATCTTCACCGGCTACTGGAACAACCCCGCCGCCACCGCCGACGCCCTCCAGGACGGCTGGTTCGCCACCGGCGACCTCGGCACCCTCGACGACGAGGGCTACCTGACCATCACCGGCCGCAAGAAGGAAATCATCGTCACCGCCGGCGGCAAGAACGTCGCCCCCGCCGTGATCGAGGACCGCATCCGCGCCCACGCGATCGTCGGCGAGGTCATGGTGGTCGGCGACCGCAAGCCCTTCATCGCCTGCCTGGTCACCGTCGACGACGAGTTCTTCCCCCGCTGGAAGGCCCTCAACAACAAGCCCGCCGACGCGACCGTCGCCGACCTCCGCGAGGACCCCGACCTCCTCGCCGCGATCCAGGCCGCCATCGACGACGGCAACCAGGCCGTCTCCCACGCCGAGGCCGTCAAGAAGTTCCGCCTCCTCACCACCACCTTCACCGAGGCCAGCGGCCACCTCACTCCGTCCCTCAAGCTCAAGCGCAACGTCGTCCTGAAGGACTTCGCGGCCGACGTCGAGGCCCTCTACGCGAAGTAGGGGGAAACCGGGGGCGCGTGGGGGTACCTCCCGGCCCGCCAGGGCTGGGGGAGAACTGCGCGAAGCGGAAGGCACCCACCCGCAAGATCGCGACGCAGGACAATGACCTGCACTTGATCGCGACCTTGCGGACGGACCTGCGCTAGTCGCGCAGTTCCCCGCGCCCCCGGTTGTTCGACCCCTCAAGAAGTCCCGTCAGCCGCTCCGCGAGCATGTCCCAACGCCACGCGTCGTGGACCCACTTGCGCCCGGCCTCGCCCATCTCCCGTCGCAGCTCCGCATCCCCGAGCAGCCGCACGAGCCGCTCCGCGAGCACCGTCTCGCCGTTCTTGCCGGGCACCACGAACCCGGTCTCCCCCTCCCGGACGGCGTCCGGCGCACCGCCGGAGTCCCCGGCGACGACCGGCAGCCCGGTGGCCGACGCCTCCAGGTACACGATGCCCAGCCCCTCCACGTCCAGCCCGCCGCGACGAGTGCGGCACGGCATCGCGAAGACGTCCCCGGCCCCGTAGTGCGCCGGGAGCTCCTCCCACGGCACAGCACCCGTGAACACCACCGACGACCGCACCCCGACCCGGTCCAGGAGCTTCTCCAGATCCGCCCGGTACGGCCCGCCCCCGACGATCAGCAGCACCGCGTCGGGCTGCGCGGCCAGAACGCGGGGGAACGCCCGGATCAGCGTGTCCTGCCCCTTGCGGGGAACCAGTCGCGACACGCAGACGACCACCGGCCGATCGGTCAGCCCGAGCCGCGCCCGGACCTCGTCGCCCCCGGAGTCCGGCCGGAAGGTCGACTCGTCGACACCGGGCGGCAGTTGGACCATCCGCGCAGCGACTCGGGGGCCGACGGCGCGGGCGATCCGGGAACGGGTGTACTCGCCGAGGTAGGTCAGGACGTCCGTGTTGCCGCCGATCCTGCGCAACAGCTGTGCGGAGCCGGGCAGTTGGGCCCACGCGGCCTCGTGGCCGTGGGTCATGCCGAGCAGCCGCTCGGCGCCGGCCCGGCGCAGGTGGGGGGCCATCAGGCCGAGCGGCGCGGCGGCGCCGAACCAGACGGAGGTGCAGTTCTCGGCGCGCAGGATCTCCACGGCCCGCCGGGTGATCCGGGTGGTGGGGATCATCATTTTGGTGCGGTCGCGGATCACCGGAAAGGGCTGTTCCGCGTCGAACTTGGCGACTTCCCGACCGTCCCGCCAGGTGGAGGCGTACACGACGATCGACCCGGCCGGTTGGCGGACGGCCATGTTGTGGACGAACGCCTGGATGCCGCCTGGCCTGGGCGGAAAGTCGTTGGTGACGATGAGGGTTCTGTTCATGTGCCGCGGCTCGCTCGGTCAGGGGGTGCTCGGAGTACCCGTGAGTGGTCCGTACGATAGGTCACCGCACCAGTCCGCCGGGAATGCGGCCCGTGCCGCCCGCTGTGGCGACACCCGCAGGACCGGACGGTTCGGACACGGTTCGGAGAAGTTGGAGGACACCGCCGCAACCGATGCGGTGTGCTGGTGGTCCTTACCGGTACCCCGGCGCGACGCCCGGTACCGGTGCGTACGCGACGACCCGAAGGAGCGTAGTGGAGTCAGCCCAGGCCGAACGGCCCGGCAGCTCGGAGGCCCCGGCGCTGCCTGCCCCGTCCGGTTCCACGCCGAGCCGTCGTCCGCTGTGGGCCCTGGCGGCAGGCTGGACGGTCTCCCGGACGCTGCTCGTCCTGACGGTCGCGGGGGTGCTGCGGATCGCCAATACGGACGTGACGGCGGACGTCTCGGTGATCTACCACAGCTGGTACGAGGTGCTGTGCACCGGCACGTTCCCGTTGGACGACGTGACCTGGCAGTACCCGCCGGGCGCGGCGCTGGTGATCCTGCTGCCGGGGCTGCTGCCGTGGTCGTACCTGGTGTCGTTCTTCGTGATCTGCGTGGTGGTGGACGCGGCGGCGATGGCGCTGCTGATGCGCGCGGGCGTGCGCAAGGGCCGCAGCTACCTGGGGGCCTGGTACTGGGTGGTGGGCGTTCCGCTGCTCGGGCCGACGGTGTACTGCCGCTACGACATCATGGTGACGGCGCTGGCGGTGGCGGGTCTGCTGGTGGTGCTGCGCCGCCCGGCGCTGGGCGGGGTGCTGCTGGGTCTGGGCGGGCTGTTGAAGATCTGGCCGCTGATCGCGCTGATCGGCACGCCGCGCGGCCGGCGCACCCGGCGGGCGTGGACCTCGGCGGCGACCTTCGCGGGGGCGCTGGGCTTCCTGCTGACGGCGGGCATGAACGGGGCGTTCGAGTTCCTGAAGTTCCAGTCCGAGCGGGGCATCGAGATCGAGTCGCTGGGCGCGCTGCCGCTGCACTTCGCGAAGCTGGCGGGGACGTGGCACGGCACGGTGACGATGAACTACGGCTCGGTGGAGTTCCTCGGCCCGTGGGTGCCGGTGATCTCCAAGGTGATGGTCGGCATGACGGTGGCCGGTTTCGGCTGGCTGCTGATCTGGCGCCTGCGGGCGGCCCGTTGGACCTCGGCGACCACGTTCGACGCGGCGCTGTGCGCGCTGCTGATCTTCACGGCGACCAGCCGGGTGATCAGCCCGCAGTACATGATCTGGGTGGTCGGCCTGGCGGCGGTGTGCCTGACGGTACGGGGCAGCAGCCAGCGTCCGGTGGCGGTGGTGGTGCTGGTGGCCACGGTGCTGACCACGCTCGAATTCCCGGTGATGTTCGGGATGGTGAACCGCAGCGAGCTGTCCGGCGTGCTGGTGCTGACCGCCCGCAACCTGGTGCTGCTGGCGGCCACCCTGCTGTCGGCGTACCGGCTCTGGCGCTCCACCCGGCGGCGGGAGGTGCTGACCACGGTGGTCCTGCCGGCCGGCCAGCTGGGCCCGCAGTACCCGGTGCGGCCGGGCATCGCCTACGAGCAGGATCTGCTGGACGACCTCACCCCGGCGGACCGCGCCTGACCACCCGGCATCCTCCTGCAAGTTTCTGAAAGCGCTTGCAGGGCCGCGCAGTTCGCTGCCACCATCGCCGGATGATCGACTACGACATCCTGATCGTCGGCGGCGTCGGCGTGGACACCATCGTCCGGGTGGACCGCCTGGAGATCCCGCCGGGCGTCGACTCGGTGCACGTCCCCCCGGTGCTCGACTACCCGGCACACACCGGGAACGGGGTCGCGCTGGCCTGCCACACGCTGGGCCTGCGCACCAAGCTCGCCGACTTCCTCGGCGAGGACCCGCAGGGCGCCCTGGTGCTGGCCGAATACGCCCGCCGCGGCCTGGACTTCAGCCACCTGCCCGCCCCTGCCGGCACCCCGCGCAGCGTCAACCTGGTGGACGCGGACGGCCTGCGGTTCTCCTTCTACGACGGCCGCCACCCCGCGGACGCCCGGCTGCCGCGCGAGTTCTGGCTGCCGCTGCTGGAGCGCTCGCAGCACGTCCACCTGTCGATCACCGGCGTCAACCGGGACATGTACCCGGACATCGAGCGCCTGGGCCGCCCCAGTTCCACCGACCTGCACGCCTGGAACGGCGAGAACGAGCACCACCGGTTCTACGCGCTCCGCTCGGACGTGGTGTTCCTGTCCGCGGCCGGTCTCGGCAACCGCCCGGAGGCGGCGATGCGCTCGATCCTGGCCGAGGGCCGGGCCGAGCTGGTGGTGGCCACGGCGGGCGCGCACGGCGCGTTCCTGCTCACCCGCGAGGACGCGGCCCCCCGGCACTTCCCGGCGGTGGACCCGGGCGCGCCGATCGTGGACAGCAACGGCGCGGGCGACGCGTTCGTCTCCGGTTTCCTGCACCGGCGGCTGGCCGGGCGCCCGGTCGAGGAGTGCATGCGGGCGGGCGCGGCGGCCGGTGCGTTCGCCTGCACCACGGCGGGCACCCACACCGCCTTCCTGGACGCGGCGGGCCTGGAGCGGGCGCTGGCCGGCTGAGCCGGATCAGTCCTTCAGGGCGGCCACCGCGGCCGTCCAGTCCTTGGTGAACTCGGCGACACCGAGGCCGAGTTCGGACCGGAAGGCGCGCTCCAGGCCGCCGGCGCCGTTCTGCCCGACGGCCCGGTAGAGCGCCACCAGCCGGTCCGGCCCGTACCGGCGGGCGATCAAGTCGCAGGCCAGCCAGGACAGTTCGTAGGCCTGGGAGATGCCGGCCGAGCCGGCGGTGAACGCGTCGTCGGTGGGCAGCCCGGCCGGCATCCGCCCGGCCCGGACGTCCTTGGCGAGTTCGGGGGCGATCTGCCGGGTGGTCCGTCCGGTGCCCTGGTAGCCGGTGTAGTCGGCGACACCTTCCGAGAGCCACAGCGGGGTGCACGCCTTGGTGTCGGCCCGGGTGGCGACATGGGTGGCCTCGTGGGTCACCACCACCCGGCGGCCGAGCTCGCTGAGCTGCCGGTACGCGTCGGGGTTGACCACGACCCGGTCGGCGGGGGTGTGCGTCGGCGCGCCGCCGACCGCCAGGGTGACTGCGGCTATGCCCTGGTACGCGTCCGCCGAGACGTCCATCCGGCGGGCGAACTGCTGGACGGTGAGCGGCAGTTCGAGCAGCAGCCGACCAGGCTTCCAGGGGCCCCAGACGCCTTCGACGGTGGGCATCGCACGGTCGGCGAGCGCGGCCAGGTCGGCCAGTTCGCCGTCCTCGCCGAGGCCCAGCACCAGGCTGTGCCGCCCGGTCGCGGTCCGGACGGTGCCCAGGTCCCAGGGCGCCACCGCGCCGGTGGGCACCTCCCGCAGCACCCGCCAGCCGGCCGGCTCCCGCTGCAGGTCGATCTGCCGTTCCAGCAGCGCCGGGTAGTCGTCCACGCCGGTGATCCGGTAGCCGAGTTCCGCGCCGACGGTCAGCCGTTCGGCGCCGGGCGCGGGCTCGGTGAACGTGGTCAGCCGCAGCGTGTACTCGGTGAAGCGGATCGCGGCGGTACGGACGAGCAGGTCCCGGTCGGCCTCCTCGGCGCCCGCCGCCGTCGGCAGCCCGCCGGGGTCGCGCAGCAGGATCGCGGCGGCCCGCCGTGCCAGCACCTGCGCCACGGCGTCCCGGACGCCGGACTGCACCGGCGGTCCGGGCGGGGCGGCGGCCGGACCGGTGGGCCCGGCGGGAATCACCCGGGGCAGCGAGAGCTGGGCCGCGCACCCGGCGGCGACCAGCAGGGCGGCGCGCCGGGACGGCGAAGCACCGGCCTGCCGCGGCGCCGGGGCCTGCGGCAGGTCGGTGACCAGGGGCTCGTGCTGGTTCAGACCCGCACCACCGAGTTGACCGGCATCGCGCTGACGCTCTCGTAGCGGACCCGGGCGCCGGGGTGCGGCGCGTGCACGACGACACCGCCGCCGGCGTACATGCCGACGTGGTGCCTGTCCTTGAAGAAGATCACCAGGTCTCCGGGCCGGGCTTCGGCGAGGCTCACCCGCCGGCCGGCCGAGGCCTGTCCCTGCGAGGTCCGCGGCAGGGTCACTCCGGCCTGCCGCCACGCCCAGTACATCAGACCGGAGCAGTCGAACGTGCTGGGGCCGGTGGATCCGTACACGTACGAGGAGCCGATCTTCGAGACGGCTGCGTTCAGCGCGGCGGCGGCGCGGTCGGAGGCGGGGGGCTCGTTGCCGAGGTCGAACCGGCCGGCGCCACGGGCGGCGCGGGCGTCGTCGTCGTAGGCCAGCCGGTCGCGGTCGGCGGCGGTGAGGCCGCCCAGCAGCTGCCGGGCCCGGGCCAGGCGGGCGCGGACTTCGTCCTTGGCGGCGGCCAGCCGGTGCCGGGCCTGTTCCAGTTCGTCGAGCTTGACCGTGGTCTCCTGACGGCGCTGCTCCAGCCGGCGTTGTCGTTCGTGCAGGTCGCGCAGCGTCTCGTTCTGCCGGGCGGTGGCCTGGCCGAGGGAGCGGGCGCCGGCCAGGTAGGACGCCGGGTCGTTGTCGAGCATCAGCCGCAGGGTGGGATCGAGGCCCTGGGCGCGGTACTGGGCGGCGGCCACCGCGCCGAGGTCGGCGCGCAGCCGGTTGAGCTCGTCCTGCCCGGCGGCGACCTGGGTCTGCAGGGCACCGGCCTCGCGCTGCAACCGTTTCTGCTGCTCCTGGGCGGCGTTGTACCTCTCGGATGCCTGCTCGGCCTCCTCGTACAGCTGGTCGACCTGCGCCTTGACGTCGGTGCGGTCGGGCGGGTCGGCCGGGGCGGCGGCGGCCGGGGCGACGCCGAGGTGGATCGCGCCGGTCGCGGCGGCGGTGAGTGCCAGGGCTCGGGCGAGGCGTTGGACACCGGGCAGTGGGGGGCGACGGTGCACGGGCACGTGCGACGACTCCGTTCCTGCGCTCCGGCCTCCGCCGCCGCCCGCGGGTCGGGCGGCCGTCCGCACGGGGGGCCGGGGCAGAGGTTAGCGAGTCGGACGGATTCAGTCCAAACCCTGACAACTTCGAATATTCGACCGCGAATCGGACACCGGAACGAGAGCGGCCCGACACCCCTTGCGCGGGGTGCCGGGCCGAAGGCTCCGAGCGGCCGTCAGATCCGGACGATCTTGTTGATCGGCATCACGGTGGCGGACTCGTAGCGGACCTGCGCACCGGTGTGCGGGGCGTGCACGATCTGCCCGTTGCCGACGTACATGCCGACGTGGTGCTGGTCGCCGTAGTAGATGATCAGGTCACCCGGCTTGGCGTTGGCGATGTTGGTGCCGAGGCTGGTGCCGGCGCCCGCCTGGGCCTGCGAGGTGCGCGGGATCGAGACACCCGCCTGGGCGTACGCCCACTGCATCAGGCCGGAGCAGTCGAAGGTGGTCGGGCCGGCCGCGCCGTAGGAGTACCAGCTGCCCAGCTTGGACAGCGCGGCGTTCATCGCGGCACCCGCGTAGCCGGCCGGGGCCGGGGCGCTGAGGTCCGTGCGGGTGTTGTCGCCGCGGGAGGCGCGCTCGGCCTGGCTGCGGGAGGAGTCGGCGGCCTTGGCCTCGGCTGCGGCGAGCTCGTCGCGCTCCTTCTGGGTGAGCGTGTTGAGCAGCTCCCGCGCCTGGGCCAGCTTGGACTGGATGTCCTCCTTGTCGGCCTTGAGGGCCTTCGTGGTGGTGTCCAGTTCGGCGAGCTTCTGCTCGGCCTCCTTGCGCTGCCCGTCGAGCTTGGCCTGCTCGGCCTTGAAGCTCTTGAGCAGGTCGGACTGGGTGGCGCCGACCGTGTTGAGCGCACCGGCCTGCCCGAGGAAGTTGTCCGGGTTGCTGGAGAGCATCAGCTGCATGGTCTGCGGGATGCCGCCGTTGCGGTACTGCTCGGCCGCGATGGTCGCCAGGCGCTCCTGAACGGTGGTCACCTGGTCCTGCTGCCGGGCCAGCTGGTCCTGCAACTGGGAGACCTGCTTCTGCAGGTTCTGCTGCTTCTCGACGGAGGCGTTGAACGCCTCGGTCTTCACCTCGGCCTGCTCGTTGAGCTGGTCGACCTGCTGCTTGACCTGGTCCTTGGTGGGCGCCGGGTCGGCGTGCGCACCACTCTGGGCGGACAGCGCGACGGCGGTGGCGGCAGCGGCAGTGAGAATCGAGACCCGGGCACGGCCGACGGGCTTGGGACGGCGATGGGACGCCACGAAGGCGGACTCCTTCTTCCTCACACCGCCTACCGGGTGAGCTGACGGGTTCGGGCCGGAAGAGATGCCCTACAGCGCCTCACCGGCCACTGTCGCGGCCGACCTGGCGCCGATTCACCCCGGGGGAACGTGGTTCCCCGGCTCCGTTCGACAGCACCCCCGCAGGGGTATCCCCGTCGGCGGATCTCGTTCTGACGATCCGCCCGCTGCGTCACGGACTCGGCGGCGACCCCCACCGTCGCCCCCCTTGGGCGATCGACTCTGCGGCGGTCGAACTATGACCCTAGTAACCGATCCGTGATCCGTTCAAATCCTTGTCGGAAAAAAATCTGAATCTGAGTCAATTTCGATTACGAATCTGACCGAACGTAAGGGATCCGTTGCACAGTGCGTAGCATTTCCCACCGCCCACCCGGAAAACGCGACGCCCGGACGTGTTCGAGATCACAGCAGGATCTCGACCCGCCCGGGCGTGTCACAGCGCGTCAATTGTCGCCCTGAAGGGCGTATGTCTGGTTTGTCGGGCCGTCAGACCCGACGGATGGTCGAGATCGGCATGGCGTCGACCTTCATGGTCTTCACCACGTCACCGGTGTGCGGCGCGTGCACCACCATGCCGTTGCCGATGTACATGCCGACGTGGTGCCGGTCGCCGTAGTAGACCACCAGGTCGCCGGGCTGGGCGTTGTGCCAGTCGGTGCCCACGCTGGTGCCGTAGCTGCCCTGCGCCTGCGAGGTGCGCGGCAGCGAGACGCCGGCCTGCGCGTACGCCCACACCATCAGGCCGGAGCAGTCGAAGTTGCTCGGGCCGGTCGCACCCCACACGTACGGCGCACCACGCTTGTCGAGCGCCTTCTGCACCGCGATCCCGGCGTAGCCGCCGGCCTTCGGAAGGTTGGCCAGGTCGACCCGCTCGGCACCGCGCGAGGCCGCGCCGTCGCCACGCGTGATCGACAGCCGGTCGGCGGAGGAGAGCTGGTTGAGCAGGCTCTGCGCCTCCTCCAGCTTCTTCTTGACCTCGTTCTTGGAGTCGTTCAGCGCCTGGGTCTGGCCGTCCAGCTCGGCCAGGACGGTCGCCGCCTCCTGCTTCTGCTGGTTCAGCCGGCGCTGCTGGTCGTTCAGCGACTTCAGGGTGTCGGCCTGGGTGCCGGCGGCCTGGTCGAAGGAGGACGCCTGGTCCAGGTACTTGTCCGGGTCGGCGGAGAGCATCAGCTGCATCGACGGGTCGACGCCCGCGTGCCGGTACTGGTCGCCCGCCACCGCCGCCAGCCCGGAGGCCAGCTCGTTCAGCTGCTCCTGGCCGCGGGCCAGCTGGTCCTGCAGCTGGTCGGCCTGCTTGCGGAGCTGGTCGGCCTTCTCCTTGGCACCGTTGTACCTCTCGGCCGCCTGCTCCTGCTCGTCCATGAGCTTGTCGACCTGCGCCTTGATCTCGTCCTTGTTCGGCTGGGCCGGCGCGGCGTGCGCGCTCACCTGGGCCGACAGGGCGACCGCGGTCGCGGCGGCAGCGGTGAGCACGGTCACCCGGGCGCGACTCGGCTGCTTGGGACGGCGGTGGGAGGCCAAGGCGGTGCTCCTTCTTCCTCTGGACTCACCCGTTAGAGCGATAGTCCGGAATATAGGTTTGACGCCAGACCCTAGTGAAGTCCCTACCTCCGCGTCCACTCCCGGGGGGCTCCCGGATTCGCTTCTCCGCCCCTCTTCACCACACCGACACACTCCGGACGCCCCAATGACGCTGAGCGCCCGTCAGCACGTTCAGCTGCGCGACAGCCGGTTCAGCAGCAGAACCGAGGCCACCGGGCGGGCGCCGGCCTTGCGCACCCCGTCCGCGACCTCCTTGTCGGCGGAGACCACCACCACCGGCCGGCCCTGCGGCTCGGCCCGCACCAGGCGGCGGATCAGCTCGTCCGCGGTCTCCCCGGTCCGGCTGAACCGGACCCGCACGCCGCGCGGCGGGGCCATGATCACCGGAACGTCCAGGTCCTGACCGTCGAACACGCAGGTCACCTCGGCCTGGGTCCGCTGGGCCAGCATCGCCAGACCGCCCAGCAGCCTCAACCGCTGCTGCTCCAGCGGCAGTTGCGGGTACCCCGTCTTGGTCACGTTGTAGCCGTCCACCACCAGGTGGACCTGCGGAATGGCCAGCAGCTGGTCCAGCAGCGCCGGGTCGTCCTCGGCCAGGCCGCGCCGGGCCACGTCGTGCGGCGAGGCCGATCCGGGCTCCACCGCCTCCACCAGGTCGGCCGGGCGCAGCGCCGTCACCGGCAGCGCCAGCTCCCGCTGCAGGCCCTGCGCGGACTGCAGCACGGTGTCCAGCAGCAGCCGCAGCCGCATGTCCTCGACGCTGCGGCCCTCCCGGGCGGTGCGCCGCCCGGTCTCCACGGCGGCCTCCAGCTCGGCGACCCGGTGCCGCAGCCGACGGGCCTCGATCTCGGCGGCGCCGCGCTCGGCCGCGGCGGCGGCCCGGGCGGCCTCCAGCTCGGCGGCCAGCCGGCGGCTCTCGGCCTGCGCCCGACGGGTGTCGGCCTCCAGCGAGCGGACCTTCTTGCGCAGCGAGTCGGCCTCCCGGCGCACCCCTTCGGACTCGGCGCGGTGGCGCTCCAGTTCGGCGCGGGCGGCGGTACGGGCCTCGGCCAGCTCCTCCTGGAGCTTCTCGGCCAGCCGGGCGGCCTCGGCGGCGGCGCCTTCGGCGTCGACCCGTTCGGCCTGCTCGCCGGCCTCCTCGACCAGCCGGGCCCAGCCGGTGGGCCGTACCAGGTAGGCGGCGGCGGCCACGTCCATCGGGTCGGCGGCGGCCGGTACGGTGCCCGCCTCCAGGGCGCGCACCAGGTCGGGCTGGCCGAGCCGCAGCCGCTCGGCTATCCGCACCCGGAACGCCGGGTCGGACTCCAGCGCGGCGGCCAGCGCGGTGGCCGCGTACTTGGCCCGCCGGGCGGCGGTGAACTTGGCGTACGGGCGCAGCGCGGCAGGCAGTTCGCCGGGGGCGATGCCGCCGAGCGCGTCGGAGGCGATGCCGACCACCCGGCGGCGCACGCCCTCGGGCAGCACCCGGCCGGCCGTGTCACCGCCGGCCTCCTCGGTGGCCGCCTCGGCGCTCTCGACGGGGCCGGTTTCCGGATCGACCGGAGCGTGCGCGGTCCCGTCCGTGCCCGCGGGCGCGTTCGCTGCCTCCGCCACTGTTCTCGGCTCCGATCCTGGTCCGGGCGGGCCCCGGCGGGTGCCGGGGGCGTTGGTGTCCGCCGCTGCTTGCAATTGTCCCGTCTACCGTGCCGCACCGACAGCACCCCACCGACGAGTCCGCCCCGCGCCCCGGTCCGGGGCGCGGACGGGGACGCGGGGCGGTGGAAGTGCGTCAGCCCTGCGCGGGGTCGCCGTCCGTGGGCTCCTCGGCGCCCGGGCGGGCCACCAGCTCGACCTGGTCCACGGCGTTGCACCAGCGGCAGCGCACCGACTCGATGGTCTCGGCGAGCACCTGGGTCTCCTCCACCTTCGACTCGCCGGACAGGTCGAAGTGCAGGAAGTCGATCACCCGGGCGGACCGGGTGACGTCGAAGCGGGTGAGGTTGCCGCACAGGGTGCAGCGCCAGCGGGTCTCGGCGGTCGGCGCGGCAATGGTCATCAGTGGTCCCTCTCGACTGGTCCCCGTTTACGGGCCTCCACCCTATTGCCTGTGCCTGGGCGGCCGGGTCACCGGTCCACTGCCCGGACGCTCACCCGATCGGAGCAGCGCCCGGTGTCGCGGGTGCGCCCCCGAGGAATGCTCACCGGCATGGTGCTCTCCGCCCCCGCCCGGGCCGGTTCGCCGACGGCCGGGGGGACCGCCCGCACCCCGGTCGTCGCCCATCTGCTGATCGCGCTGTCCGCGCTGGTCCTGGTGGCCGGCCCGGCCGGCCTGAACCCGGTGTACGGCAGTGGTGACGCCCGGATCTGCGCCGAGCAGCGCTACGAGCACCGCTGGGGCGCGGTGCCCGCCGAGCTGCTGAGCGGCCGGCCCCTGACGGCCGAGCAGCTGTCCTCGCTCGCCCCGGCGACCCCGGGCTGCGCGCTGCCGCCGACCCCTTCCAAGATCCCCGAACTCTCCGTCCTCACTTCGCTGTTCGTCCACGCGGGATGGCTGCACCTGCTGGGCAACCTGCTGTTCCTGTTCGTCTTCGGCCCGGCCGTGGAGGCCCGGCTGGGCCGGATCCGCTTCCTGACCGGCTACCTGGCGATCGGCTACCTGGCCACCTACGGCTACGCGGTGGCCGAGGAGCACACCGCGGACGGGATGCGCGCCCTGGTCGGCGCGTCCGGCGCGATCGCCGGGGTGCTGGGCGCGTACCTGCGGCTGTGGCCGAGGGCACGCGTGACGGTGCTGGTGCCGGTCCTGCTGTTCCTGCCGCTGCGTTTCCCGGCCTGGCTGGTGCTCGGTCTGTGGTTCGCGCTGCAGTGGTGGTCCGTCAGTTCCGGCGGCAGCGGGGTGGCCTATCTGGTGCATGTGATCGGCTTCGTGACGGGCTGGCTGTTCGCCTGGGCCGCCCGTCCGGCGGGCGATACCCTGGGCGCACCTTCTCGAACAGGAGTTGCTCAGTGATCACCGCGATCGTCCTCATCAACACCAGCGTCGACCGGATCCCCGAGATCGCCGAGGCGATCGCGGCCATCGAGGGTGTCAGCGAGGTCTACTCCGTCACGGGCACCTACGACCTGGTCGCGATGGTGCGGGTCCGCAACCACGAGGATCTGGCCGACGTGATCCCCGGCCGCCTCAACAAGGTCCCGGGCGTCTCCAACACCGAGACCCACATCGCCTTCCGCACCTACTCGCAGCACGACCTGGAGGCCGCGTTCTCACTCGGCCTGGGCGAGTAACCGGCGCTCAGCGCCGCAGGCCCCGGTCGATCCGCTCGGTGGCGACGCAGCGCCCGCCCTCGTTGCGGTAGCTCCACCGCGCGCCGTCGGTCACCAGGTCCCGAACGGCCGCCAGGAACCGGTCCAGGTGCTCGACGGGGGTACCGGCGCCGAAGCTGACCCGGATCGCGTTCAGGCTGCGCTCCCCCGGCAGCGACGGCTCGGGCGCCCCGCACTGGCCCGGTGCGGCGTCCTCCCCGCCCAGCAGGGTCCGCACCAGCGGGTGCGCGCAGAACAGTCCGTCCCGCACGCCGATGCCGTACTCGGCGGACAGCGCGGCCGAGAAGTGCGAGCTGTTCCAGCCCCGCACCACGAACGACACCACGCCGACGCGGTCGGAGCCCTCGCCGAACAGGCTCAGCACCCGCACCTCGGGGATCGCCGCCAGCCCCTCCGTCAGCTTCGCCACCAGCGCCCGCTCCCGGGCCTCCAACTCCTTGAAGCCCGCCTCGGTGAGCGCCCGGCAGGCGGAGGCGATCGCGTAGGCGCCGATCACGTTCGGCGAACCGGCCTCGTGCCGGGCCGGGCCGGTGTGCCACTCCACCGCCACCGAGCCGTCCAGCTCCCGGGCCACCGTCCGGCTCGCCCCGCCGCCTGCCAGGTACGGCTCCGCCGCGTCCAGCCAGTCCGACCGCCCGGCCAGCACGCCGGCGCCGAACGGCGCGTACAGCTTGTGCCCGGAGAACGCGATCCAGTCGACGTCCAACTCCCGTACCGAGACCCGGTGGTGCGGCGCCAGCTGGGCCGCGTCCAGCACCACCCGGGCGCCGTACCGGTGCGCGACCCCGGTCAGTTCGCCGACCGGCCACAGCTCGCCGGTGACGTTCGACGCCCCGGTCACGCAGAACAGCTTCGGCCCCTCGGCGGCCCCCAACAGCGCCTCCTCCAGCGCGGCCACCGCCTCGGCGTGCGAACGCGGCGCCCGCAGGTAGCGCACCGTCAGGCCCTCGCGCCGCCACGGCAGCAGCGAGGCGTGGTGCTCGGTCTCGAACGCGAACACCTCGGTCCCGGCGGGCACCACCCGGGCCAACAGGTTCAGCGAATCGGTGGTCGCCCGGGTGAACACCACCTGGTCGCCGTCCCGCAGCTCCAGGAACTCCGCGACGGTCCGCCGGCTCTGCTCGAACAGGTCCGTCGACAGCTGCGACAGGTACCCGGCCCCCCGGTGCACGGACCCGTAGTACGGCGCGTACGCCGCCACGTCCTCCCACACCTGGGCCAGCGCCGGCGCACTCGCCGCGTAGTCCAGCGCCGCGTACCCGACCTTCTCCCCCGACGCCAACGGCACCTCGACGTCCTGGCCCAGCACGGCCAGCGGCTCACAGATCTCGGCGGTCACGGACATGGATGCACTCCTCCACAGGGTAAGGACCCCGGGGTGCATCAACCGGAAGTCCGCGCTTGCCGCGCGGACGGATCGCCACGCAGCCCGGTCCTCACCCAGGGCACCCCGCCACGGACGGAGGGTTGCCGGACAGCAAGCTGGGGCTTTTGCGCTGCCACTCATGACCTGCGCAAGACCATACACGAGCCCCCAGTTGACTCAAGTCCCGCGCCACATACTGAAACCACCCCACAGTTCGCGCCCTGCCGTCCGCGCCCCGCCAGGGGCGCGTGGGGGCACCTCCCGGCCCGCCAGGGCTGAGGGAGAACTGCGCGGGCAACCACCCACCAACGGCAAGGTCCGCCCGAGGAGGTCAACTCCCCACCCCGGGCGGACCGTTGACGCTCACTGTGTCGCGTCGGCCCAGCGCTTCAGCAGCTCCCCCGCCGCCCCGGAATCGATCGCCGCCGCCGTCCGCACCATTCCCGCCGCCAGCTGCTCGCTCAGCGGCGCATCCGTCAGCTCCAGCGCCACCAGCGCGGCGGCACTGTTGAGCAGGACCGCGTCCCGCACCGGCCCCTGCTCCCCGTGGAGCACCCGCCGAGCAACCCCGGCGTTGAACTCCGCGTCCGCACCCCGCAGCGCCTCGATCCCGGCCAGCTCGATGCCGACCTCGCGCGGATCGAACCGGGTCTCGGTCACCCGGCCGTCCCGGACCACCCAGACGTGGGACGTGGTGGTGATCGTCAGCTCGTCGAGTCCGTCGTCACCCCGGAACACCAGTCCCTGTCCGCCGCGCCGGGCCAGCACGCCGGCGATCAGCCCGGCCAGCCGGGTGTCGAAGCAGCCGACCGCGTGGGCGCCGACCTTCGCGGGGTTGGTGAGCGGGCCGAGGATGTTGAACACGGTGGGGACGGCGAGTTCGGCGCGGGCCTGCGCGGTGTGCCGCATCGAGGGGTGGAACCTGGCGGCGAAGCAGAAGGTCAGCCCGACCTCCTCGGCCACCGCCGCGACCCGCCGGGCCGACAGGTCCAGGTTGATGCCGAGCCGCCCGAGCACGTCCGAGGAGCCGGACGCCGAGGAGGAGGCCCGGTTGCCGTGCTTGACCACCTTCGCGCCGGCCGCCGCGGCGACCACCGCCGACATGGTGGAGATGTTGACGGTCTTGGCGCGGTCGCCACCGGTGCCGACGATGTCGACGGCCGGCCCGGGGATGTCCAGCGGTACGGCGTGCGCGTACATCGCCTCGACCAGGCCGGAGATCTCCTCGACCGTCTCGCCCTTGCCGCGCAGCGCGATCAGGAAGCCGGCCACCTGCACCGGGCTGGCCTCGCCGCTCATGATCCGGTCCATCGCCCAGGCGGTGTCGGACTGGGCGAGGTCCTCGCCACGGAGCAGGGCGCTCAACAGGTCGGGCCAGGTGCGGACCACCTGCGCGGGGTCGCTACCGCCGTTCGCAGAGTGCACGTTCACCATGGCCGTCTCCAGCTCTCGTCTTGTCGCAGAGGAATGGAGTCAGCCTATCGAGCGAGCGGGGACGGCCGCCCTGCCTTGCCGTCCCCTTCTCTCCAGTTGAGACGCCGCTTGAGACGACCGGGGCCGCCGGGCGGACCGGTCAGCGCACGGCCGGTGCCCGCCGGGCCATCCGGGCCCGCAGCAGCGTGGTCGCGGCGTCGGCCAGCGCGACCGGGTCGACGGGGTGCGAGATCGCCGCGTCGGCCCGGCTCCAGGCAGCCAGCCAGGAGTCCTGCGGGCGGCCGATCAGCACCAGCACCGGCGGGCAGCCGTAGATCTCGTCCTTCAGCTGCCGGGTGAGACCGAGCCCGCCCGCGGGCACCGCCTCGCCGTCCAGCACGCACAGGTCGACGCCACCCTTCTCCAGGGCCCGCAGCACCGCGGGAGCGGTGGCGCACTCCAGGTACTCCAGCGCGGGGACGTCCCCGGCGGGGCGCGGGCCGAGAGCGAGGGTCACCTGCTCGCGGGTGTTGCGGTCGTCGCTGTAGACGAGAACGGTGAGCGTCTCGTCGGAGTGCTGCGCCATGTCCCCTGCTTCCTGGTGCTCGTCCTCTTATATGTGTCCACTGTGTTCGCGCGGACCGCGACCGCGCGCGGCCCCCGGCCGAACGGCCCAGTGTGACCCGGACCACGTCCTGGGACGGATGCTACTCCGGCGGGCCCGTCCTGAAGAGACCCCGAGGCGATCTCGCTCAAGCCGCCGCGCCACGGGCTCAGCCCGGCAGCCCAGTTCGCCCACCCGGCCCGAACAACCGTCAGAAAACGGACCGGGGGCGAGGCGGGCATACCTCACGCACCGGACACTCCGAGGGAGACCCCCCGGCGTGAAGACGGAATAAGGGACCGACATAATGTCCGTCGTGGCGACAGCAACAGCAACAGAAACCGGACACGCGCACGGAGCGGTCAACAGGCCGAACCTGGTCAGCGTGGGAACCATTGTCTGGCTGAGCTCGGAGCTGATGTTCTTCGCGGCCCTGTTCGCGATGTACTTCACCCTCCGCTCGGTCAAGGGCGCCGAGTTCTGGCACGAGAAGGCCCATGCCCTCAACGTGCCCTTCTCCTCGGTCAACACCACGATCCTGGTGCTCTCCTCGCTCACCTGCCAGCTCGGCGTGTTCGCCGCCGAGCGCGGTGACGTGAAGAAGCTGCGTTCCTGGTTCGTGGTCACCTTCGTGATGGGCGCCATCTTCATCGGCGGCCAGATCTTCGAGTACACCGAGCTGGTCAAGAAGGACGGCCTGTCGCTGTCCTCCGACCCGTACGGCACGGTGTTCTACCTGACCACCGGCTTCCACGGACTCCACGTGACGGGTGGTCTGATCGCCTTCCTGCTGGTCCTCGGCCGGACCTACGCGGCGCGGCGCTTCACCCACGAGCAGGCCACCGCGGCGATCGTGGTGTCGTACTACTGGCACTTCGTCGACGTTGTGTGGATCGGCCTGTTCGCGACCATCTACCTGATCAAGTAACAGCCGCCCCGCCCCTGACCCGGCGTCGCCTGGACGCGTGGGAGTCGGGGGCAGGCTGCTGCCGACCAGATCCTGACACCGGGGTTATTCCGTGAAAAAGCTCTCCGCACGACGGCGCCACCCACTGGCGGCGGTCGTCGTTCTACTTCTCGCCCTGGCGGCCACCGGGGGGCTGTACGCCGCTTTCGCGCCCGCCGAGAAGGCGCAGGCCGACAGCTCCTCGCAGTCGCTCGCCATCGACGAGGGCAAGAAGCTCTTCGCCGTCGGCTGCTCCTCCTGCCACGGCCTGAACGGCCAGGGCACTTCTGACGGTCCGTCGCTGGTCGGCGTCGGCTCTGCTGCTGTCGACTTCCAGGTCGGCACCGGCCGCATGCCGGCCCAGCAGCCGGGCGCGCAGGTCCCGCGCAAGAAGGCCGTCTACGCCCAGTCCGAGATCGACCAGCTGGCCGCCTACGTGGCCTCGCTCGGCCCGGGCCCGGTCACTCCGACCACGGAGCAGTACCAGCCGTCCGAGGACAAGGTCACCAACGCCGAGCAGGTCGCCAAGGGTGGCGAGCTGTTCCGCACCAACTGCGCCCAGTGCCACAACTTCGCCGGCAAGGGCGGCGCGCTGACCAACGGCAAGTTCGCCCCGTCCCTGGAGGGCGTGGACTCCAAGCACATCTACGAGGCCATGCAGACCGGCCCGCAGAACATGCCGTCGTTCCCCGACACCACCATGCCGGAGGAGCAGAAGCGCGAGATCATCGCGTACGTCCAGAACACCAACAACGCGCCGAACCCCGGTGGTCTCGCCCTGGGCAGCCTCGGTCCCTTCACTGAGGGCCTGTTCGCCTGGATCTTCGGTATCGGCACGCTGATCGTGATCGCGATCTGGGTCGCCGCCCACACCACCAAGGCCAAGAAGTCATGAGCCACGACATGTCAGAGAACCTGCCGGAGGCCCACGACGCCTCCCACGGCGCTGAGGTCGTCACCCACGACGACCCGTTCGCCGACCCGGGCCTGCCGGCCCACGAGCCGCGTCGGACCGACATCGACGAGCGGGCCGCCAAGCGGGCCGAGCGCCAGGTGTCGCTGATGTTCGTGGTGTCGATGCTGGCGACCATCGGCTTCATCGCGTCCTACGCCGCGATCGACGCCGACAAGCTGGTCTACATCTTCCCGCTGGGTCACGTCAGCGCCCTCAACTTCGCCCTGGGCATGACCCTCGGCGTGGCGCTGTTCTGCATCGGCGCGGGCGCGGTCCACTGGGCCCGCACCCTGATGTCGGACCACGAGCTGCCCGCCGAGCGTCACCCGATCGAGGCCTCCGACGAGGTCCGCAACGACGTCATCGAGCAGTTCAAGACCGGTGCCGCGGAGTCCGGCTTCGGCCGCCGCAAGATGATCCGCAACACCCTGATCGGTTCGATGGCCCTGGTGCCGCTGTCCGGTGTGGTGCTGCTGCGCGACCTCGGCCCGCTGCCGGAGAAGAAGCTCCTCAACACCGGCTGGGTCGAGGCGACCCCGGCCAAGCCGATCCGCCTGGTCAACATGAACACCGACCAGCCGATGAAGCCCGAGGACATCATTCAGGGCTCGCTGACCTTCGCCAAGCCGCACGGCCTGGAGGAGTCGGACGAGGACTTCCAGCAGCAGATCGCCAAGGACGCCCTGATGCTCGTCCGGATCGCTCCGGAGGACATCAAGGACGCCAAGTCCGCCGGCCTGGGCTTCGAGGGCATCCTCGCCTACTCGAAGATCTGCACCCACGTCGGCTGCCCGATCTCGCTGTACGAGCAGCAGACCCACCACGCGCTCTGCCCCTGCCACCAGTCGACCTTCGACCTGGCGGACGGCGCTCGCGTCATCTTCGGCCCGGCCGGCCACCCGCTGCCCCAGCTGAAGATCACCACCGATGAGCAGGGCTTCCTGATCGCCACCGGCGACTTCGACGAGCCCGTCGGCCCGAGTTACTGGGAGCGCAAGCGATGAGCACCGCGAGCGGCACCACTGGTGCCTCCAAGCCGGCCAGCACGCGCGCCAAGCCCGCCAACAAGGCCGAGGCGACCGCGGACTGGGTCGACGGCCGGCTGGGGATCTACTCCCTGGCCAAGGCCAACCTGCGCAAGATCTTCCCGGACCACTGGTCCTTCATGCTCGGTGAGATCTGCCTCTACACCTTCATCATCATCATCCTCACGGGTGTGTACCTGACGCTGTTCTTCAAGCCGAGCATGGCGGAGACCGTCTACCACGGTTCCTACCTGCCGCTGAACGGCATCCGGATGTCGGAGGCGTACGCCTCCACGGTCGACATCAGCTTCGAGATCCGCGGCGGTCTGCTGATCCGCCAGATCCACCACTGGGCCGCGCTGGTCTTCGTCGCCGCGATGTTCGTGCACATGATGCGCGTCTTCTTCACCGGCGCGTTCCGCAAGCCCCGCGAGATCAACTGGCTGTTCGGCTTCCTGCTGCTGTGCCTGGGCTTCTTCGACGGCTTCTTCGGCTACTCGCTGCCGGACGACCTGCTGTCGGGTACCGGTATCCGCTTCATGGAAGGCGCGATCCTGGCGGTGCCGATCGTCGGCACCTACATCCAGATGTTCCTGTTCGGCGGCGAGTTCCCGGGCACCGACATCATCCCGCGCTTCTTCACCATCCACGTGCTGCTCATCCCGGGCATCATGCTGGGCCTGCTGGTGGCGCACCTGATCCTGGTCTTCTACCACAAGCACACCCAGTGGGCGGGCCCGGGCAAGACCGAGAAGAACGTCGTCGGCATGCCGCTGATGCCGGTCTACATGGCCAAGGCCGGTGGCTTCTTCTTCCTGGTGTTCGGCATCATCGCGGTGATGTCGGCGGTCGCCACCATCAACCCGGTGTGGGCGTACGGCCCGTACCGTCCGGACCAGGTGTCCACCGACGCCCAGCCCGACTGGTACATGGGCTTCGCCGAAGGCCTGATCCGCTTCATGCCGGGCTGGGAGGTCTCCGTCTGGGGCGGCCACACCCTGAACCTGGGTGTGTTCATCCCGCTGATGCTCTTCCCGCTGGTCCTGGTCGCGATCGCGGTCTACCCGTTCATCGAGTCCTGGATCACCGGCGACAAGCGCGAGCACCACATCCTGGACCGCCCGCGCAACGCCCCGGTCCGCACCGCGCTCGGCGCGGCCTGGATCTCGCTGTACCTGGTCCTGCTGGTCGGTGGTGGCAACGACCTGTTCGCCACTCACCTGCACATGTCGATCAACACGATCACCTACATGGTCCGGGTCGGCTTCTTCGTGGTGCCGGTCGTCACCTTCTTCGTCACCAAGCGCTGGTGCCTCGGCCTGCAGCGCCGCGACAAGGACAAGGTGCTGCACGGCCGCGAGTCGGGCATCATCAAGCGCCTGCCGCACGGTGAGTTCGTCGAGGTCCACGCGCCGCTGTCGCCGAAGGACCTGCACACCCTCACCGCGCACGAGCAGCCCCAGCCGCTGGAGCTGCCCGCCGAGGTGGACGAGAACGGTGTGGCCCGCAAGGCCGGCGTGGTCGCCAAGACCCGGACGAAGCTCTCCGAGGGCTTCTACGGCGAGGGCAACCAGATCGCCAAGCCCACCTCCGAGGAGTACCTGGAGATCACCAGCGGCCACGGCCACCACTGATCCCTAGCTGTCACGCCACGTCAGAACCCCCATCGGCTCCGGCCGGTGGGGGTTCTGGCATATTTCTCCGGCACCGGCCCGACGCCCTGTTATCTTGACCGGGTGCACGTGGCGATCGACCCCCAGTCCTCCACGCCGCCCTACGAGCAGGTGCGCTCGCAGATCGCGGCCCAGGCCCGCACGGGTGAACTCCCGATCGGCCTGAAGCTCCCCACCGTCCGCGCGCTGGCCGAGCAACTCGGTCTGGCCGCCAACACGGTGGCCCGCGCCTACCGCGAGCTGGAGGCGGACGGCGTGGTCGAGACCCGCGGCCGGGCCGGCACCACCATCGCCCCCACCGGCGACACCTCGCACCGCCTGGCGGCCGACGCCGCCGCCGAGTACGCCGCCCGCACCGCCCGCCTCGGCCTCACCCGCGACGAGGCGCTGGCCGCCGTCCTGACCGCGCTGGACGCCGCCCACCGCTGAGCGCACGCGGCACGAGGACCGCCCGGCAGGAGCCTGTGCTCCCACCGGGCGGACCTCACCACGGTGCCGCTACTGCCCCGCGGCCGGTGCGCCGAGGTCGGGAACGGGCGCGGTGTTCGTCTCCGGCCCCGGCTCCGCCGTGTTCACCGGCTTGCCGAGGGCGCTGTGCTTGACGTACTCGTCCCAGTCCACGTTCCAGTCGCCGAAGCCGTTGCCGAACGGCTCCATCTCGTGGCCCATGCTGTTGACCACCTGCACCAGGTCGCCGACCCGGGTGTTGTCGAAGAACCACTTCGCGTCGTCGGTGCTCATGCCGGTGCAGCCGTGGCTGACGTTCTCCCGGCCCTGCGCCCAGGTCGACCAGGGCGCCGCGTGGACGTACTCACCGCTCCAGGTGACCCGGGTCGCCCACTTCACGTCCAGGTCGTAGGACTCGCTGCTGCCGTTCGGTATGCCGATGGTCTCGCCGCTCATCCGGACGTCGGCCTCCTGTCCGAGCACCACCTTGACGCCGTTGCGGGTGTCGAAGCCGGGCTTGCCGGTGGTGACCGGGATGGTCCTGACCACCTCGCCGTTGCGCTTGTACGTCAGCTCGTCGGTGCCCGCGTCGATCACCGCCTCGACCCGGTCGCCGGTCCGCAGCGCCAGGGTCTGCTGGTCGCCTCCGTAGACACCGTCGGCTATCCGGATGCCGGGCAGGTCGTAGGCGAGCTTGACGGTGGTGTTGGCCGGCCAGTACTCCTCCGGGCGGAAGTGCAGGTTCTGGTCGTCGACCCAGTACCAGGCGCCGGTCACGGCGGGCTGCGAGGTGACGCTCAGGCCGCGCTCTATCTGCTGCCGGGCCGCCGGGTCGGTGACCTTCTCGGACAGCGTCACGGTGAGGGGCTGGCCGACGCCGTAGACGCCGCTGCCGGAGCTGTCGGGGCCGAGTTCGGCGCTGACGACGTGCTGCGCGGGCGCGGTGGTGAAGGTGGAGTCGGCCTCGCCGTGACCGCCCTTGCCGTCCTCGGCGGTGACCTTGACGGTGTATCCGGCGCCGGCCCGGAGCGGGTCGGTGGTCTGCCAGTGCTGCTGGTCGGCGGAGAGCTGTCCGGCGACGGGCTTTCCGTCGGGGCCGGTGACGGTGATCTCGCCGAGCTTGGCGGTGCCCTCCGTGGTGATGCTGAACGCCTTCGCCGGGTCGGCCTTCTCCCCGGCGGCCGAGGTGTGGATCAGCGGTGCCACGTCGATCTGGTGCGCGTACTTCGCGGACGGGCCGCTGGTGGAACAGGCCGCGGCGGGTGTGATCACCAGCAGGGCGACCAGCGTGGTCCGGGTACTGACTATCCGAGAGCCCTTCAACGGAACCTCCCAGGTTGGAACCTGCCTCGAAGCGTAGGAAGGCGTCACCCCGGTGGCACTCCGGGTAACCCGCGCGGGGGAATTTCGGGGAGGGGCCCCAACGCCGGCGGGCCGGGCACTCCCCGAGGGGAGTACCCGGCCCGCCGTACGGCTTGCTCGATCCGGAACCCTTACTGGTTCTGGTTCTCGCCGCGGTAGAACTCGAAGACCCAGCCGAACAGACCGATCAGCAGGACCGGAATCGACCAGAACAGCAGCCACCAGCCGAAGATGACGCCCAGGAAGGCCAGCGCGCCACCAACAGCCAGGGAGAGCGGCTGCCAGCTGTGCGGGGCGAAGAAGCCCAGCTCGCCGGCGTCGTCCGAGACCTCGGCCTCGGGGTTGTCACCCGCACCGGTGTCCACCCGCTTGGCGGTGAACGCCAGGTAGAAGCCGATGAAGGCGCACAGGCCGAACGCCAGGAACAGCGCGGTCGTACCAGCGGCCTCCAGGCCGTGCTCCGACTTGGTGGTCCACACGAAGTACGTGATGGCGATGGCCAGGGTGAAGACGGCCAGACCCGCGAAGATCTTTCCCTGTTCCTTCATCGGGCGCCACCGTCCTTGCCGTTGCCCAGGGCGCGGCCGTCGTACTGCGCGGGGGTCACACCCTCGAAGTGCTTCGCCATCTCACCGTGGTTCTCGAGGTAGTCCAGCGCGGCGATCTCCGGGTGGTGCAGGTCGAACGCCGGGGATTCCGAGCGGACGCGCGGCAGGGTGGTGAAGTTGTGCCGCGGCGGCGGGCAGGAGGTCGCCCACTCCAGCGAACGGCCGTAGCCCCACGGGTCGTCGGTGTTGACCTTCTCGCCGTACTTGGCGGTCTTCCACACGTTGTAGAGGAACGGCAGCATCGACAGGCCCAGCAGGAACGAGCCGACGGTCGACACCGTGTTCAGCGTGGTGAAGCCGTCGCCGGCCAGGTAGTCGGCGTAGCGGCGGGGCATGCCCTCCGCACCGAGCCAGTGCTGGACCAGGAAGGTGGTGTGGAAGCCGAAGAACAGCGTCCAGAAGGTGATCTTGCCGAGGCGCTCGTCCAGCATCTTGCCGGTCATCTTGGGCCACCAGAAGTGGAAGCCGGCGAACATCGCGAAGACGACGGTGCCGAACACCACGTAGTGGAAGTGCGCGACGACGAAGTACGAGTCCGAGACGTGGAAGTCCAGCGGCGGGGAGGCCAGCAGAACACCCGTCAGACCACCGAACAGGAAGGTGACCAGGAAGCCGATCGTCCAGAGCATCGGGGTCTCGAAGCTCAGCGAGCCCTTCCACATGGTGCCGACCCAGTTGAAGAACTTCACACCGGTCGGGACCGCGATCAGGAAGGTCATGAACGAGAAGAACGGCAGCAGAACCTGGCCGGTCACGTACATGTGGTGCGCCCACACCGTCACCGAGAGGCCGGCGATGGCGATGGTCGCGGCGATCAGGCCGGAGTAGCCGAACATCGGCTTGCGGCTGAAGACCGGGATGATCTCGGACACGATGCCGAAGAACGGCAGCGCGATGATGTACACCTCGGGGTGACCGAAGAACCAGAACAGGTGCTGCCACAGCATGGCGCCACCGTTGGTCGGGTCGAAGACATGTGCCCCGAACTTGCGGTCCGCCTCCAGGGCGAACAGCGCGGCGGCCAGCACCGGGAAGGCCAGCAGGATCAGCACGGCGGTCAGCAGGGTGTTCCAGACGAAGATCGACATCCGGAACATCGTCATGCCGGGGGCGCGCATGCAGACGATCGTGGTGATGAAGTTGACCGCACCGAGGATGGTGCCGAAGCCGGAGAAGGCCAGGCCCATGATCCACATGTCGGCGCCGATGCCCGGCGAGCGGACCGCGTCCGACAGCGGGGAGTAGGCGAACCAGCCGAAGTCGGCGGCGCCCTGCGGGGTCAGGAAGCCCGCGATCGCGATGATCGAGCCGAACAGGTACAGCCAGTAGGCGAACATGTTCAGACGCGGGAACGCCACGTCGGGGGCGCCGATCTGGAGCGGCATGATCCAGTTGGCGAAGCCCGAGAACAGCGGGGTGGCGAACATCAGCAGCATGATCGTGCCATGCATGGTGAACGCCTGGTTGAACTGCTCGTTCGACAGGATCTGGGTACCCGGCCGGGCGAGCTCGGCGCGCATGACCAGGGCGAGCACGCCACCGATCAGGAAGAACGCGAACGAGGTCGCCAGGTAGAGGGTGCCGATCGTCTTGTGGTCAGTGGTGGTGAGCCACTTGATGATCGCGTTGCCCGGCTTGCGCACGCGAGGGGTCCCCGAGGTGACGGCCCCGGCAGCCCCACCGGCCGCGGCGGGCTCGTTGAGGATGGTCACTTCTGTTCACTACTTCCCGTGGGGAGGATGCCTGCGGGAACCGCGCCGGCCTGGCCCTTGTCGCGGAGTTCCTTCAGGTGCGCCTCGTACTCGTCGTGCGAGACGACCTTCACGTTGAAGAGCATCCGCGAGTGGTCGACGCCGCAGAGCTCGGCGCACTTACCGCGGTAGGTGCCGTACGCGGTCGGGGTCACCTCGAACTCGTTGACCACGCCCGGCACAACGTCCATCTTGAACAGGAAGTTGACGGGCCAGAAGTCGTGGATGACGTCGTTGGAGGTCAGCTTGAACTTCACCGACTCGTTGATCGGCAGGTAGAGGGTCGGAGCCTCCTTGGTGCTGCCGACCTCGTACGCCGCCGTGGTGCTCGACGGGTCGGGGATTTCGCTGTTCTCGTAGTTGAACGCCCAACTCCACTGGAAGCCCACCACGTTGATGGTGTGCTGGGGCTTCTCGGAGACCTTCGTCAGGGTGGACTCGTCGCGCGCGACGAAGTAGAACAGCACCGAGACGATGACGAGGGGGACCGCGGTGTACAGCGCCTCGATGGGCACGTTGTACCGGGTCTGAGCAGGGATCTCCACCTTGGTGCGGCTGCGCCGGTGGAAAATCACGCTCCAGAGGATCAGACCCCACATCAATGCACCAACAACCAGAGCCGCGATCCACGAGCCCTGCCACATGTGAAGGACCAGCGGGCCTTCCTTGGTGACGGGACTGGGGAGGCCAAGCCTGGGCAGGTCGTTGGCCGAGCAGCCGGTGGCGGTCGCGATGACGAGGCCCAGTGCCAGCGCCTGAGGCAGCTTCCGCCGCATCGTGCGCCGCGGCGAGCGGTCGGAGCCGTTGGGACTCACGTAGCGCCTTCCCGAAGTCTCGCCCGCGAACGCACCACCCTCAGGAGTCCGTTGTCTGGTCTCCCCGGCGGTCCGGCCACGGGCACGGTTTGAATGCTTATGCGGGCCAAACGCTACTCCATCCTTATGCGGCACTCACGGGCAGCCCCCGCTAACGCGCCGCCCGGCTACCCGATCAGCCCCCGAGGGGTGAAGCACCCCGGAAGAGCGGACGGAGTCGCAGGTCATGGCGGACTTCCGAGCCTCTCACGACCGAACGGGCGACCGCACTACGACACGCGGGTGACGGGCCGTCGGCTCCCCCGGAAGCCGGGAGGAATCCCCCCGTATGGGGCGTCGTCTACGGTGGCCCCGTGCCCTACTTCGACGCCGCTTCCACCGCTCCCCTGCACCCCGTCGCCCGGCAGGCGCTGCTCGCCGCCCTCGACGAGGGCTGGGCCGACCCGGCCCGGCTGCACCGCTCCGGCCGACAGGCCCGGATGCTGCTGGACGCCGCCCGGGAGACCGTCGCCGAGGCCCTCGGGGCCCGGACCGACGAGATCGTCTTCACCGCATCCGGCACCCAGGCCGTCCAGTTGGGCATCCTCGGCGCCCTGCGCGGCAACCGCCGGCGCGGCGCCCACCTGGTGCACTCCGCGGTCGAGCACTCCGCCGTGCTGCACACCGCCGAACGCTGGGAGGCCGACGGCGGCAGCTCCACCGCCGTCCCGGTCGATCGTCACGGCCGGGTGGACGCCGCCGAGTTCGCCGCCGCGCTGCGGCCGGACACCGCGCTGGCCGTTCTGCAGTCCGCCAACCACGAGGTCGGCACCCTGCAGCCGGTCACCGAGACCGCCGCGCTGAGCGGGGACGTCCCGCTGCTGGTGGACGCCGCGCAGAGCGCCGGCCGGCTGCCGGTGCCCGGCGGCTGGTCGGTGCTGACGGCCAGCGCGCACAAGTGGGGCGGCCCGGCCGGCGTCGGGGTGCTGGCGGTCCGCAAGGGCGTCCGGTACGTCTCGCCGCTGCCCGCCGACGACCGGGAGAACGGCCGGGTCCCGGGCTACGTCAACGTCCCCGCGATCGTGGCCGCCGCCGCCTCGCTGCGCGCCGTCCGGGCCGAGGCCGAGGCCGAGAACGCCCGGCTGCACGCCCTGGTCGAACTGATCCGGCGCCGGGTCCCGCAGCTGGTCCCCGCGGTGGAGGTGGTCGGCCACCCCGAGCTCCGGCTCCCCCACCTGGTCACCTTCTCCTGCCTGTACGTGGACGGCGAGGTGCTGCTCGGCGAGCTCGACAGGGCCGGCTTCGCGGTCAACTCCGGCTCCTCCTGCACCTCCAGCACGTTGACGCCCAGCCACGTCCTGGCCGCGATGGGCGTCCTCACCGAGGGCAACGTCCGCGTCTCGCTCCCCCCGGGCAGCGCCGCCGCCGACGTGGAGCGCTTCCTCGACGTGCTCCCCCGCGTCGTCGCCGAGATCCGCGCCCCGCTCGGCCTCGACCTCCCCGCCCCGGCCGGCACCACCGCCGACGCCCTGGTCCTCGACACCCTCGGCAAGCGCTGCCCGCTGCCGGTCATCGAGCTCGCCAAGCGCATCCCCGAGGTCGCCCCCGGCGGCCGCATCGCCGTCCTCTCCGACGACGAAGCGGCCCGCCACGACATCCCCGCCTGGTGCGAGATGTGTGGCCACACCTACGCGGGCGAGACCCCGGCCACCGAATACGGCGCCGATCACGGCACGGCGTACGTCGTGGTCAAGCAGTCAGGGGCCCGGGGAACGGCCGGGACGTGACTGCCGGCGGGCAACGGGGGACTCCGACCGTCAGCGGTCTCGGCCTCGCGTTCCCCCGAGCCCCTGAATACTTACAGCTTGGTGCGGATCTCGGCGGCCGCCTCCGGCCCGTACGCCGCCTCGAAGCGCTTCAGGAAGTGGCCGCCGCGCAGCTCGTACTCCTGGGTGCCGACGGTCTCGATGACCAGGGTCGCCAGCATGCAGCCGACCTGCGCGGCGCGCTCCAGGCCGAGGCCCCAGGAGAGGCCGGCCAGGAAGCCGGCCCGGAAGCCGTCGCCGACGCCGGTGGGGTCGGCCTTGAGCTCCTCCTCGGCGCAGCCGACCAGGATGTCGGGCTCGCCCTCGCGCTGGATGCGCACGCCCTTCGCGCCGAGGGTGGTGACCCGGGTGCCGACGCGGCGCAGGATCTCGTCCGAGGACCAGCCGGTCTTGGACTCGATCAGTGCGGCTTCGTACTCGTTCGTGAACAGGTAGGCCGCGCCGTTGACGATCTCCCGGATTTCCTCGCCCTCCAGGCGGGCGAGCTGCTGGGAGGGGTCGGCGGCGAAGGCATAGCCGCGGGTGCGGCACTCCTGGGTGTGCCGCACCATCGCGGCGGGGTCGTCCGCGCCGATCAGGACCAGGTCGAGGCCGCCGACGCGGTCGGCGATCGGCTTCAGCTCGATGTTGCGGGCCTCCGCCATCGCGCCGGTGTAGAAGGACGCGATCTGGTTGTGGTCCTCGTCGGTGGTGCACATGAACCGGGCGGTGTGCCGGGTCTCGGAGATGTGCACGGCGTCGGTGTCCACGCCGTGCCGGTCGAGCCAGCTGCGGTACTCGGCGAAGTCCGCGCCGGCCGCGCCGACCAGGATCGGGCGCAGGCCGAGCACGCCCATGCCGAAGGCGATGTTGCCGCCGACGCCGCCGCGGCGGATGTCCAGGGTGTCGACCAGGAACGACAGGGACACCGTGTGCAGCTGCTCGGGGACCAGTTGGTCGGAGAAGCGGCCGGGGAAGGTCGTCAGGTGGTCGGTGGCGATCGAGCCGGCGACGGCGATGCGCACGGGGGTACTCCTCGGGCGGCCCGGCGGTGGCCGGAGCGACGAACATCAACTCACCTAAGGTACCCGCCCGATCCGGTACTACCGATGGGTAGGCCTGTCGCCGGGGCCCGGAGCGTCCTAGGGTCGCGAGTACGGGGGCCGGACGCGGCCCCCGTCCAGTCCGCGGTGCCGTGGCCGCGGCGCGGCGATCGGAGCTGAGTTCCGCATGGTGATCGATCACTCCCCCCGCCGACTGCTCACCGGCCCGGACGAGGCCGACGCCGAGTCGCTGGCCGATCTGCTGGACTCCTCGCGGCGGCTGGGCCGGTTCTGGCCGGCCACCGGTCCGGGTCCGGTGCGGTCGGTGCCGGCGGCGCTTGGCGTCCGGGTGCCGGTGGAGGCGCGCCGGGTGGTGGCGGGGATGCCGGAGTTCGGCGAGTAGCGGGAACCGGTTTCCTCCCGAACACGTCGAACCGGCGCGGTGCCGCTCCCGGTGGTGCCGCGCGACCCCCGGGAGGAACGCAGATCATGGACGACAGGACCGCAGCCGTCTCCGCCAAGCCCTCGCACGCGCGCCGGACCGTCCTGGCGCTCGCCGCCGCGTCCCTCGCCGCCGGGCTGTTGGCCGCGTGCGGCAGTTCCGGTTCGCCGACCTCGGCCTCACCCGCGCCGACCGCGGCCGGCGACGCGACCCCCGGCCCGGGAACCGCGGCCCCCGACTCGCCGTCCGCCTCCCCGTCCCCGAGCGCCGGTACCGGTACCGGCCAGCCCTCGCCGACCGGTCCCGGGATCGCCGTGGGCGAGCGCCCGCCGACGGCGGTGAAGATCCCCGTGACGGGTTACCGGCAGGACAGCCCCACCCAGTTGACGGTGTTCTACACGGCCGGGGTGTGCGACAAGTACGGGGTGCGCCTGGAGGAGGACGCCCCGCCGACCGTGAAGCTGCGGATCGTGGTCACCAAGACCGCCGAGCCCGGCCAGGCCTGCCCGCAGCTGATGAAGGAGCAGCAGGCGACGGTCACCCTGCCCCGGCCGATGAACGGCGGCGGTGTGGTGGACACCGCCACCGGCGACCAAGTCCCGCCGCAGGGCGACTCGGTGGGCAACGGCGGCCCGCGCTGACCCCGGAAAGCCCCGAGGGCGGCTCCCCGAGTGGGGAGCCGCCCTCGTCGTTCGCGCCGTAAGAGGGCTTAGCTGAACGAGTCGCCGCAGGCGCAGGAGCCGGTGGCGTTTGGGTTGTCGATGGTGAAGCCCTGCTTCTCGATGGTGTCGACGAAGTCGACGGTGGCGCCGCCCAGGTACGGGGCGCTCATCCGGTCGGTGACGACCTTGACACCGTTGAAGTCCTTGACGACGTCGCCGTCCAGCGAACGCTCGTCGAAGAACAGCTGGTAGCGCAGGCCCGAGCAGCCACCGGGCTGCACGGCGACGCGCAGCGACAGGTCCTCGCGGCCCTCCTGCTCCAGCAGGCTCTTGACCTTGGCCGCGGCGGCATCGGTGAGGAGGATGCCACTCTCGACGGTGGTCTCGTCCTGGACGGTCATGCTTACTCCCGGTCTGTGACGACTGTGATCCGCCAGTGCCAACCAGCGGCCTCCCGGATTCATTTCCGGGAGGTGGTGCGTTCGGGGGACATTTTTCGTCGCCCACTCCCCCACGTACCCCATGCTCGCACAACCGGGCGGAGGCGGTCACCGCCCTCTTGGGCAAACCGCTACCGCCCGCGTGGTGGGCACAGCAGGATGTGACGGTGATCATTCGTCAGCTGAGAGACACCGCCCAGGACGCCGAAGCGGTGAACCGGGTCTCCCGGGCGGCGTTCCGCGACCTGGACGGGCGGCCGCTGGACGCCGAGCCGGAGCCCGGGGACGCGGCGGCCCGGGTCCGCCGGCTCGCGCGCTCGCGTCACCTGGCCGTCACCGACCCGCAGGGGTGCTGGATCGCGGAGCAGGACGGCGAGCCGGTGGGGGCGGCGCTGTCGCTGCGCCGCGAGGGCGTGTGGGTGCTGGCGCTGTTCGTGGTGCTGCCGTCCGCGCAGGGCAAGGGCGTGGGGCGACTGCTGCTGGAGCGGGCCGCCGCGTACGGGCGGGGCTGCCTGCGCGGGATGCTGTGCGCCTCGCCGTCCCCGGCGGCGGCGCGGCGTTACCGGGCGGCCGGGTTCACGCTGCATCCGACGATGCGGCTGACCGGCCGGGTGGACCGGGAGCGGCTGCTGGACCCGGGGGACATTCCGGTGCACGCGGGCAACGCCTCGCACCTGCACCTGCTGGACTCGGTGGACCGGCGGCTGCGGGGCGCGGCGCACGGCCCGGACCACCTGTTCATGCTGGCGCACTTCGAGGAGCTGCTGATCGCGGACACCCTGGCCGGTACCGGCTACTGCTACCGGGACGGCGGGACCGTCCAGCTGGTGGCCGCGACCTCGAAGCGGATCGCCACCCGGCTGCTGCGGGAGGCGCTGGCCCGGGTGCCGGAGGGCGTCGAAGCGGAGGTGTCGTTCCTGACCGCCGAGCAGGAGTGGGCGGTGGACGTGGGCCTCGACCTGGGCCTGTCGCTGACCACCCGCGGGTACCTGGCGGTCCGCGGGATGCGCCCGCCGGCGCCGTACGTGCCGAACGGCGGCTACCTGTAGCCGCCGTTCTCACGCGTCCGTCACCGCATGGTGTCGAGGATCTCCTGGACCATCTCCATGGTGGTGCCGGGGTGCAGGAAGGCGAACCGGGCGACGGTCTCGCCGTCCCAGCCGGTCGGGGTGACGAAGCCGATCTGGTCGGCGAGCAGTTGCCGGGACCAGCGGTAGTAGTCGTCGTGGGTCCAGCCGGTGCGGCGGAAGCACACCGCGGTGAGCTGCGGGTCGTGGAGCAGTTCGAGGTGTTCGGTGTCGCGGATCAGCTGCGCGGTGTCCTTGGCCAGCCGCAGGCCGGTCTCGATGGCGTCGGTGTAGGCCTGGACGCCGTGGACGGCGAGCGAGAACCAGAGCGGGAGGCCGCGGGCGCGCCGGGTGAGGTGGTAGGCGTAGTCGGTGGGGTTCCACTCGTCGCCCTCGGTGTGCAGGACGTCCAGGTAGCCGGCGTCCTGGGTGTGCACGGCGCGGGCCAGGCGCGGGTCGCGGTAGAGCAGCGCGGCGCAGTCGAACGGGGCGAACAGCCACTTGTGCGGGTCGACCACGAAGGAGTCGGCGTGCTCGATGCCGTTGTAGCGCTCGCGCACCGAGGGGGCGAGCAGTCCGGCGCCGCCGTACGCGCCGTCCACGTGGAACCAGAGTTCGCGTTCGCGGGCGACCTCGGCGATGCCGGCGAGGTCGTCGATGATGCCCTCGTTGGTGGTGCCGGCGGTGCCGACCACGGCGATGACGGTCTCGGGGTGCGGGTCGGCGTCGAGGGCGGCGCGCAGCGCGGCGCCGGTGAGGCGGCGCTCGACGGCGGGGACGGGGAAGGCCTCGACGCCGATGATGTTGAAGGTGTTCTTGACCGAGGAGTGCACCTGGTCGGCGACGGCGATCCGCAGCCGGGCCCCGGGGCCGAGGTTCAGCCGGCGGCGGGCGGTGTCGCGGGCGACCACCAGCGCGGACAGGTTGCCGGCCGAGCCGCCGGAGACGAAGACGCCGCCGGCCGTGGCGGGCAGCCCGGCCCGGTCGGCTATCAGGCGCAGCACCTGGTTCTCGGCGGCGATCGCACCGGCCGCCTCCAGCCAGGAGATGCCCTGCAGGGAGGCGCAGGAGACCACCATGTCGAACAGCAGCGCGGCCTTGGTGGGGGCGCACGGGATGAAGGACAGGTAGCGGGGGCTGTCGGCGGAGATGACGGCGCGGGACAGCTCGTGGTCGTACAGCCTGAGCACGTCGGCGGGGCTGTTGCCGTGGTCGTTCAGCAGCCCGGCGAGCACGTCCCGCAGGTGGGCGCCGTCGCCGGGGTGGTCGAGCGGGACGGGGTCGTACTGGAGCCGTTCGCGCATGTAGTCGAAAACCAGCTCGACCAGTTCGTCGTCCGGCTTGTGCATGCGGTCGGGCGCTGCGTACACGGGTGTCCTCTTCGCTGCTGCGGTGCGTGGGGGTCGTGATCAGCGTAGGCAGCGGGGCAGAGCGGGCGCGCGTCGGAACGGGGCCGGTCAGGGCCGGTTTCGTGCGTGTTCGGGGGGTGCGGCGCAGGATTCCTGCGTCAGATGAGCTGGGAGAGCACCACGGAAGAACGGCTGCGCTGGACGCCGGGCTCCTTGCGGATGCGTTCGATGACGGCTTCCAGGTGGCGGGTGTCGGCGGCCCGCAGGTGGACAAGCGCGTCGGGGTCGCCGGTGACCGTCCAGGCGGCGGCGACCTCGGGGAACTGGCGCAGCGAGGCGAGCAGCTCCTCGGGCGAGGTGCGGGGCCGGCAGTAGACCTCGACGAACGCCTCGGTGCCCCAGCCGAGCAGTGCGGGGTCGAGCACCACGGTGAAGCCGCGGACCACGCCGCGTGCCCGCAGCCGGTCGATGCGGCGGCGGACGGCGGTGGCGGACAGGTTGGTGAGCAACCCGATCTCGGCGTAGGAGGCGCGGCCGTCGCGGCTGAGGTGCTCCAGCAGCAGGCGGTCGGTGTCGTCGAGGGCCTGTCCGATCACCGCCTGGCCGAGGTCGGGCGGCCGGTGGGTGCTCATGGCGGGGCTCCACGGGTGGTACGGGTGAGGGTGGGCGAGCCGCGGCCCCCGCTCAGGGGCGGACTCTGCGGGCCCATTCTCGCCGACGCCGGGCGCCGTTCAGTCCACCAGCAGCACGATCTTGCCGCGGGTGCGCCCTTCGGCGTTGAGGGCCTGGGCGGAGGCGGCCTGGCCGAGCGGAAAAGTGGAGGCGACCGGGACGGTGAGCAACCCGTCGTCCGCGAGCCGGGCGACGGCGGCCAGGTCCTCGGGGTCGGGGCGGGTCCAGATGTAGTGGCCGCCGAGCGCGGTGACCCGGTAGTCGACGGTGGAGGCGATCCGGGCCGGGTCCTTGACCAGGGCGGTGGAGACTTCGAGGGTGTCGCCGCCGACCAGGTCGAGGGCCGCGTCCACCCCGTCGGGGGCGAGGGCGCGGACGCGTTCGGCCAGGCCCTGGCCGTACTCGACGGGTTCGGCGCCGAGGCCGCGCAGGTAGGTGTGGTTGTGCGGGCCGGCGGTGCCGATCACCCGGGCCCCGAGGGCGGTGGCGATCTGGACGGCGAGCGAGCCGACGCCGCCCGCCGCGGCGTGGATCAGCACGCTCTCGCCGCGGCGCACCCGCAGCGCGTTCACCAGCGCCTGCTGCGCGGTGAGCCCGGCGGTGGGCAGGCCGCCGGCCTCGGCCCAGCCGAGTGCCGCGGGTTTGCGGGCCAGGGTGCGGACGGGGGCGGCGACGAGTTCGGCGTAGGTGCCGTACCCGATGACGTCCTTGCGGACGTAGCCGATCACCTCGTCGCCGGGCCGGAACTCGGTGACGGCGCCGCCGACCGCCTGCACCACGCCGGCCAGGTCGAAGCCCATGATCAGCGGGAAGCACACGTCGAGGATGCCGTCGAGGTGCCCTTCGCGGATCTTCCAGTCGACGGGGTTGACGCCGACCGCGCGGGTGCGGACGAGCACGGAGTCGGGGCCGACCTTGGGGTCCGGGAGTTCGGTGTACTCGACCACGTCGGGGCCGCCGTAGCGGTTGATCGCGATTGCCTTCATGGCCCCAGCCAACCGGCGGCACGGCGGGTTCTCGCGCGGGAAGCCTCCATCCCGGTGAGCGGTCCTCGTCACATCGACAGGACGGCCATCGTCAGGCTGACGAGAACCGGTTATCATAGATAGCGTCAGATAGACGAGAAGGCTGGTCGGGAACGATCCGGCCGCATCAGGAGGGCACCCGCCCGTGACCACCACCACCGAGACCTACGGCGTCGACCCCACCGCCTCGCCGCTCGCCCTGCTGCTGCTCGGCCGGGAGGCCGACCCGAACAGCGAGCGCGGCGTGGAGTGCCCCGGCGACCTGCCCGCCGCCTCCGACCCGGACCTGGTGGCGCGCGCCCGCGCCGCCAAGGAGAAGCTGGGCGACCGGGTCTTCATCCTGGGCCACCACTACCAGCGCGACGAGGTCATCGAGTTCGCCGATGTCACCGGCGACTCCTTCAAGCTGGCCCGGGACGCCGCGGCCCGCCCGGAAGCCGAGTACATCGTCTTCTGCGGCGTGCACTTCATGGCCGAGTCCGCCGACATCCTCACCTCCGAGCGCCAGCAGGTCGTGCTGCCGGACCTCGCCGCGGGCTGCTCGATGGCCGACATGGCCACCGCCGAGCAGGTCGCCGAGTGCTGGGACGTGCTCACCGACGCGGGCGTCGCGGACGTCACCGTGCCGGTCTCGTACATGAACTCCTCCGCCGACATCAAGGCCTTCACCGGCAAGCACGGCGGCACCATCTGCACCTCCTCCAACGCCAAGCGGGCGCTGGAGTGGGCGTTCGAGCAGGGGCAGAAGGTGCTGTTCCTGCCGGACCAGCACCTGGGCCGCAACACCGCGGTGCTGGAGATGGGCTTCTCCCTGGAGGACTGCGTCCTCTACAACCCGCACAAGCCGAACGGCGGCCTGACCGCCGAGCAGCTGCGCGACGCGAAGATGATCCTGTGGCGCGGCCACTGCTCGGTGCACGGCCGGTTCAACCTGGACTCGGTCAACGAGGTGCGCGAGCGGATCCCCGGCGTCAACGTACTGGTGCACCCCGAGTGCCGGCACGAGGTGGTCACCGCCGCCGACCAGGTCGGCTCGACCGAGTACATCATCAAGGCGCTGGACGCCGCCGAGCCCGGCTCCAAGTGGGCCATCGGCACCGAGCTGAACCTGGTCCGCCGCCTGGCCAAGGCGCACCCGGACAAGGAGGTCGTCTTCCTCGACCGCACGGTGTGCTTCTGCTCCACCATGAACCGGATCGACCTGCCGCACCTGGTGTGGGCGCTGGAGTCGCTCGCCGAGGGCCGGGTCCCGAACGTGATCACGGTGGACGCGGAGACCGAGAAGTACGCCAAGGCCGCGCTGGACCGCATGCTGGCCCTGCCGTAACGATTCGCCGCACCGGCTTCGGGCACGCGAGAGGGCGGGCACCCCCTGGGGGGGTGCCCGCCCTCTCGTCACGAACGGCGCCCGAACTACTCCGGGATGCCCGGGATCAGGCCGTCGCCCTCGGCCCGCAGCAGCTCACGAACCTGCTCCAGGGACGCCTCGGCGTCCGGCAGGATCAGGTCCGACGGCTCCAACGACTCCGGCGGCAGCGGCGTGCCGACCTCCCGGACGGCCGCCAGCAGCTCGCCGAGGGCAGCCTTGAAGGCACCCTCGTCGCCCGCCTCGACGGCCTGAAGCAGCTCGTCGTCCAGCTGGTTCAGCCGGTTCAGGTCGTCATCCGCGACCTCGAACTGCCCCTCACCCAAGACCCGCATGATCATGCTGGTGCGTCTCCCCTGCTCGCGGGCTTACTTGCGGTAGTTGATGGTGGGCGGCGGGGTGTCGTTCTTCCCCTGCTCGATCGCCTGCGGCTGGGAGGCGGGGGTGCCGCCCGTCAGCTCGGCCTTCATCCGGGCCAGCTCCAGCTCGACGTCGTTGCCGCCGGCCACCCGCTCCAGCTCGGCCTCGATGTCGTCCTTGCGGCCCAGGCCGCTGGCGTCGTCGAGCGCGCCGGAGGCCAGCAGCTCGTCGATCGCGCCCGCGCGGGCCTGCATCTGCGCGGTCTTGTCCTCGGCCCGCTGGATCGCCAGGCCCACGTCGCCCATCTCCTCCGAGATGCCGGAGAAGGACTCGGCGATCCGGGTCTGCGCCTGGGCGGCGGTGTAGGTGGCCTTGATGGTCTCCTTCTTGGTGCGGAAGGCGTCCACCTTGGCCTGGAGACGCTGGGAGGCGAGCGTGAGCTTCTCCTCCTCGCCCTGCAGGGCCTGGTACTGCGTCTCCAGGTCGGTGATCTGGGACTGCAGGTTGGCCTTGCGGCTGAGCGCCTCGCGCGCCAGGTCCTCACGGCCGAGGGACAGCGCCTTGCGGCCCTGGTCCTCGTACTTCGAGGACTGCTGCTGCAGCTGCGTCAGCTGGAGCTCCAGGCGCTTGCGGGAGGTGGCCACGTCGGCGACGCCCCTGCGCACCTTCTGCAGCAGTTCCAGCTGCTTCTGGTAGGAGTAGTCGAGCGTTTCGCGCGGGTCCTCCGCCCGGTCCAAGGCCTTGTTCGCCTTGGAGCGGAAGATCAGCCCCATACGCTTCATGATTCCGTCGCTCATGGGCCTCGATAGCCCCCTTCTTCGGGCCTGGGTTTGCGTCTCGTGACAGGTCGAGTGTATGCGCGACGGGCTCCCCGGCGCAGTCCACCAGCCAGCAACAATGCTGCTACAGCGGGCGTCCGTTCGGCATCGTCCTCACGATCGATATCGGTTCGCATCCGGGGCCGGGCCGGAAAGCGGCCGGTCAACCCGTACGCTGGGAGTGTGTTTCGACGCCGCTCCGATGACTCCGCCGCCTCCTCGTCCGTCACTTTGACGAAGGAGGAAGAGCGGCTGCCCCGCGACCCGCAGGCCCCGAAGGGCCGGCCCACGCCCAAGCGCAGTGAGGCCGAGGCCAACCGGAAGACCCGGGTCTCCGTTCCCAAGGACCGCAAGGAGGCCGCCCGCCAGGCCCGCGAGCGGATGCGCGCCGAGCGGGAGAAGCAGCGCACCGCGCTGCTGGAGGGCGACGAGCGCGCCCTGCCGGCCCGTGACAAGGGCCCCGTGCGCCGCTACGTCCGCGACTTCGTCGACTCCCGCTGGGCCGCGGCCGAGTTCTTCCTGCCGTACGCCGTCGTGGTGCTGGTGCTCAGCATCACCAAGGTGCAGAGCCTGCAGCTGCTCTCCACGCTGCTGTTCATGATCTTCTTCGTGGTGGTCATCCTCGACTTCGTCCGGCTCGGCTTCACGCTGCGCAAGGGCCTCGCCGAGCGCTTCCCGAACGACAACACCCGCGGCGCCGTGATGTACGGCCTGATGCGCACCCTGCAGATGCGCCGCCTGCGGCTGCCCAAGCCGATGGTCAAGCGGGGCGAGCGGCCCTGACCGCGGAAGCCGTTCCGCCGTACTGGGCCCCGCCGGCGCAGCAGCCGGTCGGGGCCTTCGGCACGCCGGGCATCCCCGCCCAGTACGGGTTGCCGCGCGGCCGGCACGGACGGCTGCCGGCCCGCGGCGGCCCGTACCACAGCGGGGCCGGCGAATGGCTGGAGCGGCACGGCGGACTGCACAACCTGGTCCGCCAGGAACTGGTGACCCGGCAGCTCGCCGAGCAGCTCACCCGCGGCACCGCGCTGCGGGTGCTGGACGTCGGCTGCGCCGACGGCACCCAGGCGCTGCGCCTGGCCCGCGCCGGGCACTTCGTCACCGGCATCGACCCGGACCCGAACATCCTCGCCGTCGTCCACGAGGCGCTGGCCGCCGAGCCGCCCGAGGTCCGCGAGCGGGTCCAGCTGCTCACCGGTGACGGCCACCAGGTCGGCCGCTGGTTCGGGCCGCGCAGCTTCGACCTGGTGCTCTGCCACGGCACCCTGATGTACCTGCCCGACCCGGACCCGATGCTCGCCTCGGTGGCCCGCATCCTGGCCCCCGGCGGGCTGCTCTCCCTGCTGGTGCGCAACGGCGACGCGCTGGCCATGCGGGCCGGACTGACCGGCGACTGGCGGGCCTGCCAGGAAGCCTTCGACACCACCCGCTACACCAACCGCCTCGGCCTGCCCGCCCGCGCCGACCGGCTCGCCGAACTCTCCACCACCCTCGCCGAGTTCGCCGTCCCCGTCCGCCACTGGTACGGGGTGCGGGTGTTCACCGACACCATGCCGGACGAGGCCGCCCCGGTGGACGGCCGCCAGCTCGGCCAGCTGCTGGACGCCGAGGAACGGGCCGGCAAGCAGGACCCGTACCGGCACGTCGCCGCGCTGCTGCACGTGGTCGGGGCGAAGTGACCCCGGACGAACCGGCGGGGCGTCAGCCCTCGTGCAGGCTCATCGGGTAGACGTCCCGGCCGTCCTCGACCAGCACCACCTGGTCGACGCCGTCGTCCAGCAGCGTCTTCCACTCCTCGCCGATCCAGGTCTCGGCGTCGCCCTGGCTGGAGAACTCCTCGGCGCCGCCGTCCTGGGCCACCACGGTGCCGTCGCTCTTCTCGTACCGCCAGGTCCACACCATGCCGGGCTCCTCCGGATCGCACGCTGCTGCTGAAGGGTTGCGACAGTAGCGTGCCCAGCTGGGATACGGGCATGCGCCGTCCGGCAGGATGATCGCATGGCTCTCCCCCGCACCCTGCTGCTCGGCGGCGCCCGCTCCGGCAAATCCACCCACGCCGAGCAGCTGCTCGCCACGTGTCCCGACGTCCTGTACGTCGCCACCTCCGGCACCCGCGACGGCGACCCCGACTGGGCGCACCGCGTCGAACTGCACCGCGCCCGGCGGCCGGACGGCTGGCGCACCGCCGAGACCTGCGAGCTGGAGGCCGTGCTCGCCGACCGGAGCGACCCGGCGCCGGTGCTGATCGACTGCCTGGCGCTGTGGCTGACCGCCGTGATGGACGAGCACGACGCCTGGGACGACGAACGGTGGTCGGCCGGCGGCCGGGAGGCCGTCGAGGCGCGCTGCGCGGCACTGGCCGCGGCCTGGGCCGGCACCCGGCGGACCGTCGTCGCGGTCTCCAACGAGGTCGGCATGGGCGTGGTCCCCGCCACCGCCTCCGGACGGCGCTTCCGGGACACCCTCGGACGGCTCAACATGGCCGTCGCCGACGCCTCCGAGCAGGTGCTGCTGGTGGTCGCCGGACAGGTGCTGACCATCAAAGCGGCGGCCGTGTAGATTGCCGAGCGATGGACACCACCGTGGATCTCGACACTTTCTCCTCGCTCGTCGAACGGCCTGACGAGAGTGCGCGGCGCGGCGCCGAGGAGCGCTGGCAGCAGTTGGCCATGCCGCGCGGCGGCCTGGGCCGGCTCCAGGAGCTGGCGGCCTGGCTGGCGTCCGCACAGGGCGAGGCACCGACCCGTCCGCTGCGCACCAGCAAGGTCCTGCTGTTCGCCGCCGACCACGGCGTCGCCTCGCTCGGCATCTCCACCCTCGACGCCCGCGGCGGCACCGCCGACCGGGTCCGCGCCGTGCTCGACGGCACCGCGCCGGTGACCGTGCTGGCCCGCCGCTACGGCGCGGACGTCCGGGTGGTCGACATCGCGGTGGACGCCGACCCCGCCGAGTTCCCCGAAGAGGTCGTCCGCCACCGCGTCCGGCGCGGCTCCGGCCGGATCGACGTCGAGAACGCGCTCACCCTCGACGAAGCCACCCGGGCCTTCCGGGCCGGCATGGCCGTCGCCGACGAGGAGGCCGACGCCGGAACCGACCTGGTCCTCCTCGGCGACCTCGGCGTCGGCTCCACCACCGTCGCCGCCGTCCTGATCGGCGCCCTGTGCGGCACCGACGCCGCCGCCGTCACCGGCCGCGGCTCCGGCATCGACGACCGGGTCTGGATGGTCAAGTGCGCCACCATCCGTGACGCGCTGCGCCGGGCCCGCCCCGTGCTCGGCGACCAGCTGGCGCTGCTCGCCGCGACCGGCGGCGCGGACTTCGCGGCGATCACCGGGTTCCTGCTGCAGGCGGCCGTCCGCAAGCTTCCCGTCGTGCTCGACGGGGTGGTCTCCGCGGCCTGCGGGCTGGTCGCGCAGCGGATCGCCTTCCGCGCCCCCGAGTGGTGGCGGGCCGCCGCGCTCACCGGCGAACCCGCCCAGGCCAAGGCGTACGACCGGCTCACCCTGACGCCGCTCCAGGACGCCGGCGTCACCATGGGCGAGGGCATCTCCGCGGTACTGGCGCTGCCGCTCCTCCAGGCCGCGACGGACACCCTCGCCGAGCCCACGGCCGTCCCGAGCGCGAAGCCGCTGCCGCCGCGGGCGCCGGCGAAGCTGCCTACGGCGGCGGAGCTGCTGGGTCGCTACTGAGCCGGTGAGCAACGAGAACGCACAGCCCGGGGCGGAGCGCGCGGAGAGTCTCTCGGTGGCGGGCTCCACGTCGTCGTCCTCCGGCTTCGCGCAGTCTCCGCTTTCGCACCCGCCTGCGCAGGGCACGGTGCCGGCGGGGCTGAGGTTCGCGTTCGGAACGTTGACGGTGTTTCGGGTGCGGGTGCACCGGTGGGACCGGGCGGCCGGGGGTGTGGCGATGGTGCTCGCGCCGGTGGTCGGGGTTGTGGTGGGGGTGCTGGCGGGTGCGGTGGGCGCGCTGGTCGCGTGGCGGGGCGGGGCGTGGCTGGGGGCGGTCGCGGTGGTGGCTGTCGGGGCGGTGGTGACGCGGGGACTGCACCTGGACGGGGTCGCGGATGTCGCGGACGGGCTGGGCAGTGGCAAGCCCGCCGAGGACGCGTTGCGGATCATGAAGCAGTCGGACATCGGGCCGTTCGGCGTGCTGACCCTCATACTGCTGATGCTCACTCAAATCACCGTCCTGGCAGGGCAGTTCGGGATCTCGCCAGGGCGCGGGGCACTCGCCGCGGCCGTCGCCGCGACCGCGGGCCGGGTGGCGCTGGCGTGGGGGTGCCTGCGGTCGGTGCCGGCCGCCCGGCCCGGGGGGCTGGGGGCGATGGTGGCGGGCACGGTGCGTCCGGTGGCGGCGGTGGCGGTGACGCTGCTGGTGGCCGCCGCGGCAACGGCGCTGCGGTGGCAGTGCGGGGTGGCCGTGGTGCTCGGACCGGTGGTCGCGGCGGGCCTGTTGCGACGGTGTGTGCGGCGCTTCGGCGGGGTGACGGGTGACGTGCTGGGGGCGCTGGTGGAGACCTCGGCGACGGCGACGCTGGTGGCACTCGCGCTGACCTGACGGCACGTCCGCGCAAGAACTCACGCACCGTCACGACTTGCGCCGGTTCGTGCACGGGGGCAGGCGGGGCGGCGCGATCCCAATATGCGGACTACCATGCGGTGAGCACCCTGGCCCCATGCCCCGTTTTGCCGCGGAGTCTGCCTGGGTTTTGCCGGTCGGCAACGGAGCCGTCACCGGCCGTGGACCGCGAAAGAACAGGACGCATTTGTCGTGACTGCACTGTCTGTGAGCACCTCCTCCGCCGCGAGCCTGCGCGCGGATGCCCTGGTGATCGGTGTCGCGAAGGGCCCCAAGGGCCTGGTCGTGGCGGCCGGCGCCGAGGCGGTCGTCGAGGCGTTCGAGGGCAAGCTGGCCGAGGTCCTCACCACCCTGGGCGCCACCGGTGCCGAGGGTGAGGCGGTCAAGCTTCCCGCTCCGGCCGGGCTGAAGGCTCCGCTGGTGCTGGCCGTCGGCCTGGGCGACGCCGCTGACGGCGCGTTCGGCGCCGAGGAGCTGCGCAAGGCCGCCGGTACGGCCGCCCGCACCCTGGCCGGTTCGAAGAAGGCCGCGCTGGCGCTGCCGGCCGGCTCCGCCGAGGACGTCGAGGCGATCGCGCTGGGCGCCCTGCTCGGCTCGTACGCGTTCGGCACCTACAAGGCCGAGGTGGCGAAGGCCCCCGTCGCCGAGCTGGTCGTGCTGACCGACCGCAAGGGCTCGAAGGACGCCAAGGCCGCCGTCGAGCGCGCCACGGCGATCGGCGAGGAGATGAACCGGGCCCGTGACCTGGTCAACACCGCCCCGAACGACCTGAACCCGAAGTCCTTCGCCGCGATCGCCCAGGCGGCCGGCAAGGAGCACGGCCTGAAGGTCGAGGTGCTGGACGAGAAGGCGCTGACCAAGGGCGGCTTCGGCGGCATCCTCGGCGTCGGCACCGGCTCGGCCAACCCGCCCCGGCTGGTGAAGGTGGCCTACACCCACCCGAAGGCGCAGGCCTCGCTGGCGTTCGTCGGCAAGGGCATCACCTACGACTCGGGCGGCATCTCGCTGAAGCCGGCCGGCCACAACGAGACCATGAAGTGCGACATGGCCGGTGCCGCCGCGGTGTTCGCCGCCGTGGTCGCCGCCAAGCGCCTGGGCCTGCAGGTCAACGTGACGGCGTGGCTGGCGCTGGCGGAGAACATGCCGTCCGGCACCGCCACCCGCCCCGGCGACGTGCTGCGGATGTACGGCGGCAAGACCGTCGAGGTGCTGAACACCGACGCCGAGGGCCGCCTGGTGCTGGCCGACGCGATCGTCCGGGCCGGCGAGGAGCAGCCCGACGTGATCATCGACGTGGCGACCCTGACCGGCGCGATGATGGTGGCGCTGGGCAGCCGCACCTTCGGTGTGATGGCCAACGACGACGAGCTGCGCACCAAGCTGCACGAGACCGCGGGCGCGGTGGGCGAGGAATCCTGGCCGATGCCGCTGCCGGCCGACCTGCGCAAGGGCATGGTCGAGTCGACCGTCGCGGACCTGGCGAACATGGGCGAGCGGATGGGTGGCGGCCTGGTGGCCGGCCTGTTCCTGAAGGAGTTCGTCGCCGAGGGCATCGACTGGGCGCACCTGGACATCGCCGGCCCGGCGTTCAACGAGGGCAGCGCGTCCGGCTACACCCCGAAGGGCGGCACCGCCAGCGCGGTGCGCACCCTGGTCCGCTTCGCGGAGGACACCGCCGCGGGCAAGTGACCCGTTGACGTTGTGGGGCCCGGCACCTGTGGGTGCCGGGCCCCGCGCGCATTACCAGCCGGTAGCCGACCATGCCAATCCGGCCACCTGTTCGCCTCCCGCGAAACTTGATTCCGCAGAGCGGAACCGGCCCGGCGAAGCCCCCCGAACGGACTACCTCCGATTGCCGATTTCCGGGCTGTGAGCTGGGACGATACCTCGGGGACCGGGTCACCCCACCGCTCCGCGGGCCGCACCGGGGCCCGGCCGGGGCACCCTCCGACGCCACCCGCCGCCAACAAGTGCAAAGATGTATTTCCGGCATGACTGGGCGCCCTTACAAGGGCTCTCACCCACCGGACCGCGACCGGCCCGGCGATCCGCACCTTTTGCATGGAGGACGTGACGTGGCGAACGACGCCAGCACCGTTTTCGACGTAGTCATTCTCGGAGGCGGAAGCGGCGGCTACGCCGCGGCCCTCCGTGGCGCTCAGCTGGGCCTGAGCGTCGCGCTGATCGAGAAGGGTGAGCTGGGCGGCACCTGCCTGCACCGCGGCTGCATCCCGACCAAGGCGCTGCTGCACGCCGCCGAGGTCGCCGACGAGACCCGCGAAGCCGCCGACTTCGGTGTCCTCGCCACCTTCCAGGGCATCGACATCAAGGGCGTCCACAAGTACAAGGACGACGTCGTCGCCGGCCTGTACAAGGGCCTGCAGGGCCTGGTCGCCTCCCGCAAGGTCACCTTCATCCAGGGCGAGGGCCGGCTGTCCTCGCAGACCTCGGTGGACGTCAACGGCCAGCGCATCGAGGGCCGCCACATCGTCCTCGCCACCGGCTCCGTGCCGCGCTCGATCCCGGGCCTGGACATCGACGGCGACCGGATCATCTCCTCCGACCACGCGCTGAAGCTGGACTACATCCCGAAGTCCGCGATCATCCTCGGCGGCGGCGTCATCGGCTGCGAGTTCGCCTCGGTCTGGAAGTCCTTCGGCGTCGACGTCACCATCGTCGAGGGCCTGCCCCACCTGGTGCCGCTGGAGGACGAGAACTCCTCCAAGCTGCTGGAGCGCGCGTTCCGCAAGCGCGGCATCAAGTTCGAGCTGAAGTCCCGCTTCTCCGGCGTGGAGTACACCGAGAACGGTGTCCGGGTCTCCACCGAGAACGGCAAGTCCATCGAGGCCGACGTGCTGCTCGTCGCCATCGGCCGCGGCCCGGTCTCGGCCGGCCTGGGCTACGAGGAGCAGGGTGTCGCGATGGACCGCGGCTACGTCCTGGTCGACGAGTACCTGCGCACCAACGTGCCGACCATCTCCGCCGTCGGCGACCTGGTCCCGACCCTGCAGCTGGCCCACGTCGGCTTCGCCGAGGGCATCCTGGTGGCCGAGCGGATCGCCGGCCTCAAGGTCGTCCCGATCGACTACGACGGCATCCCGCGGGTGACGTACTCCAACCCCGAGGTCGCCTCCGTCGGCCTGACCGAGGCCAAGGCCGTCGAGCAGTACGGCAAGGAGAAGGTTGTCACCCTCAAGTACAACCTGGCCGGCAACGGCAAGAGCAAGATCCTCAAGACCGCCGGCGAGATCAAGCTGGTCCAGGTCAAGGACGGCGCCGTCGTGGGTGTCCACATGGTCGGCGCCCGCATGGGCGAGCAGGTCGGCGAGGCCCAGCTGATCTACAACTGGGAGGCCCTGCCCGCCGAGGTCGCGCAGCTGATCCACGCGCACCCGAGCCAGTCCGAGGCCCTGGGCGAGGCCCACCTCGCGCTGGCCGGCAAGCCGCTGCACGCGCACGACTGATCGCGCCCCCGTCCCCCTTCATTCCTGAACGCAAGACTTGATAGGAGTCGCTGGAACCATGGCGGTCTCAGTAACACTGCCCGCGCTGGGCGAGAGCGTGACCGAAGGCACCGTCACCCGCTGGCTGAAGGCCGAGGGTGAGCGCGTGGAGATGGACGAGCCGCTGCTCGAGGTCTCCACCGACAAGGTCGACACCGAGATCCCGGCGCCGGCCTCCGGCATCCTGGCCTCGATCAAGGTCGGCGAGGACGAGACCGTCGAGGTGGGCGCCGAGCTGGCGGTCATCGACGACGGCTCCGGCGCCCCGGCTGCCGCTCCGACGCCGGCCGCCGTCGAGGCTCCGGCCGCTCCGGCTGCCCCGGCCGCTCCGGCCGCTCCGGCCGCTCCGGTTGCGGAGGCCCCTGCGGCTCCCGCGCCGGTCGCCGAGGCTCCGGTCGCCGAGGCTCCGGCTGCCGCTCCGGTTGCCGCCGCCCCGGTCGCCGACGCCACCCCGGTGGTGCTGCCCGCGCTGGGCGAGTCGGTCACCGAGGGCACCGTCACCCGCTGGCTGAAGGCCGAGGGTGACACCGTCGAGGTCGACGAGCCGCTGCTGGAGGTCTCCACCGACAAGGTCGACACCGAGATCCCCTCCCCCGTGGCGGGCACCCTGGTGAAGATCCTGGTCGGCGAGGACGAGACCGCCGAGGTCGGCGCCCAGCTGGCGCTGATCGGCGCCGCGGGCGCGGTTGCCGCCGCCCCGGCCCCGGCCGCCCCCGCTGCTCCGGCCCCGGCCGCCCCCGCCGCCCCCGCTGCCCCGGCTGCCCCGGCTCCGGTGGCTGCCGCTCCGGCTCCGGTCGCTGCCCCGGCCCCCGCGCCGGTCGCGCCCGCCGCCCCGGTCGCGGCTCCGGCCGCTCCGGCCGCCCCGGTCGCCCCGGCTCCGGCCGCTCCGACTCCGGTTGCCGCCGCCCCGGTGGCCGCCGCTCCGGTCGCGGACGCCGGTGACGCCTACGTCACCCCGCTGGTGCGCAAGCTCGCCGCCGAGCACGGTGTCGCGCTGTCCTCCGTCGCCGGTACCGGTGTCGGTGGCCGCATCCGCAAGCAGGACGTCATCGCCGCCGCCGAGGCCGCGAAGGCCGCGCCGGCTCCGGTCGCCGCCCCCGCTGCCGCCGCCCCGGCGAAGGCCGCCGCCGCGCCGTCCGCGCTGCGTGGCCAGACCGTCAAGATGACCCGCATGCGCAAGGTCATCGGCGACAACATGATGAAGGCCCTGCACGAGCAGGCGCAGCTGACCAGCGTGGTCGAGGTGGACGTCACCAAGATCATGTCGCTGCGCGCGAAGGCGAAGGACTCCTTCCTGGCCCGCGAGGGCGTGAAGCTGTCCCCGATGCCGTTCTTCGTGAAGGCCGCTGCCCAGGCGCTGAAGGCCCACGCGGTCATCAACGCCCGGATCAACGAGGCCGAGGGCACCATCACCTACTTCGACACCGAGAACATCGGTATCGCGGTGGACTCCGAGAAGGGCCTGATGACCCCGGTCATCAAGGGTGCGGGCGACCTGAACATCGCCGGTATCTCGAAGAAGACCGCGGAGCTGGCCTCCAAGGTCCGTGACAGCAAGATCACCCCGGACGAGCTGTCCGGTGCGACCTTCACCATCTCCAACACCGGTTCGCGCGGCGCGCTGTTCGACACCGTCATCGTCCCGCCGAACCAGGCCGCCATCCTGGGCATCGGCGCGACCGTGAAGCGTCCCGTGGTGATCGAGGCCGACGGCGGCACCGCCATCGGCATCCGCGACATGACCTACCTGTCGCTCTCCTACGACCACCGCCTGGTGGACGGCGCGGACGCCGCCCGCTACCTGGTCGCGGTCAAGGAGATCCTGGAGGCCGGCGAGTTCGAGGTCGAGCTCGGCCTGTAAGGCATCCCCGTCAGAAGCCCCGCACCGTCCCCGGACGGTGCGGGGCTTCTGCGTGTGCGGGCACTTGTCGGGCTGTGCCGTCAGCGGTGTGATCGGGTGCGGGCGCGGTGCGGATTGTGGATGCTGGAGCGGTGATGGACGAGACGGCATTCTGGCAGCTGATCGACGACGCCCGGGACGCGGCCGGGGGTGATCCGGACGAGCAGGCGCAGGCCCTGGTGGAGCGGCTGATGGGGCTGACGCCGGACGACGTGCTGGACTTCGCCCGGCAGTTCGAGGCGCGGTTCCAGCGGGCGTACACGGTGGAGCTGTGGGGCGCCGCGTACCTGCTGCTGGGCGGGGCCTCGGAGGACAGCTTCGACTACTTCCGTTGCTGGCTGATCGGCCAGGGCCGGGAGGTGTTCGAGGGCGGGGTGCACGATCCGGACCAACTCGCGGAGCTGCTGCCCGACTTCGACGACGAGGAGGACGGCGACGCGGAGGATCTCGGGTACGCCGCCGACGAGGCGTACGAGCGGCTGACGGGGCTGCCGCTGCCGGACCTGGGGGTGCGTCAGCCGCCCGCGCCGCAGGGCGTCCCGTTCGACTTCGCGGACAAGGCGGCGATGGCGGCCCGCTACCCGCGGCTGTGGGAGCTGTACGGGGACTGACGGCCCGTTGGGCGGGAGGGTGGCGGCCGCCCGGGTGCGGGGCCGCCACCGGGTCGGTGGTCAGTCGAGGGCGCGGCCCATCCAGACGTCGTCCACGTAGGCGCCGTCCAGCAGGAAGTGCTCGGGCAGCACGCCGAGCACCGCGAAGCCGTTGCGCTCGTACAGGCGGCGGGCGGGCGCGTTGTGGCCGAGCACCCGCAGGGTCATCCGGCGGGCGCCGACGGCGCGGGCGGCGTCGCAGGCGGCGGTGATCAGGGCGTCGCCGACGCCCCGGCCGCGGGCCTGCGGGAGCACCGCCAGGCCCTGGATCTGCCGGACGTGGGCGCTGGACTCCAGCGGGATCTCCTGCAGCTGGCGGATGTAGCCGACGATGTGGCCGTCGAGTTCGGCGAGCAGGTACTGCTCGGGCCGGTGCTGCTGGTCGAAGACCGGCGCGTCGGCGGCGCCCTTCGGGGCGACCTCGCTGAGCGTGGACCAGATGGCGTTGTCGATGGCGCGGATCGCCTGCTCGTCCTGCTCTGCGGCGGGTCGGATGATCGGATCGGTCGATGACATGGCGGCCATGCTAGGCGCTCCGCTGTGGATCTTGCCGGGAATTGTCGCCCCGTGAGCGGGCGGGCGGCCCGGCTGCCCGGGCGGGGCGGTAAGGGCTGCGAGGATGGCCGGTATGCGTATCGCGGTGACAGGTTCCACGGGGTTGATCGGGTCCGCGCTGGTGGACTCCTTGGTCGGGGACGGGCACGAGGTGCTGCGGCTGGTGCGGCGGCGCTCGCGCACCGGCCCGCAGCCGGACGGGACGGTCGGGGTGGGGTGGAACCCGCTCCTGATGCAGATCGACGGCGCCGCGCTGGAGGGCGTGGACGCGGTGGTGCACCTGGCCGGGGCGGGTGTCGGGGACCGGCGCTGGTCGGACGCCTACCGGCGGGAGATCCGGGACAGCCGGGTGCTCGGCACCGAGACACTGGCCACCGCGCTGGCCCGGCTGAAGTCCCCGCCGAAGGTGCTGGTCAGCGCGTCCGCGGTCGGCTGGTACGGGCAGACCGGGAACCAACTGATCGACGAACACGCGCCCAGCGGAAGCGACTTCCTGTCCGAGGTGTGCCAGGAGTGGGAGCGGGCCGCGCAGCCCGCCGCGGCCGCCGGGATCCGGGTGGTGCACCCGCGCACCGGGCTGGTGCTCGACCGGAAGGGCGGCGCGGGGGCCCGGCTGCTGCCGCTGTTCAAACTCGGGCTGGGCGGCCGGCTCGGCAACGGCAAGCAGTACTGGAGCCTGATCTCGCTGGCCGACGAGGTGGCCGCGCTGCGTTTCCTGATCGACCACCAGGACATCAGCGGCCCGGTCAACCTCGCCGGGCCCGAGCCCGTCACCAACGGCGAGCTGACCACGGAGCTGGCCCGGCAACTGCGGCGACCCGCGGTGTTCGCGGTACCGGAGTGGACCCTGCGCGCGGTGCTCGGGGAGATGGCCGTCGAGGTGGTCGGCAGTCACCGGGTGGTACCGAAAGCCCTGATGGAGGCGGGGTTCGAGTTCCGTGACCCGGATCTTTCGTCGATCGTGGCGGCGGCGCTCGGACGGCGCGGGCACTGACGGAACAGGGGGGCGCACGGGTGCATGGGGACGGCGCGTGGGGCGTGAACGGTGACCGTGCGCGCCCGCTCCCGCCCCGCGCGCCCCGTTTGACGCACGGTGGGTGACGGAGCCGCCCCGCCGTGCTCCCCCGCCAGTGAGATGAACCGATTGGGTGGCGGTCGGCGGTCTGGGTTGCCCGATGACGGGGCATCACCTCGACGGACCATGTTGTCCTCGCCCCCCGCAGCCCGCCCCGGCACCCACCCGCTCGCTCGCGGGCCCTGCCGCGCGCGGCGGCAGCGGAGGGCTCCGCCAGGGAGGGAGCACCCACTCGTGCCCGCACAAGACTTCATCAGTCGTGTCCATGCCACTGACCCCGACGCGATCGTGGTCGGCGCCGGCGTCGCCGGGCTGACCGCCGCCGCCGCGCTCACCGCCCAGGGCCTGCGCGTTCAGGTCCTGGAGGCCACCGAGCGCGTCGGCGGCCGCACGGCCACCCGGGAACTCGACGGCTTCCGCCTCGACCTCGGCGGCCACCTGCTGAACACCGCGTTCCCCGAACTCGGCCGCCACCTCGACGTGGACCGGCTGGACCTGCGTCCGCTCGCCCCCGGCGTCCTGGTGCACAGCAACGGCCGCACCTACCGGGTCGGCGACCCGCAGCTCACCCCCGCCCGGCAGGCCGCCACCCGCAGCCCGCTCGGCACCCCGCTGGACCGGGCCCGGCTGGCCGGCACACTGGCCCGGCTGGCCGCCACCCCCACCACCCGGCTGCTCACCCGTCAGGAGACCACCGCCGCCCGCGCCCTGGCCGACCGCGGCCTGCCCGGCCGCACCGTGGACGGCTTCCTGCGCCCGCTGCTCGCCGCACTGCTCTCCGACCCGGCACTCGGCACCTCCAGCCGGGTCGCCGACCTGGTCCTGCGCGACTACGCCCTCGGCCGGCTGTGCGTCCCCGCCGCCGGCATCGGCGCCGTCCCCGCCCAACTGGCCGCCGGACTGCCGGACGGCACACTGCGCCCGGGCGTGGACGTCACCTCGGTCGGCACGGACGGCGTGGAGACCGCCGCGCACGGCCCGATCCGGGCCCGCGCGGTGATCGTCGCCACCGACGCGGCCACCGCCACCACCCTGCTCCCCGGCCTCCGGCAGCCCGGGTTCCACCCCGTCACCACCTACTACCACGCCGCCAACCGCTCGCCGCTGGGCGAACCCGTGCTGCTGCTGGACGCCGAACGCACCGGCATCTCGTACTCCCTGGTGCTCAGCGACGCCGACCCGTCCTACGCGCCCGACGGCCGGGCCCTGATCGCCACCACCGTGCTCGGCCGCCGCGCCTTCGACTCCGGCGGCCCGGCCGGCGACGAACCCGTCGTCCGCCGCCGCCTGTCCGAGCTGTACGGCACCTCCACCGCCGCCTGGGAGTTCCTGACGGTCCGCCACGTCCCGGACGCGGTGGTCTCGATGCCGCCCCCGCACCACTTCCGCCGCTCCGTCCGCCTCCTGGCCGGCCTGTACGTCTGCGGCGACCACCGCGACACCGGCACCCTGACCGGCGCCATCGCCTCGGGCCGGCGGGCCGCGACGGCGCTCCTGAAGGACCTGGGGGTGCGCGTCGAGCCCGACGTGGCGGAGGTGGCCGCCTAGTCCCCACGACCGCCGACAGGCCGGCCACGCTCGAACGGGGCCGGCCTACCGGAGTCTACTGACGTCGAAATCCTCGCTGTCGCGCATCGGCGACCGGGGGCACCAGCTTCGTCCCCGCCTCGTCCGTCATCTGACCGAACGGCACCTGGCAGGGCTTCCCCGGACCGTAGAAGTCGTTGAAGGTGATGCTGACGACCCGCTCGTAGTCGACCACACCCTCGTCCTTCCAGCTCCCGCTGAAGCTCTGCGAACTCCCCGCGGGCGAAGATCCGCCGCCGCACAACGAGGGCAGGATCCGAACGTCCCCCAGGCTCCCGTCGGCGCGCAGTTCCATCGTCTCCTCCCCTACGGACCAGCGTCCGAGGAGGTCCTGCGGCATCTCTGAAACGGCGTCACTGGCAGCCTGGGTCCAGAGCACAACAGCCGTGGCGACCCCGAGCGCAGCAAGGTACGGAATCCACAGTTTGGAACCTCTGACCACTCGCACCGCCATACCGGAGGGCCCCCTTCGTGTCGTGGTGCGGCGGCGCCATGCAGGCCGCCGCACCACATTCGATCTACCGCTTACTTGGCATCCGGCAGGAAGTCGTCCCGCCTCGCGTAGTTCCCGCTCGCAATATAGTCCCTGGCCTGCTGCATGATGTAGTCCAAGGCCTTTTCGTTGCTCACGCCGCCTCGAAGTTCGATGGCCTCCCTGCCGATCAGCCTCCCGCGTTCGTTGTTGACCAGATCGGTCAGGTGATCGCGGTAGCTGTACTCGCGGAGGTCGGACGGCGGCCCATAGGCTTCATGGGCATCGGCCCACTCGACCGCGAGCCGTTCGCCCAGCTCGTAGGTCAGGCGTGCTTGCCACAGGGCATGACGGAACGAGTTGACCTTGTCGTTCGAATCAGGCTCGCCGGGATACTCCTGTTGCTGCATTTCATAGGCCCAGTCCGCTATTTCCGCCGCCTGGCCACAGCCCCCGTCGAAGCCGCTGAGGACGCACACTTCCTGCTCGGCGGGACTCGCTGACTTCTTGTCCTTGGGCCTCTCCCACTCGAAATGATCAAGCCATTCGGCATCGGGCACGTAGTAGAGAGCAGGATGGTCCCCGATGTAGCGCGGGTAGGGTGACCGGGCCGCGTACTCCTCCTCCAGTTGAAGGCCCTTGTTGCGGCGTGCGCGCGACATGTCACGCTGTTTCTGTTCCTCGCTCGGCGCACTGCCCACCCAGTTGCCCGGGTGCGGAACCTTGGCAGCGGCCTGGCAGGCAGCGTCACATTCCTGCCCGCTCGGGGTGTACTCTCCACCGTCGATGAGCGCCATGTTCATCAAACCGGTCGGGTCGCTGGACGAGACCGGGTTGTGGTTGCTGTAGCCATAACCGCCCATCTGCGTCGGGTCGGTGAGATCTATCAGCGGGTCCGGGCTGATGAACCGTCCGGTCCCCGGGTCGTACTCGCGGGCGCCCAGGTGGGTATAGCCGGTCGCGGTGTCAACGGTGCCTCCGACGAAGCCGCGTTCGCCAGGCCAGGCTGCCGGGGCAGCGCCGCGAAGCCCGCCGTACGGCAAGGACTTCTGGCGGTTGAAGGCCATGGTGGAAGCGTTGATCGAAAGATTGTTGGTCCCGTGCTGGTCGGCCAACAAGTACCGGACCTGGCCGTCGCCGCTGGTACGGACTGCGGTCGCCTGAGGGACCGTGTAGTAGCGGGTACCCTTCAGCGTCTTGCCGGCGATGTTGAGCGCCAACTCCTGGCCGCCCGGCAGATACAGCGTTGCCGTGCCCGGATCACGTCGGAGTACCCGGGTACCGTCGGCGTCGTAGACGTCCGAACTGGTGGTGGAGCCCGCCGTCGGCCCCGGGGTCGAGGTGGCCAGCCTGCCTTCCTGGTCCCAGGTCAGGCTCTGCTGGACGGTCCCATTTACGGTCTTCGACTTGAGGTTGCCATTGCTGTCGTACCCGTAGGCCGCAGTGCCGGTGGCACCGCCGGTGGTGGACACCTGGGTGACCGCGTGAGGACGGGCGGTGCCGGGGGCGGGGTAGGTGTAGCTCTGGACGGTGTCGGCGGTGATCGAGCCACCCTTGTGCCGGGTTTCCTTGGACCGGTTGCCCGCCGCGTCAAAGGTCCAGCTCAGCCAGTACGGGTCGATTGTGCCCAGGTTCGGCCCGCCGGCGCTGTCCGGGCTGGTGGCACAGCTGTCGCCGGAGGTCCATGCCTCGGTCAGGCGCCTGGACCAGTCGGTCTTGAAGCACTGCGTGTCGTTGACGGCGTTGTCGTTCTGCAGGTCCTGGATCCGGGTGATGTCTCCCGCCGGATTGTAGGTGTACGCCGCACTGGTCAGGATCTGTGGGCCGGCGGCCTCGCGGTCGTCCTTCACGGTCGTCAGGCGACGGGTCGGCTCGTCGTAGGTCAGTGTCCGAACGACCCTGCCGCCGATCGTGCCGAGCTGCGCCTGCAGGGTCTGCCCGAACTCCGAGTACTGCGCGCCGCCCAGGTAACTGATGCCCAGGGAGCTCGAGATCGAGCCCAGCTGCCCGTACTTGTCGTATCCGTTGGTCAGCATCTCGGCCGGTAGTGCCGACTCCGCGTCCTTGTTGGTGGTCGAGTACTCGATGGTCTTCGGCAGCCCGACGTTAGGGGTGTAGGTGTAGCCAAGGGTGTAATCGCCCGCGAGCTTCTCCTCGTTCGGCACACTTGGCACCGTGTAGGTCTGTCCGGTCGGCTTGCCCGAAGCGTCGTAACCCGTGACGGTGCTGGTGTACGCGTACGTCGCACCCCCGACCGTCCGGTAGCGGGTACTCGCCGCGGGGAGTCCGACACCGTTCTGCGCCGTGTCGTACGTCCACTCGACCAGGATCGGCCCTGAGACAGAACCGGAACGGAGTGTCTTCTTCCGGCCCATGGCGTCGTAGGTGTAGCCGACGACCGCCTGTTCGGTCGTTCCGACCGCAGTAGTCGTCGTAGCGAGGAAGCCATCCGCGCCGTAGCTCAAGTCCGTGGTGCCCTTGTCCGGGTCCACCGTGCGAGTCTTACGGCCGCGGAGGTCGTAGCCGTAGATCCAGTTGTTCTTCCCGGTCGCGTCGGTGACCTTCGCCAGGCGGCCTGCGGCGTCGAAGGTGTAGCCGAGCGACTCGAACTGGCTGCTCGCCGCGCCGATGGCCGGGTTGCTGTCCTTGTACTTGCGCAGCTCGACGGTACGGCCAAGTGCGTCGGTTCGGGAGAGCGTGGCGGTCCCGCCGGCGGGCGGCACGACTGAAGTCCAGTCACCGCCGTACGCGGTGGTGGTCCGCCACTTCTCCTCGTTCAGCGACTTGAGGACCGACGCCGTCGGCCGGGAGCGACCGTCGAACTCCGTCACGGTCTGCGACGGAACCTGGTTGTCCGCCACGGAGTACATCGTGGTGGTGGCTGCCAGCTTGTTCCAGTACGGGGCGTTGGTCTTCCAGGCGCGGCCATGGCTGTCGTAGAAGGTGTCCGCGATCGTCCGGCCGGTCTTCGGCGACTCGATCTGAGTCTGGCGTGACCGCAGAAACGAGTCCAGGATCTCGATGCTCGCCCCGTAGGAACCGCCCTCCAACAGCACCTTCGTGGTGACGGCCGTAGGGACGGTCGCCGAGATCGCGTAGGCGAACGTCGCGCTGGCCGGTCGGTCGGTTGCCCGTCCGGGGGCCCAGGTCGCGATCAACCGTCCTGCGGCGTCGTAGGAGTTGCTCTTGGCCCGACCCCCCGGATCGGTGGTGGAGAGTGTCAGGCCGCGCAGACCGTCGTAGGTGGTCGTCGTGATCCGGCTCGCCGGATCGGTGACCTTGACCGTGGTGGGCTGTTCTCCGTCGGCGGGGGTGTAGCCGGTGGTCGTGGTCTGGTTGTCCTCGCCGGTGACGGAGGTCGAACGGCCGTAGCGGTCGAAGGACGCGGCCTTCAGCGTGGTGTTCCACACCTCGGTCGAGCCGTTGTAGCGCTCCAGTTGTTCGGTCTTGGTGACGTATCCGCGTCCGAGGACCGGGGCCACGCCCACGGCTTGGTTGTCGTAGGAGGTTCGGGTCGCGCCGACCGCCGTCGATGGGGAGGCCGAGGTCGAGCAGGCCGTCGAATGGGTGGTCACCGAGGACGGGTAGTTGTTCAGCCAGTTGACGGAGTCGGTTGCGGTGTACTCGGTGCGGGTGCAGGCTTCGTCGCCGGTGACGGCGGTGTCCCCCTCGTCGCTCACCTCGGTCACCCGGCCGAACGCCGTGTCGTAGGTGCGGGTCAGCTTCGTCATCCGCCAGGTGGATCCGGAAATCAAGGTGCGGGTCTGCTCGCTCGACGTGCCCGAGAACCGGGCCTCGATGGCGGGGAGGTCTACGCCGGCCTGACCGTCCTTGCCCGACAGGCTCTTCGGGGTGGCGGTGGTCCGGGCACTGCCCTGCCAGGGCGTGCTGGCCGTCTCGGTAGCGACGGTGCCGTTGTCCTGGTCAAAGGTGGAGACCTTCGCCACCCGGCCCGCGTAGCCGTTGAGGTCGGCCATGCCGTTGACGCTGACCGACCGCTTGCCGCCACCCGGAAGGACATCGCCGTCCATGCCCCGGAAGTACTCGGTCTCGCTCAGCGTCTTGTTGACCGAGCCGACCCGGGTGCGGACCTTCGCGTAGCCGCGGAACTGGCCGTAGGTGCGGTTGGTGTCGAGTGTGAACTCCGAGTCGTCGCGGTGCCAGGCGGCGCCGCCGAGGTACTCGTAGGAGGTCACATTGGACTCGGAGCCCGAGCCGGCCGTGGTGTCGTCCTCGGTGACCGACTCGACCAGGTACTTGTGGAACCAGTCGAGGACCTGGGCCTGGCCCTCGGGGGTCCAGTAGGACGGGAAGCAGGCCTTGTCGTTCGACTCCGGGGCGGGGGTCGAGCCGTAGACGCACTCCTTCGGCCGGTAGGCGATCAGGGTGTCGCCGCCGGTCTCGTTGGTGATCTTGGTCAGGCGGTACTTGTGCATCGGCGGGCGGCCTTCGGCGCCGTCCACGCGGCTGTCGAAGGGCTCGCCGGTGAACTTCATCGGCTGGGGAAGCTTGACGTCGTCCAGCGCGCCGGCCTGGAAGGTCCGGTCGATCGAGGTGAGCCAGAGCGACGGGGTGGAGGAGTCGCCGGTCGGCGGCAGGCTGTGGGCCAGGGACCACTGGTCCACTGCGGTGAGCGTTCCGCCGAGGCGCGAGAAGGTGTTGATCGTCGTGAGCCGCTTGCGGGACCAGAACGTCGGGGAAGTGTTGGCGCAGGCGGAGTTGGCCGCGCAGTCCTGGTCGATGGGCACGTCCGGCCAGTCGGTGGCGTGCGCCTTGTCGAAGGTGGTGCAGGTGGTCAGGCAGCGTTCGGCGACCGTGAAGGTGACCTGCGCGGACGGCTTGGACGGCGCGCCGAGGTCGCCGCGCAGCCCGTAGTCGATCCGCTTCAGGTAACCGCCGCGGACATAGGAGACCGCGCCGGAGTCGGTCTTGCGGTTCTGCGCGTAGGCGTTGTTCTCGCGGTCGTAGTAGAACGCCATGGCGTTGCCGCGCACATCGACGGCGTAGTCGAGGTTCCAGCGCCACGCCTGGGTCTTCACGGAGTCGGCGAAGGCGCCGGCGTTGCCGGGCTCGCCGGCGTGGTTGCCGTAGACCGGCACCGTCCAGGCGGAGTTGGTGTCCTCGTTGGATTCCACCGGGATCGGCAGCTTGTTGCGGCCGAACCACCACTGGTTGCCGGAGGTGTCGGTGACCTTCCAGTACTCGTTGTCGTCGTCACCGTTGCCGATCGCCTCGCCACGGATCCGTTCGATCCGCGAGCCGTCGTCGGCCGCGGGGCGCCACGTCCGGTCGTCGACCTTGACCAGCGGCGTGGAGGTGCCGTTCAGCGACATGGTCGCGTTGTCGGACTTCCAGCACAGGTCGCCGGTCTTCGTGGAGTTGTTGCCCTGGTACTGGTCGTTGGCGCAGCCGGTGTAGCTGCGTTCGATGAAACCGGGGTTGTAGTCCCAGCCCTCGCCGATCCAGGACACCTGGTTGTTCGTCGAGGCCGTCCGGCCGTCGGTGCTCGCCGAGCTGTAGCCCAGCCCGACATTGGGTGCGAAGCCGCCCGGGACGGCCGGGACGCTGATCGGGTAACTCCAGTTGAAGCCACCGGTGTTGCCGGTCTGCGACCAGGAGCCGGTGGTCGCCAGCGAGGTGGCCTTGTAGTCGCCCATCGGGCCGGACGCCGCCGTGTCGGCGGTCGTCGCCAGCACGGTGGGCGCGAACCCGGCCTGCCCCGAAGGCGCCGCGGCCGCCTCGACCTTCGCGGTCAGCGTCCCCGCCACCGGGTCGTTCACCGTCGGCAGGGCGGTGCGGGTACGGCACTCCGCTTTCTCCGGCGTCGTCAGCGCGCAGGCCGGCAGGCTGACCAGCGTCAGGCGCGAGGCGGCATCTGCGGAGAAGGCACCCTTGAACTGCCCGTAGTCCACCGAGACGGTGACCGGGGCTGCCGAAGTGGACGCGTCGTCGCGCCGGATGCCCAGCAACAGGCCTTCCACTCCGACCCGTTGAGCGGCCGAATGGTCCGCCACCTGGACGGACACCGCGTTCGGCGCTCCGTGGTCGGAAGCTGCCGCGACCTTGACCGGGGTGCCCTCGGCCTGCCGGGACGACTTACCGGCATTCGCGAGGTCGACCCGGGCGGTCGCCCCCTTCGGCCAGCTCACCTCACCGGGCTTCCAGTTCGCCGAACTCGGCGATGCACCGGATTTGGGCTGGACGCCCAGGTCCTGGCCGTTCACCGAGGTCGGCTGCTGAACGGGCCGCACCTCGAATCCGGGCAGGCCCGCCGCAGCCGCCACCGGAGCCGAAAGCAGGCCCACCACCAGTGCGGTCGCGGTCACGCCGGCGACAGTGGTCCGCCTTCGTGACAACTCCCCCGCCATATCTGATCTTGACCTTCTGTCTCGCACCTGGTCCCACCCCTCATCGCGCGATCACCGGAGATTCCCGCGCGTCCGATTGCCGTTGAATTCACGCCGGGCCGTCCTGCGGCTCACACGCCGCTCCCCACTCGCCCTGCCCCGATCGATCCCCGTGCGAGTGGAGCCGCCGGCTCCATCTGCCTGGACGGGAAAGGGCCGTTCGTCCACGTCGGCTTCCTCGCCCCGCCGACGCGAGGACGAGAACGAAATGCAGGTTTTCCCTACACTTGATGCAGATTTGACCCACGCTCCCCCGAACCTGAACCCCCATCCACGCAAATTCCTGCGAGATCCTCCACCCGGAGCTCCCTCACCGGCAAGGGAGGTGTGAGGTAGCGCACACTTTACCGAGTCCGTTTACTGACGTTTCGCCAGCGAACGCCCCACCATTTTGAGCGAACAACAAATGCCGTAAACGTTGTTGACGCCCAGTGAGGCCTGGTTCCGCCCTTCCGGTCTCGCTACCATCCCCCGGCATGGCCGACACGGATCGAGGGGGGTCCTTCACATGAGCACTGCACCTGGACGCGAGTCGAGACGGCACCGTCTCCTCGCGATCCTCACCACCAGCGCGCTACTGACCACGCCGCTGATCGCCACCGGCATCGCCGCCGCCGACACCGGGACCGCGACCGCCGCTCCCGCCCCGTCGCCGGAGGCCCGGGCGTCCGCGGAGGCGAAGAAGACCGGCAAAACGGTCGAAGTCACCGAGCTGCTCGACGAGTTCACCGAGACACTCGCGAACCCGGACGGGACCTTCACCCGCCGCAGCCACGTCGAGCCCGTCCGGGCCAAGGTGGGGGGAACCTGGCGCACTCCGGACGCCACGCTGGCGCGGGCCGGCGACGGAAGGGTCGCACCCGTTGCCCCGACCTTCCCGATCACCTTCTCCGGCGGCGGCACAACTCCGCTGGCCACCATGACCCGTGACGGTCACACCATGTCGGTCGGCTGGCCCACCGCCCTGCCGGCCCCGACGCTGTCCGGGAACACCGCCCTGTACCCGGAGGTGCTGCCGGGCGTGGACCTGAAGGTCCTCGCGAATGTCGACGGCTTCGCCGAGCACCTGATCGTCAAGACCCGCCAGGCCGCGGCCAATCCCGCGCTGGCCGAACTCAGGCTCCTCACCGAGACCGACGGCCTGTCACTGGAGAGCGCCGAGGACGGCGGCATCAAGGCGAAGGCCAAGGACGGCAGCACCGTCTTCCAGGCCCCGGCACCCACCATGTGGGACACCCCGACGAGCACCGAACCCGCCAAGGCAGCAGCGCGGGGCGGCCAGGAACCCGCCGCGCTGCCGGTGAAGTCCGCCCGTCTCGGCGTGAAGCTCGGCCAGGGCGAGATCCGGCTCACCCCCGACCGCGGCCTGCTCACCGCGGCCGACGCACAGTTCCCGCTGGTGATCGACCCGGTGTTCACCGGAGGTTCCCGGCAGAAGTGGTCGTTCACCGCGTCCTCGTACCCGAACAGCGCGTTCGTGTCCGGCAGCGGCTGGACGTCGAACAACCCGACCGACGAGTTCCGGGTCGGCTACTCGGGCGACTCCAAGCACCAGAGCTTCTTCACCATCGACACCAACGGGCTCGGCGGCGCCCAGATCCTCACCGCCACACTCCAGACCGTCGAGACCCACTCGTGGGGCTGCAGCGCGTCGGACGCCGGCAACACCGAACTGTGGGTGGTCGGCGGCTGGGACCACGATCCGACCTGGAACAACCCGCTCCCCCGGATCAACAAGGTCGCCGCCGACAGCTTCGCGGGCGGCAACCCGGACTACTGCCCCGACGACCTCGGCCACGACTTCGTCTCCGACGGACTGAAGGCCGCCGTCCAGCAGATGGCCGACTGGAACGCCTCCTCGCTCACCCTCAGCCTCGCCGCGGAAAGCGGCAAGGAAGGCAGCACCTCCAGCTACAAGCGGTTCAGGAACAACCCGCACCTCGAGATCACCTACAACCGCACCCCCGTGGTCAACGAGTACGGCGCCTTCGAAGGCACCTGGAGCCCGGGCGGCGCGGGGAACAAGCCCGTGGCGTGCGAGCGCGACCCCGCGAAGCCGGCCGTCATCGGCAACAACGACCTCACCCTCACCGCGCGCGTCTCCGACCCCGACGGCACCAGCACCAACGCCTACTACCGGGTCTGGAAGGAAGGCTGGTCCTGGTACCACGACCAGGACGAGACGGTCGGCAACGGCAGCTGGTCCTCCCGCAGCTGGCCCACCTCCGAGTTCGAGGAGAACACCCTCTACCGCTGGGGAATCGCCGCCCGCGACGGCATCACCCAGTCCGGCTACGTGCCCGGCGACCCGTACTGCGCGTTCAAGGTCGACCGCACCGCACCGACCGCCCCCATCGTCACCCCGGCCGACGGCGTCCCGCTCTCCACCCCGCTGACCGCCCGCAAGCCGCGGACCCTCACCCTCACCTCCTCGGACGCCAACTTCGCCGGCTTCTGCTGGATCCTGAACCGCCCGCTGAGCACCTCCAACACCCGCTGCCAGCAGGGAACCTGGGTGGACGCCCCGAGCGGAACCGCGACCATCACCGTGCTGCAGACCCAGTGGCCCAGCAACGAACTGCACGTCGCCGCGTACGACAAGGCCGGCAACCGCAGCACCGTGGACGGCACCGACAACCCCGGCGGCGGCGCCAACTGGACCATCAAGACCGCCCCGCCCGAGTTCGTCCGGGAGGCCGGAACCACCGGTGACTGGAACGTCCTCACCGAGGCCGAGCACGACGTGCCCGGCGACATGGACGGCGACGGCTACGCCGACCTGGCCACCGTGTACGCCAACGGCGACCTGTGGATCTACCCCGGCAACGGCGCGGGCGGCTTCGGCACCCGCACCTTCGGCGTCAACAACCTGGCCGGCGCCCTGATCACCCACCGCGGCGACTTCATCGGCGCCGCCTCCCTCACTGCCGGCGCCGACGGCTACGAGGACATGATCGCGCGCGAGAGCAGCGGCAGGATGTTCATCTACGGCGGCGACGGCGCAGGACACCTGCGGTACGAGGCCAAGTTCCAGCTCGTCCACCCGACCAAGGCCGACTGGTCGGCCGCCACCCAGATCCTCGCCCCCGGCAACATCGACGGGAAACCCGGCAACGACCTGCTGGTGACCGAGGACGGCAAGCTGTGGCTCTACAGCGGCAAGGTCCTGGCCGACGGCCGCACACCCAACCACACGGCGCCGCTCGACCTGGCAGGCGGCCGCGTGATCAGCGCCGGCGTCCCGTGGAACATGTACACCGCCGGCGCCCCCGGCGACCTCACCGGCGACGGCACCCCGGACATCCTCGCCAAGGACAACCGCGACGGCACCGTGTGGCTGTTCCCCGGACAGGTCACCGCCGGCACGTACGGCCTGGCCGCACCCCAGCGGTGGGGCACCGGCGACCTCCAGCAGCGCCCCCAGTTCGCGGTCGCCGGGAACACCGCCGGCACCGTGACGACCGTGGCCGCCTTCAAGGACGCCAACGACAACGGCGTCGAGGACCCGGGCGAGGGCTACACCTACCGGCGCTTCACCCCGAACGCGACCCAGGCGACCGCGTTCTGGGCCGGCACCCCCGCCGACTCGGCCGCCGTCACCTACCGCGACACGGCCGGCGCGGACAAGTCCACCACCTGCCCCACCGGCTGCACGCTGTTCTACACCGGCAACGCGAGCGGCTTCACCACCCCGCCGCGGCTGGCCCAGACCTCCGCGGTCGACCGGCAACTGTTCGAAAGCGCCTCCAACGGGCCGCTGCCCGCCACCGTCACCGGCGCACTGCGCTCCGCCAGTGAGGCCGTACTGACCCCCGGCACCACGCTCAAGCCGGGCGCCTCGGTGGCCTCCGGCCGAATCCGGCTGACCATGCAGACCGACGGCAACCTGGTGCTCTACTACCTGTTCGACGGCAAGCCGATCTGGAACACCGGCACCGCCGGTCACCCCGGCGCCACCGCCACCATGCAGGCCGACGGCAACCTGGTGATCACGGACGCCAACGGCACCACCCTCAACTCCTCCCAGACCAGCGGCAACAACGGCGCCTACGCCAAGGTCCAGAGCGACTGCAACTTCGTCGTCTACAACACCGCCGGCACAGCGATCTGGAGCTCCAACACGTACAACCCGACCGCACTCTGACCCCTCGAACGCCGAATCCGGGCCGCCGCCTCCGCACCTCGCGGGAGCGGCGGCCCGTGGCATGCCGGGTCAGATCACCCCCGCCTGCCGGGTGGCCTCCTCGAAGGCGCGCGCCGCGGGCGTGGTGCGGTACGGGGCCAGGCGGCGGTGGAAGTCGCGGAGGTATTCGACGGTGCGGGCGGAGCGCATCTCGCCGGCTGCGCGGAGACTGTCGGTGGCCATGGAGCAGGACTCGTCGACGTCTCCCATGCCGAGACGGGCGGAGGCGAGGACGAGGCGGCAGAGGATGCGGCTGCGGGCGTACGCGGGGGCGCGCAGGCGCAGGGACTTCTCGGCGTGCTGGGCGGCGGGGCGCCACTGCTGGAGGTCGCGGTAGCAGTGGGCGAACTCGTCGGCGAGCTGGGCGTCGTCGAAGTAGCGGGCCCAGGACGGGACTTCGTCGCCGCTGCGGGCGGTGGCCAGGGCCCGTTCGCAGCGGACCAGGGCGGTGGTGCAGGCCCGCACGTCGCCGGCCAGGGCGTGGCCGCGGGCCTCGGCGGCGTGCATCAGGGCCTGGACGACGGGTGCGGCGGTGGTGCCGACGCCCTGCTGGGCGACCCGGGCGAGCTGGATGGCCTCCCGGGCGTGCCCGAGGTGGACGGCCTGCTGGCTCATGGTGGTGAGGACGTAGCCGCCGAGGATCCGGTCCCCGGCCGCCTGGGAGAGCCGCAGCGCCTGCACGAAGTAGCGCTGGGCGAGGCCGTGCGCGGCGATGTCGAAGGACGTCCAGCCGGCCAGCCTGGTCAGGTCGGCGACGGCGCCGAACAGGGCGCGGCCGATCTGTTCGCCGTAGCGGCCGCGGAGCATCGGCTCGGCCTCGCTCTCCAGGTAGCGGACCAGCGCCTGCCGGGCGTGGCCGCCGCCGTAGGCGTGGTCGAGGGCCCGGAAGAGGTCTCCGACGGCGCGGATGGCGGCGATGTCGCCGCGGCCGACCCGGACCGGGGGCCGGGCCTCCCTGGGGTCCGCGGTGGGTTCGAGGGTGCCGCCGGTGGGGCGGCGGGCGCCCTGCTGGGGGACGCGGGCGGTGGCGCCCGGCGGGGGTGTGCGCAGTTCCTCGGCGCTGAGGGTGGTGCCGTCCCGGGCGACGCGTTCGTCGGTGCGGCCGATCAGCCAGTCGCGGCTGGGGACGACCAGTCCGGCGGGGGTGAAGGCGATCTTTCGCAGTTCGGCGTAGGGGCCGTTGTCCTTGCGCCACATGGAGGCGACGATGTCGACGGCCTCCTGCGGGGTCTCGGCGAACTCCAGCCCCGCGTAGACCGGGGCGCAGGCGTCCAGGCCGACGTCCTGGGCGGTGAGGCGGCGGCCGAGGCGTCGGGTGAAGACCTCGGCGATCAGCGCCGGGGTGGCACCGCGCGGCTGCTGGCCGCGCAGCCAGCGCGTCACGGAGGTCTTGTCATACCGCAGGTCGAGGCCGTGCTCCAGGCCGAGCTGGTCGACCCGGCGGGCGAGGCCGGCGTGCGAGAAGCCGGACTCCTCGATGAGTGCCGCGAGTTGGGGGTTCTGAGCGCGCCCGCCGGACGGTGCGTCGGCCGGCTCGGCGGCGCGCGGAGGGGTCTCGGCCGCTCCGGTTTGGCGCGGGTCGAGCGGGTCGAGCGATCGGTACGCCGGGCTGTCGATTACGGGCCGTTGGGGCATAGCAGTCCACACCTCTCAGGCGCCGTTCCGGCCCCTCCTGCCCGGGACAGCGCCCCCTGATCGGGAATCGGCGCGAATGTAGCGAGCATTGGGGCGCTATGGGTGGATTCAGCCCGTCGATCCTCCGAACGGGTGAACCAGGCCCGCCCGTTCTGAGGAAGCCCGGGTGCCGCGTGTTTGAGTTCGAGGGCCGTTGCCCGCGTTCGGACGGCATGGCGGACAGCACCATGCAGGACGGGGATGCTGTGGTGTTCGCCCACATCGTTGTGGGGGCCGCGGATTCCTACCGTTCTCGGCCATGGACACCACTTCTGCCCCCCTCCCCCAGCCCTCGCTGCTCGGCCGCACCGCGCTGGTCACCGGCGCCGCTTCCGGCATCGGCAGGGCCTGTGCGGAGGCGTTCGCCGCGGCCGGCGCGCGCGTGTACGTCGTCGACCTGGCCGCCGCGCCCGCCGAGGAGCTGGCGGAGCGGATCGGCGGGGTCGCGCACGTGACCGACCTGTCCGACCCGGACGCGGTGGAGGCGCTGCCCACCGACGCGGACATCGTGGTCAACAACGCCGGCCTGCAGCACGTCGCGCCGGTGCACGAGTTCCCGATGGAGCGGTTCACGCTGATCCAGCGGGTCATGGTGGAAGCCCCGTTCCGGATCCTGCGCCGCACCCTGCCGCACATGTACGAGCGCGGGTGGGGCCGGGTGATCAACGTCTCCTCGGTGCACGGCCTGCGCGCCAGCGCCTTCAAGTCGGCGTACGTGACGGCCAAGCACGCGCTGGAGGGTCTGAGCAAGACGGTCGCGCTGGAGGGCGCCCCGTACGGGGTGACCAGCAACTGCATCAACCCGGCGTACGTGCGCACCGCGCTGGTGGAGAAGCAGATCGCCGCGCAGGCCCTGGCGCACGGCATCCACGAGGACGAGGTGGTGGAGCAGATCATGCTCGACCGCACCGCCGTGAAGCGGCTGATCGAACCGGAGGAGGTGGCGCAGCTGGCGGTGTGGCTGTGCTCGCCGAGCGCCTCCTACATCACCGGCGCGAGCCTGCCGGTGGACGGCGGCTGGACCGCGCACTGAGTCCGGCCGCAGCGGGCCGATAGGGTCCCTGACACTCCCTCACCCCCACCTCTGCAAGGGAATCCATGATGGCTGCCTCTCCCGACGTCGCGAGACCCGCCTCCCTGCCCCGGGTGGTCGCCGCCTCGCTGATCGGCACCACGATCGAGTGGTACGACTACTTCTTGTACGGATCGGCGGCGGCGCTGGTCTTCGGGCACGTGTTCTTCCCGAAGTCGGATCCGCTGACGGGCACTCTGCTGTCCTTCCTCACCTACGCGATCGGATTCGCCGCCCGGCCGCTGGGCGCGCTGGTGTTCGGGCACTTCGGCGACCGGATCGGCCGCAAGAAGCTGCTGGTGCTGTCCCTGCTGCTGATGGGCGGCGCGACCACCCTGATCGGCTGCCTGCCGACGTACAACCAGATCGGCGTGGCGGCGCCGGTGCTGTTGACGGTGCTGCGGCTGGTGCAGGGCTTCGCGCTGGGCGGCGAGTGGGGCGGGGCGGTGCTGCTGGTCTCCGAGCACGGCGACCAGCGGCGGCGCGGCTTCTGGGCGTCCTGGCCGCAGGGCGGCGCGCCGGCGGGCAACCTGCTGGCGGCCGGAGTGCTGTCGCTGATGACGGCCGTCCAGTCGGACGCGGCGTTCCTGGCCTGGGGCTGGCGGGTGCCGTTCCTGCTGTCCGCGGTGCTGGTGATGGTGGGTCTGTGGATCCGGCTGGCGGTGGACGAGTCGCCGCTGTTCAAGGCGGCGCTGGCGGCCGCCGAGCAGCGGGCCGAGAAGCAGAAGCCGCCGCTGGTGGCGGTGCTGCGCGACCACTGGCGGGACGTGCTGGTGGCGATGGGCGCCCGGATGGCGGAGAACATCTCGTACTACGTGATGACCACCTTCGTCCTGGCGTACGCCGTCGGCCACACCCACCTGCCCAAGCAGACCGCGCTGAACGCCGTACTGATCGGCTCGGCGATCCAGTTCGCGCTGATCCCGCTGTTCGGGGCGCTCTCCGACCGGGTCGGCCGCAAGCCGGTCTACCTGGTCGGCGCGGTCGGCGTCGGCATCTGGGCCTTCGTGTTCTTCGGCATGGTCGACACGAAGAACTTCACCGCGCTGGTCACCGCCATCACCGTCGGCCTGTTCTTCCACAGCATGATGTACGCCCCGCAGGCCGCGTTCTTCGCCGAACTGTTCGCCACCCGCACCCGCTACTCCGGCGCGTCCATCGGCGCCCAGTTCTCCTCCGTCGCGGCCGGCGCCCCCGCCCCGCTGATCGCCACCGCGCTGCTCAAGGACTACGACAGCGCCACCCCGATCGCCGTGTACGTGGCGATCGCCGCCGCGATCACCGTCCTCGCGGTGCTGTGCGGCCGGGAGACCCGCGGCACCGACCTCGCCGAAGGGGACGACGCTCGGGTGGACTCCGTGAAGGCCGCCACGACGGCCTGAGCACTTCCGACAAAATCAGGGCCGCGTCACCGGGCACCCGCCCGGCGGCGCGGCCCCGGCCCGTCCGGGGCCTGTCCGGTCGGCAAGATCGGCCGGACAGGCCCCCGTGCGACGGGCCGCGGGCAACGGGGGCCACGGGGGGCACGAGTGACAGGGAAGACCGAATGGACCGCCACACCACCGCCGCACCGGCGCTGCGCCGACTCCTCGACCTGCTGGCGACCGGCGCCGCCACCGAGGACTTCGGCGAAGTCCTCGCCGACGCCCGTCGGCAGGGCGCACCCGCCCAGGTCCTGACCGAGATCGACGACGCCACCTGGCAGGCCCTGCGGGTGCACCGGACGATGCGTCAGCACCGCCGCCGCGAAGCCGAACTGACGGCGCTGTTCGACACCGCCGGCGATCTCGCCGCCTCCCGCGACCTCGACGCCGTGCTGCAGGCCATCGTCCGCCGCGCCCGGATGCTGCTCGGCACCGACACCGCCTACCTCACCCTCCCCGACGAGCGGGCCGGCGACACCTACATGCGGGTCACCGACGGCTCCGTCTCGCCGATCTTCCAGACCCTGCGGCTCAGCCTCGGCGACGGCCTCGGCGGCCTGGTCGCGCAGACCGCCCGCCCCTACGCCAGCCACGACTACCGCATCGACGAACGCTTCCGGCACACCGGCCAGATCGACGCCGGCGTGCTCGACGAGGGCCTGGTCGCCATCATCGGTGTCCCCCTGCTGCTCGGCGGCACCGTGATCGGCGTGCTGTTCGCCGCCGACCGCACCCCGCGCACCTTCTCCCCCGACGAGGTCGCGCTGCTGTGCACCCTCGCCGCGCACGCCGCGATCGCCCTGGACACCGCCAAGTCGCTGGCCGACACCCGCGCCGCGCTCGCCGAACTCGCCACCGCCAACGCCGTCATCCGCGCCCACGCGGGCTCCGTCCAGCGCGCCGAACAGGCCCACGACCGGCTCACCGACCTCGTACTGCGCGGCGCGGAGGTCGCCGACGTGGCCGCCGAGGTCGCCGCGCTGCTCGACGGCGAGGCCTCCGTCCACGACGCGGAGGGCGCCCCGCTCACCGGCCCCGGCGGCGCCCTCGACGGCCTCTCCGACGCCGTCGCCTCCTCCCGCACCGAGGGCCACGCCGTGCGGCACGGCGCGGACTGGGTGTGCGCGGTGCTGGCCGGCCAGGAACTGCTCGGCTCGCTCGTGCTGCACGGCAGACCCGAGCTGAATGACGCCGACCGGCGGGTGTTCGAACGAGCGAGCGTCGTCACCGCGCTGCTGCTCCTGCTGCGGCGCTCGGTCGCCGAGACCGAGAACCGCGTCCGCGGCGAGCTGCTGGCCGACCTGCTCACCGCCCCCGACCGCGACCCGGCCGGCCTCACCGCCCGCGGCCGCCGCCTCGGCGTGGACCTGGGCCGCCCGCACCTGGTGCTGGTCGCGGTCGCCGCGGACGTCCATGCCCGGGAACGGCTGGCCGGGGCCGCGGCCCGGTACCTGTTCGGCTCGCGCGGCATCAGCGCCGAGTTCGGCGACGGCGTGGTGCTGCTCGTCCCGCACGACGGCACCGGCGACGGCGCGGTCGCCGCCCTCGCCGCGGAGCGGCTGGCCCGGCTGGTCGGGGTGCCCGTCACCGTCGGCACCGGCCGCGCCGCGAGCGGGCCCGGCCCGCTGGCCGCGGCCTACGCGGAGGGGGTGCGGTGCGTCCGGGCCCTGCGGGTGCTCGGCCGCGAGGGGGACGGCGCGTGCGCGACCGACCTCGGCTTCCTCGGCGTCCTGCTCGGCGACGGCCACGACGTCGAGGGCTTCGTCCGCGCGACCCTCGGCCCGCTGCTCGACTACGACGCCAAGCGCGGCACCGAACTGGTCCGCACCCTGCGGGCCTACTTCGACTGCGGCGGGAGCCTGACCCGGGCCAAGGACCTGCTGCACGTCCACGTGAACACGGTCGTCCAGCGGCTGGACCGGGTCGAGGTGCTGCTCGGCCGCGACTGGAACCAGCCGGAACGGGCGCTGGAGCTGCAGCTCGCGCTGCGGCTGCTGCTGCTGGCCGGGGAGTAGAAGAGCGCACGTCTGCAAGGTCGCGTCCACGTGCACGTCATTGTCGTGCGTCGCGATCCTGCCGACGTTCGTCCTCCGCTTCGCGCGGTTCTCCCCCAGCCCCAGGGGGCCGGGAGGTGCCCCCCACGCGCTCCTTGCTTCAGTCGTACAGTTACCAGGTTGGGCTGAGCCGGCCGGCAGGGCAGGAGCGTGTGGTGAGCGAGAACGTGCAGTTCGTGCGGATGGGGATAGGCGAACGGACCGTCCCCTACCAGGAGGCGTGGGCGGAGCAGCAGCGACTGCACGCCTTGCGCGTCGCGGACGAGATTCCGGACACGGTGCTGCTGCTGGAGCACGACCCGGTGTACACGATGGGCAAGCGCACCAACCCGGAGGACCTGCCGCTGGACGGGACGCCGGTGGTGGAGGTGAATCGCGGCGGGGAGATCACCTGGCACGGCCCGGGCCAGCTGGTGGGGTACCCGATCGTGAAGCTGCCGGACCCGATCGACGTGGTGGCGTACGTGCGGCGGCTGGAGGAGGCGCTGATCCGGGCGTGCACCGAGTTCGGGGTGGAGACCACCCGGATCGAGGGCCGCAGCGGGGTGTGGAAGCTCGGCGCGGAGATCCCGGGCGCGGTGGTGGACCCGTCGCAGGTGGTGGAGATCGGCAAGCTGACGCTGCGGATGGGCCTGCCGCTGGGCATCGACCCACGCCTCGCGGGCCCCGAGTACGCCCCCTCCAACGCGGGCCAGCGCGGCGACGACCGCAAGCTCGCGGCGATCGGCGTGCGGGTGGCGCGCGGCGTGACCATGCACGGCTTCGCGCTGAACTGCGACCCGGACATGACGTACTTCGACAAGATCGTCCCGTGCGGCATCCGGGACGCCGGGGTGGCCTCGCTGAGCGGCGAGCTCGCCCGTCCGTTCGCGGTGCGGGACGCGGTGGGAACGGTGGAGCGCACGCTGCGCGAGGTGTTCGCCGAACTGCCCGAGCCGGCCGTCAAGGTCTGATCCCCACGGGACCGGGAATCGGCGCGCCGCGCCCGGTGTTGCCTTCCGAACGAAGGCCCGGGGCCCGGAGCAGGCCACCGAAGCAACGGCGTACCCTTTGGGGTACCCCGTCTAGTTCTAGGAGTCGCACGTGTCCGCTGTCGCACCCGACGGCAGGAAGCTTCTCCGCCTGGAGGTCCGCAACAGCGAGACCCCCATCGAGCGGAAGCCCGAGTGGATCAAGACCAGGGCGAAGATGGGGCCTGAGTACAACGCCCTGCACTCCCTGGTGAAGAAGGAAGGGCTGCACACGGTCTGCCAGGAGGCGGGCTGCCCCAACATCTTCGAGTGCTGGGAAGACCGCGAGGCGACCTTCCTGATCGGCGGCGACCAGTGCACCCGCCGCTGCGACTTCTGCCAGATCGACACCGGCAAGCCCGCCGAGTTCGACCGGGACGAGCCGCGCCGGGTCGCCGAGTCCATCGTCACCATGGACCTGAACTACGCCACCATCACCGGCGTCGCCCGCGACGACCTGGAGGACGGCGGCGCGTGGCTGTACGCGGAGACCGTCCGCCAGGTGCACGCGATGACGGCGGCCCGCGAGGCCGGCCGTACCGGCGTCGAGCTGCTGATCCCCGACTTCAACGCGGTGCCGGAGCAGCTCGCCGAGGTGTTCTCGTCCCGTCCCGAGGTGCTCGCACACAACGTCGAGACGGTGCCCCGGATCTTCAAGCGGATTCGCCCGGCGTTCCGCTACGAGCGCTCGCTGGACGTCATCACCCAGGCCCGGGCGGCCGGGCTGGTCACCAAGTCCAACCTGATCCTGGGCATGGGCGAGACCCGCGAGGAGGTCAGCGAGGCGCTGGCCGACCTGGTCGACGCCGGCTGCGAGCTGATCACCATCACCCAGTACCTGCGGCCCTCGCTGCGCCACCACCCGGTGGAGCGCTGGGTGAAGCCGCAGGAGTTCGTCGAGCTTCAGCAGGAGGCCGAGGAGCTGGGCTTCGCCGGTGTGATGTCCGGCCCGCTGGTGCGTTCCTCGTACCGGGCCGGTCGGCTGTACCGGCAGGCGCTGGAACGTCGCGAGCAGGCGGCGGTCTGAGCCGGTAGTCGCTTTTTCCGGTAGTCGCTTTGAAGGGCGGGCCCGATCGGGCCCGCCCTTCGGCGTTCGGGGAGCTGCCCGGGCGTGCCCTCCGGCGTTCGGGGAGCTGTCCGGGCTAACCGCCGACGTTTCACGTGGCATTGACGGTCGGGTCACCGTACGGTAACGGGCGTCCGGGACGCTGAAGCGGTACCCGGGTCGAGGAGTTGGTGTGGTCATGCGTACCGGACTCAGGACCGCCCTGCGGCGGGCCGAACAGCTGTTGCTGATCCGCGGCGCGCGCCGCAACGCGTGGGCGGCGGTGTGCGAGAACCGCCGGCTGGCGGGCGAGCGCGAGCAGCCCGAACGGGTGCCCGAACGCAGCGCGTGAACCGCTGGTGACGTCGGGGTCGTGTTCGGGAAAGTCCAGGGTCACGGAACCGGCACCGCTTGGATGATCGCCACCCATGCCACGTACCATGAGCGGTATGGCGAGGCAAAAATCCGATACTCCTGGGCGGCTCGCACAGATCCGCCAGGCATATGTCATGACCAAGCAGGTCGACTCCAAGATCGGCCTGATCATCGCCGGCGTCGGCCTGCTGACCTTCGGCGTGTTCCTCGCCATCGGCTTCGCCCTGGACCACCCGGTCTACCTGGGCATTCTCGGTTTCGTGGTGGCGGTGCTGGCGGTCGCGATCGTGTTCGGCCGCCGCGCCGAGCGGGCCGCGTTCGGGCAGATGGAGGGCCAGCCGGGCGCGGTCGCCGCGGTGCTGGGCAACATCCGCCGCGGCTGGAGCGCCAACCAGACCCCGGTCGCGGTCACCCGCAGCCAGGACGCGGTCTACCGCGCGGTCGGCCGGGCCGGCATCGCGCTGATCGGTGAGGGCAACCCGAACCGGGTGCGTCCGCTGCTGGCGTCCGAGAAGAAGAAGATGTCCCGCGTCGTCGGCGACGTGCCGGTGCACGACATCATGGTCGGCAACGGCGAGGACCAGATCCCGCTGAAGAAGCTGCAGATCCACCTGATGCGGCTGCCGCGGGCGATCACCGCCGCCCAGGTCACCGAGACCAACGACCGGCTGCGGGCGCTCGGCGACCTGCTGTCGAAGGCGCCGATCCCCAAGGGCCCGATGCCGAAGGGCGCCCGGATGCCCAAGGGCGGCGCGCGCTAAGCAGCCACTCCCCCCGTAGGACACCACGGCCCCGCTCGCGAGATTCCTCTCCGCGAGCGGGGCCGTTCGACGTTCCCTGACCTTGACGGGCCTTGGCTGATGGCCCTGGCGGCGTCAGATCCGGACCTCGACGGTGCCGACGGCCTTGTCGTGCAGGCCGCGGGTGTCGCGGTCCCAGACGGCGGCCGGGATGATCAGGCACAGCAGGAAGGTGCGCAGCAGCACCTGCGGGATGGTCGCGCGGCGGCCGTCCAGCCGGATCACCCGCAGGCCGAACAGGCGCTTGCCGACGGTGGTGCCGGTGGTGGCCAGGAACAGCACGGTGACGGCGTAGAACAGCGGGGTGGTCCACAGGTTGGCCGATCCCTGGTCGCCGTGCGCGATCAGGCCGTAGGCGACCAGGCTGACCAGCCAGCCGTCCACGAAAAGGGCACCGATCCGGCGGCCGGGGCCGGCCATCGAGCCAGGGCCGGAGCGCGGCAGGCCGAGGCGCTCGCCGCGGTAGCCGAAGTCGGCGCCCATCTTCTCGGCGGCCGCTTTCGGGCCGTCGATCCACGATCCGAGTGCTTCTCTGGTGTCCACGGACCCACCCTAACCGGGCTTACCGCCGAACCCGTTCGCGGGCCCGCGGCCGGGCACGCCGGGCCGGAATCCCGTCGGGGTGAACCGGGGTTCGCCCGACTGCCCCAAGTGGTCTGGACCATGTGCCGCACATCGCTGCTGCGAGCTTGGCGATTTGCCCGGAACCATGCTGTTTTGCCACCCACCGGAATGGCCTGGTTAACATGTGGGAAACAGTCGGGTCACGATCAGGAAACGGCCCATTCCTATCGTGAGCCCCCTGCACGGGGGCTCCCGTCGCCCGTGACGGAGGCTCAGACCGCACGCCGAGGAGGAGTACGGATGTTCACCAACGCCGACGAGGTGAAGCAGTACATCGCCGACAACGACATCAAGTTCGTCGACGTCCGGTTCTGCGACCTGCCGGGCGTGCTGCAGCACCTCGCGGTTCCGGCCGACACCTTCGACCCGACCGAGACCCTGATGTTCGACGGCTCCTCGATCCACGGCTTCCAGGCCATCCACGAGTCCGACATGGCCCTCGTCCCGGACCTCGCCACCGCCCGGCTGGACCCGTTCCGCACCGAGAAGCACCTCAACATCAACTTCTTCATCCAGGACCCGATCACCGGCGAGGCCTACAGCCGCGACCCGCGCAACGTGGCCCGCAAGGCCGAGGCCTACCTCGCCTCCTCCGGCATCGCCGACACCGCGTACTTCGGGCCCGAGGCCGAGTTCTACGTCTTCGACTCGGTGCGCTTCGAGACCAGCGCCAACGCGTCCTACTACCACATCGACTCGGTGGCCGGCGCCTGGAACACCGGCTCCGCGGAGGGCGACGTCCGCGGCTACAAGGTCAAGTACAAGGGCGGGTACTTCCCCGTCCCGCCCGTCGACCACTTCGCCGACCTGCGCGCCGAGATGTCCCTCGAACTCGGCCGCGCCGGGCTGACCGTGGAACGTCAGCACCACGAGGTCGGCACCGCCGGGCAGGCCGAGATCAACTACCGGTTCAACACCCTGCTGCATGCCGCGGACGACCTGATGCTGTTCAAATACATCATCAAGAACGTGGCCTGGCGGGCCGGCAAGACCGCCACCTTCATGCCCAAGCCGATCTTCGGCGACAACGGCTCCGGCATGCACGTCCACCAGTCGCTCTGGACGGGCGGCACCCCGCTGTTCTACGACGAGCAGGGCTACGCGGGCCTGTCCGACATCGCCCGCCACTACATCGGCGGCATCCTCAAGCACGCCCCGTCGCTGCTCGCCTTCACCAACCCGTCGGTGAACTCCTACCACCGCCTGGTGCCCGGCTTCGAGGCCCCGGTCAACCTGGTCTACTCGCAGCGCAACCGCTCCGCCGCGATCCGGATTCCGATCACCGGCTCGAACGCCAAGGCCAAGCGCATCGAGTTCCGCGCCCCCGACCCGGCGTCCAACCCCTACCTGGCCTTCTCCGCCATGCTGATGGCCGGCCTCGACGGCATCAAGAACAAGATCGAACCCGCCGAGCCCGTCGACAAGGACCTCTACGAACTCGCCCCCGACGAACACGCCGCCGTCCCTCAGGTCCCCGCATCCCTCAGCGCCGTCCTGGACGCCCTCGAAGCCGACCACGAATACCTGCTGGCCGGTGGCGTCTTCACCACCGACCTGATCGAAACCTGGATCGACTACAAGCGCACCCAGGAAATCGCCCCGATCGCCCTGCGGCCGCACCCGCACGAGTTCGAGCTGTACTACGACCTGTAGGAGCGCCTCCGGCCTGCGGAAAACGCAGGTCGGGGCTCGCGATGATCTCTCAGCGGCCTGAACCGCCACCGCACGATCCGCGCTCACGTGACATGACGAGCAGCACGCGGGGGCGAACACGCGCGGCGAGAGTCGCCCCCTGCCGGGGCTGGCAACCCGGCAGCAACCTGGTCCTTGACGCCGGTCACGCGGTCGCGACGGCGGGTCCTTGTCGCCGCGCTGCCGCCAGGGCAGCAGTGGGAGGGTGGATACAGGGCTCCAGCTGATCACCGATCCGAGTGATCATCGCCGGGAGGTTGACCATGCGGACGCACAACGCCCCGGGCAAGTCACCAGACGGGTGTGCGGCACGAACCAGAGCCGCGCCGGAAAGCGGGCAGCCGAGCGGGAGAGCGGCCGGCCGGGCGAGCGTACGACGTGCCCGGCGCACAGCCGAGTGGGGCCGGGCGAAGTATGTCGGGTCCTGGGCCGAGAACCTGTGGCAGCGGCTGAACGCGGTGGACTTCCTCAATCAGGCGCTCCAGCTGGCCGCGACGCTGCTGCTGTGCGCCGTTCCGTTCCTGCTGATCGTGTCTGCTCTGGCCGGGAGGGTCGCCGGGCGCAGACTGCTCCCGGGTGCCGTCGCCACCGGCCTGTTCTGGATCGGCATGCTGATCGTCTTCCGCTTCACCTTCTCCGGCATGATCGTCAGCGACGACACGAAGTACGGGCCGATCGGGGTCGTCTTCTCCCTCATGGCGTTCTTCATCGCGACCGGAGTGGTGATCATCCTGGGCGCGGCCACCGGCATGATGGGGGACGAGCGCGGCATGTCCTGGCGTGCCGCGATCAGCAGAATGCGGCGGGCATCATGAGCGCGCGGAGCGGAGCGACTCCACAGGAGCGGGTGGCAGACCGGCCGCCCTCCGTGAGGGTCGTCTGGGCCACACTGCGTGTGGTGGGGTCGGTCGCCTTACTGGTGGCCGCGTACTACCTGCTGCCCTTGGACCACTTCTCCACGGGCGTTGCCGTCACCGTGCTCTTGGTCGGACTGGCGGGATTCGTCGCCCTGGTCGCCGTTCAGGTCCGAGCGATCCTCCTCGCCCGGCACCCGGGGCTGCGGGCCGTCGAGGCGTTGGCCACCAGTGTCCCGTTCTTCCTGCTGCTGTTCGCGGGCACCTACGTCACACTGGCGGCCCAGTCGCCTTCCAGCTTCGGTGAGCACCTCTCCCACACCCAGGGGCTCTACTTCACTGTCACCGTGTTCTCCACCGTCGGGTTCGGCGACATCACGGCCAAGAACGACACGGCGCAGCTGGCGGTCACCGTGCAGATGCTGGCCGACCTGATCATCTTCGGCCTGGCCATCAAGGTGGTCGTGGGTGCCGTCCGCCGCGGCCGGGAACGCAGGAACGCCGAGGTGAATGCCCGGGCCAGCGCGGAGGACGGTGAGTGAGAACCAGGATCAGGCCCTCGGCGGCGGCGTCTTGGCGGTGCGGGCAAGCAGCCCGGCCAGCAGCATGACGATCACGCCGATACCGACTCCGCAGGCCGTCCACAGCACCCGGTAGCCCTCGGCGGCATAGTCGGAGGGCTGCGGAAGATCGGTCAGGATCAGCACCCCTGCGGCGATGGCCGCGGTGTAGAGGGTGTGGTTCAGGAAGCGGATACCGACCGCGTGCACGAACAGGACGAGCGCGACGACTTCGAGTCCGCGCGTCATCGCGAACAGCTTGAGACCGGTCTCGCTGGCCGGAAGCAGGAGCAGCAGCGCCGCCGCGATGGAGCCCGATCAGCGCGCCGACCAGGCGCTGGAGGGAGACGAGGGTGGACTGCTCCAGGCTCGGCTTCATCGCGATCACGGCCGCGCCCGAAATCCAGTAGCCGTGCGGCAGGTCCAGCCCGAAGGCGAGGGCGACGGTGCCGCCGATGACCAGGGCGCGGATCACCGCGAACATGATCAGCGGCCGGGTCAGTGGCCTCCGCGCGGTATCGCCGGGCAGCTCCACGAACGGCTGGGGCAGATCCCGGCGCCCACGGATCAGCCACTCGACGAACGTCAGCGCGATCCACAGCGCCGCCCCGCCGGTCCAGGCGAGCACCTGCGCCCGGGCAGCGACCCGCCGAAGATTCCCCGACACAGCGCCCGGTGCCGGACGGCGGTCACTCATCAGTGCCGCCCCCCGTGCCGCGATCGGGACGGCCGTCGAGGCTGCGCCGGGCGCGGTCGCAGACTCGCGATGTGAAGTGAGTGCGAAATGAGCGCACGGGGATCGAACTCAGCGAGAGGCGCACAGCGGCCAGGGGATCCGCCGAGCTCGGCCGCGAACTCGGCGGTGAGACCTTTGTTTCCGCAGGTCGGAACCTCGCTGGCCTGCGGAAACGCTGGCCGGTTCGGCGAGCGGGTTCAAGAGGACCGGGTGCGCTGCTCCCACATCGTGGAAGCGCTCACCTGACCCCCGTAAAGGCCCGGCTGCCGTCATGGAACCCGGCGCCGTGGGGAGTTCGCGCCGTCAGTTGGCGGATGGCGGGAGGCGGTCGGGGAGGAGGTGGCCGAGCATCTCCCGTAGCTGCGCCGTCTCGTCCTGGGGCAGGGGCAGCAACGGCGGCCGTGGCGGCCCGGACGGGCGGTTCTGGATGTCGAGGCCCGCCTTGATGGCCCGGGGAAGGCCGTGGTTGACGATGAAGCGCAGGAAGGGCAGCAGCTCCCGCAGCAGTGCGTCCGCGTGGTCGTCGTGTCCGGCGACGGCCGCGGCGTGGAGTTCCAGCACCCACTCCGGTACGAGGCAGGGGGCGGCCGTGCACCAGCCGACGGCTCCGGCGCGGAAGGCGTCCAGGGCGACCGGGTTGCTGCCGTTGTAGACGGACAGCTCTCCGTCGGACAGCTCACGGATGGCGCGGAAGCGGGACACCTCGCCCGAACTCTCCTTGACCATGGTGAGGTTGGGGATCTTCCGGGCGAGCGCGACCACCGCCTCCGGGCGCAGGTCCACACCGCTGGTACCGGGGTTGTTGTAGAGCATCATCGGCAGGTCGGTGGCCCGGGCCACCTCGCTGTAGTGGCGGGCGAGTTCGCCCTCGGTCAGCTTCCAGTACACCTGAGGCAGCACCATGATCGCGGTGGCGCCGTGGCGGGCGGCCACGCGGGCGCGGCGGACCGTGCCTTTGGTGCTCCAGTGGGAGACGCCGACGAGGGTCGGCACCTGCCCGGCCACCGTGTTGAGGGTGGTCTCGCAGACCGCGTCCCACTCCTTGTCCGTCAGGTAGGCGCTCTCGCCGGTGCTGCCCAGCGGAGCGACGGCGTGGCTGCCGGCGGCGACGAGGTCGCCGGTGAGGCTTCGCAGCGCGGGCAGGTCGACCTCGCCGGTGATGGCGTCGAAGGGGGTGACCGGGTAGGAAATGATGCCCTTCAGGGGCGGGTTGGCCATCAGAGTTCCACCTGTCCGGTCACGCAGTCGGGGTGGTTGCGCAGCGCCTTGCGTGCGTAGTAGTCGAAGTTCGCCCTGCTGCGCCGGTCGGTGGAGGTCCAGTCGTGGGCCTCACGGGCCAGAGCCGGGTCCAGGGGCTGGATTGTCCCCGCCGACATCGCCAGCAGCTGCAGGCGGGCGGCCCGTTCGATGAGCAGCGCCAGGGTGCACGCCTCCTCGACCGTGGAGCCCGTCACCAGCTGGCCGTGGTGGGCCAGCAGGATGGCCCGCTTGTCGCCGAGGGCGGCGGAGATGATCCTGCCCTCCTCGTTGCCCACCGGCACGCCCGGCCAGTCCTTGAGGAAGGCGCAGTCGTCGTACAGCGGCGTCGTGTCCATCTGGGAGACCACCAGCGGCACTTCCAGCATGGCGAGTGCGGCCGTGTGCAACGGGTGCGTGTGGATGATGCAGTTGACGTCCGCGCGCTCCCGGTAGATCCAGGAGTGGAAGCGGTTGGCGGGGTTGGGCATGCCCTCCCCCTCCAGGACTTCCAGGTCCTCGTTCACCAGCAGCAGGTTGTCCTCGGTGATCTCGTCGAAGCCCAGCCCCAGACGCTGGGTGTAGTAGGTGCCCGGCTCCCGCCCACGGGAGCTGATCTGCCCGGCGAGGCCCGAGTCGTGGCCGCCGTCGTAGGCGATCCGGCAGGTGAGCGCCAGCTTCTGGCGCGTGGTCAGTTTCGAGTCCCCGAAGTGCCGGTTCATCTGCCGCTCGGCGCGGTCGACGAGGACGTCCTTCGAGTCCTGCAGCGTTTTCGCCATGTGTCTCTGCTCCCGCTCTCCGACCCTGCCCCGGTGGCAGGGCCTGCGTCCGGAGCCGCAGCTCCGGAGGAAACCTCGTTCACCATAGGACACAAGGTTTCCTGACGGCAAGAGTGACCCGCCCCGGGCAAGGCGCCCGCAGCCCCGGCACGCCAAGGGAGGCCCGCGACGGGCGCCGGCGGGCTGCACCTCTCAGGCATGCCGGTCACGCCGCGGCGTAGCATTGTTCGCTATAGGACACGAGGTGTCATCAGGAGCGGACGGCACGCTCCGCAGCGCACGGCCCCGTCGATTCGGGGGTACGGGAGAGGGAGACGCCAGTGATCAACCGGGTGCGCCGGCTGCGCAAGGAACGGCTGATGACCCTGGAGGCGCTGGCCGAGCGGTCCGGCGTCACCAAGAGCTACCTGTCGAAGGTCGAACGCGGGCAGAGCGTTCCCTCGATCGCCGTGTGCGCCTCCCTGGCCAAGGCCCTCGAAGTCCCCCTGGACAGCCTCTTCGCCGACGCCGACGAGCTGAGCGAGGTCACTGTCACCCGGGCCGCGGAACGCCAGGCCCTGACCTCCCCGGACGAGCCCGGCACCCGCTACGAGGGCATGGCACTCGACGCCGGCGCCAAGGGCATGACCCCGTTCATGCTCTACCCGCCGCTCGACGACGGCCCCGCCGTCTTCCGGGACCACCCCGGCGAGGAGTTCGTCTTCGTCCACGCGGGACGGGTCGAACTGGTCCTCCCCTCACGCGCGATCACGCTCGACCCCGGCGACTGCGCCTACTTCAAGGCCACCACGCCCCACCGGCTCCGCTCCCTGGGAACCAGGCGCGCCACCGTCCTCCTCCTGGTCTCCAGCGACTACGACACTCCGGACGGCGCCTGGCCCCCGCACTCCCGCCTGCCCTGAGGTGCCCGTCAGAACGACGACCTGTAGGGGCGCCTGCGGAAACCGTGCGGTGCCGGACGGGTCGTCCGGCACCGCACCCGCGCGGAGGAGCGGTCAGCAGGTGAGAACCGGACCCGCCCAGTCGGCGTGGTCACTGTTGTTGCCGTCGCCGCCATCGGTGACGACCAGGTGCAGCTCGTTGGCACCGGCGAGGTCGGCGGTGAGGTGCTTGGCGCCGGCGGCGGCGTTCAGCACGCCGCTGTCGGCGACCTTGGTGCCGTCCTTCCAGATCTGGAAAGCGACGGTGCCGCGGCCCATGGCCTCGGCATCGACACCGACATCGGTGGTCAGCGAGGTGCAGGTGCCGCCGAGGTAGTAGACGATCTCGCTGAACGCGTTGGTGCCCAGGCCCTTGGCGTAGGTCGCGCCGTTGATGGTGATGGTGCGTCCGTCGCCGGACTGGTTGTCGCCGTTGCTCATGTCCTTCTCGACCTGGCCCCAGCCGTTGCTCGCGGAGGTCCAGGTGAGGTCGGAGAGCTGGTGGGCGCCGGCGGCGGGGCCGTTACCGCAGGCGATCTTGGCGTCGGCCCAGTCGGCGTGGTCCCAACTGGTGCCGTCGCCGCCGTCGGTGACCGCCAGGCGCAGGGTGCTGGCACCGGTGAGGTCGACGGTGAGCTTCTTGGCCGCGTCCTTGCCGGTGAGCTTTCCGCTGTCGGCGGCGAGAGTTCCGTCCTTGAAGATCTGGAAGACGGCGGAGCCGTTGCCGGACGTCTCGTCGTCGATGCCGACACTGGTCACCAGGTTCTTGCAGGTACCGCCGAGGTTGAAGGTGATGTCGCTGGCGGCGTTCGTGCCGATGCCCTTGGCGTACGTGGTGCCGCGGATGGCCAGGGTGCGGCCGTCACCGGCGACCCAGTCACCGTTGCTGTGGTCGCGCTCGGCCGGGCCCCAGCCGTTGACCTGGGCGAGGAACGGCAGGTCGCTCAGGTAGCTCATGCCGGTGGGCGGCGGGACGGGCACGCTCGGGGTGACCCGGAACATCGCGGTGCCGTGGCCGGGGACCGTGGCGCTGATCGCCCCGGTACTGATGGTGGTCTTCTTCGACCACAGGTCCTTGACCGTGTACGAGGGCGCGCCGGCGATGCCGACGGCCTGCACGGTGGTGGTGATGGTGGCCTCGTAGGAGCCCTCGTTGGTGAGGGTGACCGCGCGGCTGCCGTCGGCCAGCGGCTTCGACATGACGACCAGGCCGTTGTCGCTGGAGACCACCGAGCCCTGCTTGCCCAGCGGATCCTGGTCGACCGCGATGACGTCGGCGTTGGTGAGGATGTCGAACGTCTCCTGCTGGGCGGTGCGCAGGTCGGCGCCGATCAGCAGTGGTGCGGCCATCTCGGCCCAGAGGCTGAAGTGAGTGCGGTACTCGGTGCCGGTCATGCCGCCGTTGCCGACTTCCAGCATGTCCGGGTCGTTGAAGGCGCCGGCCTTGGCGTAGGCGGACAGTCCCTGGTTGGCGTGCGCGATGGAGATCATGCTCTGCCAGTTGTCGCTGATGTCGCCGGTGGTGCGCCAGGAGTTGCCGACCGGCTGCGCCCAGTTCCACGGGCCGCTGGAGCCCCAGTCACAGATGCTGTAGAGGATCGGTCGGCCGGTCTTCTTCAGCGCGTCGCCCATTGCCTTGTAGCGGGTCTGTGCATCGACACCCATGTTGTTGCAGTTGTCGTACTTGAGGTAGTCGACGCCCCAGGAAGCCCACAGGTTGGCGTCCTGCTGCTCGTGGCCGAGGCCGCCGGGGAAGCCCTGGACGTCGCAGGTGTGGATGCCGGCGCTCGAGTAGAGGCCGAACTTCAGGCCCTTGGCGTGAACGTAGTCCGCGAGCGCCTTGATGCCGTGCGGGAACCGGACCGGGTCGGGCACCAGGTTGCCGGACAAGTCCCGGGCGGGCAGCGCCCAGCAGTCGTCGAGGTTGATGTACTGGTAGCCGGCCGCCTTGAGGCCCTTGCTGACGAACAGGTCGGCCATTCCCTTGACCAGGTTCTCGTTGAACTGGGACCCGCACCAGGTGGTGTTCCAGTTGTTGAAGCCCATCTGGGGGGTCAGGTTGATGCCGTTGTCGAGTGCCAGCGCCGGTGGGGCAGTGGCAAGTTGGGCGCCGACGACGAGCGCGCCGCCACCGGCCAGCAGGGTGAGGGACGTCAACGTCGCACTGACGCGGCGGGACAGTTTTACGCGTACGGATGGCAAGGTTCCTCCCGGGAACGGACGTGCGGAACTCGACCGCACGGAAAGTGGATCGGGTAAGGAGTCGTCACACGGTCCGCCGACGCCGTGGCGCGGACCGTGCGGAGTCGGGTGGCTCCTCGGCGGAGGGTGCGGGGACCTGAGGCGGCGCCGCCCCGCACCCTCCGGGCTGGTGGGTCCGCCGCGTCAGGACAGCAGGCTCCAGGACTGGCCTGCGGCCGATCCGTCGGGCTGGTTGAGGACGACGGCGGACGTGGGTGTGGACTGCGGGGCGTCCAGGACGAGGCCGGTGGCCACGCTGGTGATGGTCAGTGCACCGGTGGCGGTGTTCTGAACGACGCGCCACTTCTGGTACGGGCTGTCGGGGTCGTAGCTGTTGAGGACCCGCGCTGCGGTGCCGGGCGTGGCCGGTCCGGTCAGGGTGCCGTGGACCTGGGTGTCGGTGTAGCAGTCGTCGGTGATGTGCACCGTGCCGTCACCGTTGGCGTCGAAGCGCCACCGCTCCGACGTGTGCCAGTCCCACCAGGTGTTGACGTCGGTGGTGGAGCCGTCGGGGGCGCTGCACATGCCCCGGACCTCCAGGACCTGGCCGCCGGTGCCGCCGGCACTGATGCCGTGGTAACGGCCGTCGCCGATCACCGTCGCGGGGACGGTGACGGGCAGGGCCTTGAGCCGGTACATGGCGACGCCGTGCGGGGCGACCGAGGCGCCGAGCGTGCCGGTGACGTTGCCGGTGGCGCCGGTCCACAGCTCCTTGGCGGAGTAGCCGGGGCCGGTGAGTCCGAGCGCGCTCAGGGTGGTGGAGACGGTCTGGCTGGAGTTCGGGTCCTGGTTGACCAGCAGGACGGCGGTGTCGCCGTTCGCCAGCTGCCGCTTGAGGACCAGCGGGGCGGTGGGACTGTTCGGCGGGTCGCCGACCAGGGTGGCGGGCTTGCCGAGGCTGTCCTGGTCGACGGCGATGACGTCGGCGTTCTTGTAGATGGCGAGCGCGGAGTCGCTGATGCCCGTTGACCAGGTGTAGCCGCGGTCGCTGTGCTGGGAGTCGGCGGCGCTGCGCAGGTCGGCGCCGGAGATCAGCGGGGCGGCCGTCATGGCGAGGATCGACATCTCGCTGCGCGATTCGGTGTCGCTCATCGGCTTGTGGCAGGTGCAGGTGTCGGTGACGCCGTAGAGGCCGTACGGGTCGAGCCAGCCGGCGAACATCATGTCCATGTCGTTCCAGCTCCCCGGCCGGACATTGCCCGGATACTGCAGCGCGGTCCGCAACTGGCCGTTGTGGAGCACGCCTTCCAGGTCCGGGCCGCGGTCGCCGCCGATCCGGCAGAGGTTCGCGACCTGACCGCACCAGACGCCGGTCGGCGCGTAGCCGGGGGCCTGCCGGGCGGGGGTGCCGGCCGCTCTGATCACCGGGTCGGTGCGGGCGGGGTCGTCACCGGCCAGCAGGTACGGGATGCCGGTGTGCACGGGCTGGGCGGACACGCTCAGCACGACGCGCGGTCGGCCCTGGGCGGCGGAGGCGGCGTCCAGGGCACGCTGGAAGTCCTGCGTGCGGGCGTAGATGGAGCGGGTCAACTCCCGGCCCTCGCCCTGGGTTCCGTAGTTGTACCCGTCCGGACCGGTGATCGGCGGGCCGTAGGGGCAGTCGTCGTACTTGACGAAATCGACACCCCAGGCGACGAAGTCGGCGGCGTCGGTCGACTCGTGCCCGAGACTGCCCGGGTGCCCCTGGCAGGTGGTGTAGGTGCCGGTGGCATAGAGGCCGAACTTCATACCCTTGGTGTGGGCGTACCACGACAGGTACTGGATGCCGTTGAGGGTCTGCCCGTTGACGGTGTGGGCCGGGAAGTGGTCCGGGTCCGGTATCAGGTGTCCCGTCGTCAGGTCGAAGCCGTTGCCGTCGGTACCGCTGACGGGGTTGCGGTCGGCGTCGTACAGCTGCATCGCGCCGTAGGAGTTCTTGACGAGGTCGGTGGTCTGTCCGTCGCGGTGGGACAGCGACCAGCCGTCGTCGATGGTGACGGTGTCGTAGCCGGCCGCCACCAGGCCCTTGGACGACATGAAGTCGATGGTCCGGACGACCTGCTGCTGGGTCACCGCGGTGCCCAGGGTGTTCCAGGAGTTCCAGCCCATCGGTGGAGTGAGGGCGAGGCCGTTGTCGAGGGCCGCGGCGGGGGCGGAGTCGGCAAGGACGGCCGTGAGGCCGGATGCCGCGAGGGACAACGCCGCAAGGGTGTGCAGCAGGGTGCGGGGCATGGATGGACGCATGGGGGCGCTCCAGGTGAGCCTGCGGGGGACCGTGACATGCCGGTGGGTTCTGTTGAATCCATCTCCAGAGATCGACGGCTGGAGGAATCTTCAAACAGAAAGCAACACATGGTAGCCAGACAGGAATCGAGCACTCAAGACCCCGAACGCGCCGTCTTCACGAAGCTTCAGGCCGAACTGGCGCTTGACTGCACCAGAGAACGCCACGGGAGGGTGTCCACACACCCTCCCTCTTGACATGTTTGTGCAATGGCACTGTGATATGTCGGGTCGCGTTTGAGCATGTTTGTTTCTGGTGGTTTGACGGGCCACCAGAGCCTGCGCGACGGAGCCAGGAGTCCCTTCCCCATCGCGTTCGACGAAAAGGAGCCTCCCCTCATGTCCCGTGCCATCAACTGCCGTGCCGCCGCAGGACTCCTGCTCGCCCTGGGCCTGACCGCCACCGCCTGCTCCACCGGCCAGGAGTCCACCTCCGGTGCCCCCTCGGTCGCCCCGGTCGGCGGAAAGATCTCGATCACCTACCTGCAGAAGCAGGGCGACCAGGAGTACTTCGTCGGCGAGGCGGCCGGTGCCAGAGCAAAGGCCGCCGAACTGGGCATCGACATCAAGGTGGTGAACCTCGGCAACGACGCCAACAAGACCATCAGCGAGGTGCAGTCCGCGATCGCGCAGAAGACCAACGGCATCATCGTGGTCGTGCCCGACCCGGCCGTCGGCCCGCAGGTCGTGCAGACCGCGAGGGACGCGAGGATCGCCCTGCTCACCTCGGACGATCAGGTCTGCGCCACCGGACCGGACCCGGCGAAGTGCGCCAAGTCCGACCTGGTGCCGCGGATCGGCTTCTCCGGCGCGCAGATGGGCGGCGAGGTCGGCAAGCGCGCCGCCCAGGAGTTCAAGAAGGCCGGCTGGAACGCCGCCGACACCCGGACAATCTCCGCCTGGAAGCAGGACGTCACCGTCTGCGGCGACCGGGTCAAGGCCGCCCGGGAAGCCTTCGACTCCGCCGTCCCCGGGGTCCGGAACATCGACGTCGCCACCGACAACACCCCGACCGGCGCGCAGGACAAGGTCGCTGCGACGGTCACCGCCAATGCCGGGGTCAAGCACTGGGTGGTCTGGGGCTGCAACGACGAGAACGTCCAGGGCGGCGTCACCGCCCTGCAGAACGCCGGCGTCAGCCCCGACGACATCGACGGCGTGGGCCTCGGCGCCTACCTCGCCTGCAAGGCCTGGAGCGGCGGCAAGCCCTCCGGGATGAAGGCCGCCCTGTTCATCAACGGCAGGGACGTCGGCGCACTCGCCGTCCAGACCGTGTACGACCGGCTGAAGAACAACAAGGAGATGCCCGCCGAGGCGTTCGCCCCCACCACCATGGTCGACGCCTCCACCTGGAAGAGCGCCGGCGTCACCTGCAACTGACCGTCCTCCCCAGCGGTCGCCCGGTGGGCGGGCGACCGTCCCCACTCCGCCGCTCCAGTCCCGAGGTGACCCAGCAGTGAGCAGAGCACACCCCTCGGCCTCGCACTCCCGGCCGCCCGCCGACCCACCCCCCGCCGCCGGGGCGCGGGTCGAGGGGATCACCAAGCGGTTCGGCGCGGTGCAGGCCCTGAGCGACGTGACCCTCGACCTCCCCAGCGGCAGAGTCACCGCCCTCATGGGTGAGAACGGGGCCGGGAAGTCCACTCTTCTGAAGATCCTCACCGGCGACCACCAGCCCACCGAGGGACGCGTCCTCCTGGACGGGCGACCGGTCGAGCTGCGCTCCCCGGCCGACGCACGGGCCGCCGGCATCCGGATCATCCCGCAGGAACCCGAGATCATCCCGCACGTCTCGGTCGCCGAGAACGTCTACACCGGGTCCCTGCCCCGCCGGGCCGGCCGCCGCCTCGACCGGGCCGAGCTGCGCCGCCGGATCACCGCGGACCTCAATCGGTTCGGGTTCGCCGACGTCCTGGAACCCGATCTCCTCGGATCACAACTGACGGCTGCCCAGCGCCAGTTGGTCGAGATCCTGCGGGCGCTGACCGGCCGAACCGCCGCCCGGGTCATCGCGTTCGACGAGCCGACCTCCTCACTGTCCGAGCACGAGGTCGACGCGTTGTTCGCACTGATCAACCGCTTGCGCGACCAGGGCGTCGCCGTCATCTACGTATCGCACCGGATGCAGGAGATCTTCCAGCTCGCCGACCGCATCGCCGTCCTGCGCGACGGAGCCCTGATCGGCGTCCAGGATGCCAGGACCACCACCGAAGGCGACCTGGTACGCCTGATGGTCGGCCGCGACCTGTCAACGATGTCCGTCCGCCGACCCACCGTCACCGACCGGGTCGTCCTGGACGTCCGTGACCTGACGACGGACCGGGTCCACGGCATCGACCTGCGCATCCACGCGGGCGAAGTGGTCGGCGTCGCCGGACTGATCGGCGCCGGACGCTCCGAACTTGCTCTCGCGCTCGCCGGGGACCTGCCCGTCCGCTCCGGCAGCGTCACCCTGGACGGGCAGCCGCTGCCGTCCGGCAACCCCGGAGCGGTGATCCGCGCCGGCCTCGGTCTGGCCCCGGAGGAGCGGAAGGCGCAGGCGCTGTTCCTGCACCGCACGATCCGGGACAACACCTCCATCGCGGTACTGGAGCGACTGCGCCGCTTCCGCTTCGTCAAGCGAGGAGCGGAACGCGACCTCGCCCAGGAGTACACCGACCGCCTGCGGGTACGCGCACCGTCCATCGAGCACGAGGTCCGCAAGCTCTCCGGCGGCAACCAGCAGAAGGTCGTTCTCGCCCGCTGGCTCGCCCGCAAGCCCAAGCTGCTGATCCTCGACGAGCCCACCCGCGGCATCGACGTCGGCGCCAAGGCCGAGATCTACCAGATCATCGCCGATCTCGCCGAACAGGGCGTCGCCCTGCTGGTGATCTCCTCCGAACTGCCCGAACTGCTCGGCCTCGCCGACCGGATCGTCGTCATGCAGAACGGCCGCACCACCGGTGAGCTGAACCGTGAGGAGGTCACCGAGGAGGCCGTCCTCGCCCTCGCGATGGCCGATGACATCAGCACGAGCGCCCCAGGAGCGACCTCATGACAACCACCACCACACCGCCTGCCGTCTCGGACAACGGAGGCCGACGCCGGCCCGCCGCAAGGATTCCCGTACTGGGCGCCATCGGCGGGCAGAACCTCAGCCTGATCGGCGCCCTGGTTGCGGTCCTCACCGTCTTCGGCCTCCTCAACGACAACTACCTCAGCCTCACCAACATGCAGGTGATCGCCGAGGCCGCCACCATCACCGGCCTGCTCGCCGTCGTCCAGACCGTCGTCATCATCTGCGGCGGACTCGACATCTCGGTCGGCTCCCAGGCGGGCGTCGCCTCCGTCGTCAGCGCCATGGCCTTCACCTCTGCCGGCTCCAACGCCTTCGCGGGCATGGCCGCCGCCGTCGCCGTCGGCCTGCTGATCGGCGTCCTCAACGGCGCGATCATCGTGTACGGCCGGGTCAACCCCACCATCGCCACCCTCGCCGGCCTCGCCGCCTACAAGGGCCTCGCCCAACTCCTGTCCGACGGCCGGGCCCAGGGCTACGTCCTCAACAATGCCGTCTTCGTCTTCCTCGGCCGGGGCAGGATCGCCGGACTTCCGGTCATGGTCTGGATCCTCATCGCCGTCGCCCTCGCCGTCCATGTCCTGCTCACCTACACCGACATCGGCCGCAACATCTACGCCGTCGGCGGCAACGACACCGCCGCCCGCCTCGCCGGCATCAACATCAACAAGTACCTGGTCGCCGTCTACGCCCTCATCGGCACCGCCGCCGCCATCGCCGGCATCCTGCTCACCGCCCGCACCGGCAGCGGACAGCCCACCTCCGGCAGTGAAGGCCTCGAACTCAAGGCCATCACCGCCGCCGCCCTCGGCGGCTGCGCCCTCAAGGGCGGCAAGGGCACCATCGGCGGCACCCTCCTCGCCGTCGCCCTCCTCGGCGCCCTCGAGAACGGACTCACCGTCCAGGGCATCAACTCCTTCTGGCAGAACGTCGCCCAGGGCGCGCTGCTCGTGGTCGCGGTCGTCATCCAGCAACGCCGTACCAAGGAACGCGCCGTCGGCCTCCCCGCCTGACGCGGAAGGCCGCCGGGGCTCGTCGACATCGCACCTTGTAGCGCCACCAACTGCCGTAAGTGGCGCATGCGTCAGAGGCCGAGGATGCGGACGAGGCGGGTGGGGAGGTCGGGGTCGATGGGGAGGCCGGTGACGAGTTGGCGGTAGAAGACCGCGCCGGCCAGGGCGTCCATGAAGAGTTCGACGTCCGTGTCGGGGGGCAGGTCGCCGCGGGCGATGCCGCGCTGGATCACGGTGGCGCAGTTGGTGCGGCGTTCGGTGAGGAAGGCCGCACGGAAGGCGTCCAGGGCTCCGGGGCGGCCGGCCAGGTCGGCGATCAGGGCGGGCATGGTCGCGCCGGCGGGGGTGGCGGTGTAGTTGGCGATGGTGCCGCACAGCCAACTGGTCAGGTCGTCCCGGGTGTTGCCGGTGTCCGGGAGGGGGCCGGTGTCCATCCGGGAGGCCAGGGCGTCGGCCACCAGGGCCGCCTTGTCGGGCCACCAGCGGTAGAGGGTGCTCTTGTGGACGCCGGAGGTGCTCGCCACGCCCTCGACGGTGAGCCGGGCGTAGCCGGCCTCGCTGAGCAGGGCGAGCGTGGCGTCGAGCACCTGGTCGCGGCTCCGGGGGCCCTTGGGTTGGGTGGGCGGGGGTGGGGTCATGGCGCCCAGCCTGCCATAATGCGACGCGACGTCGCGTCGCATTTGGAGGATTGATGCGCTTCGCAGTCTTCGCCGGATCCGCCACCGGCAGCCGCACCGAGTACGCCGCCCTGGCCGCTGCCCTGGGCACCACGCTGGCCCGCAGGGGCATCGGCATCGTCTACGGAGGTGGCAAGGTCGGGCTGATGGGCGCGCTGGCCGATGCCGCGCTCGCCGCCGGCGGCGAGGTGGTCGGGGTCATGCCGAAGGCCCTGGTGGACAAGGAGATCGCCCATCGCGGGCTGACCCGCCTGCAGGTCGTGGAGGACATGCACCGACGCAAGGCCGCCATGGCCGATGCGGCGGACGGGTTCATCGCGCTGCCCGGTGGCGCCGGCACTCTGGAGGAACTCTTCGAGGCGTGGACCTGGCAGCAGCTCGGGCTCCACACCAAGCCCGTCGCGCTGCTCGGCCCGTCCGGCTTCTGGCAGCCCCTGACCGAGCTCGCCGACCACCTGGTCGACACCGGCTTCGTCCGCCCCGCGCACCGGAACCTGATCACCGGGACGGACCCCGAGGCCCTGCTCGACGCCATGGCCCGGTGGCAGCCGCCCACGCCCAAGTGGGAGACCCCGGCACAGGACGCGATTCTGGACTCGGTGGGCTGGATCTGCGTCCGCGACCAGCGCCTGCTGGCCGTCCGGACCCACGGCAAGGACGCCTTCTACCTCCCCGGCGGCAAGCTGGAGCCCGGCGAGACCCCGGCGCAGGCCCTGGCCAGGGAACTGCGCGAGGAGCTCGGCCTGGCCTGCGCGCCCGAGCAGTTCGCCCACGCCCACACGGTCGAGGCCCCCGCCCACGGCCGCCCCGGCGTCCGGCTGCGCATGCACTGCTACACCGGCCCCGCCGAAGGCCTGCCGACCCCCGGCGCGGAGATCGCGGAACTCGCCTGGATCACCGCCGCCGACAGCGACCGGTGCGCGCCCGCGCTGCGGGAGGTCATGGCCCGGCTCGGTCTGGCCTCGTAGCGCGGATCCGGCCCTCGGTACCGGTGCACCGCCGCCGCCGGCCCGTCCGCGACCGGCGGCCGCGATGAAAGCCGTGGCTCGTGCTCAGCGGCACAGCCGGGCGACGAGTTCCAGCTCGTCCGCCAGCAGCGCCGGGTCGCGCGGGCCGGCGTGCGGCGCGCTCAGCGAGCGGACGCGGAAGCGGTTGTGGGGTGTGAGCTCGTCCGCCTCGCGGATCATCAGGTCCTGGAGCGGGAGCGGGATGGTGCGGTCCTGGGTGTAGCGGACGAAGGTGCGCGGGACCCGGCCCCAGGTCGCCAGGAGGCCGCGGGCGTCCTCACTGGCGCCGACGGCCGCCGACTCGTCCGGCTCCAGGATGTTCAGCAGGGCCCGGACCTCGGCGTCGGGGCGGTCGGCGGCGAGCGACTCCTTGGCGATCGCGAAGAACGCGGGGTCGCCCGAGCGCCAGTTGACCCGGCTGACGCCCAGCTCCGGCGGCGTGTGGACCGGGGGGATCCGGAACATGGAGCTGGCGGCCCCCTCCGGGGTCATCACCAGCCGCAGCACCGAGGGGTGCGCGGTCGGGCAGAACGCGGAGGCGTACACCAGGTGCGCGATCAGCTCGGGGACCTGGTTGGCGACCGCGTTGAGGGTGGCGCCGCCGAGGCTGGCGCCGACCAGTACCACCGGGCCGTTGCGGCGCACCCGCCGGACCACGCCGACGACGTGCGCCGCGAAGTCGCCCAGCGTCACCTCGGACAACGGGGACGGCTCGGTGCGCAGCCGGTCGAGGTCCTGCGGGGACTGGTAGGACTCGGGGAGGTACGCGCCGGGCCCGTGCCCGGGCAGGTCGACCGCGATCGCACGGTGTCCGCGCAGGCCCAGCTCACGCAACAGGGGCTGCCAGAAGTAGGAGTTGCTCCCCGAGCCGTGGACGAGGACGAAGGTCGGCGCGCCGCGCCCGGGCCCGTCCGCGTGCGCGGTGGAGGTGGCCGCGCCCAGCGCGGTGATCGCCCCCGCCCCGGCCACGGCCGCCTTCAGCGCACTGCGTCGCGACGTCCCGCCGGCCTTGGCGTCGCCGCTGCCGCTGCCGCTGCCGTGCTGATCCTTGGTCATTGACGGCCTCTTCCTTGAGAGTTGAGGGTCTTCGTTTCTGGGCCGCAACGGAGTGTTCCAGCCTTCACAGGAAGAGACCCGACAGCCCGCCACTATGTGACACCGGTCGGGGGTGGCGGTCCTCACGCGGTCAGCTCCCGACGGCATGCGGCCGACGCGGCGGGCCGCACGGACGGCGGCGGTGGGCAGGGAGGACGGCGGCGGTGGCCGCTGAAACACCAGTGCGACAATTGGGCCGTCCGGGATTTTCGGGGCGGGAGTGCACAGGAGGGGCCGGAGTGGCGTACGAGCTTGCCGGGCGGCTGGTGGTCGGCGTCGCCTCCAGCGCGCTGTTCGATCTGACGGACTCGGACCGGGTGTTCCGGGAGGACGGCGAGGACGCCTACCGGTCGCACCAGGAACGCCACTTGGACGTCACCCTGGCGCCCGGGGTGGCCTTCCCGTTCGTCAAGCGGCTGCTGTCCCTGAACAACCTGGGCACCGAGGACGATCCGCTCGTCGAGGTGATCGTGCTGTCGCGCAACGACCCGGACACCGGGCTGCGGGTGATGCGCTCCATCCGGGCGCACAAGCTGCCGATCTCCCGGGCCATCTTCAAGCAGGGCCGCGCCCCGTACAGCTTCATGCCGGTGCTCAACATGTCGCTGTTCCTGTCCGCCAACGAGGAGGACGTCCGCGAGGCGGTCGCGACCGGGCTGCCGGCCGGACGGGTGCTCGGGCCGATGCCGCAGGACGACGAGGACGACACCGACCTGCGGATCGCGTTCGACTTCGACGGCGTGCTGGCCTCCGACCGGGCCGAGCAGGTCTACCAGCGCGAAGGCATCGAGAAGTTCCGCGACTACGAGGTGGCCCACGCGGACGTCCCGCACGACGCGGGACCGCTCAGGGACTTCCTCGCCGGGATCAACCGGATCCAGCAGCGCGAGGAGGACCGGCGCCGCACCGACCCCGGCTACCGCCTGCGGGTGTCCGTCTCGATCGTCACCGCCCGCAACTCCCCCGCCGACGAACGGGCCGTCAAGAGCCTGAAGCGCTGGGGCGTCCGGGTGAACGACGCGTTCTTCCTCGGCGGCATCGACAAGGGCCGGATCATGGAGGTACTGCGCCCGCACATCTTCTTCGACGACCAGCGCGTCCATCTCGACAGCACCGCGCGCACCACGCCGAGCGTGCACATCCCGATCGGCCAGATAAACGAACCGGCGCAGATCAACGAACCGGCACCGGTGAGCGAACCGGCGCGGACGAGCGAACCGGCGAACGCCCTCGTGGAGTAAGACCGACCGGCAATAGGCGGCCGCTGTGGAGTGATCGAGCGGGGTGGATGCAGTGCGGGCACGGGTCCACGTGATCATGGAGTTCTCTACGC
>NZ_JBVJHA010000014.1:0-166807 GCF_055587065.1 Kitasatospora sp. NPDC048662 | reverse complement strand
TGACTTTTGGCACGCTGTTGAGTTCTCAAGGAACGGACACTTCCTTCGAGCCGCATTCCTGCGAACTCTCCGGGCGCTTCGTTCTTTCGTGTTTCGAGCTTATCAGACCGTTTCCGCGGCGTTGACCGGGGATTTACGTTCTCGACTTGCTCTATTTACCGCCGTTGCACGGCGACCCGAGCAACGATAGCGGGTCGGCGGCCGAGCTCCTAATCGAGGTCGGGGGGATCACTCGGACGGCCGCGTTCGGCCCGTGCAGGCGGGGCCAGGAAGGGTGTGGCGGGATGCCGTAGAGTGCGGCGCGTTGGCCAAGAGGACTAGACCACTTGAAGGTGGCTGGCCCGGAGGAGAGGGTGCACGAAGGCCGGTTCGTGCGCTGCGGGGTGGACGTCGGGATCGATCTCCGCTCGGGCGACTCGCGGACGTTACGTCACGAAATGTCCGAGTTGGCGTAATTTGGGTCCAGCCGATCAACGGGTCGCTGCTTTGCGGCCGCACGCGATGTACTCCGTACCTGGGAGGCTCCACCATGACCACTGTCACCTCGCCGCTCGCCGGGCGTGCCGTCGGCCTTGCCAATGTGCCCGACCCGGTGTTCGCGGGAGCGATGGTCGGGCCGGGGACGGCGATCGATCCGGTGCGGGAGCCGAATGAGGCGGTGTCGCCGGTGGACGGGCAGGTGGTGTCGATGCACCCGCACGCGTTTGTGGTGATGGACGAGAACGGGCGTGGGGTACTGACGCACCTGGGGATCGACACCGTGCAGCTCAATGGGGAGGGGTTCGAGCTGCTTGTACATAAAGGGGACCGGGTGAAGCGGGGGCAACCGGTGATCAAGTGGAACCCGGCGGCGGTGGAGGCGGCGGGGAAGTCGCCGATTTCGCCGATCGTGGCGCTGGAGGCTTCGGCGGAGCAACTGAGTGAGGTTGCGGAGTCCGGTGAGGTCGCGGCCGGCGGCGAGCTGTTCGTCTGGAACTGACGGCGACGACGGGCGAAGGGGTCGGACCATGGAGCGGACGCTGCGCGGTGTTGGCGTGAGTCACGGGGTGGCCATCGGGCCGGTGCGGCACATGGGGACCGCGGTGCTGGAGCCGCCGTCCACCCGGATCTCGGCGGAGGAAGCACCGCGTGAACAGGCCCGGGCGCAGGCCGCGGTGGAGGCGGTGGCGGCGGATCTGATCGCGCGCGGGAACCTGGCCGGGGGTGAGGCGCAGGCGGTGCTGGAGGCCCAGGCGTTGATGGCGCAGGACCCGGAGCTGCTGGCGGACGTGAACCGGCGGATCTCGGAGGGCGACAGCGCGGAGCGTGGGGTGTACGAGGCGTTCGCGGCGTACCGGGCGCTGCTGGCTGCGGCGGGTGAGTACTTGGCGGGGCGGGTCGCGGACCTGGACGACGTGCGGAACCGGATCGTGGCGCGGCTGTTGGGGATGCCGATGCCGGGAGTGCCGGACAGCGACGAGCCGTACGTGCTGTTGGCGCGGGACTTGGCTCCGGCGGACACGGCGTTGCTGGATCCGTCGCTGGTGCTGGGGTTCGTGACCGAGGAGGGCGGGCCGACGTCGCACAGTGCGATTCTGGCGCGCGCGATGGGGGTGCCGGCGGTGGTGGCGCTGCCGCGGGCGACGGAGGTGGCGGAGAGGGTGGTGGTCGCGGTCGACGGGACGACCGGTGAGGTGCTGGTGGAACCGTCGGTGGAGCGGCAGGAGGAGTTGCGGCGGCTGGCGGCGGAGCAGCAGGCGGCGCTGGCGGCGTCCTCGGGGCCGGGGCGGACCTCGGACGGGTTCATGGTGCCGTTGCTGGCGAATGTGGGCGGTCCGGCGGATCTGCCGGCGGCGTTGGAGCACGGGGCGGAGGGCGTCGGGTTGTTCCGGACGGAGTTCCTGTTCCTGGACGACTCGGCGAAGGCGCCGAGTGAGGAGAAGCAGGTCCTGGCGTACCGGGAGGTGTTGGAGGCGTTCCCGGACGGCCGGGTGGTGGTGCGGGTGCTGGACGCCGGGGCGGACAAGCCGTTGGACTTCCTGACGCCCGCGGACGAGCCGAATCCGGCGCTCGGGGTGCGGGGGCTGCGGTCGTTGCTGGAGCACCCGGAGGTGTTGCGTTCGCAGTTGCGGGCATTGGCGCGGGCGGCCGAGGGGCTGTCGGCGCGGCTCGAGGTGATGGCTCCGATGGTGGCGGACCGTGAGGATGCGCGGGCGTTCGCGGAGGCCTGCCGGGGGGCGGGGCTGGACGCCAAGTACGGGGCGATGGTGGAGATTCCGTCGGCTGCGCTGCGGGCCGGGGCGTTGCTGCGTGAGGTGGAGTTCCTGTCGTTGGGGACGAACGATCTGGCGCAGTACGCGTTCGCGGCGGACCGGCAGGTGGGTTCGCTGGCCCGGTTGCAGGATCCGTGGCAGCCGGCGCTGCTGGATCTGATCGCGTCGGCCGCAGGGGCGGCGAAGGCGGCCGGGAAGAGCTGCGGGGTGTGTGGGGAGGCGGCGTCGGATCCACTGCTGGCGTGCGTGCTGACCGGCCTCGGGGTGACCAGTCTGTCGATGGGGGCGGCCGCGATCCCGTACGTGCGGTCGGCGTTGGCGCAGGCGACGCTGGCGCAGTGTCAGCAGGCCGCCGAGGCGGCGCGGGCGGCGGAGTCCGCGGCGGATGCCCGGGCGGCGGCGCAGCAGGTGTTGTCCGGGGCGTAGGCGTCCGGACCTTCGACTCCCGAGGGGTCGCTGCCACCGTGGGGGTTGGCGGCGACCCCTCGGGGCCTTTGGGAGCGCTTGCGGGTGTGGGTCGGTCGGGTGGGTCGGTCAGTGCTTGCGGGTGGTGGCGAGCTGCTCGAAGAAGCGCAGGTGGTCGAGGTTGTCGACGGAGCCGGGGTTGACCGCCTTGGTGAGGGGGGTGCCGGCCAGCAGGCGCTTGACGGGGACTTCGAGGCGTTTGCCGGTGAGGGTGTGCGGCAGGCCCTGGACGGTGATCACCTCGTCGGGGACGTGGCGCGGGGAGAGTTCGGTGCGCAGCGAGGTGCGGATCCGGCCGATGAGGTCGTCGTCCAGCTTGGCGCCGGGGGCGAGGACCACGAACAGCGGCATCCAGTAGCCGCCGTCGGGCTCTTCCAGGCCGATGACCAGGGATTCGGCGATCTCGGGGAGGCGTTCGACGACCTCGTAGATGTCGGCGGATCCCATGCGGACGCCCTGGCGGTTGAGGGTGGAGTCGGAGCGGCCGTGGATGACGACGGTGCCGCGGCCGGTGGCGGTGATCCAGTCGCCGTGTCGCCAGATGCCGGGGTAGGTGTCGAAGTAGCTGTCGTGGTAGCGGCTGCCGTCCGGGTCGTTCCAGAAGCCGGTGGGCATGGACGGGAGCGGCTTGGTGACGACGAGTTCGCCGACCGCGTCGGTGAGCGGGTGGCCGGTGGGGTCCCAGGATTCGACGGCGGCGCCGAGGCAGGGGGCCTGGATCTCGCCGAGGTACACGGGGAGGGTGGGGACGCCGCCGACGAAGCAGGAGCAGACGTCGGTGCCGCCACTGATGGAGGCGAGCCAGACGTCGGGCTTGACCTCGTCGTAGATCCACTGGAAGCCGTCGGGCGGGAGCGGGGAGCCGGTGGTGCCGAGGCAGCGGACGGCGGACAGGTCGAGGTCGCGTCCGGGGTGCAGCTCGGCCTTGCGGCTGGCGATCACGTAGGCGGCGGAGGTGCCGAGGACGGTGGCGCGGGTGCGGGCGGCGACCGACCAGAGGGCGCCGGTGTCGGGGTGTCCCGGGCTGCCGTCGTAGGTGACGATCGTGGTTCCGGTGAGCAGGCCGGCCAGCAGGAAGTTCCACATCATCCAGCCGGTGGAGGTGTACCAGAGGAAGCGGTCGTCCGGGCCGAGGTCGAGGTGGAGGGCGGCCTGCTTGAGGTGCTCGACGAGGATGCCGCCGTGGCTCTGCACGATGGCCTTGGGGAGGCCGGTGGTGCCGGAGGAGTAGAGCACCCAGAGCGGGTGGTCGAAGGGGACGGGCTCGAAGATCGGTTCGCCCCCGTTCGATGCCTCGGTGGCGGCGACCAGGTCGTCGTAGTGCAGGGCGCCCTCGGGGGCGGGGGTGTCGAGCAGCGGGACGTGGATGACCGTGCGGAGGGTGGGGAGTTCGCGGCGGAGCTCGGCGACCACCTCGGTGCGGTCGTGGTTCTTGCCGCCGTAGTGGTAGCCGTCAACGGCGAACAGGACGGTCGGCTCGATCTGCTGGAGGCGGTCGAGAACGCTGCGGGCGCCGAAGTCGGGGGCGCAGCTGGTCCAGATCGCGCCGACGGTGGCGGTGGCGAGGAGGGCGACCGCGGCCTGCGGGATGTTCGGCAGGTAAGCGCTTACCCGGTCGCCCGGGCGGACGCCGTTGGCGCGCAGCGCGGCGGCCAATGAGCCGACCTGGCGGCGCAGTTCGGACCAGCTGGTGGCAACTGGCTCGGCCGTGCGCTCGTCGAGGTGGAGGATCGCCGGGCGATCGGCGTTGGCCGGGTCCTCGGCGGCGCGCAGGGCGTGCTCGGCGTAGTTGAGGGTGGCGCCCGGGAACCAGCTCGCGCCCGGCATGGTGACCGGCTCGGTGAGGACGGCGGTGGGCGGGGTGTGGAAGCGCACGTCGAAGTACTCGGTGACGGCGGTCCAGAAGCGCGGGAGGTCCTCGGTGGACCAGCGGTGGAGGTCCGCGTAGCGGGTGGCGGCCTCGGTGTCGGTGGTGACGGGTGCGAGCGGGGCGGCCGGGGCGCCGTGGTGGTCGGCGGCCCAGCGCTGGAAGGCGACCAGGCGGCTGGCGGCGGCGCGGGTGGGGTCCGGGCGCCAGAGCGGCTCGGGGTGCGGGTCCTGCTGGTCCTGCTGGTCCTGCTGGTCCTGCTGGTCCTGGGGGGTCGGAGGGGTGCTCACGTGGTGGTCTCCAGGCCGTGGTGGGGACGGGTGGGCTTGTGGCAGGCCGTCCGTGGGTGCTGACGGTGCTGACCATGCCACGTGATCGTCCGGGGGTCCAGGGTTCGTCCTGGTGGTGGACGGTGCGGGGGTGGGGTGGCGGGTGGTGGTGGGTGGGGGTGGTCCTGGTGGTCCTGGTGGGGGTGGTGCGCGGTGGGTGGTCGGGGGTGGCCGGGGGTGGGGTGCACGGTGGGTGGGGTGCACGGTGGGTGGGGTGCACGGTGGGTGGGGGGGCGATGGGTGGGGGGTGGTGGCGGGGGTGCGCGATTGGTGGCGCGCGGTGGGTGGTCGGGGGTGGCGGGGGTGCGCGATTGGTGGCGCGCGGTGGGTGGTCGGGGGTGGCGGGGGGTGGTAGGACGGCGGGATGACGGTGGCTTATGACGTGGTGATCGTGGGTGGCGGGCACAACGGGCTGGTGGCGGCCGGGTATTTGGGACGTGCCGGGTTTCGGGTGCTGGTGCTGGAGCGGCTCGGGCACGTAGGTGGTGCGGCGGTCTCGGAGCGGGCGTTCCCCGGGGTGGATGCGCGGCTGTCGCGCTACTCGTACCTGGTGAGCCTGCTGCCGCGACGGATCCTCGCGGATTTGGGCGTGCGGGTGGAGTTGCGGCGTCGGCGGATCTCCTCGTACACGCCGTGGGAGCGGGACGGGCGGACGGGCGGGCTGCTGGTGGATGCCTCGGAGGAGCGGCGGACGGCCGAGTCGTTCCGTGAACTCACGGGTGGGGAGCGTGAGTTCACGGCCTGGCGGGAGTTCTACGGGATGACCGGGCGGGTGGCGCGGCGGTTGTTCCCCTCGTTGACGGAGCCGCTGCCTTCGCGGGCCGAGCTGCGGGCGCTGGTGGACGATCCAGTGGCCTGGGCGGAGTTGTTCGAGCGGCCGCTGGGTGAGGCGTTGGAACGGCGGTTCGCGGACGATGTGGTGCGGGGTGTCGTGCTGACGGATGCACTGATCGGAACGTTCACGCATGCGCACGACCCCTCGCTGCGGCAGAACCGGTGCTTCCTCTACCACGTGATCGGCGGCGGGACGGGTGACTGGGACGTGCCGGTGGGCGGCATGGGTGCGGTGACGGGTGCACTGGCGGAGGCGGCCAGGGTGGGTGGTGCGGAGTTCCGGACGGGGTGCGAGGTCGTCGCGGTGGATCCGGGCGGGCGAGGGCGGCCGGCCGAGGTCGGGTACCTGGACGCGGACGGGGTGGAGCGGCGGGTCGGGGCGCGGTGGGTGCTGTGCAACGCCGCGCCGGTGGAGCTGGCGCGGCTGCTGGGGGCGAGCGGCGGGGCGAGCGGCGGGGTGGGGGCGTCGGGTGCCGGGGCGGGTGGGGCCGGGGCCTGGGCCGGTACTGGGGCGGGTGGGTTGGCGGGCGGCGCCGAGGCGGGGGTCGGTGGGGCGGGGGCCTGGGCCGGTACTGGGGCGGGGGCCGGTAGGGCGGGGGTCGGCAAGGCGGGGGTTGGCGAGGGGGCGCCGGAGGGGGCGCAGTTGAAAGTCAACATGTTGCTTCGTCGGCTTCCTCAGCTGCGGGACGAGGCGGTGGACGTGCGGGATGCGTTCGGGGGGACGTTCCATGTCGCGGAGTCTTACCGGGAGTTGGAAAACGCTTACCGGGCAGCTGCGGCAGGTCGGATCCCCTCCCCCGCGCCGTCCGAGATCTACTGCCACTCGCTGGCGGATCGCTCGATCCTGGGCCCCGGCGTGCCGGCCGGCTGGCACACGCTCACGTTGTTCGGTCTGCAACTGCCGGCACGGCTGTTCGCCGGGCCAGGGGATCCGGAGGGGTTGCGGCAGGCCGCGCTGGCGGGCGTCCTGGCCGCGCTCGACGGGGTGCTGGCGGAACCACTCGCGGAATGCCTGGCGGTCGACGGGGACGGTCGGCCCTGCCTGGAGGTGCGAAGCCCGCTGGACCTGGAGGCCGATCTTCGGCTGCCGGGCGGCAACATCTTCCACCGGGACCTGGCGTTCCCGTTCCGGGAGGAAGGCAGCGTCGGGGGCGGGGGCAGGGGCGCGGGGGTTCCGGTGGCGGACTCCGGTCGGTGGGGTGTGGAGACTGCTGAGGCGCGAGTCCTGCTGTGCGGGGCCGGGGCGGTACGGGGTGGCGGGGTCAGCGGGATTCCGGGGCACAACGCGGCGATGGCAGTGCTGCGGAGGTAGGGGGCGTAGCGGGGGTTGCGGTTGCGGAAAGCGTTTACCGATTGCGTGGCGCGGCCCGGGCGAGGCAACCGGAAAGCGCTTACCGACTTCGGGCCGTCGGCTGTCAGCCGGTGGCGAGGGTATGGGCCAGCGACATGTTGACGCAGGCGCGCGGGAAAGCGCTTGCCGGTTGCGTGGCGCGGCCCGGGCGAGGCAACCGGAAAGCGCTTACCGACTTCGGGCCGTCGGCTGTCAGCCGGTGGCGAGGGTATGGGCCGTTGGGCGTTGGCGCATGGTGACGGAAAGCGCTTACCGGTTGGCTTGGGTGGTTGCCCGATTGGTGTGCGGTAAGCGCCTTCCGGCACCCTGCCCAGGCTGCCCCCGGTGCCGCGGCGTCAGTGGCGGGTGAACTCGCCGTTGAACCAGGAGTGGGCGACGCGGGTGTGGAAGGGGAAGGCCAACGGAGTTCCGGCGGTGGCGAGTTGCCAGCCTTCGGTCTCGTCGGTGGGGACGGACGGGGGGAGGTCGGCGAGGTTGCGGGCGGGGAAAAGGGCGAACAGGCAGAGGAAGCCGCCGCGGGTGTCGGAGTCGGTGGAGACCAGGCGGGCATCAGCGGGGTCCGCCAGGATGCCGGTCTCCTCGCGCAGTTCGCGGACGGCGGCCTGCTCCCAGCTCTCACCGTAGTCGATGTAGCCGCCGGGGAGGGCGAGTTCGCCGTAGCCGGGTTCGATGGTGCGGCGGATGACGGTGAGCCGGGTGTCCCCGTCGGGGTGGTGGACGGGGAGCAGGGCGACGGTGACCGGGAGCGGGTTGCGGTAGCTGATCTCGCGGCAACCGGGGCAACTGCGCGGCCAAGTCACGGTGCCGGCCGGGTACGGCGTTCCGCACCAGTGGCAGTGCGTGTTCGGGCCGAAGAGGGTGGGGCGGGCGGACGGCTGGGTCGTCATGGATGGATGGTAGTTCGATCGGGTGATGGGCAGGGCGGGAAGCGGGAAGCCGGAGCGCGGGCCGGTGATGCCGGACGGAACGCCGCTGATGTCACTGGCCAGGGGCGCACAGTGGTGCGGTGGGGCGGATGAAGGGCTTCGAGGACCGGCCGGGTGGGTGAATGCGGAGTTCGCCGTTGGAATTCGGGGGTGCGCGCGCGATAGCGATGGGTCGGCCCGTGACCGACATGGGCGTTGAATGTGATTAAGGATGATTGTGCGAGCAATTCTGGTTTCCATGGTGGCCGCAGCCTCGGCGCTCGGACTGGCGGCACCCGCGCCTGCGGCGACGCGGTCGGCAAACGGCCAGGTCGTGGTGTTCTCCACCGAGCTGCAGCCGCTGGACATCTACACCAACCCGTCCGGGTGCCAGCAACTTCCCGCCACTGCACACGTGTTGAACAACCAGACGGACAGCCCCGTACAGGTGTACGGCAACCCGCTCTGCCTCGGTCCGTCGGTGACGGTGAAGCCTGGGCATGGAACGCACGTGCCGGGTGGCGCGGGAAGCTTTTCCGCCTGACCCTGCGGGTCGGGAATTCGGGCGGAACGGTGGCGAATTGGCGGTCCACTCGCCTTTTACGCTTATCACAGAAATGCATCCAATCGGTGGCGCTGTGTCATCATGGCGATGGCCGACTTCTCGCCCGCCATGGCGAATTGGCGCACCATCAGTGCGGTCGGCTCGTTGTCTGAGGCCCCCCGGCGCACTGGCATCCCCGGGTTTGCGGCCGCCATTGAGAGGACTGCGTTTCCGTGGAGCACGTCACTGTGTCCGCTGCCCCAGAGCCGGCGGTCTCCGTCCCGGGGGCGGCTGTTGCTGTCCCGGGGGCGGCGGGCGCCGCCCGAGGGGCGGCTCCGGTCGCCTGGCGGGCGTACGCCAGGCTGGCCAAACTCGACATCTACGACTACTACTTGAGCGTCCCGCTGGTGGCCGCGATGGTGGTGGCGACCGGGTCGAATGCGGGGGTCGGGGCGAGTGTCGGCGGCATGCTGGCGGTGCTGGTGCTGTTCCTCGGCGGCGAGGTCGCGATGAGCGCGGCGATGTGCACCTTCGACGACGTGACCGGGTACCGGGACGGCAGTGACGCGGTCAACTACGGGCCGGACGCGCCGGCCCGTCGGCTGGCCCGAAAGCCTTTGGTGGCAGGCACGTTGACGGAACCGCAGGCGATCCGGTTCGGCTGGGCGACGGTGGCGGCCTGCGTGCTGTGCTGGCTTGCCGCGGTCGTGCTGGCCCCTGCCCGGCCGGGGTGGGCGGTGGCCGGGGTGGTCGCGCTGGCGGTGTGCGGCTTCCAGTACTCGTGGTGGCTGCGGATCAGCTACAACGGCTTCCAGGAGTTCTTCCTCGCGGCACTCGGTTGGCTCTTCGTGCTGCCCCTGTACGGGCTGCTGACCGGCCGGTTCGACGGCTTCGTCGCGGTGCAGGCGCTGGTGTTCGGCCTGGGTCCACTGCTGTTCGGCGTCTACTCAAACACCAATGACATCCCGGGCGACCGGGCGGTGGGCCGCAAGACGGTCGCGGTGCTGGTGTCACCGCGCGGCAACGCCGCTTTCGTGGCCGGGTGTTCGGCGCTGGAGGCGGCGCTGCTGGTGGGTTCGGCGGTCGCCGGGATCGCGCCGTGGTGGTTCCCGCTGGTGATGGCTCCCGTGATGGCACTGCGGGCCCGGCAGTGGGTGCTGGGGTTCGTCCGGGGTGACGTTCTGGTGGCGCGCCGGCTGGGCATCCACCTGCACCGCCTGTGCTGTGCGCTGCTGGTGGGCGTGGACCTGGCGGTGGCGGTGCTCGGCGGCGGGCTGTGACGGGGCCGGGCCGGGCGACCCGGCGCGGCGGCGGCCTCGCGTCCGTGGTGCGGCGGCTGCCGTTGGACCTGGGCCCGCTCTTCGACACGCTGGCCGAGCAACGCCCTTCGGTGGACGTCCGGTTGGGGCGTCCGCTGGACCTGGTGCCGGACGGCGGCACCTGCTGGGACACCGCCGGGCTGGCCGAGTTGGTGCGGGAGACCGCGGCGTGGCTGGCGGCGGCGGGTGCGCGTCCGGGGTCGTCGGTGGCGATCGTGAAGCACAACCACTGGGACTACGTCCTGCTCGCGTGCGCGGCGGCGCGGCTCGGGGCGGTGCCGGCGCTGCTCTCCGACCGGATCGCGCCGGACGGGCTGGTCGCGCTGCTGCACCGGCTGCGCCCGGACGTGCTGGTCACCCAACGGAACGTCATGGCGGGCGCCCGCGCGGCCGGGCACGACCTGGACCAGCTGGCGATCCGGACGGTGTGCCTGGACGGGCCCGTGGAGGGCGCGTTGACGCCGGACGCCCTGCGCGGCGGGGCGGTTCCGCCGGTGCACTCGCGCGGGGAGGACGAGCCGCTGGCGATCATTCACACCTCGGGCACCACCGGGGTGCCCAAGCTGGTGGTGCACTCCACCCGGACGTTGATCCGGCGGCTGTCCGCGTTCGAGGCGCGGCCCTGGCCGGTGCTTTCGGTGCGCGGCGACGACACCGTCGCCAGCGCCATCTCGTTCGCCCACGGCCGGGCCCTGACCTGGACCGTCAGCGCCTTCTGGCGCGCCCCGCGAACTGTCGCACTGCTGCCGGACTCCGACGTGTCGACGGCCGCTGCGCTGCTGCGCAGCCACCCGCCGACCGTACTGGAGGCGATGCCGTCGAACTATGTGCGGTGGCAGCAACTGGCTGCTGGCGGGGACGGGGGTGCTGGGGAGTCTGGTACGGCGGGCGGGTCTGCTGGGCCTGTTCGGTCTGATGGGTCTGCTGGGCCTGCCGGGGCGAATCCGTTTCGGGACGTGCGACTGTTCATCTCGACCTTCGATGCGATGCATCCGCCGACAGTGCGGGCCTTCCTGCAGGCGAGTCGGCGGCGTCGGCCGTTGTGGATGCAGGGTTGGGGGCAGAGCGAGACCGGTCCGTTGAGCTTCCGGTTCCTGACTCGGAAAACGCTTTCCGGGCCTGCTGGACGGCATCCGACCACGCGTGATCTGGGGCGTCCGGTGCCCGGGTGGGTGCGCGTGAAGGTGGCCGATCCGGAGCGGCCCGGGCGGTCGGTGCGGCGCGGCGAGACGGGCATGCTGTACGCCCGCACCGGGGCGCTGTGCCTCGGCTACCTCGGCGAACCGGAGCGGTGGGCACAGAAGGTCGACGGCTTGTGGTTCAACACCGGCGACCTCGGGATGCACACCCGGGACGGTCGGGTCTTCGTGCTGGACCGGGAGGTGGACATGGTTCCCGGGCTGAGCTGCGTCGAGATCGAGGACGTGCTGCACGAGCGCCTGCCGGACGTCGAAGAGGCCGTGCTGCTCTCGGTGGCGGACGGCCATCCGCAGCCGGTGCTGGTCACCGCGGCCGGCGAACTCGACCCCCAGCGTTGGCAGGACGCGGTGCGTGATCTGCCGCCGCTGGCCGAGCCGTTGATCGTCCCCTGGGACGCGGTGCCGCGCACGGCCACCGGGAAGGTGCGGCGACACGAGCTGCGCGAGCAGGTGTTGGCGGGGAGTTCGCCGATCGGGACCGGGCGATGGACGTGAGGCGATGGCGGGTGGCCGGTGAGCGCGGGCTGGTGGAGGCGGGCCGGTGGACGGTGAGTGGAGCCAGGTCGAGCGGCCGGATGCGGTGGCTCGCGGCGGACGGGCTCGGGGTTGGCGATTGTCCGCGCAGGGACTGACCGGCTGTCGAGAGGGCTGACAGTTCTGGGCGAGTGGTCACGCGACGGAGATTGTCTACGCGGAGATCAACTCGCCCAGAGGGCGCTGATCGTTTTTGGACAGCAGTGATCACGCCCCGGAGATTGTCTACGCAGGGACTAAATGACCGTCGAAGGCACCGGTCGGGCCGGGTTGGTGTCGTGGCGGGGCTGCAGCGGGTCTGCGGGCGGATGTGGGAACGGATGGAGGAGCTGGGCGTGGACGAGCTCAATGTTGCGGTGGTGGGTGCGGGGATTGCGGGGTTGTCCGCAGCGCACCACCTGGTGGCCGCCGGGCGTGAGGTGCGGGTGTTCGAGGGTGCGGGGCGGGTTGGTGGGCGGATGGCGTCCACCCGGGTGGACGGCTGGTTGCTCGACGAGGGCGCGGAGACCATCGCGGGCGCCGGGTACGAGGCGACCTGGGAGTTGATTCGCGCGGTCGGCATTCCGGAGTCGGAGGTCCCCGTGATCGAGCCGGGCTTCGCGCTGTGGCGGGGCGGTCGGGCGCATGCTCATCTGGGCCACCCGAAGGGCCTGTTGACGGGTGCCGGGTTGTCCTGGCGGGGCCGGGCGGCGTGGCTGCGGTTCGCGATGGAGCTGTCCATGTCCTGGCGCGGGTTCGACCCCGACCGGCCGGAGAATGCGCCCAGCCGGGACCTGACGCTCAGCGAGTTCTGTGCCGGTTCGGCCGGGCGGGAGGAGTTGCTGGCGGCGATGCTGCAGCCACTGTCCAGTCACTGTTTCGGCTGGCGGCCGGAGAGTTCCGCGGTGGCGCCGATGGTGGCGACGCTGATGTCGGTCGGCGGGGCCGGTGCCCGCTGGATGACCTACCGGGACGGTATGGACACCCTGGCCCGACGACTGGCGGAGCACCTCCGGGTGGAGTTGGACTCGCGGGTGGTGGCGGTCCGGGAGCAGCCCGGTGGGGCCGGCGTGCGGCTGGAGTTCGCCGACGGTGCGGAGGTGGTGGCCCGGCAGGTGGTGCTGGCGGTGCCCGCGCCGCTGGCCCTGGAGCTGCACGGCAGCGCCGCCGAGGACGCACAGCCGTACTTGGCCGCGAGTACGTACACGCCGATGCTCAAGGTTGCGTGTCTGCTGGACCGTCCGCTGCCGAGTCCCACCCGCTCCCCCAGCTACGCGATGTCGGTACCGGAGAGTGAGAGCCGGGTGTGCACCGGCCTGATCCTCGACCACCTGAAAGCGGAGGGCCGGACCCCCGAGGGGCGGGGGCTGGCGAGTGTGTTCGCGTCGCCGTGGATCTCCCCACAGCTGATGGACGAGCCCGACGAGCAGGTGGTGGAGACGGTCTGCGCGGAGGCCGAACGCTTCCTGCCGGGCCTGCGGGACGCCACCGTCCGCACCTTGGTGCACCGTTTCCGGCTCGGGCTGCCGCAGGGTTCGCCGGCGGCGGTGCGGGAACGGGCCGCGTTCCTGGCCCGGTCGGCCCGGGCGGTGGAGTACGCGGGCGACTGGGTGATGCTCCGGCCGAGCAGTGAAGGTGCCGTCCGTTCGGGCAAGTTGGCGGCCGAGCGGGTGCTTGCCTTCGCATCGGAGCGGTCCCGGGCGGTGGGGGCGGTGGGGATGGTAGGGGCGTCCGGGGCGGCAGCGGTTCCCGTGCCGGCGCCGCGCGGCCCCGAGCCGGATGCGGCGAAGGCGGATGCGGCGAAGGCGGATGAGGTGCAGTTGGGTGAAGTACGTTCGGGTGAGGTGCAGTTGAGTGAAGTGCAGTCGGAGGGGGCGCAGTCGGATGGGGTCGCGTCCGGGGCTGTAGTAGCGGATCGCGGGCCGGGTGGGCAGGCCGGCGAGACGGCTGGGGCGGCCTGATGGTCAGGGTGGTGCGGGAGTTGGCGTTCGGGGGTGGTGGCAGTTCGTACCTGTTCGACAACGCCAGTGCGCATGCCGGTGGGCAACATCGGTGTCTGGCGGGGTGGTTGGACCGGATCAGTATTGGGGAGCTGAGCCGGGTCGGGGTGCGGCCCGGGATGAGTTGCCTGGATGTGGGGGCCGGGGCGGGAAGTATTGCCGTCTGGCTTGCGGATCAAGTCGGGCCGGAGGGCACGGTGTTGGCCACGGATGTGGCACCGCTGCCGATGGCGGACCGGCCCGTGTTGACGGTGCGTCGGCACGATGTGGTGCGGGACGCGTTGCCGGAGGCGGCGTTCGATCTGGTGCAAGTGCGGCTGGTGCTTTCCCATCTGCCGGAGCGGGACGCCGTGTTGGCACGCCTGTTCGCGGCGCTGCGGCCGGGTGGTGTGCTGCACCTGTTGGAGTTCGACGCCGAGTACGCGCCGGTGCTGACCGCCCCCGGCGAGCGGGCCCGTGATCTCTACGAGCGTTACCAGCAGGCGAAGTTGCGGGCCTTCCGGGCACGCGGCTCGGATCAGGGGTGGGGACGGAAGTGTGCCGCCGCCATGGTGCGCGCCGGTTTCGTCGGCGTGGAGGCGTCGCCGTACCTCGACACGCTCGCACCCGGCACGCCGCAGTTGGAGATGCAGGTGCACAACACCTGGCACCTGCGGGAAGCCCTGCTGCGCGAGGGCCTGACGGATGACGAACTCGCCGAGCTGCGGGCCTTGTTCGCCGATCCGCTGTTCCGGGCCTGCTCGAACGTGGTGTACGCGGTGCACGGCCGCAAGCCGTGACGGTGGTGGAGGTGCCGGTTCCCGCCCCCCGGTCGGGCCGGGCGGGGGTTTCGGTCGGATGTGACGTGGCGGCCTCTCGGTGAGGCGGGGCGGGGTGGTGCGGCTGGCCCGTGACGGGTCTGGGAGGTTCGAGTGACAGCCGAGCAACTGTGGCGTGGTGCACGGGAGTTGGAAGGAGGGGTCCGGGGTTCTCTGCCGCTGGTCGCTTCCCGGGTAGCAGCCGATCTGATGCGGGCGGCCGGGGTGGAGGTGGCGGAGGCTGCGGGTGGCGTGCTGGAGGCTGATGGGGCCCTGGTCTGCCGGTTGACCTGGGCGGGGCCGGTGAAGCTCCCGTTGCGGAGCGAGGCGGACGTACAGGCGGCGTGCGGGGTGATGCACGTCCATGGGCGCAGGTACGGTGGCCCGCGCCTGCTGGGCGTGGACTTCGCATCGGTTGCGGCCGGGGTCCTGGCTGCCGGTGGCACTCTCGCGGCTTTGCGGGCGCGGGAGTTGGGCGTGCCGTATCGGGAGGTGGAGGTCTCGGTGGCGCAGGCCGCGCTGTTCGGCCTGGCGCAGTACCTGGCGGCGGCGACGGCGGAGGAGCCGTGTGCGGAGCCGGTCGGGGTGGGTGGTCCGCCGTTCCGGTCATCGGACGGTGTCCGGTTCGAGCTGGAGACGCTTGCGCCCGACGGCTGGTTGCGGTTCTGGACCGAACTCGGCGTCGAGCGGCGGGTGGTGGGCCGTTCGTGGCTTCCGTTCCAGACGCGGTACGGGACGGCGACGTGTCCGCTGCCCGCCGAACTGTTCGACGCGGCCCGCCGATTGACATTCCGGGAGGTGGTCGCGTCGGCGGAGCAGTGCGGCGTCGCCGTCACGCCGGTGGCGGCGGCGCCCCTGGTGGTGGGCGGGATGCCGTGGCGGTTGCGGGAGGGGCCGGCGGGGGCGCCGACGTGCGAGGCTCCGGCCGGTGGGCTCGGCCCGCTGAACGGCGTGACGGTCGTCGAGGTGGCGCGGCGCGTACAAGGGCCCATGGCTGGGCGGGTGTTGAGCCTGTTGGGTGCGCGAGTGGTGCGGGTCGAGCCGCCCGGCGGGGACCCGTTGCGGGGCGTACCACCGATGACCGAGGTCGGCGGGGAGCCGGTGTCGGCGCGGTTCGCTGCGCTCAACCGCGGCAAGGAAATACTGGAGGCGGACCTCAGGTCGGCCGAAGGTCGTTCTTCCGTACGAGAGTTGGTGCGGGGCGCGGATGTGCTGCTGCACAGTCTCGCGCCGTCGAAGGTGGTCGGCCTGGGCCTGGACGCGGAGACGCTGGACGCCGTCCGCCCCGGGCTGGTCTACGCGCAGGCGTCCGGTGGTGCGCCCGGGGTGGACACCGACTACCCCGTGCAGGCGTACTCCGGTCTCGCCGCGCTCCTGGTCCCGCCCGGGCTGCCACCGCAACCCCCGCAGCCCCCGCACCCTCCGCAACCGACGCTGCTGACGGTCTGCGACGTGCTGGGTGGGCTGGTCTGCGCGGCGGCGGCCGTCGCCGGGCTGGTGGCCCAGGCGCGGACGGGGCGGGCGCAGCGGGTGGAGTCGTCGCTGGTGTCGGCGGCAAGGTTGCTGTGCGGCGCCGCGAGCGCGCCCGACCACCCGGGTGACGGGGCCGAGGTGTGCACGGATCTGTCGGTGCTGGCCGGTGATCCGCGGTTCGCCGGAGCGCTGGAGGGTTCGGGGTGTGCCGTCGTCCGTGCGCCCTGGGAGTTCCGGACGTGAGCGGGTGGCGGTGGCGGAGGCGGCGCCCTCGACCGCTGTGCGGACGCTCGGGGCGGCGGACGTCGCACCGCAGGGGCCTCGCCGGCCGGGGGCGGAGGCGGTGCGCGTATGGGGGGTGGGGGCGGTGCTGTCCTCCGGCCGGGGGCGTTTCCGACGGGTGCGGGTGCGTTCCGGGTGGGTGCGGGTGCGGGGGCCGGGACGGGTGTGGGTGCGTTCCGGGTGGGTGCAGGCGCCGGGAGGGGGGCAGCGATGTGTGGCCGGGGGCGCCGGCTGGGGGGACGGCTGGTGGGCATGGGCGGCCGGGTGCTGTGCCGGGGCCCGGGGAGGCGGGCGAATCGTGGGCCCGCGCGACGGGTCGGCATCGGCGAGCGGGTGACCGGGCGTCGGCGCCGGGGGCCGGTGTGCGCCCGGCTGGGGTGGGGCGGCACGGGGGCGTTCGTCACGGGCCGGCGGGGATGCGGGTATCCGCCGGTCCACGGCGCACCGGGTGCGGGCGGTCTGCTGCATCGGCGACGGGGGGTTCTGGGTGGGGTGGCCGCGCTGCCTGTGGTGGGACTCGGCGGCGGGTGTGTCGTGCGGCGGCCCCCAAGGCGGGGACGGGGTGGCGCGGCGCCAGGAGTGCGTTGATGGCGGGCAGGGGGCGTCGGGGCTGCGGAGTTGGGCACGCGGCGACGGTTGGTGGTGGCGGAGCGGTCCGATGCTGCGGCGCCTGGTCACGTACGCCTGGCGATCGGCGGCGCGGCCGCTGCCCGGCGGCGGTCCGGCGACGGGAGGCTGGCGGCGGATGGGGGCGGTCGTGGAGGTGCCGCGCTCTACGTGTTGACGTGACGAGGCGGCGCGGCGCTTCGACGGGCGTGGGAGGGTGGCGGTGCGGTGGCGCGGCCGGCTCGGGGAGTGGGGGCCGTTGTTCGGGTGGGGCGGGTCGGCAGTTGCGGGTTCACGCCCGCGCGCCGGGAGCGTCTGCACCGGCCGGGACCCCGCGGGGCGTCTGTGGGCGACGCGGTGTGCGCTGGAGGGCCGGTGGCGCTTCACATCGGGCACTCCGGCCACGAGCGACGGGCCGCAGATGCGTTCCCGGAACCGCAGCGGGGCGGCGTGACGCCGCGAACACCTCGGGGGGAGGCAGGCACGACTGGGGCTTCGGTACTGCAAACGCGCTAGCAGGTGGCCGTGTGCGAACGGGCCAAGTGGGCCGACGGAACGGGATCAGGCCATGTGGACCCGGTGGTTGGCCCCTCGCGCACTGCCCGGCGACGGTCCGGCGGCGGGCGGACGACGGCAGGCGGACGTACTCGCGAAGACGCCACGCCCTGCCTGCTGACGCGAAGGGGCGGCGCGGCACTTCGGCGGGGGCAGTCGGGTGGCATGGCTGCCATGCAGCTGGCGCAGTGAGTGGAGGCCGTTGCTCGGGTCGGGCGGGTCGGAAGCTGCGGGCTCACCCCTGCGCGCCGGGAGCGTCTGCACCGGCCGGAACTCCGCAGGGCGCCTGCGGGCGACGCGACACTTCGGCGGGGGCAGTCGGGTGGCATGGCTGCCATGCAGCTGGCGCAGTGAGTGGAGGCCGTTGCTCGGGTCGGGCGGGTCGGGAGCTGCGGGCTCACCCCTGCGCGCCGGGAGCGTCTGCACCGGCCGGAACTCCGCAGGGCGCCTGCGGGCGACGCGACACTTCGCCAACGCCCTTGTACTGGACGCCTGGTGGCGCTCCGCGCTGCACACCCCGGCTGCAACGGACACGCCCCCCATGTGCGGCCGCCACCGCAGCTGAGCCGTGCGATGCCGCGAACGCCTCGGCGGCAGGCATGCGCGACCAGGGCTTCGGACCTGCGAACTCCCCCGCAGGTGGCCGTGTCCGATCAGGCCAAGTGGGCCGACGGAACGGGATCAGGCCATGTGGACCCGGTGGTTGGCTGCTCGCGCACTGCCCAGCGACGGCCGGGCGCCGGGCGGACGACGGCAGCCGGGCGCGCTCGTGGGAGTGCCGCGCTCTGTCTGTTTGCGCGAAGGGACGGCACGGCACTTCGACGGGGCAAGGAGGGTGGGGTGGCGGTGGCGCAGCTGGCTCGGTGGCTGGACGCCGCTGTTCGGGTGGGACGGGTCGGCCGGTGCAGGATCACGCCGGCGCGTCCCGAACGCCTGCACCAGTCGGGACTTCGCAGGAGGGCTCCGGGCGGCACGACACAGCACCAACATCCTTGCCCGGTAGGCTCGATGGCGCTTCACGTCGCGGATCTCGGCCGCGACCGACACGGCACGGATGCCTTCCCGGCACCGTGGCTGGACGGCGTAACGTGGCGAACGTCCCGGTGGGAGGCAGGCGCGACCGGAGCTTCGGAGCTGCGAACGCCCCCGCAGTCGACCCGGCCCACGAAGGCGAACTGGGCCTGCGGAACGGGATCCGGTCGTGTGGACCCGGCGGTCGGTCGCCCGCCCGTTGCCAGCCAACGGCTCAGCGCCGGGCGGCCGACGACAGGTGGGCGTGCTCGTGCGAGTGCCGCGTTCTGTCCGTTTGCGCGAAGGGGCGACGCAGCGTTTCGCCAGGCGCGGGAGGGTGGTGTTGCGGTGGCACGGCTGGCTCGGTGAGTGGAGGCCGTTGCTCGGCTCGAACGGATCGGAAGCTGCGGGCTCACCCCTGCACGCCGGGAGCGTCTGCACCGGCCGGAACTCCGCAGGGCGCCCCTGGGCGACGCGACACATCGCCAACGCCCGTGCGCTGGAGGCCTAATGGCGCTGCGCGCAGCACACCCCGGCTGCGACGAACACGTCGCCCATGTGCGGCCGCCACCGCAGCTGGGCCGTCTGATGCCGCGATCACCTCAGCGGCAGGCATGCGCGACCAGGGCTTAGGAGCTGCGAACGCCCCAGTAGTCGACCCGGCCCGCGAAGGCAAACTGGGCCTCCGGAACGGGATCCGGTCGTGTGGACCCGGCGGTCGGTCGCCCGCCCGTTGCCAGCCAACGGCTCAGCGCCGGGCGGCCGACGACAGGCGGGGGTGCTTGCTGAGGTGCCGCGCCCTGCCTGCTGGTCTGAAGGGACGGCACGGCACTCCACCGGGCGTGGCCGGGTCGCCTGGCGGCAATGCAGCGAGCTCAGCGAGGGGAGGCCGTTGCTCGACTCGCACGAATCGGAAGCTGCGGGCTCACCCCTGCGCGCCGGGAACGTCTGCAACGATCGGGCCGCCGCAGGGTGCCAGCGGGCGGCACGGCGCGCCACCAACGGCCTTGCGCTGGACGGCCGGCGGCGCTTCGCCTCGCGCACCCCGGCCACGACCGACAGGCCGCGCCGCCGGATGGCCTAACACGGCGGATACCTCTGTGACAGGCGGACACGGCTGGGGTGCCAGCGTTGCGAACGCCCCCGCAGATGGTCGTGGCCATGAACGCGAAGTGGGCCTGCGGAACGGGATTCGGTCATGTGGGCCCGGCGATCGACCCCGCGCGCGCTGCCGACCAGCAGCCCAGCGCTGGACGGACGACGGCAGGTGGGGGTACTCGCGAAGGTGCCACGCCCTGCTGGCTGGCATGAAGGGCCAGCACGGTGGCTCAACGGGCCTGACCGGATGGTGGTGCGGTGATGCGACTGGCTCGGTCAGTGGACGCCGCTGTCTGGGTGGAATGGGTCGGCAGTCGCGGATTCACGCCCGCGTGCCGAGAGCATTTGCACCGAGCGGGCCGCGACTGGATGCCCGTGGGCTGCGCGGCGCGCAACCAACACCCTTGCGCTGGAGGGCTGGTGGCGCTTCGTGTCGCGCACCTCGGCCACGACCGACGGGCCGCGCATGCGCGCCCAACAGCGCAGCGGGGCTGCGTAACACGGCGAGCCCCTTGGTGGGAGGCAGGCGCGACCAGGGCTTCGGTACTGCAAACGCGCTAGCAGGTGGCCGGGTGCGATCAAGCGAAGTGGGCCGACGGATCGGGATCCGGTCGTGTGGGCCCGGCGGTCGGTCGCTCGCGCGCTGCCCAGCGACGGTCCGGCGGCGGGATGCTGACGGCAGGTGGGGGTGCTCGCGAAGGTGCCACGCCCTGCCTGCTGACGCGAAGGGGCGGCAGGGTGTCTCGACGGGCATGGTCGGACGGCGGTGCGGCAATGCGGCTGGCCCGGTCGGTGGACGCCGCTGTCTGCGTGGGATGGGTCGGCAGTTGCGGATTCACGCCCGCACGTCGAAAGCATCTGCACTGAGCGAGCCGTCACTGGATGCCTGTGGGTTGCGCGGCGCGTTACCAACGTCCGTGCGCTGGAGAGCTGGTGGCACTTCACATCGCGCACTACGGCCTCGACCGGCACGCCGCGCATGCGCGCACGACACCGCCACTGGGTGGCGTAACACGGAGAGCGCCTCGGCGGGAGGCAGGCGCGACTGGGGCTTCGGTACTGCAAACGCCCCCGCAGGTGGTCGCGGCAGCCATGAAGGCGAAGTGGGCCTGCGGAACAGGATCCGGTCGTGTGGGCCCGGCGGTCGGTCGCTCGCGCGCTGCCCAGCGACGGTCCGGCGGCGGGATGCTGACGGCAGGTGGGGGTGCTCGCGAAGGTGCTACGCGCTGCTGGCTGACGTGAAGGGGCGCCAGGGTGTCTCGACGGGCGTGGTCGGACGGCGGTGCGGTGATGCGGCTGGCTCGGTCGGTGGACGCCGTTGTCTGCGTGGGGTGGGTCGGCAGTTGCGGATTCACGCCCGCACGACGGGAGCATCTGCACCGATCGGGCCGCCGCCGGGTGCCTGCGGGCGGCGGCCCACGGCGAACGTCGCGGTGGAAGGCAGGCGCGACCAGGGCTTCGGTACTGCGAACGCGCTAGCGGGTAGCCGTGGCCATGAAGGCGAAGTGAGCCTGCGGAACGGGATCCGGTCGTATGGGCCCGGCGGTCGGTCGCTCGCGCGCTGCCGACCAGCGACCCAGCGCCGGGCAGCTGACGACAGGCCGGGGTGCTCGCGAAGGTGCCACGCCCTGCCTGCTGACGCGAAGGGCCAGCACGGCGTCTCGACGGGCATGGCCGGATGGCAGTGCGGTGATGCGGCTGGCCCGGTCGGTGGACGCCGCTGTCTGCGTGGGGTGGGTCGACGCTTGCGGATTCACGCCCGCACGCTGAGAGCACCTGCACCGGCCGGAACTCCGCAGGGCGCCTGGGGGCGGCGCGGTGCGTCACCAACGCCCGTGCACCGTACAGCTGGTGGCGCTTCACCTCGTGCATGTGTACCCGGCACCGCGGCTGGGCCGCGTGATGCCGCGAACGCCTCGGTGGCAGGCAGGCAGGATGGGGGCCACGGAGCTGTGAACGCCCCGGAAGCCGGCCAGGTCCAAACAGGTGGAACGGTCCGACGTTGCAGGTCACGGTCGCGCGCACCTGGCAGCCGACCACACACACGCTGCCCCGCAACGGCTCGGCGCCGGGCGGCAGATGACGGGTGGGGGCGCTCGCGCAGATTCCGTTCTCTGCGTGCTGACGTGAAGGGACGGCGCGGCCTTCCGACACGTGTGCGCGGACGGCGTTGCGGCGATGCGGCTGACTCGGTGGGTGGATGCCGGTGTCTCGACGGAACGGGTCGGCGACTGCGGGCTCGCCCCGGCGCGCCCGGAACGCCTGCACCGGCCGGGTGGTACCAGATGTCACCAACGCCTCTTCCCGGTAAGGCCGGTGGAGCTGAGCGCCGTGCACATCGGCCACGACCAGAGCGCCGGAGCGCAGTACCCGGCACCGCAGCCGAGCAACGCGATGACACGAACGCGTTGGTGACCGGCAGGCGCGACTGGGGACCGCGAGCTACCCAAGCCCCAGGAGTCGGCAGACGGAACGGGATCGAGTCATGTGGACCGGGCGATCGACGCGCGCGATGCCGACCAACTGCCCAACACAGAGCGGCCGACGACAGGCGGGAGCGCGAGCCGAAGTGTCGGCATCGGTGTGCTGACGTGAAGGGATGGCGCGGCGATCCGGCGAGCGTGGCTGGTCGGCATTGCGGCGATGCAGCGGGCTCGGCGGGTGGAAACCGTTGTCTCGGCGGGACGGGTCGGTGGTTGCGGGCTCGCCCCGGTGTTGCGGGAGCGCCTGGACCAGCCGGGCTGCCGCAGGGCGTCTGTGGGCGGCGCGGCAGGTTGCCAACACCCTTGCGCTGGAGGGCCGGTGGCGTTGCACGCCGCGCAGTTCGGTCGCGGCCGACACGCTGCGGTTGTCTGCCCGGCACCGCACCAGAGTGGTCCGAGACAGCGAGTATCTCGGTGACAGGCGGGCGTGGGCGGGATTGCGGAGCTGCGGAGGCTCCGGCACTCGGCAGGGCCTGTTCAGAGGAAGTGGACCGACGTTGCAGGCCCGGGACACAAGCACCTGACTGCGGACAGGTATCGAGCCCGCGCCGACCGGCCGACGGCGGGCGGGGGCGCTCAGAGAGGTGGTGCCCTGGCCGTGGTGACGTGGAGGGACGGCGCGGCGTGCCGAGGAGCGTGGTCGGGTGCAGTTGCGGCGATTCGGCCGGCCCGGCAGGGGGAGGTCGTCGTCTCGGCGGGACGGATTGGCAGCTGCGGGCTCGCCCCGGCGCGCCAGGAGCGTCCGCACCGGCCGGGCTGCCGCAAGGCGGATGCGGGCGGCGCGGCACATCGCCAACCCCCGTGCGCTGGCAGGTCGTTGGCGCTGCGCGTAGCGAAATCCGGCCACGGCCGACGGGGCGGAACTTGCCGCCCGGCACCGCAGCCGGGCGGCACAGCGGCGCGAAGGCCTCGGTGACGGGTGGACGCGGCCGGGGCTGCGGTGCAGGCCAGGCTCCAAGAGTCGGACGCGACACCTACCCGGGCGAAGTGGGCCGGCAGCACGGGATCCGGTCGCGTGGACTTGGCAATCGGCCATACGGACGTCGGCGCCGGGCGGCCGACAGGCGAAGGTGCTCGCCGGGGTGCCGGGGTCTGTTTGCTGACGTGGAGGGATGGCGCGGCGGTTCAAGGAACGCGGTTGGGCGGCGTCGCGGCGATGCGGCAGGCCTGGTGGGTGGAGGCCGTTGTTCCGGTGGGACGGGTCGGCAGGTGCAGGCTCACCCCCGCATGTCGGGACCGCCTGTACCGGCCAGGCCGTCGCAGGGTGGCCGTGGGCAGCGCGACGCCTCAGCGTCGTCCGCATCCTGGCCAACCAGTGACGCTGCATGCCGCGCATCCGGCCACGACAGAGCCTGCGCGCCGGGCACTGCGAGCACAGGTGACCGGCCGGCACGACTGGGGCTGCGGAGCTGCTCACGTCCCGTCGGTCGGCGGTGCTCGCTCGGGCGAAGAGGGTCGGCGGGACGGGATCCGGTCGCGTGGTTCCGGCGGCCGGAGCGGTGCTCCCGTGGTGGGCGGCGCGCGGGCATGGCGCGGGGTGGGCTGCCGGGTGGGCTGCCGGGTGGGCTGCTGGGTGGAGGGAGGGTTTTCAGTGTGGGATCGATCAGTGATGGGAGTGGTGGTTGTGGGCGGTATGTGGGTGTCGGTGGCTGGGGTGGAGTTTCCGGATCAGGTGGGGCGGGGGTTGCGGGAGGAGTGGGTGGCTCGGGGGTGGTGTCCGGGGCGGGGGTTGTATGAGCTGTTTGTGGAGCGGGTGGGGGTTGATGGGGGGCGGGTGGCTGTGGTGGATGACGGGGGTGAGGTGACGTTCGCCGAACTGGCGGGGCGGGTGCGGGGGTTGGCGGCGGGGTTGGCTGCGAGGGGGGTGGGGCCGGGGTCGGTGGTGGCGACGAAGGTGCCGGCGGATTGGCGGGCGGTGGCGGTGGATCTGGCGGTGGCGGCGTTGGGGGCGGTGGTGTTGCCGTGTGTGCCGGGGCATGGGCGGCGGGATCTGCTGGCGTTGTTGGGGACGTCGCGGGCGGATGCGGTGGTGACGGTGCCGGAGTGGAAGGCGCTGGTGGACGGGTTGCGGCCCGAACTGCCGTGCCTGCACGAGGTGGTGGTGCTGGTTGCGGAGCCGTGGCCGGAGCAGGCGGAGTGGGAGCCGGTGGGCGTGGATGCGGAGGCGCCGGCCCGGATTCTGGTGTCGTCGGGGTCGGAGGCCGCGCCGAAGTTGATCGCGTACTCGCACAATGCGCTGGCGGGGGGCCGCGGTCGGTATGTGGAGCGGGTGTTGGAGACGGTGGACGGGGCGCCGCCGCGGGTGTTGCTGTTGGTGCATCCGGCGACGGCGTACGGCTCGTTGGCGGTGGTGTCCTTGGTGCGGTGCGGGGCGACGGTGGTGTTGCGGGAGCGATTCGATCCGGCGGATGCGCTGGCGGCGGTGGGGCGTTGGCGGCCGACGCACCTGGCGGCAGTGCCGACGATGCTTCGTCGCCTGGCGGATCAACTTCCGGTGGGGGGTGAGGACTTGTCCTCCTTGCAGGCGGTGGTGTCGAGTTCGGCGATGCTGTCGTCGGCTGTGTTGGGGGCGGCGTTGCGGCGGTTCGGGTGCCCGGTGGTGAACGTGTACGGCGCCAGTGACGGGATGAACTGCCATACCCGATGGACGAGTTCGGACGTCGATGTGCTCCGGGTGGGACGTCCGGATCCGGCGGTGGCGGAGTTCCGGGTGTGCGGGCCGGACGGGCGGCCGGTGCCGGCGGGGGTGGCGGGCGAGGTGCAGGCGCGGGGGCCGATGAGTCCGCTGTGCCACGTCGGGGAACCGGAGTTGGACGCCCGGCTGCGGGTGGACGGCGGGTGGGTGCGGTCCGGCGACCTGGGGGTGCTGGAGGCGGACGGGTCGCTGCGGGTGGTGGCGCGGACCAAGCAGATGGTGAACCGGGGCGGGGTGTCGATCGGCCTGTCGGAGGTGGAGCGCCTGCTGGAGGGCCACCCCGGGCTGCTGGAGGCGGTGTGCGTGCCGGTGCCTGATCCGGATCTCGGCGAGCGGATGTGCGTCTGCGCGGTGCCGCGCGAGCCGGCGGGCGGGTTGGCACTGGTTGAACTGACGGACTATCTGGGCCAGTTGTGCGGGCTGGAGAAGTACAAGTGGCCGGAGCGGCTGGTCCTGCTGGACAAGTTGCCGTTGGGTGCGTCCGGGAAGCCGGACCGCTTGGCGCTCACGGAGTTGGCGGCCGAGGCAACTCGGGGCCAGGGGGCGGTAGTTGCGGTGAGCTGAGACGAATGCGGCCGGGGCCCACCACGGTGGCGTGGTGGGCCCCGGCGCTTGCGGTGCGGCTCAGGCGACGGGTGCGGGCGCGCCGGTGAAGGACAGCACGGCGGCCGTGATCCGTCCCCGGCGCTTGCGGTGCGGTTCAGGCGACGGGTGCGGGCGCGTCGGCGAAGGACAGCACGGCGGCCGTGATCCGGTCCACCTGGGCGTCCGTCAGGTGGGGGTGGACCGGGATGGACAGGCACTGGCGGGCGGCGCGTTCGGCGTTCGGCCAGTGGCCGCCGGCGGGGGCGGCGGAGGCGAACGCGGGCTGATGGGGCAGTGGGCTCGGGTAGTAGATGTGGCTGTCGATGCCGTGGGTGGCGAGGTGCTTCTTGAGCTGGTCACGGTGCTCGGCGAGCAGTGAATAGACGTAGTAGCAGCGGCCGTTGGTACCGGGTGGCGGCGGGGTGATGCCGTGCTCGGCGAGTGGGGTGAACTGTTCGTGGTAGTGGGCGGCGATCTCGGCGCGGCGGGCCAGGCGGCGGGCCAGGCCGGGGTGGCGGCGCAGTTGGAACGCGGCGAGGACTTCGTCGAATCGGCTGTTCATGCCGATCAGGTGGTGGCGGAAGCGGTGCACGCCGTCCTGGCCGTGGTTGCGCAGCATCCTTGCGACGCGGGCGAGTTGAGGGTCGTCGGTGATCACGACGCCGCCCTCGCCGGGGCCGCCGAAGGACTTCACCTGGACGAAGGAGAACAGGCCGGCGTCGCCCCAGGTGCCGGCGGGTCGGCCGTCCAGGACCGCCCCCTGGGCGACGGCGGAGTCCTCGATCAGGCGGAGGCCGTGCCGGTCGGCGAGGGCGCGCAGGCGCGGCATGTCGGCCATCACGGAGAACATGTGGGCGGGCATCAACGCCTTGGTGCGGGTGGCGATCAGGGCCTCGGCGGCGTCCGGGTCGATGACCAGGGTGTGCGGGTCGATGTCGGCGAACACGGGGGTGGCGCCGACGCCGAGGACGGTGTTGGCGAGCGGGGCGCAGCCGAATGCGGGGACGATCACCTCGTCACCGGCGGCGATGCCCATGGCACGCAGGATGAGGGTGAGCGCGGTGGTGCCGCTGCCGCAGGCGATGACGTCGGCGACGCCAAGGTCGGCACGCAGCAACTCCTCGAAGCGGGCTGTGCGTTCGCCGAGGATGAAGCGCTGGGCGGGGTCGGTGGCGACCTCGTGGACGACGTCCAGCAGGAGGTCGCGGTCGTCCTCGAAGAGGTCGGGCGGGAAGAACGGGATCGGCGGGGGTGCGGTGGTGGTCATCGGGGGGTTCCGTGCCTTCGGTGCTGGAAGCCGCGGACCAGGTCGCTGACCAGGTCCAGGTCGTGGTCGGCGAGGTCGGGGTAGAGCGGCAGCGCGAGGGCGCGTTCGCAGGCGGCCTCGGCGTGCGGGAACTCGCCGCGCCGGTGGCCGAGTTCGGCGAAGCAGGGTTGCAGGTGCAGCGGCGTCGGGTAGTACGTCTCGGTCTGGACGCCGTGCTGGGCAAGGTGGGCGGCGAGTTCGTCGCGGTGGTCGGACTCGATCAGGTAGACGTACCAGACGAGGTTGGTGGCGGCCTCGCGCGGGACGATGGTGGGCAGGGTCAGGCCGGGGGTGCCGGCCAGGCGCTCGGTGTAGCGGGCGGCGAGGTCGGCGCGGCGAGCGATGTCCTGGTCGGCGCGGCTGAGCTTGGCGAGCAGAACCGCCGCCTGGATGTCGTCCATCTTGCTGTTGGTGCCGAGGAGTTCGGTGGGCCGGTTGATGGTGGGGAAGTCGTCCACGGTGTGGCCGGTGCGGCCGTGGTGGCGCATCGCGGCGACGGCGTCGGCGATGGCGGGGTCGTCGGTGAGGACGGCCCCCGCGTCGCCGATCGCGCCGAGGGTTTTGGTGGGGAAGAACGACAGCACGCCGCCGGTGCCGTGCAGCCCGGCGTGGACGCCGTTCCAGCGCATGCCGAAGGCCTCGGCGCTGTCCTCGACCAGGGTCAGTCGGTGGCGGTCGGCGAAGTCCAGCAGGCCGCTCAGGTCGGCGAGTTGGTGGAACAGGTGGACCGGCATGATCATGCGGGTGCGCTCGGTGCGGACGGCTTCCGCACTGGCCGGATCGAGGCTGTAGCTGTGCGGGTCGATGTCGGCGAAGACGGGGCGGCCGCCGGCCAGCACCACGGCGCTGGCGGAGGCGACGAAGCTGTACGTCGGGACGATCACCTCGTCGCCCGGCTGCAGGCCGGCCGCACGCAGCAGCAGGACCAGCGCGTCGGTGCCGCTGTTGACGCCGACGACGTGGCGGGCGCCGGTCCAGGCGGCGAGGGCGGTTTCGAGTTCGGCGACCTTGGGGCCGTGCGAGTACTTGCCGCGGTCCATCAGTTCGTCGAGGTGGCGCCGGGTGGTGGGCCAGAGGGATTCGAAGGTCTCGGCCTGCTGGAAGAAGGAGACGCCGGAGGAGGCACCCATGGAACTCTCATCGGTTGTGGGGCGGTGACGGACGGGTGGGGTGGTAGGTGGCGGGCTGGCCGGGCGGGCTGGCCGGGCGGGCTGGGCTGGTCGGGCTGGTCGGGCGATAACGGGTACGGCGCCGCGGCAAGGCGGTCCAGGTGCCGACTTCGGACAGGCCGGACGCAACCGGAAAACGCTTTCCGAACACCGCCACAGGGAACGGGAAAGCGTTTTCCGGTTGGTTTTCGGAACCGGCTTTCGAGCAAAGGCGACTCACCCGCACGGCAGCCGGATGCACCCCGCTGAATCTATGCCGTCCCCACCGCCGTCCACCGCGCGGGAACGGCGTCTTCACTCGTTCGAATGGCCTGCTAGCTAGGCGAGTTGACGGTCACTCGGGCCCGGCAGGAAGTGACTGGTTGAATACCCGGCGACGCGATCCCCGCGAATCGGACGGAAGGACGGCTCCGCCATGTCGAACGGACTCGGGACCTTACTGGTCGGAATGGGGCGGGCGGGCAGCGGACTCCATCTGCCGGTGCTGCGCCGGTTGCGTACCGCCGCCGAATCCGCGCCCCTGTTCGCCCCCGCACCGATACTCGCGGTGGACCCGCACCGCCGCCCCGGGGCAGCGGCCGACCTGCGACCCGTCAGCCTCGCGGAGGCGCCCCGGCTGGCCGACCCCGCCGACACCGTCGTCCACCTCTGCACCCCGCCGACCGAACGGGTCGCCGCGCTGGACACCCTGGGCCGCCTCGGCTACCGGCGCATCCTGCTGGAGAAGCCGTTCGCCGCCGACGCGGCCGGGCTGGACGAACTGCTCGCGCTGCGCGAGCGCCACGGGCTGGACCTGGTGGTGGTCGCCCAGTGGCTGGGCAGCCGACTGACCGACCGGCTGCGCGCCGCCCTGGCGAGCGGGGCGTACGGCCCGCTGCGGACCATCCACGTGGTACAGCGCAAGCCGCGCTTCTCCCGCTCGCTGGCCGGCGACGGCCACCCCACCGCGTTCGACATCGAACTGCCGCACTCGCTCGGCCTCTGCCTCTCACTGGCCGGGCCGGGCCGGGTCACCGGTGCGGGCGGCACCGACATGGTGGTCGGCGGGCGGGTACTGCCCCGGCTCGGCACCGCCTGGCTCAACCTCCAGCACGAGAGCGGAGCGTGGACCCGGATCCGCTCCGACCTGACCTCCCCCGTCCGGGAGCGCCGAGTCACCCTGGAACTCGCCCACGGCACCCTGATCGGCCACTTCCCCGGCAGCGAGGCCGACGCCTACGCCCGGCTGACCGTCATCGACCACGACGGCGAGAGCACCGAACTGCTCCACGACGACTCGCTGAGCACCTTCCTGCACCACGTCTACGCCTACTTCGCGGCGGGCGGCGCGGCCGGCGGCGCCCGCCACCCGCACCCCGACCTGGCGGTCAACTCCCAGGTGGTGCGGCTGCTCGACCAGGCCAAGACGATCGCCGCGCAGGCGCGCGAGGCACAGATCCGTGACGCGCAGACGCCTGACGCTCAAACGCCTGACGCGCAGCACCGCGCGGCGGCCGCCCGATGACTGCCGCCGCACCGCGCACCGCCGACACCGACACCGCCGCCGACACCACCACCACGTCCGGCGCGTCGCTCGGCCGGTCGCTGCCCCGTCCGGTCGCCGCCCCCACGATCAGCTTCGGCGGCATCGGCGACGAGGCCGCCCCCGACCTGCCCGGCCAGCTCGACGCGCTGGACGAACTCGGGTGGCACGACCTCGAGTTGCGGACCATGGACGGCAGTTGGATCGCCGAGTTGCCGCTCGACCGGGTCGGCCGGATCGCCGAGACGCTCGCCGCCCGGGGCGTCCGGGTGACCGGCCTGGCCTCCCGGATCGGCAACTGGAGCTGCCGGATCACCGACGACTTCGGCCGCGACCTGGCGGAACTCGCCGCACTCGCCGCCCGCGCCGCACTGCTGGGCACCGACCGGATCCGGGTCATGTCCTACCCCAACGCGGGCCTGCCGGACGCTGATTGGCGCCGGCTGGTGCTGGAGCGACTGACCTGCCTGGCCGAACTGGCGGGCCAGGAAGGCCTGACCCTGCTGCACGAGAACTGCAGCGGCTGGGCTGGCACCTCCGCCGAACGCCAAATCGACCTGGTGGCCGCTGTGGACAGCCCGGCGCTGCGCCTGCTGTTCGATGCCGGCAACGGAGTCGCGCACGGCTACGACGGATACCTGATGCTCCGTCAGATCACCGACCACGTCGCGCACGTGCACATCAAGGACGCGGTGGGCGGCGGCGACAGCGCCGAGTACGTGCTGCCGGGCGACGGGGCGGCGCGGCTCGCGGAGAGCCTGCGCTTCCTGGTGGACCGGGGCTGGAGCGGCGGATGGTCGCTGGAGCCGCATCTCGCCACCCGCCCGCACCAGGGCCTGGCGGCGGACGGCACCGCCGTAAGCGGATTCGTCGCGGCCGGGCGGGCGTTGAGTACGCTGGTGGAACGCGAGGTCCTGCCGTCCGCGGTCGGCTGGCGCCTGGTGCCCGGCGGGCTGGAGCACACCGCGGCGGTGTCGCGTGAGCGGTGACACCGCAGCCCGCACCACCGACACCGACTCCGACTCCGACACCAGCACCGGCACCGGCACCGGCACCAGCACCAGCACCGGCACCGGCACCGGCACCGGCACCGGCACAGCAAAGACGGGCGCCCGACTCGACGCCGACGACCGGGAGTTGCTGCTCGACCTTCTCCGCCTGCCGACCGCCGGCCCGCTGGAGACCGGCCCCGGCGCACCGCGCCCGCTGCTCCCCGAGGCGCTCACGGTGTACGCCCGGGCGGCGGGGGCGGTCGGCCTGGCCGAGGTGTATCGCGGCGCGCCACGCGCGGCGGACCTCGACCGTCCGGACGTGCCGCTGACCGTGCGCCAACGAGCGGGCGACGAGGGTTTCTTGGCGTCCCAGCCGAGCCTCGTCCTGCGGCTCGGACCGGAGTTGCCCCGGGCGGCGACGGTGATGTTCAACGTGCACCTGGACACGGTGGCCGGACTGGAGCCGGTCGGGTTCGACGGGCGCCGGTTCACGGGGCGGGGCGCGATCGACGCCAAGGGTCCGGCGGTGGCGTTGCTGGCGGGGATTCGGGCGGCGGTCGCGACGGAGCCCCGGCTGGGCAGTTCGGTCGGGGTGCTGGTACAGGCCGTGTCGGGCGAAGAGGGCGGCGCGATGGGCGTGTTCGGCACCCGTCCGCTGGTGGAGGCCGGGTACGTGGGCGCGCTGAACGTGTTCTGCGAACCGACCGGCCTGCGGTATCTGCCCCGGGCCACGGCCGCCGCCACCGCCCGGTTGCGGGTAGGTGGCGAGGACGCGATCGACGACTGCCCGGGCGAGGGCCACAATGCGAGCGTACTGCTCGGTTTCCTCGCGCAGTACCTGGCGCGGGAGTTGGGCGCCGTGGCCGCTCCGCGCGACCCGGTGTGTGTGGCCGGGCTGAGCACCGGTCCGCTGCACAACCGGGTGTACGGAACCGGCGAGCTGCTGCTCAACCTCCCCTACCGGGACGCCGGTTCGGGACGCCGGGCGGAGACGGCCGTGCGGGCGGCGGTCGATGCCGGACTGGCCGCATTCGGACGGGAGTTCGCCGGACTCCCGGAGTTCGCCCGGACCGCCGCCGACTGCGCGCGGATCACCCGACTGGACTGGCTCAAACGCGGCCTGCCCGTCCTGGACAACCGGCATCCCGCATTCGAGGACCTGCTGACGCGGCAGGCCGGAATCCCCCGATTCCCGGACGGTGAACCGGCGTTCACCTGCGACGCGATCTGGACGGCGGGCCTGCCGGACGCGTTCACCGTGGTGCTCGGCCCCGGCGACCTCGGCGCCAATCGGGCGCACGCGACGGGCGAGTTCGCCGACCTCGCCCAGCTCGACGGCTTCGCTTCGGCGGTGGCCCGCCTGCTGGTGGCCTTCGCCCGCCACCGACCACTCCGCCGACCCCACGCCGACCGCTGACCGCCGACCGCCGAACCGCTGACCACCGACCACCGACCACCGAACCGCTGACCACCGACCACCGACCTCCGACCACCGACCGACCCGCGCTCAAGCAGGCCAGTCGAGGCCACCAACTCCACTCCCCCATCCACGACTTCACCCTCACCGTCTGTCCGGAGGCTGTTGCCCATGACCACCGTGGCGTCCTCGCCGACTTCCGCCGCCCGTACCGTCCGCGTCCCGTACGCCGAGCTGCTCCGGTTCACCACCGACGTCTTCCTCGCCAACCAACTGCCGCCCGCACGCGCCAGGTTGGCAGCGGAGGCGCTGTGCTACGGGGACGTGGCGGGGATGGACTCGCACGGGCTGGTGAATCTGTCCCGGCTGTATCTGCCGTTGCTGGCGGAGGGGCGGGCCGATCCGCTGGCCGAGCCGGAGGTGGTGGCCGACCGGGGGGCGGCGGTGCTGGTGGATGCGAGGAACGCGCTCGGGCTCTGGCAGGCGGGCGCGGCAATGGAGTTGGCGGCGGACCGGGCGGAGCGGCTCGGCATCGGGCTGGTCTCGGTGCGGCGGGCGACGCACTTCGGGTGTGCGGGGCACCATGCGGCGCGGGTGACCGGGCGCGGCATGATCGGGCTGCTGGCGTCGAACTGCGGGCGGCAGCGGATCGCCCGTCCGCCGGGTGGCGCGGTCGCCCTGCTCGGCACCAATCCGTGGAGTGTGGCCGCACCGGCGGGTGAACTTCCGCCGTACGTGTTGGACATGAGTACGACGGCGGTTCCGACGGGACGGGTACGGGCAGCGGCGCGGGCCGGGCGGGCGATCCCGGAGGGGTGGCTGGCCGACGAGGACGGGCGTCCGGTGACGGACCCGGCTGCGTTCGACCGGGGCGAGGCGCATCTGCTGTGGCTGGGGTCGGGTTCGGGTGCCGAGTTCAAGGGGTTCGGGCTGGGGCTGATGGTGGAGGTGCTGGCGGCGATGCTGCCCGGCGCGGGTCTCGGCCCGGAGCCGACGGCGCTGGACGGGGACGGCGGTCCGACCGGCCGGGACGACGACATCGGCCTGTTCGCGCTGGCGATCGCCCCGGCGGCGCTCCGCGATCCGGAGCAAGTGGCCTCGGACGCACGGACCTTGTTCTCCACGGTGCTGGCCTGTCCGCCCGCCGCCGGCCAGGCCGGTCCGGTCGTCTATCCGGGCTGGCACGAGGCCCGGCGGACCGCTGCCGCACACCGCGACGGCGTGCCGCTGGCAGCCCCGCTGCTGGTCGAACTCGCCGCTGTGGCAGCCCAGTTCGGCGTGCGCCCGGTGGACGTGACCGTGGAGGTGGCGGAGTGAGCGGCCTGCGGGTGGGCGTGATCGGTCTCGGGGTGATCTCGCGGTTCTATCTGGCCGCGCTGGAGCAGGTCCCGGGCGTGCGGCTGGCAGCGGTGTGCGACCGGGACGCGGAGCTGCTGCGCGAGTTCGAGGGCCGGGTGGGGTGTTTCACGGACCACCGGGCGCTGCTGGCCGCAGGCGGGCTGGACGCCGTGGTGGTGACCGTCCCGAACGACCTGCACCTGACGATCTGCCGGGATGCGCTGAGGGCGGGTCTGCCGGTGTGCGTGGAGAAGCCGTTGGCGCTGCGGGCCACGGAGGGTGCGGACTTGGCCTCGCTGGCGGTCGAGCGCCGGGTGCCGCTGTTCACGGCGTTCCACCGGCGGTACAACGCGGCGGTGCGGGAGCTGTGCCGGACGCTGGAGGGTGCGGCGCCGGTGCGGTCGGTGACGGCGCGGTACTTCGAGCGGATCGAGGAGCATGTCGGCCGGGACCGCTGGTACTTGGACCCGGAGCGCTGCGGCGGCGGCTGCGTCGCCGACAACGGCCCGAACGCGTACGACCTGCTGCGGCTGCTGGCCGGGCCGATGCGGGTGGAGGCCGCGGAGGTGGTGCGGGACGAGGGCGGGGTGGACCGGTACGCGCTGCTGGAGCTGGCGGGTGCGCGCGGGGTGCGCGGCCGGATCGAGCTGGACTGGTCGTACCCGGGTGAACTGAAGGACGTCACCGTGGAGTTGGCGGACGGTTCGGTGCTGCGGGCGGACCTGCTGGCCGGGCACGACGGGTTCAAGCAGTCGCTGTGGCACGAATACGTCGGCATCGTCACCGCGTTCAAGAGACTCCTGACGGACGACGGCGACGCACGCGGCACCGGCTTCCGGGGGCCGGACGGGGTGGACGCGCTGCGCGTGGTCGAGGCGGCGTACCGGGCCGAGCGGGCGGGGGCGCGCAGGTGATCCGGCAGCGCGACGATCGGGCCCAACTGGCGTCCGCAGTACTGGAGAACGGGCCGAAGCGGACGGTGACGGGCACGCTGGTGAAGGTGCTGCTGCACAGTCGGACGGATCGCGGGATGAGCCTGGAGCCGTTCGCCAGCCGGTGCGTGCGGGTCGGCGAGGTGCACGAGTTGGTGACGACCGATCAGCGGGACACGGCGGCGGGTGCGCGGATCGACCGGGTCGGGTTCCTCGGCTTCGCGGAGATCGCGGCGGCGGGGGTGCTGGACCGGGGCGACGAGGTGTTCGTCGGGGCACACCGGGTGGGGACGGTGCTGGGCTTCGACGCCTGCCACTTTCCCAACCACTACAACGTGCTGATCGCGGCCGATCACCTGCTGACCGGCGAGAAGCTGGATCTGCGGCCGGAGTTGCCGGTGCGGTTCGTCCCGGCGGCCACGGAGTCCTGAGCAGGCGAACAGGGACTGTCTTGCGGCATGCCGAAGGCCCGGACCGGGGGGCGCCTCCCCGTTCCGGGCCCGAGTGCGTCAGGCCGTCGCCGGCCGCGCGGTGGGGCTCAGCGGCCCAGCAGCGGAACGTCCAACTCGCCCATGTGGTAGGCGCGGACGGCCTGGACCAGCTCCTCCACGGACAGCTGGCCGTCGCCGTTGGCGTCGATCTGGCGGAACGCCTCGGCCGGCTCGATGTTCTCGACACCGATGGCGTCCAGCCAGGTCTTGAACTCGGCCGGGTTGACCTGGCCGTCGCCATCCACGTCGACCAGCTCGACCATGGCCTGGATGGTCGGCTTGACGACGCGGCCGAAGCCGGCGCCGCCGTTCTCCAGGATGTGCTCCTCGGCGATGTGGTTGAACTGCTCGGGGGTGAGCGCACCGGCCTGCTCGTCGATGCCGGCCTTGTCGGCGAAGAAGCTCCACATGCCGAGGTAGGCCTCGGTCAGCTGGCGGCCCGCCGGGGAGGTCGGGACCTCGCCGAAGGCCTGCAGGATGCGCTGGGCCTCGGCGTCCCAGTCGGAGCGGTCGATCTGGCCGTCGCCGTTCACGTCCCAGAGGTCGAAGCGCTTCTGGGCACGGTCGAGCTGCACGGAGGTGGTCATCGGTGTCTCCACGTGAGTCTGGTGCGGGCGGCGGCGGCCGGTCCAGGGACAGGGCCGACGGGTGTCGCCCGCTGGGTTTCGAAGGAGCGGCCATCACACAATCGGTGCGGTCGGCCACGGAATGTCACACTACCGGCGCGCTGCGCTCCGCTTCGCCGTCACACCGCCAACCGGGTGACATGTCGCACATGTTGACTGACCGTCAGGCCGCATGGCGTGGAACTCCATGGCCTCCGCCACGATTTGGGGACGCGGTCAACGGTTTCAAGGCTCGTCTCCCGGGCGGGTGATCGAGGCCCGATTCGGCGGCGGCGGGCCCGCGCGGGGGCCGTAGTCTCGCTCCGTGACCGACACCTCCGCGACAAGGACCGCCGCGACCGGGACGCTCCCGCCGCTCCCGCTGATCGAACTCGCCCCGCAGGCCTTCGCCGCCGTGCACGCGCTGCACGGCGCCGTCGAGCAGGCCGCGGCGGCGGCCGGGCTGGAGCCGCTGCTGCTCGAACTGGTGCGGCTGCGCTGCTCGCAGCTGAACGGCTGCACGTACTGCGTGGACCTGCACACCACGGCCGCCCGGAAGGCCGGCGAATCGGAGGAGCGGCTCGGCCTGCTGGCGGCCTGGCGGGAGTCCGGCCCGCTGTTCACACCCCGTGAGCGCGCTGCGCTGGCCCTTGCGGAGGCGGTCACCCTGCTTCCCGACCACACGGCGGGCGCACGGGCGCAACGCGCGGCGCGCAACGTGCTGTCCGACCCCGAGGCGGCGTTCGTGGCCTGGGCGGCCACGGTGGTGAACGCGTACAACCGGATCGCGGTCACCTCCCGGCCGATTCCGGCAGCCGAGGGCTGAGGCCTCGCTGCCGCGGGTTCGCCCCTTGGCGAGTGGTGCGGCAGGCTGGAGGGATGACAGCGGTGCGCAACGGCCCCGGCGCGACGGCCGACGGCGGGTTCGCCGCGGCACTGGCGGCCGGGCCGGTGGTGCTGGACGGCGGGCTGTCCGCCCAACTCGCGTCGCAGGGCTGCGATTTGTCGGACGCGCTGTGGTCGGCGCGGTTGCTGCTGGACGATCCGCGGCAGTTGGTGGCGGCGCACCGGGCGTTCTTCGAGGCTGGGGCGCAGGTCGCCACCACGGCGAGCTACCAGGCGAGCCGGGCGGGTTTCGCGGCGCGCGGCGTGAGCACGGCGAAGGCGGACCGACTGCTGGCGTTGAGCGTGGAGTTGGCGCGGCAGGCGGCCGAGGAGGCGTCGGCGGAGCTGGGTGACGGACGGCCGCGCTGGGTGGCGGCGTCGGTGGGCCCGTACGGGGCGGTGCTGGCGGACGGCTCCGAGTACCGGGGCCACTACGGCCTGTCCGCTGCGGAGTTGACCGCCTTCCACCGTCCGCGCCTGGAGGTACTGGCGGCGGCCGGGCCGGACGCGCTGGCGGTGGAGACGGTGCCGGACCTGCTGGAGGCGCGCGTACTCGCGGAATGCGTCCGGGAGTTGGGGCTTCCCGCGTGGTTCTCGTTCGGTGCGGCGGACGGCCTGACCCGGGGCGGCGAGCCGCTCGCGGAGCCGTTCGCGTTGCTGGCGGACGTGCCGGAGGTGGTGGCGGTGGGCGTCAACTGCTGTGCGCCGCAAGAGGTTTCGTCAGCGGTGCGGCTGGCGGTGGAACTGACGGGCCGACCGGCGGTCGCGTACCCGAACAGCGGCGAGGGCTGGAACGCGACGGCCCACGACTGGGCGGGCCCGGCCTCGTTCGATCCCGCCGACGCACCGGGCTGGGTCGCGGCGGGCGCCCGACTCGTCGGCGGCTGCTGCCGGGTGGGCGCGGACCGGATCGCGGAGATGGCGGCCGCGATCGCCGAGCAGACCGCCGGCTGACACACTGCGCGGGCGCTCCGAATTCCACCCCCAGGCACGCAAGGGGCGGCTCGCGGGAGAGCGTGCCGGATCTTCTGACAGACTCCGCACACGACCCGACCAGGGGTGGCGAGCCACCGGCCGAGGCGCTCGCGCCGCCGGCCAACGCGCCCGGCCGGATCGTGGAGGTGGCGGCCGCCGGTGACAACTGCGGTTGATCGGAGGCCAGTTGGCGCGGGGCCCCGACAGTATGCAACGCCCGGCCCCGGTGTGGTGCAGCTCACGTGGAACTCGTGTGCCCGTGGGCGGCGGAGAAGGGTATGGATCCAGGATTTCGAGCCCGGATACGGGCAGGTGACGAGGGCGCCTTCGGGGTGCTGTTCCGTGAGCACGGCAAGGCGGTGTACAACCACTGCTTTCGGCTGACCGGCGACTGGTCGGGGGCGGAGGACTGCGCCTCGCTGGTGTTCCTCGAGGCGTGGCGGCTGCGGGAGAAGGCCGAGCCGACCGGCGGGAGTCTGCTGCCGTGGCTGCTGGGAATCGCGACGTTCGTGGTGCACCGCCGTCGCAGGGTGGCGCGCCGGCACCGTGCGTTGATGGAGCGGATGCCCGAGCCGGAGCTGTTGCCCGACTTCGCCGACGAGTTGGTCGGGCGGCTGGAGGACCAGGAGCGCATCGCCGCGGTGCGGGAGGTTCTCGAACATCTCTCCCGCACCGACCGGGAGGTGCTGGCGCTGTGCGTGTGGGCGGGGCTGGACTATGCGGCGGCCGCGCACGCGCTGGGGGTGCCGGTCGGCACGGTCCGTTCCCGGCTGTCCCGGGCCCGCCGCCGCTTGGACCGGCTCGCACAAAAAAATCTTGGCCTGCGGGTGGAACCTGCGGCCACAGGACGGCAGGTAACAGATGACCGCACCGAAGCGGTCGGGCCGAAGAAGGGGAACGCGTGATGACCGGGTACCAGGACGACGACCTGCAGACGCTGCGTCGGATGCTGCCGGCGCCCGCCGAACGCGACTTTCCCGCCGGCCGCGAACACCAGCGTGAGGAACACCTGATGAACAGCTTGCTGAACATGTCCCGCCGCGACAACGAGCAGCAGGACCTGAACGTGAAGCGTCGGCGTCTCGGCGTGCGGATCGCGCTGCCGGCCGCCCTGGTCGCCGCCGCGACCGGTGTCGTCCTGACCGCGCTGCCGACCCAGAGCGCGGCGGCGTACACCCTGCAGTCCGCCGACAACGGCACCGTGAAGCTCACCGTCGTCAACCCGGCGGGGAAGCTCGACCTCGCCAAGGTGCAGCGCGAGCTCGATCGGCTCGGCATCCGCGCCCGCGTCTACGCCGGCGACCCCAACTGCCAGGCCCCGGCGCCTCTGCCGTCCACTTCGGCCAGCTCTGCGCCCTCGAGCTCGCCGTCCGCCTCCGCGGGCGCCCCGTCCCCCTCCGCGATCGCCCCGTCCTTCTCCGCGAACCCCGCGCCCGAGGCCAGTGACCAGAGCTGGACCCTCGGCCGGGAGAACGGCAAGCTCGTCCTGATCCTCAACCCCGCTCGGATCCCCGCGGACAAGCAGGTGCAGATCGTCTTCCCGCTGGCGAAGACCGACCCGTCCCACGGCGCCAGCGTCATCATGGGCGGCCTGACCGACATCCCGGGCCCGGACTGCGCGCCCGCCCTGCCGGCCGACTCCATCGCGGACAACAACCCGCAGTAACCGTCACGCGGTCGGGGGAGGCAGCGGCTGTCCGCTGTCTCCCCCGCCGTGTTTCCGCGCGACGGACCGGCCCGGGGACGGGGAGGATGGGTCGGGTGGTCCACGGACGGAGAGGGGTCGCGGTGCGGGCGGTCGGTGTGGTGAACGGTCTCGGGGCGCGCTGGGGGCGTGAGTTGGCGTTCGGCTCCGGGCAGGTGTGGACGGCGGTGGGGGTGTGGCCGCTGCTCGCGGCGCTGGCGGCCGGGGCGGGCGAGCCGGTGCGCGAGGAGCTGGCGGAGGCTTTGGGGGTGCCGGCCGAGCAGGCCCCGGCGGCGGCGTCGGAGTTGCTGGAGCTGGTGCGACGGGTGCTGGGCTGCGCGGCGGCACTCGGGGTGTGGACGGCGGACGGCGTCGAGGTGGAGCCCGCCTGGGTGAAGCAGGTGGGCGCGTCGCTGTGGGGCCGGTTGACGGGCAGCCCGGACGGTGATCGGGCCGCGCTGGACCGGTGGGCGGCGGAGCAGACCGGCGGCCTGTTGCAGCGGATGCCGGTGGACGTCGCGGGAGTGGAGCTGCTGCTGGCGTCGGCGGTGACGGTGCGGACCAAGTGGGCGGCGCCGTTCCGGACGGTTCGGCAGCGCTTGACCGAAGGCCCTTGGGCGCAGCGGGAGTTGGTGGGGCTGGAGGCCTCCGGCGCCGAGCTGTACGAGCGGATCGCGGTGGCGGAGACCTCGACCGGACCGGTGACGGAGGTCCGGGTGGTCGGGGACGGCGAGGTGGACGTCCACCTGGTGCTCGGCGGGGAGGGCGCGGCGCCGGGGGCGGTGGTGGCGGCCGGGTTCGAGCTGGTGTCGGGCGCGTCGCGGCGGATGCCGATGGACGGCCTGTCGGACGGGGAACCGTGGCCGGGGCTGAAGTTGACGATGGTCGACTCGACGTCGCCGCACAACCTCGGCACGTTGACCACGGTGGCGTTCTCGGTGCGGGCCGAGCACGACCTGCTGGCGAGTGCGGAGGTGTTCGGGCTGCGAACGGCCGCCCGGGACGGCGACTGGTTCCGGGGAATCAGCCGGAGTATTGCCTTGAAGGTGTCGCAGGCCCGGCAGGTGGCGATGGCGGAGTTCTCGGCGGAGGGCTTCGAGGCGGGAGCGGTGACGGCACTGGCGATGACCAGGGCCGCCGCGCTGGTCTCCCGCCGGTTCCGGGTGCGGCGTGCGGTGGCGCGTTTCGACCGGCCGTTCGCGTTCCTGGCGGTGCACCGCGCGTCGGGCCTGGTGCTGATGGCGGGCTGGGTGGCGGATCCCGCCACGAAGGCCTGAGCCCGCACCGCCCGCACCGCACCGTGCAGCACCGTGCAGCACCGTGCAGCACCGCACCCGCACCGCCCGCACCGCACCGCACCACACCGCCCGCGCAGCACCCCACCGCACAGCCCGCACCCGAGCCGCCCGCGCCGCACCACACCAGCCGTAACGCACCAGCCGTACCGCACCGGTGTGAGCTGCCGGGGTCGCCGGGGTAGTACCGTCGGAGCACGGTAGGTGGGGTCGGCATTGCCGACCGGTGGTCAGTGGAGGTGGGCCGGTGTCCGGTGCGATCCAGTCGCTGTCGCGGGCGGCCGCGATCCTGCGCCTGTTGGCGGGCGGGGAGCGGCGGCTCGGGCTGTCGGAGGTGGCGACGGGGCTCGGGCTGGCGAAGGGGACGGCGCACGGCATTCTACGGACGCTGCAGCAGGAGGGGTTCGTCGAGCAGGACCCGGACAGCGGCAAGTACCAGTTGGGGGCGGAGCTGTTGCGGCTCGGCCAGAGCTACCTGGACGTGCACGAGTTGCGGGCCCGGGCGCTGGTGTGGGCGGACGATCTGGCGCGGGCGGCGGGCGAGACGGTGTACCTGGGGGTGCTGCACCAGCGGGGGGTGCTGGTGGTGCATCACGTGTTCCGGCCGGACGATTCGCGGCAGGTGCTGGAGGTCGGTTCGATGCAGCCGCTGCACGCGACGGCGCTGGGCAAGGTGTTGCTGGCGTACGACCCGGTGGCGCGCGGCGAGTTGGGCGACGGGCCGTGGGAGGCGTTCACGCCGCGGACGGTGACCGAGCCGGCGGCGCTGGACGCGCAGTGCGCGCTGGTGCGGGAGCGGGGCTGGGCGGACGCGGTGGAGGAGACCTGGGAGGGCGTGGCCTCGGTGGCGGCGCTGATCCAGGACCGGCGGCGCAACCCGGTGGGCGCGGTGTGCGTGAGCGGCGCGGTGGAGACGGTGTGCGAGGGCGGGGCGGTGCGCCCGTCGCTGGTGGCGTCGGTGCGGACGGCGGCGCGGGCGATCTCCCGTGACCTCGGGGCGCACCGGTTCTGAGGGTGTCCGGTGGGCAGCGGGTGATCGTCCGGCGGCGGTGCGTGGCCGTCGGGGCGTCGCGGGTCACCACGCCTTGACGTCGGGCGTCCGGCTGCTGTTGGCTTCCAAACGTCGGTCGACATTGTCGAACGACGGCTGGAGGGTCCGGGCGTTCCGCGCCGCCCGCGTGGTTTGCCGGACCCGCGCGCACGGGGACTGACGAAGGGTCAGCCCCGTCCCCCGTTGACGTCCCTGAGCCGAGCCGAGGAACCGCATGACTGCCAGCTACATCGCCGCGATCGACCAGGGCACCACGTCCAGCCGGTGCATCCTGTTCGGGGCGGACGGCCGGATCGTCGCCGTCGAGCAGCAGGAGCACGCGCAGTTGTTCCCGCAGCCGGGCTGGGTGGAGCACGACGCGGCGGAGATCTGGACGCGGGTGCAGGCGGTGGTGCGGGGCGCGCTGGAGAAGGCGGGGCTGACCCGGAAAGACATCCGGGCGGTCGGCATCACCAACCAGCGTGAGACCACGGTGCTGTGGGACCGGCACACCGGTGAGCCGGTGCACCACGCGATCGTCTGGCAGGACACCCGCACCGAGGCGCTCTGCCGGGAGTTGGGCCGCAATGTCGGGCAGGACCGGTTCCGCCGGGAGACGGGCCTGCCGCTGGCCAGCTACTTCGCGGGGCCGAAGATCCGCTGGCTGCTGGACAACGTGGAGGGGCTGCGCGAGCGCGCCGAGGCCGGCGACATCCTGTTCGGCACCATGGACACCTGGGTGATCTGGAACCTGACCGGCGGCGTCAACGGCGGCCGGCACGTCACGGATGTCACCAACGCCTCCCGCACCCTGCTGATGAACCTGCACACGCTGGAGTGGGACGAGCGGATCGCCGAGTCGATCGGCGTGCCGATGGCGATGCTGCCGCAGATCCGTTCCTCCGCCGAGGTGTACGGCGAGGCGGTCGGGGTGTTGGCGGGTGTGCCGGTGGCGGCGGCGCTCGGCGACCAGCAGGCCGCGCTGTTCGGCCAGACCTGTTTCGACGTGGGCGAGGCGAAGTCCACGTACGGCACCGGAACGTTCCTGCTGCTGAACACCGGCGAGCGGATCGTCAACTCCTACCACGGGCTGCTCACCACGGTCGGCTACCGGATCGGCGACCAGCCGCCGGTGTACGCCCTGGAGGGATCGATCGCGGTCACCGGTTCGCTGGTGCAGTGGCTGCGCGACCAGCTCGGCATCATCTCCACGGCGGCCGAGATCGAGACCCTGGCGGGCACCGTCGAGGACAACGGCGGCGCGTACTTCGTGCCCGCGTTCTCCGGCCTGTTCGCCCCTTACTGGCGTTCCGACGCGCGCGGTGTGATCACCGGCCTGACCAGGTACGTCACCAAGGGCCACCTGGCGCGGGCGGTGCTGGAGGCGACCGCCTGGCAGACCCGCGAGGTGGTGGACGCCATGGAGAAGGACTCCGGTGTCACGCTGACCGCGCTGAAGGTGGACGGCGGCATGACGTCCAACAACCTGTTGATGCAGAACATCGCGGACGTGCTGAACGTCCCGGTGGAGCGCCCGTACGTCGCCGAGACCACCGCGCTCGGCGCGGCCTACGCGGCCGGCCTGGCGGTCGGCTTCTGGGACGGGCTGGACACGCTGCGCGCCAACTGGCACCGGGCCGCCGAGTGGACGCCCCGGATGGACGACGCGACCCGCGAGCGCGAGCACCGCAACTGGCTGAAGGCGGTGGAGCGCACCATGGGCTGGATCGAGCAGGACGAGGAGCAGCCGCAGCTCTGACGCCACCGCCCGCCACAGCCCGCCACTCTGACCCGTGTCAGAGCCACCGTTCCCGATCGGAAGGAGACGCGGAACCGGCCGCGAACCGGGCCCGCCGCACACACCATGGCAAGCATCCCGACCCTGGGCGCCGAGCGCGCCGCCGGCCGCGTCGCCTCCCGCGCCGCCACCCGCGAGCTGCTCGGCCGGGCCCGCTACGACCTGCTGGTCATCGGCGGCGGCATCCTCGGCACCGCCACCGCCTGGACGGCCGCCCAGGCCGGGCTGAAGGTGGCCATGGTGGACGCCGGGGACTTCGCGAACGCCACGTCCTCCGCGTCCTCGAAGCTGGTCCACGGCGGGCTGCGCTACCTGCAGACCGGCGCGGTCAAGCTGGTCGCGGAGAACCACAAGGAGCGCCGGGCGCTGGCCACCGACGTGGCCCCGCACCTGGTCAACCCGCTGACCTTCTTCGTCCCGGTCTACGAGGGCGGCCCGCACTCGGCGCCCAAGCTGGGCGCGGGTGTGTTCCTGTACTCGGCGCTGTCCGCGTTCCGCGACGGCCTGGGCCGGGTGGTCTCGCCGAAGGCGGCGGCCCGCGCGGTGCCGGGGCTGCGCACCGAGGGCCTGCGGCGGGTCGCGGTGTACGGCGACCACCAGATGAACGATGCCCGGATGGCCGTGATGACGGTGCGGGCGGCGGTGGACGCGGGTGCGGTGGTGCTCAACCACGCCGAGGTGACGGGTCTGCGCTTCACCCGCGGCCGGGTGAGCGGCGCGGAGGTCCGCGACCGCCTCGACGGCACCGAGTTCGGCATCGACGCGCGCCTGGTGCTGAACGCCACCGGCCCGTGGGTGGACCACCTGCGGCGGATGGAGTTCCCGGGCGCCGAGCCGTCGATCCGGTTGTCGAAGGGCGCGCACGTGGTGCTGCGCCGGCAGGCGCCGTGGCGGGCCGCGCTGACCATTCCGATCGACCAGTACCGGGTGTCCTTCGCCATCCCGTGGGAGGACCACGTCCTGCTGGGCACCACCGACGAGGAGTACACCGGCGACCCGCTGGATGTGCGGGCCACCGACGCGGACATCGACCAGATCCTGTCCGAGGCGGGGCACGCGGTGCGCGAGGAGCACCTGCGGCGCGAGGACATCACGTACGCCTTCGCGGGCCTGCGGGTGCTGCCGGGCGGTCCGGGGGCGACGGCGGCGGCCAAGCGGGAGACGGTGGTCACCGAGGGCCGGGGCGGGATGCTGTCGGTGGCGGGCGGCAAGTGGACCACCTACCGGCACATCGGCCGGGTGGTGCTGGAGAAGCTGAAGAACTCCCGGGGCGTGGGCCTGGCCGAGGACATCTCGCCGTTCCCCGCCACGGTGCCGCTGCCGGGCATCGGCGCCCCGCAGGCGGTCGCGCACCGGCTGCTGATGGACCGCGAGCCTGGCTCCCGGATGGACCCGCTGGTGGCCCGCCACCTGGCCACCCACTACGGCACGCTGTCGTTCGAGATCGCCCGGCTGATCGCCGAACGCCCCGAACTGGGCGAGCGGGTGCACCCGGACGGGCCGGACGTGTGGGCGCAGGTGGTGTACGCCGCCGAGCAGGAGTGGGCGTACACGGTGGACGACGCGCTTCGGCGGCGTACCACGCTGACGGTGCGCGGGCTGGACACCGAGGAGGTCCGCAAGCGCACGGCGGAGCTGCTGGCGCGGTAGTACGCGCCGGAACGCGACGACGCCCTCCGGGAGAGAAGCGGGATCCGGAGGGCGTCGCGGTCTGTGGGGTGCTGCGCGCTAGATGACGAGGCTGAGCGGCAGGATCAGGGCGATCGCGACCACCGAGATCACCGTCTCCATCACCGACCAGGACTTCAGCGTCTGGCCGACGCTCATCCCGAAGTACTCCTTCACCAGCCAGAAGCCGGCGTCGTTGACGTGCGACAGGAACAGCGACCCGGCGCCGATGGCGAGCACCATGAGCGCGGCGTGGGTGGTCGACATGTCGGCGGCCAGTGGGCCCACGATGCCGGCGGCGGTGATGGTGGCGACCGTGGCGGAGCCGGTGGCGAGGCGGATCAGCACGGCGATCAGCCAGCCGAGCAGCAGCGCGGAGATGTGCCACTTGCCGGACCACTCGCTGACCGCCTGGCCGACGCCGACATCGATCAGGGTCTGCTTGAAGCCGCCGCCCGCGCCGACGATGAACACGATGCCGGCGATCGGGCCGAGCGAGCTGCCGACCGTCTCGGAGATCCGGGCCTTGTCGAACCCGGCGGCCCTGCCGAGGGTGACCATGGCGAGCAGGGTGGCGGCGAGCAGCGCGATCAGCGGGGAGCCGATGAAGTCGAAGAACCGCTGAGCGGTGTTCTTCGGGTCGTCGATCACCACGTCGGCGAGGGCCTTGCCGAGCATCAGCGCGACCGGCAGCAGGATGGTGGCGAGGACGGCACCGAACCGCGGGGTCTTCTCGTGCTTGACGGTCTCGGCGGGCGTGGTGTCGGCCGGGATCTCCAGCGGGCCGACCCAGCGCTGGGCGAACCGGGAGAACAGCGGGCCGGCCACGATCAGGGTGGGGACGGCGATCAGCAGGCCGAGCGCGAGGGTGACGCCGAGGTCGGCCTTGAGGGCGTCAACGGCGACCAGCGGGCCCGGGTGCGGGGGGACCAGGCCGTGCAGCACGGACAGGCCGGCCAGCGCGGGGATGCCGATCCGCATCAGCGGGACGTTGCCGCGGCGGGCGACCAGCAGCACGATCGGGATCAGCAGGACGACGCCGACCTCGAAGAACAGCGGCAGGCCGAGCACGGCGGCGATCAGCGCCATCGCCCAGGGCAGCATCTTCGGGCCGGTCCGGGCGAGCACCGTGTCGGCGATGATGTTGGCGCCGCCGGAGTCGGCGAGCAGTTTGCCGAGCATCGCGCCGAGGCCGATCAGGAGGCCGACCGAGGCGACGGTGGAGCCGAATCCGGTGGAGAAGCTGCTCAGCAGCTTGTCGAACGGCGCGCCGGCGACGGCGGCGAGCAGGCCCGAGCCGAGGGTGAGCGCCAGGAACGGGTGCAGCTTGAACTTGGTGATCAGCAGCACGATGGCGCCGATGCTGAGCAGCACCGCGAGCAGCAACTGGCCGTTGCTGGACGTGTGGGGGAGCGCCGGCGCGGCGGCGGCCAGCAGGGTGGGGGTCACGCGAGTCTCCATTGACGGGCCGGCACCGCCCGGGGGTCCGGTGGGCGGCGGCGGGGTGTGACGGGTCTGGCGGGGATCAGTTCGGCAGGGTGGCGACGGCGCGTTCGACGAGGGTGTCGGGGTCGGCGTCGACGTCCAGCACGGTGCCGTTCTCGTCCGCCTGGAGCGGTTCGAGGGTGGCGTACTGGGAGTCCAGCAGCGAGGTCGGCATGAAGTGGCCGGTGCGGTGGGCCAGTCGGTCGCCGACCAGCTCGTGGCTGCCGGTCAGGTGCAGGAAGAACGCCTCGGGGCAGGCGGCCCGCAGGGTGTCGCGGTAGCTGCGCTTGAGGGCGGAGCAGGTGACGACGCCGCCGGTGCCGGCCTCGGCCCGCTCGCCGAGCCAGGCGCCGAGAGCGCGCAGCCAGGGCTGCCGGTCCTGGTCGTCCAGCGGGATCCCGGCGCTCATCTTGGCGATGTTGGCGGCGGGGTGGAAGTCGTCGGCCTCGGCGTACGGGAGGCCGAGGCGGTGGGCGAGCAGTCGGGCGACGGTGGTCTTCCCGACTCCGGAGACGCCCATCACCACGATGACGGGCGGCTGCTGGTTCTCGACGCTGAGAGCCATGGGTGGTGCTCCTGTCCTTGCCTGGTCCCCGGCAAGGTAAGCCCAAAGGTATGACTTATTCAAGCCACCGAAACCCAATCGTCATACGTATATGCATCGCCTCTAGGCATCGCCGCAGGTGGGAGCCGTTCGGCACTCCCCCACCCCCGGGTCGGCCGTGATCTCGCCGATAGGCTGGCCCGATGGAGATCCAGGGCCTGCCCGGCCGTCTGCTTGCCCACCTCGGTCCGGCGATCGCCTCCGGCGAGCTGCCCGCCGGCACCGTGCTGCGCACCGAGGAACTGGAGGAGCAGCACGGGGTGTCCCGCACGGTGGTGCGGGAGGCGGTGCGCGTCCTGGAGTCGATGCGGCTGGTCGAGCCGCGCCGCCGGGTCGGGATCACGGTGCGGCCGCAGGCCGACTGGGACGTGTTCGACCCGCTGGTCATCCGCTGGCGCCTGGCCGGCGCGGGCCGCTCCGCGCAGCTGCGCTCGCTCGGCTCACTGCGGGTCGCGGTGGAGCCGGCCGCGGCGTCGCTGGCGGCCCGCCACGCCAGCGACGACGACCGGCGCGAACTCAGCGCACTGGCCGTCGAACTGACCGTCACCGCCCGGGCGGCGGACCTGGAGTCCTTCCTCGCGCACGACATCGCCTTCCACGCGGCGGTGCTGCGGGCCTCCGGGAACGAGATGTTCGCACACCTGAAGGACACCGTCGGCGCGGTGCTGACCGGCCGCACCGAACACCGGCTGATGCCGCACCGGCCGCGCGAGTACGCGGTGCAACTGCACCGGGAGGTCGCGGAGGCGATCTGCGCGGGCGAGCCGGAACTGGCCGAACGCGCGATGCGCACCATCGTGGTCGGCGCGCTGGAGGAACTGGACGCGACCCTGCCGGACTGACCCTCTTGCGGGCCTGAATACGATTCCCGACAGGGGGTTGACGGTCCGTCGGCGCGACACGCCCGGATTGAGTGGAAATCAGCCGAGTGGCGGCATACCTTCACCCTTATTGGGGCAGTCTGGGGAGCACCGGACGGGTGCGCATCCGACAGGGGGTGGCGATGGCGCGTCGTCGGCGCAATCGGCTGCCGGACGAGGTGCGGGCGGCCGCGGTCCGGGCGGGCCTGGCATTCGCGTTCACTGTGGTGACGGTGATAGTCGCCGTCCTGGCGTCCTGGTCGCACACCGCCCTCATCGTGCCCGCGCTGGCGACGATGGCAATGGGCGTCTTCGTCCTGGCCTGGTGCCTGATAGACATCGTGGTCTCCCGCCAGGTTGCGGCAAGCCGCCGCCGCACACCCAACTCGGCCGGCCCGATGACGGGTTCACGCGCAGGAGGGAACCCAGGGGCGCGAGGAACTGCGCGGCCAGCCATGCACCAGCAGCCAGATCGCCGCGCAGGATGGTGAGTTGGGGGCTCGGGGAACTGCGCGCAGCGGAAGGCACCCGGCCGCCGGATCGCAAGACAGTGCAAGTCATCGTCCTGCATCGCGATCTGGCCGACCGTGCTCGGCTGGCCGCGCCGTTCTCCCCCAGCCCTGGCGGGCCGGGAGGTCCCCCCCACGCGCCCCCGGGTTCGCGCCCTCCGCGGTCTCAGCCCCTGGAGCCCACGGCGTAGCCGTACTGCGCCGGCCAGTTGCGCTGCGCGCCCAGCGCCTTCGCCGCGTGCAGCGGCCAGTACGGGTCGCGGAGCAGCTCGCGGCCGAGCATGACCACGTCCGCGCTGCCGTCCGCCAGGACGGTTTCGGCCTGGGCAGGCTCCGAGATCATCCCGACCGCGCTGACCGGAACGCCGGCCTGCTCGCGGATCTGCGCGGCGAACGGCACCTGGTAGCCGGGCCCGACGACGATCTTCGCGTTCGGAACGAGGCCGCCGGAGGAGACGTCGATCAGGTCGATGCCGATGGCCTGGAGTTCCTTGGCGAGCAGGGCGCTCTCCTCGACCGTCCAGCTCGGCTCGTCGGTGACCCAGTCCGTCGCGGAGACGCGGAACAGCACGGGCAGGTCCGCGGGCCACACGGCCCGCACCGCGGTGGCGATTTCGCGGGCGAGGCGGGTGCGGCCGGCGAAGTCGCCGCCGTAGCCGTCGGTGCGGTGGTTGGTGAGCGGGGAGAGGAACTGGTGGATCAGGTAGCCGTGGGCGCCGTGCACCTCGACCACCTGGAAGCCGGCGGCCAGGGCGCGGCGGGCGGCGGACGCGAAGTCCTCGATCAGTTCGGCGATCTGGGCCTCCGTCAGCTCGGCGGGTGCGGGGTAACCGTCGTCGAACGGGATCGGCGAGGCGCCGACGACCGGGAAGCCGCCGTCCTCGACGGCGAGCGGGCCGCCGCCCGCGCCGGCCTTCGCGGTGGAGGCCTTGCGGCCGGCGTGGGCCAGCTGGATCGCGGGTACCGAGCCGTGTGCGCGGATCAGGGCGGTGATCCGGGCGAGGGCGTCCTGCTGGCGGTCGTTCCACAGGCCGAGGTCCCACGGGGAGATCCGGGCGTCGGGGCGGACGCCGGTGGCCTCGACCATGACGAGGCCGGCGCCGCCGGCGGCGCGGGAGCCGAGGTGGGCGAGGTGGAAGTCGGTGGCGACGCCGGCCTCGGGGCCTTCGGCGGCGGCCGAGTACATGCACATCGGGCTGAGCCAGATCCGGTTGGGGATGGTCAGCGAACGGAGGGTGATCGGCTCGAACAGGGCGCTCACGACGGCCCGTCCTTCCTGTGGTCCCGACAGCGACGGTCTCTCGCTTCGTACGATAGCTGCCGTACTACGAGATCTGTCAAACTACGAGAGTTCTCGTACTATGGCAGGGTGACCATCGACCAGGACTGTCCGGGGCTGCTGCCCGAGCCGACCGTCGCCGAGCTGCGGCTGGAGGCCGTGCTGCACGCGCTCGCCGACCCGACCCGGCTGCGGATCGTCGCCGAGCTCGCGGGGGCGGGCGGCGACGAGCTGAACTGCCTGGCCTTCGAGCTGCCGGTCACCAAGTCGACGCTGACGCACCACTTCCGCGTCCTGCGCGAAGCCGGACTGATTCGTCAGCACCGGCGCGGCACTTCCAAGATGAACACCTTGCGCACCGCCGATCTCGGCGAGCGCTTCCCCGGTCTGCTGGACGCGGTGCTGGCCGCCGCCGAGCCCTGCCTCACCATCTCGAAGCCGACCGCCCACTGACCGTTCGCGCGCATCGCCGGCCACGAGCCTGACGGTCCGTCAATTTCCCTGGCGAGTCCTCGCCCTGAGCCCTGGCGCCCCTTCGCCACCTTTCACCCGGAACCGTCCCGTCACCCTGCCCGTCAACCGCCTCGGAAGCCCCGCCCGCCGGGCGGCCCGGGGCATTTTCTGACACGGTCATGCCTGGTCACACGGGCTTCACCAGAGTTGCTCCAGCGTTCATCCCACGTGGTCATTTGGTCTATACCAATCAGGTAATCTGACCGACGACAGGTGTCAATGACCGGCCGTGGGGGGCCTTATGACTGTCAATCACCTTCCGTCACCACCCTCCGATCAGGAGCTCTACTGGTATTTCGGACCTCAGCGCCGCTGGGTCCCGCTGCTCTCCGCGCTCGCCTTCGTGTTCAGCGCGGCCACGATGTTCAGCTTCTCGCTCCGCAATCCCGTGCTCTGGCCGTTCCTGGCCGTGCTCGGCATCAACCTGGTGGCTCTCGCCCTGACCTGTCTCAACGGGCTCCGCCGCCGCCGCTTCACCCGGGCCGGCCACGAACTGCTGGTCGCCGCCTGGCAGCCCGCCGACCCGCCGACCGTAGACCTGTACCTGCCGACCTGCGGCGAGCCGCTCGACATCCTCGCCAATGCCTACCGCGCGGTCGCCCGGATGAACCACCCCGGCACCCTCGACGTCTGGGTGCTGGACGACGCCGACCGGCCCGAAGTCGCCTCGCTGGCAGCCAAGTTCGGCTACCACTACGTGGTCCGGCCGAACCGCGGCGAGTTCAAGAAGGCCGGCAACCTCAACCACGCGCTCACCCTCAGCAGCGGCGAGTACATCGCCATCCTGGACGCCGACTTCGCGCCGCGCGCCGACCTGCTGCAACACCTGCTGCCGTACTTCGGCGATCCGGCGGTCGGCATCGTGCAGAGCCCGCAGTGCTTCGACACCGACGCCGAGATGGGCTGGGTGCAGCGCGCCGCCGGAGCGGCCCAGGAGTGGTTCTTCCGCTGGGTGCAGCCCAGCCGGGACGCCTCCGACGCGGCGATCTGCTGCGGCTCCAACGCCGTCTACCGGCGCTCCGCGATCGACGCCGCCGGCGGCTTCGCCCGCCTCGACCACAGCGAGGACATGTACACCGGACTCGCCCTGCACCAGCAGGGATTCACCACCCGGTACGTGCCGGTGCTGGTCGCCAAGGGCACCTCGCCCGAGTCCACCACCAGCTTCGTCAACCAGCAGTACCGCTGGGCGATGGGCAACCTGCACCTGATCGGCGACCGGCCCGCCCGCAAGGCCATGACCTGGCGGATGCGCCGCTGCTTCGACGAGGGCATCGTCGGCTACCTGGCCGCCGCCGTGAACGTGCTCACCGCGCCGCTGCCGCCGCTGATCATGCTGTTCGCCTTCCCCGGCGAGGTCCGCGCCTGGTACGTGCTGCCGATGCTCTCCCTGCTGTGGCTGTGGCACGTGCTGCTGCCCCGGGTCAGCCGCACCCGCTGGCGCACCGAGGTGCTGCGCGCCAACGTCCTGATGAGCTTCGCCGCCGCCACCGCCTACTGGCACACCCTGCGCGGCCGCAGCGCCGCCTGGGTGCCCACCGGCGTGGCCAGGCCCGGCGGCTCCGGCGGCATGGCCCGCAAGGTCCTGCTGGTCTCCCTGCTGTGGACGGCCGGCACCCTGATCGCCACCGCCGTCGGCGTGAGCCTCGCCACCGCCAGGTACGGCTGGCACTACACCTGGGGCCTGGGCCTCTACCTCGCCGTACAGCTGCACGCCGGCCTCCCGCTGGTGCGCGACCTGTACGCCGAGCTGCGGCCGCACCCCACCGAGAACACCGAATCCGGGGCCCGCCCGGCGATGCGGCCCCGGCGCTGGCCCGAGGCCCTCGCCGTCACGAGCACGCTCGCCCTGATCGCCCTGCTCGCCTCCGGCTGGGTGGCGCCGATGCTGCCCTGGCTGGGCTGAAAGGTCCACCTCCCGTGTCCACCAGCACCGCCCCGCTCACCGTCGTTCTCGGGCAACCCCCCGTCGAGCGGCCGAAGTTCAGACCCGACATCGAAGGACTGCGGGCCGTCGCCGTGCTCGCCGTGCTCGCCTTCCACGCGGCCGTCCCCGGCCTGGCCGGCGGCTTCGTCGGCGTCGACGTGTTCTTCGTCATCTCCGGCTACCTCATCACCGGCCTGCTGCGCGGCGAGAGCGCCGCCACCGGCAAGGTCCGGCTCGCCGAGTTCTACTCCCGGCGCGCCCGCCGCCTGCTGCCCTCCGCCGCCGTGGTGCTCGCCGTGGTCGCCGTCCTCGGCGCCCTGCTCACCGCGCCGCTGCGCCGCGCCGACCTGGAGCGCGACGTCCTCGCCTCCGCGCTGTCCGTCGCCAACTGGCGCTTCATCGCCGAACAGACCGACTACCTGGCGGCCGGCCGCGACCCGAGCGTGCTGCTGCACTTCTGGTCGCTCGCCGTCGAGGAGCAGTTCTACCTGCTGTGGGCCCCGCTGATGGCCCTCGCCGCCCGCCGGGTCTGGAAGCGGCGCACGTTGCTCGGCCTGACGCTGCTGCTCGGCGCCGGCTCGTTCTGGCTCTCCCTGCACTGGAGCGCCGGCGCGTACCTCTCCACGCCCACCCGGGCCTGGCAGTTCGCGGCCGGCGCGGTCCTCGCACTGCTGCCGATCCGCCGAATACCGCGCCCGGTACGGGAGTTGCTGGGCCTGGGCGGCATGGCCGCGGTACTCGCCGCCGTGCTGCTCTTCGACGCCCGCACCCCCTACCCCGGCTGGGCCGCGCTGGTGCCCACCATCGGCACTTCCGCGATCGTCCTGGCCGGCACCGGGCCGCACCTGGTGGGACGGCTGCTGTCGCTCGGCGCGCCGCGCGCGATCGGCCGGCTCTCCTACAACCTGTACCTGTGGCACTGGCCGGTGCTGGTGCTCGCCGAAGCCCAGTGGGGCACCCTGCACTGGGGCGTCAAGCTCGCCCTCACCGCGGCCGCCGCGCTGCCCGCGCTCGCCGCCCTCAACTGGCTGGAGCAGCCACTGCGCCGCAGCCGGGTGCTCGGTGAAATCCCGCGCCGCGGACTGTCGTTGGGCCTCACCGCGGTGGTGCTGCCGGTGGTGCTGGCGCTGATCGTCGGCACCGGAACGATCCGGATGCTCGGCCCCGCCACTCCCCCGGACCCGTCCGGCCTGCCCCCGGGCGCCCGCGACGGCCGCACCCTGCTCGCCGCCGCCCCGCCCGCGCACGCCCCGACGGTGCCCAACCCCGTCCAGGCCCGGCAGGACTTCCCGCCGGACGGCGCCTGCGAGGTCAACCCGGCCGACACCACCAGCCCACCCTGCCGCTTCGGCACCGCCGACGACCGGATCGTGCTGCTCGGCGACTCGCACGCCGGCCAGTGGTTCTCCGCGCTGCTCGGCATCGCCGCCCAGCACCACATGTCCGTCGAGGAGCTCGTCAAGCAGGGCTGCCCACTGCCCGAACTCACCGTCACCAACCCGCAGTTGGGGCGCACCTACCACGAGTGCGACACCTGGCGGGCGAACGCGCTGAGCCGGCTCAAGGACGGGCCGAAACCCAAGCTGATCATCGTCTCCACGCTGAACCGCTACACCTCCGACCGGGAGACGCTGCTGCGCGGCTGGGAGCAGACCCTCACCCCGCTACGGGAGTTGGGCGTCCCGATCGTCTACCTGCAGGACACCCCGAGCCCCGGCCGCGACGTCCCCGCCTGCGTCTCCGGGCACCCCGACACCACCTCCGCCTGCGACTTCGCCCGCAGCGACGGCCTGTGGGCCGACCCGCTGGCCGAGGAGATCGCCGCCGGCCGCGTCCCCGGCGTCCGCACCATCGGCGTCAACTCGGTGCTCTGCCCCGGCGAGGGGCGGATGTGCCCCGCCGTCCTGGAGCACGTCCTGCTGTACCGCGACGACTCCCACCTGACCAACGCGGCGGCCGTCGTCCTCACCTCCCGGCTCGACCAACTCCTCACCGACGCGGGCGTGTTCGGCACCGGCTGGACCACCCTGCTGCACGAGGAGTTCGACGGCCCGGCCGGCGCGAAGCCCGACCCCGCGAACTGGCAGTACGACCTGGGCACCTGCTACCCCGGCTGCCCCGCCGTCCAGTGGGGCACCGGCGAGATCGAAACCACGACCGACTCCACCGCGAATGTCCGGCTGGACGGCCACGGCGCACTGGAGATCGTTCCCACCCGGGACGCCACCGGCCACTGGTCCTCGGGCCGGATCGAGTCCAGGCGCGCGGACTTCACCGCACCTGCGGGCGGAGTCCTGCGCGTGGAAGCCAAGTTGGCCCTGCCGGACGTCAAGGGGCCTGCCGCGTCCGGGTATTGGCCCGCGTTCTGGGCACTCGGCGGGAAACTCCGTGACGGGTACACCGGCTGGCCGGGCGTCGGCGAACTCGACGTCCTCGAATCCGTCGGCGGGCGAGGGGTGTTCGGCACACTCCACTGCGGCACCACACCCGGCGGCCCCTGCAAGGAGCCCAACGGCCTCGGCTCCGGCGAACAGTCCTGCGCGGACTGCTGGGGCGCGTTCCACACCTGGACGGTGGAGGTGGACCGGACGGCCGCCACCGAGAAGGTGCGCTGGCTGCGCGACGGCCAGGAGTACTTCGCCGTCACCTCCGACCAGGTCGCCCCGGCCGCCTGGGACCAGGCCGTGCACCACGGGATCTTCCTGATCCTGAACGTCGCCATCGGCGGCAACCTGCCCGCCGCACACGGCAGTTCGCCAACCTCGGCGACCGAACCCGGCCACCCGATGAAGGTCGCCTCGGTCACCGCCTCCACCCGGAACTGACGGTCCGTTCACTGGAACCTCCCCCGGTCCGCGTGCGTCGGATCGGGGGATTTCCAGTGGGGCGCGAGAAGTGCTCGCGCCCGTCGAACCGAGGGGCACCGATGACAACTGCACGGAATCGACGGGGACTCGGACTCGCCCTTGCGGCGGCCGGGCTGCTCGCGATCACGGCCTGCGGCTCCACACGGCAGTCCGCGATCGGCGTGGCGCCGGTCGCGCCGATCGCGCCGGCGCCCGCCTCACCCTCGCCCGAACCGAGCGGCACGCCAATGTCGCGGCCCGGGCTGTCGGATCTCGCGTCGGCGCTCGGCGAACAGGGCCGCGGCACGTTCCAGGACCTTTACGGGTCACTGGAGTTGGAGAACGAGAAGAACACTGTCGCGCTGTACGTGACGGACGTGGCGCGGGGCCGGGCGCTGGTCGACGCCGCGAAGCGGGCCCATCCGGACATCGACCCCGCACGGGTCCGGGTGGAGGACTGCCCGTTCACGAAGGCGGAGATCGACCGGGCGATGGAAGCCGTCATGACGGCGAAGCTCCCCGCGAAGATCTTCAGCGCGTCCATGGCCCCGCACGCGACCGGCCTGCTGGTCGAGACCGACGAGACCTCCGAGAAGTCGCCCGCCCTCCAATCCGCACTCGCGGCCGTTGCCGGCCGCATCCCGGTCACCCTCAAGGCCGGCCAACCGGTGCAAGACGCGTAAGGGCAGGAGGCGCAAGCCCAGGGAGAGCAACCCCAGGGGCGCGGGGAACTGCGCGACAAGCGCCAACCAGTCCGCAAGGTCGCGATCAATGGCAAGTCATTGCCTGCGTCGCGATCTTGCGGACGTGGTGCGTTCCCCTTCGCGCAGTTCCCCGCGCCCCTGGCTTCGCGCCCGCGTGCTCTATTCGGGCTTGCGGAACATCCTGGTCGCCGTGATCTCCCCGTGAATCGTCGGGCCGTCCGGGTCCTGCGGGGCCGGGAGGCCTGGGCGGAGGTGTTCTTCCACCGAGATGTACTTGAGGCCGGCCCGGAGGTCCGCGTCGTTGCGCAGGCGGATGACGAGGGGGAACTCCGCGAGGGCCGTGGTGTCGAACAGGCCGGTGGTGTAGATGAGTTGGACGCCGAGCGCGTCGGCGACGGCGCGCTGGAGTTCCAGGAGATAGGTCGCGTTGGCGCGGCCGATCGGGTTGTCGAGGAAGAGCGTGCCGGCGTGGCGGAGCTGGGACTGGCCGCGGTCGTTGGCGCGGAGGGCGGCCATCGTGCAGTACAGGGCGATGGCGGCGGTGAGCAGCTGGCCGCCGGAGAAGACGTCCGACATCTGGCCGACGGAGACCCGTTCGGCGCGGAGGACCGCGTCCGGCTTGAGGATTTCGACCGAGACGCCCTTGGGGCCGATCGCGGCGGCGACGCCGCGCAGCAGCAGGGACATGCCGTCGCGGCGCAGGTCGGAGTTCTTCTTGACGGCGGACTGGGTGGCTTCGTCGATGACCTCGCCGAGCCGTTCGACCAGGACGGCGTGATCGGGGTCCTCGAAGCGGATGCGGAGGAATTCCTGGCCCGACCATTCGCCGAGGCCTTCGGGGAGGCGGGAGAGCCGCTGGGCGGCGCGCAGGGTGGCCAGGGAGGATTCGACCAGGCCGCGCAGGCGGTCGACGATGGAGGCGCGGTTGCGTTCCAGCTGGGTGAGTTCGTCGGTGAGGACGCGCAGCCGGGGGGCGAACGCGGCGGCCCAGGCGGCGGCGTGGTCGGGCAGGGCGGCGGCGGGCAGCTCGCGGATCTGCTGGCGGGCGGGGGTGCGGACGGCCTCGTAGCGGGCGGCGTTGGCGTGCCGGACGAGGGCGTCGGAGGCGTCGCGGACGGCGAGTTCGGCGCCGGTGAGTTCGGTGGCGGCGGTGCGCATGGCGCGCCGGGTGTCGGCGGCGGCGGCGCGGGCCGCGGCGAGGCCGCCGAGGTAGGCGTCGGCGGTCTCGGTCTCGTCGCCGTTGTCGCGCAGCGCGTCGCGGAGCTGTCCGGCGAGTTCCTCGAAGTCGGTGGCGGCGGCCTGGGCCTGGTCGAGGGTGCGCTGCAGGTCGGCGTGTTCGGTACGCGCGGTGTCGACTCGTTCGCGGCGTTCGGCGAGCAGCGCGGTGGCGGTGCGCAGCAGGGCCTGGGCGTGTTCGGGGTCGGCGGGGAGCAGGTCCTCGGGGAGTTCGGTGTGCGCTTCGCCGTTCACCGGGGCGGAGCGTTCGGCGTCGCCGCGCAGGCGGCCGACTTCTTCGGCGGCGGCGCCGGAGCGGGCTTCGATGATGGTGACGAGTTCTTCGGCGCGGGCGGCGGCGGCCTGCCGGGCGGGGCCGTCGGCGCCGTCGGGGCTGGCGAGGAGTTCTTCGGCGCGGGCCTTGACCTTGTTGCTGAGGCGGTCGAGTTCGGCGGCGGCGGCGGCTTCGTCGCCTTCGGCGCGGGCCTGTTCGGCGCGCAGGTCGGCGCCGACGCCGACCTTTTCGTAGAGCTGGGCGGCGGCCCGGTAGGCCTCGCGGAGGGCGGGCAGCGAGGTGGGGGTGGCGGTGTCGTCGGGTTCGGCGCTGGTGTCGGCGGCGGCGATTTCGGCGCGTTCGCCGCGCAGGGTGCGGGCGGTGCGGCGGGCGTCGTCGGCGGCGCGCTGGGCGGCGCGGCGGTCCTCGTCGCAGGTGCGGGCGCGTTCGGTGCACAGGGCCTGGCGGCGTTCGCATTCGGTGGCGTCGTCGGCGAGTTCGCGTTGCCGGCGGGTCCAGTTGGCGCGTTCGCGCAGGCGGAAGGCGAGGCCGGCGAGGGCGTCGGCGCGGCGGCGGGTGCGCTGGGCGGTTTCCCGGCATTCCTCGTGGCGGGCGGCGGCGGCCTGGTGGTCGGTGTCGGCTTCGGCGTGGTCGGCGCGCAGGGTGGCGAGTTCGGCGGCGGCGTGTTCGGCGTGTTCGGCTGCCGCGGCGGCGGCTTCGGCGAGTTCGGCGAGGGTGCCGGGCGGGCAGCTGGCGTGCCAGGAGGCGAGGCGGGCGGCGAGGGCGCGGTCGCCGCCGAGGCGGGCGGCGAGTTCGCGGATGTGTTCCTCGCGGGCGGTGGCGCGGGCGCGCAGTTCGCGGCGTTCGTCGTCGGCGGCGGTTTCGTTGTGCATGGCCGGGTTCGGCGGCACCAGGAAGAAGCCGGGTTCGCCCTCGATGGGGGCGATCAGGGCGGCGGCGGTGCCGACGGCGACGGTGGAGCGGGGCAGCAGGGCGGCGGCGGCGAGCGCTTCGCGGGCCCGGTCGAGCGAGGCGGGGTCGGTGACGACGACGCCGTCGACGAGTTCGGGGCGGGCGGCGAGGATGGCGTCGTGGTCGGCGGGGTCGACGGACTGGGCGAGGTAGCGCCAGCCGGGCAGCGCGGGGATGCCCTGTTCGCCGAGGTACTCGACGGTGGCGAGGACGTCGGGGCCGGGCGGCAGCAGGCCGCCGTCGCCGAGGGCGGCGAGGATCCGGGAGTCGTCGGCGGCGGCGGTGCGCAGGTCGAACAGGGTGCGTTCGGCGTTGGCCACGGCCTGGTCGAGCAGTTCGCGCAGGTCCTCGGCGGAGGCGTCGAGTTGGCGTGGTGTCAGGAAGCCTTCGGTCTCCTCGGCGCCGTCCTGGTAGGGCGTCAGGGAGAGCAGTTCGGCGAGCCGGGGTTCGGCGGCGAGCTGGGCGGCGGTGCGCTGTTCGGCGGCCAGGGCGCGTTCGGCGGCGGTGCGGGCGTCGGCGGCGCGGGCGGCGGCGAGTTCGGCGCGGGCCTCGGCGGCGGCGGATTCGCGGGCCCGGACGGCGGCCGATTCGGCGGCGGTGCGGGCGAGTTCGAGGGCTTCGGTGGCGGCGCGTTCGGCGTCGGCGGCGTGCAGGGCGGCGCGGGCGGGGTCGGGTTCGGCGCCGGAGTCGTCGATCCAGCCGGCTTCGACGGCGGCGGCGGTCTCCTGTTCGACCTCGGTGAGGCGCTGGCGCAGGTGTTCGGCCTCGGAGCGGGCCTTCTGGGCGGCGGTGGCGGCGGCAGTGGCTTCGGCCTGGGCGGCCGAGCCGTCCTGCTGCAACTCGCCGGCCCGGAGCTCTTCCTGGTCGGCGCGGGTCTCGGCGCCGAGCGCGGCGGCTTCGAGGGCGCGGGCGAGGGCGCCGGCGGCGCGGTCGCGGGCGGCGAGGGCGGGCGCGGCGTCGAGTTCGGCTTCCCGGATGGCGGCGGCGACCCGGCTGGCGCGGTCGGCGGCGGCGCGGTGCCGCAGGACCGCCTCGGCGGCCTGCCAGGCGGTGAACTGGGCGCGGGCGTCGGTGAGTTCGCGGCGCAGGCGGCCGGCTTCCGCGGTCGCGGCCTCCAGGCCGAGGGTGGCGTGCCGGTGGCCGAGTTCGGCGACGATCAGGGCGTGCCGGGTGCGGTCGGTCTCGGCGGCGGTGACGGCGCTCGCGGCGGCGGCGACCTCGACGGCCAGGTCGTGCATCCGGTCGCGTTCGACGGCGGAGCGGGCGGACAGCGACAGGGCGAGCTTGCGGGTGCGGCGTTCGGCGGCCCGGTGGCCCTCGCGGACGGTCTCCCGGCCGGCGGTGGCGTCGACGATGCGCTGCAGCAGGTCGACGGAGCCGGCGGTGAAGTCGCGTTCGGCGGTGAGTTCGGCGCGGCGGCCGAGCTTGGCGGCGAAGCCGTGCACCAGGTCGGCGAGGCCGTCGGTGTCGCGGGTGTCGGTGACGGCGCGCAGCAGCAGGTCGGTGAAGTCGGCGTCGTTGCGGACCGCGAACAGGCCGGCGGCCTCGCCCTCGTCGGCGTTCATCTCGCGCTGGTAGCGGAAGAGTTCGGGGTCGAGGCCGAGGGCGCCGAGGTGCTCGTTCCAGCGGTCGTGGATCTCCTCGAAGGTGACGTCGAGATGCGGGTGGGCCTTGGCGGCCTCGGTGAGGGTGTCGCGGAAGCCCTTCATGGTGCGGCGGCGGCCGCGGGCCTTCTGATCGCCGGCCAGGCTGGGCCGTTCGGCGACCGGCAGCGCGTCCAGGGTGAGGCCGGGGCCGGGCCGGAAGGAGTACCAGAGTTCGGCGAACTTCCGCGGGTCGGAGGAGACCTGGCGGCCGCGCCACTCGCTGACCTTGCCGACCACGACGAGTTCACCGGTGACGGTGTGCTGCCACTCGAGGGCGACGTGGCCGCAGTCGTCGGCCAGCAGGAACTTGCGCAGCACGCCGGAGGAGGCGCCGCCCAGGGTGTTGCGGTGGCCGGGCAGCATCACCGAGAAGATCAGCTTGAGCAGGACGGACTTGCCGCCGCCGTTCTCCAGGAACAGCACGCCGGCGGGCGCGGGGCGGCGCTGCGGGCCTTCCGGCTCCTCCCCGAACAGGCCGATCTGCTGCGGCTGCGGTTCGGGGACCGGCTCGCCGACGCCGCGCAGGTCGAGCACCGTGTCGGCGTAGCGGGCGCCCGCCGGTCCGATCGAGTACAGGCGGACCCGGTTCAGCTCGTACATGTGCGGTGGTTCTCCTGGAGCGGTCAGTTCAGAACGTGTGGTGACGGAACGTCAGAGTGCGTGGAACGGCAGACCCGCGTCGGCGACGAGTTCGTCGCTGTCGTCGGGCGGCAGCAGGGTGGCCGTGCCGTCGCTGACCGGGACGACGCCCAGGTCGAGCAGTTCGCCCATGGCGGCGCTGCCGGCCAGGTCGCGGACCTGCAACTGGTAGCGGGCGGTGGTGCGGTAGGTGCCGCCGGCGTCGTCGGAGGTCTTCTGCAGGAAGCCGGAGTCGACCAGGAAGGACACCGCCTTGGAGACGATGCCGGTGGTGGAGCCGGACAGGCGGCGGGCGTCCTTGGTGGCGCCGGTCGCGGAGCGGCGCGCCCACACCCGCCAGGCCGCCTCCAGGGCGGGGGCGGAGCTCGCCGGGTCGGTGTTGCTGCCCTCGGCCGCGGCGCGTTCCTCCAGGCGGCGGCAGGCCTGCCGGACGAACGCGTCCACGCCGTTGACGCTGACCCGGCCGAGGTAGCCGTCGTCGGCGAGGTCCTCGGGGCGGGGGAAGGCGAGCGCGGCGACCGCGAGGTGCGCGAGGCCGTGCAGGAAGCGGTCGGTGGACTCGGAGGCGGCGCGGCGCGAGTAGTCGCCCATCCGGACGGCGAACACCGACTCCTCGGCGGCGGCGACGGCCATGCCGGCCCGCGGCGAGACCTCCAGCACCACCAGGCCCATGCCGGTGGCGACGGCGTCGGCGAGGCGCCCGAACTGCGGGTCCTCGCGGTAGCGGCGCACCAGTTCGGCGTACTCCGCGTCCCGGGAGGGCAGCAGCTTCGCCTGCAGGCCGAAGGACACCAGGCGGGCGGCCTCGGCGACGTCCGCCGGGCTGATCGCCGCGTGGGCGGCGGCGGCCGGCTCGGCGTCCTGCGGCGCCCACGCCTCGGTGCTGGTGGTCATGCGGGTGCTCCTTCGGTGCAGGTGCTGCGGGCGGTGCGGGCGGTACTGGTGCTGCGGGCGGTGCTCGTGCCGCGGGCGGTACTGGTGCTGCGGGCGGTGCTCGTGCCGCGGGCGGTACTGGTGCTGCGGGCGGTGCCGGCCGTACTGGTGCTGCGGGCGGTGCGGGCCGTACTGGTGCTGCGGGCAGCGCTCGTGCCGCGGGCGGTGCAGGTGCTGCAAGCGGTGCGGGCGGTGCGGGCAGGACGGCCGGTCACACCGCGTCCCGGCGGTCGGCGGCCATCCCGGCGGCGTCCAGCAGGGCGCTGCCGACGATCAGGTCCGCGCCGCCGAAGCCCGGGTCGTCCAGGCGGGTGCCGTCGTCCACCGCGAACAGCAGGCGTTCCTCGCCCTGCCGGTACGCGGTGCCGACCGGCGGGCTGGCGGCGTGCACGGCCAACAGTGCGACCAGGTAGGCGAGTTCCTCGCCGTCCTCGCCGCCGTCGGTGCCGCGGGCGCGGGCGTCGGCGAGCAGGCCGGACAGGCGGCGGGGCGCGTCGGCGGGCAGGTCCAGCAGGTCGAGCGCGGCTTCCAGTTGGGCCTCGGAGAACCGGCTGTCGTCGGGGGTGGCGACCAGGTCGGGTTCGGGCAGTTCGGCGCCGAGGTGTTCGCGTTCCACGGGCGGGGTGAGCAGCAGGTCGACCAGGTCGCTGACCCGGACCGAGACGGGGGTGCGCAGGCCGGTGCCGCGGGCGAAGAACGCGTCGGTGGGCCGGGTGGCCTCGGCGAGCGGGAGGGTGAGGACCGGGGCGAGAAGTTGACCGTACAGGTCGATGCCGGTGCGCGCGGTGGGCGCGGAGAACGCCTGCCGGTCCTGTTCGGCGCGGAACAGCGGGCCGGCTTCCAGCAGTCGGGTCTGGAGCTGGGTGTGCCGGCGGATGCAGTCCTTGACGATGTCGACGAGTTCGGCGGCGCGCCGCTTGTGCTCGGCGTCGGTGCTCTCGTCGCGGGCCTTGCGGATGTTGGTGAGGATCGCGTTCTCGTGCCGGTACCGGTCGGCGATGTGGTCGAGCGCCTCGTCGATCAGGTCGGGGACGGTCTCCATCCAGTCCACCGCGCGGACGTTGCGGCGGGTGGCCTCCAGGGCGCGGCGCAGCGTCTCGGCGTACTGGACGGTGCGGTAGCGGGCCTGTTCGGCGGCGAGTTGGGCGTCGGCGAGGCGGCCTCGGCGGATCAGCACCTCCAGCTTGACCTCGGCGGCGATCTGAGCGCTCGTCACGTCGGTGTCCAGCGCGCCGACCAGGACGTTGACCGCCTCGTCGGTGGTGCGCAGGTAGACGCCGCCGTCCTGGCCGGGGACTTCCTCGATCAGTTTGAAGTCGTAGTCGCGGCGGGTGTATTCGCCGTCGGGGCCGAAGGTGCCGTAGACGGCGCGGAAGCCGCGGTCGACGCTGCCGACGTTGATCAGTGACTCCAGCACCCAGCGGGCGACCCGCTCGTGCTCGGTGGCGGCCCGGCCGGGGTTCTGGGCGGCGATCCGGGGGTGCAGCCGGCTGAGGACTATGTCGCGGTCGGCGCCGGTGTCGAAGTCCATGTTGAGGGTGACCAGGTCGATGGCGGCGAGGCCGATCTCGGCCATCGTGTACGAGGCGTACTCGCCGGCCAGGTTGACCTTGCGGCTGTCCAGGTCGTGCAGCGGCGCGGTGCAGGCGAGCGCCTTGAGCCGGCGGGCGAGTCCCTCGTCGGCGGCCGGTCCGGGGGCGGGCCTGGTGGGCTGGTCTGCGATGGCGGTCACGGAGGACAAGATTAGGGCTTTCCGTGGACAGGTCCGAAACGTCCCCTTTGGGCGAGCTGTTCCGGCGTGTTGAACGTGTTCAATTTCAGGTCTAGAGTCCTTCTCGCGACACCGCGTGCCGTCTCCGGCACCCGCGTCATGGAGGGGGGAATCCCCATGTCCGACATCGCCACCGCCCCGACCGGTTCCACCACCGCCGGCCCCGGCCCCGCCACCGTCACCGACACCGCGCTCGTCCGGCGCCGGATCAGGCGCTGGCTGTGGCTGTTCATCGTCTGTCTGGTGCTCAGCGGGCTGACCGCCTTCCCGTTGCAGACCGAGACCGACCTACTGGTCCGGGCCCTGGACGCGAGCGGCCTCGACTCCGCGCTCCCCGCCCTCGACGCCTGGGTGCGCCGGGTCCGCGACGGGCTCGCCGACGGCTACGGCAACCACCCGTTCCTGGCCTACGGCACCGACTGGCTGGCCTTCGCACACCTGGTGATCGCGGCCGCGTTCTGGGGGCCGCTGCGGGATCCGGTCCGCAATGTGTGGGTGATCCGCTGGGCGATGCTGGCCTGCGGCGGCGTCATTCCGCTGGCACTGATCTGCGGTCCGCTGCGCGGCATCCCGCTGTTCTGGCAATTCGTCGACATGTCGTTCGGTGTCTTCGGCGTCATTCCGCTGCTGGTCGTGCACCGCCTGATCCGCACCCTGGAGTGGGACCAGGCCGTCCGCACCCACCACGACTTCGCCCGGGTCGTCCCCTCCCCCTGAGCGCCCCTCACCTCACGCGGCGCCGGCCTCCGACAGGCTCACGGTGCCGTCGTGCAGCTCCACGACCCGGTCGGCCTGGTCCATCAGGGCCGGATCGTGGGTGGCCACCAGGGCGGTGACGCCCTGGGAGCGGACCACCGCGCGCAGCAGCTCCATCACGGCCAGGCCGGTCTCGGAGTCGAGCTGGCCGGTGGGCTCGTCCGCGATGATCAGCGCGGGATCGTTGGCCAGCGCCCGGGCGATCGCCACCCGCTGCTGCTGGCCGCCGGAGAGCTCGGTGGGCCGCTGCCCGGCGTGCTCGGCCAGCCCGACCAGGGCCAGCAGGGTGCGCGCCCGCTCCTCGCGTTCGGCGGCGGGGAGCCGGCGCAGCCGCATCGGGACGCCGACGTTCTCGGCGGCGGTGAGCGTCGGCAGCAGGCCGAAGGACTGGAAGACGAAGCCGATCCGGTCCCGGCGCAGCGCCAACCGCCCCGCCTCGTCGAGGCCGGACAGGTCGGTGCCGTCGAGCGAGATCCGTCCGCCGGTCGGGGTGTCGAGGCCGCCGACCAGGTTGAGCAGAGTGGTCTTGCCGGAGCCCGACCGGCCCTTGATGGCGGTGAGTTCGCCGCGGGCCGCGGTGAAGGACACCCCGCGCAGCGCGTGCACGGCCCGGGCTCCGGTGCCGAAGCTGCGCCACAGCTCCTCGACCACGACCATGGGTGCCTGTGCTTCGGTCATCTCGGTTCCCCCCGCTGGCCATTGAATATGACGGTGCTCGATTCTGATCACCTTGACAACGGTTCGCGCAAGGCCCTTCCGCTGCCGGATCCGATCTGCAAGAGTCGTCCGCCATCCGGTACACGCTGACCGGCACGGGGGTACGGGGAAACAATGTTGGGCTTTGTCCTGCGCCGACTGCGCGGGCGGCTGCCGCTGGCCGCCGCGGTGTTGTTCACGGTGCTGATCACCACCACGGTGCTGACCACGCTGGTGGCCTTCAACCGCACCGTCGCCGAGGCCGGCCTGCGCCGGAATCTGGACGGCGGCAGCCGGGTCGGTGTGCAGTTGAGCGCCGACCACGCGGTGGATGCCAGGGCGGCGGACGACGCCGCGGCCGCCAAGGTCGGCGCGCGGCTGTTCGACGGGCTGCCGGTCACCACACAGTCCCTCGCCCTCAGCCGCGCGTACGGGCTGCCCGCCCCGCCGAACGCCGCCGCCCGCGAGGTGGACCTGACGATGCTGGCCGCGCCGGACCGCAGCCGGCTGAAGCTGACGGCCGGCCAGTGGCCGACCGCCGACGGCGGCCCGGAGGCGGTCCGGGCGGCCGTGCCGCGCAGCGCCCTGCTCCGGCTGGGCCTGACCGAGAACGCGCTGCCCGCCAAGGTCACCCTGTCCGACCGGTACGGCGGCCGCCCGCTCACCGTCGAGATCACCGGCGTCTACCAGGTCGCCGACCGGGACGCGCCGTACTGGCGGCTCGACCCGCTCGGCGGCCGCGAGATCCAGGTCCGGGCCTTCACCACGTACGGGCCGATGGTGGTGGACGACGGCGTCTTCACCTCCGGCCGGCTGAGCCAGGGCAGCCGGAGCCTGCTGCTGACCGCCGACTTCTCCACCGCCGACCCGGAGCGGATCGACCGGATCCGGGCCCGCGCCGACAAGCTGCCCGACCTCGTCAAGCAGGACGGTCCGGGCCTCCAGCCGCAGAGCGAGCTGCCCGCCCTGCTGGCCGAGCTGCACTCGGCGACCCTGGTCGCCCGTTCCAGCCTGCTGATCGGGGCGCTCCAGCTCGCGGTGCTGGCCGGGGCGGCGCTGCTGCTGGTGGTGCACCTGGTGGCGGACCGTCAGTCCCGGGAGAACGCGCTGCTCACCTCGCGCGGCGCGACCCGGCGCCAACTGGCCGCCTGGACGGCCGTCGAGGCGCTGCTGCTGGCACTGCCCGCCGCCCTGCTCGCCCCGCTGCTGACCGGGCCGCTGCTGCGGCTGCTGACCTCCTGGGGCCCGCTGAAGGGCCTGCCGCTGGCACACGCCGACACCGCCGTCCGCCGGCCGGTGGCCGCGCTGTGCGCGCTGGCCTGCGTCGCGCTGGTCGCGCTGCCGCCGGTGCTGCGGCGCGGCGCCGACCGGGTGGTGTCCCGCCGGCAGGCCGTGGTCAGCTCGGTGGCCCGTTCCGGCGCCGACCTGACGCTGCTGGTGCTGGCCGTGATCACCTACCGGCAGCTCGACGCCCGCACCGGCGGCCTCTCGGTGGACGCCTCCGGGCAGCTGGGCATCGACCCGGTGCTGGTCGCGGCGCCCACCCTGGCGCTGTGCGCGGGGACGCTGCTGGTGCTGCGGCTGCTGCCGTTCGCGGCCCGGCTCGGGGCCCGGCTGGCCGCCCGGGGCCGCGGGCTCGGCCCGGCGCTCGGCGGCTGGCAGCTGGCCCGCCGCCCGGGCCGGGCGAACGGCCCGGTGCTGCTGCTGGTGCTGGCGGTCGCCACCGGCGTCCTGGCGCTCGGTCAGCACGCCGCCTGGCGCGACTCGCAGCGCGACCAGGCCGACTTCGCCTCGGCCGGCGGCCTGCGGATCCAGGGCTCGGCGCTGCCCCCGTTCGGCCAGGGCGGCCGGTACGCGGCGCTGCCCGGCGGCGACCGGCTGCTGCCGGTGGCCGGGTTCGACCAGTGGCTCCCGGGCGACAAGCGGGGCCGGGTGCTGCTCACCGACACCGCCCGCGCGGCCACCGAACTGCACGTCCGGCCCGACCTGTTCGACGGCCGGCCCGCCACCGAGCTGTTCGCGCCGCTGGCCGAACCGCAGCCGGCCGGGGTGAAGCTGCCCGGAAAGCCGGCCCGGATCGACCTGACCCTGGCCGTCCACGTCGCCGACCGCCCCGAGGGGCTCTACCCGTTCCCCAAGTGGGAGCAGCCGGAGCTGGCGGCACCCGACCTCTGGCTCCACCTGCGGGACGGCTTCGGCGCGGGGTACCGCATCCTGGTGCCGCAGCTCCCGGTCCAGGGCGAACGGACCTTCTCGGTGGACCTGGACGCGCTGACCGCCGCACCGCTCGGCTCGGCCGCCGCGCCGCTGAGCCTGATCGGCTTCGAGCTGACGTACGGCACGAACACCAGGGACTCCGCGAGCGAGGTGACGCTCCGCCGGCTGGCCGTCTCCGACACCGCGACCGGACCGGCCACGCCCGTCCCGGCGCCCCCCGGCACCTGGAGCGGCTCGGGCATCCCGGTGACGGTGACCGACGACCCGGCCGAGGACCGGCTGGTGACCGTCGCCTACACCCCGGCCGACCCCAACGGCGCGGACCGGCGCGACGGCAAGCACGCCCTGGTGCTCGCCCCCGGCAGCAGCCCGTCCGGCCCGGAGGTCAAGGCCCTGGCCACCCGCACCTACCTGACGGACGCCGGCGCCGAGGTCGGCGACCTGATCAAGGTCCAGCTCGGCAGCACCACCCTCCCGGTGCGGATCACCGGCCAGGTCGAGGCGCTGCCCGTGTACGGCGACACCGCCCTGCTGCTCGACCTGGCCGGCACCCACCGGTGGCTGACCGACCGGAGCGCCGACGTGCCGCCCATCACCGAGTGGTGGCTGCCCGCCACCGGCCCCGACGACCGCACCCCGGCCGAGGCCGCCGCCGCCCTGCGCGCCGGACCGACCGCCCAGCAGCTGACGCTCCGCGAGGAGGACGCCGCCACCCGCTCCGGCGACCCGCTGAGCGCCGCCCCGCAGAGCGCGCTGGCCGCGCTGGCCCTGGCCGCCGCCGTCCTCGCCACCATCGGCTTCGTCGCCGCCGCGGCCGCCTCGGCGAGCGAACGGGCCGGCGAGTCGGCGGTGCTGCTCGCCCTCGGCACGCCCCCGCGGCTGCTGCGCCGGACCGCCGCCGCCGAACAGGTCGTACTGGTGGGCATCGGCACCGGCGTCGGGCTGCTGCTCGGAGCCGTGCTGGCCCACCTGGTGGTGCCGCTGGTGGTGCTCACCCCGGCGGCCCGCCCCCCAATGCCCGAAGTCCTGGTCGGGCTGCCGCTCGGCCAGATGCTGGCGCTGGCGGCCGGGACCGCCGCCCTGCCGCTGCTGTCCGCCTTCCTGGTCGGCAGCCGCCGCGACATGGCCGCCCGGCTCCGGTTCGTGGAGGACAAATGAGCACCCCGGCCCCCTGGGTCCGTACCCGGCTGCGCACCTCGCCCCTGGGCGCCCTGCTCACCGCCGCCCTGGCGTTCACCGTGGTGTTCCTGTCCGCCGCCCTGCCCCGGGCGCAGGACCGGGGCGCGGACGGCGCGCTGCACAGCTTCCTGCGCACGGCCGGCCCGACCGCCACCAGCGTGCAGGTCACCTCCGCCATACCCAGCAGCGGCGACCCGTCGCAGCTGCTGGACACCACCGCGGGCCAACTCGCCGCCGCCATCGGCCCGGTGCTCCCGCTCGACCCGAGCGGCACGGTGTACGGACGCCGGGGCGCCCAGGCGCGCAGGCTGCCCGATCCCACGCTGACCCGCCCCGACGGTGTCCCGCCGGAGTTCGCCGTGCAGTACCAGCACGGCGCGCGCGAGCACCTCCGGCTGACCTCCGGCCAGTGGCCGGACAGCCCGCCGGACGGCGGGCCGATCCCGGTCGCGCTGTCGGCGGCCACCGCCGAGACCATCGGGGTCAAGGTCGGCGCGGTGCTCGACGGCACCAGGTCGGTGCTGGACCGCATCATCACGCCGCCCAGCCCGCAGCAGATCCGGGTGGTCGGCCTGTACACCGTCGACGACCCGGCGGACCCGTTCTGGGACCGGTTCGGCTGCGCGGTCGCCGCCTGCCTGAACCTCACCCCCAGCAGCGGCCCGGGCGACCCGCCCGAGAAGTACTGGTACGCCGTCGCGCTGACCGGCCCCGAGAACGTGTCCCGGCTGGCCGACTGGGGCCGCGGGGCCGAGGACTACTGGCGACTGCCGGTAGGGGTGGACGCGCTGCGGGCCGACCGGCTCAAGCAGACCTCCTTCGGCCTCGCCACCGTCACCCAAGGTCCGGTCTCCATCAAGGTGACCACCGGCCTCGGCCGGTCCGACGTCCGGATCACCACCCAGCTGCGCACCCTGATCGACAACGCCTGGAAGCGGCAGAGCGCCATCGACTCGCTCGCCGAGGTCGGCCCCGCCGGCGCCGCCGGGGTCGCCGCCGTGGTGCTCTGCCTCGCGGCGGCGCTGACCGCCGAACGGCGAACCACCGAACTGCGGCTGCTGCGGGCCCGCGGCGCCGCGATCGGCGGCACCTGCCGACGGCTGCTCGGCGAAGGCGCGCTGACGGTGCTGCCCGCCGCCGGGCTCGGCGCGCTGCTCGCCTTCACGCTGCTGCCGACCCCGCGTCAGATGCCCTCCGCCGTCGCGGCCGGCGCGGTCACCCTGCTCGCCCTGCTGGCCTTCCCGGTCCGCGCCGCCGTGCTGCTCCGCGACAAGGCCGGTGGCGGCTTCTCCCGGCGCCGCCGCCTGATGGCCGAACTCGCCGTCCTGGCCACCACCGCGGCCGCCGTCACCCAGGTCGTCCGGCGCGGGGTGGCCCCGCTCGGCGAAGGAGCGGACCTGCTGCTGGTGGCCGCGCCGCTGCTGCTCGCGCTGACCGGCGCCCTGCTGCTGGCCCGGCTCCAGCCCGTCCTGATCGGGCTGCTGGCCCGCTGGGCCGGGCGGCGGCCCGGCGCGATCGCGTTCCTCGGCCTGGCCCGCGCCGCCCGGGGCAGCGGCCGCTCGCGCCCCTCGGCGCTGCCGCTGCTCGCCCTGGTGCTCGCGGTGACCTGCGGCGCGATCGGCGCCACCGTGCTGAGCTCGGTGGCCGCCAAGCGCACCGAGGTCGCCCGGTACAGCATCGGCGGTGACGCCTCGGTCGGCGCCGGCACGCTCACCGGGCTGTCGCAGGCCTTCCTCGGCGCCGCCGACCGGCTGCCCGGCGTGGACGTCTCCCTGCCGATCTGGACCGACGACGACGTGACCCTGTCGTTCGGCAACGGCGGTTCGGCCCGGGTCAACGTGGTGGTGGCCGACCCCGTCCGGTACGCGAAGCTCGCCGAGGTCGCCGGGCGGGGCCGGTTCGACCCGGCGGTCTTCACCGCCCAACCGGACAACTCCTTGCCCGCCCTGGTCAGCAGCGACCTGCCGGAGGGCACCTTCAGCCTCCGGCTGGCGGGCGGCGAGGCGGTCCGGATCCACACCGTCGCCGTCGTCGACGCCACCCCCGCCCTGAACGGCGCCGCCGGCACCACCGTGGTGCTGCCGCTCGACGCGGCCAAGGACCTGGTGCCCCGGTTCGGCGACCCGAGAAAGTGGCTGGCGAGCGGGAACATCGACGACGCCCGCCTGCGCGCCCTGGCCACGCAGTACCTCGGGCCGCCGGCCGCCGGCGACCAGCCGGGCCACGTGGTGCGCACCCGCACCGGCGAGATCGCGGAGCTCGGCGGCGACCCCCTGCAGGCCTCGGCCGAGCGGATGTTCTGGGTCTCGGTCGGCGCCACCGCGCTGTTCGCGGTGCTCTCCGTCCTGCTCACGCTGTTCCGCGCCGGGCCCGAACGGGCCGCGACCCTGGCCCGGCTGCGCACCATGGGCCTGCGGCCCCGGCAGGGGCTGGCGCTGATCCTCGCCGAGGCACTGCCGCAGGCCCTGGTCGCCGCCCTCGGCGGGGCACTCACGGCGGTCTGCGGCGTCCTGCTGCTCGGCCCGGCCGTCGACCTCGCCCCGCTGGTCGGCGCCGACACCCCGACCGGGCTGCGGCTCACCGCCGCGCCGATCCTCCAACAGGCCATCGGGCTGGCGCTGTTGGCCGCCCTCGCGGTGCTGGCCGAGGCCGCCGTCACCGCCCGTCGGCAGATCACCACCGAGCTACGAGCGGGAGACACCCCATGAGCACTCCGCCCCCGAGCCTGGACGAGCTCCGCACCAGGGCCCTGGCCGCCTCCGCGCCCCGGACCGTCCGGTCCGACGTCGCGATCAGCTGCGAACGGCTGGTCCGGATCTTCAGCACCGACGGCATCGAGGTGCAGGCGCTCCAGGGCCTCGACCTGACGGTGGACCAGGGCGACCTGGTGGCCCTGGTCGGCGCGTCCGGCAGCGGGAAGTCCACCCTGCTGAACGTGCTCGCCGGGCTGGACACCCCGACCGCGGGCAGCGCCACCGTGGCCGGCCGCGACCTGCTCACCATGACCCCCAAGGACCGGCTGAACTACCGGCGCGAGGTCGTCGGCTTCATCTGGCAGCAGACCGCGCGCAACCTGCTGCCGTTCCTGACGGCCGCCCAGAACGTCGCCCTGCCGATGCAGCTGCGCTCCGGCCACCGCGCCGCCAAACGGCAGCGCGGCCGCGTCACCGAACTCCTGGAAGCCCTGGACATCGCCGAGTTGGGCCATCGCCGCCCCGCCGAACTCTCCGGCGGCCAGCAGCAGCGCGTCGCCATCGCCGTCGCGCTGGCCAACGACCCGGCGGTGCTGCTCGCCGACGAACCCACCGGCGAACTGGACTCGGAGACCGCCGTCGGCATCTTCGAGGCGTTCCGCACCGTCAACCGCGAACTCGGCACCACCGTCGTCATCGTCACCCACGACCCGATGGTGGCCGGCGAGGTCCGCCGCACCGTCGCGATCCGCGACGGCCGCACCAGCAGCGAGGTGCTGCGCCGCACCGTCACCGACGAGCACGGCCAGGAGACCGTCAGCGAACGCGAGTACGTCATGCTCGACCGCACCGGCCGGGTCCAGCTGCCCGCCAAGTTCCTGGCCGCCCTCGGCATGGAACACCGGGTCGCGGCCGACCTGCGCGCCGACCACATCGCCCTGCACCCGGACGACACCGACCGGGCCTGACGGGCGCCCGGCGATGCTGGGCGCCGCCGGGCGTCTGCGGGCGGTGCGGGCCGCCGTCGGGGCCGGCCTCAGCGGCCGCGCGGCGGTCCCAGCAGGCGGCGCAGCGCGGCCGGGGTGTGACCGAGGTGCCGGCGGACGGTGCGGGTCAGGTGCGCCTGGTCCGCGTAGCCGAGGTCGGCGGCCAGGGTGCCGAGGCCGGTCTCGCCGGCCTCCAGGCGGTCGAGGGCGCGGGCGAGGCGGACGCGGTGGCGGTAGTGGGTGACGGAGACGCCGAGTTCGCGGGGGAAGGCCCGACTCAGCCGGTACGGGGACGCGCCGAGCAGTTCGGCGAGCGCGAGCAGCGTGCCGGACGCCGGGTGGTCGGCGGCGATGGCCTCCCGGGCGGCCGCGACCAGCGCCCGGTCCTTCGCGGCGGCCGACCGTTCGTCCGTGCAGGGCGCCGGCCCGGTCGCCGTCCGGGCGACGGCCTTCGCCAGCAGGGCGAGCAGTTCTTCGGTGACTGCGTAGTCGACGTCCCCCGAACCGGCCGCGCGCAGCACCCGGCGGTGCGCGAGGTCGAGCGGCGGATCGACGTAGAACGCGCCCGGCGCGGTGTCCCCCGCCAGGGTGTGCCAGAGCGTGGGGGTGACGTTGATCGCCGTGCAGTGGTCGCCGCCCGACGGATGGGCGAACGACTCCTCCTCGCCGGGCGGGCCGAGATAGCCGAGGCTCGGGTCGAGTTCGAGGGCCCTCCCGCCGGCCCGGCGCCGGAACCGGCCGCGCCGGACCAGCACCACCTGGTGCGCGCGGTGCACTTCGGGCGGCGACCACCGGGTGTGGTCGCTGCGGCAGACGACGGCGCTGATCTCGAAATCGGGCCGGGACGCGACGGATTGGAGGGAGAGCACGGCCCGCACCGTACCCGCCGGGTCCGACAAGTGGCCCGGGGCCGCAAGAATGTTCAAGACCCGGGCGGACCGGGTGGGCGAGGCTCGTCACCGAAGCCGCGGTGGCTTCGTCCCTTCACCGAGGAGTCTCCTCTTGTCCGCTCTCACCCAGCTCTCCGCCGTGTTCGTCGACTGCGCCGATCCAGTGGCGCTCGCCGCCTTCTACCAGAAGGCAACTGGCTGGCAACTCACTGACAGCACCGAGGAGTTCGCCGCCCTGGACGCCGGCCGGGGCGGTCCCGCCCTGGCCTTCGCCCGGGTCGCCGACTACCGCGCCCCGCAGTGGCCCGAGGGCGCCAAGCACCTGCACCTCGACTTCACCGTCGCCGACCTCGACCGCGCCGTCGCCGCGCTGCTCGAACTCGGCGCCACCCGCCCCGAGTTCCAGCCCGGCGGCGACAAGTGGGTCGTCCTCACCGACCCCGAGGGCCACCCGTTCTGCCTGGTCCCCGCCGCGAGCTGACCGGACCCGCAGGTCACCGGCCCAGCTGTCGCATCGAACGGCCCCGGCGGGAAAGGCGAGTTCGAGGGCGACACGGCCGGTGAGCGGCTCGTGTTCCTCGCGTGCGGCGAGCACGGGCTCGCCGAGGTGGCGGGCGAACGGCGTCACGGCGTGGTCGCGGCGGACGTCGATGCGGCCCGACTCCCCCATGCCGAGGTCCTCGTGCGGCGGCTCCTCGTCCACGATCAGGCACCAGTCGGAGCCGGTGGTGATCCGGGTACGGCCGCCCCGGTCGTCGTGGAGCCGAACGGCAACCGGCTCGGCCTGGTACTCGCGCTCGGCGGGGCGCGCGTACCAGGCCGCCGCCAGCCCGGCCGGCCGTCGGCCGACCAGGGTGGCGGGGTCGATGCCGTCACCGTGGCCGGGGCACCTGGGCAGCGGGGCGGGGACGTTCACCGACCGGCCCCGTCGAGGCTCTGCGCGGCGGCGATCGCGGCGCCCTGGTCTGCCGGCGGCTGACCGACCGGGCGCGGCAGGTCGGCGAAGTCGAGCTTGTTCTCCACCCGCGGCTGCCTGTCACCGGCGCCCACGGCCCGCACAGCGGTTCTCCGGCGGCCCCCGGTACTCACCAGCGCATCCGGACGTCCTCCGCCCACCCCAACAGCCTGTCCACCGCGACCTTTTGACCGTCGTCGGTGCGGATGCTTCCCCGGTAGTGCCCGAAGCACTGGTCGGTGCGGTTGGCGAGCAGTCCGGCCTCGGTGCGGACGCGGCGGTCGTGGAAGGGCGTGAAGGTCAGCTCGACCTGGTCGCTGTCGGGGGTGCTGATTCGCCAGGGGGCGAGCGGGGTGGCGGGGTCGTACTGCCAGTCGAGTTCGGTGCCGATCTTGCTGAGCCGGCCGTCCACGCAGAGCGCGTTCTCGGTGGCGCCCGTCCCGACCGTCCACTGCCCGCCGAACTGGAGGCCGACCACGTGCCCGTCGGTGCGGCCGGACGCGGCGCCCCAGTTCCAGCTGAGCGAGCGCGGCCAGCGGCCCCGGCCGTGGTCGAGCACGCCCCAGGCATCCGCGCCGAACTCGTAGCTGCGGTCGCCGAGTCGCACGGTGCCGGTGGCGGGGCGGGCGGTGTGCTTGGAGGTGTACTGGAAGCGCTTTCCGTCCCAGGGCACGACCACCGACAGCGCCTCGTGGCCGTCGGGCAGAGCCACCAGCAGGTCCACTTCGAGCGGCCGCAGATCGGCGGTGAGCGCGCGGGCCAGCAGCCGGGTGCCACCCTTTTCCTGACGGATCGCCACCCGGACCTGACGGCGGCTGGGCCGCTCGGGCCCGACGACAAGATCCCCGCCGTACCGGCCACCGGACCCGGCGATGCCCTCCGGCATCGCGGTACGGCGGCCGGGCACGCCGGGGGCCAGCGCGGTGCGTTCGTGGTCCTCCAGCACACCGTGGTCGTCCCAGGCCAGGAAGTGGACGGCATCCAGAGTGAGGAAGTCGAGATCGCTGACAGTCAGCGCCACCAGATGGCCGGGCGTCGTGACACACCAGTACTCGAACCGCTTGGTCCGCCCCCACCCCCGCAGGTTCCCCCGATGCAACGGAGTCCGAGACCACCCAACCGCCCCGGGGTTGAGCCGCCCATCAGGCCGGCACAGGTCAACGGGCTCGGTGATCTCACGCTCATGGGTCGCCATCCGCGCACCCTACTGCCCCCAGGAGCCAACGGGAACGGGCTTGAACTGAAGCCCCCATCCGCTACAGGTCATTCGGACGGGGCCAGTAGCGCCGTACGGACACTGTCCGCGATGTCCGCCGGATCGGTGGTAGCCAGGTACCGAACCATCTGTGCCTGCACTTCTGTCAGTGTGTCAGGCAGGCGCTCGGGGGTGAGTCGGCTCGGTGCGATCCCGGCCCGGAACTCGGGGCGGTCGAGTGCGGTACGCACCAGGGCTTCCGCCAGGTCGAGCGGCATGCGTTCCCGGAGCGCGAACGTCAGGTGGAACGAAGGTTCTGGGTCGGCCGAAAGACAGTGCGGGTTGTGTACCCACCCGCGCGGCATGACCAGCGTGTCACCGGGCTTCAGATCGAACACGGCGTACGGGTCGGTGTTGTCCCACCGTTCTTGCATCTCCGCCGTCCACGTGGTGGGGGACGACAGGTACTCGTCCACCGGGAACCGGACTTCGGGGCGCCAGAGTGGCCAGCGCTTTCGACCGTGGATCTGTGTCACCACGGCCAGGAACTGGTCCCAGTGGTGACGCAGCACCTGCGCCCCGGGCGGGGTGACCAGACCCGAGACGTACAGGGTGTATCCGGTCTCGGCGCGGATCGCGTGGCACAGCTCGGCGAGGTACGGCACCCGGGTCTGCAAGTGCCGGAAGTTGATCGTGTGGCCGTGGTCGAACAATTCCCGCAGCTTCCCGAGGCGCATCCTTCCGTCCCGCGAGAACCGACCGGGGTGAACGGCTTTCCCGTCCTTCACGGCGGCCGTGAGCCCGGGGTCCGTCAGCCCGTGGTCGAGCAGCGTTCCAATGAGCGGAAGCGTGATCCGACCGTCCAGTTCGGACTCCTTGCGGCGGTACACCGCGGGTTCGACCGGACAGGCGCGTAACAGAGTTTCGGCCGCTTCTGGGCCGACCAGGGTGGCGAGTGCCATGCACTCATCTCCGATCACGATGGGGGAAGCGGGCAGGGCACGTCGGGCAGGTGCCGGTTCGGGCACACGATCACGGATGCGTTGAACATGCGTTCACCCGCCAGGTGGTGCATCCACACCACGTCTGTTCCGTTGATGAGCGCGGCCGTCGCGTACTCCACCTTGGCGGACAGCCCGGGACAGACCGGTCGGCCGTCCGGTAGCGGGGCCGGCGGGTGCAACTCGTAGGTGCCGGCCAGCCATTGGGCGGCCTCCTTCGGCTCCGTCCATGTCTGCCGCGAGAGGCAGGACGGACGGCGCAGCAGGTGGTGCCCCGTCTGCATGGGCGGGACCGTCCGCTGCTCGAACGGCAGGTGCGCCTCCTGGTCGGGGCCCTTCATGGCGGAGACCATCGTGTGCCACGCCGCGTCGAACGAAGCGGGGCGCCGAAGGTACTCGCTGTGGTAGGTCTCGGGCCTGCCGATCCACGGGCCATAGCCGTGGAAGTGAGCAAGTTCTGTCACGGGTTATCCTCCACGGAGCGGGGGCCGCTGGTCTGACTGAGACTCAGACCAGCGACCCCCAGCGTGAATCAGCGGTGCGTCAGCCTGGGCCGTCGGATCGTCAGGCCGCCGTGGCGCGGATGGCGTTGATCCGGGCGGCGAGGGCGTCCAGCTCGGCCCCGTTGAAGCGGAGCAGCGGCGAACCGTCGCCCAGCTTGCTGTCACCGAGGGCGAAGGCGTCCGTCGTGCCCGGGATGGCACCGATGGTCGCGCAGGACTCGGACTCGCCGTCGCCGGAGTTTCCGCCGCACGCCTTGGCCAGCTCCAGGCCTTCGGTCGGCAGCGCGTACAGGTCGAGCTTCGACATGTTTCCCTCCAAGGGGTGATCGAGTGTCCGGCCAATCGGGTGACCGGCCGGGTGGTGCACCCGCTCCGCTCGCGGGATCGGCACGCGACCAGAGCGGGAGTTGTTGGGTCTACTCGGCGGGGCGAGCAGGGACTGCGGGGCATGCGCGCATCCCGCCGTGGTGCTGGCGGAAATCCATGAACGGCACTTCGGGCTCAGCAGTTCGGGGCGCCGGCGCGGGACTTCACCAAGGCGCGATACCACGGAGCCACCTGAACCGTCCGACGGAACCGGAGCACGCACTTGCATGGCGACGCGAGCAGCAGCCCAGCCGGCACCGCTCCGACACCGAGCACCAGCGCGCCCGTCACGGCCGTCAAGCGTGTCACAGCTCACCCCGCCTTCGGCTGACGGTTGGCCTTCGCCGTCATGCCCACCCGCACCAGCTCGTTGACGGTCGCCGCTCGCACCACGCGGGGGTCGGCCGTCCACGGCTCGCCGTCACCGAACACCGGACCGAGACACCACCTGTCGCCATCCTCGCTGCGGAACTCGCCGGCTCGGCCTGCCTTCGTGTCCACCACCAGGTCCCCGACCTTCGGGCGGAACAGCGGAACGGCGGGCGTGACCGGCTCGGTGACGGCGGCAACGATCGCGTCCCAGTGCGTGTTGAGGAGTTGCAGGTGCTCGGCCAGCAGTCGCACCGCTCCCACCCGCGCCCGACCCACGTCCACCAGCACTTCGCCCGTGAAGGGCTCGGACCGGTCGACGCCGAGTTCCGGCAGCTCGATGCCGAATGCATCGGCAACTTCCCGCAAGGCGTCGCACACGGTGTGCGCCTCCGCGTGCTGTTGACGAACGATGCTCGCCAACGGTGATTCGGGTCTAGTGTCCACGTCCATCACGTCGTGCCCTTCCGTAGTCGAGCCACTACCGGGGGCTTCACTGTGGCCCAGCGTCGCAAAGTGTTCAACTTGTCAAAGTTGCTCGGAGAGTAAGGAGTTGAGACGGTGAACCGGTCTGAGCTGGACCCCGCCGAGTCGCCCGAAGCAGCCTTCGGTGCGTTCCTGCGCAGCTCACGCGAGGCGCGAAAGTGGACTCAGGAGGAATTGGGCGAACACACCGGCTACTCGGGGACGCACGTGTCTGCCGTGGAAAATGGCAGGCGTCCCCCAACTCCCAGGTTCTCTCGGGAACTTGACAAGGCGTTGGGTACCGAAAACGTATTCCAGCGTCGAGCGCAGGATCTGCACAGCTCGGTACTGCTCGAAGGCTTCCCTGAGTACGTCGCGCACGAGTCTCGCGCCGTGGAACTGCGCCTGTTCACCCTGGGCATCGTGCCCGGAGTACTTCAGACCATGGACTACGCACGGGCCATCGCCGCAGGGGCAGTCCGCCGAGGCAGCATCACGCAGGACCAGGCCGATGAACGGGTGGCCTACCTCGCACGTCGGCAGGCGGCCCTGCGCCGGGAGCCGCCACCACAGATCCATGCGGTTCTGGATGAGAGTTGTATCCACCGCCCGGTCGGCGGGCCGGCGGTCATGGCCGATCAGTTGGATGCTTTGCTGACCTTCGCCGAGATGCCGCACACCGTGTTGCAGATTGCCCCTCTCGCCATAGGCGAGGACCGGGCCTTCGATCTTCCTGTGTATGTGCTCACCCTGCCGGACAGGTCCCTCATGTCCTACGCAGAGTCCGCGCAACAAGGTCATCTTGAGCGAGAAACCGGTGCAGTCCTACCGGTGTTGACGGCCTACTATCAGCTACAGACCACAGCACTCTCACAAGCTGAGTCTGTGGCCCTGATCGGCCAGCTAAGGAGGGAAGTGCCGTGACCGAGCCCGTGTGGTTCAAGTCGTCGTACAGCAGCAACGGCGGGGAGTGCGTGGAGGTGGCGCGGAACCTGGTTGCCGCCGAGGGCATCGTTCCTGTTCGGGACAGTAAGGACCCGGAGGGGGCGCACCTCCGATTCAGCCCTGCAAGCTTCGACGCCTTCATCGACGCCGTGAAGGCTGGCCGCTTCGGCAACGTGTGACCGCAACGCCCCGCAGTTGAGCCCCCGACGCTTCGCCGGGGGCTTCGCTGGTCCTATGCGGCGAGCGCGAGCAGCTCGACCGCCAGGGCGCACCGGCCGTCGGCACCGACACGGCCACCGGCGGAAACACGGCTGTGCGGTCGACCGGCCCGCCCGGAGGATCCGGGAGACGGCACAGGCCCCGCTCCGGCCACCCGCGTGGGGAGGACGAGGTGGGGCCTGTGTCGCGTGATTCGGGTCGGCCGGCGAGGACGTTCACCGGGCGGGACGGCGCTGACCTGCCCGTGCCAGCGACCTCGCGGGCCGGTTGGCGCTTGGCGCGCGGCACCCCGCGCCGGGCTACTTCGCCGCGACGGCGGGCGTCTGTTCGGCGGGTACGGCCTTCAGAGCGGCCGCCCGGCGCATGCCGGGGATTGCGAGGGTGACCAGCCCGGCGAGAACCGCCGCGCCCGCGCCGATCAGGAACGCGGTGCGGAAGCCGCCCTCCGACGGCAGGGTGCGCCCGTGGAAGTTGGTCGTCATGTGTGCCAGCACCACGCCGATGACGGCCGAGGAGGTGGACGTACCGATGGAGCGCATCAGGGCGTTGAGCCCATTCGCGGCGGCGGTCTCGGAGGCCGGGACGGCGCCCATGATCAGCGCGGGCATGGCCGCGTAGGCGAACGCGATGCCGCCGCTGATCAGGCAGGAGAACACCAGGACGCCCCAGGCGTGGCCCATCAGTCCGAGCGCGGCGAGGTAGCCGCCGGTGATGATCACGGCGCCGACCAGTAGGGAGACCTTGGGGCCCTTGGCCCGGGAGAGCTTGGCGGAGATCGGCGACAGCAGCATCATCACCAGGCCGGCGGGGGCCATCCACAGGCCGGCGGCGACCATCGACTGACCGAGGCCGTAGCCGGTGCTGGTGGGCAGCTGGAGCAGTTGCGGGGAGACCAGGCTCATCGCGTACATCGCGAAGCCGATCACCACGGAGGCCAGGTTGGTCATCAGCACCTGGCGGCGGGCGCTGGTGCGCAGGTCCACCAGCGGCTGCTCGGTGCGCAGCTCCCACCAGCCCCAGACCGGGAGCACCACGGCCGCGAGGGCGAGCATGCCGAGGGTGGAGCCGGAGGCCCAGCCCCAGTCGCCGCCCTTGGAGATGGCGAGCAGCAGGGAGACCAACCCGATGGCGAGGCCGATCGTGCCGACCACGTCGAAGCGTCCACCGGAGCGCACCGGGGACTCGGGGACGAGCGCGACGACGGCGCCCGCGATCAGCACGCCGAGCGCGGCGGAGATCCAGAACAGGGCGTGCCAGCTGGCGTGCTGGGCGATGACGGCGGACAGCGGCAGGCCGAACGCGCCGCCGATGCCGAGCGAGGAGCTCATCAGCGCCATGGACGAGCCGAGCTTCTGCGGCGGCAGTTCGTCGCGCATGATGCTGATGCCGAGCGGGATGACGCCGGCGCCGATGCCCTGCAGGGCGCGGCCGATCACCATCGGCGCGAGCGCGTTGCTGAAGCCGCAGATCAGTGAGCCGATGACGAGCAGGGTGAGGCTGATCAGCAGCACCTTGCGCTTGCCGTACATGTCGCCGAGTCGGCCGAGCACCGGGGTGGCGACGGCACCGGCCAGCAGGGTGGCGGTGATCGCCCAGGACGCGTTGGCGGCGGAGGTGTGGAGCAGGTCCGGCAGTTGGGGGATCAGCGGGACGACCAGGGTCTGCATCAGCGAGACCACGATGCCCGCGCCGGCGAGCACTCCGACGACGGGGCCGGTGCGTGCCTGACTCATGGGGTTCTTCTCATTTCTCTGGTTCAGCTCTCCGGCTGGCATTGCATATGCATGATGCACATCATGTGTACCATACATATGAGACCCTCGCGGGATATGCTGCCGAAAAGCGACGCACCGGACGGAGGAGCATGCGGCACACCAAGGAACTCGCCCTGATCGAGCGGGAAATGATGCTGCTCAACCGCCACCAGGTGCTCGCCACCGCCCGCACCTCCGGCAGCCCCGACAGCCTCGACCGCAGCGCGTACACCCTGCTCAGCCGGATCGAGACCGAGGGACCGCTCACCATCGGCCAACTCGCCGAAGCGTTCGGCCTGGACACCTCCACCGTCAACCGGCAGACCGCCGCCATGCTGCGGGCCGGCCTGGTCGACCGGATCTCCGACCCGGACGGCGGGGTGGCCCGCAAGCTGCGCATCACCGAGGAGGGGCTGCGCCGCCTCCACCACGACCGCGACTGGTCGATCCAGGGGCTGGCCAAGGTGGTCGACGACTGGACGGCCGAGGACCTCGCCGGGTTCGCCGAGGTCCTGGAACGTTTCAACCGCGACATCGAGAAGATCCAGGGCCGCCCCTGGCCGCGCGACTGACGACCCGTCCGCGCGCTCTCCCGGCTCGGCGTCAATTCGCGCCGCCGAACGCTCCCCCGGCTCGGCGTCAATTCGCGCCGCCGAACGCTCCCCCGGCTCGGCGTCAATTCGCGCCGCCGGACGCTCTCCCGGCTCGGCGTCAATTCGCGCCGCCGGACGCTCCCCCGACCGCGTTGCACCCGAGTGGGTGGCCAGTGCGGCACAGGCCAGGAAACTGGCGGGTAAAACCTGTCGCCCGGAATCCGGCAGCCGCCACCGCCGAAACGATCAGGCCCTACGATCACCCCCAGGAACGGGCACCCGGACCCCGGGTCGAACCGTGCGGGAAAGGGCGGAGGAGGCGAAGTGGCCGAGACGGCGATCGATCTCAATGCGGACCTCGGCGAGGGCTTCGGCCGCTGGAGCCTCACCGACGACGAGGCCCTGCTGTCCGTGGTCACCAGCGCCAACGTCGCCTGCGGCTTCCACGCCGGAGACCCGTCCACCATGCGCCGGGTGTGCGCGCTGGCCGCCGAACGCGGGGTGCGGATCGGCGCCCAGGTCTCCTACCGCGACCTCGCCGGGTTCGGCCGTCGCGCGATGGACGTCCCGTCGGAGGAACTGGCCGACGAGATCGCGTACCAGATCGGTGCCCTCCAGGTGTTCGCCCGCGCCGCCGGCTCCCGGGTGTCGTACGTCAAGCCGCACGGCGCCCTCTACAACCGGGTCGTCCACGACAACGAGCAGGCGGAGGCGGTGGTTTCGGGCGTCCTGCGCTCCGGCGCGATCTGCGACGGCCCGCTGCCGCTGCTCGGCCTGCCCGGCTCCCGCCTGCTGGACGTCGCCGAGGGCGTGGGACTCCCGGTCGTCACCGAGGCGTTCGCCGACCGCGCCTACACCTGGGCCGGCACCCTCGTCCCGCGCCGCGACCCCGACGCCGTCGTCCACGACCCGGAGGCGGTCATCGCCCGCGCGGTCGGCATCGCCCGCGACGGCACCGTCACCGCCGTCGGCGGCGAACCCGTCGCCGTCCGGGCACGCTCGCTCTGCGTCCACGGCGACACCCCCGGCGCCGCCCAGCTCGCCTGGCGGGTCAGGGGCGCGCTGGCCTCCGCGGGCGTCCGGGTGGAGGCCTTCACCTGACGGTCCGGCACCGCCGAAAAATTCCCCGAATTCGTGCTGCCACAGCCACCCGGAATTGCCCCGCAGGCGCCCGCGGTCACCCCGCCCGGCGCCTCCCGCCCCCACCCGCGACCGTCGCGGCGGGGCCCCTCCGAAACCCCCCGCGCCACCGCGTGCAGGCCCTCGCCATATAGCCCCTGACCTGGCGTTTTCTCGGATTCCCCCTAGGGTTGGGGCACTGCCCGAGCACCGGAGGGGACACCGTGACGCATGCATACGACGCCAGTTCGATCGTGGTGCTGGAGGGCCTGGAGGCGGTCCGGAAACGGCCCGGGATGTACGTCGGATCGACCGGTGAATGGGGGCTGCACAACCTGCTGTACGAGGTGACGGACTCGGCCATGAACGAGGTGGTGCTCGGACGCGCCGGACGGGTGGAGGTCGTCCTGCTGGCCGACGGAAGCGCGCGGGTCACCCACGACGGTATCCACGAGCGCCCCCTCGACCACCAGTTGACGGTCCTGCGGCCGGCCGGTCGGAGCACCAGCGATCGCCGTACCGTCAGCTGGTACGACCTCGGCCTCTTCGTGGTCAACGCGCTCTCCGACCGGCTGCTCGCGGAGGAGTGGCGCGACGGGGTGACGACCCGCCAGGAGTACTCCTGCGGCAAGCCGATCGCCCCGCCCCACCCGACGGGCCCGGCGGACGGCACTGGCACGGCAATCACCTTCCGGCCCGACCCTGAGATCTTCGAGACGGTGGAGTTCGACCGCCCCGCCCTGGCCGCGCGTTTCCGCGAACTCGCCATGCTGAACCGCACCTTGGACGTGGTCCTGACCGACGAACGCGGCGAGGAACCGCACACCGAACGCTTCCACGCCCCGGACGGCGTCCGGGAGTTCCTCACCCAGCTCGGCGCCGACCCGGCCGAGGCGGTGGTCGTCGAACGCAAGGACGAGCGAATGGGCGGGTCGATGGAGATCGCCCTCGCCCCGGCCGGAGACGGCGAACCACAGGTCCTCGGGTTCACCAACTCCCGCCGCACCGAAGGCGGCACCCACCTGGTCGGCTTCCGCGACGGCGTGACGGCCGTCCTCGGCGAAGGCGCCCGGCTGACGGCGGTCGTCTCGGTGAAGCTGGACCAACCGAGCTACGAAGGCTGCCGCCGCGAGATCCTCGGCAACACCCCGGTCCGGGCCTGCGTCGCCGAGGCCGTCCAGCACGCCCTGGAAACCTGGCGTGACCAGCACCCGCAGCGGGCGGCCGCGCTGACCGCCCGCTGACGGCTCAGACCTCGGCCCGGGCATGCCCCGGGTCGAGGTACCGTACCGTCACCGTCGCGCTGTGCGGCGCCAGCAACTCCTCCAACTCCCCTGCCGCAGCCGCCAGTTGCTCCCCGTCCGGCGCCAAGGTCTCCAGCAGGAACAAGGCATCCGCCGAGTGCTCGGTGACCCGGGTACGGTGCGCGTCACGGTGGTTCCAGTGACGGGTGAGAACGCCCGCCGCATCCCGGTAGATCACCTCGCCCTCCTTCGGCCGCTCCACCGTCCCCGGCTCCCCGAGCGGCGTGAACTCCTCGCTCCCGTCCGCGAATCCGATCACCACCTCACCCTGCACCGCCGCCAGATCGAACGCCCCGGCAGGCAGCCCGTGCCGAACGGACACCACGTTGTACGAGTCCACGGCGGGATTGATCCGGGGCAACACCCCCTGCTTGGCCAAGCGCCGCCCGAGCGCATCCACACTCGGCCGCATCCGCCGCGGGTTGGTTCGGAAGGCCCGATACGCGGCATGCCAGTCCCCGATCCGCGGATCGTCCTCGCCGGCCGGCCGCCAGTCACCGTCGGCAAGTTGACCCTCCAACCGCTCCAGCGCGGCGGCAGTGGCGGGCCACGGCTCGGTCCCGCGAATCCCGCGCGCGGTAATGAGCGCGATCCGGGTACCGGGGAAGGCCTCGGCCACGGCGGGGTGCAGGTGCACAGACGTCATGCGGTGGTGCTCCGTTCAGAGAGGTACGGACAATCGGCCCGGGCGGGCGCGCAGGAAGGCGCAGGCAGGCAGGCCACCGTGGCCCCCGGCGAGCGAGCGGCCCGAAGCCGACGGTGCGGCGCGAGTGCACGAACCCCACGCGAACGCTGCTCCGTTCGGAGAAGGGCACGTCGATCACGCCAGCGCCAGCAGACCGACCGCGACCGCCGCCGCGCCGAGGCCCGCCAACTGACCCCGGTGGATGCGTTCGGCGAGGACGGCGCGGGCCAGCAGCACAGTGCCGGCGGGGTACAGGGCGGTGATCACGGCCACCACGGTGAGGTCGCCGCTACGGGCGGCCAGCAGGAAGAGGACGCTCGCCGCGGAGTCCAGCGCACCGGCGGCCGCCGCCAGGCGGTAGGCCGGGCGCGCGGGGCCGAGCCGGCGGCGCAGCAGCACGGCGGCGGTGAGGGTCAGCGCGGAAGTGACGGTCCGGCCGACGATCAGCGGGGCGATGCCGCTGCCGGCGGGGGCCTGGTGGAGGCAGACCAGTTGCACGGCGATCGCGGTGCCCGCGCCGAACGCGAGCAGCAGCGCGGTCCGGGAGACCCGGGCCCGGCCGTCCGTCGAGCCCGCGCTGACCAGTACCACGGCCACCAGCGCCAGTGGCAGGCCCACCAGCCCGGCGCTGCCCAGTTGTTCACCCTGGATCAGGCCGACGGCGACCGGCAGCACCGCCGACACCAGTGCCGTCACGGGCGACAGTACGTTCATCGGGCCGATCGCCAGCGTGCGGTACAGCAGCGCGAACGCCGCCGCCGAGGCGGCGCCCGAGGCCGCGCCCCAACCGACCGCCCCGGCACCGAACTTCGCGCCGAGCACCGGCCACATCGCCAACTCGACCAGCAGGCTGGCCGGGGCGGCGATCAGTACGGTGCGCAGTACGTGGGCCCGGCGCGCGCCCAGGCCGCCGAGGAAATCGGCACAGCCGTAGGCGAGCGAACTGCCGAGGGCCAGCAGCAGAGCGATCATGTCACTTCCCCAAGTGTGGAGCGGAACAGCGGAACGGTACATCAGACTGAACGAAGCAGACCAACACATTGATCGACCGAGCTGTTCCCCTCCCCGACCCCACTCGGAAAGCGCCTGCCCGCCCGGACGCGAAAGCGCTTGCCCACCCCAACCGGAAAGCGCCTTCCCACCCCAACGGGAAACCGCTTTCCCGTCCCACCCGGAAAGCGCTTGCCGCACCCCGCGCCCGAGTGCTCTGCTCGCCCCATGGACAACCGCCTGCGCACCGACCGACTGACGCTCCGCCGCCTCTCCCCCGCCGACCTCCCCGCCGTCACGGCGCTGTGCGGCGACCCGGAGGTGATGCGTCACCTGGAGGACGGCCGCCCGATGCCCGCACCGCAGGTCGCCGAGGAGGTGCTCCCGGCCCTGCTCGACGAGTACGGGCGCCTGCCGGCCGGCCTCGGCTGCTGGGCCCTGGCCACGGGCAACGAACCCTTCCTCGGCTGGGCCGCGCTGCGCCCGGCGCACTCGGTCGGGCTGGAGACCGGCCCGGCCGGCGGGCTGGAACTCGGGTACCGCCTGCTGCCCGCCGCCTGGGGGCGGGGCTACGCGACCGAGGCGGCGCTCGCCCTGGTGCACTCCGCGTTCACCGAGCTGGAGGCGGAAAAGGTGGTGGGCACCACCATGGCAGTGAACTCCGCCTCCCGCCGGGTACTGGAGCGGGCCGGACTGCGCCACGTCCGAACCTTCTTCGAGGACTGGCCGGACCCCATCCCGGGCAGCGAACACGGCGACGTGGTGTACGAGCTGACCCGCCCCGACTGGACGGTGCGGCACAGTGGCGGTCCCGCACAGGCTGCCCCCCGGCGGTAGTCACCCCCAGGCGCTCAGGGCATCGAACTCCCCTCCCCCGCAGGAAGGTTGAGCACCTCCGTTTCGCCCCCCCCACCGTCCGGGCAACCCGCGATCCCCGCATACACCCGGACGAAAGGTCCGCGACACCTTGAGCCCCTATCATCCGGGCCACACCGGACCGAGCCCCCGAGCCGCCGCCGGGCCACCCCACGAGCGAACAGGACTGCCGCCATGCTGAACCACCGATCGATATCCGCGGGGTCTGTCCGGTGATCGACTGGTTCCACGGGGCCGTGCTCGGCCTGGTGCAGGGTCTGACCGAGTTCCTGCCGGTCTCCTCCAGTGCGCACCTGCGGGTGTTCTCCGCCCTCGCGGGGTGGGACGACCCGGGCGCGGCGTTCACGGCGGTGACGCAGCTGGGCACCGAGTCCGCAGTGCTGATCTACTTCCGCCGCGACATCGGCTCGATCATCAAGGCCTGGACGCTGTCGCTGTTCCGCGCCGAGTGGCGGCGCGACCAGAACGCGAAGCTCGGCTGGTACGTGATCGTCGGCACGCTGCCGATCGGCATCATCGGCAAGCTGTTCCAGGACACCATCGAGACCACGCTGCGCGACCTGCGGCTGATCGGCACCACGCTGATCGTGTTCGGCCTGATCCTCGCCGTCGCCGACCGCTCGCGCGCGGTCCGCAATGCCCGCCCGATCAGCTCACTGACCTTCCCGCACGCGCTGATCTACGGCGCCGCGCAGTCGCTGGCGCTGATCCCGGGCGTCTCCCGCTCCGGCGGCACCATCAGCGCCGGCCTGTTCCTCGGCTACAGCCGCGAGGCGGCCGCCCGCTACTCGTTCCTGCTGGCCATCCCGGCGGTGCTCGCCTCCGGCACGCTCGAACTCTTCAAGATCGGCGAAGGCCCGGCACCTGCCTGGGGGCCGACCGTCCTGGCCACCCTGATCGCCTTCGCGGTGGGCTACGCGGCCATCTCCTGGTTCCTGAAGTACATCTCGCACAACAGCTTCATGCCGTTCGTGATCTACCGCGTCCTGCTCGGCATCACCATCATCGGCCTGGTCACCACGGGCGTCCTCGCCCCCGACGCGGGCGCGGTGCACTGACCGCCACCACCCCCGAAGGGGCGGGCCGGTTGGCCTGCCCCTTCTTCATTCGCCTCTTCCGTGCACCTTTTCCCTGCGCCCGCTACTTCTGGTAAAGCATCCAGGTCTGGTGCCACCCGCCGTCGGCCGGGTTGATGGTCACGGACCGGTCTTCTCCATTGCCCTGAAGGACCATCTCCCGGTCCTCGCTGCTGGCGATGGTGGTGTACTCCCGGTCGGTGTCGACCACCCACCGCTGGGTCTCGTCGCCCTCCTCGCAGGCCAGTTGGGTCACGGACTGCCCGTCGCCCGCGTCCGCGATGCACTTCCCGTAGTGGCCGCCCTTGATCATGAAGATGCCGATGCCGTCGGACGTCTCACCGACCCTGGTGAACGTCCAGTCCTGGTAGCCGAAGCTGGGATCCCGGGTCCAGAACGCGGCCCCGAGATACTCGTCCAGGTTGGTGTTGTCGCTCGCCACCTGGACGGATGCGGTGAACGACTCGCCCTGGGCCCGCGCCGGACCACCCCCGAGAACGACGCCGGCGAGTGAGACTGCTGCCGCGAGGGTGGCGGCCTTCCTGGTGATGTGCACTGCCTCTCCTTGTCCGAGCTGTTCGCGAACGCGTGGGGCCCATACCGGGCCCGTCCGCCCAGTCGCGAAGCTAGAGGGTGTGCACAGCGCTTCGCGTCCGGGATGATCCGCGTCGCCGCGATCGGCCACGGCAATTCACCTGGGCAGCGCACAGTTCACCCGAGGGCAGCAAGCTCCGCGCCGGCGAGCTCGACCCATACACCTCCCGAACCCACAACACTGCATGGTCGGCCCTCACAACCCCGGCGCGCCGTCCGCGAGGTGGTCGCCGAGGGGGGTGCGGTGGTAGAGGACGCGGCGGCCGAGGCGGGTGCGGTCGACGAGGGCGGATTCGCGGAGGATGGTGAGGTGGCCACCGATGGTGCCTACGGACTGGCCCATCAGGATGGCGAGTTCGCTGGTCGTGGCGGGGATGTCGAGGTGGCGGAGGATGGCTGCACGGCCGGTGCCGATCAGCCGGGCGAGGGCCTGCTCGCCGGCCGGGGCGGGGCCGGGAACACCCGTTCCGCGGGCGGGGTAGACCAGGGCGTGCGGACGGCCGGGGGCGTGGCACAGCCAGGAGCTGCGGCGGGCGCTGACCGGCACGAACAGCATGCCGTCCGGCCCGACCACGTGGTCGGGGCCGGGCTGGTCGCTGAACCGGATGGCGTCGCTGCCGACCCACCCGCTGCGACGGTTCATCAGGTGCAGGGCGCGCGGCCAGCCGTGCGCGGCCAGCAGTCCGGCCCGGTGGGTGACGTCGCGTTGCAGGACGGCCCGGCGGGCGGGCCACTCGGCGGCGAGGTGGGTGTCCCAGACCGCGCGGAACAACTCGGCGGCCCGCGCGCCGTGTTGGCGCCCGGTGAGCCAGTCCAGGTGCCGGTCGTCCTCCCAGCTGTGCGCCAGTGACAGTCGCAGGCTCTCCCGCACCGCCTCGTCCGGTACCCGCGCCACCTCGGCGAGTTCGGCCTCCAGGGTGGTCTCCATCCCGCCGCCCGGCGGCACCACCAGGTGGTCCGGCAGGTACTTCGTGGCCGAGATCAGCTCGACCAGCCCCCGCGCGTACGGATCCGCCCGGAGCCGGGCGTGGAACTCCACCCGGTGCCGGGTGTGCCACTCCGGATGCCACGAATCGGCTGCGGGACGGGCGAGTTGGATGATCGTGGCGAGTGTCTCGGCGAACGGCGACAGGGCGAACCGGGAGCGCGACAACGCCAGCGAGTCGAGGCGCAGCATCACCATGGCGAACGTCGTCCACCCTTCTCCAGGTTTCGTCGGTCGCCGAAACGATAGAGGCCCGGCGGTACGGGCTCGCACACTCTGCGGGTGCTTCCACCACTCCTTCACCACCACGGTTTCCGCTGGTTCTTCGCCGGTCGCGCGATCTCCCTGCTCGGTAGCGCGATGGCGCCGGTGGCGCTGGCGTTCGCAGTGCTCGGCGACTCCGGCCGGGCCGCCGACCTGGGCATCGTGCTCGCCCTGCGGACGCTCCCCCTGCTGGCGTTCCTGCTGCTGGGCGGCGCGATCGCCGATCGTCTCCCGCGCCGCACCGTCCTGCTCGCCACCCACCTCGGGGCGGGACTCACCCAGGGCGCGGTCGCGGCGCTGCTGTTGACCGGCCACTACGCGCTCGGCCCGATCGCCGCCCTGGAGTTCCTCAACGGGCTGCTCACGGCGTTCACCTCGCCCGCGCTGGTCGGCGTCCTGCCCGAACTCGTCCCGCGCGAGCAACTGCGGCCCGCGAACGCCCTGTTGGGCATTGCCTCCAACGGCAGCAAGGTGTTCGGCCCGGCGCTGGCCGGCCTGCTGGTGGCAGGCGTGGGCGCCGGCTGGGCGGTGGCGGCTGACGCCCTCAGCTACCTGCCGGCCGCGCTCTGCCTCGCCCGCCTTCCGGCCGGCCGGATCCGCGCCCAACGACCCGCCCTGCTACCGGAGTTGCGCGAGGGGTGGACGGCCTTCCGGCGCACCCGCTGGATCTGGTGGACGACCTGGTCGTACTGCGCGACCAACCTGCTGCTCACCGGCCCGTGGCAGATCCTCGGCCCGCAACTCTCCGGCCCCGCCCTCTGGGGCACTCTGCTCGCCGCCCGCGGCACCGGTCTGCTGTTGGCCGGCGCCGCCCTCTACCGGCTCGCCCTCCCCCGCCTCCTTGCCGCCGGCCAACTCGCAGGCCTGGCCCTCCCCTTGCCCCTCCTCGCCCTCGGCCTGCACGCCCCCGCCCCCTGGCTGCTCGCCGCCGCCCTCACCGCCGGCCTGGGCAGCGCCCTCGCCACCACCGCCTGGGACACCTCACTCCAGGAACACCTCCCACCCGACCTGCTGTCCCGCGTCTCCTCCCACGCCGACGTCTTCTCCTACCTCGCCATCCCCCTCGGCCAACTCGCCTGCGGCCCCCTCGCCACCCACTACGGCCCGCACCTGGTCGCCACCACCACCGCCCTCACCCAGGCCACCCTGACCCTCCTCCCCCTCCTCTCCCCCCACGTCCGCACCCTCCCGCACCTCAAACCGGCCTGACCTCAACGCAAAACCCACGCGCGACCGCCAGCACGAACTCGGCCGCACCGCCCGCGCCAGGCCGGCAGGTGGTCCGTCGGGCCGCAGGCGTCGGTGAGCGGCGGCCGGTCCGCGCTGGTCATACGGTCATGACCACCGGATCAGCGGACCGCGCCGAAAGCGGGCACCCGCTACTTCTCGCGGCGCGAGGACCTGCGGCGCACCGCGAAGGCGATCAGCGTGCCGAGCACCACGACCGCGGCGAGACCGCCGAGGACGATCGTGGTGATGCTCTCGGTGTCCTTCTCGGACGCGACGGGCGTGGCCGAGGCGGAGGCGGACACCGACGGCGCGGCGGAGGAGGCGTCGGCCGAGGGCGTCGCGGAGGAGGAGGCGGAGGCGGAGGCGGAGGCGGAGGTGGAGGCCGAGGGCGTCGCGGCGGGGAGCGGGGTGGCCCCGGCCGCGGCCGGGCGGAGGGCGAGGACGGGGGCGGGATGTTCGGGCTTGGTGTCGCCCTGCGGGAGTTCGATCCACCGGTCGGTGTGGCCGTCGGAGTAGTCGACCAGGGTTTTGAACACCACCGAGGTGCTGGACGGGAGTTGACGGACCTTCACGGAGAACTCCGCGGCCGCGCCGGGCGCGAGGGCCGGCCCGGCGACCGTCCAGCCGTCGGCGGTGGGGGTGAACGCCCAGCCGTCGGGGGTCTTGACGGGGGTGATGTCGGCGGGGGCGAGACCGGCGGGCAGCGTGACCTTGAGGTCGGTGATGCCCGCCGTGGAGGACTCGCCCTCGGCGGAGAAGGTGACGGTGGCATCGACGCTGAGCGCCTGCGCCGTCGTGGTGTTGACCTCGACGTGGGCGGCGGCGCCGCCGGCCGCCCCGAGGAGCATCCCCAGGGTGAGGAGGGCTGTCAGGGCGGGGCGCGGAGCTCGCGGTCGCTGCATGGACGTGACTCTACCGGTCGCGGGCTGTCAGGCGGCCGCGAACGGCGGCATGGACCTCGGCTTCCTCGGCGGGGTCGGCGGCCAGCCGGCGCAGACGTTCGAGGACGCGGGCGTCGCCGGTGGTGGTGACGTGGGTGGCGGCGAGTTCCCGGGTGGATTCCTCGCAGTCCCACAGGCATTCGACGGCGGGGCCCTCCCCGAAGTACGGGTCGGTGACGGCGAGTGCCTGGGCGGCCCGGCCGCGCAGTTCGGAGGAGGACGCCTCGCCGTAGACGTGCCGCAGGGCGGGCACGGCGGCGTGTGCGCGGAGTCGGCCGATGCCGTCGACGAGGCTGCCGAGGGCGGTGCCGGTGACGCCGTTCAGTGAGATCCACTGATGGAGTGCGGCGACCACCAGTGGGGCGTCGCAGGCTTCGCCGGCGTCGGCGAGGAGGCGGACGGCGGCTTGGCCGAGGGCGCTGTCGGCACTGCCGGTGGCCGGGTCGGCCCAGCGGCGGGCGTGCTGGAGCGCCTCGGGACCTCGCATCCGGCCGAGCACTTCGAGCGCGGTGGCGACGATCCGGTGGTCCAGGTCGGCGGCGGCGGTCTCGATGTACTCGGCGGCGGCCGGGTCGCGCTGCTCGACCAGGTACCGGAGGGCGGCGCAGCGGGCGCCGGCCGGTCCGCCGGCGGCGGCCTCGTGCAGCAGCGGCGCGTCCTCGGGCCGGACGACGGCGGTGAGGCAGCGGGCGGCCGCGGCGGCACGGCGGGCGAGGGCGCCGGGTTCGGGGCCTTCGCCCTGGTCGGCCCAGGCGAGGACGTCGGCGGTGGACCAACCGGGCGTGACGCCCTGGCGGTTGAGCTGCCGCTGCCACAGGTCGAAGGGTGACTGCTCGCTCGCGGTGGCGACCCGCGGGTGGTGGACGGCCCACAGCCGCCAGACCCGTGGCTCGTACGCGGCGCGGATGGCTTCGCGCAGTTCGGCGTCGCCCTCCGGGCCGGCCGGGAAGCGGCGCAGGACGGCGGGGGCCAGGGCGAGCAGCGCCTCGTCGGTGTCGCGCAGGGCGAGTTCGTCGAGGGCCCAGGCCCAGTTGGTCCCGGTGGTGGTGTAGGCGCGCAGCAGGTCGAGGGCGTCGCGGCGGCCGTAGCCGGCGAGGTGGCCGAGTACGGCCAGGGCGAGGCCGGTGCGGGCCTCGTCGGTGTCGGTGGCGTCCTCGGGGGAGGTGAGGTGGAGTTCGAGGCCGGTGAGGGGGGCCTCCAACTCCATGTAGAGCCGCGCGTAGTACAAGGAGCGGTTCTCGACCTGCCAGTCGGCGCGGGGGTCGTTGGTCACGCAGCTCTCGACGGCGGTGATCGCCTCGTCGCGGTCTGCGGCCAACGCATGCAGCTGCCCGTCTCCGCGGCCTCTCTGGAGGAGGCCGAGGAGGCTGGCGCTGGGCGCTATCACTGGCTCGAACATGAGGTCAGCATCCGTTGCGGCGGTCGTCAAGGCAACGGGATTTCCGTCGCCGGGGTCGGTTGGCACAGCTCAGGCGCCCGGGCGCCGGAATCACCGAAGGTTACCGCCTGGGGGGCCGCTCCGCACACAGGGCAACGGATTTCCGCAGGTACGGCCATGCCGAGCCGACTCCGTCCGTACCGGATCGACCGGTTCCGGACCTTGGACGCACCCGTGGAGCAGGAACCGGGCACCGGCCACACACCCGTCACGTACGAGTGAAGACCGCACACCGGGCCCACGCCGGGCGCCCGCCGCTCAGATCGGCCGGGGAGCCCGGGGCGCGGGCAGCGCGTCGCGGATCCGTTCGCGCAGTTCGGCGACGTCCGGCCGGCCCTGGTGGCGTTCGGCGAGCCGGTCCATCTCCCGGAGCCGGTCCCAGGTGCGCCGGGAGGAGGTCTGGCCGATCGCGTCGAGGACGCCGTTCGCCTGCGCCACGGCCGCCTCGGGTTCGCCGCCGATCCAGTGGGCGGAGGCCAGGGTGATCCGGTCGAGCAGGGCGGAGCGCTCCCGGCCGGTCTTCTGCCGCAGCCGGACGGCCTGTTGGGCGTGGTGGACGGCCAACGGGACGGCGCCGGCGTCGTGTTCGGCGAGGGTGCGGTGCACCAGGGCCTGCATGCCGTGCATCTCGGCCTCGTCGAACAGCTGCATCCAGGCGGGGGCGGGCCGGTCGGTGTCCTGGACGAAGTGGTGTTCGGCCTCGCCGAGGGTCCGGTGAGTGGCCTCGGAGCGGCCGAGCGAGGCGTGCGCCCAGGCTTCGACGGTGCACAGCATGGCGCGGGTGCGGGGCAGTGCGCCGTCGGCGGGGCGGGTGCCGGCCCGGGCGAGCTGCATGAGTTCGAGGGCCTCGTCGGCGCGGCCGAGGTGGAGCATCTGGCGGGCGGCGCGGGAGACGGCCTCGGCGGCCCGGGGGCGGTCGTCGGCCTCCCGGGCGGCCTGGGCGGCGATCACGAAGTAGCGCTGGGCGGTGGGTTCGAGGCCGACGTCGTGGGACATCCAGCCGGCCAGCACGGCGAGGTTGGCGGCGACCGTCCAGAGCCGGCGTTCCAGGGCGGCGGGGTGGCTGTGGGCGAGCAGGCCGCCGACTTCGTTGAGTTGGCCGACCACGGCCTTGCGCTGGAGTCCGCCGCCGCGGGAGGCGTCCCAGGCGCGGAACACCTCGACCGAGCGTTCCAGGGCGGTGACTTCCTCGTTGCCGACCGGGCCGGCTTCGTAGACGTCGGTCACCAGGGCGGGGCCGCCCGGGGTGTGGGGGCGGCGGGCGGCTTCGGCGACCGCGCCGCCGGTGAGCCAGTCGTGCAGGTTGTCGGCGATGACCGCGCCCGCCGCGAGGGCCGCGGAGGCGCCGACCAGTCCGCGTCTGTTCAGCATGAGGTCCATTCCCGTGAACTCGGTGAGGACCGCGGCCGTCCGATCCGGTGCCCCGGGTTCCGTCGGCGGTGGTGCCGTGCTGCCGGACCTGGCGGGTCGGTGCCGTTCGAGACCTAAGTCCTCGGTGGTGACGACACGGCCGAGCCGCTCGGTGAACACGGCCGCCAGCACCCTCGGCACCGGGTCGCGCGGGATCTCGCCCTGCTCGATCCAGCGCCGGACCCGGGAGGTGTCGGTGGACAGCTGCTGCTCGCCCAGTGCGGCACCCCGCCGGTTGACCAGCCGCGCCAATTCGCCCTTGGACCAGCCGGTCAGTGCGAAATGGTCGGCCAGCCTGCTGTTCGGCCCCCTGCTCACATGAGCCCCCAGGTTCATCGGCTGGGCACGACACTAATGGCTCTGTCACATGCCAAGCGACCATTCGCCAGGCTTCGCCAGGGTTCGCTATGTGGCGTGCCAGTGCCGATCGGGTGTCAGGTAGGTGTGCGCCACCCCGATCTCGCGTCGGAACGGCTCCCGACCGGCCCGGATGTCGACCGACGGCCCGTCAGGGTCCGTTCCTGCGAGGCGTGGTTCAGGGGGTGGCGCAACCGGGTGGCGCGGGGGCACCGGGCATGGCACGGAGGGTCGGAGCGGACGCATTTCCCCAGGGTGCGGACGGTTCGACGGCTCCGGCTCCGTGCCCGGCGCCCGCTCCCCACCCGGCGGCCCGACCCCTGCGCGTCCGGGCCCCGTGAAGCTTGCCGCCGGTCAAGGAAGGACCCTCACCCGCCCATGTACTCCACAGCCAGCACCGGTACTCGACCGATCGCCCCGATCGGGGTGGACGGCGCGGCCGCGCGCCCCCCACGCTCCGGTCTGCGCCCCCCGACCGCCGGTGCGGGCCGTCCCGCGCCGCGCGCCGTGGAGCTGCGCGACCCGCGCGGGCGCACCACCCTGGTGACCCGTCCGATGCCGGAGCAGGTGGGCCGGCTCGGCCGTCCGATGCCCGGGCGGGGCGCGGAGGCGTTCGTGGACCGGGTGGATCCGGCCGCGCTGCAGACCCCGGCGGTGCGTGCGGTGCTTGCCAACGTCGCGCGGATATGTCCCGCGTTCCTTCCCCGGCAGGTGCTGCGGGAGGGCAGTCGGCACATCCTGGTCGCGGGCACCATCGGCCGGGCCCCGGTGGTGGCCAAGTGCCTGGCGCCGGGGGCGCTGCGCGGCCCGCAGGCGGCGCACCTGATGGAGCGCTTCCACCACGAGGTGGCGGTGTACCGGGCGTTCGTGCGGCACCGTCCGCCGGTGCGTCTGCCAAGGCTGGTGGCGGCCGACCACGACCGCTGCGTGCTGGTGCTGGAGCGGGTGCCGGGCCGTCCGGCGGCCCGTGAGCGGCACCCCGCGAACGCCCCGACGCCGGGCGAGGTGCGGGCCGTGCTCGGCGCGGTACGCACGCTGAACCTGTGGCGGCCGCCGACGGACGTGTTCGACCAGCCGCTGGACTACCAGACCGAGATCGCCCGGTTCCACTCGCTCGGCCTGCTGACCGACCGGGACGCGGGCGACCTGCGCGGCCTGCTGCACGGCCTGTCCTCGGTGCCGCGCCAGCTGTGCCACGGCGACGCGCTGCTCGGCAACATCCTGCTGGCGCCGTCCGGCCCGGTCCTGCTGGACTGGGAGCAGGCCGGCTGGTACCTGCCGGGCTACGACCTGGCGGTGCTCTGGAGCGTGCTGTCGGGTGACACCGCGGCCCGCCGCCAGATCAGCCAACTCGCCCAGTCCGGCGGCACCATGGCCCGGGACGCGTTCCTGGTCAACCTGACGCTGGTGCTGATGCGGGAGCTGCGGCTGCACGACCTCCCGGGCGCGGGCGAGGAGCAGCGGATCATGATCCGCCGGCTGTACGACGACGCGGCCCTGGCCCGCCGCGCGGTCCGCGCGGCGGTCGGCACCCGCTGACCTGCCGTCGGCTTCGCGGCCCGTCCGGCGATTCCCGTCGGATCGGCGGGCACCCCTGGCCCTGGGGGCTGGGGGTGCCCGCGGTTCACGCCCGGCCGGGCGGGCCGTCCTCGCGCCGGGCGCACTCGGACGGCTCGCCGGTGCGCCGGGGCGGCACCTCCCGGCGCGCGGATCCGGCATCGCGCGCCCGGCGGAATGGTCAGACGCGCCCGAGCAGGGCTTCGCCGAGGGCGTCCAGCACGGCGTCCTCGGCGGGCAGTTGGGTGCGCAGGCCGAGAGTGTCGCGCAGGTGGCGCTCCAGCGGGTGGCGGCGGTCGAGGCCGGCGCTGCCGGTGAGGGTGAGGGCCTGCTGGACGGTGTCGGCGGCGGTGCGGGCCGCCAGCAGCTGGACGGCGGGGGCGCGTTCGGCGGCGGCCGGGTCGGCGTCGATGCGGGCGGCGAGGCCGTGCACGAGTTCCTCGGCGCCGGTGAGCCGGGCGTCGAGTTCGCCGATCGGGCGGCGGTGCGCGGTGCTGCCGCGCAGGTGTCCGGCGGACCAGTCGAGGGCGGCCCGCGCGGTGCCCAGCAGGACGGCGACGAGGGCGAGTTGACGCCGGGCGGCGGAGAGCGGACGGTCGGCCGGGGCGGGGGTGCGGGGCAGCAGGACGGCGTCGGTGCCGACCCGGGCACCGTCCAGCAGGACGTCGTGGCCGGCGGCGGCGCGCAGGCCGAGTTGGTCGGCGGCGGGGTCGATCTCCAGCCCGGGGCTGTCGCCGCGAATCAGGAACAGGCCGGTGCGGGGCCGCTGTTCTTCGGTGCGGGCTTCGACGGCGAGCCAGGCGAGTGCTTCGGCGCCGGGACACTGCGCGGCGCGGCCGGTGAGCTGCCAGGCGTCGCCGCGCCAGTGGGCGGTGACGGCGGGCGGGCGGCCGGGTGCGGCGCGCAGGGTGCCGACCAGGGCCGGGCCGCGGCGGGATTCGGTGAGCAGCCGCCGGTAGAGCGCGGCGGGCCAAGGCGCGCCCGCGGCCTGTTCGGCGTGGTGCAGCAGGGTGTGCGCGGTGAGCAGCGCGACGGAGGCGTCGCCGCGGCCGAGCCGGGCCAGTACCCGGACGGTGTCGGCGAGTCCGGCGCCGGGGCCGCCGTAGCGCTGCCCGACCGTCAGGGTGAGCAGTCCGGCTTCGTGGACGGTTTCGATGCCCTGGTACGGGAAGGTGCCGTCGCGGTCGTGTTCGGCGGCGCGGGCGGCGAGCAGGTCGACCACCCGGGGCAGCCGGCCGAGGGCCCGTTCGAGGGCGGTCTCGCCCTGGCTGCTCGCAGAATCGGTTCCGCGTTCGACGGCAGGGGTGTGCGCGGGGGTGCGAGGCATGGCGGCGGTCCTCCGGGCGGGCGTGGTCGGTCGGGCGGTCCTGGACTCGGGGTGGGTCAGGACGCCGGACAGGCCGCGCCGGCGGTGCGCCGGAGGTCCACGTGCAGGCGGCGGGTGAGCAGCAGCGGCCGGGGCATCGCGCGCCTAGTCCTGCTGGAACATCTCCGCCGGAAGCGGCTTCAGGAGCTGGTAGAGGTCGTCCGAAATCGGTCGGTCCCAGGAGGCGATGGTGACCTGGACGTCATCGCTGCGCCCGAACTGGGAGCAGTACAGGCGCCCTTCGCTGACCTTGACCTTCCGGACGATCAGCAGGTCGTCGCCGAGCATGACCGGGAAGTCCTCGGCGGAGACGAATTCCACCGGCTCGTCGTTCTCCAGGGCGGCGAGCAGCTGGCGGACCTCGAAGGGCACGCCGTCCTCGCTCTCGCGGGCGGGCGACCCCTGCGGGACGTTGCCGATCAGCATCGCGGGGCCGCGGCCGCCGAGCAGGTCGTAGCGCAGGAAAATGCCTTGGCAGGAGCCGTCCGGACCGGCCATGATCATGGCCCCGAACAGGCCGGGCCAGTCGCCCGGATCCATTGCCAGGACGTCGAAGTCCGGGCCGGCGGGCTGTCCGGAGCGACGGCGGAGAAATGACATGGGCCCATCGTACGTGCCCGGTGGGCCGGGGCCGGTGAGTGGGTCCGCGATCAGGCCGGGATCTACGCTCAGGGACCAATGTTGACTCTGAGCAACCGTCCGGGCTACGTTCGGTTCAGCACGACGGCCGCTCCGGGCGAGATCCACAGGGTGCGGCTTGTCGCGGCGTGCCTTGCGCGCATTCCCTCACTGCGCATGCGGTCGTGTGAACGTCAGTCGTGTGAACTCACAAGCACCACTTGCTGATTCGATCGGTCTTCGCCGTTGCGGGAGCCTGCGGACGACGCGGCAGGCGCTCCGGCGGCCGACGGACCGAGGGAATCGGCACACAAAGCCATAGGAACACCGAGCCAGGTCCGCGGGGCCCTCAAGCCGTCGCGTTCGCGGACCTTGCCCGGATCACCGCCGCGTGGGGGCGTGCGGAATCCGGGTTTTGGCCCAGTCGGGAGGTAGCTCTTCCCGGTCGGGCCTGCTCCCGTCGCGACGGGTGCCGCACGCTGTGCGGTCCAGGGTGGGAGGGCCCGTCATCGGCGCCGGTGACGGGCAGCACAAGCGGGCGCCGTGCCAGACCGCGTGGGGGCGGTCGGCACGGCGTCTGCCTGCTCTTACTCTCTGGCAGGCTTGTCGGACAGTCAACAAGTTTCGGCCCATCAGAACTCTTTTGTAACCTCGGAGTATGCCCACTCGTCACCTTCACGAGCGGTTTCGACGGGTGCGGATCAGGGCAGTCCGGGCGTACCGGTCATCTTCGAAACGGCCGAAATCCGCCCGCGTGCGGCCGAATTCGACACTGGGGGGGCCGAATTCGGCTCGGTGGGTGCCGAGTTCGGGCCGCCGCCCGGGGGCCGGTGACCGCGTCAGCCTTGGGTCTGCCGGTCGGGGTCGAATTCGCCGTCCCGCGCGCCGAGGACGAAGGCCCGCCATTCGGCGGGGGTGAAGATCAGCGCCGGGCCGTCCGGCTCCGCGCCGTTGCGCATCGCGATGCAGCCTTCGACGAAAGCGATCTGCACGCCGTTCGGGTCGTCGTTCGCGGACTGCCACTCGGCTCCGCTCACATCCAGCTCGATCTTCCGCCGGTCCGCCGCCTGTGCCGCCATGGTGGTGCTCCCCTCCACTGCCGTACCGGCCCTTGCCGGTCGGTGCCGATCGCGGGTCGGTGCCGATCGCCGGCCTGTCCCGGCGTCGCCACCGAGGTGTTCGAGCGGCCAGCCTAGCCATCGCGGGCGGCGGGTCCGGCGGATCGCGCCGGGTCTGCCCCGCGGGTGGTGGAGATGGTCCGATCCGGCCGTGTCCGGCCGACACCTGTGCTAAAGGCAGGCCACCGGGGCCCGTTCGAGGTAGGGATGGGTGACGAGCAGTCAGCCACGCACCGGGGAGCAGCCGATGGACCAGCGGGACGGCAGCCGCAGCCGCGCCGACGTCATCCCGATCACCACCGCGCCGTCCGCCCCGCCGGCGGGCAGCGCCACCGGCACACTGCCCGCCCCGACACCCACCGTGCCGCGGCCCTCGCGGCCGGTCGGGCACGGGCGGGTCGGTGTGGTGCTGGTCTCGCACAGCCACGAGGTGGCGGACGCGGTGCGGGCGCTGGCCCTGGCGGTGGCGGAGTCGGGCGATCCGGCTCCGGTGGTGGCGACCGGCGGCTCGCTCGCGGACGGTCTGGGCACCAGCGCGGTGCTGGTGGCGACGGCGGCCCGGCGGGTCGACCAGGGCCATGGCGTGGTGGTGCTGTGCGACCTGAACGGCGCGGTCGACACCGTGCTGGCGCTGCTGGGCGAGGCCGACGAGCACCTCCTGCCGTTCCCGGTGCGGTTCGCGGACGCGCCGTTCGTGGAGGGCGCGGTGGCGGCGGTGGCGACCGCGACGGCGGGCGGCGACCTGGCGGCGGTGCTGGACGCGGCGGAGGAGGCCGGGCGGCGCCCGAAGCGTTGAAACCCGCCGCACGGCTACCTGTTCCCGGCCGCTCGTCGTACGGGATTGTGGCCGATGGGACGGTTTGGGTGCGACTGACCGGGTTTTCGGCCCGGTGGGCGTGGGTGCGCGGCTAGAGTCGGCGCATCGGCCCGGTGGGGGGATCCCCGGGGCCCGGCGAAGGGGTGGTGTGCGGCGATGCGAGTGGTGATCACCGGCGGGGCCGGGTTCATCGGGGCCAATCTGGCACGGGAGTTGACGGCCCGCCCGGAGGTGTCGGAGGTCCGGGTGGTGGACGACCTGTCCACCGGCAGCAAGGCCAATCTGGCGGGCGTCGGCGTGACGCTGTTCGAGGGCACGATCCTCGATCCGGCGCTGCTGGACGCGGCGTTCACGGGCGCGGACGCGGTGGTGCACCTGGCGGCGCTGCCCTCGGTGCCGCGCTCGGTGGCGGCGCCACTGGCCAGTCACCATGCGAACGCCACCGGCACCCTGGAGGTGCTGGAGGCGGCCCGCCGGGCCGGTGGGCTGTACGTGGCGGCGGCGTCCTCGTCCTCGGTGTACGGCGCCAACCGCGAGTTGCCCAAGCGGGAGTCGATGCGGCCGGCACCGATGAGCCCCTATGCGGTGTCCAAGCTGGCCACCGAGGCGTACCTCGGGGCCTACCACCACTGCTACGGCCTGGGCGTGCTCCCGCTGCGCTTCTTCAACGTCTTCGGCCCGCTCCAGCCCGCCGGCCATGCGTACGCCGCCGTCGTCCCGGCGTTCCTGGACGCGGCGCTGCACGGCCGGCCGGTGACGGTGCACGGGGACGGGCTGCAGAGCCGCGACTTCACCTATGTCGGCACGGTCGCGCAGGTGCTCGCCGAGGCGGTGCTGCGCCGGGTGGTCAGCGCCGAGCCGGTCAACCTGGCGTTCGGCACCCGCACCACCCTGCTGGAGCTGATCGCCCTGCTCGGCGAGGCACTGGGCGAGCCGGTCGCCGCCGAGCACGTCGATCCCCGGCCGGGGGACGTACGCGACTCCCAGGCCGACAACTCCCGCCTGCGCGCCCTGTTTCCCGGCATACGGCCCGTCCCGCTGCCGGAGGGCCTGCGCCGCACCGCGGAGTGGTTCCGGGCGCCCTGAGCCACCGCCGGCGCGAACTGCCGCCCCGGAGCGCGCCGTTGCGCGCTCCGGGTGCAGCGGGGGCAGCAGGTGCAGTGGGGGCAGCGGGGGTCAGCCGGTCACGACGCGTTCAGTTCGAAGTACGCCGTGCTGTTTCCGGCCAGCGCCAGCTCGATCCGTTTGCGTGCGGACGCGTCCAGTTCGGGCAGCGCGTCGGGGTGGAACCAGCCGACCTCCAGCGATTCCTCGTCGTTCACCCGCGCCTCGCCGGCCAACGGGCGGCAGCGGAAGGTCAGTTCCAGGTACTGGGCGTGGTCCCCGTTCGGGTATTCGATCAGCGGCGAGACGGTCACCGAGGTCAGCGCCTCCGGCAGCACCGTCACGCCCGTCTCCTCCAGGCACTCCCGCACCGCCGCGTCCGCGGGCTGCTCCCCCGGGTCGACGATCCCCCCGACCACCGACCACGCCCCGTTGTCCGCCCGCCGCCCGAGCAGCACCCGCCCGTCCTCGTCCACCGGCACCACACCGACGCCGGACAGCCACAGCGGCCGGTGGCCCACCAGTTCGCGCAGCTCGGCCAGAAACACAGGAATTCCCATGCCCACGAGCCTAACCGTGCCGGATCACGGCATCGGGCGGGCCGGGCAGCCGATCACGGTGGTGCGCGGGGGCACGTCGCGGGTGACGACGGCGCCGGCGCCGACGAAGCCGCCGGGGCCGACGGTGCGGCCCTGGAGGACGACGGCGCCCGAGCCGACGGTGGCGTCTTCGCACAGCAGGACGGCGCCGGAGACGTTCGCGCCGGGGTAGACGGTGACGCGGGCGCCGAGGCGGGCGTCGTGACCGACGGTGGCGTTGTAGTGGACCTGGCTGTGCGCCCCGAGGGTGACGCTGCTGGAGACGTGGGCGCCGCCCATCACCAGGCAGCCGGCGGCGAGTTCGGTCTCCGGCGCGATGATCGCCCGCGGGTGCACCAGGGTGGCCGGGCTGCCGCCCGCCGCGTCCAGCAGCAGGGCCAGCCGGGCCCGCACCGCCGGGTCGGCGATCCCGATCAAGTACGGGGCGCCGGAGGGGAGTTCACCGGGCTTGCGGACGGGCAGGCCGCGGACCCGCTCACCTGCCAGCCGGTCGTCCAGGAATCCGGCGACGGGCACACTCGCCGCGATCGCGACGTCCAGCGCCTCCCGGCCGACCCCGCCCGCACCCGCGATCCACAGCATCCCGCCCCGCCTCCGCTCGCACTGACTGTCCCGGACCCTACGGCAGACCGGGCGGCAGCGGGGTGAGCCGCGGCCGCCCGGTCCCGGGCCGAATCGTTCCTTCAGCCGCGCAGTTCCTCCCGGGCCATCCGGGGCGCGGTCGCCTGCCGCGGCAGCACCACTCGCGCTGCGGCCGGCGCCGGTGTCTCGGCGGGGATCGGGAATCCCGGGTTGACGCCGCCGGCGGCGGTGATGCCGGTGGGGTGAAGCAGCATCCTGGCGGTGCCGGCGAGGATGCGCAGGTCGAGCAGCAGGGAGCGGTGTTCGATGTACCAGAGGTCGAGCTCGATCCGTTCGGGCCAGCTGATGGAGTTGCGTCCGCGGATCTGCGCCCAGCCGGTGAGACCGGGGCGCAGCGCGAGGCGGCCGCGTTGCCGGGGCGAGTAGTGGACGACCTGTTCGGGCAGGGTGGGGCGGGGGCCGATGACGGCCATGTCGCCGCGCACGACGTTCCACAGCTGCGGGAGTTCGTCGAGGCTGGTCCTGCGCAGCAGCGCGCCGAGGCGGGTGATGCGCGGGGCGTCGGGTTCGTCCGGGTGGCGTTTGTCGCGCATGGTGCGGAACTTGAGGATGCGGAACTCCTGGCCGTGGCGGCCGGAGCGGGTCTGCCGGAAGATCACCGGTCCGCCCATGGTGGCGCGGATCAGGAGGGCGATCACCAGGCCGAGCGGGACGGCGATGATCCCGGCCAGTGCGGCGACCGCGAGGTCCCCCCCTCGCTTCATTTCTCCCCCAACTGGGTTGGTGCGTGGTGGTGTGGTGGGCGCGCCGGGCTGCGGGCGCGCGTAACGGCGGTGCGGTGCAGAAGGCGTAACGGCGGTGCGGGTGGCGCCGGGTCAGTCGGTGGTCCAGGGCAGGCCGCGGCGGCGGGCGACGGCGGCGTAGGTCTCCAGGGAGATCCGGGCGACGGTGCGCTGGTCGAACTGTTCGAGGGCGCGGCGGCGGGCCGCCGTGGCCAGGCGGGTCCGCAGGTGCGGCTCGGTGAGAAGCCGGTCAAGTGCGCGGGTGAGGGCGGCGGCGTCGGCGGCGGGGGCGAGCAGCAGGTGCTGGTCGTGGGTGCCGATCTCGCGGCAGCCGCGGATGTCGCTGAGCACCATGGGCAGTCCGCTGGCGGCGGCCTCCATGCCGGAGCGGGAGAAGCCTTCCCGGTGGGAGGGGAGGACGAAGACGTCGAGCGCGGCGTACACGGCGGGCATGTCGTCGCGGCTGCCGAGGAATTCGAGTCCGGCTTCGGCGGCGCGCAGCGCGTCGGGCTTGTCGGGGTCGTCCGGTCCGATCCACACGAAGCGGGCCTTGCCGGCCAGCGCCCGGGCGGCTTCGGCGTATTCGCGGATGCCTTTCTCCGCGACCCGCCGGCCGACTCCGCCGACCAGCAACTCCTCGTCCCGTACACCCAGTTGTTTCCTGAGCTCGGCGCGCAGGGCGTCCCGCCGCGGCCCGGGTGCGGGGAAGCGGTCGAGGTCGACGCCGTTGCCGACGACCCGGGCGCGCCGGGCGGGGACGCCCCAGCGGGCGAGGGTGCGGTGGTCCTCGGCGTTCTGGTACAGCTCGGCGTGCGAGAACCGGGCGGCGAAGGCTTCGGCGCCGAGCACCAACAGCCTTCTGGCGAGCGGGTCGTGGGCCTGTGCCCACAGTCCGTGGCAGGTGTTGACGACGACCGGCACCCGGGCGAGCCGGCCGAGGACGCGGCCGAGCACGCCGGTCTTCGGGTTGTGGGTGTGCAGCACGTCGGGCCGGATCTCGCGCAGCGCGGCGAGCAGTTCGCGGGCGGCGGCGAGGTCGGCGGCGGGCTTCCAGGCGCGGGTGAGCGAGGGCAACGGCCGGTACTGGACGCCGAGTTGCTCGATCCGCTGCCGGTAGGGTCCGGGGGCGCTGAGGCCGTACGTCCTCAGGCCGTGTTCGACGTCCACGGTCAGTTCGGTGGCCAGCAGCAGGTGCAGCGACATGTCCACGGTGGTGAGGTGGGCGACCCGCAGCGGCCGTCCGCCCTCGCCGCGCAGCCGCAGGGGCAGCCGGTCAGGCACGGGCGCCCACCGCCTTCGCGGTGGCGACGATCCGGGCGTAGGCGCGTTCGGGGACGAGCCGGCCGTACAGCTTGGCACGGAAGAAGTCGATCGGGTCGGTGCGGCGGACCGGGACGCGGTGCAGGCGCGCCGGGTCGTGCCCGGGCAGGTTGCGGCCGACCCGGCCGGTGGCGCTGGTGCGGAACCGGGCGCGCAGCGCGCTCTCCATGTGCGGGACGGGCGTGCCCCAGGTGTAGGCGAAGTGGCGCGGGCGGGTGCCGAGGTGTTCCTCGACGTCGTCGCCGCAGGCGTCGAGTTCGGCGGTGGTGAGCAGCGCGGGCCGGGCGTGGCTGCGGGTGTGGTTGGCGACGGTGCACAGCCCGGACGCGGCCATCTCGCGCAGCTGCCCCCAGCTGAGCCCGGTGGCGGGGGCGCCTTTGGCGGTGGAGCCCTCCCAGCGCATCGGGCCGCCGACCATGCCGCTGGCCAGGTAGACGGTGAACGGCAGGCCGCGTTCCTTGAGGATCGGCCAGGCGGTGTCGTAGGTGTCGGCGAAGCCGTCGTCGAAGGTGAGGACGGTGCTGGGGGTGCGCCGGCCGGCGTCGAGGCGGTCGGCGGCGGTGTCCAGGGAGACCACGCGGCCGGCCGGGAGTTCGGCGAGCAGGTCGGCCTGGGCGGTGAAGTCGGCGGTGGCGAGGTCGAGCTCGTCGGCGGTGCCGCCGCCGATCCGGTGGTAGATGAGGAGGGTGGCGCCCTCGCCGGGAGCGCGGCCGGCCGCGCGGGCCAGCTGCTGTTTGACCTTCGTCCTGATGCCTGTGGCGTCGCCGGCGGTGCTCGCCATGACTTCCCCCTCGCGGTGCCCCCGCACCGACCCCTGATGAAACTCCCCCGGCCCGCGGCTTGCGCGGGCGATGCGTTTCACAGTAGGGGGAAGTGTGGTGCCACTGCTGGGGAAACGTGAAAGAAGTGCGTAGGTAGGCCGAAAATCAGTCGATCTGACCGGCACTGTCCGTTTGCCGACACCTTCCGACCCTCCGGCCGATTCGCACCCCTCCGGGAGCCACTCGCCCCAGGGGCGTCAGGACGCGGCGTCGCGGCCGGGCCGCAGCAGCGCCAGCCCGACCCGGGCCAGCAACAGCACTCCGGTGGCCAGGCAGCCGGCCACCGCCATCACCCAGGCGGGCCCGTCGCTCTCCGGGACCAGCACGGCGACCAGGATGCCGAGCACCACGCAGCCCACACCGACCAGGGACAGCAGCAGCTGGTGGCGGCGCAGCGCGCAGCCGCCGAACACGGTGGACCAGCGCGTAGCGGCGCGATCACTCGGGGTGTCTCCCATGCCATCCACGGTAACCCGCCCCCGGATGCCGGGCCACAGCCTTTGGGCCCTGGTCAGGGAGCTCGGCCCGCGCCCGCCCGGGGCGCCCTGGCGACTCCCCCGTCCACCGTCGGGGCGGTTCCGGTCTGCCGTTCGGACGGTTCCGGCCGGTCGGTCGGACGAGTCCGGTCTGCCGTTCGGAGGGTTCCGGCCGGTCGTTCCGGGGCGCCCGCGGGCCGGTCGTTCCGGGGCGCCCGCGAAATCTCGCCGTCCCCCGTACAACCATCCCGCCACGTCGATGGTCTCCACTACATTGAGCGATCCAGGAGCCGTCCACGAGCGGGATTGGGAGTACCCGCCGCGGGCTAGATCACTCGGGAGCGGAGCCGCCGCGCCCGGGGTCGGAGGCCGGGCTCCGCCTGCCGACGGTACCGCCACGCCGCATGCCGGCGACCGAGGGGGGAACCGTGTCGTACGCCACCGCCACTACCGCCGCCGCCGTCTGCGCCCCGCCCCAGCCTGCCGCCGTACCCACCGCCGCACCCACCGCCGCCGCGCCGCAGCAGCCCCGGGACCGGAGCAGCTGGCTGCGGTTCAGTCCGGCCCAGCCGCTGTTCCGGGCCAGGGCCGCGCAGCGGCTGGCCGTGCTCGCCTATCACGGCATCACCGATCCGCGGTCGTTCGGCGCCCAGCTCGACCGGCTCCGACGGCTGGCCACCCCGGTCTCGGTGCAGGACGTGGAGCGTTCGCTGGCCGAGGGCCGGCCGCTGCCGCCGCGCTCGGTGCTGGTGACCTTCGACGACCCGGACCGCACCGTGCTGCGGCACGCGCTGCCGGAGCTGGTGGCGCGCCGTATCCCGGCGGCCGCGTTCGTGATCGCCGAGGTGGTCGGCACCGAGCAGCCGTTCTGGTGGCACGAGGCCGCGTTCCTGGCCCGCCACGGCGGCCGGGCCCGGCTGCTGCCCCGCGGCGGGGACCCGGCGCGGGTGCTGGCGCTGCTCAAGGCGCTGCCCGACCCGGACCGCCGGCGCAGCCTGGCCGAGCTGCGGGTCTCCGCGTCCCGCCGCCCGCCGGCCCAGGAGCAGCTGCGCCCGGAGGACCTGCGGGCGCTGCGCGAGGCGGACGTCACGGTGGGCAACCACACCCTGGGGCACCCGTCGCTGCGCCGCTGCGACGAGGCGACGGTGCAGGCGGAGATCGCGGGCGCGCACCGGGCGCTGACCCGCTGGCTGGGCGAGGCCCCGTCGGCGTTCGCGTACCCGGACGGCGGGTTCGACGAGCGGGCGGACGCGGTGCTGCGCCAGCTCGGCTACCGGCTGGGCTTCCTCTCCGACCACCGCCTCGGCCCCCGGCTGCCGGCCCACCCGCTGCGGATCAGCCGCCTCCAGGTGGATTCCACCACCTCGACCCGCCGCTTCGACACCATCCTGTCGGGCCTGGAGCCGGCGGTTCAGCGCCTGCTGGGCGCCCAGGCGTAACGGTTCGCCTGGGTATTGCAGGGCCCGAGCGTGGGCACCCTCCGTACCCGCCCGTAACCCGGCCCGGCCCGCGCCGCCGCGGGTCGGCCGGGCGTCGCGGGGCCTCCGGGTTCAGCTCTCGGTGGGGGCCATCTCCCACGGGGCCTGCGGCAGGGTCTCCCCCGTCTCCAGCAGCGACTTCAGGTTCGCCAGGACGGCCGGCCAGCCGTGCGAGATCGCCCGCAGCGCGGTGCGGTCGCGCAGCTTCTCGTGGGTGACGGTCAGCCGGACGATGTCCTGGTAGGGCTCGATCAGGAAGGTCACGGTGGCGGCCTGGTCGATGAACAGGTCCGGCCGGTCCTCGAAGGTGAGCACCAGCCGGGTCGGCGGCTCGGCCACCAGCACGTGTCCGGTGACGTCCACCGTGCCGGAGCCGTCCGTCCGGCGGTGCTCCCAGGTGGATCCGGCCTGCCAATCGGAGACGTTGGCGTGGCCCCAGAAGCGGGCCGTCAGCTCGGGGTCGGTAAGCGCTTTCCACACCTGTTCCGGGGTGGCCCGGATGTAGGTGGCGTAGACGTAGGTCGGGACGGTTCCGGTGTCGGATTCGCTGCTCATGGCGTACTCCCGCTCTGCCTGTCGCTTGATCGCACCGAGGACGGCCAGCCGGGGCCGGTCGAAGTCGGCGATCCACCGCTGCTCGATCTCGTGGATCGGCCCGGGGTTGAGGTAGTGGAGCCGTTCCCGCCCCCGGCGGACCACGGTGACCAGGCGCGCCGCGACCAGCACGTCCAGGTGCTGGGTCACCGACTGCCGGGCCATCGCCACCTCCCCGCACAACTCCCGCAGCGTCTGCCCGTCCCGCACCCGCAGCCGGTCGAGCAGCGACCGGCGGGTCGGATCGGCGAGGGCCTTGAACACCGCGTCCATCGGGGTGGCGGAGGCCGGTTCCGGACTCACTCCTCCATCGTGCAGGCGTTTGCCTGCCTGTCGCAAACGCGGGCGGCCAGGCCCCTTCGAGGGCGCATTTGAACATGTTCAACTGAGGCCGCGCCGGTCAGGGAGTAGAGTCGTTGCTCGTGAAGATCGCCCTCGTGGACTCCGGAATCGGACTGCTCGCCGCCACCGCCGCGCTGCGCCGCCTGCGGCCCGACGCGGATCTGGTCATCTCCTGCGACCCGGACGGCATGCCGTGGGGCCCCCGCACCCCCGAGGACATCACCGAGCACGCCCTCGCCTGCGCCCGCGCCGCTGTCGCCCACCGGCCCGACGCGCTGGTGGTCGCCTGCAACACCGCGACCGTGCACGCGCTCGCCCGGCTGCGCGCCGAGTTCGAGCCCGAGCTGCCGGTGATCGGCACCGTTCCCGCGATCAAGCCCGCCACCGCGGCGGGCGGCGTGGTCGCCATCTGGGCCACCCCCGCCACCACCGGAAGCGCCTACCAGCGCGGCCTGATCGCCGAATTCGGCGGCGACGCCACCGAGGTCCACGAGGTGGCCTGCCCCGGCCTCGCCGAGGCCGTCGAACACGCCGACGAGGACGCGATCGCCGCCGCCATCGCCTACGCCGCGGCCCGCACGCCCGCCTCCACCACCGACGTCGTCCTCGGCTGCACCCACTACGAACTCGTCGACGACCGCATCGCCTCGGCCCTGGCCGTCCCCGCCCGCTTCCACGGCTCCGCCGACGCCGTCGCCGCCCAGGCCCTCCGCCGCATCGCCCCCACCACCCCCGGCGCCGGCACCCTGACCGTCCTTCACTCCGGCCGCCCGGCCGCGCTCCAGGCCGCCGCCCTCAACTACCCGCAGGGCGAGATCCTGCTCGGCGCCCGGGTCTGACCCACCGGCCGCCGGGCACCGCCAGGCCGGTCGCACTGCTGACCCTTGCCCGCGACGACCACGGCTGTCCGTGCCCGTCCGCCCGCCGCTCCGGACATCGCCGCACGCACCGGAGCGGCCGCACCACGGCTTCCGCGGGTGGTCCGGACCCGCCGGTGGCCGCACCGCCCCCGCTCCGCCGACGCCCACCGCCGGGCACACGCCCCCACCCCCACCGTTCGTCGCCGCACCCACACCAGCCGCACCCCGGCCCCGACCGCGGCAAGGGCCCGCCGTACCCGAGCAGGCCGTCCCCGCTGCCGCGTGGCCTCACGGCTTGCCACGGCGCCGCCGCACGCCGCACTGCGCCGACCGCCGCACCACCCCCCGGCGGTCCCCCCAACCCCGCGTCCTCGCGGCCCGTCGTGCCTCGGCGTCGCCGCAGGTCCCGTGGGGCAGACTGCCGGGGTGACCGTGCTGTGGTGGGTGTCGGTGGTGGCGCTGGCGGGTTGGGTGTGGCTGGCGGGGTGTCACGGTGGGTTCTGGCGGACCGATCAGCGGTTGCCGCGCGGGGGTGCGGAGCCCTCGCGGTGGCCGGAGGTGGTGGCGGTGGTGCCGGCCCGCGACGAGGCCGGAGTGCTGCCGCTCTCGCTCCCCACGCTGCTGGCGCAGGAGTACCCCGGCCGGGCCCGGGTCGTCCTGGTGGACGACCACAGCACCGACGGCACGGCCGAGTTGGCACGGGCCCTGACGACCGGAGCGGGGCTGGAGCTGGAGGTGACCACGCCCCCGCCCCTCCCGGAAGGCTGGACGGGCAAGTTGTGGGCGCTGCGGCACGGCGTCGAGCGTGCGGGCGACGCCGAGTGGCTGCTGCTGACCGACGCCGACATCGCGCACCGGCCCGGCTCCCTGCGGGAACTGGTCGCGGCGGGCGAGGCGCACGGCCTGGACCTGGTGTCGCAGATGGCCCGCCTGCGGGTGGCGTCCGGCTGGGAGCGGCTGATCGTCCCGGCGTTCGTGTACTTCTTCGCGCAGCTGTACCCGTTCCGCCGCTCCAACCGCCCCACCTGCCGTACGGCCGCCGCGGCCGGCGGCTGTTCGCTGGTGCGCCGCCCGGCGCTCGAACGGGCGGGCGGGGTGGCGGCGATCCGGGGCGCGGTGATCGACGACGTCTCGCTCGCCCGCGCGGTCAAGCGCACCGGCGGCCGCACCTGGCTGGGCCTCGCCGACCGGGTCGACTCCGTCCGGCCCTATCCGGGGCTGTCGCCGCTGTGGCGCATGGTCTCCCGCAGCGCGTACGCCCAACTCCGTTACTCCCCGGCGCTGTTGCTCGGCACCGTGCTCGGCCTGACGCTGATCTACCTGGTGCCGCCCGCCGCCGCCGTGACCGGTCTGCTGACCGGCGCCTGGTGGACGGCCGGGGCCGGCCTCGCCGCGTGGGCGGTGATGGCGGGCACCTTCGCGCCGATGCTGCGCCACTACGGCCGCCCGATGGTGGAGGCCGCACTGCTGCCGTTCACCGCGCTGCTGTACCTGCTGATGACGGTGGACTCCGCCGTCCAGCACTGGCGCGGACGCGGCGCGGCCTGGAAGGGCCGGACGTACCCACACCCGCGACGCGCCGACCGAACCCGGAGGACGGTCTGATGGAACGCCAGGAGATCGGACGGATCGCGCACCGCGACCACCCCGTGGCCGCACCGCTGTCGGACGAGTCCGTGCACCGCCTGTTGGAACGCCAGCTGCGACGCTGCCCGGACGGGCGCCTGCTCGACCTCGGCTGCGGCGAAGCCGTTTGGCTGGTACGGGCGTTGAGCATGCACCCCGGCCTGCACGCGATCGGCGTGGACACCCACGCCGCTGCCCTGGAGGCCGGCCGCCGGACCGCCGAACGGGCGGGCGTGGCCCGGCGGATCGGGCTGCACCACACCGACGTACGGGAGTTCAGGGCCACCGAGCCCTTTGACGCCGTCCTCTCGGTCGGCGCGACGTACGCCTTCGGCGGCCTGCTGCCGACCCTCGACGCCGTCCGCCCGCTGCTCGCCCCGGGCGGCACCCTGCTGCTCGGCGAGTCCTACTGGAACGGCCGGCCCACCGACCACGCGTGCGAGTTCTTCGGCGCCGGCCTCACCGACCTGTCCGGTGTCCTCGCCGCCCTCCGCACCGCCGGCTGGTGGCCGATCGCCGGGCACACCTCCACCCGCGAGGAACTCGACACCTACGAGTGGTCCTGGACCGGCTCCCTCACCGACTGGGCCCTCGACCAGCCCCCGGGCCCCGACCGCGACCAGGCCCTCGCCGCCGTCACCCGCCACCGCGAGCAGTGGCTGAGCGAGTACCGCGAGGGCTTCGGCTTCGTCACCGTCCTGCTGCGGCCGGCCGTCAGCGCGTGAGCAGGCGGCGGGCCGTCGGCTTGACGTACTCGTAGCGGGTCATCTGTTCGAGGTCGCGGAGCCAGGCGGTGCGGCCCGGCGGTTGGCGCAGGAGTTCGCGGTAGATCTCCTCGAAGGCGGTGGAGACGTGGTCGAGGGAGAACCGGCCGACCACCCAGTCGCGGCCCCAACTGCCCAGCTCGGCGCGGCGATCGGGGGAGTCGGCCAGGGTGCGGATCTGGGCGGCGAGGGCCTTCGCGTCGGCCTGGCCGTCGCCGTGGCCGTACATGCAGCGGGAGGCGTGGGGTTCGACCAGCGGGCCGGGTTCGTGGATCGCGGTGTATCCGCTCGCGCCGTGCACGATCACCGGTTTGGCGAAGGCGAGGCCGCGCAGCGCGGAGCCGCCCATGCCGAGGACGAGGTCGGCGGCCTGGTAGGCGGGGCGGGGGTCGGCGCGCTGGCCGGTCAGCACGATGGCCTCGCGGCCGAGTTCGGCGTTGAGGCGGGCGGCCTCCGCGCGCAGCGGCTCCTCGCTGGGGCCGCCGCCGACGACGGCGAGGACGAGGGACGGGTCGTCGAGGAGGCGGACGGCGGCCATGGTGCGGCGGACGCCGGCGTCCTTCTCCAGTCCGGAGACCAGGCGGGTGACGATGCAGAGCAGCAACTGCGAAGGGGAGGCGCCGACTTCGGCGCGGAAGGCGTCGCCGGAGACCGCGCCGGGCGCGTCCAGCCGGGTGTTGACGGGGGGCTCGATCAGCCGCAGGTCGCGGTGGCCGAAGGCGCGCCCGTCCGGCATCAGTGCGCCGAGGCCGAGGACCAGGGGCTGGTGGCGGGGCATGCCGCGGAGCATGCGGATGCCGTAGAAGGTGGTGACGATCGGCAGGCGCCCCTGCCGTCCGGGGCCGAAGTAGGCGTTGCGGGCGGCCCGGACCTCCCAGGCGTGGACGAGTTGGGAGCCGTGTTCGTCGGCGAGCCGGCTCAGGCGGGCGCGGATCACGGCGTGCGGGGTGTCGGGGTCGCCGGCGACGACGAGGTCGAGGTCGTGTTCGGCGGCGAGTTCGACGAGTGGCGCGGGGCCGTCCACCCCCTGGGCGAACAGCACGGGTTGGTGCCCGCGGTCGCGCAGGGTGCGGGCGATGTCGACGGCGTTGAGCTGGGCGCCGCCGAGGGCAAGGTTGTTGAGGTGGACCAGGACACGGACCGAACGCACGCTCACTCCTCCCACTGGTGCGGTACGAAGACCGGCGCGGCGAGCACGACCGCGCGCGGCGGGGTGTCCAGCATCGGGCCGAACACGTCGAACTGGCCGGCGGAGTGCCAGCTCATCAGGGTGCCGCCGTCGGTCTTGCCGATCGAGTAGACGCCGGTCCACAGGGTGTAGCGGCCGCGCGGCAGCGGCAGCCGGGGGATGACGCAGGCCACCCGGTGGTCGCCGCCGGCCAGGCGGATCTCGTGGCTGATCTGGAAGATCGGGCTGGAGGTGCCTTCGCTGACGCCGAGGTGCAAGGTGGCGTCGCCGCGGTAGTCGCCGCCGAGGGTGAGTTCGACCGTGACGGGTTCGTCGGTGTGCAGGTTCTCCTCGCCGTCCTCGCCGCGCACCTCGTACTTGAGCAGTTGCAGCGGCTCGCCGACCCGGGCGGTGGCCACGGACTGGGCCTCGATGGAGTCGCGGTAGCCGGCCAGCGCGTCCTTGATGCCGGCGTCCACCCGTACCGTGCCCTGTTCGAGCCAGACGCCGCGCCGGCAGATCGACTGAACGGCGGGGAGGTCGTGGGAGACGAAGACGATGGTGGTGCCCTGTTCGGCGACCTCGCGCATCCGGTCCAGGCAGCGCTGCTGGAAGACGGCGTCGCCGACGGCGAGGACTTCGTCGACCAGCAGGACGTGCGGCTCCAGGTACGCGGCGACGGCGAAGCCGAGGCGCATCTGCATGCCGGAGGAGTAGAACTTCACCTGCCGGTCGATGGCGCCGCCGAGCCGGGCGAACTCGACGATGTCGTCGAAGCGTCCGGCGACCTCGCGGCGCTTGAGGCCGAGCAGCGCGCCGAACAGGTAGATGTTCTCCCGGCCCGTCAGGTCGGGGTGGATGCCGGCCCGGATCTCGATCAGGGCCCCGATCCGGCCGCGCACGTCGATGATGCCCGCGTACGGGTACATGACCCTGGTCAGCATCTTCAACAGGGTTGATTTTCCGGACCCGTTGGAGCCGATCAGGCCGACGGACTCGCCGGGCTCGATGTGCAGGTTGATGTCGCGCAGCGCCCAGCGCCAGTCCTCGCCGCGGTCGCCGCGCAGGCGGCGGGCGGCCTGCTCGACGCGGTCGCGCAGCAGCATCCGCTGCTGGTCGGCACGGAAGCGCTTCCAGACCTGTTCGGTGCGGATGGTGCCCAGCGGGTAGTCACGCGACATCGGCGATCCCCGTTTCCAGCTTCTTGAAGAACAGGTAGCCGCCGACCAGGAAGACCAGCGAACTGGCGGCCGCGATCAGCGTCATCCGGGCGTCCGGTGCCTCGCCGTACAGCAGCGCCTTCCGGTAGCCCTCGATGACCGCGCCGAGCGGGTTGATGCCGACGTAGATCTCCTGCAGCCGGTGCGGGATCTTGGCCAGCGGGTAGGCGACGGGGGTGGCGAACACTCCCATCTGCGTGATGATCGGCAGCAGGTGGCGGACGTCGCGCAGGTACACCACCGCCACCGAGAGGATCAGCGCGATGCCGTAGGTGAACGCGAACTGGATCAGCAGCAGCGGCAGCGCCCACAGGAAGGTGGCGGCCGGGGCCGTCCAGAACACCAGGAACATCAGCCCGAGCACGCCGACGCCGATCGCCATGTCCACGGTGGCGACCAGCATGGTGGCCAGCGGGAACACCTCGCGCGGGCAGTACACCTTGTTCAGCAGGCTGAGGTTGTTGGCCAGGCTGAGCGCGCCCTGGTTCATGGTGTTGCTGAAGAACTGCCAGACGATCAGGCCGACATAGGCGAACAGGGTGTACGGGGCGGCGCCGGTCTCGATCTTGACGGCGCGGTGGAAGACCAGGGTGAAGATGGCGCACAGCGCGAGCGGGGTGAGCACCGCCCAGGCGAAACCGAGCACCGCCTGCTTGTACCGGGCCCGCAGGTCGCGTTCGGCCAGGGCCCGCACCAACTCCCGTGCCGCCCACAGCTCGTGGGCGACCTGGACGGGGCGCAGCCGGCGTTTGAAGACCAGTTCGGGCGGTGGCCCGGCCGGGATCGCGACGCCGGGAGGTGCCGGTCGGCCCTCGCGGTCGTCGATGACCTGTGCGCGCTGTCCCCCCACGGACTCCCGCCCTCTCCGGGCGCGGTGCGGCCGCGCCCGGTGTCTGTGTCGGCTGTGTCGGAGCCGGGCGGACGGTGCGGTCCGGGCGGCCCGGCGACCACCATGGCACAGAGTGTGCGGGCGGCGGGCGGGTTCCGTGAAGATTGCGCCAGCTCAGGCCGGTTGTCGGCGGATTGCCGACGGATTGCCGACGGGTTGTCGCCGGTTTCGGGCCGAACTGCCCTGCTCTGTGGTGGAGTTTGCGCCGCTCGGCGGGTGGGATCACCCTGCTCGGCGGCGGGTTCGCGCCTGTCAATGGGGGGCGTTCCCCTGCTCGGCGGCGGAGTTCGCGTCGATCGGTGAGTGGGATTCCCGGATTCCCCTGCCCGGCGGCGGAGTTCGCGTCGATCAGTGGGGGGCGTTCCCCTCCGCGACCAGTTGGTCGAGTGCGGCGGGCATGTTCTCGACGCCGCCGGCCCGGGTGGGCGAGGTGCGGCCGTTGCCGTCGACCACCACGGTGGGCAGTTCGTTGACCTGGTAGTCGGCGAACAGCTTGGGCGCCTGCTCCACGGCCCGGTCCACCTCGACGGAGTGGTACGCGGCACGGAACTTGGCGGCGTCCATGCCGTGCGCGGCGGCCCAGTCGGTGGCGCGCCGCTCGGTGGTCAGATCGGCGCCCTCGTCGCGGACGGCGCGGAACACGGCGGCCTGCTGCCGGTCCACCTCGCCGAGCCGGTCCAGCGTGTAGAACAGCCGTGCGTGGGCTCGCTGTTCGGCCTCGTCCGGGCTGCCCACCCAGATCCCCGGGATGCGCCGCAGCTGCACGTCCGACCGGTGCCTGGCGGCCCAGTTGGTGAGCGGGGCTTCGAGGCGGGCGGAGTGCGAGCAGTTGTACCAGAAGAACTCGACGGCCTCGTGGGTCCGGGCGGCCTTCGGACCGTTGGCCTGCGGGCCGTTGGCCTGCGGGGCGGGGCCCTGCGGCGCGGTGGCCGGGGCCTGGGGTGCGGGCGCGTCCGGCCGGGCGGCGGGCTGCGTCCCGTTGTGGTGGGCCGGCCCGGGCTGCTGAATGGCGGCGAGATACTGATCGGGAGTCATGAACTGCTTCCCGGTCAGACCGTGCGGTGTGGCCGGAAGGGCGGACACGGCGTGGGCGGCGGCAGCCGGGGCGGCAACCAGGCCCCCGGCGACGGCGATCAGGACGGTGGTTCTCAACAGCGGCTTCACCAGGGCAGCGTGGCAGCCCGCCCCGGCACCGGCCAGGCGATCCGGCGCCGGTCGGCCGAATTCGCCGGAACGGAGCAGCGGCGCTCGAACTGGCGTCGGAGAGACGAACGTTGGGGCCTCTTCCGGTGGGCGGGCGGCGCCCCCGCACGCTCGCCCACCGGCCGGGCCGGCCTACCGGCCCCGGGTCACTTGCCGAGGTTGCGCAGCTGCGCCTTGGCGTCGGCCTCGGAGGCCTGCGGGACGCCGATCTGGACCTGGTCGGAGCCCTCTTCCTTCATCGGGCAGTACCGGGCGTCCTTGACCGGCATGGGGAGGGTGAGCAGGTTGTCGTTGCGCACCAGCACCAGCAGCGAGCCGGTGGTGCAGGAGGCGTTGGGCGCGACCGGCGGCGACGAGAGCCAGGTGACGGCCTGGTAGACCGGCACGTCAGGGTGCAGCACGGTGCCGTGGGCCTTGTCGGTGGCGAAGGTGCCGGAGCCGAGGACGCCGCTGGTGAGCTTCTGGAACTGCGCGGTGTGGTCGGTGCGCAGATCGGGCTTGCCGTAGACGACGCACTCGGTGCCGGAGGTGTTGGTGAGCTTGATGATGCCGGTGATCCGCGGGTCGGCGCTCTTGTCGAGGGTCAGTTCGGCCTTGACGTCGCTCTCCTTCTCGGAGCCGCCGCAGGCCGGGAGGTCGGCGGCGGGCTTGGCACCCGGGGCGGAGGACTTGCCGTCGGAGGCGCCGGCGGAGCCGGAAGCCGACGTCGAGGCGGCCGGGTTGCTCGCGGCGGAGCTGGTGGCGGGCGCCGGGTTGGCCGAGGTGTCGGGGTCACAGGCCGTCAGGGCGAGGACGGAGCAGGCCAGCAGAGCGACGGCGGCGGGCTTGCGGAGATTCATCGGGGGCTCCTGTGGGGGCGAGATGTGGTCCGCCGGTGGGCGGGCATGCGTCACCACGCGTCCGGTGGGCGGACGGTTCCTCGGGTCTCCGTCCGATACGCCGCTGTTACAGACCCGGGACCGCCCGCGAAACGAACTCCTCCCAGGGCCGGTCCGGTTCGGGTACCAACGAACCGGCATGCGTGACACTCTTCACCTCGACGCGGTCCAACTCGACGCCCCAGCCGGCCGCGGAGGCTTCACCTCGCGCAGCAGGGCGAGCCGCAGTTCCTCGCCGCAGTGGTCAGTTCCTCGAAGGTGCGCTGCTCGGCCTCGGTGCACAGCACCACCGGCGCAAGGTGGCCCGCCCGGCCCGTGGCCGCCCGAAGCCCGCCATCTCCTGCATCATCACAACAACCGCCGCGTACTGCAGTGGCTGACCATCACCGGGCCGAGCGAGGAAGTGGAGATCCTCGCCGAGGAGTTCGGCGACCGCTGACCGCTTCCTTCCGATCGCCCCTCGTCGGCCGGGCGGGGCCTGTTGCGCCGCCTGGGACTCGCCTGTCGCCCGTCGGATGTTTCGTATACAGTCACCTGCCAAAGGGGGGGTGGGCGGCGTGCTTCGCAAGTCGACGGTTGTCTGGCAGGCCACCGGGCTGGGCGCGGCGGTGGGGGTCGTGCCCTACCTGTTCGTCGGTGTGGGCGTCGCGAGGTACTTCGGGCTCGGGCTCGGGCTCGCGGCCGTTGCGTTCGGGCTGGTGACGGGGGCGTTGCCGGGGCTGGTGGCCGGGATCTCGCTGGCCGTGAGCCGAAAGGGTGAGCGCACCAGGCGGTGGTCCGTGCGGGCGTCCCTGGTGGCGGGGGCGGTGTTCTTCCTGGAGAACGAGCTCATGGTGGGCCTCACCCACGGCCCTGCGTTCTTCGTCCCGGTACTGTTCGGCACCCCCGTCGCCATGGCGGTCGCCGGGCCGGCGGCCGCGGCCATGGCGCGCAAGGCGGGCGAGTTCGCGTGGGTCGGCCCCGAGGAGTACCCGCTCTACTACCGGCTCGACCGGGCCAAGGCCCACCGCAGGGCCAACACGTAGGCCGGGCGGGCGCCGTGGACACCGTTCGGCGGCAGGCGAACCAGCGGGATCCGAATGAGCGACCTAGGCACCGGCGCGGTAGGCGTACGGGCGATCGGGGCAGGACGGGCAGCCGAACAGGTGCAGGCTGCCCATGTCGCCGAGCATCAGATCGGCGGCGCTCTGGATCAACCTTCGTTCCTCGTAGGGCAGTTCCCACACGGTTCCGGCGGCCGGGGTGTCCTCGACCGCGAGCCAGGTACGCCAGCTCTCGCCGTCGAACTCGGCGCTGCCGACGGACAGCAGATGGTCAAGGCAGTTCGGGCACATCGGTGGCGAGCAGCTGCACCACCGGCACCAGCGGAACAGGCCCCGCACCACGTGGCGGCGCGTACGCGGTGCGCGGGTGCTCGTCCGCGCAGTGCGGCCACGGCTCGGTGCGCGGCCACCGCACCGGGCCGCCCAGCGAACTCTCCCCCGGCCCGGGCTCCCCGCACCTGGGATGCAGCCGCACAGCGTCCCGCCGCAGCGCCGCCACCTCGGGGAACAACGCCTCGACGTCGAGCGGACGGGGCGGGCTGGTGCGAACCATCGAACCTGCTCCCTCCACCGGAATCGCGCGGGTCCGTAGCGTACTCGCGCCCGGTGACGTTGTCGGGCCCAGATCGTCAACGGGCGCGGGTGACCTGGCGCAGCAGGTGCTGCCAGCGGGTGGTGACGGTGGTGAGGTCGAAGTGGGTGAGGGCGTGCTCGCGGGCGGCCGTGGCGTACCGGGTGCGGTCGGTGGTGAGGAGGGTGCGGAGGGCGTCGGCGATGGCGGTGGGGTCGTCGGGAGGGGTGAGCAGGCCGGTGGTGCCGTCGCGGACGATGTCGGAGACCCAGCCGACGTCGGTGGCGACGGCGGGCAGGGCGGCGAGGGCGGCTTCGATCAGGACGCCCGGGACGCCCTCGGAGTCGCTGGTGAGCAGCAGCAGGTCGGCGGCCCGGTAGAGGGGGGCGGGGTCGGCGAGTGGGCCGAGCAGGTGGGTGCGGGGGCCGGCGGTGGCCGTGAGGCGTTCGCGGAGGGGGCCGGCGCCGGCCAGGGCGAGGTGGACGTCCTCGGGGAGCCGGGCGTGGGCGGCGAGGGCGAGGTCGGGGCGTTTCTCGGGGCTGAGGGCACCGATCCAGGCGATCAGCGGACCGGCGGCGGGGAGTCCGAGGGCCGCGCGGGCGGCGGCCTTCTCGGCGGGGCCCGCGGGGGGCGGAAACCTGTCGGCGGGGCGGGCGTTGGGCAGCACGTGCAGCCGGTGGGCGGGCAGCCGGAAGCGGGTGCGCAGCAGGTCCACGCCTTGCGGGGAGATCGCGGCAACGGCGGCGGCCCGGTGAAGGAACGCGCCGACTCGCAGACGACGGGCGGGAGTTGACGTCCAGTGCCGGGGGTCGCCGATGTTGACGTAGACGAACGGGGTGCGGGTGGCGACCAGTCCGAGCGCACATGCCTGAAGGGTGGACGATCCGTGCGCGACCACCACGTCGACGTGGGCGGCGGCCCGCCGCAAGGCACCCAAGGTGGCCGGGTGGTGCCGCGACGACCCCAGTACGGCCACCGGGTCGGCCGGGTCGGCGTCCGGGTGCGGGTGGAGCGCCACCAGTTCGGACGCCTGGCCCCGACGCGACAGTTCGGCGTGCAGGTCACGGGCGAGGCGCTGGGCGCCCCGGGCGCGCGGATCGGTGATCACGTGCAGGACGCGCGGCTCAGCCATGCGCCCGACCCTACCGAGACGCCTCGGGGCGGCGGGCCCGGATCGGCCAAGTCCATTCCCCCGCGCACCAGTTGCCTCGCGAACCGAACGGCAGCGACCGGCGACGGGCGACCGGACCGACCGAACCCTCCCCGCCCACCGAACCGCTGGATCCGGATGCAGCTCAGCGGCCAGGGCAGGCCGGACGCGGCGAGGCGGCGGTCGAGTTCCCGGTGCGCGCCTTCGGAGAGCCGTCCGCCGGGGGCGGCGTGCCACACCGAGACCTTGACGACCCGCTCGACGCGGGCGGCGGCCGCCGCCTCGATCACCGCGCCCAGCTGACGCACCATCGGCTGTTCGCCGTCCACGGCCTGGGCGCCGGGTCCGACAACCGACCGGCCCCGCCCGCCGCCGACCTCGCGCCGACGCGCTGCGCAACCGGGAGCGGCTGCTCGCCGAGGCCGACGCGGTGTTCCGGCAGGAGGGCACCGGCGCGTCCCTGGAGGGCATCGCGCGCCGGGCGGGCGTCGCGATCGGCACGCTGTACGGGCACTTCCCGACCCGCGCCGCGCTGATCGCCGCCCTGCTGGAGGAGCGCAATCAGGTCTTGTTCGGGTACGGCGAGGAGTTGACCAAGGGCGCGGACCCGGCCCGGGCGCTGGCCGAGTGGGTCCGCGCGGTCGTCCGGCACGCCGCCGCCTACCAGGGGCTGGCCGACCAACTCTCGGCGGGAAGCGTCGAGTTGGGCGAGTCGTGCGCAGAGCTGACCGCGCTCTGCGACCGGTTCACCGACCGGGCCCGGGAGGCCGGTGCGCTGCGCGGCGACACCACCGGCGCCGACCTGTTCACCCTGATGAACGCCGCCGCCTGGAGCCGCGAGCACGACACCCCGCAGCAGGCCGACCGTCTGCTCGACCTCGCCCTGACCGGCATGCTCACCACTGTTCCGCCGACGGCCAGCTGACCGGTTTCGCGGACGCGGGCCCGGCCGGGCTGGGATGCTGAGCGGCGGTCAGGGGGTGGCCTGGGCGAGGGGGTTGCTGCGGTGCGCGTGGTGTACGTGATCGACAGTGTGAGCCGGGTGGGTGGCGCGGAGCAGGGCCTGGCGGCGATGGCCCCGCTGCTGGTGCGCGCGGGCGTGGAGTTGCAGGTGGCGTTCCTGAAGGAGTCGCCGGGCGGGTTCCAGGCCGAGCTGCGGGCGGCGGGCGCCGAGCCGGTGCCGGTGCTGCGCGGCTCGCGCCCGGCCCGGCTGGCGGCGCTGCGCGGCGAGTTCCGCCGCCGCCGGCCGGACCTGGTGCACACCACGCTGTACGAGTCGGACGTGCTGGGCCGCACGGCGGCGCTCGCGGCCCGGGTCCCGGTGGTCTCCAGCCTGGTGAACTCGGCGTACGGGCCGGAGCACCTGCGGGCGCGCGGCCTGAGCCCGTGGAAGGTGCGGGCCGCGCAGGGCGTGGACGCGCTGACCGCGCAGGGCGTGCGCCGCTTCCACGCGCTGACCGACCACGTCGCGGACGCGATGGCGGCCCGCCTGCTGGTGCCGCGCCGCCGGATCGACGTGGTGCCGCGCGGCCGCGACCCGCTGCTGCTCGGGTCGGTGACACCACAGCGGCGGGCCGCGGTGCGGACGGAGCTGGGGCTCGCCGAGGACGTCCCGGTGGTGCTGGCGGCGGCCCGGCAGCAGTACCAGAAGGGCCTGGACGTCCTGCTCTCCGCCTGGCCCGCGGTGCGCGCGGCCAGACCGGACGCGGTGCTGCTGCTGGCCGGCAGCCGGGGCGCCGAGACGGCCCGGCTGGAGGAGCTGGCGGCCCGGACCTCGGGGGTGCGGTTCCTGGGGCCGCGCGACGACGTGTTCGACCTGATGGCGGCGGCGGACGTGTGCGCGGTGCCCTCGCGCTGGGAGGGGCTGGGCAGCGCGGCGATGGAGGCGATGGGTGTCGGGGTGCCGCTGGTGTGCGCGGACGTCCCGGCGCTGCGCGAGACGGTCGGCTCGGAGGACTACGCGCTGCTGGTGCCGCCGCAGCGGCCCGCGGAGCTGGCCGCCGCGCTGCTGCGCACGCTGGACGGGCGCGGCGAGGCGCTGGTGCGGGCGAAGGCGGCCCGGGCGCGTTTCCTGACCAGGTTCACCCTCCAGCAGGTCTCCGCCCGGATGGTCGAGTTCTACGAACGCGCACTGACCTGACGCCGGACGGGCGGTTCGCGCCCCCACCACCGCTTTCCCGTTGTCCGACGTTTCGTCACCTCCCGTGCGGGCGTCCGGAATCCGTCCACAGCTTGGCATCGGAATCGCCAAAGTGCTTGCGCCGCAGGTCCGGGGCGGGAAGCATCGGTTGACGGGGGCCGGTCTGGGGGGACCGTCCAGCTGTTCGAGGCCGTAGCCGTGGAGCACCGTGCGGAGTTCTTGCTCGGCGCCGCTTCCGGGGGGATTCGGGGCGCCGGCGCACACCGTCCGTGGGCGGGCGTGCGCGGGCGCCGGTACGAGGCGAGGGGAACCAACCGGTGGAACCGGCAAATCTGTTCACCGTCCTGCGGCGGTACTGGCGGCTGCTGGCCGGCTGTACGGCCGCCGCGCTGATCGTGGGATTCGTGCTGACGCCGGCCGGTGACACGGTGGACAACGGCAAGTGGCAGTGCAAGGTGGCGATCACTCCCGTCGCGGGCGCGGCGGACACCGTCCGGGCCGACCAGGTGCTCTCGTACGCGCAGGGCTCGGCGGTGACCACGGCGGCCGCGCAGAAGCTGCACATCACGGACGTCGCGGGCCTCTCGGCGCGCCGTACGGTGACGGCCGCGTCCACCCAGATGCTGGTGTTCACCACCACCGGCCCGACCCAGCAGTCCTGCGCGGACCTGGCGGCGGCACTGTCGGAGGCCACCATCACCGGCTACAGCCAGGAGTCGAAGAAGAGCGCCGACGAGTCGATCAAGCGGCTGCGCGCCCAGGCCGACGCCCAGCAACAGCAACTCGACGACCTGCAGAAGCAGTTCAGCCGGGCCAACGCGACCGATCAGGCCAAGCTTCAGCCGCAGCTGTCCACCGCGACGGCGGCGCTGACCAAGACCCTCGGTGCGATCGCCGACCTGCAGAACTACAGCCAGACCGACGCGATCCAGCAGTGGGGGTCGATCGACGCCAAGGAACTCGGCGGCAACCTGCTGACCTCGCCGACCCGCAGCGTCCGGCTCGCGCTGGCGGTGGTGCTGGGCCTGGCGCTCGGCGTGGTGGCCGCGCTGATGCTGTCCCGGATGGACACCCGGCTGCGCACCCGCGACGGCGTCGAGGAGGCGTTCAACCTGCCGGTGATCGGCGCGATCCCCCGGCTGTCGCGGCGCCTGCGCCGGCTGCGCGAGCCGCTGGTGACGGCCCGCCCGGAGGACCCGGCGACCGAGGCGTACCGTTCGCTGCGCTCCACCCTGCTGCTGACCGGCCCGCGCGCACTGTCGGCGCAGCTCGGCCAGGGCGGCCTGGACCCGGACGACCGGCGGGCCCGGCAGGCCGCCGGACCGGCGCCGGTGGTGCTGGTGATGTCCGGGCGCTCCGGGGACGGCCGGACCACCACGGTGGCGAACCTGGCCGCGACGCTCGCCGAGACCGGCCGCCAAGTCCTGGTGCTGGACTGCGACTTCCGCCAGCCGGCACTGCGCGACCACTTCGGGGTGGGCGACGGACCCGGCATGGCGGAGCTGCTGTCGGGCGAGCAACTGCCGGACCCGGTGGACCTGATCCGCCGCACCAACGTGCCGGGCGTGGCGCTGATCACCGGCGGCAACACCACCGCGTACCCGGCGGCACTGGTGCTGCGCGCCGGGGAGGTGCTGAAGCTGGCCCGCCGGCACGCCGACGTGGTGCTGATCGACTCCTCGCCGCTGCTGCACGCCAACGACGCCTACGACCTGGTGCAGCACGCTGACACGGTGCTGGTGACGGTGATGGCGGGCAACGTCCGCCCGGAGGAGGCGGACCGGGTCTCCGAGCTGCTGGCCCGCACCGGTGTGCCGGTGGCCGGCGTGGCGCTGCTGGGCGCGGAGGGCACCACGGGACGGCGCAAGCGCACCCTGCGGCCGGGCCGCCCCGCCACGAAGGGCGCCACCACCAAGGGTGCGCCCGCGAAGGGCACCACCACGAAGGGCACCACCGCGAAGGCCGCGCCCACCGGAAAGACCGCCCCGCCCGTCCCCGAGCAGCAGCGCCGCGCCGAGCCACCGCACCGGGCGGAGTCGCAGCGCCGCGCGGGCGAGCACCAGCGGCCGGCCGATCCGCGTCCGGGCGCGCCGGTGTACGGCGAGGGCCCGGACCGCCGGGACGGGGCGACGAGCTGGGGCCGCCGGCCGGCCGAACTGCCGCCGGAGGAGCCGGTGGAGACCACCCTGCAGCTGCGCCTGGGCGAGGAGCGGTGACGGGGCGGCCGGCCCGGGTGCTCTGGCTGGCCAAGGGCCTGGGCCGGGGCGGCGCGGAGCAGCTGCTGGTCAACTGCGCGCGCCACGCGGACCGTTCGCACTACGCGATCGAGGTGGCGTACGTGCTGCCGCACAAGGACGCGCTGGTGCCCGCGCTGGCGGCGGCCGGCGTCCCGGTGCACTGCCTGGGCGGGCCGCCGGGCCGCCGCTGGCCGCTGCGGCTGCGGGCGCTGCTCGCAGAGCGCCGCTACGACCTGGTGCACACCCACATGCCGGTGCCGGCCGTCGCGGCCCGGCTGCTGGGGGGCCGTCGGAAGCTCGTGCACACCGAGCACAACCTCTGGGAGCGCTACCGTCTGCCGACCCGCTGGGCCAACGCGCTCACGTACGGGCGCAACGACGCGGTGATCGCGGTCTCGCACGCGGTGGCGGCGGGCATCGGGCGCCGCCGCCCGGGCGAGGGATGGCTGACGGTGGTGCACCACGGCCCGGACCTGGGCGACGCGCCCTCGGGCCCGGCCGCCCGCCGCGCGGCCCGGGCCGAACTCGGGCTGCCCGAGGACGCGTTGGTGATCGGCACGGTCGGCAACCTGACGGCGAAGAAGGACCAGGCCTCGCTGCTGGCCGCGTTCGCGCTGCTGCGCCGCGAGCACCCGAACTCCCGCCTGGTGCTGGTCGGTTCGGGACCGCTGGAGCAGCGGCTGCGCCAACTCGCGGGCGACGGAGTGCTGTTCGCGGGCTCCCGGGGCGACGTGCCGAGGCTGCTGCCGGGCTGGGACGTGTTCTGCCTGAGCTCGCGCCAGGAGGGCCTGCCGGTGGCGCTGATGGAGGCGATGACCAGCGGCCTGCCGTCGGTGGTGACCAGGGTCGGCGGCATGCCGGAGGTGCTGGACGACGGCGTCGAGGGCCGCTCGGTGCCGCCCGGTGATCCGGCTCGACTGGCCCTGGCGCTGGGCGAGTTGGCGGCCGATCCGGGGCTGCGGGAGCGGATGGGCGCGGCCGCCCGGGAGCGGTCGAAGTCCTTCGACGTGGCGGGCGCGCAGCGGGCGATCGAGCGGGTCTACGCGCGGGTGCTGGCACGCTGAGTCCGGAGGGGACGAGCACGAGGTGAGCGGTGAACTGACGTACCGCGGGCTGGAGTCGGCGGACGTGCCGATGGTCCTGGAGCTGCTGACGGCTTCGCTGGCGGGCGGCCCGACGGGGCGGCGCAGCGCCGAGTTCTTCGACTGGAAGCACCGGGCGAACCCGTTCGGGTCGAGTCCGGGGCTGGTGGCCCTCGCCCCGGACGGGCGCCTGGCGGGGGTGCGGTTGTTCCTGCGCTGGTCGTGGCGGGGCGCGCGGGGCCGCGAGGTGGCGGCGGTGCGGCCGGTGGACACCGCGACGCACCCGGACTTCCGGGGGCGCGGAGTCTTCCGCCGGCTGACCATGGAGCTGCTCCAACAGGTTTCCGGCGAGGCCGAGTTGGTGTTCAACACGCCGAACGGCAACAGCCTGCCGGGCTACCTGCGGATGGGCTGGCGGGAGGTGGGCCGGGTGCCGGTGGCGCTGCGGGTGGCCCGGCCGCTGTCGTTCGCCCGGGGCGCGCGGGCGGCGCTGGCCCGCCGCCCGGTCCCGTCGGGGCCGCCGCGCTGCGAACTGCCCACCGCCGCCGAGTGGTTCGCCTTCCCGGACCCGCGGCTGCCGGAGCTGCTGGCGGAGCGGGAACTGGCGGACGCCGCCGAGCCGCGGCTGCGCACGGTGCGCACCGCCGGGTATCTGGCCTGGCGGTACGGGGCCGCGCCGGGCCTGGACTACCGGGTGGTGACGGTGGAGCGCGGCGGCGAGCTGGTCGGGCTGGCGTTCGGCCGGCCGAGGCGGCGCGGCCCGCTGGCCGAGTTCACCCTCGCCGAGCTGATCGTCCGCCCCGGCGACCGGGCGGCGGCCGGGCGGCTGCTGCGGGAGGCGGCCGGCTCCGGCTGCGACCACGCGGCGACCCACCTGGCGCCGGGCACCGAGGCGGCCGAGGCGGGCCTGCGGGCGGGCTGCCTGACGGCGCCGCGCACCGGCATGGTGCTGGCCGCCCGCACCCCGACGGGGCCGCTGCCCGCCGAACGCACCCTCGCCGACTGGCGGTTCAGCCTCGGCGACCTGGAGGTCTTCTGATGGCCGCGCCGCGCACCGGCCCGCCGTCGGCCGCCCGCACCCCGGCCGCCCGCACCCCGGTCACCCGCCGCTCGGCCGCCCGCACCCCGACGGGGCCGCTGACCGCCCGCCCCCGGCTGCCGCGGCTGCTGCTCCGGCTGCGCGCGGCGGTGCGGCGCGGCCGGCTCACGGCCCTCGCCTGGGCGCTGGTGATGGGCTATGTGACGGTGTTCGTGCTGGCCATGGTGCACACCACCTACGACACCTGGGGTGCGCTGCTGGTCGCACCGGCGCTGATGGCGATCGGCACACCGATCCTGGCCCGGGTGGCGGCGAACAATCCCGAGCGGGGCGTGTTCAAGCTGCTGATCGTGGCGATGGGCGCCAAACTCGCCTGCGCGTTCCCGCGCTACCTGATGGCGTTCGTGCTGTACGGCGGCGCGGCGGACGCCAAGATGTACGACCAGAAGGGCTCCGAGCTCGCCCAGTACCTGACCACCACCGACCTGCTCGGCGGGCTGCACTACGACCTGGGCATGAAGGTCGCCGGCACCGGGTTCGTCATCATCGTCACCGGGGTGGTCTACGCGATCACCGGTCCGACCCTGGTCGGCGGGTTCCTGGTGTTCTCCTGGCTGGGCTTCTGGGGGCTGCTGTTCTTCTGGCGGGCGTTGCAGATCGCCTTCCCGGAGGCCGATTCGCGGCGCTACGCGAAGCTGGTGTTCTTCCTGCCCTCGCTGCTGTTCTGGCCGTCCAGCATCGGCAAGGACGCCTGGATGATGTTCTGCCTGGGCCTGACCACGTACGGCGTGGCCCGGCTGCTGGACCGCCGCTTCGGCGCGTTCGTGTGCATCGCGCTGGGCTCGCTGGGCACCGCGATGGTCCGCCCGCACGTCACGGTGCTGGCGGGCGCCGGGCTGTCCGTCGCGTACGTGCTGCGCAAGCGGCCGCAGCAGGTGTCCGCGCTGGGGCCGCTGCGCACGGTGCTGACGGTGGCGGTGCTGGGTGTCGGCGTGATGCTGATGCTGCAACAGGTGTCCACCTTCTTCGGCACCAACGGCACCGGCGGGGACGCCGTCAACCAGGTGCTGTCGGAGACCTCGCGGCGCACCTCGCAGGGCTCCTCGGTGATCAACGCCTCGACGGCGGAGGACCCGGCGCCCGCGTTCAGCCTGAACCCCGCGCGGCTGCCGATGTCGGTGATCAGCGTGCTGTTCCGGCCGTTCCCGTTCGAGGCGTCGAACGTGCAGAACCTGATCCAGTCGGTGGAGTGCTTCGCGCTGCTGGTGATGTTCGTCCGGGCCTGGCCTCAACTGGCCCGGATTCCCAAGCTGTTCGTCCAGCGGTCGTACGTCGCCTTCGCGGTGGTGTACACCCTGCTGTTCTGCTGGGCGTTCTCCACCATCAACAACATGGGCATCCTGTCCCGCGAGCGGGTGCAGGTGCTGCCGCTGGTCCTGGTGCTGCTGGCGATCCCCCGGCCGGCCGGCTCCGGCCCGGTGGCGCGCCGCCGGCGCCCGCCGGTGTGGCGGGTGCAGCCCGGCCAGTGGGGCGGCGGCCCGGGGCCCGAACCTCCGGTCGCCGTCGGCGCACCGGACCCGTACCGAACCCAGGGGGGATCGACCGCATGACCACCGACCAGCTGCGCCCCGCCGTCCTCGACGGCGCCCCGGCCTTTCCCGACGGCCTGCCGCTGACCCGCGTCCGGGTGCCCGACCGCGAACGGCTGCTCGGCCGGCTCGCCGAGGTGCTCGACTCGGGGATGCTCACCAACGGGCCCACCGTCCGCCAACTGGAGGAGCAGGTGGCCGAGTTGCTGGGCGTGCCGCACGTGGTGGCGGTGTCGAACTGCACGGCCGGCCTGATGCTGGTCCTGCAGGCCGCCGGGGTCGGCGGCCGCCGCCCGGTGCTGATGCCCGGCTTCACCTTCTCCGCCACCGCGCACGCCGCGCACTGGGCGGGCGGCACCCCGCTGTTCGCCGAGGCCCGCGAGCAGGACATCACCCTCGACCCGGCGGACGCCGAGGCCCGGCTGAAGGCCGCCGACGCGCCCGCCGCGCTGATGGCCACCCACGTGTACGGGACGCCCTGCCAGACCGAGGAGTTGCAGCGGATCGCCGACGCGGCCGGCCTCCCGCTGGTGTACGACGCCGCGCACGGCCTCGGCTCGGCCCGGCGCGGCGTGCCGGTCGGCAACTTCGGCCTGGCCGAGGTGTTCTCGATGAGCCCGACCAAGGTCGCGGTGGCCGGCGAGGGCGGCCTGGTCACCACCCGCGACGCGGCGCTCGCCGCCACCCTGCGCACCGCCCGCGACTACGGCAACCCCGGCGACTACGACACGCTGTTCCCCGGCCTGAACGCCCGGATGAGCGAACTGCACGCCGCCGTCGGCCTGACCTGGCTGGCCGGCCTGACCGCCCGGGTCGCCCACCGCGGCGCGCTGGTCGCCGAGTTCGCCCGCGCCACCGCCGGCCTGCCGGGCCTGCGCCTGGCCCTGCCGGAGGACGGCGACACCTCCACCTTCAAGGACCTCACGCTGATCCTCGACGCCGGCGCCTTCGGCCTGAGCAGCCGCCAACTGGCCGCCGCGCTCAAGGCCGAGGGCATCGACACCCGCCGCTACTTCCACCCGCCCGTCCACCGGCAGCGCGCCTACGCCCACCTCGGCCAGGCGGCGGAACTGCAGCGCACCGACCGGCTCGCCGACTCCGTGCTGACCGTCCCGCTGTGGTCGCACATGAACGCCGCCACCGTCCGCCGGGTCGCCGACGCGGTGGTGCGGGTGCAGTCCTTCGCACCGGAGGTCCGGGCCGCGCTGGGCGACGTGTGAGCGAGGCTCGCAAGCCGGTTCGCCGAATTGGTCGGATCAGGTGAACTCGGTTGGACCACCCGGAGGTTGGCCCGTCAGGATGGCGGGCATGTTCAAGGGATTCCGCAGCTTCCTGCTGCGCGGCAACGTGGTCGACCTCGCGGTCGGCATCGTCATCGGCGCCGCCTTCACCGCCGTCGTCACCGGTTTCGTCGCAGCCTTCCTGACCCCGCTGGTCGGCGTCGCCTCCGGCGCGGTCGGCGACTTCAGCAAGGAGGCGTTCACCGTCGCCGACGTCACCTTCCCCTACGGTGCCTTCCTCCAGGCGCTGATCAGCTTCGTGCTGGTCGCCGCGGTCATCTACTTCGCCGTCGTGCTGCCCGTCGCCAAGCTCCAGAACCGGTTCAACCCGGTCAAGGACGCCCCGGTGGCCAAGGCCGACTGCCCCGAGTGCCTCAGCACCGTCCCGGCCGCCGCCACCCGCTGCGCGTACTGCACCAGCGAACTGGCCGGCCGCCCGGGCTTCCCCGTCCAGGTCACCGCCAAGACCGCCGCCCACTGAGCCACCGCACACCCCGGCCCGGACGGCGCACCCGCCGTCCGGGCCGACGCCTGTCCGGAACCCGACGCCCCGCCCCCACGCCGCTTGACGGTCCCGCCCCGGTGCCGATAGTGATCCCCCTTCGGTCGTCAACCACCGTGCGGGGAGGGCTCGATGGGCGTGCTCGGCTGGCTGCTGGCCATCGCGGCGGGAGCGGCCGCGGCCGTGCTCTGGCGCTGGCTCCAGTACCCGGGCGCGTGGCGCTACGCGTTCGAGGCGCGGTACGCCGAGCACCGGCGCGATCTCGACACCCACCGCGGCCACCTCTGCGCGGTCCGCCGCACCTCCCGCCGCACCGTCTCCACCGCCCGCGACGGCGCCGCCCGGGCCGCCACCGCGCACCGCGCCCGGGTCGCCGCCGCCCAGGCCGGGGTCGACCGGCTGCGCGACCCGGGCCGCGGCGCCGAGGGCGAAACCCTCGGCGTGCTGCGCCTGTTCGAGCACAAGCTGGTCCTGACCACCAACGGCCGCGCCGCCGACCACGCGCTCGACTCCGTCCTGCTGCACGCCGACCACGCGGCCGGCACCAGCCAGGTCCATCTGGTGCTCCCCGACGGCGCGCAACGCGAACTGCCTTTCGCGCACAGCGAGTTCGCCGAGGAAAAGGTGCGCGCCTTCGTGATCGCCGCCCGCGACGGCGTGGCCCGCGCGAAGGCCGCCCGGCTGGCCCGCGAGGCCGAACTCCCCGCCGCCGAGGCCGCCCTGGCCGAGGCCCGCGCCGACACCGCCGAGGTGGACCGGGCCCACCAGCGGCTGGAGGAGATCCGCGCCAAGCAGGACGCCGACCCCGCGATCGCCGAAGCCGAACAGGAATTCGAAGCCGCCCGCGACCGCTGGCAGAAGCTCACCGGCGTCCGGCCCCGCCGACCGCACGCCGCCCGCTGAGAGCGCGCACGGACCATACGTCCGGGAAGGCCCTGGGACGGCCGGAATGAGCCAACCCCCTTCGCCCAACTAGCTCCGGGATTGTCCGATTTCGGCTCGCGAAGACTCCGTAAACATGTGAACTCCGGGCCCTCCCGCTCTCCTCAGCAGGCATGGTGTGGGCTTACGGTAGGCCCCATGACCTCGCCCCGCTCCTACGACGGAGTCGGCTACCCCTCTCCGTCCTTCTCCTCCACGCCCATCTACGACAGCCTTGTCGCAGAGCGTGGCATCCCGCAGATCGCACCCATCAACGTGCCCCCGGCCAACGCGGCCCCCACCTGGTCCACCGCCTACGGCGCCGGCTTCACGGGTGGGCTCGGCACCGGCGGGTTCGGCACCGGCTTCGACGCCCCCGCCGCGTCGAACCTGCCCGCCCTGCCCCCGGCCCGCCTCGCCCTCGGCCCCGGCCCGAGCAGCACCCCGGTGCCCGCGCCGCACATCCCGGCGCAGCCCGGCTACGCGGCCGCGCCCGTGCCGCCGCAACCGTTCATGACCGGCCAGCGCCCGGCCGCCCCGGCCTACCCGCAGCCCGCCCCGGCGAACAGCTTCGCCACCGCGCCGCAGAACTTCGTCCCCCAGCAGCAGTTCGGCGGCCAGCAGTTCGGCGGCCAGCAGTTCGGGGCCCCGCAGCAGTTCGGCGCCCAGCCGGTCTCCCAGCCGCAGAGCTTCGCCGACCAGTCCTTCGGCGGCAACACCCTGCGCCCGGCCCAGCCCAGCGCCCCGCAGCAGTTCCCCCAGTACCGCCAGTACCCCCAGGCAGGCTGACCGGGGCCGACAGCAATCCCCTCCCCACAGGGGCAAGGTCTCAGCTGGAACATGTTCCCCGCTGCCCGCCAGGGCCGGGTGAACCGCACGACGCCCCCGCGCCCCGACCGGGGCGCCGGGGGTCTGCCCGGCCGAAGGCGAGGGGGCGGAAACGGCGCGAGGGGGAACGGGAGCGCCGGTCAGGTCCGTCCACCGGCCGTGCCTCCCACCCACCACGGCCTCTGGCAGGATGGCCGCCATGCCGCACCTTCTCTCCCTCCACCTGTACCCCGTCAAGTCCATGTACCGCCTCAGCCCGGCCACGGCCGAGGTGCACCCCTGGGGCCTGGCCGGTGACCGTCGCTGGATGCTCGTGGACGCGGAGGGCGTCGCTCTCACCCAGCGCGACGAGCCGTCGATCGGCCAGTTCCGTCCCGTCCCGTCCGCCGACGGCACGTCACTCACCCTGACCGCCCCGGACGGTGCCACCCACACGCTCCCCGCGCCCTCCCTCGCGGGCGGCGCCCCGGAGGCGACGGTCGAGGTCTTCGGCACCCGTTTCTCCGCCGCCACCGCCACCAAGGACACCTCCGCCTGGCTGGCCGAACGCCTGCCCGCCAAGCTCGGCGAGGTGCGCCTGGTGCACCTGGACCGCCCGGAGGTCTCCCGGCCGATCAACCCGAAGTACGCGGGGCCGGACGAGACGGTGTCGATGGCGGACGGCTACCCGCTGCTGCTCACCACCAGCGCCTCGCTGGCCGAGCTGAACGCCCGGATCGCCGAGGACCACCCGGGCGACGAACGCAAGGGCGCGGCGCTGCCGATGGAGCGCTTCCGGCCGAACCTGGTGGTGGCCGGCACCGAGCCGTGGGCGGAGGACGGCTGGCGCCGGATCCGGGTCGGCGGCCTGGAGTTCCGGGTGGCGAAGCCGTGCGGCCGCTGCGTGGTGACCACCACCGACCAGGAGTCCGGTGAGCGTCGCGGCCCGGAGCCGCTGCGCGCACTGGGCCGGCACCACCGCTTCGGCCAGAAGCTGGTGTTCGGCCAGAACCTGATCCCGGTCCGTCCGACCCCCACCGCAGATGTCCTGAGAACACTCGCGGTCGGCGACGAGGTGGAGGTCCTGGAGGCGGTGGAGGCCCCGCAGCCGGACCGCCGCTGACCGGCACCCGGAACCACCCCCCGGCTCGTTCGTTGAACCGGGCGACGGTCCGGTCGGCCTCGCGCGCTACGGTGGGGGTGATCGCGCAGCGTCTCGCACGCATTCGACGAAGGCGGGGATGACAGATCGTCATGGGTGAGCTCAGGGTCCGGGTCACGCAGGACAGCGCCTCCCGGTGGCGGCGGCGCAGCGGGGAGTACGCGACGCTCCGCGAGGCCCTGGAAGTGGCCGAGCCCGGTGACACCCTGACGGTGCGGGCGGGGACGTTCTACGAGGCGGTGCTGGTCGACAAGCCGGTGACGCTGGTCGCCGAGAAGGGGCCGGGCAGCGTCCGGATCTCGCCGCCGGAGAGCGCGATGCGCGGCGGTACGGCGTTGACGGTGACGGCGGCCGCGACGATCCGCGGTCTGACCGTCGAGGGCTCCGACCGTTCCGCGCCGGCGGTGCTGCTGGCCCGGGCGGACGGCGCGGTGCTGGCGGACTGCCGGATCGAGACGTCCTCCGCGGTGGGGGTGGAACTCGCCGACGCCGCCCGGGCGCAGCTGGTGAACTGCACCGTGGAGAACCCGTCCGGCCTGGGCGTCCGGCTGCGTGCGCAGGCCGACGCGGAGCTGGTGGACTGCGAGATCTCGGCGGCGGGCCAGAGCGGCCTGGCGGTGCTGTCCGGCTCGCGGCTGCGGGCGGAGCGGCTGCGGGTGCACCACACGGGCGGCGCGGGCGTGCTGCTGGCCGACCCGGGGTCGGTGGCGGAGCTGACGGGCTGCCAGGTGTACGAGGTGCGCGGCTCGGGTGTGCAGGCCGAGGCGCAGGCGGTGGGGCGGCTGACGGACTGCACGGTGCACCGGGTGTCCGGCAACGGGCTGAGCCTGGACACCGGTGCGGAGCTGGAGCTGACGGGCTGCCGGGTGCACGAGGTGCCGGAGAACGCGGCGGACCTGCGCGGCGGCGCGAAGCTGACGCTGCGCCAGGTGACGGTGCACGCGTTCGGCCGGGGTGCGCTGTCGGTGTGGGACGGCGGGACGAAGGTGGTCGCGCAGAGCAGCCGTTTCCATTCCGCGCAGGGCGACTACCCGGCGCTGTGGGTGAGCGACGGCGCGGCCCTGGAGCTCGCCGACTGCTCCCTGGACGACCTGCCGGACGCGCTGTTCGTCCTCGACCAGGGCTCCTCCGCCTCGGCCCGCGACTGCTCGTTCACCGCGATCCGCTCCTCGGCGGTCTCGGTCTCGGGCGGGGCGAGCGCGGACCTGTCGGGCTGCCGGATCCAGGGCGCGGGCACCGGCCTGTGGTTCCGCGACCACGGCTCGGGCGGTCTGCTGACGGACTGCGAGATCGCGGACGTCGCCACCGGGGTGATCGTCACCAAGGGCGCGGACCCGGTGCTGCGCGAGTGCACGGTGCGCGGCGCGAGCGAGGCCGGGGTGTACGTGTCGGCGCAGGGGCGCGGCGAGTTCGACACCGTGCGGGTGTCGCAGGGCGGCGGGTTCGGTTTCCATGTGATCGACGGGTGCCGGACGAAGCTGGTGCGCTGCCGGGCGGAGCGCAACGCCCGGGCCGGGTTCGAGTTCTCCGAGCCGGGCCCGGTCGCGGAGGGCTGCACCTCGGACGACGCCGCGCCGCTGCCCGCCCCGCGCCCGGCCGAGCCGGCCGCTCCCCCACTGGCCTCCCTCGTCCCCGCCGTCCAGACCTCCGCCCCGCCCGTCCCCGCCCCCGCGGTGATCGCCCCCATCCCGGACTGCCGCCCGGCCGAGGTCGCGCTGGCCGAGCTGGATGCCCTGGTGGGCCTGGCGACGGTCAAGCAGGAGGTGCGGACGCTGATCGACCTGATCTCGGTCGGCCGGGCCCGGCAGCGGGCGGGCCTGAAGGCCCCGTCGCCGCGCCGGCACCTGGTCTTCACGGGCTCCCCCGGCACCGGCAAGACCACGGTCGCCCGCCTGTACGGGGAGATCCTGGCCTCGCTGGGCGTCCTGCAGCGCGGCCACCTGGTGGAGGTGGCCCGCCTGGACCTGGTCGGCGAGCACATCGGCTCCACCGCGATCCGCACCGCCGCCGCGTTCGACAAGGCGCGCGGCGGGGTGCTGTTCATCGACGAGGCGTACGCACTGGCCCCGGAGGACGGCGGGCGGGACTTCGGCCGGGAGGCGATCGACACCCTGGTGAAGCTGATGGAGGACCACCGCGACGAGGTGGTGATCATCGTGGCGGGCTACACCGCCGAGATGGAGCGCTTCCTCGCCGCCAACCCGGGCCTGTCCTCCCGTTTCTCCCGCACCGTCACCTTCCCCGACTACACCGCCGACGAGCTCCTCGACATCGCCCGCGCCCAGGCCGCCGAGCACGAGTACCACCTCGACCCGGCCACCGAGGCCGCCCTGCACGCCCACTTCACCACCCTCGACCGGGGCGTCGGCTTCGGCAACGGCCGCACCGCCCGCCAGGTCTTCGAGAGCATGATCGAACGCCACGCCTCCCGGGTCGCCCACCTCACCGACCCGACCACCGAGGACCTCCAACTCCTGGTCCCCGCCGACCTCCCGTCCTGAGCCCCGCTGCTCGCCGCTGCTCGCCGCCGTTCGCCGCTCAGGCCAGCCGGCCGCCGCCGTCCACGTGCAGGACGGTGCCGGTGACGTACGGGCTGTCGATGGCGTACAGGACGGCCTTGACCAGGTCCTCCGGGGTGCCGACCCGGCGGGCGGGGTTGCGGGCGGCGACTGTCTTCAGGAACTCCTCCTTGCCCGCCCCGAGGCCGTCCCAGGAGCCGGAGTCGACGATGCCCGGGGAGACGGCGTTGACCCGCAGCGGGGCGAGTTCCACCGCGAGGGCCTGCACCAGGAACGCCAGCGCCCCGTTGGTGGTGGCCATCACGGTCCGGGCGGGCGCGGGGCGCCAGGCGGCGACGCCGGAGAAGAAGGTCAGCGACCCGTCCTCGGCGAACTGCCCCGCCAGGTGCTTGGCCAGCAGCATCGGACCGATCACCTTCGCGTCGAACGCCCGCCGGATGTCCGCCAGTCGAAGTTCCTCGAGCGGCCCGTTGGCGGGCATCGCGGCGGTGGACACCAGGTGGTCGACCCGCCCGGCCCGGGCCGCCAGCGCCTCGATCGACGCCTCGTCCGTCAGATCGACGGGCACCACGGTGGACGGGCCGGCCAGTTCGCCCGCCGTCCACTCCAGCTTCCGCGGATCGGGCCCGGCGAGCACCAGCTCGGCCCCGGCGGCGGAGGCGGCGTGCGCGAGCAGCCGGCCGGTGCGCGAACCGGCACCGACCACGAGGACGCGGCGGCCTGCGAGAGCTTCGGACATGGTGGGGACTCCTTCTTCCTGGACGGTACTTCCTGCCCCTCCACCCTCCTCGACCTGCTGCGATAGGTCCAAGGCTTGTTCTTCACCCCACCCATAAACTGTGTGCATGGCAGCAACGCTCCGGCAGCTCGAATACCTGGTCACCGTGGTCGACACCGGCTCCTTCACCCGGGCCGCCGAACACCTGCACGTCACCCAGCCCGCGCTCTCCCACCAGGTCCGGGCGCTGGAGTCCGCCCTCGGCGGCCCCCTCCTCGAACGCCTCCCGCGCGCCGTCCGCCCCACCCCGCTCGGCCGGGCCGTCCTGCCGCACGCCCGCGCCGTCCTCGCCGACGCCCAGCGCCTGCACGCCGCGGCCCGCCGCACCGTCGGCCTGGAGGACGGCGAACTCGAGGTCGCCACCGTCCACTCCATCGCCCTCGGCATCCTCCCGCCGGTCCTGCGCGCCTGGCGCCGACAGCACCCCACGATCCGCATCCGCCTGCGCGAGTACCCGCACGCCGACCTGCTGCGCGCCGCGACGGCCGCCGGCGGCGCAGACCTCGCCATCGGCCCGGTCCCCACCGAATGGGACGGCCCCGTACGGGAGTTGGGCATCGAGGAGTTCGCCCTCGTGCTCCCCACCGACGACCCGCTCGCCGACCCCCCGGACGGCACCCTCCCCCTCTCCGCCCTCGCCGACCGCGCCTGGGTCCACTACGCCCCCGGCCACGGCCTCGCCGAACTCCTCGACCGGTCCTGCGCCGCAGCCGGCTTCCTCCCCCACCCCGCCGTCCGCACCGAACAGACCGCCGCCGCCCCCATGCTCGCCGCCGCCGGCCTCGGCCCCGCCCTCGTCCCCGCCACCATCCTCCCGCCCACCCTCGACGCCGCCATCCTCCGCCCCCACCCCCCGATCCACCGCCCCCTCGCCGCCTACACCCGCACCCGCCCCGACCGCCTCACCACCACCTTCACCGAAACCCTCGCCACCCACGCCCGCCTCACCGCATGACGAATCCTCAGCTCGCAAGGCCGCGTTCGACCCACTCACGCTGCCGCACCGCCCGCAGATCGTCGTACCCGGCCAGCAGAACGAGCGCCGCACCCCAGTGACGGCGAGCGGCCTCCACGTCGCGGCCACGCAGGGCCCGGGCCAGTCCGTCGAGGCTGAGGGCTTTGTGTGCGTCACCGTACTGACGGCCTTCGAGCTTCCAGGAGCCCCGCCCCCGGATCACCGCATCCCGCTCCCGGAAGTCACGCCGGCGCTCCTCCCGGCTGAGCCGACACCCGTGCCCGGAGTTCAGCGGCGGGACGCGACGCTCAGGCATCCGGGATGTCCGGCTTCGCCGCGGTGAGCATGGCGCCGGGGATGACGACCAGGCGTTCGCCCTCGCCGAGCCGGACGTCTTCGGGGAGGCGGGTGCGGTAGGTCTCGGTCGCGTCCACTCCTATGACGGCGATGTCGCCGTTGGCGAGTTGCCAGATGTCCGGGCATTCGTCGCGGCCGTCGGAGGAGCCCAGCTCGGCGGCCGACTTCCCCAGGCGTCTGGCGAACGGGGCGGACAGGTCCACGCGCCAGGCATCGCTCATGCTTGCCTCCTCCACCGACACGGCAGTGGCCCACCACCCTATCCGTGACGGTCCGTCAGGCCTATGGCGCGGCCGGGCAGCCGGTCGTGGCCGGGCCGGTGAGGAGGGTGCCGAGGGTGAGGGCGGTGAGGGTGATGCCGAGGGCGACGGCGAAGAGGCGGAGGAATTCGGGGTCCTCGAGGTGGCGGCGGATGCCGCGGGTGAGGAGTCCGGCGGTGGCGCCGCCGGCGGCCAGGAGGCCGAAGCAGAGGGGGGTGAAGAGGAGCAGGGCGGCGCGGCTGCCGGGTTCGAGGTGGGTGGCGCAGCCCATCCAGTTGTGGGCGAGGATCCGGGTGGTGGCCAGGGTCGCGACGGCGGCGAAGGCCGTGCCCATGGCGGCGGCGGCAGGGCGTCCCAGCAGGTTCACGGTGTGTCTCCTCCTCGGGCGCCGCGACCGTCGCGTCCGCCGTCACGGTGTTCGGACGGGCGGAGCGGCGGCGCGGTTGCACCCGGCGTGGGGTCAGAAGACGGCGGTGAAGGCGGCCATGCGGCTGTCGTCGAGTTCGGGGCGCAGCCGGCCTCCGCGGGCGAGGGTGGCCATGCCGTGCAGGGCGGACCAGGCGAGTTCGGTGTAGCCGGCCGGGTCGAGGCCGGCGGCGGTGGCGCTCGCGGTGGCGGGGTCGGCGATGGCGGCGAAGGCTTCGTGCAGGGCGGCGGGTGCCTCGGGCGTGCCGAACGGGAGCGGGGTGGCCATGGTGAAGATCGCGTCGTAGAGCGCGGGGTTGGCGGCGGCGAACGCCAGGTAGGCCCGGGCGACGGCGGCGAACGCGCCCCTCGGGTCGTCCAGGCCGGCGGCCGCTGTTCGCAGTTGGACGGCGAGTTCGGCGCAGCCCTCGACGGCGACGGCGGCGACGATCGCGTCCTTGCCGGCGAAGTGGCTGTACAGGACGGGCTGGCTGTACTCGATGCGTTCGGCGAGGCGGCGGGTGGTGACGGCGTCCCAGCCCTCGGTCTCGGCGAGTTCGCGGGCGGCCCGGACGATGAGCTGTTCCCGTTCGGCGCGTTCGCGCGCCCTGCGTTCTTTGATAGCCATGCCCGAAATCCTAGCAGCGCTAGACAACTGACGGGCCGCGGGTCTAGCGTTGTTCACGTCGCTAGCGCCGCTAACCAACGGGCGGCGCAGCCCACTTCACGGAAAGCTTTGGGGGAACCACCATGTCCATCACCGCGAACGCGCCCGCCACCTCCGCCACCGGTCTGCGGGTCCACGCGGCCACTGTCGGCACCGTGCTGCTCGGCCTCTTCCCGCTCTGGTTCGGCCTCAGCTACATCCTCGCCCCGGAGCACACCGCGACCGGCTTCGGCCTCCCGGTGTGGCCGCACGGCGACGCGACGGCGTTCCTGATCCTCAAGGGCATCCGCGACGTGGTCTCCGGCATCGTCCCGACGGTCCTGCTGCTGCTCGGACAGCGCCGGGCCTCGGGCTGGGCGCTGCTGGTCACGGCGCTCACCCCGATCGGCGACGCGACCACCGTCCTGACCCACCACGGCAGCGTCCTCGCGGCCTTCGTGATCCACTTCGCGACGGCCGCCACCATGATCGCGGTCGCCACCCTCACGCTCACCGAGCCGAAGACGGTGCAGAAGAAGGGTCCGAAGACGGCGCCGAGGACGAAGTGACGCGGCGCCTCAGCCGTCCACCCACTCGCCGCCCGAGAGGAACGCCTCCAGGGCGGCGCGGTGCGGCCCGGGGTCGAGGCGTTCGGCGGCGAGCCACTGGGCGGAGTAGTACTTGTCGAGGTAGCGGTCGCCGGGGTCGCAGATCAGCGTGACGACGCTGCCGGTGCGGCCCTCCGCCCGCATCTCGGCGACCAGCTTGAGCGCGCTGTACAGGCCGGTGCCGGTGGAGGCGCCGGCCTTCTTGCCGAGCACCGTCTCCAGCAGGTGGACGGCGGCGACGGACGCGGAGTCGGGCACCCGCATCATCCGGTCGATCGCGCCGGGCACGAAGGACGGCTCCATCCGGGGGCGGCCGATGCCCTCGATCCGGGAGGAGGTGGGAACGGTGGCGTCGGGGTCGCGGTGCACCCAGCCGTCGAAGAAGCAGGAGTTCTCCGGGTCGGCGACGCAGATCCGGGTGTCGTGCTGCATGTAGTGCACGTACCGGGCGATGGTGGCGGAGGTGCCGCCGGTGCCGGCGGTGGCGACGATCCAGGCGGGTTCGGGGTGCGGTTCCATCCGCAGCTGGGCGAAGACGGACTCGGCGATGTTGTTGTTGCCGCGCCAGTCGGTGGCCCGCTCGGCGTAGGTGAACTGGTCCATGTAGTGCCCGCCGGTCTCGGCGGCCAGCCCGGCGGCGGCCTCGTACACCTCGCAGGCGTTGTCGACCAGGTGGCAGCGGCCGCCGTGGAACTCGATCAGTTCGATCTTGGCGCGGCTGGTGGAGCGGGCCATCACGGCGATGAACGGGACGCCGATCAGCTGCGCGAAGTACGCCTCGGAGACGGCGGTGGAGCCGCTGGACGCCTCGATGACGGGCTTGCCGGGGCGGACCCAGCCGTTGCAGAGGGCGTACAGGAACAGCGAGCGGGCGAGGCGGTGCTTGAGGCTGCCGGTGGGGTGGGTGGACTCGTCCTTCAGGTACAGGTCGATGCCCCACCCGGCGGGCAGCGGGAAGCGCAGCAGGTGGGTGTCGGCGGAGCGGTTGGCGTCGGCCTGGACGCGGCGGACCGCTTCCTTCAGCCAGGCCCGGTACTCGGGGTCGGAACGGTCCACGTCCAGAGTGGGAACACTCGCAACGGTCATCGCGCACTCTCCTCACATCCGCCAATACCCACCCACTGTAACAGGCGACTACGATAAGTGACGGTTACGGCGACCCCAGCTTCCACTTATGGGGAAGCCGGGGCCGCCGCGCGCGAAACCCTCAACTCCGAAGCCGGCAGCGGGTCATGAGGCGGCCACCGCCGCCAGGATGTCCAGCTTCGCGGCCCGGGCGGCGGGCCGCAGCCCGGCCAGCGCCCCGGCCGCCAGGCCGACCAGCGCGACGATCGCGAGCCGCCCGGCGGGCAGCGCGAACGAGCCGGTGCCGGCGCTGTCCGCGGCCCGGGTGAGCGCCCAGCCGAGCAGTGCGCCGAGCGCCAGCCCGCCGGCCGTGCCGAACGCGGCGACCAGCACCGACTCCCAGCGCACCATGGCCCGCAGCTGGGCCCGGGTCTGGCCGACGGCCCGCAGCAGGCCGAGCTCGCGGATGCGCTCGTGGACGGCCAGGGTGAGCGTGTTGGCGATGCCGAGCAGGGCGATCAGCACGGCGAGCGCGAGCAGCGCGTAGACCACGGAGAGCATCGTGTCGACGCCGGAGGCGGAGCTCTTGGCGTACTCGGCGCGGGTCTGCACCTGCGGGTTGCCGTACGCGTCGGCCACGCGGGCGATCGCGGCCTTGCCGGCGTCCAGGCCGACGCCGGGCTTCAGGGCGACGGCGATCACGCTGTCGGAGTCCTGGACGCGGTGCGGCTGCCAGGCCGCGCGGCTGATCAGGTAGTCGCCGGTGACGCCGCCACCGCGGTACAGGGCGCGGACGGTGAAGGTGGCGGGGCCGTCGGCGAACCGCACGGGGACGACGGTGCCGAGCTGCCAGCCGCGGGCGGCGGCCTCGGTGCGGGAGACGGCGAGGCCGTCGGTGCCGAGGTCGGCCAGCGACCCGTCGATCCGTCCGAGGTCGGTGACCTGCACCAGCTGCGCGGGGTCGGCGACGTCCAACTGCTTGCCGTGGCCGTCCACTTGGGCCACGCCCCGGCCGAGACCGGCGGCCGCGCGGACCTCCGGCAGGGCGGCCAGCACCGGTGCCAGCTTCGGGGAGACGCCGCTGCCGCCGGCCCCGGCGGCGGGGGCGGTGACGGCGAGGTCGCCGGCGAAGGACCGGGAGACGGTGTCATCCAGGGTGGCCTGCACGGAGGCGCCGAACACGGTGAACAGGGTGACCACGGCGACGCCGACCATCAGCGCGCCGGCGGTGGCGGCGGTCCGCTTCGGGTTGCGGGCGGCGTTGCGGCGGGCCAGGGCGCCGGTGACGCCGCGCAGCCGGGCCAGCGGCGCGCCGAGCACCCGGACGGCGGACGCGGCGGCGACCGGTCCGAGCACCACGGTGCCCAGCAGCAGGGCGAGCGCGCCGGTCGCGGCCAGCACCAGCGAGGGCCCGCGGGTCGCGCCGAGGATCACGGCGGGCAGCCCGCCGGCCACCAGCAGCGCACCGAGTGCCGTGCGCAGCAGGGCACTTCGGCCGGTGGCCGTCTCGTCCACGGCGGTGTCGCGGAGCGCGGCGAGCGGGGCGGTGCGGGCGGCGCGCAGGGCGGGGGCGAGTGCGGATCCGGCCGCGACCAGGGTGCCGACCAGCAGCGGCAGGGCGATGGTGGCGGCCTTGATCACGGTGCCGCCGGTGGGCAGGGTGAAGCCGATCGCCGCGAACAGCGCCTTGAGGCCGGCGGCGACGCCGAAGCCGCCGAGCAGGCCGAGTACGGAGGCCAGCAGCCCGATCGCGAGGGCTTCGCCGAGGGTGGTGCCGAGCACCTGTCGGCGGCTCGCGCCGAGGGCGCGCAGCAGGGCGTTCTCGCGGGTGCGCTGGGCGGTGACGATGGCGAAGGTGTTGTGGATGGTGAAGGTGGCGACCAGCAGGGCGATGCCGGCGAACACCAGCAGCAGGGTGGTGAACAGTCCGAGGAAGCGCCCGGAGACGTCGGCCGTGGACTGCGCGGTGGCGTCCGCGCCGGTCAGCGCCTCCACCCCGGCGGGCAGCAACGGGCGTACCCGCTCCACCAGTTGGCGCTGGCTCAGGCTGTCGGAGCGCAGCCGGATGCTGGAGACCTGGCCGCTGCCTCTGGGTGTCAGGTGGGCCTGGGCGTCGGCGAGGGTGAGCGCGGTGAAGGTGCTGGGGCCCATGCCGTCGGCGTCGGCGCCGAAGGTGGCGATGCCGACCACGGTGATCCGCACCGGGTCGGGGGTGCGCAGCACGGTGGTGTCGCCGACGTGCAGTGTGCCGGCCTTGGCGGCGCCGCGGTTGATCACCGCTTCGCCGGGGGCGGCGGGGGCGCGGCCTTCGGCGAGCCGGTAGGGGTTGAGTTTCGGGTCGGTGATCCAGTTGCCGGCCCAGGTGGGCGGGCCCTGACCGCCGATCGCCTTGCCGTCCGCGCCGATGAGTTGGCCGGCGCCCTGGACGGAGCCTTCGGCGGCGCTCACCCCGGGCACGGCGCGCAGTTCGGCGGTCAGCGACTCGTCGAGCGGGGCGCGGACGCCGCCGGGGACACCGGGGTCGGCGACCGCGTCGGCGCTGCGGACGACGGCGTCGGTGCCGGCGTTGGCGTCGGCGAACAGGGTGTCGAAGTTGGCGCGCAGGGTGTCGCCGAGCACCATCGTGCCGGTCAGGAAGGCGACGCCGAGGACGATCGACAGCACGGTGCCGACCAGGCGGCGGCGGTGGGCGAGCAGCGAGCGCGCCCCGATCCGGACGCCGGCGTTCACCGGGCGCCCGCCTCGGTCCGGCGGCCGTCGAAGGCCTTCATCCGGTCCAGTACCCGTTCGGCGCTGGGCTGTTGCATGGTGCCGACGAGGCGGCCGTCGGCGAGGAACAGCACGGTGTCGGCGTACGCGGCGGCGGCCGGGTCGTGGGTGACCATCACCACCGACTGGTGCATGGTGTCGACGGCGGAGCGCAGCAGGCCGAGGACTTCGCCGCCGCTGCGGGAGTCCAGGTTGCCGGTCGGCTCGTCGGCGAACACCACCTGGGGGCGTCCGGCGAGCGCCCGAGCGACGGCCACGCGCTGCTGCTGGCCGCCGGAGAGCCGGCTGGGGCGGTGGTGCAGGCGGTCGCCGAGGCCGACCACGCCGATCAGGGTGTCCAGCCAGTCGGGGTCGGGCGCGGTGGCGCCGAGGTCGAGCGGCAGGGTGATGTTCTCCCGCACGGTGAGGGTCGGTACCAGGTTGAACGCCTGGAACACGAAGCCGATCCGCTCCCGGCGCAGCAGCGTCAGCTCCCGGTCGCCGAGGGCGGACAGTTCGGTGTCGCCGAGCCAGGCGCGGCCGCCGCTGAGCGTGTCGAGCCCGGCCGCGCAGTGGATCAGGGTGGACTTGCCGGAGCCGGAGGGCCCCATCACGGCGGTGAACCGGGCGGCGGCGAACTCGACGCTCACCCCGTCCAGGGCCCGCACCCGGGTCTCCCCCGCGCCGTACTCCTTCACGGCCTCCTCGACCCGGGCGGCGGCGCTCATCGCTTCACCCCCGGGGTGTCCTGGCCCTCGGTCAGCACGGCGCGGCGCTCGCGGTACTCCTCGGCGTCGATCTCGCCCTGCGCGTAGCGCCGCCCCAGCACCGCCAGCGGGGCGTGCTCGAAGCCGCCGCCCCACCAGCCGCGGCGCCGCCACACCACCCGGCGCAGAGCCAGCACCACGAGCACCACGACCAGCAGCCAGAAGAACGGGAACACCAGCACCCACGGCCCGGGCCAGTGCCCGTACCCATCGGCCAGCAGTGTGACCATCGGAACTCATCTCCTAGAGCGGGGGCCGGGATCTCCTCCCCGGCCACCCCTCCACCGTCCCGCCGCCGCCACCCCCGCCGCGTCCCCCACCGGGCGGCACCCCCGCTACTCCCGGGGGACTACCCCAGCCAGCCGGGCCGGACGAGCCCGGATTCGTAGGCGGCAACGACGAGTTGGGCGCGGTCGCGGACGCCGAGTTTGACCATGGTGCGGCTGACGTGGGTCTTCGCGGTGAGCGGGCTGACCACCAGGCGGCGGGCGATGTCCTCGTTGGTGAGGCCGAGGCCGACCAGTGCGAGGACTTCGCGTTCGCGCTCGGTGAGGACGTCCAGGCGGGCGGTGGACGGCTCCTTGGAGCGGGCGGCGAACTCGCCGATCAGGCGGCGGGTGACGCCCGGGGAGAGCAGGGCGTCACCGGAGGCGGCGACCCGGACGGCGCGCAGCAGTTCGCCGGGTTCGGTGTCCTTGACCAGGAAGCCCGCGGCGCCGGCCCGCAGCGCCTCGAAGACGTACTCGTCGAGTTCGAAGGTGGTCAGCACGACCACGCGCACGCCCGCCAGTTCGGGATCGGCGCAGATCCGGCGAGTGGTGGCGAGGCCGTCCAGGCGGGGCATCCGGATGTCCATCAGCACCACGTCGGGACGCAGTTCGGCGGCCCGGGCGAGGGCCTGTTCGCCGTCGTCGGCCTCGCCGACCACCTCCAGGTCGGCCTGGGCGTCCAGCAGGGCCCGGAATCCGGCCCGCACCAGCCGCTGGTCGTCGGCGAGCAGCACCCTGATCACGCCTCGGCTCCCTTCGGTTCGACAGGTGCGAGCGGCAGCCGGGCCCGGACCTGCCAGCCGCCGGCGCCGTCGGGCCCGGCGTCCACGGTGCCGCCGAACGCGGCGGCGCGCTCGCGCATGCCGGTCAGCCCGGTGCCGCTGCCGCCCGCGTCGCCACCGCCGGGCGGCCCCGGGTCGGTGACGGTCAGCTCCAACCAGCCGGGCTGCCAGGCGAGTTGGACGTCGGCGGTGCGGGCGGTGGAGTGCCGCAGCACGTTGGTCAGCGCCTCCTGGACGATCCGGAACGCGGCGAGTCCGAGGCCCGCGCCGAGCTGCCCGATGCGGCCCTCGGGGCGGCCCTCTGTACCCCCCTCGGCGCGTCCCTCGGCGCGTCCCTCGGCGCGTCCCTCGGCGCTTCCCTCGGTGCGGACGGTGACGGCGAGGCCCGCGTGGCCGGCCTGCGCGACCAGTTCGTCGAGGCGCTCCAGGCCGGGCGCGGGGGTGCGCGGCGCGGCGGCCCCGGGGGTGCGCAGCGTGCCGAGCACCTGGCGGACTTCGCCGAGCGCCTCCTTGCTGGTCGCCTTGATGGTGGTGAGCGCGTCCCGGGCCTGCTCGGGCCGGGCGTCCAGCAGTTCCAGGGCGACGCCCGCCTGGAGGTGGATCAGCGAGATCGAGTGCGCCAGGATGTCGTGCAACTCCCGTGCCATCCGCAGCCGTTCCTCGTCGCTGCGGCGCGCCCGCGCCTCCTCCTCGGCGGCCCGCACGGCGGCGATCTGCTCGCGCCGGAACCGGGCCAGCTCGGCCCCGACGAAGATCAGCAGCAGCCAGGCGGTGACGCCGAGCTCCTGCCAGGCCACCGCCTCGCGGCCCGGCGCCCGCAGCCAGGACGCCGGCACCACGTAACTCACCAGCAGGTGCAGCACGTAGAACGCGCCGGCGCTCAGCCAGGCCGCCCGCCGGTGGCCGCGCTGCACGGCCGAGAAGAACGCCCCCACCAGCGCCACGAAGGCCGGCCCGTACGGGTATCCGGCCCACAGGTAGGCGGCCGTCACGGCCGTCACCGCGGCGACCGTGAGCGCCGGGTACCGCACCCGCAGCACCAGCAGCGCCGGGCCGAGCGCCAGCAGCAGGTACCCCCAGGCGTCCAGCGGCACCCGCGCGCCCTGGTGCCGGGCGGCCACCGTCGTCCCGACCACCTGGACCACCGTCACCACGACGGCGGCCGCCACCGGCCACCCCGCCTTGCCGACCCGCACCCAGACGGGCACCCACGGCTGCCGAACATCTCCCATACCGGAAGGCTAGCGGCGCCTCCGGCCTGCACCATCGGCCCCGCGGAGCAGACACACCTACTCCCGCCGCAGTACGGGGCTGTCACCCAGCGCGACGGCGTTGGTACGGTCGGTGCCGTCCGCGACCGCCCAGGAACAGGAAGAGGCCCCATGCGCGCCACCCTCCGCCGAGCCGTCATCCCCGCGGCCGGCCTCGGCTCCCGGCTGCTCCCGCTCACCAAGGCCACCCCGAAGGAGATGCTGCCGGTCGGCGACCGGCCGGTGATCGAGCACACGGTGCGGGAGTTGATCGACTCCGGCATCACCGACATCACCATCGTGGTGTCCGGCGACAAGTCGCTGATCCAGGACCACTTCCGCCCCAACCCGGCGCTGGTCGCCCAACTGCGCGCGGCCGGCAAGGACGCGTACGCCGACGCGGTGGAGGACGTCGCCGACCTGTCCCGGCGCGGCCACATCACCTACCTGTTCCAGCACGGCCCGTACGGCAACGGCACCCCGGTGCTGAACGCGGCCCGCGACTTCGGCGACGAGCCGTTCCTGGTGCTGTGGCCGGACGACGTGTTCGTGTCCCAGGTGCCGCGCGCCCGCCAATTGATCGCCGCGCACGAGAAGACCAGCGCCCCAGTGCTCGCGCTGATGCCGATGGACCCGGCCGAGTCGCACCGCTACGGCGTCCCCGTGGTCAAGGAGGACCTGGGCGACGGCGCGCTGCGCATCACCGGCCTGGTGGAAAAGCCCGACCCGTCTGCCGCCCCGTCGCACTACGCGGCGATCGGCGGCTACGTGCTGACGCCCGGCGTGGTGGACGAACTGCGCGAACAGTACCGGCAGTTCCGGGCCAACCCGGTCGGCGAGCTGTACCTCACCGACGCGTTGAACGCGTACGCGTCCCGCCGGGCCGTCTACGGCCAGGTCATCGAGGGCCGCTGGTACGACACCGGCAATCCGCACGCCTATCTGCTCGCCCAGTTCGCGCACGCCCTCGCGCACCCGGACTACGGCCCGCCGCTGCTCGACCTGGCCCGTACCCGCCTCGGCCCCGACGCCGGCTGAACCGCCCCGGGCCTGCCCCGAACCCGCCTCGGCCCCGACACCGGCTGAACCGCCCCGGGCCTGCCCCGAACCCGCCTCGGCCCCGACACCGGCTGAACCGCCCCGGGGCCGAGGGAACGTCAGGAGATCCGCACCGCCCGGCCGGTGACCCGCACCCGGGTGTCCTCGGCGGACACGTCCACGGTCAGCAGGCCGGGCCGGCCGAGGTCCTCGCCCTGGTGCAGCGTCAGCCGGGCGGCGCCGAGGTGCCGCAGGTGGCGCAGGTAGGCGCCGAACGCGGCGGCGGCCGCGCCGGTGGCCGGGTCCTCCACGATGCCGCCGACCGGGAACGGGTCGCGGACGTGGAAGGTGGTGGCGTCCTGCTCCCAGACCAGCTGAAGGGTCACCAGCTCCAGGCGCCGCATCAGCGCGGCGAGCGCGTCGAAGTCGTAGTCGAGGTCGGCCAGCCGGGCCCTGGTCGCGGCGGCCAGCACCAGGTGCCGGGCACCGGCGTACGCGATCATCGGCGGCAGCCTCTCGTCCAACTCCTCCGCCCGCCAGCCGAGCGCGTCGAGCGCCTCCAGGACGTCCTCCGCGGCGACCTCCTCGACGTGCGACGGAACACTCGTCAACGTCGCCGTGAACTCTCCGGCCTCGGTGCGCGCCACCTCCACCGGCACCGGACCGGCCTTGGTCTCGAACAACAGCTCGCCGGGGCCGATCAGTTTACCCAGCGCCACCGCGGCAGCGATGGTGGCGTGCCCGCAGAACGGCACCTCCGTCAGCGGGCTGAAGTAGCGGACGGTGCGGGTGCGCGGCTGGTCGGGCACCTCGGTGAGGAACGCCGTCTCGGAGTAGCCGAGCTCGGCGGCGAGGGCCAGTTGCCGCTCGTCGCTCAGCGCGGCGGCGTCCAGCACCACACCGGCGGGGTTGCCGCCGGCCGGGTCGGCGGTGAAGGCGGCGTAGCGCAGCGGTTCGGCGGGATCGGCCTGCGTGTTGTCGGTCATGCCCGGTGAACGGGCAGGCGGGCGCACCGATTCCCGGACGCGATTCCCGTGCGGCACCCGGGCGGCCCCCCGGAACGTACGTGCGGGGATCAACGCTAGACTGCCGCATCCGGCTCTCATAACCGTATCGAGGATAGAAGAAACATGGCTGAGGCCCACCCGAAGGTTGTTGTGGTTGTTCCGACGTACAACGAGCGGGAGAACCTCCCGATCCTGGTAGGTCGGTTGGGCGAGCTCGGCATGCCGAACCTGCACGTTCTGGTAGTGGACGACAACTCCCCCGACGGCACGGGCGACGTCGCGGACAAGCTGGGCGCCGAGTCGGGCGGCACGCTGACCGTGCTGCACCGCACCGACAAGGACGGCCTGGGCCGGGCCTACATCGCGGGCATGACGCAGGCGCTGGAGAACGGCGCCGACATCGTGATCCAGATGGACGCCGACCTGTCGCACCCGCACACCGCGATCCCCGCCATGGTGGAGAAGCTCACCACCACCGACGCCTCCGTCGTGCTGGGCTCGCGCTACGTCCCGGGCGGCTCCACCGCCTCCGAGTGGCCGTGGCACCGCAAGGCGCTGTCCGCGTGGGCGAACTTCTACGTCAACGCGATCCTGCACCTGAAGGTCAAGGACGCCACGGCGGGCTTCAAGGCCTGGGAGGCGCAGGCGCTGCGCCGGGTCGACCTGCAGTCGGTGCGTTCCAACGGCTACTCGTTCCAGGTCGAGATGAACTACCGCGTGGTCAAGCACGGCATGCGCATCGCCGAGGTGCCGATCCGCTTCGAGGAGCGGGTCGAGGGCATGTCGAAGATGAGCCTGGGCGTGCAGCTGGAGTCGGCCGTCGCTCCGTGGAAGCTCCGCTTCGGCAAGTGACGCCGCCCCTGGCAGTGCGCTGAACGGCGCGGGTTGACGATCCGTCACCCGCGCCGTTCGCGTTTCCGCGCCGTTCGCGTTTCCGGGGCCGCCGACGTTTCCCGCGCCGTTCGCGTCTCAAAACGCCACTCGCGTTTCAGGACGCCGCGACGGCCTGCGGGTCGTCCAGGTAGGGCTCCCAGGCGAGTTCGGCGGCCCCGACCAGCCCGGCGTGCACGACCTGCGCGGGGACGATCGGCACCCGTCCGCTGCGCCCCCACAGGCAGCGTTCGGCGACCACGGCGGCGAGCCGGTCGGGGGCGGCGGCCAGCAGGTCCTGGTGCAGGCCGCTGAGCACGATCCGGTCGGGGTTGAGGATGTTGACCAGCCCGGCCAGGCCCAGGCCGAGGCGCTCCACCAGGTGGTCGACGGCGTCGGCGGCCTCCGGGTCGCGGGCCAGTTCGCGGGCCTGGGGCAGCAGCGGCCGGTCCGGGTCGGGGCGGCGCTTCGCGGCGGCGAACAGCGCGTCGGTGTCGGTCTCGGCGTTCAGGCAGCCGCGGTTGCCGCACGGGCAGGGCCGACCGAGCGGGTCGACGGTGAGGTGGCCGACCTCCAGGGCGAGGCCCGAACTGCCGGTGTGCAGGCGGCCGTCGACGACCAGCGCACCGCCGACGCCGCGGTGCCCGGAGGTGACCAGCAGCAGGTGCCGGGCTCCCTGGCCGGCGCCGTGCCGGTGTTCGGCGAGTGCGGCCAGGTTGGCGTCGTTGGCGACGGCGGTCGGGAGCGCACTGCGGGCGCGCGGGCCGAGATCCGCGCCGGCCACCTGTTCGGCGAACAGCTCGGCGACGGGGGTGCCCGACGGCCAGTCGAAGTGCAGCGCGGCGAGCGCGGTGCCGTCGGGCTCGGTGACGGGGTTGGGCAGGGCGAGCGCGAAGCCGAGCACCCGGCGGCGGCTGCCTCGGGCGAGGTGCGCGCCCGCCTCGGCGACCGCGCCGAGCAGCCGGGCGGGCGAGGTGTCGGCGGGCAGCGGCAGGTGGACGGACTCCAGCAGCCGGCCGCCGAGACCGGCCAGCGCGGCGGAGACGCCGTCGGCGTGCAGCTGGGCGGCGAGCACGGCGGGGCCGGGGTCGGCGAGCGCGAGGCGGTGCGAGGGGCGGCCGCGGCCGCCGCCGGCCGGGCGGGAGTCGACGCTGATCAGGCCGAGCGCCTCCAGCTCGGCCGTGACCGCGCCGGCGGTGGCACGGGTGACGTCGAGGGCGCCGGTGAGCGCGGAGCGGGTGGGGGCCTGCCCGGTGTGGATCAGGCGCAGCGCCGGGCCGAGCAGGGTGCGGCCGCGGTCGGGGGCGGTACGGCGCGGGCTGCTCACGGCGGGGCTCCGATGCTGGCTTGAAGGTGTGTGCGGCACTCCCCTATTCTGACTTTGTGCCGCTACTGAACAAAACAGAAGCCCGCTCCTCCGCCCTCAGCTCTCCGTCCGGCCGCAGCTCCTCCTGGTCGGCGGCACGCCTCGCCCTCACCGCCTTCTTCGCCGCCGACGGCTTCCTGTTCGCCGCCTGGGTGGTCCGCATCCCGGACGTCCGCGCCCAGGTCGCCGCCTCGCACAGCGCGCTGGGCCTGGCCCTGCTCTGCATCTCGGCCGGCGCGGTCGCCACCATGGCCCTGGTCGGCCGGCTCTGCCTGCGCTACGGCTCACGCCCCGTCACGGTCGCCGCCCTCTCCGCGCTCTCCCTCTCCATCGCCCTGCCCGCGCACACCCACTCCGTGCTCGCCCTCGGCGCCGTCCTGCTGCTGTTCGGCGCCGGGTACGGCGCGGCCAACGTGGCGATGAACAGCGCCGCCGTCGAGCTGGTCGCCGAACTCCGACGGCCCGTCATGCCGAGCTTCCACGCGGGCTACAGCCTCGGCGGCCTGCTCGGCGCGGCAGTCGGCGGCCTGCTCGCCGGACACCTCTCCGCAGCCTGGTCACTGACCCTGGCCGCCACCCTCGGACTGACCGTCACCATCGCCGCCGGCACCACCCTGCTGCGCGCCCCGGCGGCCCGCCCGCGCCCCGTCACCGACCCTTCCCCCACCACCTCACGCCTCTCCAGCCACACCCGCCTGCTTGTCCTCCTCCTCGGCCTCACCGCCCTGTGCGACGCGTACGGCGAGGGCGCGCTCGCCGACTGGGCCACCCTCCACCTCACCGACGACGTCCACGCCACCACCGCCCTGGCCGCCGCCGGCTACGCGGCCTTCGCCCTCGCCATGACGGCGGGCCGCCTCTCCGGCACCTGGCTCACCGAACGCCTCGGCCAGACCCGCCTCGTCCTCTTCGGCGGCCTCACCGCCTGCGCGGGCATGACCACCGCCGCCCTCGCCCCGTCCGTCCCCGCCGCCCTCGCGGGCTTCGTCCTGGTCGGCCTCGGCCTGGCCAACATCTTCCCCCTCGCCATCGCCCGCGCCGGCGCCACCGCCGGCCCCCAGGGCGTCGCCACCGCCTCCACCCTCGGCTACGCCGGCATGCTCATCGGCCCCCCGGTCATCGGCTTCCTCGCCGACGCCACCACCCTCCCCCTCGCCCTCCTCACCGTCGCCACCACCTCCGCCCTCGCCGCCCTCCTCTCCCTCACCACCCGCCACCCGGCCTGACGGCCCGTCCCCTCCACCTCCCGGCGGCTCCACGACGACCGACACCCAACCGACAAGACCCCCCTCGCCGACTGCGAGCGGGGTCTTCGACGTTGACGGACTCAGTCCGTATCGGGCCTGGGCCCGCAGGCGTCCGGCTCACGCGCCGTCCTTACGAGGGAGCGTCCTGCCCCACCCGACAGCCCTCACCACACCGATCCGCCCCTCCCGGTTGCCGGTGATGCCCACCTGCGACAGCCGTTGCACCCCGTGCCGCGCCCTCAGCTCCTGTGCGCCCCGGTGACCCGGTACGGCTCGCCGGGCACCAGCCCGAGCCGTACCGCCCAGGCCGCCGCCTGCTCGGCGGTGGTGTCGCGGTCGGCGAGCCGGGCCGAGACCAGCCCCGGCGGCAGCACCGTCAGCGCCTCCCACTGCGCGGCCGTCAGCGCCAGGTGCCGCAGGCCCGCCAACTCGCCCAGGACGGCGACGTCGAGCGTCCGGCAGCGCGACAGGTCCAGCCACCACAGGGCGGGCAGGGTGCGCAGCACGGCGAGGTCGAGCGGGCCGTCACCGGACAGGTCGAGGACGCCCAGGTGCGGGTGGCCCGCGAGCGGCGCGAGGTCGTCACCGGCCAGGGTGGCGGTGAGGTGTTCGAGGGCCACGCCGCGCAGCGCGCCGAGCCCGTCGGCGGGGCGGGCGGCCAGGGTGACGTGGCGCAGCCGGGGTGCGGCGGCGAGCGGGGCGAGGACGGGGGCAGGGCCGGTCAGGCGGGCGTGCAGCAGCGTGGCGGGGACGGTGCCGGGCGTGGTCGCGGCCGTCAGGACGGTCTGCGGGCCGTCCGGTTCCTCGGCGGATTCGGTGAACTCGAGGTACGGCGGTTCGTCGTCCTCGATCTCGTAGCAGCCGCGGTCCAGCAGGTCGAGGCAGCGGGCGAGCAGGGTGGTGACGGAGTCCGCGCGGTAGGCGGGGCCCTCGTAGAAGTCGCCGCCGAGTTCGATCACTTGACCGGGGCGGCCGGCCTCGGCGGGGGCGAGGTCTACGGCGTAGTAGTTGCCGGAGTCGTCGGTGGCGAACGGCAGCCAGGCCGGGTGGTGGTGCCGGCGGCGGACGGTGTCGAGCGGGCCGGGCTCGCACTGCACCAGTGCCTCGTCCGGGCTGTTCCAGTCGAACGGCGGGGCGGCGTACGCCAAGTGCTCGTGCGCGCCGGGGAGTTCGGCGAGCGACAGCAGGCGCGGCCCGTCGAGCACGTCGTTCTCGCCGCTGCCGTCCGCGACCAGGTACAGGGCGCGCAGGTCGGCGGGCAGCGGGAAACCGAGGGTCGCCTCGGCCTCAACGATCCGCTGCGGCGTGGCGGGCGGGGGCAACTCGGCGCGGTGGCCGAGGAGTTCGGCCCGACGGTCGATCGACGCCCGGAGCAGGTCGGCGGCCCGTTCGGGGTCGCCGGCCGGTGGCGCGGTGGAGTCGGGGCGGTCCTCGCCGGGGGCAGCCATCGCCAGGTCCGGGTCGAGGACGGCCCCGTGGCCGCCCCCGGCGGGCCGGGTGAGGGAGGTGTCGCGGGTCGCGGTGAGCGTGAACGGGCCGTCGGCCTGGTGGTGCAGTTCGAGCCGGGTCCGGGGCCAGCCGCGCAGCGCGCCGATCGCGGTGGCGAGCGCGTAGAGGTCCGCCGTGTCGGGGACGGTGTGGCGGCGGGTGCCGTCGGCCAGCGTCCAGTGGCCGTCCACCCACCGATGGACCGGCCCACCACGGAAGTCCAGGCGCAGGGCCGTCCACTGCGCGGGCGCGGTGCTCGCCAACCGCACGAAGATCTGCCGCGCCGCCTGCTCAAGACCGGCGCCGTCGCTGCCCAGCTGTTCGTTCATGGCGTCATCGTCCCAGCGCCGTACGACAGTTACGCCTCGGGGGCGCTCTCGCCGGGCAGGCGCAGGTCCCAGCCGACCAGGGCGCGGAGCTGTTCGGCGGTGACGCCCTCGGGGACGGGGCGGGGGGCCTCGTGGCGGATGGGGGGCTGCCAGCCGGCTTCCGGGTCCCAGGTGCGGACCTGGCGGGCGGGGGCGCCGGCCACCACCGTGAAGTCGGGAACCTCGCCGGAGACCACGGAGTTGGCGGCGACCACCACGTTGCGGCCGAGCCGGGCGCCGGGCAGGATCACCGCGCCGGTGCCGATCCAGGAGCCGGCGCCGATCGAGACGGGCTCGTTGCGCGGCCACTGCTTGCCGATGGGCAGTTCGGTGTCGCGGTACTCGTGGGCCTGGTCGGTGATGTAGACGTTCGGGCCGGTCCACACGTCGTCGCCGAGCACGATCTGCTGGTGGCCGACGATGTGGCTGCCCCGGCCGATCACGCAGCCGCCGCCGATCCGGACGATCGGCTCGGGGCCGAGGTCGAGCCCGGGCAGGAAGCCGGCCGAGATGGTGACGCGTTCGCCGATGATGGAGAACGGGCCGATGGTGATCCACTGTTCGTTGAAGACGGTGCCGAGCGGGAACGCCAGCTTGGTGCCGTCGCCGAGCTCCCCGAACCGGTACGGCCCGGGGTTGCGGTTGCTGACGGCGCCGGCGTCCTGCACCCAGCGCCAGCCTCGGTGCACCGCGCGCCCGGCCGCCCGGCGCGACCTCTCACGGACGGACCCCAGCAGCGCGCGGACGATCGACATGCGCTCACCGTATCGGCCGGTGGCGGCCCGCGACGGACAACGGGACCAAACTCACACCGGCCGGTAACTTCCGTCGAACGGCGAGGTCAACGCGCCCGGCCGGCGCAGCCGACTCAGCGCACCCAGCGCGCGGGCCGCTTCTCCAGGAACGCCCGCATGCCCTCCTGCGCCTCCTCGGAGCCGAACAGCCGCGCGGACTGGGCGACCAGTTCCTCGGTGTGCCGTTCGAAGGACTCCCGGACGGCGGCGTTGGCAAGGTACTTGGACTCCGCGAGGCCCTGCGGCGAGCACAGCCGCAGCGCGTCCAGGATCGTCTTCAGCGCGGCGCCGGTGTCGTCGGCGGCCTCGGTGACCAGGCCGATCCTGGCGGCCTCGGCGGCGTCGAAGGTCTCGCCGGTGAGGTAGTAGCGGGCGGCGGCGCGCGGCTCCAGCTTGGGGCGCAGCGGCAGCGAGATGACGGCGGGGGCGAGGCCGAGGCGGGCCTCGGTGAAGGCGAAGGTGCAGTCGGGTCCGGCGACGGCGAGGTCGCAGGCGCCGACCAGGCCGAGTCCGCCGGCCCGGACGTGGCCGTCGAGGCGGGCGATGACGGGCTTGGGGCAGTCGACGATGGCGCGCTGCAGGGCGACCAGGCCGCGCGGTCCGACGGTGGGGTCGTCGCCGGTGGCCTCGGAGAGGTCGGCGCCCGCGCAGAACACCCGGCCGGTGTGGCCGAGGACGACCGCGCGGACCTCGGGGTCGGCGGCGGCGTCGGCGAGGCCCTGGGTGAGTTCGGCCATCAGCCGGGTGGAGAGCGCGTTGCGGTTGTGCGGGGAGTCGAGTTCGAGGATGGCGACGGCGTCGGCGGTGCTGCGGCGCAGGAGGGGCGCTTCGCTGGTCATCTGGGCTGGTCTGCCTTCCGGCTGAGGGTGGGTCGGTCGGTGTCCGCCTGCACCCTGGCACGACAGCGGCCCCACTGGCCAGTACCCGCCGGGTACGCACCCTCAGTTCTCTTAAGGTATAGACCTATTGACTGTTAACGGTCACCCTGGGTTGAGTGCTCGGCACACCGCTCGTTCCCCCCACAAGGAGTGACCGATGTTTCCCACCCGCACACTCTCCCCGCACCGCTCGCACTCCCGCCGCGGCAAGGTCGCCGCCCTGCTGACCGGCGCGCTGGCCGCCACCGGACTGGCCGTCCTGGTGCCGGCCCCCTCCACCGCGGCCACCGCCTGCGCGAGCCCCTACTCGGCCTCGCAGGTGTACACCGGTGGCATGACCGCCTCGTACAACGGCCACAACTGGAACGCCAAGTGGTGGACCCAGGGCGAGACCCCGAGCACCGCCGGCAGCGGCGTCTGGGCCGACCAGGGCGCCTGCGGCACCGGCGGCGGCAACACGCCGAGCCCGAACCCCACCGGCACGGTCTGCGCCTTCCAGATCTGGGTCGCGGGCACCCAGTACACCACCGGCACGGTGGTCAAGTACCCGCCCAACGGCCGGTTCTACGTCGCCACCCACGACAACCCGGGCTACGACCCGACCATCTCCACCTGGTACTGGAGCCCGTCCGACTGCGCCGTCGACCAGCCGTCCCCCAGCCCCAGCACCAGCACGAGTGCCACCCCCAATCCGGGCGGATTCGTGGTCTCCGAGGCCCAGTTCAACCAGATGTTCCCGAGCCGGAACCCGTTCTACACGTACAGCGGACTGGTCGCGGCCCTGAGCGCCTACCCGGCGTTCGCGGGCACCGGCTCCGACACCGTGAAGAAGCAGGAGGCGGCAGCCTTCCTCGCCAACATCAGCCACGAGACCGGCGGGCTGGTGTACGTCGTCGAGCAGAACACCGCCAACTACCCGCACTACTGCGACACCACCCAGCCCTACGGCTGCCCGGCCGGCCAGGCCGCCTACTACGGGCGCGGCCCGATCCAGCTGAGCTGGAACTTCAACTACAAGGCGGCGGGCGACGCGCTCGGCATCGACCTGCTGCACAACCCGAACCTGGTGCAGACCGACGCGGCCGTCGCCTGGAAGACCGGCATCTGGTACTGGATGACGCAGAACGGCCCGGGCACCATGACCGCGCACAACGCCATGGTCAACGGTAAAGGCTTCGGCGAGACCATCCGCTCGATCAACGGCGCGCTGGAGTGCAACGGCGGCAACCCGGCCCAGGTGCAGAGCCGGGTCAACGCCTACACCGGCTTCGCCGCCATCCTCGGCGTCCCCACCGGCTCCAACCTGACCTGCTAGGACGACAGCGGCGCGGGCGGCGGTCCTCCACGAACCGTCACCCGCGCCGCCGTCAGCACACGCACAGCGCCGCATCAGCACACGCTCAGCGCCGCCGTCGGAACACGCCCAGCGCCGCGTCAGCACCCGCTCAGCCGTGCCGTCAGAGCACACTCAGCCCGGCCGCCGGAACACGCTCAGCCCCGCCGCACCAGCAGCGTCATCCCGGCGCCCGCGGCGGCGAACATCGCGGCCAGCAGCAGCCAGCCGACCGTCCCGTTGGCGATCACCACCGAGGTGATCAGCACCGGACCGAACATCATCGCGCCCGACATACCGGTGTTGAACACGCCCTGATAGGCGCCCTGCGCGTGCTCCTTCGCCAGGTCGTAGCCCAGCGCCCAGGCGCCCGCCTGGCTGTACACCTCGCCGAGCGCCTGGAGCCCGACACCGGCGGCGATCACCAGCGCAGCGGCCCAGCCGGGCAGGCCCGCGGCCAGCGCCAGCACCGCGCACGAGCCGGCCACCAGCAGCGCGCCGCGCCGGAAGACCCGGGCGGCCGCGCCGATCTCCTCGGTGCCCCGGGTGGCCCGCACCTGAAGGGCGATCACCAGCCCGGTGTTGACCAGCAGCGCGCCGGCCGCCATCCAGCGCGGCGCGTCGGTCTCCCGCACCACCCACAGCGGCACGCCGACCTCGATCATCACGAACTGCAGCGTGATCACCGCGTTCAGGCCGGTCGCCGCCAGGTAGCGCCCGTCCCGCAGCACCGCCAGCACCCCGCCCTCGGCCTTCGCCTTCGCGGCCTGCTCGGCGGTGCGCGGCGGGACGTGCACCATCAGCAGGTACATCACCGCGATCACGCCGTACGTCGCGCCGTCGAACAGCAGTGCCGTCAAGTACGCGCCCCGGCTGTCGAGTTGGAGCACCGCGGCGGCGGCGACCGTGCCCAGCCCGATGCCGATGTTGGTGACCGAACGCAGGTAGGCCCGGCCCGCCACCCGGCCGTCCTGGGGCAGCACCTCGGCGAACAGCGCGCCGCGCACCGCCATGCCGCCCCGGTCGGCGGCGGCCAACAGGCAGGCCAGCACCGCGAACACCGTCAGGTCGTGCACCAGCACGTACCCGACCGAGCACACGCCCTGGGCCACCAGCAGCACCACCAGCACCGGCTTGGGCCCGAACCGGTCGGACAGCCAGCCCGCCGGCACGCCCGCCGCCAACCCGACCGCCCCGGCGACGGTCAGCACCACGCCGACCTGCGCGACCCCGAACCCCAGGATGCGAGTGAAGAACAGCACCGACAGGGTCATCGACAGGCCGTTGCCGGCCGTGTTGATCAGGGTGATCACGGACAGCCGGCGCAGCACCGGGTCCTGGGGCAGCAGCCGGGCGAGCCGGCCGAGAACCTGGCTGGGGGCATGGCTGGGCAACGCGGCCTCGTCGGCCGCGAGTTCAGTGGCGGTCATGATCCGATCAGACCGGGTACGGAGCGCTCGTGGTATTGATTTAGCCCGGGCCTGAATCCTCGGCCCGCACGGGGGGAGCACCATGACGCTGCGGTTCCGGCTGGGCCTGGCCGATCTGGCCGCCACCTATTTCGCCTGCTCGCCGCTCCAGGAGGCGGTGCTCAGTCTGCGGATGTGGACGCACCCGGGCATGTACCCGCACGGGGCGGCGTTCGAGGCGATGCGCCCGGCCTTCGAGGCGCTGCCGGCCGCGCCGCTGCTGCGCGCCCTGGTGGCGAGCAACAAGTACGTGCCGGACTTCCTGACGCCCCGCCCGAGCGTCCCGTTCCCGGACTTCGCGGCCGAGCTGGCCGTCGTCCGCGCCTTCGAACCGGCCCGGCTGCGGAGCGAGTTGGCCATCACCTTCCTGCCGCACGACCGGGAGATCCCGCCGCTGCTCGCCGCCTTCGACGACCGTCCGGCGGAGCTGATCCGGCTGATCACGGACGCCCTGGAGCAGTACTGGACGCGGGTGCTGGAGCCCGGCTGGTGGCCGCGCGCCCGCTCGGTGCTGCACGCCGACATCGTGCACCGCGCCCGGGTGCTGGCCGAACGCGGCGCGGCCGGCCTGTTCGCCGACCTCGACCACCGGCTGCGCTGGACGGACGGGGTGCTGACCATCGACCGGAACTGGGGCTGCGGCGACCTGGAGATCGTGGTGGACCGGCGCGGCCTGGCCCTGCTGCCGACCTGCTTCGCGCGCGGCGCGATCACCGCGATCGGCCCCGGCCTGACCCCGTCGATCAGCTACGTGGCGCGCGGCCAGGGCAACCTGACCGGCCCGGCCGACCCGCCGCCCGCGCCGCAGGCCCTGGAGCAGCTGCTCGGCATGCCCAAGGCCCGCCTGCTGGCGCTGCTCCAGGAGCCCACCGCCACCACCGAGTTGGCCCGCCGCCTGGGCGTCACCCCGGGCGCGGTCAGCCAGCATCTCTCCGTCCTGCACGCCACCCGCCTGGTCACCCGCGCCCGGCACGGCCGCCTGGTGCTGTACGCGCGCAGCCCGCTCGCCGAGCAGCTGATCGGACCGTGACCGGGCGTCAGCAGAAGGCCATGACCGCTCCGGTCTCCACCGAGTGCCGGGCCGCCCGCATCAGCAGCAGGCAGATGAACGACTCGGTGCCGTAGCGCCGCCAGCCCTCGGGGTCCGCGACCTCGCCGTCGAGCACCGCGGTGACCTCGTCCCCGTACGGGTCGAGGCCCTCGGGCAGGCCCAGCGCCTCGGCCACCGCCGTCAGCTCCGCCAGCAGCCGCACCGAGGACCCGAGCATCCCGCCCGACAGCTCCTCGTCGGTCAGCACCGGTCCGAAGTCCACGGGGACGTAGTAGCCCTCGCAGTCCGAGTGGTGGATCAGGTGGTCGAACGGGCCGGCCGGGTCGTCCGGTATGTCGAAGTACGCCTCCCTCAACTCCGGGTCCTCGGAGGCCCGTTCGCCCTCTGCCAGCGGCTCGGGCAGCTGCCCGTTCGCGGCCAGGTGCGCGGCCACGCGGCGCAGCGTGTGCAGCCCCGAGTACCCCCACACGCGGTCGCTGAACCGGGGCCCGTCAACCGGCTCCTGCCAGCCGGGCAGGCCCTCGTGCTCCAGCACGGTGCGGATCGTCACGCACTCCGCGCGGAACCAGTCCGCCACATCCTCCTCGGCGCCGATCAGCGCCCCCACCACCACATCGAGTCCCATGCCGAGGATGCTGCCAGCCGGCACCGACAATCCGCAGATCACGGCCCCAGTCGATCGGCCCCGCGACCCGCAACGCAGACGGATCCGCCCGAGAAGGGAACTCCCCTCCCCGGGCGGATCCATGACCGCGTCGAAGCTACCGCCCCGCGACCGACGCCAGCTTCCGCGCCGCCCGGTGGTCCCGCATGATCTGCGCGAAGGTCGTGTGCCCCTGGGTGGTCCGGGCGAACGCCCGCCACGCCGGGGTGACCAGCGAGACGGCCGCGTGGAACAGGTGCGGGCGCTTCTCGAAGGAGGCCAGCATGATCTTGCCGGCCCGCATCTCCACGCCCAGGCCCGCCTTGATCGCGAACGAGTAGTTCAGCGCCTGACGCCGCACGTCCGCCGCCCCGTTCGCCTCGGCGACCTGCACGGCCCACTCGCCGGCCAGCCGGCCCGAGCGCAGCGCGTACGAGATGCCCTCGCGGGTCCACGGCTCCAGCAGGCCGGCCGCGTCGCCGGCCACCAGCACCCGGCCGCGCGACAGCGGCGAGTCCTCGGCCCGGCAGCGCGTCAGGTGCCCGGACTCCACCAGCGGCTTGAACCCGGCCAGGCCGAGCCGCCGGATGTAGTCCGCCAGGTACTGCTTGGTCTGCTCGCCCTGCCCGCGCGCCGCGATCACACCGACCGTCAGCGTCCCGGAGTCGGTCTTCGGGAACACCCACCCGTACGAGCCGGGCAGCGGGCCCCAGTCGAGGTGGATCCGGCCGGCCCACTCGCGCGAGACCGCCTCGGGGACGGGGATCTCCGCCTCCAGGCCCAGGTCGATCTGGTCGAAGCTGACGCCGACATGACGGCCGATCCGGCTGGCGGAGCCGTCCGCGCCGACCACCGCCCGGGCCTCCACCCGCCCGCCGCCGGCCAGCGTCACGAACACGGTGCGGCTGTCGCCGCCCTGCTGCTCGACACCGGTCGCGGTGACGCCGGTGACCAGCACCGCGCCGGCCTGCTCGGCGGCCTGCACCAGACGCAGGTCGAACTCGTCGCGGTTGACCACGCCGAACAGCATCCGCTTCGAACGCCGGGTGCGGGTCCACTTGCCGTTCAGCGCGAAGGTGACGGCCGAGATCCGGTCCTGCAACGGGAGCTTGAAATCCGGCGGCAGCGAGTCGCGGGACGGGCCGATGATGCCGCCGCCGCAGGTCTTGTACCGGGGGTGCTCGGCCTTGTCGAGCAGCAGCACCCGCCGGCCCCGGGCCGCGGCCGCGTACGCCGCCGACGATCCGGCCGGTCCGGCGCCGACCACCACCACGTCCCACACCCCGTCAAGCAGCGCCGCCCGCTCGGCATCCGCCCCCGCGTCCGTGCTCACGCTCTCCTCCGACGCGGCGTCCGACGGCTCGTCCGACGCAACGTCCAACGCCTCGTCACCGGCGTCGTCGGCAAGGGCCGCGACCGGCTCGACGGGGTCCAGGTCCTGGGTGCTACCGGTGTCAGTCACGGTCGCCCATCCTAATCTGCCCGCACCGGTCTCCGGCCAGGACCCGCCCTTGCCGAACGGCAGCCGGAGGCCGCGTGCCCAACCGGCCTGCCGCCTACCCGCTGTGACGGCACAACCGCAGGTCAAGGCCTTGCCAAGAGCATCCCGAACCGGTTCAGTAAGCCCATGCCGCATATCGCGCTCCCCGCCCCCCACCCCGGAATCCGGGGCCTGCTCGCCTTCAACCCCGCGTCCGGCCTTCGCCTGAGCGAACTCGCCGAGCAACTCCTGCGCGGCGAATCCCCGCTGTCCGTCGGCGAACGCGAACTGATCGCCGCCTACGTCTCCTCCCTCAACTGCACCCGCTACTGCGCGGCCGCCCACGGCGCCACCGCCGCGCACCGCCTGGACGGCGACTTCGACCTGGTCGCCGCCGTCCAGCGCGACCTGGACACCGCGCCCGTCTCCGACCTGATGCGGGCCCTGCTCCGGCTCGCCGGCAAGGTCGCCGAGAGCGGACTGTCCGTCACCGAGGAGGACATCGCCACCGCGCGGGCCGTCGGCGCGGACGACGCGGCCATCCACGACACCGTGCTGATCGCCTCCGCGTTCTGCATGTACAACCGCTACGTCGACGGCCTCGCCGCCCTCACCCCCGACGACCCCGAGGTCTACCGCATGATCGGCGCCCACCTCTCCGACCACGGCTACCTCCCCCAGCCCGGCGAGTAACCCGGCCCCTCCCCCGCCGCCCGGACACCCCGCCCGGGCGGCGGCCCCACCTCACAACTCGCCCAGGAACCAACCCGGTTCGGCGACAAGTGCCGGGCATTGCCCGGTCGAACAGAACCGGCGTCAGAGGCCCTTCAGGACGCGACCGAGCGCCGACCGCCCGACCGGCCCCCAGTTCGGCTTCCCGCCGGGCAGACCGCGGTCCCCGTTCTGCCCCATCAGCATCAGGAACAGACTCTTCATCGCCGCCAGCCCCCGCGCCCGCCGGACCGCCGCCTCGTCGGCCACCCCGTAACGGTCGAAGAACCGCGCGGCCCCACCCGCCGGAAGCAGCAGCCAGGCCGCCGCGAGATCCCAGGCCGGGTCCCCCGCGAACACATCGCCGAAGTCGACCACGCCCGCCAGCGTCCCGTCCGCGACAACCACGTTCGCGGGATGCAGGTCACCGTGCACCCACACCCGCGGCCCCTCCCACCCCGCAGCCGCCACCGCGTCGTCCCACACCGCCCGGACGTCCGTCGCGGCGAGCCCGCCGAGGTCGTCCACGGCCCGCAGAAAGTACTCGAACCCCTCCGTGCACTCCCCGGGGTGACCACCGCGGTCCGCGGAGCCCGGCGCTTCGGCGGGCGCCGCCACGTGCAGCGCCTTCAGGAAGTCCGCCAGCACGTCCGCCGCGTGATCGCCCCGGGTGATCGAACCGTGGTCCAGCGGCGTGCCCTCAACCCACGTCATGACGGTCCAGATCTTCGGAAACCGCCCGGACGGCACCCCGTCCCGCACCGGCACCGGAATCGGCAGCGGCAGCCGCGGGGCGAGAGCCGGCAGCCACCGCCGCTCCTTGAGCTGCGAGTCCGGGCCGCTGTCCATCCGCTGCACCCGAACCGCCAACTCACCCCCGAGCCGCCACATCTGATTGCCCCAGCCGCCCGCCACCTCACAGATCGGCAGCCCGGCCAGATCCGGATGCTGGTCCCGCAACAACGCGCGGACCAGACCCTCGCTCACCTCGATCTCGGCTTCAGTCATGCGAAGTCACGCTACTCGCCACCGGCCCCCCGTGCCCTCCCTGGTTCGCGGCGCAGCGACAACGCCCGCGGGCCCACCCCGTCAGCCCCGCGCCGCACCCAGCAGCGCCGCCCCGACCGCCAGCCCCGCGCCGGCGCCGAAGCACGCCTCGTCCACGACGCCGCGCTCGCCGCGTCGCACCCGCTCGACCGCGCCCAGCAGCGTCGCGGCGGCGAGCAGCGCGGCGGTGCGACGGTCTGCGGACCGCCAGGGCCCGGCGTGCCTGGCCAGCAGGGCGAGGCCGAGCAGCGAAGTGCCGTACTGCAGGGCGGTGTACAGCGGGACGCGCCCGACCCGCCGCTCCAGCACGGGCAGCGCCCGGACTCCGGCCCGGCCGTGATGGGTGAAGGCGTCCCAGGTCAGGTGGCTGACCGCACCGACCGCCACCGCCCCGGCGGCCAGCGCCAACTCGCCTGCGGCCGGCCGGCCCTCGGGCACGGGCCCCGTCCACGCCCCGGGGACGGCCTCGGCGATCGGGCCCCGCCACACCCCGTACCAGGCGGCGACCAGCCCGGCCCCGATCACCACATCGACCGTCCCGGCGGCCCACCAGCGGTGCGTCAGATCTCCGTGCCGGTACACCCCGGGCACCACCGACTCGGCGAAGAACGGCACATCGGGCGCCATCGCCCCGGCCACCAGCCCGGCCGCCACCACCGCCCCCTTCCGACGGGCCCCCCGCAACCCCGGCAGCACGGCCGCAACATGACTCAACGTGAACGGCATACCCGCCATCCTCCCAGCCCCGACCCCCCGCTCACCGGTCAACGCGCAGCCCCGCGACGCACCACACCACTCACCCGCCACCCATACGCCTGGTCAACGCCCAGCAGCCGCCCCACCCCGCGCCCGCAGCCCCGCCGCCCCACGAGGCCCTCTCACCGCGCCGACGCAGCCCCCGTCGCCGCCCGCCGCCCGCCCTCCAAGTACCTCAACTCGCCCTCCGTGCGGGCCTCAAGCGCAGCGACCAGCCGGCGCAGCCGTGTCGCGGGCAGCATCTGCGCGGCTTCCCGGAGGGTGGCGAAGTGCCAGTCACGGAGTTCCCCGGTGGGCAGGCGCAGCCGCAGGACCTCGGAGGGCCCGAGCCGGCCGCCGTCGTAGACCAGGCGCAGGCCGCCACGCCCACCACCGCCGCCCGCGCCGGATTCCCAGTCGACGGCGAGCAGGCGCAGCTCCTCGGGGCGCAGGCGCAGGCCGAGTTCCTCGGCGGCCTCCCGGACGGCGGCGGCGGTCGGTGCTTCGCCGCGTTCGACGACGCCGCCGGGGAACTCCCAGTGCGGTTTGTACGCGGGGTCGACCAGCAGCACCCGGTCCCGGTCGTCGAACAGCAGCACCGCGGCGGCCACGGTGTCGCCGTCCCCGCCCTCGGTCCGCACGATCGGACAGCGCGCGGCGCCGCTGCGCACCACCTCGGCGATCCGCTCAGCCGTCTGGCGCGGCGTCAGCACTCCGTTGTCGATCATCCGCGCGTCACCGGCCAGCCAGCCCCGCGCGACCAGGTACGCGGGCAGTGCCTCCCGACTGCGCTGCCGGGAGCCGGCGTCGCCGAGGACGTCCTGCCGGGTGGCGATCCGGGCCCGCAGAATCGTTTCGACAGGGTCGAGGACCACGTGGTGCACGGGGAGACCGCGCCCGGCCAGCGAGCCGAAGATCTCGTCGCGGTGCTGCTGGCTCAGCAGCGTCATCGGGACGAGCACGGGGCCGGTCGCCTCCCCGGCCAGCGCGGCGGCGGTCTCGGCGACCAGTCGCCGCCATGCGGGCAGCTCCTGCGGGTCCGTCACCTCGGCGAGGCGGCCCGGCGGCAGGGTGGCGCGCAGCAGCGTCCCGACGGTGTCCGGTTCGAACAGCACGCTTCCGGGCAGCAGCCCGGTCAGCTCCCGGCAGGCGCTCGTCTTGCCCGCTCCGAATGCCCCATTGACCCAGACGATCACAGCACCCCTGCCCCTCCGTGCCGGCCCGGCCGGTCCGCCGGGCAGCGCGAGGCCCTGGCCCCGCGCCATCCCAGTGGTACCCACTCCCCGGGGCCCTGAAAGGAGTCCCCGCGAGGACCGGTCCGCGTCCGGGAGTTCCGGCTCACGCGTCCGGGTCGAGCAGCCGCTTCTTGAGCACCTTGCCCATCGCGTTGCGCGGCAGGTCGTCGACCAGCACGACCCGCCGGGGGCGCTTGTGCACCGACAGCCGTTTCGCCACGAAGTCGACGAGCTGGTCCTGCGCCAAGTCGGCCCGCGAGGCGACCACGTACGCGACCACCAGCTGCCCGAGGTCGTCGTCGGGGACGCCCACCACGGCAGCGTCCGCGACCCCGGGATGGTCGCGCAGCGCAGCCTCGACCTCGCCCGCGCCGATCCGGTAGCCGCCGCTCTTGATCAGGTCGACGGAGGCGCGGCCGACGATCCGGTGGAAGCCGTCTGGTCCGATCACGGCGACGTCGCCGGTGCGGAACCAGCCGTCGGAGGTCCAGGACTCGACGGTGGCGTCGGGCCGTCCGAGGTAGCCGTCGAACAGGGTGGGGCCCTGGATCTGGAGGTCCCCGACGCTCTCGCCGTCGTGCGGCACGGGCTGCCCGTGCTCGCCGATCAGGCGGGTGCGCACGCCGGGCAGCGGCACGCCGACCGCGCCGGGCCGCCGTTCGCCGTCGGCCCGGGTGGCGACGGTGATCAGCGTCTCGGTCATGCCGTACCGCTCGGCGGGGGCCTGGCCGGTGAGCCGGCGCAGCTGTTCGAAGACGGGGACGGGCAGCGGGGCGCTGCCGGACACCAGCAGTCGGGCGGCGGCCAACTCGCGGGCGGCCTCGGTGTCGGCGGCGATCCGTGACCACACCGTGGGGACGCCGAAGTACAGGCTGCCACGGGCGGCGGCGTACCCGGCGGGGGTGGGCCGGCCGGTGTGCACCAGCCGGCTGCCGGTGCGCAGCGCGCCGAGCACGCCGAGCACCAGGCCGTGCACGTGGAACAGCGGCAGGCCGTGGACGAGGGTGTCCTCGGCGTTCCACTGCCAGGCGTCGGCGAGGCCGTCGAGTCCGGCGGCGACGGCGCGGTGCGGGATCAGCGCGCCCTTGGGGGCGCCGGTGGTGCCGGACGTGTACAGCACGAACGCGGTCCGGTCGGGGTCGTCGGCGGCGGGCCGCCACTGGCCGCTCGGCCGGTCGCCGAGCCGGACCGGAAGGGCCGTCAGCCCTTCGGTGTCCTCGGGCAGCCGGGTGCCCGCCAGCAGGGTCGCGCAGCTGTCGCGCAGGATGTGGGCGCGCTCCAGCGGCCCGGAGTCGGGCGGCAGCGGCACCACGGGGACGCCGGCCAGCAGTCCGCCGACCACGGCCACCACCGTCTCCGGCTCGGGCCGGGCCAGCACGGCCAGCGCGGGTGCCCCGGCGACCCGCTCGGCGACCGCACCGGCGGCGCCCAGCAACTCCTCCCGGGACAGCGCCCGCCCGTCCACCACCACCGCGTCCGGGCCGTCCCCGAACACACCGTCCAACGCCCTCAGCAACCCCATGCCGTCACCACCCCGTCCGCACGATCCCCGAACACACCGTCCAACGCCGTCAGCAGCCCCATGCCGTCACCTCGTACCCGCCGTCCAGTCGCCTCAGCAGTCCCATGCCGCCCGACTCTACGAGCCGGACCCGCCGGAGTACACCTGCGGCGCCCTCCGCCTGGCGGCGCGTCACCGCCCGTGCTGAGCTGGGGCGTTACCGGATCCCTCCCTTTCCTTTACCGATTCCGGTGGCCGACCGGAACCATCCCCACCGCCCGTCTCGGACTATGGCCCGGCCCCGCCGGTCCCGGTGGGATAGGGGTCCGCCCCGACCGGTCCGGCCGGGCACCGTCTCCTCGAGGAGTCCCCTTGGGCATGCACCCCGCCACCGCGGGTCCCCGACGCTCCACCGCGCTGCGGGCCGCCGCGCTGCTCGCTGTCGGGGCCACCGCCCTGACCGGCGCCACCGCGACCGCCCGGACGGCGGCCGACCTGCACCTGCCGGCCGCCTTCCAGCTGCGCCCCGCCTCGGCCGGGCACATCGACGCGCTCGGCCGGGTCGCGCCGATATCGACCTCGGACTGCGTCTCGCAGATCGGCATCCACTGCTACTCGCCGCTGCAGTACCGCCAGGCCTACAACCTGAACCCGCTGTACCAGCAGGGCATCACGGGCAAGGGCCGCACCATCGTGATCGTCGACTCCTTCGGTTCGCCGACCATCCAGCACGACCTGGAGGTGTTCGACAAGCAGTGGGGCATCCCGGACACCCAGGTCGAGGTGGTCAAGTGGGGCGACGTCCCGGTGTTCGACCCGAGCAACCCGGACCACACCGGCTGGGCCGGTGAGACCACCCTGGACGTGGAGTACGCGCACGCCGTGGCCCCGGACGCGCACATCGTGCTGGTGGAGACCGGCGTCGCGGAGACCGAGGGCGTCACCGGTCTGCCGGAGATGATGGACGCCGAGAAGGCGTTGATGCAGCACCGCGACGTGGACGTGATCTCGCAGAGCTTCGGCGCCACCGAGAACACCTTCCCGGGCTTCGACAAGGGCGACTTCAAGTCCATCGAGAGCCTGCGGTACGCCTTCAGGTTCGCCGCCGCCAAGGATGTCACGGTGCTCGCCGCGTCCGGCGACAACGGCGCCACCGACGCGATGGAGAACGGCACCGACCTGTACCCGTACCGGGTCAACTCCTGGCCGTCGGCGGACCCGCTGGTCACCTCGATCGGCGGCACCCAGCTGACCCTGGACAACAACGGCAACCGCACCGCCCCGGACAAGGTCTGGCACGACGACTACGGCGCGGCGGGCGGCGGCGTCTCCGGCGTCTTCGACCGCCCCTGGTACCAGGCGGGCGTGGCGCACGTGACCGGCAACCACCGCGGCACCCCGGACATCTCGATGAGCGCGGCCGTGGACGGCGCCGCCTGGACGTACGAGTCCTACGACCCGACCCGGGTCGGCTGGCACCTGACCGGCGGCACCAGCGAGGCCACCCCGATCTTCTCGGGCATCGTGGCGCTCGCGAACCAGCTCGCCGGGCACCGCCTCGGCCAGCTCAACCCGCGCCTGTACGCGATGGCCGCGCTGCCCCCGCAGTGGAGCGGCATCACGGACGTCACCGAGAGCGACAACTCCTGGAATGGCGTGACCGGGTACCAGGCCGTCAAGGGCTACGACCTGGCGTCCGGCCTCGGCACCATCGACGCCAACCGCTTCGTGCGCACCCTCGCGGGACGCTGATCGCCACGGCGCGAAAAGGGCGCGGCCCCCGGGACAACTCCCGGGGGCCGCGCCGCAGTTCAGCCTCGACAGGTCAGCCCTTGCGGGCCTTGACCTCGTCGGTGAGCTGGGGGAGGACGGTGAAGAGGTCGCCGACGACGCCGTAGTCGACGAGTTCGAAGATCGGGGCCTCGGGGTCCTTG